>JBGAWQ010000009.1:0-115292 GCA_044227555.1 Saprospiraceae bacterium | reverse complement strand
TAAATTTTTAGCGGCCTCCTACGCATTGAAGTCCGGAATGAATGACCGGGCCCGGCAGTACTATCAACAAATCCTGGCTATCGATCCCGAAAATTCCAGAGCCAAACTGGCTATGGCCAGTACGGATAAAAAAGAAGGTGATGATCCGGGATTTCTGCAGTCGATCGCTCCGGTAATATCCAATCCAACTGTGGATATCGACCTCAAACTGAAAGAATTGATTCCCTATGTCGTAGACTACTCAGACAAAAAGGATACGATATTGGGACATGCTTTGCTCGACCTGACCAAAACGCTTGTCGAAACGCATCCTAAAGAAGCCAAGGCATATGCGGTGCGTGGAGATGTCTTGTCTATAGCAGGGAAGCGGCAAGCTGCGATTGAGGCGTATCGGCTATCCACTACTTTTAACGGTGGGGTCTATGTCGTCTGGGAACAGATGTTGTCCCTGCTTATGGCCCAGCGATCTTATGATGAGTTGATCCGTCAGGCAGGACTTGGGATTGAAAATTTTCCAAATCAGGCATTTCTCTATTATGCTCAGGGTGTAGGACAATATAAATCCGGGCTGAATGACGAGGCCTTGTCCACCTTGCAGGATGCATTGGTGATGACCGGCCGCAATACCGTTCAGAAAATAAGTATCCTCAATGTCCTGGGGCTGGTCTATGATGAAAAGGGGGATCTGGAAAAATCAGCCAATACCTTTGAAACGGCGCTTAGTCTGGATCCGAAAAACCCGGAGACAATGACCTGTTACAGTCTGGCGTTGAGTCGACATATTACCCAAAGTGACAAAGCCATTGCCATGACAGAAAAAGTCATGGGCTATCAGAACCTTCCGCCAAGGATCCAGGAAATGTTGGCTGAAGTCCTGTACAATCAGAAGAAGTACAAGGAAGCGGATGGGTTGATTCGAAAAGTGTTGACCACAGATCCCTATGGGGATGCTTACAATTTGGCCGGGGATATCAGTTTGAAGCTTGGAAACACCGAAGAAGCGGTGAAGCAGTGGCAGATGGCCCTGGATGCCGGATGCACCGATCCTGAGTTAAAATCAAAAATTTCGGATGCCAAGGCACCTTAATTCCTCTTTTGTTGTTACATACCGGGATCTGAAACGTCCTCTTTCTAAACACATGATGATGCGAATTGCTCTGTATAGTTGCTGTCTTGTTCTGCTGTTGGGCGTCGTGTCCTGTGCCAGCAAGAAAAAGGCCACCGGTGATCTGCCAGGGGCAACTGCAGATATGTCCCCCGAAATGACCGCTATGGTCAAAAAGGTCATGGCTACGCAGCTCAACTACACCTGGTTTGAAGCCTCCGGACAGGGCAAGATCGATTGGGATGGACAGCGGCTGAGTGCCAGGGTTAATGTCCGCATCCTCAGGGATAGCATCATTTGGGTCCAGATCTCCAAACTGGGATTTGAAGTGGGCCGCATGCTCGTCACGCCGGATTCCGCTTATTTTATTAATCGGTTTGAACATACCTATGCGATCTATGGGACCTCGGAGTTTCTGCGCGAGTATAATGTCCCGGCGGATTTTGATATGTTCTCCAGGGTATTTACGGCAGGTGCTTATATGCCTCCCCGGATCAAGACCTCCATGGTGGAGCCGGACGGCTCTGTATTTTTCCAATCTGTCAATGGCATGAATGCCAGGCACTGGTTTGATGACTCATCCCTGCTTGTGCGGTCCGAAATCACCGATCCGCTAGATCGCGAGTGGTCATCTGTCTATGCGGAGTATCGGAGGACCAATTCGGGTCAGCGCTTTCCCTTTAAGCGCTCCAATACCCTCGTGATCGATGGTCAGCCCAATGTATTTGACCTCGAATATTCGGAAATGACGATTGATGTACCCCAGGAATTCCCTTTTTCCATACCTTCACATTATGAAAAAATATAATGTGTCAGGAAAGTCCTTTCTAACACTTGTTTTCATTGGCTTGACAGTGTCTGTTTTTGGTCAAAAGGACCGGACAGAACTCGAAGCGCAGCGCAAGGCCCTGGAGAGCCAGATCAAATCCACCACGGAGATTCTGCAAAAGACCCAAAAAAGTAAAACCAAGACCGTTAACCAGCTCAAGGCCCTGAATGCGCAGATCAGTCAGCGGCAGGAATTGCTGGAGTCGATCAATCGTGAATTGAAACAGGTGGACCAGGAGACCGCGGTGCAGGAAAGAAATAAAACAGAGGCCGAACTGGCCATCCGCGAGCTTGAATCCAGACTCACCAATGCCCTGCAGACGGCTTATGTGCGGAGTCAATTGCAACCGACATGGATATTTATCCTAAGCGCACAATCAATAGGGCAGGCCTTGGCCCGATGGGTGTATTTGCGGCAATACAAAAGTTATATCCTTCACCAGATGCAGAGCCTGGCCCGCAAAAAGGAGAAGCATCTGACCCTCATCCATCAGTTGGAGGAAAATCGGAAGGCAAAGACGTTGCTCTTTAACTCCGAAGAGGAGCATAAGAAAGAAATTCAGGCCGAACAAAAATCCCAGCAGTCCCTGGTCAATGACCTGGGAAAGGAAGAGAAAAAGCTCAAATCCCAACTGGCCAGTACGACCGAGAAGAAGAAGAAGCTGGATGATGAAATTGCCCGCCTGATCCGGGAAGAAGGTAATAAGATGACCAGTTCAGGTCTCAGTGCCGCTCCGGAGACCAAGGCTCTCAATGAACAGTTTTCGGCCAACAAAGGGAAATTGCCCTGGCCGGTCAGTCGTGGTCTCATTACGGATAAATTTGGCGAACATCCGCACCCGGTGCTCAAAGGCATCATGGTCCAAAACAACGGTATAGATATCCAGGCGGAAGAAAAGGCTGCAGTCAAAAGTTTGTTTGGCGGCACTGTGGCATCCGTCACCAAGATTCCCGGATATGATTATATGGTCATGGTGCGTCATGGACTTTACTTCACCGTCTACAGCAAAGTCATGAGTGTCAATGTCAAGAAAGGCGACACCGTGACTACCGGCCAGGTGCTTGGCTACCTTGGCACGGAAGATCCCGAGCTTCACCTGGAGATTTGGCAAGACAAGACCAAGTTGAATCCGGAGTCGTGGCTGGCGAGGAAATGAAAAAGCAAAGGGCATAGAGCATAGAGCATCAGGCAAAGGACATTTCCTCCCCTTTAGGGGACGGGGGCAAAAGAGGCATAGGGCAGATTTTTTTTCTAAACCCTAAGCGACAGTGGAAGATCTTCTAATTTCCTTTCCGCCCTTCCGCCTTTCTGCCCTTCCGCCTTTCTGCCCCTAAATCCCCTGAACGGGACTTCTGCCCTTGCTCCCTTAGCCCCTTGCTCCCTTAGCCCCTTGCTCCCTTAGCCCTTTGCTCCCTTATCCCTCAATTAAATACCTTTACAGACTAACAAAATAACAATGCTCCATGGCTATAGCTAGGAACAAATGGAATCTTGGTGAAAAGAAAAAGCAGGAAGGACCGCGGAAAGAACGCGCGGTGCTGATCGGTATTGTCGTGCCGCCGCAGACGGAAGAGAAGGTTGTAGAGTATCTTGATGAGTTGGAATTTCTCGCACAGACGGCAGGGGCGGACACGGTCAAACGGTATATTCAAAAAATGGCCAAGCCGGATTCGAAGACGTTTATCGGGAGTGGTAAGGTGGAAGAGATCGGCAAGTATATCGAAGAACATGATATCGACCTCGCCATCTTTGACGATGACCTCACCGGTAAGCAGACGAGTATCCTGGAGGAGGAATGGAAAATCAAAATCGTCGATCGCACGAGTTTAATCCTCGACATCTTTGCTTCAAGGGCGCAGACGGCACAAGCTCGCACACAGGTTGAATTGGCGCAGTTGCAATATCTCCTGCCTCGTCTTCGGGGATTGTGGTCCCACCTGGAAAGGCAGCGCGGGGGTATCGGCATGCGAGGTCCTGGTGAGCAGGAAATCGAGACGGACCGTCGTATCGTGCGGGATAAAATATCCTTGCTCAAGAAAAAGCTTGAGAAGATCGATCAGCAGAATATCACACAGCGAAAGAGCCGGGGTGAGCTCATCAGAGTTTCGCTCGTAGGATATACCAACGTCGGTAAATCCACTTTGATGAATGTGTTAAGTAAGAGTGAAGTGTTTGTGGAAAATAAACTCTTCGCCACGCTGGATACGACGGTGCGTAAGATCGTACTGGGAACCATGCCTTTTTTGCTGAGTGATACAGTTGGATTTATTCGCAAATTGCCTCACCACCTCGTGGAGAGTTTTAAGTCCACACTTGATGAAGTACATGAGGCAGATATTTTATTGCATGTAGTCGATATCTCACATCCGCAGTATGAAGATCATATCCATGCGGTGCATCAGACCATGCAGGAAATCAAAGTGCAGCAAAAGCCGACCATCATGGTGCTCAACAAAATCGATCAATACCGGAAGTTGAATTATGATGCTTTTCTTGATGATGATATAAAGCGGCAGATCGAAGAGGATATTCAGAACCGATTGCGTAATGAATACAGCGTGGAGACGGTCCTGATCTCCGCGACGACCGGTGAAAACATGGATCGTCTTCGCGAAATGGTGGGCACCTATGTGAGCGAGGCTTATACCATACGCTATCCGTATCAACCAAAAACCTGGTAAATCTCATGATGTCACAGCCCTACATGCCTGACTCCGCCTTGATGCAGAAATATGCGGATTTGTTGTTGAATTACTGCCTGAATGTTCAGGAAGGCCAGCGTCTTTTTGTGTCCAGTTCCTTTCTTGCGGAACCGCTATTGCTGGAGATCCATCGGGCAGCCGCGCGTGCGGGTGTGGCCGTCGAGTATGATCTGGCCTTTCGCGACAAGGGATTGGTGTATTGGCAAGAGGCGAAAGGAGCTGTGTTGGATATGGAACCGGCGTTTCAGACGTATGCCATGGAACACTTTGATGCCTATCTCGCGATCCGTGCCCCCTATAGTTTGCATGAAGATCAATCCGCGACACCCGACCAGAAAAAGCGGAGGGCCGCTGCCGGCGCGCGGGCTAATCAGTTTTATTTTAGTCGTACTGCAGACAAAAGTATGGTGCGGAGTCTGTGTCAATATCCCACAAAAGCTTCTGCGGATGTGGCGGGAATGACCCTCGAGGAGTATGGGACGTTTGTTTTCAATGCCTGTCGCCTGGATGAAGCGGATCCGGTAGCCGCATGGCTGGAGGTCAGGAAAGAGCAACAGAAGTATGTGGATTTTCTCAACACCTGCGATGAGATCCGCTATAAAAATGAAAAGACGGACATCCGTTTTTCGGTGAAAGGCCGAACCTGGATCAATAGTGATGGACGTGCCAATATGCCATCGGGTGAGGTCTTTACCGGCCCGGTGGAGGATAGTGTGGAGGGTGTAGTGCATTTTGATTATCCCTCTGTGTACTCAGGACACGATGTTCGGGGTATCACCCTCACCGTGGAGAAAGGCCAGGTGATGAAATGGGAAGCTGAGGAAGGACAGGCTGTTTTGGACCAGGTTTTTGCCATTGAAGGTGCCCGGTATTTTGGAGAAGTAGCGATCGGTACCAATTACCGGATCCAGCGGGCCACCCGCAATATTCTTTTTGATGAAAAAATCGGAGGGAGCATCCATATGGCTGTCGGCCAATCGTACCTCCAGTCCGGGGGTAAAAACCAATCCACCGTGCATTGGGATATGATCTCCGATATGAAAAAGGGTGGGGAGATTATAGCCGATGGAACCTTGATTTACAAGGATGGTCGGTTTTTAGACCACATCAGCTGACCTAAAACCAGGGCATAGGGTTCAAAATCATTTGAGTTTGTATTTTTCCCGGAACGTTCGGTAATGGCAAGGAGTTTGCTGACACCCCGGACATAAGCTCAAGACATATGACAAATCCAACTGCTGCTAAAGAGGTCAACATCGATCTCGAGATCGCCCAGAATGCCCCGATCCAACATATCCGGACTATTGCTGCCAAACTCAATATTGCTGAGGACGACCTGGAATATTATGGAAAATACAAGTCCAAACTCCCCCTTTCGCTCATCGATGAAGCCAAGATTCAAAAGAGTAACCTGATCCTGGTCACCGCCATCAGTCCTACGCCGGCAGGTGAAGGAAAGACTACCGTTTCTATCGGATTATGTGATGGTCTGAATAAAATTGGGAAAAAAGCAGCTGTAGCCTTGCGTGAGCCTTCCCTCGGTCCTGTTTTTGGGATTAAAGGGGGTGCTGCCGGTGGCGGATATTCACAGGTGATTCCGATGGTGGATATTAATCTCCATTTTACGGGTGACTTTGCGGCGATTGAGAAAGCCAACAACCTTCTGGCCGCCCTTATCGACAATACTATTCAATTTAAAAACAAGCCGGTGGACATCGATCCACGCACCATCGTATGGAAGCGGGTGATGGATATGAACGACCGTGCCTTGCGTCACATCGTGATTGGTATCGGCGGTACAGCCAATGGGGTGCCAAGGGAAGATGGATTTAATATCACGGCCGCTTCCGAGGTCATGGCGATCATTTGCCTGTCGAAAGATTTTGAAGATCTCAAACGCAGGCTTGGGAATATTTTTATCGGGTATACGTATGACAAAAAGCCTGTGTTTGCCCGCGATATCAATGCGCAGGGTTCTATGGCTTTGTTGTTGAAGGATGCCATCAAACCCAACCTGGTGCAGACACTTGAGGGTAATCCTGCCATCATTCATGGTGGACCTTTTGCCAATATCGCGCAGGGTACCAACTCCATCATCGCTACCAAGACCGCGATGTCATTGGCGGATTATGTAGTGACCGAAGCCGGGTTTGGTGCCGATCTAGGGGCTGAAAAATTCCTCGATCTGAAATGTCCGATCGCCGGGTTAAAGCCAAAGGCAATTGTTCTAGTCGCCACGGTTCGTGCGCTGCGTCATCATGGCGGAGCAAAGAAGGAAGAGTACAATACACCGGATCTCGGCCGTGTGCAGAAAGGTTTTGAGAATCTGGGTAAGCACCTGGAAAATTG
This sequence comes from Saprospiraceae bacterium, assembly GCA_044227555.1. Classification (GTDB taxonomy): domain Bacteria; phylum Bacteroidota; class Bacteroidia; order Chitinophagales; family Saprospiraceae; genus Opimibacter. The sequence continues at coordinate 108,307 of JBGAWQ010000009.1, read as the reverse complement.
TAAGAAGTTTGGCATTACACCGGTGGTAGCCATCAATAGTTTTATTTCGGATAGTCCGGAGGAGATTGCTTTTATCCAGGCTAAGTGTCAGGAACTTGGCGCTAAGGCCGTGTTGTCAAAAGGTTGGGCACATGGCGGTGAAGGAACCCGTGATCTGGCCCAGGCGGTAGTAGATGTCATCGATGCCGGGCAAAATGCGTATAAGCCTTTGTATGACTGGGCGCTTTCGGTGGAAGAAAAGATCAGGATCATTGCAACCGAAATATATGGCGCCAGCCATATTGAATATTCCGCTAAAGCGAAATCGCAGTTACGTGAATTTGCCAAGGCCGGTTTTGATCGCTTGCCGATCTGTATGGCCAAGACGCAGAAATCTTTTTCCGATGATGAGCGCAAAATTGGTCGCCCCGTCGATTTCACCATCACCATCCGTGAATTTGAAGTGGCTGCGGGGGCCGGATTTGTGGTGCCGATTCTCGGAGAGATGATGAGGATGCCCGGGTTACCCGCCATTCCAGCCGCGGAAGGCATGGATATAGATAATGATGGGACGATTACGGGGTTGTCTTAAAAAAGCATAGGGCATAGAGCCTTATGCTCTCCCGCCAAATGGATTCACTTCACTGAGGGGTTTGCGCAATCGCTAGATTTTCTTGCTACCCTCTGCTCTCCCGCAACAAATGCCTTGCATTTGGCGGGATCCTTGTACTGAGCAGCGTCGAAGTATTCACTGCGTTACGATCTGCCACTCTGCACTCTGCTCTATGCTCTCTGCTTCAAATCATCCCTCCTAATGATTCACGTCATTTCATCAGGATGATAATTCCTACACATTTGAGTCGTCAAATGAGTTTTTTCTTAACCTTTAAAACTAACAGACATGTCACTCATTAAATGGAATGAACCGACAAAGCTGATGGGGAAAAGGAATTGGGTGGAAAACTTCTTTGCCGAAACCGACGATTTTCTCAAAAACTGGAACCTGGACATGAACGTCATGATGCCGGCGATCAATGTGAAGGAAGAAAAAGATGCCTTCGTCATCGATGTTGCAGCTCCGGGGATGAAGAGAGAAGATTTCAAAGTGGAGGTAGACCGGGGAGTTCTGATCATCAGCGCTACTACAGAAGAAAAGAAAGAAGAAAAGACAGAAGACTACAGGCGGCAGGAATTTAGTTTCCGCGATTTTAAGCGTTCCTTTTGGCTTCCTGAAAACATAATGGCTGACCAGATTGCAGCCCACTATGAAAACGGAATCCTTCAATTGAAACTGCCTAAAATGGTAAACGTTCCTGAGAAGGCCAAGATGATAAAAGTGGTGTGATTTCAAATTGCCGGGGTTCGGTGACGGGCCCCGGTTTTTTTATTTCTGATCACATCCTCAGCACCGTATGGATTATGGATACCAGCAAGCCCGTTTCAGAAATTATGACCCGCAATCCGGTGTATGTCAGGCCGGAAACGGGGATCGATGAGATCCACACATTGTTTGAGCGGCATTCGTTTCACCATATCCCGGTCGTAGAACACGCCACATTGGTGGGCATTATTTCAAAGACAGATTATGTCAAGATCCGGCATATGCTCGCCACGACCTGGGCGGGAGAGACAGTCTGCCAGGATATGTACAAGGATATGTGTGCCAGGGATATTATGTCTCGCGAACCGCTTCGGATCGAATCCGCGGATACCATTGGGCTGGCGGCGGATATATTCAGAGCCAACGCATTGCATGCCTTGCCGGTGGTGGATGATGGCGAACTTGTAGGCATCGTGACGTCACACGACTTACTGACCTACGCCTATCAGTGAATACCAGATTCGGTTGAATCAAATATCAATACCATCAAATACATCTCTCATGGATAAGTGGATAGCAGTCAAGCACATTATGACGACCGATCTCATCACGGCAGATCCTGATGAAACCCTCGACTCCGTTCGTCACAAGATCATCTCCAACCATATCCAGCATATACCGGTGGTTGATGGCCGCAAGATCCTGGGTATCATCAGCAAGGGCGATATCCATCGCATGGAGCATCATTTTACCCTTTTCCGTTCCGAAAAGGCACTGGAGAGCAATCGCCAGATTTTTTCAACCATACTGGCCTCTGAGATTATGACCAAAACACTGGTCAAGCTCAAAGAAAACGATGCGGCTACCATTGCCGTGGACTTGTTTCGCGAGAACCTTTTTCACGCGCTTCCCGTTGTTAATGACAAAGACCAACTGGTCGGAATGATCACCCCCCTGGATCTGCTTAAGTATGCCTTTGATGAAGCGAAGGCGGTTCATTCTTAAAGCATAATAGTCATGAAAATCTTGTTTCCTACCGATTTCAGCAACGCCGCTGAAAACGCATATGTCTACGCCTTGAAGCTTGCTGAAAAGTTAAACGCCGGCATCACGGTAGTGCACGTTTACCAGGAGCTTCAACTCCATACCTGGGTAGAGAACTCCCTCAATCTGAAAGAATTTAATGAGTCTGTCGCTATTGAGGAGTTTGAGCAATTCAGAGATCAGATAGAGTTGCTCAAACGAATCGCGGTTGAAAACCGGCTTGGAGATATTGAGGTCAACTATGCGCTCCGGGAATCGGATTATGTAGTGGAAGCGATCCTGCAGGAATCCAGGGAAGATGACGCAGACCTTATTGTGATGGGTACGGCAGGCGCTTCCGGTTTGAAGGAAATATTTTTTGGCAGTGTAGCCTCAAAGGTGATGGAGGCCTCAGGATGCCCGGTCCTGCTGATTCCGGATACGGCCAACTACAGGGGAATTGAGAAGATCGGGTTGACGCTGGAATACAAACCTGGTGAGATGGAGTTGATTGAAAAAGCCCTGGAGATCTCACGGCGATTAGGGGCACAATTGCATTGTCTCCATGTGGATGTCTATGATCCGGAGCGGGTCAAAGTAAAAATAGTAGAGTATAAGAAGAGCTTTGCGCATGCGCCTGATATCCGGTTTCATGTCTACAACGAACTGGATGTGGAGAAGGGGATTCTGGAGTTTATGAAATTCAATCAGTTTGACATGGTGATCATGCGTGTTCACCATCAGAGTGTCCTCAAGGAATTGTTTTCATATAGTGTAGCCAAGCGGGTGGCTTATCACTCGGATATTCCATTGATTGCGCTGCACGGATGACCCTTTGTATGAGTGGTCATATGGTTGTGTAACGTACCATTTTTCTGCTTTTCCGCCCTTCCGCCCTTTAGCCCTTTAGCCCTTTAATAACGTAGTTCAGCGAGTTTCTGTACTGCCGTAATGATAATGTCCGATCCCTGGATAGTCACGAGGCCTTCTTCTTTAAATTCGGAGAGGCAGCGGATGATGGTTTCCTTGGCGGTACCCGCCATGCTGGCCAGGTCTTCGCGGGAGACGGGGATGACGGCCTGATCATTCTCCTGATAAAAGCCATAAAGATCGACCAATGTTGCGGCTAGTTTCATACGGACAGAGCCAAAGGCCTGCAGTAAGAGTTTCTCATCTGCCTGCACCTGATAGGAGGCCATTTGATGCAGGAAATAATAGGCAGCACCCGGATCATGAAGCACGAAGGAAATGAAATCATCTTTTTTGATGGGGATCACTTCGAGATCTTCAAAGGCTTTGACCGTCTCCTGGTAGCGTGTTCCTGCAAATGCGGATGCCACCCCGATGATCATCGGGTATTGATAGAGTCGGGTCACCACTTCCTTGGCATAGTTATCAATTTTGGTGGCGATCGCTCGTCCGGTGCGGATACAAAATACATACCGGCAGGTCTGACCTTCGGCGAAGAGAAGATCTTTTTTGCGAATCAGTCTGGGATCTCCTTCTTTCAATCCGTCCGGCAGTGAGCGAAGCACCGCGTCACCTGTGGGGAGGTTGATGATGGAGGCGGTTCCTGACGTGCCAATGGTGGGATGTGATTTGTTTTTTCGAAGACGCACTTCGATGGTGTCGAGAAGTTCGACATCATCAAAAGGTTTGGTGATATAATCATCGGCTCCAAGGGTCATTCCTCTCCGGACATCTGTCAATTCCGTTTTAGCCGTTAGGAAGATGAACGGGACGGAAGCGGTGGCTTCGTTTTTGGACAAAATGCGAAGTACAGCGTATCCGTCCATTTCCGGCATCATGATATCGCAGAGGATGAGGTCCGGCGTTTGAGCCAGGGCAGCCTCGACACCGAGTTTGCCATTGGCCGCGGTTTGGGTTTCATACCCGGATAGCGATAATAGTTCGCTCAGGTTTTCCCGGACATCATGATTATCTTCAATGATTAGGATTTTACTTTTCATAATGTAGTGGTAGTGATACCGTAAAGGTAGTGCCAATTCCTTGTTCACTGACGAAAGTGAGTTCGCCATTCAAAGCGTGAAGATAGGATTGTACAATATTGAGCCCCAGGCCGGTGCCCGGTATATTGACAGCGTTGGAAGCCCTGAAAAACCGGGTTCCTATATGTTTCTGGTCTTCAGGAGGTATACCGTATCCCTGGTCCCGGATATCCATGATGAGGCGATCCGATTCCACATGTCCCTGGCAGGTTATGGTTTTGCCCTCGTCAGAATACTTGATGGCGTTGGAGACCAGGTTATAGAGAATGTTGCGAAGAATATTTTTATCGGATCGCATATCCTGGTGTCCCAGGTTCATGGTGAAGACCAGCGTTTGGCCTTTTTTAAGCAAGCCATCCGCTTCACTGCGCAGGTCCTCCAGGAGACCGGACAATGAGAATTGACTGATGACGGGAACAATTTGACCTTCTTCGAGGCGGGTGATGGACAGGAAATCCATCAGGATATTGTTGAGGTGATTGACGCTGGCTTTAATTCGGTCGACGTGGCGGTTTCGATCTGAAGCCTGTTCCGTGTTGGGATATTTGGAGATCAGTGATGCCGAAGATAAGATGCTGGCCAGTGGCGTTTTAAATTCATGGGAGGCCATGGAGACAAACCTGGATTTAAGGGAGTTGAGTTCTTTTTCTTTTTCCAGGGATTTGCGCAATTCATCACGGGTAGCCAATAATGCGGCTTCGTATTGCTTGTGTTTTTCAATGGATTGATTCAATTGTTGGTTGGTCTCGAGCAGGAGGTTGACGGCATCCTGGAGTTCGGTCGTGCGTTCGACAACCATTTCCTCCAATTCGTGATTGAGTTTGATGATTTCCCGCTGCACTTTCTTGACCTCGGTGATGTCCTGGATGCTACCGGTAAAAAAGTGGGTTCCTTCGATGATGATCTCACTGACGGCCAGTCGAATCGGAAAATGACTACCGTCTTTGCGCCGTCCTTCCACTTCGCGGCCGATCCCGATAATCTTGCGGATACCGGTAGAGAGGTAATTGTGGATATAGCTATCATGAATATCATGATGAGGGGAGGGCATGAGCATGGAGACATTTTGACCCAGGACTTCTTCATCGGTATATCCAAAGAGTTTTCTGACAGCCGGGTTGACCATGAGTACAGTCCCCCGCGTATCAATCAGCAGTATCCCGTCGACAGCGGTTTCGACAATAGATTCGAGGATATTGAGGTGATTAGCTGGGGGGAAATGGTTTGCCAGAGACATAGGACTAAGATATTACTTCTCCTTCCGGTGACCAATGCTGACCAGTATCAATTTCATGGCTGACCCCTGTCATTTCGGCCGTTTTGGAGAGTAAATACCTTTAACCATGCATAAAGTGGCTTTGATAAGGAGGCAACATGCATGAAAAGCGGGGTAGACCGGGTTTAGTTTCATTCGTTTTCCCTCTAAATATTAAATGATTTATTACTATTTAAACATTTGGTTGTGTGGCTGTAGTATGTATAATAGCCAACGACTGACCCAAAAAAAAGCACATGGATTTCACAGCACCTGTTTCTCAATTTATGACCCGAAAACTGGCCACGGTTGTGCCGGGGGATTCGATGGAAGTGGTCAAAGAAATCTTCGACACGCAGCGAATTCATCACATTCCGGTCGTCAGGTATACCACCCTGGTGGGTCTCATCAGCAAATCTGACTTCCTGCACTTTTTACGTGGTACAGCTATGACTCCATATGAACAGCTCGTGGAGCAAAGCAGACTAAGGCATTACACAGCAGAGGACATTATGACCACTGGAATCGCAACCCTCGAATCCAATGAACGCATTAATGTGGCCTTACAACTTTTCGCGGAAAACCTTTTTCATGCCATTCCGATTGTAGACCAGGGCGAATTGGTGGGAATGCTGACCACTTATGACATTATACGTGTACTGGTCGATGAAGACAATTCCCGGATCAAATCAGGAAAAGGATAGCGCAACGTTTGGACAACCTCAGGGACAAATGAATATCGAACTATATAGTGTAAGGGGGTTTATCAGCAATTCGCTTAAGATCAAGCTTGAAGAGGCTTTGAAAGCGCATGACTTGCCATATACTGTGACGGAAATCAATCATGTGGATCAGTTTATCAAAGCAGGGTTGGCGTCTGTGCCTGCTTTCCGGATCGGGGATCATGTGATTCAGCATCCGCATGACGGCGATATCGATGCGACGATTGATGAAGTCATGGTTTATTTGTCAGCGGCACAAGTGGATTCAATCCTCGTCCCGGTTGATTTTTCGGAAGAAAGTATGCATGCGGTGGAATATGCCCGTGTGATGGCGGTACAGCTGGGCTATGGCCTGACGCTGGCGCATGTTCATCAAACATTATATGACCCCGTTTCGGCCGGAGCCCTGGATGTTCAGTTTCTGTCGGACAGCAATCAAAAGCTGACCGAGTTGGCCAATCAATACAATGCTGAATACGCGGCTGCCGGCATACCCCTTCATGTCAATGCTCATCTCGAAATCGGAGAAGCCTCCAGTAGCCTGATCGAATTGCTCGACCATGGTCATTATCATCTGATGATCATGGCGACCAAGTCTACGGACAATTCGATGCGTCGTCTTTTTGGTACGGTATCCTCAGAGGTCAGCAGACACAGCCAGAAACCGGTCATCGTAGTGCCGCCACAGGCATCGGTCGCGTTTCCGGGCCGGATTGCTGTGGGATTTACGCAAGAGTTGTTGTCGGGAAATGCGCTTGACGAATTATTGAATTTCGGGTCGGGTCAGCAGATTAACTATGATTTTGTTCATGTGTCCAGGGATGCGAGTGCGTTCAATAGCCTTAAGGCCCGTTTGGCTGACCGATTGGAAGCAAGGAAGGAAATGTTGACCGGGTTTGAGATCGTCCAATTGTGGGAGGATGAAAAGAGAGCGCATGATGTATTATCTGCCCACGCAGCGGATACAAAAGCAGACATGGTGGTGCTGGTTTCGCATCATCGTGGGTTTTTTGAAAACCTCACACATTCCAGCGTAACCAAAAAGGCTTTGCAGCATCCTGCTATCCCGGTGATGGTGATTCACCACGATGCCTGAGGTGTTCTGACTTTTCCTGTCGCGGATTGTTTGCGTGTGATTTGTTCCCATGTCCACGTCGTCATCATCATGGGATTAAGCCATGACCATTTTTTTTTCGTTTCAGCCACTTTACTACTTCAAACCACAAGACGGAAATTGCTGCTACCGCGGTGCATCGAAGGATATCCATTGCATCCGGATGGGTCAGATGGAAGAATTTGGTCACCGGATCAAAATAGAGCATCGTGCCCAGGATCGTGAGCGTGATGAGAAGGATCCCCAGCAGCAGATTGTTTTTGTAGCCTAAAGTGGTGAGCCAGGAAAAATGAAAAGAACGGTTGACCAGGGTCAGGAAGATATTGGCCATGATCAGGGTGGTAAAGACATCCGTTCGTATATTTTCTTCGGTGCCTCCATGCTGTAAGGTGTATTGATACATCCACAGGATGCCTCCTGTGATGGCCAGGCCTTGCATGACACTCATGCTCAGTTCACGCCAATTGAGAAAAGTCTCCGTCAAAGGTCGCGGGGGTTGATGCATGGTATTTTTTTCCATCGGTTCGTTTTCAAACACGATGGAGCACGTGGGGCCCATCACTAGTTCGAGAAAGATCACATGCACAGGCGTAAAAATATCCGGGTAGGTCCATCCAAGAAACAAAGGTAGAGATACCGTGAGGATGATCGGGATATGGATCGAGATGATGTATTGGATGGCTTTTTTAAGATTGGCATAGATTCTTCGTCCGGTGCCGATGGCGGTAACCAGTTTGGTGAGATCGTCGTTGAGTAAGATAAGGGCCGCGGCGCTTTTAGCCATTTCTGTTCCGCGTTGCCCCATCGCGATACCGATATGCGCTGCCTTCAGCGCGGGGCCGTCATTGACTCCATCGCCTACCATGGCTACGATCTGCTGGTCTGCTTTGAGGGCATTGATCGTGGCCAACTTGGCTTCGGGAAACATGCGGGTGAGCAAAGTGTTGTGTTGGACCGCTTCCTGAAATGCGGAAGCGCTCAGTTGCATTAAGGTCTGGCCATCAATCGTGTTTTCAGGATGTAAGATCCCGGCTGTTTTTGCAATGGCTTGTGTGGTGACGGGGTTATCTCCGGTGATGATCTTGACCTGGAGGCCGGCCTGGTAAAACTGCCGGAAGACTTCGTTGATATTGGGCTTGGGCGGGTCCCTGAAGATGATCAGTCCGATAAATTCAAAAGGGAGTTGCTGCTGTTCTTTTGGAAAGACTTCAGCGGTATGGTTGGATCGACCGACACCAAGCATACGGAATCCTTCACGGGCTAATGTTTCAAGTTGTTGGTTGATCAATGCGCGTTGATCAGGACGTAGATCACAGAGTTGGAGGATGGCCTCCGGCGCACCTTTAGCAGCGATGATTCGTTTGCCCTCCTGGTCCGCAAACACATGGGTCATCATTGGTGGGATGCCGCCCAGAGGATATTCGTGAATCATAGAGTATACCTCGCGTTCGTCCCGATGGCATTTTCTTTCGTAAGCCTGGTGCAGTGTTTTTTCCATCGGATCGAAAGGCACGGGTTCGCTCGCCCACATGGCGGTTTCGATGACGTCAAGGGCATAGTGATCATACGTTTCTTCGTCTACATATAAGGCGTTGTTAGCCCCTGCATAGACACCGTGCAGTGCCATTTTATTTTCTGTGATGGTGCCGGTCTTGTCAGCGCAAATCACTGTCGCGCTACCGAGCGTTTCTACGGTTCTTGTTTTTTTGACGATGATACCATCTTTCATAAGGCGACGGGAACCCAAAGCCATAAACGTGGTAAAGGCTACCGGGATTTCTTCCGGAAGGATGGACATGGCAAGGGTCAGCCCTTTGAGAAGGCTTGCCAGGATATCCCGGCTTTCAAGGTATTGGACGACCCAGACCAGCACAAAAACCAGAATACCGATCAATGCCATGGCACGGACAAAGGATTCGATCTGTTTTTGCAACGGGGTAGGTTCTTCTTTGATTTCGGTAAGGGACAAACCCAACTGGCCAATGCGGGTCTTTGTGCCGGTTTTGTCAGCCAGGACCACAGCAAGTCCTGAAGAGGCCAGTGTGCCGCTGTATACTTTTGGATCGGTTCCCGTTTCAGATTTATAAATGGACTGGGCTTCACCGGTGAGGGTGGATTCGTTGACTGAAAAATCATGACTGTAGACAATCTGTCCATCGGCATTGATCGTCGTGCCTTCGGCGATAATCATCAGGTCACCAGGGACAATATCGGTGGTCAGGATGTTTTGGACCTGGCTTTCGCGGATTACTTTACTGAGTGGGGTATTCAAGGCTTCCAGCGCTTCAAGGGCTTTACGGCTTCGGTTATCCTGGTAAAACGAAATGCCAGATACAATGATGATGGCGGCCAGCATAAAGTATGCTTCACCGTATTGCTGGAGGATAAAATAGATCCCCGCGATCACGATCAATAAGATCAGCATGGGTTCGCGAAAGATCTCCAGCAACATGCGCCACCACGAGCTTTTCAATCTTTTGTGCTGCAGATTGTAGCCATGCAGATTTCTCGATGCAAGCACCTCTTGGTCTGTCAGCCCGGTCAGGTGGGTAGGGAGATTTATTTTTTCATGCATGATTTTACCATCTCATAGAGTAATACTCCGGGGTTCTAATGCAACTCGATCGTTTCCACTTCAGGGATGTTGGTCATGGTGAGCTGGATATGTTTTCGATGGGCTTTGGCTTTAAAGTCATGGAATATTTCCAGGATATCATTGTCAATATAGACACTATCCGCGCCATTGATATCCACGATGGCATATTCAGGCAGCTTGTCGAGCATTTCCATGATCCTCTTCTTGTTGAGGAAGCTGACGTTGAGGGCCAGTTCGACGGTGAAATGCCTGGTATGGCCTTCATGGCGTTCTTTCAGGACATATCCGGCTTCAAGGGTGTGTTTGATCAAAAAATAAATAGCGTAGGTGACCCCGATCACTACGCCGATAAGCAGGTCAGTAGCCAGGATGGCGATCACCGTGACGATAAAGGGCAGGAACTGTTCCCGGCCCTGCCGGTAGATCGCAAAGATCATTTTGGGTTTGGCCAGGTTGTATCCCGTGCGGATCAATACTACCGCCAATACACAATATGGGATAAGATTGATCAGTGGGATCGCAAACAATACAGCCAGCAGAATCCAGAGGCCATGCGCGAAAGAAGAGAGTCGTGTGCGGGCTCCGGCTTCGGCATTGGCTGAGCTACGTACAATGACTGCGGTGATGGGTAGTCCGCCAAGCCATCCACTTATAAAATTGCCTGCGCCCTGGGCCATCAGTTCACGGTTTTGAGGAGTGATCCGGTTGTATGGATCCAGTTTGTCGATGGCGGTGATACTCAACAAGGTTTCGAGCGTGGCTACGAAACAAATGATGAGTGCATTACGCCAGATGGCGGCATTACTAAATAATTGACTTACATCGGCAGGTCGGATCTGGTTTATGACATCATGGGGGATGGTGACAAATTGTGTGGGTTTGATGGCTATGGATGGAAAAAAGTGGTTGAATCCAATAGCGAGCAGGATGCCGGAGAGTACCGTGATAAAAGATGTAGGAAGAAGGGAAACCTTGTCGGAAAGGTATTTTTTCCAGAGGATGAGGATCAATAGCGTGATCAAGGAGATCGTCACGGCACCGGCAGAGGTATGATAATAGAGGTCACCAATATCCCGGAATCCATTTTTAAAGGTCAGGATATTAAACAGTTCGTTGGTCCAGAAATCGGGCTGGTTGTATCCGACCAGGAGTGGAATTTGTTTGGAGATGAGGATGATCCCGATAGCGGTGAGCATCCCTTTGATCACGGCGGAGGGGATGAAATGCGTAAAGCCTCCGAGTTTGAGGAAGCCGATCAGCGCCTGGAGTAAGCCCGCGACCATGACAGAGAGGAAAAAGATTTCTATCGCCCCGAGTTCGGTGATGGCTGCCGAGCATATCGCAGTGAGACCCGCGGCAGGGCCGCTGACGCTGAGTTCGGATTTGCTGAGCAGGGAGATAAACATACCTCCAATCACGCCCGCGAGCAGTCCGGAATATACCGGAACGCCGGAGGCCAGGGATACACCAAGGCACAATGGGAGGGCTACAAAGAATACAGTGATACTTGCTTTGAAATCATGCCGGGTAAACGCGATCCAGTAATATTTCAAGGGACGGGATTGGAACTTGAGTTCACTCGACATGACGACTGCGCGGCAGGATAGTTATACTTGTAAAGTTAGTAGTTTATTGATGGCATAAGGCAAATAAGGAATGTCGAAGTGAAGCGTAGATCCCGTCCGCCAGGCGGGAAGGAATGAGGAATGGGAAAGGTTAATGTCTGGATAGTGTATTTTCTTTGGTTCAATACCCAATACTTCGATGTCGCTCAGCACGACTACCCAACAAGGAAGTTGAACTAAGAAGGATTTAGCTGATCGTCTATGGTTATAGCATGTGCATTGCCCCGTAGGGGCTAGAGGTTGGTAGCATGGAGAAGCGAAAAAACAATCCCGCGCCGTAGGTGCGGAACCGGGTTGAGCAGGAGTAATAACTCTCCAGCAAGAGTCGGAGGCAGCGGGAAGGCAATTCTCAATTATCAATTCTCATTTTCCTTCCGGCCAGAACAAAGAAAATCCCTATACCCATAAACACGAACTGGAGATAGCTGATTTCGCGGATCATGATCATCTGGATGATGATCCATCCGGTCACCAGGAGTCCTTCGATGATCAGGAGGATCGGGTAGTGTTTCCATTGCATGGTCATCCAGAACAGTACAATAAGAGAAAAGATACCTATGGCAGTAAACAATACAATTCCGGGGATGAAGAAATCTTTAAACGGACTATGCTCCAATAATTCCCCTGGCAAGTGAAGATCCTGGCCGGTGGGATCAGTGATCAGGCTCCAGCCTCCAAACAGGGCACCGGTGCCGTTGAAAAGCAAGAGGAGGATGGTGAGGATGCGGAGGGTTTTCATATTCCTTAAAGTTAAGGCTTCCTGGAAATTGGGGCGGCAATGATACCCCATACCACTTCGAATAAATTCCTAAATATGGCAGCTACACAGAGGTTTAGGTGATTGCGATGACACCATATCTGGCGACCTGTAAAAAAAACAGGTCTCCTCGTGATCTTCTGTAAACCATGAGGAGACCTGTCAGGTCTCGAATAAAATCCTTTTAGATCAGGATCTCACCAACTGTAAGCTCGCTGCGATCCGGACTTCGTCGCTGACCAGTACTCCGCCGGCTTCGAGGGCGGCGTTCCAGTTGAGGCCCCAGTCCTTGCGGTTGATTTTGGTATGGATCGAGATTCCTGCTTTGTGATTGCCCCAGGGATCCTTGACCACGCCTCCAAATTCAATGCTCAGTTTGACTTGTTTTTTGATGCCCCGGATAGTGAGGTCGCCCCACAATTCGTAGCTGCCGTCATCATCCACTTTATCGACCGCAAAATCGGTGGTGAAATGGATTTGCTTGAAATTTTCGGTGTCAAAAAAGTCATTGCTCCGGATATGGTTGTCCCGGTTGGCATCCCCAGTATCCACCGAGGCCGGATCTAACCAGAAGTCCACTTCGGCCGTGGTAAAATCTTCATCGGTCGTGTAGATGCTGGCATCATAGTCTTTAAACGTACCCTTGACATTGGTGATCATCAGGTGTTTGACGGCAAACCCGACTTCGCTGTGCGCTTTATCGATATTCCACTTGGTTTTCGTCAGTGTTTTGGTTTCGCTCATAATCGTTTTTATTTATTATTTATTGGTTTAAAGTATTTGTGTTGTCGCTCAAAGATCCAAGAAAAATGGAGCATTCCTCTCCGAATCTTTCCATTCAGACATACAATCTATACAACTGATTTTGTAACCGATTGGTTGTCCGAAGGAAGGAAAAATTTTAACTTTTATTTGTTCTAAACAAGACTGTTTGCAGGGTGGCAAAAGGGCAGTCTACAGCGCCATGGGTACATCCATAAGGAGGACTTCGGCTCCATCTGTATCAGATTTGAAGGCGATTTGATCCGTATCCCAGATCCCCAGACCGTCTCTTTGCTGCAGGTGATGTCCTTCGATGGTCACTTCACCGCGTAAAACAAAGGCATACACGCCATTTCCTTTCCGCTTGATGTTGTATTTCGTGGTTTTGCCTTGATCAAAACGGCCGAGGTGGAACCAGGCGTCCTGGTGAATCCATACGCCGGCATCATTTGGGTCCGGGGACAGGATTTGTTGGAAGGTATTGTGACGATCATTCGCTTTCAGGGTGATCTGATCATAGCGTGGTGTAACGCCCCGGCGGTTAGGGAAGACCCAGATCTGAAGGAATTTGACATCCCGGTCCAGGTTTTTATTGTATTCGCTATGGGTGATGCCGGTACCGGCGCTCATGACCTGGATATCCCCGTGCCGGATTACCGATACATTGCCCATGCTATCGCGATGTTCGAGGTCGCCTTCGAGAGGTATGGAGATGATTTCCATGTTGTCATGCGGATGGGTGCCAAAGCCTTTGCCGGCGATGACCATGTCGTCATTGAGTACCCGTAGCACCCCAAAATGCATGCGTTCGGGATTGTGATAGTTTGCAAAACTAAACGTGTGGCGGCTATGCAGCCAGCCGTGATTGGCATCGCCCCGGGTGTCGGCGCGATGTAATACTGTATTGCTCATAATTTTAGATTGCGTATTGGGAATGTGATTGAATCCCAGGGCTTCCAGGGGTTGCAGTTCGTCGATGTCGTTTTTCAGCACCTGGCCCATGGCGGTGGAGGTGACGAGCATACCCGTGCCCATCAGGCCTTTGCGGAGGAATTCTTATCTGTCCATCGTATTAAGTTAGTTAAAAATCGTGATTCCCGTCCGGTTCATGATCAGAAATCAGAAAATAAAACCGTTTGGTGATACAAAAGTAGGTATCTTTACTATACAATAGTAACTACTATACATTGGTATACCGATATACTATAGTATAGTAACATTTCATAATGATCGGGATCAGGGATACATCTTATAAACATCCCGACCCCGCGGATTGTTGACAACAAAAACCGAAACACAATGACCATATCCAATACCAAAGCTATCGAACGCGCCAGGGCTTGTTCCACCGAATATGTGCTCGCCTTGAATGACACGCTCAATGTCATGAGCGGTAAGTGGAAGTTGCCCATCATTGCCAGCCTGATGTTTGGAAAGAAGCGGTTTAAAGAACTCGAACGGGATATTCCAAAGATTACGCCGCGCATGCTTTCCAAAGAGCTCAAAGACCTGGAATTGAATGGTATGGTGCGCCGGACGGTCTATGATTCGACCCCGGTAACAGTGGAGTATGAGCTCACCAAATCCGGCATGACCCTCAGCGAGGTGCTGGACACGATGATGGAGTGGGGCGTCCAACATCGCAGAGAAATAATGCGATGACGTAGGGGCGCAACAATTTGCGCCCGAAATGCGCAACAATTTGCGCCCAAAGCGCAACAATTTGCACCCATAGGGGCGGAACAGGCAGAAAGGGCAGAAGGGGTGAGCAAAGAGCAGAGAGCAGAGTGAATGGTGAATAGTTGGAGGGAAAATTAAACTACGCATCAATTGAGAATCCATTTTGAGGAGACATCAATGCCCTTAAGGGCTAAAGCTTGGTTATAAAAGAGATTTGAAAATATTTACCAATCCTCAGTTGCGGAACCGGATTCAGCTGAATCTGGCAGAGCATTTGAAGAATCTATGGTCAGGCTTCCGGCGGGTCTGGTCTGTAAAAGGATGACTTTCATCTAATCCAGCCATCAGGATAGGTCGTTGTAGCCTAATCTTGGAACATCAATCAAACGATGTAACCATGAGGAAATCATTATTCACTTTACTTTGTTTTGCTGGCCTCGGAATAGGCACGGCGTTTGGTCAGGAGCTGCGTGTGCAAGGCCAGATGCTCATCCTCGGGTATGTCAACAATCCCTTTATTGGCGCAGGTGTTGGCCTGGAAGCCGGGCTGGGGCAACACATGACCCTCAACGTGGATGCCAACTGGGGGAGCCAAAGCGACGGTACCGCATGGGAATTCAGACCCGCAGTCAATTATTACTTCAGTGCAGATAAGAAAGGATTCTTTGTCGGTCTGAATGGAAAATACATAAGCCTCAAGGAAGATGAAGAGTCTATCAATGACTGGGAAAACAATCTGTATGCTATTGGATTTAATATCGGAGCAAAAGCCATGTTGTCGGAACAATGGTCAATGATAGTCACTTTGAGTCCGCATAAGACCTTTGGCGGACAAACGGAAGGCGATGTTGCCGGCATAAGTGCCCAGGTCGGACTTGGATATCATTTTTGAACGAGCAAATATTTGGCTTACACAGTTTGTTGGCTCTTCAACGATGAAAGGATTCCACACGGAAGCACGGAGAACACGGAGTTATGATTTCTTAAAACCCATCACCCCATCATTCTATCACTCCATCACTCCATCACTCCATCACCCCATTATTCATGTGGTTCCACATGCATAAGTACATCAGCGACTTCAGGAAGTTCTTCCATCAGCCTGGCTTTTAGCACGTGGGCAATTTCGTGGCCGTGTCGAACAGAGATATCACCATCGACTTCGATATGGAGGTCGATATAGTAGCGCATGCCTACCTTGCGAACCTGGCATTTTTCGGTGCCCGTTACACCGTCAACTTCTGCAGAGATAGTCCTGATCTGATCGATCAGGTCATCATAGAGATGTTCGTCCATGATCTCACCCAGGGCCGGCCTGAAGATGAGGTAGCAATTGTATAGAATGAAAGCGGAAGCGGCAAGTGCTGCCCAGTCATCGGCGGATTCATAGCCTTTGCCCATGATGAGCGCAATTGAAATCCCGATAAAGGCGGTCACCGAGGTGATCGCATCGCTTCGGTGGTGCCACGCATCCGCTTTGAGCAGGCTGCTCCCGGTCTCGCGGCTTTTGCGGATCACGAGTTGATATGAAATCTCTTTCCATAGAATAATGGCCGCCAGAATGATCAGGGTAAAGGATCTGGGTCCTTCATGCGGGGTGCGGATATTCTGGATACTCTGATGCGCAATGATCAGCGCGGAGGTGATCAGGAACCCTACTACCAAAAAGGTGATGAGGGGTTCTGCCTTTCCATGGCCGTATGGATGATTTTTGTCGGCAGGACGACTGGCATATTTGAGGCCTATCAACACCAGGATGGAAGAAAACAAATCCGTGGTGGATTCTATCGCATCGGCGATCAGGGCATAGGAGTGACCAAAATAGCCAGCTGTCCACTTGATGATGGCCAGCAGGGCATTACTTCCCATGCTATACCATGTCGTGCGGATGGCTTTCTGATCATTGTTCATGCGGGGTAAAACTAAGGAAACTCGACAGCAATCGCAGTGCTCACAGCAGGAGGGTTTGCAAAAACCAAAAAGGGGAGTGCGCAACTCCCCTTTCCTTAAAGCCCGACAGGTCGATGTCGTAACTCACTCATGACTTAATCTTGTACCTCAACCAGATGTCAGCAATAGCCGTGCCGTGTTTTTAACGCTCCTCTCTTCCGGATAGATTCAAAATGTAAAAGGATCGCAGATTACGCAGAAATTATGTTAATAAGATTAGCGCAGATTAAGTGTGAAATCCCTGACAGCCCCATTACTAATTTGCGAAAATCCATTAAAAATATCTCTGCGTAATCAGCGATCCAAACAATCGCTTCAAAAATGATCCGAAACGCTGTAGTATCAATTTATATGGTAAGGGATCGCAGATGTCGCAGAAATTATGTTAAAAAGATTAGCGCAGATGCGATACGAAATCGCTTAACCGCTCGAAGCCAATTTGCGAAAATCCATTAAAAATATCTCTGCGTCATCTGCGATCTAAAACACCATCGGTAACCAAGAATCAAAAGGCAATGGAGAGGTTCTTAGAATTTCCCATATTTGATCGTATAATGAACGAAATCATCAAGGCCGGCGTAGAAGACGCTACTTTATTGTCTCACCTAGGGACACAGACGTTTCGGGAATCCCATGGCCACAGTGCTGCCGAAGAGGATATCGAAGGGTATATCGAACGAAGGCTTTCCCCTGATGCATTGGCCACGGAGTTGGGAGATCCTTCCAATCATTTTTATATCTGTCTGATCGATGGCATGCCCGCAGGATATGTCAAGTTGATTCCCGACTGTGGACATCCGGAGCTCGAACGGGTGCATATCACCAAGTTGGAACGCTTGTATATCCTTCGTGACTATTACGGATCCGGCATCGGTCAGAGGCTGCTTGACCAGGCTATTGAATGTTCAAAATCATTGGACCAATCTGGAATGTGGCTCTATGCCTGGACTGAAAACCATCGGGCCGTGGCATTTTATGTCAAAAACGGATTCCGGATTGTTGGTCAATATGATTTTGAAATTTCACCTACGCATTCCAATCCCAATCACAGGATGTTTCTGGATTACAGTCAAACGCATTGAAGTCAAGTATGAACGCAAAAAACATCCTGATTCTTTTCTTGCTTACTCCCGTGGCCTTGGTTGCCCAAAAGCAATACAAGGTGGAAACCACTGACATCCGTCGCTTTTGGAATGCTTACGACCATTTGGCCAAGGCCAGGACTACGGCGGATAGTGTTGACATCCTTGAACAGGAATACATTGAAGCGGCTTCTCCTGATTTTAAAAAATTCCTGAAAGCCCGGGATTTTACGGCTGAAGAATATGTCCATTTGATCAGCGTAGTGCCTGGATTCTGGAATTCGGTACGACCCTTAACCGAACAAATTGCCAACCGGACAGAAGATATCGATCAAATGTTTGATTCGTTGAGCCAGGTATTACCCGGGTTTAAAAAACCTGATGTATGTTTTGCCATCGGGTGCCTGAGGACGGGAGGCACCACCTCAAAGGATTTGATTCTTGTTGGGGCCGAGATCGCTGCCGCGAATGCAACCGTTGACAAAAGAGGATTGAATGCATGGCTTCAAAGTGTTCTTGGGAAATCAGGCGATATAGTTTCCATGGTAGCACACGAAGCGGTTCATACGAGACAGCGTGGATTTCCAATGGACGAGTTTTTTTCCTTGCTTTCTCACCGCAAGCTCAAACTCCTCAATATGTCGATCACAGAGGGTAGTGCAGATTTTATCACTTCCCGGTTTCTGGGGCGCAATATCAATGATGATATTCATGTCTATGGTGCTGCGCATAAGGATGACCTCTGGCGGGAGTTTCAAGAAGATATGAGGACCTCTCCGTATGATTACTCGCCCTGGTTATATAATGGCAATCAATCGCAAGGCCGGCCGGCTGATCTTGGATATTATATCGGATGTATGATCGCCCAAGGATTTTACGATCGGGCTTCTAATAAGGAGAAGGCATTGAAGACGCTGATGCGAAGAGGAAAATACAAAAAGGTATTTCACCAGAGTGGCTATTCAGTGGTTGCAGACCGTATGGAAAAGTAAGGAGGGTTGGGCTTATAGGATTGGGATTTCAATTGTTTTCGTTATCCAAAAGACGCGAAAGCGTCAGTGGATCCGGAATAAAAATACGACGTCCTTTGATCATTACCAGGTTTTCCGCTTTCAAAGTATTAAGCATTCGCACGATGGTTTCAAGGGAGGCTCCGGTATATTCCGCCAGTTCTGTTCGCGTTATTGTAATCGCTCCTTCATCGCCTCCTGAAGTCCGGAATTGTTCATAAAGAATGAGCAGCGCCAATATCAGCCGATGCCGTACCGGAAATTTTTGGAAGACTGTGATCCTGTTGGTCCAGACGGTAAACTCCCGGGCTAATGCGGTAAGCATATTGCGTTGAAAATTGGTAGAAGAGGTCAGTACGTTTCTGAACGCATCAGCCGGAATATATTGCAGGGTACTGTCTTCAAGCAATACTGCGGAAACCGGATGTTTTTCGCCGGCGATCAATTGACGATGACCGATCAGGTCGCCATCCGAATAGATGTACATGGTTTGACGAGCACCGCCATTCGTGGTCTGGCAGATTTTGACTTTTCCGGTCACGAGTATATACATCCCTGTTGGAAACGCCCCCTGGCGAAATAGTGTCGATCCTCGTTTGCGGATTTCTAACTTGGCCGACACCTGGATTTTGGTTTGATCTTGTGGTGGCAGATCGCGAAAAATAAAACTGTTCCTGAACAGGAAAGGTTGTGTAATCGAGGAAATCCGGTTTGATCGAGCGCTGGTCGGCATAGTCTACAAGATGTAAAAAAGCCCGGTCATGAGACCGGGCTTTTTTGGAAAGGTTGCGATGCCAAAGCGTTTCACCTCAATTATTGCCAGGGCAAGGCATTGACTCTCCTGCCGATTTTGTAACCGAGATCGAGTGCAGCTTCTGCATCCATCCGATAGTGCACTCCAATTGGAATTCGGGAATAGGCATTTTCACCTGCCATCTCATAAAAACTATAAAAGGTGCGCGGTGTGCCGATAAACTCAGTGCGGTCCTTATGACAATTGTCCGTCAGAACGAAACTATGTCCAAACTCTTCGGTCAGCACTTCTGCAGCAGCTGCACCGAACGTACCATGACCTGAAGGATAGGTGGGGAATGCCGGAGTGAAATATTGTCCCTGGCCATCCGGACACATAATGGAATTCCAATCGGAATGACCCATCACGTCGCGGATATACTGGACCGGACGCATCAGGTTGAAGCGATATTTTTCGCTCCAGCAACGGATGCCGGCATCACAGATAGCCATTCCAACTTTGGCCATAACGATTACTGCTTTGCCAAGATCAGCATGCGTTTTGTCCAGTGACTGGTTGGCAATCGCAATCCAGTGCCCTCCCGGTGAAAAGGTCAGTGCGGCACAATCATCGCTCCAGAATTGGGCAATCCATTTGTCCTCATAGTTGAGTCCCTGGTGGATGAGGTTGACTTTGTTTTCGGTCTCCAGCGCCTGTGCATAAAACTCACTGGTCGTCTCAGTACTATAGGGCAATGGAGGGTCACATTTGTCATCGGGTGATGCTGCAAACATGCGCACGTCTCCCCAATGCGGAAGGAGGGCGGCGCGGTAATTGGGATAAGTGGGTTGCCAGAGCCCCGGACCGGAAGGCGGTACGTAGGCAGGATCAGAATTGTTTAGATATCCATCCCGGCCGGCTAAATCTGTATCAGACCAAATCGATACCGCTTCAGCGACAGCATTGCCCCAGTCTACACTCGCGCTGTAGACTTGTGGGGTGAGCTGACCCTCAAATTTCTGGTTGAAATAGTTCTGCAGAGCTATCACTTCAGACAACTGTGCCGCGGGGACGGTAGGGAAAAGTTTGCGGATGATGGTTGCATACGCATTGTTGAGTGCTGTGGGATAATGAATGGTTGCCTTTGGTGCAGAAGGCAAATCGAGACCCGCAAAATGGTCGCCTAAAGAATGATGGTCCGGCATACCGGGTACGGTCACCTCATAGGCGGTAAGGCCGATATACCCATAAGCACGGGCGGAAACCGGAGGCAAGAAACCCGGAGTAAAACGTTCAACATCCAGGATCAGATCATTCCATTTAAGGACCACCTCATTATCATAGTCGGAGGCCACCACGGGGGTTGGATTTTCGGCGGGATCATCTTGACAGGCATTGAATGTCAGGATGCAGATAAATCCTGCCAGAAGCAGGGTCATTGGATTTCGTAACAGGTAATGCATATGTATTGAAATTTGGGTTAAGCGTATGATGGATTATTCGGCTTGTTGATTTATGGAGCGGAATCGATCAACATATCGCCCCAGTAAGCCGGGCTCCTGGCTTGCTACTTCACTCAGGAACACCAGGCGTTCCTTTTCCTGCATTTGTTTTTTATCGGCCAGATCCATAAGCCGGTCAGCGAGTTTTTCATCTTCAATGGCGGCTTTCTCGATCACGGATTTTGTGGTTTCAGGTAGCCATTGATAGGATTCAAACATCCGGATGTGGTTGGCATTGCGTGAGGTCAGGAAGATTTCACGATCGACCGGAGGAACGGTTTCCGGCATGGTTCGCGCAATACAGGCTGTCGTCGAATCCCAAAGACTGTCGATGGACTTGTTGATCATGCTATACGCCAGGTCCAGACTATCCGCATGCGCTTCCAGTTGAGATGCTTTTTGGTCCCACTGTGCAGCAGATTGACAACTGCATAGTATGGCTAAACCTATGATGCCTAATGTAAATACCAGGTACTTCATAAGGAGTGATGTATTTGCGGTTTTAAAGGTTCGGAGATTCAGGCCAGCAAAGTTTGACATATGTCAAAGTCAGGGTTTAAGCCTCATTATTAGAGGATTCTAATTCATTGAGGATTGCGAGATTACTCCCTGCGATGATCCCAATGGGCGTTCCCATTAGTGCGATTCATAGCCATGTCCTTCTCCGGGGTAAAGGAGGAGAATAGTTTACCTTTGATCAACTTGAAAAATTCATTTTTATGAAAACGTACTTTACCTGGATCGTCACTCTTTTTTCCCTGGTCATCAGTCATGCACAAGACATCACGGGCGACTGGAATGGACTCCTCAAAGTCCAGGGAATGCAGCTTCGGATTGTGTTTCATGTGACGGCTACGGATGGTGGATACCAGTCTACGATGGATAGTCCGGATCAGGGCGTCAATGCGATTCCGGTGACGGCTACCGAGTATGTGGCACCAGTGATCAAGTTTGCGATTGCCCAGGCTGGTATTGTATACGAAGGGCAGGTCAATGGTGACCAGATCAAAGGTGCACTCAACCAGGGGGGGCAGGCGTATCCGCTTGATCTTTCCAGGGAGGAAGTTCAGAAACAAGAAATCAAGCGCCCGCAGACGCCTGTGGAGCCGCTTCCGTATACCAGTGAACAAGTGACGTTCCGCAATGAGAAGGCTGGTATCACACTTGCCGGGACGCTTACCCTGCCTGGTCAGGACAGCAAGTATCCTGCAGTCGTATTGATCACGGGCAGTGGGCCTCAGGACCGGGATGAATCGCTGATGGGGCATAAACCATTTCTCGTGCTCTCTGATTATCTGACTCGTCATGGTATTGCGGTTTTGCGATTTGATGATCGCGGCGTGTCAAAGTCCGAAGGAGATTTTGCGACAGCCACATCAGCTGATTTTGCCACAGACGTTGCGGGTGCTGTGGCTTACCTCAAAACCCGAAAGGAAATTGATGCAAAGAAAATCGGGTTGGCGGGTCATAGTGAAGGGGGTATCATAGCGCCAATGGTTGCGGCAGATGAAAAAGATATAGCCTTTATCGTACTCTTGGCAGGTACGGGGATCCGGGGTGATCAATTGTTATTGTTGCAGCAAAAACTAATCGCACAAGCTTCAGGCGTCATCGACGAAGACGTGGCCGATGCTCAATCCGTCAACAAACGCATCTTTGAAATCATCCTGGAGACCGAAAACACAGATGCGATGAAAGAGATGATCTCCAAGGAACTGACCAAGGTCATTCAGGATGCAGCTCCCGAAGAAAAACCTGCAGGCATGACCGATCAGGAGTGGGTAGAACTCGAACTTAAGCAAATCATGAGTCCCTGGATGCAGTACTTCATCAAGTATGATCCGGCTCCTACATTAGCTCGTGTAAAATGCCCGGTGCTGGCGGTCAATGGAGCCAAAGATCTCCAGGTGCCTCCTGCCGAAAATCTTACAGCCATTGCTGCCGCGCTGAAAAGCGGGGGAAATAAAAAAGCAACGACCATTGAATACCCGGGCCTCAACCATCTTTTCCAGGAATGTACCACCGGTTTGCCATCAGAATATGGAGAGATCGAGCAGACCATGTCTCCGGTGATGATGGATGGTGTCACGCAATGGATCCTCCGGCAGGTGAAATAATCTCGCTGCTGAATGCGTACCTTCGGCCCCCGGTATGAAAAAACTTTCTCTGGCGATCCTTGCGGTCGCAATTCACCTATTTGCCGCTGCACAAACCGGTCAGGCATGGCAACAAAAGTTGTCTCCGGGGCTCCTCGAAAATGCGCGTAACAACAATGTTGTTCCTTTCCTCATCGAACTTACCGGGCAAGCCGATGTAAGTGGAGCCTCAAAACTTCGTTCGAAAGAAGAAAAAGGCGCTTTTGTCTTCCAGACACTCAAGGCGTTTGCGGATAAGTCTCAGGCTGGGCTGAGGAGTGTGTTGGATGCGCGTGGAGTCAGTTATGAAACCGTGTACATCGTCAATGCCATCAAGACCGAAGGCGACTTGAATCTGATTCGGGAGATCGCTCAGCGTTCCGATGTAATCCGCATTTTTGACAATGCTCCGCGGCGGTTTGCAGAACCTGTAGAAACCATGCTGGATCAAGGCGGTTCGCGCTCTGCCATTGAGTGGGGCATCGAAAGGATCCAGGCTGATGATGTATGGGCGATGGGCTATCGGGGACAAAATGTTGTCGTAGGGGGTGAGGATACCGGCTATGATTGGTCGCATCCCGCTCTCCGTAATCAATATCGCGGGTATGATGCCGTCAGGGATACAGCTGATCATAATTACAACTGGCATGATGCCATCCATGTCATCAATGGTAATAATCCGGACAGCATCAATCCTTGTGGTCTGGATTCCAAAGTTCCTTGTGATGACTATGGCCATGGCACGCATACCATGGGTACTATGGTTGGCCTGGATGGTGACAATCAGATTGGGGTAGCCCCTGATGCCAAATGGTGTGGATGCCGCAATATGGAAAGGGGCTGGGGCGCACCATTTACATATATCGAATGTTTCGAATGGTTTTTGGCACCTACAGATCTCAACAATGAAAATCCAGATCCTGCCAAGGCACCTCATGTAATCAACAATTCATGGGGATGTCCGGAGTCGGAAGGCTGTGATTCTTCCAATTTCGAAATCATGAATATGGTCGTCAACAATCTCCGGCAGGCCGGAATTGTGGTTGTGGTTTCGGCAGGTAATAGCGGAAGTGGTTGTGGGTCTGTAAATACGCCTGCTCCTATTTTTGAAGGAAGTTTTTCTGTAGGCGCGACAGCACCCAATGATACGATCGCGGGATTTAGCAGTCGTGGTCCGGTGTCAGTGGATGGCAGCAACCGTCTAAAGCCAAATGTTTCGGCGCCTGGTGTTTGGGTTCGTTCATCTGTGCCAGGCGGTGCGTATGAGTTTTCTTCCGGCACCAGCATGGCCGGGCCGCATGTGGTCGGACTGGTAGCGCTCATAATATCCGCCAATCCTGAACTCGCCGGCCAGGTGGATCTGATTGAAGACATCATCGAGCAAACGGCAGTGCCTAAAACTACAGATCAGAACTGTGGTGAGATACCTGGTTCTGAGGTGCCTAATAATACATATGGATTTGGTCGCATTGATGCCCTGGCGGCGGTGGAAGCGGCCTTGGCTTTGATAGAGCCCAGTGCCACCAAGGATCAGCAAGTCCATCTCGCCAACGTGTATCCTAATCCGGTGACGGAGGAGCTCATCATTGCCCTGGCCGATGATACGCCCTTGAGCATTGAATTGTACAATACCCAGGGCGAAAGATTGTTGTCCCGTAATCTCGGTGGCGCGCAAGGCCTGTTCAGGTTGGATATGTCTTCCCTTGCTCCCGGACTGTATTTTTACACGTTGCGCTCCGGAAATAAAATTCAGCCTGGCAAGGTGATGAAGGTGGAGGATTAGAGAGTTGCATGGACCAGGAAGTGATCCTTGTTTCAGTTTGGATCGCATACTTCGACTCCGCTCAGCACAAGGATGACGCAGAGATATTTTGTATGGATGTTCTCAAATTGGCTTCGAGTGAGTAAACGGTTACGTATCTAATCTGCGTTAATCTTTTTGAAATAAATTCTGCGCAATCTGCGATCCCTTACCATATAGATTGATACTACAGCGTTTCGGATCACTTTTGAAGCGATTGTTTGGATCGCAGATGACGCAGAGATATTTTTAATGGATTTTCGCAAATTAGCTTCGGGTGTAGAAGTGATTACGTATTGAATCTGCGCCCATCCTTTTGAAATAAATTCTACGTAATCTGCGATCCCTTTGCAATATTGGCTGTTCAGTTAACTTGGGGTTAGATACTTTTCATACTTCTTCAATCGACTTGCTTAACCATGGATACTTCGATAAAGGACATAGACAGTTATATCCGCAGCGTACCGGAAGATATGCGTGACCGGATGGATCAAATGCGGAGCATCATCCGTAAGGCAGCCCCTAAGGCCACAGAAGCGATCAAATATGGTATGCCCACATTTGTGTTTCATGGCAACCTGGTGCATTTTGCGGCGTGTAAAAATCATGTGGGGTTTTATCCTGCGCCTTCCGGTATTTTGGCCTTCCAAAAGGAGTTGGTTGGGTATTCTTGTTCAAAGGGGGCCATTCAGCTGCCGCTCGACCGGCCATTACCTGTAAAACTCATCACCGGCATCGTCAAATTCAGGGTAGCGGAGAATCAGGAAAAAGCTTTGAAGAAAAAGCGGTAATCCGCCGCTTATTTTCCCAATCATATTCTAGGTATTCAATTCGATATTTAGTCATGGGCTAATGGTTATATTTGCCTATGACCCTCAAGCTATTCCATCAGGATTTTTTCTGGTTAGCCTAAAGGCCTGTTTTTGAATTGTTTATGAATTGATTTAAATGCCCGCCGGAGGCCTTGCCAGATTTCCGGTGCATACCGTTAAAATATATCTAGATGAGACCTTCTTTCCGTGTTTTGGTGTACTGGTCATTTGGACTTCTTTTACTTCCATCCTGCAAGGAGAAAAAGGAAGTGGTGGAGCTGGTACCGGAAGTTAATGTCGTGGCTGCGGCCCAACAAGACATCCCGGTGTATGTAGAGTATGTGGGACAAACCTATGGCCAGGAAGACGTGGAGATTCAGCCACGTGTGGAAGGATGGATTACTAAAATTCTATTTAAAGAAGGTGATCCGGTCAAAGCTGGACAATTGCTTTACGTGATTGATGATGTGCAACTTCAAAACAAAGTTGCTTCGGCAGAGGCTAATCTGGCGGCAGAGGAGGTGATTCTGGATAAAAACAAATCCGATCTCGCACGGGTAGAGCCTTTGGCCAAAATGAATGCGCTGAGCCAGCGTGACCTGGATGCGGCCAAAGCCGCCTATGAGGCTCAAAAGCAAGCCGTCGCGAGTGCTAAAGCTATACTCGCCAATGCCCGGATCGAATTGGGATACGCTAAAATTACCGCGCCGGTCAGCGGAATCATCGGGATTTCAAAAGTCCAGGTTGGAGATTATGTAAGCCGGAGTATCGGACAAAATGCCATCAATACCATTTCTGCGATTGGAGCTATCCGGGTCAGATTTTCCATCACGGAAAAGGACTTTCTGATGTTTAAAAAGAAGCAGGCGGAAGGAAAAAATATGAAAGGAGTCGAAATCGAAATGATCCTGAGTGACGGCACTATGTATCCGGAAAGAGGATTACTTGATTTTGCTGATCGTACTATTGATCCCGCAACAGGCTCCATGATTGTGCAGGCGGTATTTAAAAATGCTGATCGTTTGCTTCGCCCCGGACAATATGTCAAGGTGCGCTTTAAAGCCGATGAAGTCAAAGGGGCCGTCCTGGTGCCACAGCAGGCGATCAATCAATTGCAAAGTCTGTATCGTGTATTTGTAGTCAATGACAGCAGCAAAATTGTGCCTCGTACGGTCAGCGTAGGGATGCGGACCGGAAGCAATTGGGTGGTATCGGAAGGTCTCCAGGCGGGTGAAAAAGTCGCCATGATCGGCAACGCCATGATCAAGCCCGGCATTGTCGTCAAACCGGTCGAGATGACCTGGAACTATAACCCATCGGACACCACAAAGGTGAAATAATCATTTCCTGAACTACGACCGACCAACGATATGAGCGAATTTTTTATCCGGAGACCCATCGTAGCCATGGTGATTTCGATCCTCACCGTGATCCTTGGGATGATGTCACTGCAAGGCATCCCGATCTCCCAGTATCCTGAGATTACTCCACCGATGGTCAAGGTCACCGGCCTGTACAATGGTGCCAATTCGGTCAATATGGAGCAGACGGTAGCGCTGCCTATCGAGCAACAGGTCAATGGGGTCGAAAACATGTTGTACATGCGTTCGATCAATGCCAATGATGGCAGTACGACGCTGGAGGTATCCTTTGAAGTGGGTACTAACCTGGACAATGCCAACATGCTCACACAAAACCGGGTATCGCAGGCCAATCCATTTCTGCCGCCCGAAGTCAAGGATATGGGGGTAACCATTAAGAAGTCCCTCACCTTTCCACTGATGTTGGTATCGTTGCATTCACCTGACAATACCTACGATTCTAAATTTCTCAACAATTATGCCTTTATCAATGCGGTGGATCACCTTAAGCGAATCCAGGGTGTGGGTGACGTCGTGGTGTTTGGAGGTTCAGAATATTCGATGCGAATCTGGCTCAAGCCTGATGTGTTGTCCAGATATGACCTCACCGTACAGGATGTAACCAAAGCCATCAAGGATCAAAACGTTATCCGTGCTGGAGGGAGCTTCGGGGGAGAGCCTTCAGTGCCAGGTGTGCAGAATACGTATACGGCCATCCTTCAATCCCGCCTGATTACTGAAGAGGAGTTTGGAAATATCGTACTCAAGTCAAATCCAAATGGCGCACTGGTTTATCTCAAGGATGTGGCTCGCATCGAATTGGGTACTGAAAATTATAACCAGGCAAGTCGGCTCAATGGTGCGAGTGCGGCTACCATGGCTATCTTCCAGATTCCGGGTAGTAATGCTATTGCCGTTGCAGAAGCGGTCCGTGAGAAAATGGCTGAACTGAAGGATCGTTTTCCACCGGATATGGAATTGGCCTATTCGCTGGATACTACTGAAGCAGTGACCGAAGGAATCAATGAAATCATCCATACCTTGTTTGAGGCCGTCATCCTGGTGATCATCGTAGTGTTCCTGTTCCTCCAGGATTGGCGCGCGACGTTGATTCCGTTGCTCACGGTGCCGGTGTCGTTGATCGGGGTATTTATCTTTTTCCCTTTGATGGGCTTTTCGGTCAATGTGCTTTCCTTGTTGGGACTCGTATTGGCTATCGGGCTTGTGGTCGATGATGCCATTGTCGTCGTGGAGGCGGTCATGCATCATATAGAGCATGGTCTGTCACCACGTGAAGCTACCAGTAAGGCGATGAAAGAAGTAGCCGGTCCGGTAGTCGCGATTGCGCTTATTCTTTCCGCAGTGTTTATCCCCGTAGCCCTTACCGGAGGGATTACCGGCAGGTTGTATCAGCAGTTTGCCATCACCATCGCGGTATCCATCTGTCTCTCCGCATTTAATGCACTCACGTTGAGCCCCGCGCTTGCCGCCATGCTGTTGAAGCCCAAATCGGAATCAAAAGGGTTGTTGCAACGATTCTTTAATTGGTTTAATCGTGGCTTTGATCGCTTTACCAACGGATATGTATCCATTGCCGGATTTTTTACCCGCAAGATTTTGGTGACCTTATTGATCCTTGGAGGTATCGTAGCGTTGACCGTTATTCTTGGCAAACGAATTCCAGGTGGATTTGTTCCCGAGGAAGATCAGGGCTATTTTATCATGGCGGTCAACCTACCCGATGCGGCTTCACTGCAACGGACGGATGCCGTAACAAAAAAAGTGGAAAAGATCCTGGCGCAGTTTCCGGAGATCGACCTATACACTACCGTCAACGGTAACAATTTGCTCAACAGTACGATTGCCCCAAACGCGGCAACATTTTTTATCACCCTCAAACCCTGGGCTGAAAGGGAGAAGACCGCGCTGGATCTGACCAAACAGATCAACGCGATCTGCATGAAGGAAATCACGGAGGCTACGGTGATCGCGGTAGGACCTCCGCCGATCCAGGGGTTGGGTACGGGCGGTGGCTTTACGATGTTCCTGCAGGATATTGGTGGTAATACACCTCAATATCTGGCCCAACAGGCCCAAGCCTTTATAGCCGAAGCCAGCAAACGGCCGGAAATCGGAAATGTGTATACGCTCTATCGGGCCAATGTGCCACAAAAGAATATCGTGATTGATAAAGACAAAGTGCAAAAACTGGGACTCAATCTCAACGATGTCAACCAGTCCGTCTCCACGTTGCTGGGTTCAGCGTTTGTCAACAACTTCAATCAATTTGGTCGCCAGTACAAAACATATGTAATGGCCGATGCCTCCCAACGAATGCGACCTGAGGACCTGGCGCAATACTATGTACGGGATATGGATGGAAACATGGTGCCCTTGAGTACCGTGGCCTCTGTACGGGATACTACGGGACCCCAATACGTCAACCATTTCAATATCTATAGGGCCGCAGAGATAGCGGGTGTTCCTGCCCCGGGATACAGCTCAGATCAGGCGTTGGATGCACTGGAAGAAACAGCAAAAAAGGTCTTGCCGGTGGACATGAGCTACCAGTGGTCGAATGTATCCTTCCAGGAGCGCGAAGCGGCGGGCAAAGGAGCGTCGGTGTTTGGAATGGCCTTGTTGTTTGTCTTCCTGATCCTCGCCGCGCAGTATGAGAGTTGGAAACTCCCCTTCAGTGTATTACTCGGGACACCATGGGCGGTGATGGGTGCCTTCATTGGATTGTTTGTGGGGGGATTGTATTCGCTGAGTTATGTCAACAATGTATTTGCACAGATCGGTCTCGTCATGTTGATTGGTCTCAATGCAAAGAATGCGATCCTCATCGTGGAGTTTGCCAAGATGAAATATGAAGAAGGGGAAGAGGTGGTGCAGGCGGCTCTTAACGGGGCACGGCTTCGTTTCCGCCCGATCCTCATGACTTCATTTGCGTTTATTCTTGGCGTTGTGCCATTGCTCACGGCGAGTGGTGCAGGCGCCGAAGGACGAAAGGTGATGGGGATGGCGGTATTCAGCGGGATGTGCATCGCGACCCTCATCGGGGTATTGTTGATACCGACCTTCTTTGTGATGATTGAGCGCAAGAAGAAGAAAGACGCCACTGCTATTACTGCTAAGGAGAATTGACCATGAAAAGATATCTGCTGACCATTGGTGTTGTTGCTCTGCTCCTGCCGGGCTGTCTCGTGGGTCCTAAATATGTGGCTCCTGATATGCCTCCGGTGGAGACCTACGACCATGCCAACGAATATATTGACACGACCCAGGAGATTGTCAACCTGCAATGGTTCAACCTGTTCAACGACAGTGTCCTGACGGCACTGATTGATACGGCCCTGATGAGCAATTATGATCTGCGTATAGCTGTGGCCCGCATTGAGCAAAGCAATGCCTTGTATGGGTTTATCAAGGCGGATCAGTATCCTGTGTTTGGGTATAGTGTTGGTGCAGGTCGTACTAACTTGTCGAATGTGCCGGAAGTGACGGAAGGATACAACAATTTTAACCTGACGGGAACCGTGGGATGGGAGATTGACCTTTGGGGGAAAATCCGCCATGCCAAACGTGGTGCGTATAATGATTATCTGGCTACGATTGAAGCCCGTAAGGCCATACAGACCCAGCTGGTGAGTGATGTAGCCTCCCTCTATTTTCAGTTGCGTGATGTGGACAATAAAATCCTGATTACGCAACGTACGATTGCATCCAGGCAGGAATCGTACAATATTCTGTCTGAGCAGTTTGCTAAAGGGTATATCGGGCAACTGGATGTCTTCCAGGTAGAGCAATTGTTGCGCGAAGCAGAGGCAGCTCTTCCAAGTTTCGAACGTCAGCGTACTTATCTTGAGCAAGCGATCGATGTCCTGATTGGTCAGCCATCCAGGTTGATTGCCCGGGGGATTGACAATGCACAACAACCTTTGCCACCGCCTATACCTGCAGGTTTGCCATCATCACTCTTGCAGCAAAGACCTGATGTCAAAGCGGCTGAATATGCTTATATAGCCGAGAATGAGCGTATCGGCGTGGCTGTTGCTCAGCGTTATCCAACGTTTTCAATCACCGGTGTCCTGGGATTGGCTTCTCCTGATGTAGGAAATCTACTTTCCGGAGATGCGGTGTCCAGTGACTTGTTTGGAGGATTGATGGGACCCATTTTCAATTTCGGAAAAAACAAAAGACGCGTCGAGTATCAAAGGAAAGAAGCGGAAGTGGCCATGTATACATATCAGCAAGCCTATATCTCTGCCCTCGCCGAAGTGGAAAGTGCGCTGGTG
Organism: Saprospiraceae bacterium; assembly: GCA_044227555.1. Taxonomy (GTDB): domain Bacteria; phylum Bacteroidota; class Bacteroidia; order Chitinophagales; family Saprospiraceae; genus Opimibacter. The sequence continues at coordinate 76,780 of JBGAWQ010000009.1, read as the reverse complement.
GCCTGTTCCACTTTCAAAACAGAAAATGAAGCACGGATTCAACAGGCTAACGCGGCGGCCGGTGGCCTGACCTTGTCACAAGCCAGGTATGACAATGGGTATGTGTCCTACCTGGAAGTGCTGGATTCTCAACGGTCTCTGTTCAATTCCGAATTGGCAGTATCAACTGTCAAACAGCAACAACTCAACGCGTACGTACAACTATACAAGGCGTTAGGTGGAGGGTGGTAGACATGACATCATCGTGATCTGCACCGGCACGATCGTTTTCTCCATTGGATACCGGGAATTCCACAGCCATCCTGATTACGGGCATCAGAAAGAAACAGCGGTATTGATCAAAATGAAAAAATCCGGAGTGCCTATGTTGTAGGTATAGGCGGAAAGGGTCAGCCAATCATTGAAATACCCCGCCACAATTCCTCGTTCGATCTCCGGTCCACGTTCAATGATTCTGGTGCGTTGGCCGGAGAGTCCGAAATAAAAATGATCCAAGGGCGCATACGTCAGATCGGACCAGGTGTATAGAAAATTGTTGCCTGCATCGGTCGGATCTACAAGCCATTCTGTTTCCGAGTACAATTCCAGGTTAGACCAGGTGAGGGTAGCTTCTATAGCCGGAATAAATCCAGTAGTATTTCCAAATGCGGCACCCAGCATGGGGGTCAGCGAAAGGCTTACTTTTCCTGCTGTTTCAATATTGTATCCGGCAAAGATGGAGAGGGTATGAAAGTCTTCATAATTGTACCGTGATTCCAGGTGCAGATGGTGATAATCAGCTGTGAGGATCGGCAGAACAAAAAAGTCATCATCCAGAAAATAAAAATTGGCTTCGGCACCAAAATTCCAATCGCCTGAACGAAGGGTATCCTGCGAGGGTAGATCCTGCGCTATGAGACGGTGACCTGTGCATGCCAGGATTAAAACGAGTAGGCTCAATCGTTTCATCCACCAAGAGCTATAGTCATGTATACAAGGAATGCGCCAAAAATCGCGAAGACCAGGCCCATCAGGAACGGACGGTAGCCGGTCTTCCGGCCCAGGAAAAATCCGGTAGTAAAGAGGAGGAGAACCGCAATACTATTGGAAATTCGCAACGCAAGCACTGGTTCGGAAATAAAAATAAAGGGAACCGTTACAGGAAACGTGGACAGAAAAACCAAAACAAAAACCAGGAAAGCATTTTTCATATCCTGCCAGGTGAAAAAAGCCCGCTTTGGGGGTTCAGGGAGTGTGGACAGTTTGGTGCGAAGATCATCCACTGCTGTTGAGGAGATATATTCGCTCACCAGCGGAGTAAGGTTGTCGCGAATGAGCTGGTTGGCAACTTCCGGTGTCGAAGCTTTTCGCAAATCACGAAGGAGACTCAATCCTGCTCCTCGTTCAAATAGCGTGGCCATCAGGATCATGCAGGCATCCACGATGCCCCATGCGGTATTGCAACCCAGAGCACCCCAGAGCATAGTCTTGATATCTTCTCTACCCGCAGTTGCGGCCCCTACGGAGCAAGTAAAGGTGAGTACCATGATTAATCCGAAAATGACTTCCGAAAGGCGGTCTATTGGATCAAGCGGCGTACTGTAGCTTTTCCCGATGCGATTCCAAAATGTATTGCGATCTCTCATGATCAGGCGGGTGAGGATCTGTGGATTCATATCTCCTGATCCCTTGGGTATGGAAGATAGTGTAAAAAGTTTGCCTTGAAAAGACCATCGGATATATTAGATTGAATCTAATTTGACGGACCGGGCGGGATTCTCTTATGCCTTGTTTTCCTGGAGGAAATTTCATTGATTTTGGGAAAAAGGAATACTAACTTTACCTAACTTGTTTAAGATGGATTGCAAAGGGTTTAACCCTCTTGGATAATCCCCGAATCAAGCGGTTAATGAATTGCTTTGAAGGCAGGTCAACTATTTTCTCATCCTTAAAAAGTCGCCTGTGGTCACTCGGGCGCAGATGATGCTATGAAAAAAGACAAAAAGGGGAATGAAGGTCAGGCGGAGGATCTAAGCAAAGTGTCTACCAAGGAATTAATCCATCGGGCCAAGAAATTTTCAAAACAATATTGTGTTGGAGACGGGAAAGGCTTTAAGCTGAAGGATTACAAACCCGATGCCGATCTCAAACTCGGTCCGGAAGACAAACCTCGTGTCAAGGAGGTGTTGCAGATGGGGGTGGATGCCCTGGCCAACATGCAGGATATCCTTTATGCGCAAGACAACTGGTCTTTGCTGCTCATCTTTCAGGCGATGGATGCGGCCGGTAAAGATGGCGCGATCAAGCACGTCATGTCGGGTGTCAATCCAGCCGGCTGCCAGGTGACTTCGTTTAAAGTGCCAAGCTCGGAAGAAATGGATCATGACTTTCTCTGGCGTTGTCAGAAACATTTGCCGGAGCGGGGCCGGATAGGCATATTCAACCGGTCGTATTACGAAGAAGTTTTGGTTGTCCGGGTGCATGAGGCCATCCTGCAGGCGCAGAAGATTCCAAAGAAACTGATCACCCCCAAAATATGGGATCACCGGTTTGAAGATATTCGCAATTTTGAAAAGTACCTGCATCGAAATGGTACGGTCGTCATCAAATTTTTCCTGCATGTCTCCCGGGAAGAACAGAAGAAACGGTTTTTGGAACGGATAGACGATACGGACAAGAACTGGAAGTTCAGCACCGCCGATGTCAAGGAACGGGGCTACTGGAAGGAATACATGCAAGCCTATGATGACCTGATCCGAAATACCTCCACCAAAGATTCTCCTTGGTATGTAGTACCTGCCGACAATAAATCCTATGCACGTATTGTCATTGCCTCAGCCATCATCGATGCTATGGACCAGATGAATCTTCGTTACCCGGAGGTGAGTAAGGAAAAACGTGCTGAGTTGCTGGCCGTCAGAAGATCATTGATGGAGGAGAAGAAATAGTTTCTTCAGTCCTTAAATCCAATGAAGATGTGGAAAAAATTTTTCCCGCCCCTTACCTGGATGCGAGGTTACCGATCAGGCACTTTCAGCAATGATCTGATTGCGGGCATTACACTTGCTGCATACGGCATACCGGTATCCATGGCTTATGCTACGTTGGCTGGCCTTCCACCTCAGTATGGGATCTATGGTTATCTGGTGGGTGGATTGTTTTATGCGCTTTTAGGTACCGGGAAGCAATTGGCGATTGGACCAACGTCAGCCATTTCGTTGCTGGTGGGTACGACCATTACCGGCATGGCACAGGGCGATGTCCAACGATGGGCGGATATCGCTTCGCTTACGGCCCTTGTCTTTGCCATGTTGGCCTTGCTGGCGTATGTCCTGCGGTTGAGTGGTATCATCAATTTTATCAGTGAGAGTGTATTGGTTGGTTTTAAAGCAGGAGCGGGGCTTACGATTGGTTTGACACAATTGCCTAAGTTGTTTGGCGTCCCTGGAGGAGGAGAAACATTTTTTGAGCGTATTGGCGTTTTGTTCCGCCAGTTACCTGAGATGCAATTTGCGGTGTTGATTTTTGGTCTGGTAGCTATAGCGCTTTTATATTCCGGCGAAAAGTTGTTGCCTGGCAAACCTGTTGCTATAGTCATCGTGATAGTATCTATTGTGTTGATGACGCAGACGACTATGGGTGCTTTGGGGATCAGTATGGTAGGAGAGATTCCTTCGGGCTTGCCGGCCTTTCACATGCCGGTGTTGAGGATCCAGGATGTGGATGGAGTCGTGCCTCTCGCGCTGGCTTGTTTTTTGCTTTCCTATATTGAAAGTGTTTCTGCCGGAAAATCGCTTGCGCAAAAGAATGGCTATGAGATTGATCCGCGCCAGGAGTTGCTTGCTTTGGGGGTAGCCAATGCTGCTACCGCAATGGGGCAGGGTTATCCCGTTGCCGGTGGATTGTCTCAATCTTCGGTCAACAATGCTGCCGGGGCTAAAACACCATTGTCTCTCGTCTTCGCCTCCGGGGCCATTGCCTTATGTCTGCTCTTTCTGACCGGATACCTGCAACACCTGCCTAATGTCATCCTGGCCTCCATTGTCTTCGTGGCTATTCTTGGATTATTTGACATTAAGGAGTTTATACATCTCTTTAAAGTATCAAAGACGGAGTTTACTGTGGCCTCTATCGCTTTATTGGGGGTGATTTTTTTTGGCATTCTCAAAGGCGTATTGATTGCCGCGATAGCCTCAATTGTATTACTAATAAAAGCCACCTCCAATCCCTATGTGGCCTTTCTGGGGCGTATTCCGGGGACCAAGCGGTATTCGGATATGGCAAGACATCCGGACAATGAAGCGATCCCCGGGCTGCTACTGGTTCGTGTAGAGTCATCGATTCTTTATTTCAATGCGGAGAATATTTATTCGGCCATCATGTCAAAAGTGGATCAGGCAGATCCGCCTTACCAAATGGTGCTGATGGATCTCAATACCTCACCTTATGTGGATGTGGCCGGGGCCAGGTTTTTCAAAAAGCTGTTTAAGGCGTTGCAATCCCGTGGCATCCGGCTGGATGTTGCGGAAGCCAGATCAGAAGTGAGGGATATCCTCCGCGCAGAACAACTGGATACTATGCTCGGACCGATCACAAGGTTTGATTCTATCCATCACCTGGTCAAGGAGTTTCAGGGACACCATCATGAAGACAAGGAAAATGAGGTCAAATAGATTTTTTTCAAAATCATTTTCGTGGATGAAATCACGCCGCTTCGTACATTGAAACGAATACCATGATGGGCAACCATAGAATGTATCAAACCCAAATGTCATGCAAGCGATAACCGATATACTGAGACATCATAGTGAACTGGCGGTATTTCTCACGCTCGCCGGTGGTTTTGTAATAGGAAAATTTCGGGTGGGCAGTTTCACTCTGGGCCCGATGTTGGGCACCTTGTTTGCGGGAATGGTGATTGGTTTGCTGGATATACCGATCGCGCCGATCGTCAAGACGATATTTTTTGATTTGTTTCTTTTCGCCACCGGATATAAAGTGGGACCTCAGTTTTTTTACGGATTGAAGAAAGAGGCACTGCCTCAGTTGGCCCTGACGTTTGTGATCTGCACAACTTGTCTCCTGACTGCCGTGGTGATTTCCAAACTCCTTGGATATGATGTAGGTACTGCGGCAGGATTGCTTGCCGGAGCTTTCTCGGAGTCAACGGTTATCGGTACCGCGGGAGATGCGATTCAAAAATTAGCGTTACCGGACGCCGAGAAGGTGGGAATGGTTAATAATATACCAGTTGCGTATGCCGTAACCTATCTGGTCGGGACTACGGCTAATGTTTGGTTTCTATCCACCATGGCCCCCAAACTGATGCGGGTCAATCTGAAAGAAGAGGGACTGAAGCTGGCCAAAAAGTTTGGCGCTGACAAGCAGGAGTCAGATGACCTGAATCTTGTGTTTAAAGAATGGTCCCTGCGGGCCTTCCGTCTCAATGCACAACGTTGGGCCGGAAAATCGGTGAAAGAATTTGAAGAGCAACTTCCAGGGAAGCGGATCATGGTCGAACGAATTAAAAAGCCTACAGGTATTGTGGACCCCGCACCGGATATTGTCCTTGAGGAAGGGGATCTGATCGTAGTAGCCTCAAGACATGCTGTGATGCTGGAGATGATGAGTACGTTTGGGGAGGAAATATTCGATCGCGAAATGCTCGACTTTCCGCTCATCCATTTGGAAATGACAGTATCGAGGAAAGAGCTTGCCGACAAGACCCTCGGACAATTGGCTGCAGAGTATGGACAAGGGATTATGTTATCAAGGTTGATGCGGTCAGGACAGGAATTGCCTTTTGAATCCGGTACGGTGATTCACCTTGGAGATGTGCTGTATATCTCAGGCCGTGAAAAGGATGTAAAAAGGACAGCTGAGGCGTTTGGATTTGTGGAGCGGGATACAGTACAGACGGATATCATTTTTGTGAGTATAGGTATTGTATTGGGTGGGCTTATCGGTATGCTTGCATTTTCGATTGGAGGAATTGCTATCACCTTGAGTACAAGCGGAGGAGCATTGGTTATGGGCCTGGTCTTTGGTTGGTTTCATGCCCGTCACCCTAAGATTGGTCGTATCCCGGAGCCGGCGTTATGGCTCTTTGATACAATGGGCCTGGCTACATTCCTCGGTATTGTTGGGTTGGCGGCAGGACCTACTTTTATTTCCGGCCTTAAGGCAACCGGTGTGACGATCATCTTCGCGGGATTGGTGGTCGCATTGCTTCCGCATATCATTGGGATGTTTTTTGGAAAATATGTCTTGAGGATGAACCCGCTCATTCTCCTCGGCGCACAATCCGGTGCGGGCACAACGACCACCGCTCTCAAAGCGATACAGGATGCCGCGCAGAGTAAACATCCTGTGTTAGGATATACAATTCCTTATGCGCTGGGCAATATATTGCTTACCGCCTGGGGGCCGGTGATTGTGTCGTTGATGACGATGTAGGCCTTTAAGGGGAAATGTGGAAGTTATTAAATGCTCACTTTACCTCAAGATCAATAGCCTGGTCACTAAAGTCCTTTGACCACCGATGACTTGCAGTGCATAACTACCAGTTTGCAAGTGATGTAGATTGTATACCTCCTTTATCGGTGTATCCTGATGTATAGAAGCAGTATATACTACCCTGCCTGTCATATCCGTGATGGCAATACTATTGTAGTTTGAATAATCATCTTTGATGCCTAATTGGAATAGTCCGTCTGATGGATTAGGAAGGATACTTAATTCTGCTTTCTTCAAAGGATCCCGGACTGCCGACACCTGGATCACCGCCGTCGAGTCAAAGATGATGCATCCTCCGGCATCCTGAACGAGGACAAGGTAGGTGCCATCGGCTAAATCAGAAAAGACATTGCTGGTCACGAAATTGGTTCCGTCAATGGAATACTGGTAGGGCGGATGACCACCGTCAGCAACCAGGATGGTAATGGTGTTGCCTGCCACTTCTACATCCACAGTAGGCGGGTAATGAGCATCTTCGATCACTATCGGCCCGATACTACCAGTATTACCCAAGCCATCCTGGTCCTGCACGAGGATCACATAGGTGCCCGGCGGCAGATCCGTAAAGGTGTTGCTTTCCTGGAAATCGAATCCACCGTCAATGCTATAGAGATACGGTGCGGTTCCTCCGGTAGCCTGCACAGTGATCTGGCCATCCTGTGCTCCGTTGCAACTGATAGGTGAAGAAGTAAATTGGATATTAAAGTCCGCAATATATCTCGCCACTGCAAAATTGAAATTGGGTGAAGCGCCCGAAGTTCCGGCCAAAACAATTTTTGAATCCGGCTGCACAAAGACATCCCCGGCAAAATTGTTGGCGCCTTGCATGTTGGTGGTCACTACGCCTAATGTGCCAAACGAAATGTCGAGTCCACCTTGCGGTTGAAAGCGCGACACAAACCAACGGTTTTCTCCCTGGGCGACATCAGAGGAGCCACAAATGATCACCTTCCCGTCGGCCGCGACAGTCACGCCTTCAACGTTGGTTTTTGAGCCAAGAGGTGCGATAACTATGCCATCCGTCCCGAATGATGGATCCAATGCCCCATCCGGCATATATTGGGCTATACCGGCATCGGAGGTAAACTCGAGGTTATTATTGTTGGCATTACCCGCGGTGACAATCCGGCCGTCGGAAAGCAACTTCATGGAAGTGATGAAATCGCTTTCATTTTGCCCCGCGAGGTCGGTGAGTACTTTACCTCCGGAGCCAAATAATTTATCCAGGCTGCCATCCTGATTGTACCGGGCCAGGGCGAAATCACCATTTGCCGAAACGGAAGAAAAACCACCAAGGATGATTTTGCCATCGTCCTGGATGACGATAGCCGCCGCATTGTCTTCTTCTCTGAAGTTCGTACCGACTAAGCCCTGATCACCGAATTGTGGGTCCGGTTGGCCATCGGGAAGTAATCTCACCATGGCAAAGTCAGAAAAAAAGCCTTCTGCCTTTCGACCTGCGGCGATGATTTTCCCATCTCGCTGTATGGTCACTGCATTGGCATATTCAAGGGTAGTGCCAAAATCGGTCGTGACCCAGCCGGCGCTTCCAAACGTGGAGTCGGGAGTGCCATCCGGAAGCAAACGTAAAACCAGGAAGTCATACGTCGAACTTGAGTCAGCAGAGCCTGCGACCACGATCTTTCCATCCGTTTGCAGGGCAATTGCTGAGCCTCTGCAGGAAATGTTGGAGATGCCTGCGACTACCGATCCATTATTTCCGAACGTATTATCCAATGTTCCATTTGTCTGGTAGCGGGCAATAAAAAAACTGGGTTTTGCGGTAGCATTGGTCCATCCGGCAATCAGGATTTTTCCATCCGGCTGTAAAGCCCCGGCATATGCGAGGTCAAAGGTGTTGGTTCCGCCATCAAGTGTCGCGATGCCATCTCCACTAAATCCCGGATCAAGTGCACCAGATTGTGCAGTTGCAGCCATCGAGAGGATCAGCAGATTCAGGGTGAAAAATTGTCGTAAAGAAGACATATCAGGGGGGGGATTAAGGTGGGATGAAATCAGTTTATGGTTGAATGTACAAATTCTGTTCAGATTGCCTGTTCCACGGTCTGAACCGTTTATTGAAAGCGACCTTCTTTTTCAATCCTTCGATAAGGGTTTTGGAAAAATTCAAGGATGTTGTTGTTGAAAGCCACACTTTTGAAAATCGGAACAGCGTGTCCTGAATTCGGGATAATCCACAGAAAGGATTTCGGGATGGACTGGGCGATGAGCATGGTGTGTTCGGTTCGAATCACGTCATGATCTCCACCCATCACCAGCGTGGGACATGAAATGGTTGATAGTTGGGATGTAGTGATGTTGGGCTCATGGACCAGAAGGTTAAAGAGTTTAAGCTGTTTTTTCTGCTGTGGAGAAGGGGCTTGATTAAGTATAGAAGTATACCCTTCGAAAGCACTTTTCCAGACCCACGGATCTACAGCCGTGCTGTCTGGCCATAGGTTGGCCCCGGTGATGGCCAATTTTTTCACTTCTTCCGGATGACGCATAGCCAGGAGCAGGCCGTTGATGCCGCCATCGCTCCATCCAATCACATAGCAGGAATCCAGTTTGAGGGCATCCAGCAGCGCGTCGAGATCATCGGCCATCATTTCATAGCTCAGCGAATCCCGGTCATCGATGGTTTTGCCCTGGGCCCGACTGTCGGCCAGGATGACTTTATATTTCTTTTCAAAAAAGGGGATCTGGAAATTGAAATCCGCGATCGATCCGCCATTACCATGAATGATGAGGAGTGGTTCACCGGCACCATAGATTTCATAATACATCTTGATGCCCCGCAGTTCCGCATACTGTCCCACTTTAGCGTTTTTGCCATAGGGCACTATCGAGGTCTGTGTGAAGATGGTCGTGGAAAAGCACAGAAAGGCGGGCAATAGCAGGCTGATCTGGAATTTGTTCATCGTCAAGTGGATTTGGCCTTCCCAAAATACGGTTAATCACGGTCAATAGATGTCCGCGCTTGAGCTGTTGTGCAATGATTTGGTTTCTCAGCGATTATAGCGCTTCCATCCGGGAACCTTTCTAACCGGCGCTTTTCAACAGGCGGATGACTTCGTCGTCCGTCACCTGGGAGAAGTCATCGTAGAACTCCCCTACGCCAAAGAATTCGTCCGGGATATAGACACAAATAAAGTCATCGACGAGTTTTCGCATAGCATTTACGGTTCTTTGTGGGGCCACGGGCACAGCGACTACGATAGCGGCTGGTTTTTGTCTCTTGATCATTTCGATGCCAACCATCATTGTATTGCCTGTAGCAATGCCATCATCCACGATGATCACGGTCTTGCCCTCAATCGCCGGCACAGGTCGGTCCCCTAAAAACTTTTTATGCCGTTCACGCAAGGAAGCCCTGATTTTATCGACTTCAGCATCGATGTAGTTTTGATCAATGTCGAAGCGGGGATCGATGACTTCTTGTTCAAGACTCACCGCGCCAATCGCCAATTCAGGATTGCCCGGAAAACCAATTTTCTTAATCAGCAGGAGACCGAGCGGAAAATGGTAAACTTTAGCGATATCCATCCCAAGCGGTACACCACCACGTGGTATGGCCAATATAACGGCATCATCATCCTGATATGCTGTCAGCAGGGGAATGATCCTGGAGGCTGCATCGTGCCGGTCCTTGAAGCGCATACGACTGAGATTAGCGTATCCTGTCGACTATTTTTTAGTGAGGTATTTAGTAAACCATTCTTCGGCGAGCTTTGCTACTTCCTGGAGCTTACCTTTTTCTTCAAAGAGATGTGTAGCACCATCGATGACCACCATTTCCCTCTGGTCAGGCAGGAGGGTAAATGCTTTTCGGTTGAGCTCGATCACATCGTGGTCCAGACTTCCTACGATCAGCAGTACCGGCGTCTTTACTTTAGTGAGGGCTTCTTCTGCCAGGTCAGGCCGCCCGCCGCGTGAAACAATGGCTTCAATCATGGTGCCCATTCGGGCGGCTGCTTTGAGCGCTGATGCGGCTCCTGTGCTGGCTCCAAAGAATCCGATCGGACAGGAGTGGAGTTCGGGAAGAATGCTCACATAGGAGGTGACCCTGACCAACCGATCAGCGAGCATATCGATGTCAAAACGATTGCGGTATTCACGGTCTTCCTGCGGCGTGAGCAGGTCCATGAGCAAGGTGGCAAAATGATGTTCATGTAAGAATTCAGCGACATGCCGGTTTCGTGGACTCAACCGACTGCTGCCACTGCCATGCGCGAATATGATGAGGGCATCGCACGGATCCGGGATGATCAGGTCTCCTTTGATCGTGGCGCCATGTCCGACGGACACTTCTATTTCTCTGGTCACTAAAGTTGTCATAGCACACGTATTTGCCGGTTAATATAGCGCGGCCATAAAGCATACCCTATGATCATGATCACTGCGTTCTATGAGTGCTGTCATCGGTAATGTGGATAATAACTTTTTGATTTAAGATGTGTTAGAAAATATAAGATCAGTCATGAGCATTTTAATACTTCACGAGTTGATGTAAGGTTTGCTGTTATGTCTGAAAAAAACCACGTCCTCTCTGGTCTGCTTACTGAGATGGCCACTATCTATCGCTATCTCGGCCCTGAAGAGCGATTTCGGGCACTGGCGTATGCCAAAGCGGCACGAACATTAGACAGACTCTCGAAGGAAGTCACGCATTATATTCGTAACGGTACGCTCGAAGACATTCCAGGTATCGGCGAAAGTATAGCGGACAAGGTCATTGAATTTGCCACCACAGGTCATATCCATAAACTGGAAGAGCTCAAGCGTGAAGTGCCCTACGAGTTGCTTGAGTTGATGAGTGTTTCCGGCTTCGGGCCACAGTCCCTGAAACAAATCCATGAGGTTTTGCACATTGATACGCGGGATGAATTGATCAGCGCCCTGGAAGATGGCCGTATCTCCAGGCTAAAAGGTTTCGGGACTAAGAAAGTCGATAACATGAAGCGCGGTCTCAAATTGCACAAGCAGTCAGAGGAACGAATTTTACTTTGGCAGGCAATACAGATTGGAGATCGTATCAAGGGGCAACTTGAAAATCTCAAGGAGGTCAAACAAATTGAAGTAGCCGGCAGTGTCCGTCGTGGTCGGGAGACCATTGGTGATCTGGATATTCTCGTGTCCTGTCGTCCGGCGGATCGGCGCAAGATCGTGCAGGCTTTCACGTTGTTGCCTGACCGGAAAATCCAACTCTCCAAAGGCGATACACGCGCCAGCATCATCATCCATGATCACCATCGGCAAGTGGATCTCAGGTTGGTCAGTCCACACGAATGGGGGTCTGCCCTCTTGTACTTTACCGGTTCCAAGGAGCACAATGTAGCACTGCGTACCCAGGCTAAACAGAAGGAGCTAAAGATCAATGAATACGGAGTCTATCGGACAAAGGACAATGTCCGGTTGGCCGGTAGCACAGAGGAAGAGATCTATGCGCAATTAGGACTTCAATACATTCCACCGGAGATGCGAGAGATGACTGGTGAGTTGGAACTCGCCGCAGCACACCAAATCCCACAACTCATTAATGTCAATGACCTGCATGGTGATATGCAGATGCACAGTACCTGGAGTGATGGACAAATGGAGATCGAACCCCTGGCACATTATGTCCTCAGGCATTTTGACTATGAATACATCGTGCTCACCGATCATTCCAAATCATCAAGGATCGCGGGCGGTAAGGATGCCAAGGCTTTTGAGCGTCAGATGCGGGAGATCGACCAGATCAATAAGAAGTTGGGCAAGTCGTTCATCAAAAAGGGTGTGGAAGTGGATATTCTTCCAGACGGGACCTTAGATCTGCCGGATGCATTGCTGGAGAAAATGGATTGGGTCTGCGCTTCGATTCATTCCGGGTTTAGTCATGACAACACGGAACGGTTGTTGGCGGCGTGTCGGAATCCATATGTCAATGGTCTTGGTCACCCCAGCGGCCGATTGATTGGGAAGAGAGAAGCCTACAAAGTAGATTGGACGAAGTTATTTAAGGTGGCTAAGCAGACCGGAACGTCAATGGAAATCAATGCACAGCCGGATCGTATGGATCTCAGCGATCAGCTTGCGCGTCAGGCTCGTGAGGCTGGAGTGACATTGACGATCAGCACCGATAGTCATGCCGCGGACCAATTTTCCAATATTTCATTGGGCGTGATCAATGCGCGCAGGGCCTGGTGCCAGGCAAAGGACATCCTCAATACCCGTTCATGGAAGGAGGTGGAGAAGTTTATCAAGCATAAAAGGGATAAACGAAAATTGGATTAAGGTTTGATCAGCACCTTTTGTGTGGCCGTCGTATCCCCTATTTGCAGCGTCACCAGATAAGATTCACCAATTTTGAAGGGTTTGATGGTTTGTTTGATCTGATTATCTCCGGGCGTTATTTTTCCACTGAGATTAAGTTCGGTCAGGACTTTGCCGTGCGCATTGGTAATCATCAGTTTTGCGGGCTGCGCCTGATTCGCCACGAAGTGAATATGGAAAGACTCTTCTGCATTTATGGGCAGGATCTGCAGTTGCCAGCCATTGGTGCTCTGTGGGTTAAGTTGATGCGATGAATGATCTGCGCCCTTTACCACAAATACTTTGTACAATACATTTTGAGCTGTACTGGCTTCACCTTCGGTAGTCCAGAAGATATTCTTGTTGGTGCTTTCAATGCCCCCATAGATATAGCCTGTAAGTGAACGACCATTTGGCAAAGCATCCAACCGGATCACTCCATTTTCAAACTGAGGTAGATCTGGTTGTGGAATGAATTCTGCGCTCGCTCCCAGGTAACCCGGCATCTCGTTGGCCAATCGATATTCGCCATACTGACCCTTTGCATTACGTGTCACCCTGGAGATCGTTTTGACAAAAGGAACATCACTGTCGCTGACCAGCACATCCTCTTCAGGATAATACTGGGCTATGCCTCCAAAAAACACGGTGTGCATCTCTTTCTTGTTGGCGTCATAGAGAGGCAGGTGCGGGCAATGGTATTGGTTGTAATACTGAGCAAACCCCTGCACCTGGTGATATTCATTTTTTTCAACAGAGGTCACATCCAGATAAGGGATATCCGCACCTATCTGAAAAGGTCCTGCGAAGCTCATCAGGCCCATGCTGCCATCCGGAAGGATTTGCGGACCGGCATTGTAGTCGCGGCGATGGAAAAGGGTTGTATCTGACCAAACGGTATAGTCACTGATCACCAATTGTTGGCCATCATCGTGCAGATTGAATTTTCGAATGGCATTGGTGTATTCCTGTACAAAGGTGGGGTGATTCATGGGGTTATAATTGCCATCAAATTTTTGACCGCCCAGCAAGTACCACGTGTCGTTGATTTTCCCCAGATGCCCTCCGGTTACTGCAAAACGAGTGTCCGTAATGGATCTGACATGCGGTGCGAGAGAAATTCCTTTTTGTACAGCATCGATCATCCCCGGCACATCCACTGCGGTCAACATCGCATAGGTGAGCTTGGCGTCGACAGTGGCACTGTGACCATATCCGCCGATGAGATACAACGTATTTCCGGATTGATGGAATTCCATGTTGGTCGAGCTCAATTGATCCTGAAGGGGAACGGGTAAACTCGTCAAAGGAGCGCTCCATACTTTTCCTGCATTCGGATCGATCACACTGATGGTGGTGTTTCGTTGTTCCGCGCTGAAACTGGCGAAGGGTTGACGTCGGTGCAGGCCATCTATCCGTCCACCGATGATCAGCCACAAGCCATCATGCTGTCCCCAGGCATAGGCTTGTATGCCCGGCAGACCGGCAATGGTCACAGGCTCCAGTTCGATCGAAAATGGATCCGTTTGAGAAAATGAAATACCGGTTACAGAAAGCAGGAGCGAAAAAAGTATGGCGGTTCGCATGACGTACTCAGCACTGTTGAACCGGAAAGATAGCGGTAAAGGCCATGCCGCTTTGTAACAAAAGTCATTTATTCAAATATGCGGGAGCATTTATTGCTGATTCAGGATTACTCCTCTTTCTTTTTCTTGCTCTTGTGCTTGAGCACTTTGGCTTCAATGTTGAAGATGATCTCTTCCGCGATGTTTTTGCAGTGATCGCCTACGCGTTCCATTTTCCGGATCATGGAGATGATGTACAGTGCTTCTTCGACTTTATCCGGGTGCTTTTTAATATAAGCGGTTACGGCATCATGAGCGGCGTTGTTGATCTCATCCACAATCTCGTCGCGTTTGAAAATACTACGAGCTAAGCGGGTATCTTCTGTCTCGAAGGACTTCAGTGAATCTTCGAGGATGGCATTGGTCTCATCGTACATCCGCAGGATCTGCGTTGCCTCGAGCAATTCAGGATCAAATGGTGATTCAGCAAAAATGATATACTTCGCGATACCCTCAGCGATATCCCCGGAGCGTTCCAGGTTATTGTTGATCTTGAGTACCGCAAGCACTGTGCGCAGATCGACGGCAACCGGATTGAAGAGTGCAAAAATATTTTCACAATCGCGGTCAATCTTGAGCTCCAGCGAATTGACTCTCTTTTCTACAGCCACTACCTCCCGGGCGATGTCTTTGTCAAATTCCAGCAAGGCGGTGCGCGTCTTGTGCAATTGCGAAATCACCATCTGCCACATGTCGGTCAGCTCAGATTTGAGGAGTACTAATTCTTCATCAAGATGGGTCATGGTTAAATCGGTTTTTTCCAAAAAAAGCAATCCGTCATGCGGAAGGTACAGCCTTTACCCAAAACGGCCGGTGATATAGTTTTGCGTAAGCTCCTTTTTAGGGTGGATAAAAATCTCTTTGGTATCAGAATATTCGATCAGTTCCCCAATATAGAAGAAGGCGACTTTGTCACTGACCCGTCCGGCCTGCTGCATATTGTGGGTGACGATGATGATCGTATACTGCGATTTGAGTTCGTAGATCAGCTCTTCGATCTTGGCCGTCGAAATGGGGTCAAGCGCAGAAGCCGGCTCGTCCATCAATACAATGGAAGGCTCAACGGCCAGTGTGCGAGCTATGCAGATTCGCTGCTGCTGACCTCCGGAAAGGGACAACGCTGATTTGTTGAGATTGTCTTTGACTTCGTCCCATATTGCTGCGCGACGCAACGAACGCTCCACAGCTTCATCCAGCACTGCTTTATTGTTGATCCCCTGGATCCGTAGGCCATAGATCACATTTTCGTAAATCGACTTTGGAAACGGATTTGGTTTTTGAAAGACCATTCCCACATTTTTCCGCAGGTCTTCGACGCGGATTTTACGGTCGTAGATATCATTGCCATCAATTAAGATACTGCCCGTCTTTCGGAATCCATCGATGTAATCATTCATGCGGTTGAGCAGTCGCAGGAAGGTGGACTTGCCACAACCCGAAGGACCGATAAAGGCGGTGACGGTATTCGCGTGAATGGACAAGCTGACATCCTTGATGACATGCGCGTCTCCATAATATACATTGACCTTTTCCGCGGTGAGTTTTGCTGTCGTCATGTCAGTTACCATTTTACTTTTTTCTGCCAGCGGTTGCGCAGGTAGATCGCTATTCCATTGAGCATAAAGGTAATCGCCAGCAGGATGATAATCGCCGCGGTGGCATTGATGATAAATCCTTTCTGGGGGCGGGATAGCCAGTTGAAAATCTGTATCGGCAGGACACTGAAGTCATCCATGGGCGATGTCGGAATCGTCGTGATGTAGAGCATAGCTCCGATGACAATCAACGGAGCCGTCTCTCCGATAGCCCGAGAGATCGCCAGGATCACACCGGTCACAATACCACCTGATGAGGCAGGTAATACCTGGTGCCATGTTGTCTGCCATTTGGTGGCGCCGAGTGCATAAGACGCTTCCCGGATGGTTTTGGGTACCGCTTTGATGGCTTCACGCGTTGCTACGATGATGATGGGTAGAATCAGCAAGGCTAACGTGAGACTTCCGGCCAGCAGACTCTTGCCGAGACCAAAAATGCGGACGAAAACCTCAAGCGCAAGCAATCCATAGATGATCGAAGGAACTCCGGCAAGGTTGGTAATATTGATTTCAATAATAGAAGCGATCCTGTTTTTCTTTCCATACTCCTCAAGATAGATGCCGCTGGCAACACCCAGGGGGATAGCAATCAAGGAAGTCAGCACCATGATCCAGATGGTACCCAGTAACGGAATAAGGATACCGGCAGATTCCGGTTTGCGGGAAGGTAATGAGCTGAAAAACTGAGCGCTCAATCGCGGCGCACCTTCCTTGATCACGCTGATCAGGAAGATGGCGAGCATGAGCAGTCCGAACAGCGTGCAGGCGATGCCAAACCACCTGAACAGGTTGTCCTTGATCCGATTGGTGTCCAGGCCCTTACTCATACTTCTCCTGGAATTTTTTCTTGATGTAGAAACTGATGTTGTTGAGCAGCAGGGTCAGGACAAAAAGTGCGATACCCGCTGCAAAAATGGTCTGATATTCCAGGGAGCCTTGCACGACATCCCCCAGGCTGACTTGTACGATATACGTGGTAATGGTTTCAACCGGCACCAATGGATTCAACGTTAGCCGGGGTTGCTGACCGGCCGCGATGGCCACAATCATTGTTTCGCCGACGGCCCTTGATATGCCCAGGATCACAGATACGATGATTCCGGATGACGCTGCGGGCACGAGTACTTTGAACGAGGTCTGGAATCGGGTGGCGCCAATTCCATACGATGCTTCGCGCAATGAATTAGGAACAGCATAAAGCGCGTCTTCACTGAGGGAAGAGATCATCGGGATGATCATGATGCCCATGACAATACCTGGCGACAAGGCGTTGAAGCCGGCCATCTGCGGGATAAGTTGTTGTAAAAAGGGCGTGATCACCATCAAGGCGAAATATCCATAGACGACGGTCGGAATGGCCGCAAGGATTTCGAGCACCGGTTTGATCACCTTTCGAAATCCTCGTGGCGCATATTCATTGAGATACACCGCGATGGTCAGACCGATAGGCAAGGCTACGAGAATGGCAATCACTGACGTCAGCAAGGTACCCGTCACCAGGGGAAGGATGCCAAAGTGCTTGTCCGCAAAGAGAGGCGTCCATTGGGTGTCGAATAAAAAATCCTTGATCGATACCCGGGTAAAGAACACCGAAGATTCAGACACCAACACCCACAGGATGCCGGCGGTTGTCAGTATGCTGATGGCAGCACACAACAACAAAATGCCTTCGATGATCTTTTCCCTGGTCTTCATGGACTGCGGCTACTTTGACCACCGGATATGTCCGGTGTCTTGAGGAACGTTAGTGGTGTTCTTTATTGAGCACTGTGTGCAGCGACGAACGCCGTCCATTTGGCTTTGACTGCAGCAGTTTCTTCATCCGTCATTGGGATAAAGCCAACCTCAGCAGACAACATATTCACATTGTCCAGGTAGTAGGTCACGAAAGCCTGTACTTCTTTGCGTTGCGCGGCAGCATTGTTGACATAGATAAACAATGGACGACCCAGCGGGGAATAGGTTTTGTTTTTCACCGTTTCCACTGTTGGCTTGATCGGTCCGGCACCGTTTTCATCTTTGCCATCATCGATACCAATTTCTTTCAGTTTGTCTTTGTTTTCTTCGAAATACGCCATGCCGAAGAAGCCAAGCGCGTTTTTATCTGAAGCTACCCCTTGTACCAGCACATTATCATCTTCACTGGCCGTAAAGTCACCACGGCTGGAATGGCTCTTGCCTACGATCGCTTCAGTGAAATAGTCATACGTTCCGCTTTCTACGCCGGGGCCAAAGAGATGGATTTCCTGATTGGGCCATTCCGGACGGATCTGGTTCCATTTAGTGATTTTGCCTTGGGCTTCTGGTGACCAGAGCAGCTTGAGTTCAGCTACCGTCATGTCATTGCACCATGTATTTTGTGGATTGACGACTACCGCCATGCCGTCATAGGCCACCATCAGTTCTTCGTAGTTGACATTGTTGGCTTTGGCCAGGCTGTCTTCAGCGCTTTTGATGGGGCGGGAAGCGTCATTGATATCGGTCTCGGCGCGGCCAAATTTTTTAAAGCCACCACCTGTTCCTGAAAGGGCCACGGCCACTTTAACATCAGCGTGTACTTTTTTAAATTCTTCGGCTACGGCTTCAGTAATCGGATATACAGTACTGGAACCATCAATGTTGATTGTGCCGGTCAAGGCACCATCAGCAGATGTATCGCTGGTCTTATTGCCTCCGCAAGAAGCGAGGACCATCACGATAGCGGCAAAAAGGAGAGATTGGATCTTGGTGATCATGATATTGAGAATAGATTAGTTGCAGAAAGAGAGAAGAAGCAGAGATCATTCCATCCGGATTGACGGCGGGCTGCGGTACAGGTGGGAGGGAGGTGCATCGCGGTCAAAAGATGATGGTTCAGGCGGATCAAATTGCGCCGCAAAATTAATGACAATCCGCACGCTATCGGAGGACTCTATGTCAAGAGATCGTAAACTATATGGACAGAAAATAAGTGGAAACGCATATAAAAGTTTCATTCCAGCCTCTAATCAGATGGGCTGTTTTCGTTCCAGCCACAGAAACGAGGTTTTTGAAAAGGAATCCGTGGTTCAGAAGTGTTTTTGTGCTAACATTCTTCCAAACACCATTTTATACATATTTAATCTGTTTTATGTGATGTTACCACCTAAGAGACCAGGGTATATTGTGGAGGCTGACAGGAAGAAATCTGGTTCCAGACCAGTCGGATTTAATCGATTTCAAGGATAGGTAGGGCGAGGAAAAATGCCGTTTTGTTGGGGTTTTGATGTGGTATGTAAATTTATTGTAAACAAATATCCAAAAGGGCTTCCACCATGGCTCCGCTATTCCATGGATCCTTTCCCTGCGATGACCATGTACTAGCGGTTCAGGTACCAGATGGCCCCGTTGAGAATGGACGCAAAACTTACCCATAGCAAGTAAGGGATCTGCAGGTAAGCAGCCGTTGATGAAAGTTTGAAAAAATTCAGGATCATCAACACGATGGAGATCCACATTCCTAAGATGATGACCATGGCGATCGCCGGGGATTGAAAATAAAAGAAGGCGAAACTCCAGCTAAAATTCAATATCAATTGTATGCTGAAGATGATCAGTCCGGCTTTACGTACATCGGATTTTGGGGTTTGAACCACCAGGTACAAACTGATGCCCATCAGGAAATATAAAAGGGTCCATACCGGGCCGAAGATATAATTGGGCGGGTTAAAAGAAGGTTTGGTCAGCGTCGTATACCAATCCTGTATAGCATGGATAGTGGCAAGTCCGGATAATGATCCGGCGACCATTGGAATGGCAATACATATCAGGAGGGATGTCCAATGGATATTTTTCATGGATGTATTTTAAATGTATAATGTTCAGATCAAACTTTCAGCCGGGAGATGCCTCCATCGACATGCATGACCTGGCCGGTAATCCATGTTGATTTTTCAGACAATAAGAACTCAGCCATATGCGCAATATCCGATGTTTCTCCAATCCGCCGCAGCGGGTGTCGTTGTGCATTAGCCTGCCGTTTTTCCTCAGTGTTCAGTAATGTTGCGGCCATAGGTGTGTCCGTTAGTGATGGCGCAATGCAATTGACCTTTATGGTTGGGGCCAATTCGGCAGCCAGTGCCCGGGTCAACCCTTCAATGGCCCCTTTTGACGCAGACACCAGGGAATGGAATGGCAATCCGGATTGAACAGCGACGGTAGAGAATAAAACCACCGAAGGGAAGTTCCCTTTTTTTAAGGCAGGCAGGCACGCTTGAATCGTCCTGACCGCACCGGTTACTTGCAATTGGTAATCCGCCAGAAAGTCCTGCGGCTTGATCCGGTGAAAGGGCTTCAGTACTATACTTCCAGGGCAATACACCACACCATCCAGTGCTTCAGGCACAAAGCTAAAATCAGGATCCTCAGCCAACATGTCTATGGTGTAGAAGGCCAGGTGGGCCAGGTCCTCCGGGACGGAATTCGCATGATGGGTACAAATAACCTGCTTCCCGGCTGCGGAAAGTTGACGTGCGAGTTGAGCGCCTATACCTGATGAGGCCCCAACAATAAGGATGGCTGACATGGAGGTTCAAACACCTGGCAGCGAAAATTGTTGGTCCATAGGCAAAGGATTGTAGAGTCATCCTGATCAAGGAACCGTAAAGTGATAGATGTTGCCCTGCCTGCTTACCCTTTCTTCGGCTTGACGGTCTTGAGTTGAATGAAATCTACCAGGAAGGAGAAGGCCATCGCAAAGTAGATGTAGCCCTTTGGAATATGGAAATCCAATCCTTCTCCAATCAGGGAGATCCCAATCACCAAAAGGAAGCACAACGCCAGCACCTTGAAAGAAGGATGCCTTGAGATAAAATCACTGATCGGTTTGGAGGCAAACAACATAATGCCTACCGAGATCACCACCGCCGTATACATGATCCAAAGATGGCTTACCATCCCCACCGCGGTGATGATGGAGTCGATCGAAAACACGATGTCCAGCAATAAAATCTGGATTAACATCTCGCGGAAAGTGACCTTCTTTTTTGCTGCCGCATCTTCATAATCATGATGTTCCTCTTCCGATTTGAGATAGATCTCCTTCGTACTTTTATACAACAGGAACAAACCGCCACTGAGCAAGATCAGGTCCTTGCCCGAAATCTCTGTATGCATGACTGTAAACAAAGGTTGGTCCAACTTCATGATCCAGGAGATCACGGTCAGTAAGACCAGTCGCATGATCATCGCCAATCCGATACCCAGCTGACGTAATTTATTACGCTGTTCCTTGGGCAATTTATCGGCGAGGATCGAAATGAAGATGACATTGTCAATACCCAATATGATCTCCAGGACGACCAGGGTGACTAGGGGCAACAGATATTCAGTCATGACTTGACGTGTTTTGTAAAAATCAGCGGGTGAGATTAAAACCGGGCCCTAAAATAGAAAAGTCTGATGACCTGAAACGGGTAGCAAAACGTCCGGAATCCTCTCTAAAGGGAAAACTCATTCACCGAATCAAAGCTAATGGCTCTGACCCTACCTTTGGATGAAGGCCTTAATGGAAAACTTATTTTGCTTCCAGCCGTATCAGCGGTGCCATTCTGGCTTTATTTAGGGTTAGGTATTTCCCATGAAGAGAATAATTATCACATGTTTGAATGGCCTGCAGCACTTTACTCTCGGTCTCCATGGCCGGACAGGCCATCATCGTAGAACCAACCCCTGAAAACGAAATCCGGTTACCTTCTTTTATTTCATACGAACCCATCAGTGTGTTGCAACTTCCGTTGCCCTGAAACTTATTGTCCTTCCCAAGCATGATGTAGGCTTCCCGTTCCATTGAATTGTGAGTAGAGACGGTATCCCCATTGACTTCTATAACCTTCCAATATGTCCCCACCAGAGGATATTCCATAGGATCCGAATTCTTTTGATCGTTTTCAGCGGATTTAGGCGCCTTGCATTGCGTCAGAGCCACCGCACTGAGCAGCATTAAAAAATAGATGGTTTTCATAGCAAGGATATTTTGTTTCGAATTATTGTTTCATCAGCACATACTTCTGGGCCAGATCTCCGGTGATCTTGTTGCCACCCAGGTCTAGCTGGATGAGCTGATTTTCCCCTACAAAATATTGATTTGGCGTATTTTCAAGACCACTCAACACCACCGTATTTCCGGCAGTATTCCAGGTGAAAGCTCCGGTTTTTTCTGAAGCCAGGGCATCAGGCTTGCCGAGATATGCCGTCCTCAACAAATACGTCTGATCGGCATTGAGTACCACAGTAGTCTCAATTCCTTCACAGTCCGCACAAGGCACTACGCCCTTGTACATGCCGGCCCAGTCCAGCGATACCTGGGAGGTGTGGGCTGTATCCGCGACCAGGGTAGTATCTCCGGCTGCTGGATCGGAGGAATTGGTTGTATTGTTTTGTGGCGCACAAGCTGTCCAACCAGCCAGACCAAGAGCCAAGGCCATAATCGTGTTTTTCATGTTCATCGGGTTATTAGTATGGGTAATAAAAACTCACAAACAGAATCGGACTCCCATTGTTTATCAAGGATATCAGGTAAACGGGATTGTTTTTCAAAATACCGTCCGACATGGCCCGGTTTGCCATTATCTTTCGGCCGCTTACAACCTCAGCAACCTGCAAGATCAGATGATCACAGACGGATTCGGACGCATACATGATTACCTCAGGATTTCCCTGACGGATGCCTGCAATTTCAGGTGTACCTACTGTATGCCCGACGAAGACATGCATTTTATGCCGTCATCCCGCCTGATGCGTCCGGATGAAATCGAAACCATCGCCACCCAATTTGTAAAAATGGGGGTCCGCAAGATCCGACTCACCGGCGGTGAACCCTTAGTCCGTAAAGACGCCAAAGACATCATCCAAAGATTATCCGCCTTGCCGGTAGAATTAACACTGACTACCAATGGCGCAAGGGCTGCAGAGTTTATTCCGACGTTTCATCAGGCAGGAATCAAATCGATTAACGTCAGCCTCGACACCCTCGACCCACAATCCTTTTTCAAAATTACCCGCCGGGATGTTTTTCAAACCGTGATGGACACGATCCTCTTATTGGTGCAAGAGGGTTTTCATGTCAAAGTAAATGCCGTAGTGATGCGCGGTGTCAACGATCATGAACTTGCAGATTTTGTAGCGCTGACCAAAGATCTGCCGTTGCATGTCCGCTTTATCGAGTTCATGCCGTTTGATGGAAATCATTGGGAAAACCAAAAAGTGATTTCGTACGGAGAAATGCTGGAACAACTTTCCGGCCAATATGATTTTGTCAAATTACTGGATGAAGCACACGCCACCTCAAAGAAGTATAAAGTCTATGGGTATGCCGGGACGTTTGCCATGATCGCCACGATGTCTTCACCTTTCTGTAGTTCGTGCAATCGTATGCGACTCACCGCGGATGGTAAAATGAAAAACTGCCTGTTCTCAAAAGGGGAGACCGATCTCCTTACCGCCTTGCGCCATGGGGACGATCTCGTGCCTCTTATCGAACAATGCATCCATGAAAAGGAAGAAGCACTGGGTGGCCAGTTTACAGCAGCTTACCAGGACATCGATCCCGATACCCTTCACAACCGAAGTATGATTCGCATCGGCGGATAATCACCGGCGACCTCCCGGGATGGGGTGCGCACGGTGATCAAACCACACAGCATGATACCAGTATCAGAAGCACGAAAGTTGATTGACGAAAACTGCAGAGGCAGCCGCAAAGAAATATTGCGGTTGATTGATGCGCTCGATCGTGCTTTGTCAGATGATGTCGTTTCACCCATTGATACACCGCCCTTCGATCAGTCCGCTGTAGACGGATATGCCTTTAATTTTAATGGGAGTCATTCACAAAACATCATGGAAGTCATCGGCGAGGTGCAGGCTGGAAATGTTTTCACGCAACCGGTCTCTTCAGCACAAGCGATTCGAATCTTTACAGGTGCTCCGGTCCCTCATGGATTGGATACCGTAGTCATGCAAGAGCATGTCGATGTCGATGGACCTCAAATCAAAATCAAGAACCAGGCGCTGGAGCGTGGAGCGAATGTCAGATTACGTGGATATCAAACTAAAGTTGGAGATATAGTCTTGAAAAAGGGCCACCGGATGACACCGGCATCGATTTCTTTCCTGGCCAGTCTTGGGATTACGGAAGTATCTGTTTTCGCGCAACCTCATGTCAGGATCATCGTAACCGGAAAAGAATTGGTTGCTCCGGGAGGGACATTGCTTGAAGGCCAGATTTTTGAATCCAATTCCTTGGCCCTCAAGACGGCGTTGCGTGCGATGGGCATCTCCCATGTAGCGGTCGAGGTCGTAGAAGATGATCCGGTGCTGATCAAGGATGCGATTCGTGGAGCGTTGGATGCTGATATCGTGATTCTCACCGGTGGAGCCTCTGTAGGCCTGTACGATTTTGTGCCTTCATCACTCGAAGCATGTGGCGTCAAAAAGGTATTTCATAAAGTCAAACAAAAGCCGGGTAAGCCATTTTATTTCGGCACCTATGGCGATGTGCTGATCTTTGCCTTGCCTGGCAATCCGGCGGCTGTGCTCAGTTGCTTTTACGAATACATCACTCCGGCGATCGGACATTTTACCGGCAGGCAATATCAGAAGCGATTGAAGATGATCCTGGCTCACGACTTTTACAAGAAACCTGGCCTCACCACATTTATGAAGGGGAAGACCAAAGGCAACACGGTCTTTATCCTCGACCACCAGGAAAGTTATCTGATGAATTCATTCGCGCATGCCGATGCTTTAGTCGAACTGGAAGAAGACCGCGAAGTCATTCAGAAGGGTGACCTTGTCAATGTGCTGATGATCCTGTTTTGATTCCAAGATATAATTGCACCTCATGCCCGCAGAAATCCTCTTTTACATTTTATTGCCCTTAGTGGCTTTTCTGTATGCTTCGGTGGGTCACGGTGGAGCGAGCGGATACCTGGCGTTGATGGTTTTATTTTCCTTCGCGCCTGAAGTGATGCGGCCTACCGCACTTGTGCTCAATCTGGTGGTTTCCATCGTTGCGTTTTCTCAATATTATCGGCAGGGGCATTTTGACTGGCGGTTGTTTTGGCCGTTTGCTGTGGCCTCCATTCCGGCTGCTTTTATCGGTGGACTGCTCGTGATGGATGGTATGATCTATAAAAAAGTGCTCGGCATATTGTTGTTGATTTCCGTCATTCGTTTACTGATGTCGGGAAAAAACAAACTCACCGAATTACATCCACCTCAACTAGTTGTTGCCCTGGCTATCGGTGGAGTCATTGGATTCCTCTCCGGATTAATTGGTATCGGTGGAGGCATAATTCTGAGCCCGGTGATTCTCTTGTTGCATTGGGCGGATATGAAGAAGACAGCGGCTGTTTCGGCTCTTTTTATTTTCGTCAATTCCATCGCCGGCCTTGCGGGTTTGATGACCAAAGGATTTGAATTTACTTCTCAGATGACCCTGATGATCGGCCTGGCCTTTGCGGGAGGTTTACTTGGTTCCTGGCTCGGTGCCGGCCGCCTGGCCAATGCCCAGTTGCGATGGGTGCTTGCCGTGGTGCTTGTGATTGCCTCGGTGAAGTTGCTGACGACTTAAGGCAAAGAGCATAGGGCAAAGAGCATAGTGCAAAGAGCATAGTGCAAAGAGCATAGGGCAAAGAGTATAGGGCAAAGAGTATAGGGAGATCGAAACACGGCGGGATCATTGCTTCGCTTAGATATGCTCCATACTTTATGCTCTCCCGCATAGGGACTTTGCATTAATGCGGGATCTCCACTGAGCTGCCCTTTGCCCTCTGCGCTCTGCCCTTTGCCCTCTGCTCTCTGCTTTTTCCTTACATTTCGCTCATGATTTCCACCATCCAATTGCGGGTATTCGGCAGCCTCACTGATATTCTGGGTAATGACCCTTCCGTGATGGAGCCTGTTGCGGATCTGGAAAGTCTCAAGGAAATATTGATGCAGAAATATCCGGCTCTGAAAAGTGCTCCTTTCCGCATTGCAGTCAATGAAGAATTGGTCATTGGTAACAAGGAACTGCAGCCAGGCGATGTAGTTGCTTTGCTGCCTCCGTTTTCGGGGGGATAATGATGTATTCTATTCGGTGATGAAATATAACTTTTTGGTCATTGGATTCTTTAGTCTGGTAGCGATGCCGGCTGTGATGAGCCAGGAAGTTGCTCAGCATAGATTTTTTGCCGGAGCGTATTATTCTTTCCTTCGTGATCCCATCGTGCAGGATGGCACCTTTGATACAGTGTATTACAACCATCAATACCTCGATTTAAATTTCAGATTTGCCCTGAACAGAGTTTGGCGGGTGGGTGTCGAATATAATCTTGGCTTTGTCAGTTTTGAGGACGCTGAAAATCCATTCTCGACAACGGGTGCAACGCTTGACTACGATATTCTAAGAGCCAGGCGATCCAAATTAAACCTCCGTGCAGGGATTAGTTTCAGCAATCTGAGTTTTGCCGGAGATGGCCCGCCCCATAAACAATTTGTGGTCAACCGCGTCCTTGGAGGCAGCTATGAATACCGGATCAGTGAAGTATTTTGGATCAATGGCGGCTTTTATCATCATTATCCATGGACCAAGGTGCCAGATAAATATGCAATGATCCAGCCTTTTGTTGGCGTAAGTGTCGGATGGTGATATTGATGGTGGAGCGCTGAAACGGAAATTATCTGTCGATGACAAATTTGCGCATATCATTTCCCAGGCGCAGAAAATACATACCGGGTATCAGTTCGTTCAAGTCTAAAGTGTGGGGGCCAGCCAATCCACGCAATATCCCCGAAAGTTGAGGTTGGCCAGCTATATTAAAAACCTCCCATTGTTTTTCTATCAATCCATCGCCTATCTCGATAAGTAATCTGCCTGTTGTGGGATTTGGATAGAGTTGGAATGCAGAAGTTGTTGGTTCGGAGACAGGCACTATGAAACTATTACAATAGATATCATCCTCAGGGATTAGATCAGGAGTAATATTGGGTCCTGAGGTCCAAAAGCAAAATTCAGAAGGATAATACACCTGATCATCTGCATGGATATCTCCAAAATGCAACCAGGTTGACGCACCGGGCTGCAAATCGATATCCGGATAAAAAATCTGTTTGGCGTCGGCGCCGAAACTGCAAATAAAACTTTGGCTGAAATCAAATGATGTATTTAACCAAAGGGAGTGAACGGGTGTTGTTCCAAGATTTGTGACTTCGAAAGAAAAATCACCGCCGGAAAAGGAGTAGAGATATTCCCAGGGAAAAGAAGATCCGAAATAGGTGGAATCAATTTTGATTTCCGCTTCCTGCCTGGCCGCGGTAATGGCTACATTAAACGAATCCATTGGTGTAGACATTTCGACCAGAGGTGCACGTTTTAACCATCCCTGAAGGCGAGCCGCATGCGGTAGTAAGTCGATGTTAGAAAAGTGAGTTCCTGAGTGATATGCACCAAAAGCCATCCCGATGTGATCTTCAATTATGATTTGACTTGCCCAGGTGTTTCTTGGAAGTGGCTCATAGATGTTGAGTAAAGCACCGGAAGTGTCGTATTGGAAAAGCTGAGATTGCAGATATTCATCATTTTGTACCTGATTGGCCAATACCCATATTGAGCTTTGATCAATCAAAATCTGTTGGGGTTCTTGTGCTATTGGAATGAATGGTTTGAGGTCAAGATTATGGTTCAGGCGAACGACACCTTTCATGGTTTTTGAATAGGAATAGAGCAAATTCCATGACGAAGATTGCAGATGCTGGAAAAAAGGCCAGTCAAAATTCATCGTTCTGGACTGTTGAATAACGTATTGTAGTTGCCCACCAATGGAATCCAGAGTTGCGAAATGAATTTTGTTATTTTCATAAAAGAGGATATCGCCTGTATCCGACAAAATCGTACACAACGAAGGATAGTCGGTTCCGAACTTTATTTGCCAGCGTATTTCACCGTCATCAGGGGAGAGGCAATACAACCATTCATACTTGGCAAGTAAGATTCCATATATTTTACTCCAATAATAATCGTCTGGCGTTGGAATTATCATATTCCATTTGGCCCATAATTCCATGCCGTCTGCATTGTATTTGATCAGATTTAATGGGAGATCAACAACATCACAGTCTCCGCCGGCGAATCCAATGATCACTTCATCATCAGTCGAAATGTCCATCCAAAGAAAATCAAGCCGCTCCATAGAATAGGGAGGAACTACAACCACCTCCTTTTCGAACTCGCCAAAAGGGTCGAGATATATAAGAGACAGGGTTTCCAGAAATAGACCTGATGGTTTAAAGTCGTATTTCACGGCAAGCACCCATGCACCGGATGTCATTTTCTTTACCTCCAGAACCTGACTGCCAAAGCCTTTTGGAAATACATACTCAAAGGACTGCCCTGACATACTGAATGTAAATCCAATTAGAAAAGCTACGATAAAGGTGCTTAGATATGTGGTTCGGATTTTGGGCATACGGTCTGCATGTAAGGGGATAGAAATGCACTACAAATTACCCATTAGTTTTATGGTATCATAGTTTATGAGATCAAATGGTTCGCAACAGACATTTTCAAAGATTGGGAATCATGAGATAAGATTTGATCTCAATCCTAGTGCAGGTTGTGGCAATGAGGTAATGAGCCGTGGATTTACGAAATTTGCATTTATCTAAGAGGCAATAGCATAATGACTGAACATAAACCTAAAAAAGTCTTCATCGACGGACCGATCTCCCCGGACTTCGTGGCCAGGTCCATCGCTTCCCACAGCACGAAGAAGGACATTGGTGCACACAGCCTTTTCCTGGGACAGGTACGCAATGACCTCATAGATGGCAAGCATGTCTCCGCCATCGAGTACACCACCTACCAGGAAATGGCTGATCAAAAGTTCCACAAGATCCGCGAAGACGCATTTGCCCAATTCCCGCTGACATGCCTTCACATCTACCACAGCCTCGGCAGTGTTGCCGCCGGCGAAATCAGCCTTTTTGTTTTTACATCTTCAGCCCACCGCACTGAAGCCATCCGGGCCTGCGAGTACATCGTCGAGCGGATCAAGCACGAAGTCCCGGTATGGGGAAAGGAGATCCTCGAAGACGGAAGCTCCGTATGGAAAAATGGAGTGATGGAGTGATGGAGTGATGGAGTGATAGGGTGATGGAGCAATCTTGTGAGCAAAATATAGGCGAAATCTCTACTTCGTGATCTCCGTGCCTCCGTGTGCGAGATTTTCCACCCGAAAGCAATCCCATTTGGAGTTTCACCCACCAAAAAGGGCACGATTTTCCCTATATTTGATATCCTGAAATCACCCGCCAACTTCCCTCCTGCCGTTGAGTGGGGTGTTTCGCCATTGATGCCCGTTATTGCGAGATATTCATGAATATTAAAAAGTATAATGGCCTGTTTTTCAATGAGGGAAAGTTTACCCCGGTTCGGGATATGCTCTCCGTCGAAGTAGGCTTGAGTATCTCGGTCAACCAAATACCTTTCACGGTCACGATGCAGACTCCCGGCCTGGAGAAGGACCTCGTCCGGGGATTACTGTTTTCTGAAAGTATTTTCCGCGATTTGGATCATCAGCCCCGGCTGGAGATGACCGGGCTGGATGACGATGGCTACATCAATGGCATTAATGTGACTATCCCCGACCATCTGGTACTGCGCGATTTCGCCGGTTCCCGCAATGTGATGTCCGCTTCTTCCTGTGGCCTGTGCGGCAAAACCACCCTGGAAGAAGCCGTTTTTGCCCGAATCGAACATGATACCGTACTGGATCCCAAAATCATTGGCCAGATGTTTGACCAAATGAGCGATCACCAGAAATCATTTCGTGAATCTGGTGGGACCCATGCCTCCGCTGCGTTCACCGCAGATGGCCAACTGCTCAGCATCCGGGAAGATATCGGCCGCCACAATGCGGTAGATAAAGTGATCGGCGACCTCATCCACCAGGGCAACCTGTCCAAAGCGATTTGCCTCACCGTCAGCGGACGCATCTCGTATGAAATCGTCAGCAAAGCAGTTTCCGCAGGCATACCTTATCTTGCCTCAGTCTCCGCACCATCAACACTAGCCGTTGATACCGCAGAGCAAGCCGGCATCACCCTCATGGCATTTTGCCGCAATAACAGATTAACCGTTTATTCAAATACCAGACACATGCGCATCGGTTCTACAGACACCGCGCTTGCTGTGATCAACAAGACGTAATATGTCTAAAAACCTTAGTGAATTGTCCGGCCGTAAAGGCCTTGATCTTAACCTGTTCGAGCAACTGGGCATCCATGCGAGCGCCACCGGTACGCCAGACTTGGAAGCCCAGGAAAAACTCAGTTCAGATTTTCTCGTCGGTAAGTCCAACGTATATGGCTCTGTCTCCTTCTATGATTTTCTGCGACCTGAAAACAAAGGCAAGAAAATCTACGTCTGCAACGGAAGTTCCTGTCTTACCGCAGGCACACAAGACAATCTAAAAACTAAAATCACCGGTCATTTCAAACCGGAAGAGATCGGAGAAATGTGCTGCCTCGGCCGCTGCCACGAAAACAGCTCCTTTCACATCGATGGCAAAAACTACAGCGGTTCGGATATCGACCAGTTGGGCACGATCAAAGCAAACCACACTACTACCGCGGAAACGTACAACGTATCAGCATCCGGTGCGGCGATCCTGACCACGCCGTACGGACCCATCAGCGAATACTACCAGATCTACAAGGACTGCCTGCAAAAACCCGCTTCTTCCCTGCTCTCCGAATTGCGTGACGCAGGACTGAGAGGCAGAGGCGGCGCAGGATTCTCGATGGCCTTCAAGCTGGAGTCGTGCCGCAATCAAACCGAAGAGACCAAGTTTATCGTCTGCAATGCGAATGAAGGTGATCCGGGTGCCTATTCGGACCGATACATCATGGAGCAACGCCCACATGCCCTCCTGATGGGTATGATGATCGCCGGCTACATCACCGGTGCCAAATATGGAGTTGTCTACATCCGTGGTGAATACCCCGAATCGGTGGAGATCATCACCGATGCCATCGAAGCCTTACGCAAGGAAAATCTCCTTGGAAAGGATATCGCCGGATCCGGCGTAGACTTCGATTTCAAAGTCATCAAGGCCCAGGGCGCTTATATCTGCGGCGAAGAAACCGCTCTGCTTTCATCGATCGAAGGCCAACGTCCTGAAGTTCGTGTAAGACCTCCATATCCGACACAGTACGGCTTGTTCAACAAACCCACAGTCGTCAACAACGTAGAAACGCTGGCCAACCTACCATGGATCATGAAGCATGGAGGCAAATCCTTTGCTGCAATAGGAACGCCAAAGTCCACCGGCACTAAACTGATTTCACTGGATGGTTTTTTCAACACACCCGGCATCTGCGAAGTAGATATGGGTACGCCGTTGAAAGACGTGATCTATGGCCTCGGCGGTGGATTCAGGAAACCAGTTAAGGCCATGCATATCGGCGGCCCACTCGGAGGTCTGGTGCCAGTATCACATATCGATAAGTTGACCGTAGATTTTGATTCCTTTGCCCGCGAAGGTTTTTTGCTCGGCCATGCTTCTGTAGTTTGTCTGCCTGAAGATTATCCAATCATAGCCTATATCGAACATCTTTTCCGCTTTACCGCACATGAGAGTTGCGGCAAATGTTTTCCATGCCGGCTTGGATCTACCCGCGGCTATGAACTCGTGGAGAAAGCCCAGCAAGGCGGATATAAAATCGAAAAAGCACTGATGCAGGACCTCCTCGAAACCATGGAGACCGGCTCCCTCTGCGCGCTTGGCGGCGGATTGCCCCTGCCGGTAAAAAACGCCATGAAGTATTTTGAAACCGAACTCGCACCCTACTTTAAATCATAAGCCATTATGGTATTGAACGCATATATCAATGACCAACCTTATCCCATCCGGGAAGGAGATACCATCCTTAGGTTTGTCCGCCGTCACCTGGGCCAGGATTTTGTGCCCACCCTGTGTGACGCTCCTAATCTCGATCCATTTGGTTCGTGCCGCGTGTGTAGTGTAGATGTGGCCCTGGTCAAGGACGGCCCCGCCAAAGTGCAGGCCTCCTGCCATACCCCCGTCATGGCTGGTTCGTATATATATACTGACAGCGAACGCATCACCCGCCTCCGGAAAAATATCATTGAGTTGGTACTCACGGATCATCCACTCGATTGCCTCACCTGTGAGGTCAATAACAACTGCGAATTACAGACCGTCGCCGCGAGAGTAGGGATACGTAAAGTGAGATACCCCGAAGGCAAAAATCATCTGGATCGGGAAAAGGACCTGAGTCATCCGTACATGACTTCTGATTTTTCCAAATGCATCAATTGCTTCCGTTGCGTTCGCGCTTGTGACGAAGTACAGGGACAATTTGTATTGAGCATGGCCGGCCGGGGGTTTGATAGCCATATCGTCAAAGGGTTTGAACAAAATTTCTTCGAATCGGATTGCGTCAGTTGTGGCGCTTGCGCGCAAGCCTGCCCGACTTCAGCGATTTCCGATGTGTTTGAATCCAAGTCGGTTGCGGTGGATGAAAAAATTCGAACGGTATGCACGTATTGCGGCGTAGGCTGCAATCTCGAAGTGGCCGTCGACAATCACAAAGTGAAGTCTATCCAGGCACCATATGACGCCGAAGTCAACCAGGGTCATACTTGTCTCAAAGGGCGATTTGCGTTTTCCTTCTACAATCATCCCGATCGTCTTCGTACTCCGTTGATCCGGAAAGAAGGTGAACTCGTTCCTGCTACCTGGGACGAAGCGTATGATTATATCGCATCGGAGCTGACCCGAATCAAAAACGATTTCGGTCCGGATTATATCGGTGGCATTTCCTCCGCCCGCTGCACCAATGAGGAAAATTATTTGATGCAGAAATTTATCCGCGCGGTGATCGGTACCAACAACATCGATAGTTGTGCACGGGTATGCCATTCCCCAACAGCTCTAGGCATGCAGCGGACTTTCGGTACCGGCGCTGCAACCAACAGTATTGAAGACCTCAAATACACGGACCTTATCATGGTCATCGGGGCCAACCCCACAGATGCCCATCCGGTCACCGGCGCCAAACTCAAACAGTTTGCGATGAAGGGAACCTCCATTGTGATCGATCCCCGCCGGACTGAAATGGCCAGGTACGCCACTTATCATTTGCAATTGCGACCTGGGACCAATGTCGCGGTGATGAATATGCTCCTGTATTACATCATCAGCGAAGGCCTGGAGGACAAATCCTTTATTGAAGCCCGGACGGAAGGTTATGAGGAATTTAAAAAACATATCCTCAGTCTGGATATTGATGAGCTGTCAAAAATCAGCGGAGTCAATAAAGAGCTTGCCCGCAAAGCAGCTATTGCATACGCCACTGCACCCAATGCCATGTCTTTCCATGGCCTTGGCGTGACGGAACATTCACAAGGCACATACACCGTCATGCTGATTGCTGACCTCGCTATGATCACAGGTAATATCGGACGTCGCGGGGTAGGGGTCAATCCACTGCGGGGACAAAACAACGTGCAAGGTGCTGCGGACATGGGTTGCCAGCCTCACCAGGGTGCCGGTTATCTCGATGTCACCAAACCGGAGATCCACAGCATGTATGAAGAGTTTTATCATGCTAAACTCCCGTTACATGTGGGATATAAAATTCCACAGATGTATGATGCCGCACTGGATGGTAAACTGAAAGCGCTTTGGTTGATGGGCGAAGACAATGTTCAGACCGATCCGAATACGCAGCATGTCGTCAGTGCTTTGAGTAAACTGGATCTGCTTGTGGTACAAGAAATATTCATGACCGAAACCGCGAAACTTGCCCATGTGGTATTGCCGGCATCTTCGTTCCTTGAAAAGAGCGGCACATTTACCAATGGAGAGCGTAGGATACAGCGGGTGCAAAAAGTAGTGGAACCTCTTGAAGGCACTAAGCCTGATGGACAGATCATCGTTGACATCATGAATCGCATGGGATATGACCAGGCCGCTTATGATCCCGCTACCATGCTCGAAGAGATTTCACAGATCGTGCCCTTCTTCGCAGGCGTCAAGTGGGATGAACTTGGTGACAATGGTAAACAATGGCCTGTGTTACCTGATGGCACTGATACAGAGATATTGCATACTGAAACCTTCAAACGCGGACGAGGCAAATTCCAGGTGGCCTCCTGGAAAGAATCAGAAGAAATCGTTAATCATGGAACGGAATTCCCCTACATCCTGACGACGAATCGTGAATTGGAACATTATAATTGTGGAACCATGACACGCCGAACCGGTAACGTCGAAATTCTCACCGATGATGTACTGCTCATCCATCCGGACGATGCCGCCAAGCATCTCATCCATGAAGGTGACTTTGTATGTATCATCAGTGCCCGGGGCAAGATTGATGTCAAGGCCAGAATCACGGATGAAGTTAGGCCCGGTGTCTTATCCTCAACGTTCCACTTCCCCGAAGTGCGTATGAACGATCTGACCTCAAGCGTCAGCGACAGTGAGGCGATGTGCCCTGAGTACAAGGTTGTAGCTGTCAACATCCGCAAGAGCAAAGGAATCTATAAAACAAAAGCGGAGCAAGGAGTACCTGCTTGAAAGGCTTAATGCTTAGAGTTTAGGGCTTAGGGTTTAGCAGCTTTATTCTAAACCCTAAACTTTAAGCTCTAAACGAAACTCCTCACATCTCCTCACTCTTGCAAACAGCATGGTAGATATAACCAACAAGATTATTACTCACCGAATGGCCATCGCCGAAGCTACTGTCCATGTGAGCAGCCAGGAGACAATGGATGCTGTAGTAAGTAGAACAGTGCCGAAAGGGGATGTATTCGAGGCCAGCCGGATCGCCGGACTCTTCGGCATCAAGCGAACCAGTGATATGATCCCCGATTGTCATCCGCTGCCTGTGGAATTTGCTGCTGTTCGACATCGAATCGAAGGACTCAACATCATCATCGAAACAGAAGTACACACCATGTACAAGACCGGTGTGGAAGTCGAGGCTATGCATGGCGCTTCGGTCGCAGCACTTACCGTGTATGATATGCTCAAGCCTATTGACAAAGGCATTGAAATTCAAAATATCCGATTGCTTAAAAAGAAGGGAGGCAAAGGACAGTATACGGATCTCCCGCGGCGACCCTTAAAAGCTGCAGTGGTCGTTTGTTCAGACAGCATCTCTGCGGGAAAGAAGCAAGATTTTGCAGGTAAGGCTATCATTAGTCATCTCCAGCGCTGGCAAGTTGAAGCATTGGAATACACCATCATTCCTGATGAACTACAGGTGATCCGTGACCAGGTGCAACAATTGTATGATCAGCAATACGACATGATCATCCTGACCGGTGGTACCGGATTGTCTCCGCGTGATGTTACGCCCGAAGCTATTCGCCCCATGCTTGATCGGGAGATCCCGGGCATTGCAGAAGCGGCGAGGCATTACGGTCAGCAGCACATGCCATATTCTATGTTGTCCCGCAGTCTTGCAGGATTGAAAGGGAAGACGCTCATCCTTGCATTGCCCGGATCTACCCGTGGAGCAGAAGAGAGTATGGATGCTCTTTTTCCCTATCTGCTGCACCTCTTCCGTGTGGCAGACGGTATGCCCCACGGCGAATAACTATTTGTTTTCCAGAAAATAATTTCCGTTTACGCCGGCACAGCAATCATGAAGTCTCTCCCGGCATCCAGCGTTATTTTATTTTAACCACTTTGCGGATCACGTAGCCTTTTCCGGTATCCATCCTGACCAGGTACATTCCTTCCGCTTCCGGCAAGATCACGGTCAGCGGATTTTGTCCACCTGTTTCAACAATGCCTTTCACCTGGCCTTGCAAATCTTCAATCCATATTTTTCTGATGATCGCTTCTTGTCCTGAAGAAATGTAAATGGATCCGTCACTTGGGTTAGGATACAACCGGATCATAGTATCTGCCGTGGGGTCATGATTGGCCACGATATTGACCTGGTTACAAATGGACGTGTCTGTGCAACCTTCGAAAGTGACTTCTACGGCATAGTGTCCCGTTTTGTCTGGTGTAAAAGTTTGATCGACAGCTCCGGGAATTACTGCATATCCTTGGTCACAATCCAACCATTGGTATTGACCGCCGGCTTGTACTGAAGTAAGGCTTGCGTCAAAAAGTTCCACACTGGTGTCTACCTCGTGGATGGTGGCATGCACCGTGATCAAACTGTCACATTCGCCGCCGACGATGGCATAGACGTAGGTGCCGGATTCTGTTATGGTCAGCAGGCCATCAGGAGTGGTATATTGCTGGCATGCGGTAATATTTTCTTCATGCGTTGCGGTGTGCCCGATAGTCAAGTGAACAGTAATGATAGAATCACATCCCGCTGCATTGGGAATGATCTCTCCATAGCTACCGCTTTCATACCACACTGTTTCTCCTCCAGGCGAGACCAGGCTGTCGCAGGAGAAGATGTCAATGGTGGCATTAGAAGCGTGATGAATTTGCAGCACCAACGTCAAAAGACTGTCGCAGCCATTGGCGTTGACGAGCGTATACATATACGTGCCACTCACGGTCAACGCACTTCCTGTGGGATCTATGTACTCATCGCATGCATTTTCAACTTGGGTATGACTAGTACTTTTATAAATAGTGAGTTGATAAATCACCGTGCTGTCACATCCATTGACACCCGTCCACCCTTCTACATAGGTACCTGAAGCAGTGTATGTGTTTCCTCCCGGCGTTGTGTAGGCATCACAGGCAGAATCGGTAACGGTAGTTTCTGTAGAATGATAGATCGTCAGATCAACAGTAATGAGGCTGTCACACCCATTCACATTGGTGAGCGTGTCGGTATAGATTTTAGATTCCGTATGAACAATACCATCCGGTGAGGTATAACTATCACAGCCCGTGACCACAATAGTTTCATAGGTGGCTGCACAGGTATTGATTCGGGCCAGAAACAAATCGGTAGCATCGGTTGCTACCAATTTGAACACATCTGCTGAGGGATCGCAGTCCAGGGTATTGCTGAAATATCCACCGACAAACAATTCTTTACGATCGCCTGCCATCATGGCTTCGCAAGACTCTGGCCCGGTACCGCTTAATTGATTCAAATATTGAAATTCCCCCGAGGCATTCAATTTTAAAATAAACGCATCGAAACCCCCGGTAGATTGGAGTTGCGATACCGGGACACCGGGATAGAAATCCGCCAGGGAGGAGAAATATCCTCCGGTAAAAATATTTCCTTCACCATCTATGGTGAGACTTCGTCCTTCATCTTCATTGGCGCCGCCAAAACTCTGAGCCCAG
The DNA here is from genome assembly GCA_044227555.1 of Saprospiraceae bacterium. Classification (GTDB taxonomy): domain Bacteria; phylum Bacteroidota; class Bacteroidia; order Chitinophagales; family Saprospiraceae; genus Opimibacter. Next base: position 39,460 of record JBGAWQ010000009.1, on the reverse strand, counting down.
GCATACGAACCATCCACGTTGAGCTTGAGCACAAATCCATCGTTCAGGCCATTGGAAACAAGATTGGAAACCATGGGGCCGGGATTGAAATCTGCGGTACCGTTGAAGAAGCCCGTGACGATCAGATTTCTGTTGGCATCAATGGCCAGGGTGTTGCTCCGATCACTTTCGGTCCCGCCCACGGTGGAACACTTTACAAAATTGAGACCTGCATCGAGCGTCAGCACAAAGATATCTTCAAGGCCCGCTGACGTGCGGATAGCATTTGAAAGACTCAGGTCAAAGTCAACCATATCTGAAAAATATCCGGTGATGTAATGCAACCCATTCGCATCGGTAACCATACCTCGGCCTGCATCACTACCGGTACCGCCAAAGGATTGCGCCCTGACATATCCTCCGGAGATCGAGTATTGCGCAACGAAAATATCTTCCTCTCCGTTTGAAGTCAATGGGGAGACGCCAGGACCTGGATCGAAGTCCGCGGTCTCTGAGAAAAAACCGGTTATACAGACAAATCCTGCTGCATTGAGGGTGACACTTCGTGCATAATCATAGCCATTGCCTCCCATTTTTTTAGCCCAGAGCAAGTTACCTTGCGGATCTAGTTTGACGAGAAAGGCATCTGCTTCTGTGCCTGCCGTAAGGTTGAATACACCAGGTCCGGGATCAAAGTCTGCAGTACCTTCAAAAGATCCGCAGAGATAAATGTTGTTGGCAGCGTCAGTCAGGATACTTCGACAGACATCAGTCTCTGGTCCTCCGATACGATGGGCCCATTGTACCTGGCCTGAGGCATCCACTTTGGTTACAAAGACATCATTGACCCCGGCGGAGGTCAGGTTGAGGGTATTAGCTGAAGGATCAAAATCAACCGTATTCTGAAATTCTCCGCAAGCGAGAATGGAACCGCTTTGATCCCGTGTGATGGCATTGACATTGCTGCTCGATGTTCCACCCGCACGATAAGCCCAGGACAAACGATTGTCATGGAATTCCGGATTGCCTGTTGGATGTTGCGAATAATATATTTCCTGGTTTCCATCCCGTTTGTCAAACCAGGAGACATGTACCCTTTGATTGCCCACAATGGGAGAAGGCTGAAATGAAATATCAGGCGCATTGGTGATCGCTTGTCGGGGAGACCACGACAGTCCGCCATCCGTGGAGAATCGTTGGTTGATTTCCCAATTATTATTTCCGTAATCTTCTTGCCAGGCTTGTATGACATATTGACCAAGGGCGGCCAATTTACCGCGACTGGACACATTCGCCGTGCTGGATATCCGCACATCCGGACCCCAGGTCAGCCCATTATCGTCTGATCGCCTGCTGTAAATTTCATAATTGCCGTCCCTGTTGTCTTGCCAGTTGACGATGACGATCGGGCCACTGGTGGTGATCGATGGGTATTGTGAGGTGCCGGGCAAGGCCGTAAATGGCGTTTCACCGGACCAGGTGATCCCACCATCCTCTGAGCGTAAGTAATAAATATCCCAATTGCCATTTCGGTCATCACCCCATACCACATGCACATAGTCGCCCGATGATGCAATGCCCGCATTGTCTGAATTCCCGGCATTGTTGGTGAGGCGTACCTCATTCCCCCAACTCAATCCGGAATTGATCGATCTCCTGTACAGGATCTCGTTGTTTCCATACTTGTCATCCTGCCAGATCAGGTGCAATACCGGCCCACTGGTACTGAGCGAAGGAAATAAGGAATTGCCGGTCTGGCCAGTCAATTTCACTTCGTTCGTCCAGGAATGCCCTCCATTTGCGGAGCGGATATAATAGATGTCTCCGTTACCCCCTTTGTGATCACCCCAAACCACGTGCACCTGGTCAAACCAGCTGGCTACCGAGGGAAAACCGGAAAAGAATCCATCATCCGAAGTTAATGCGATCCGGTTGGTCCAGGTGACGCCTCCATCTTCAGACCTTAAATAGGAAATCTCCGCATCGGTTCCAGCCTTGTCATTATACACCAGATGAATGACTTCTCCGCTGGCGGCAAGGTTATACGCATTGTTGTAAGAGAGATACTGATCTTTCGGGTCGTTGGTCATTCGGTTACCACCCGAAAACTGCGCTGATGCCACAGTAGAAAAGGAAAGAATAAAAAGGAGGGTTACGGTTTTCATGCCTTGGGCTTTTTAATGAATAGATTGGAAAATCATGTAGTCTATTACCCCGGACCCTAAACGTTGCTTGTGAAAAATAAGCAATCTAAGTGGTTATTCGCCTGGTTTACCATCAAGAAATTTTTAAATTTCTATGTATAGTCCGCTGATATTGAGGTCAAAACATATAAATGTTTATGAGTAGTCCCTATAGATGTGTTAAATTATTTTTACAAAAAGTAAATAATATATTACAAAATGTAAAATAAACTATACATTTGATCGTATAGTATACGATAGCTTGTCAAACCGGTCGGGAAAACGGAAACTCATGGTTAAAAGCAAAAGTTTCCTCTTCGGAAGTCAGGGCAGGCATTACATCCATTTCACGTAACAACTTCATGTGTATGTTAACCCAACTCTTGTTGCCCAACCGGTTTAAAAGAATTGGTTGGTTCATCCTGATCCCTTCCCTGGTTCTTGGGATCATCCTGATTTCAAAGGGATACGAAGCAGAGTGGCTCAACCTTAGGGTGTTCTCTCTCTTCAATGATAACGCCCTCTTCGACAATGGCAACCATCACAACTTTTCGTTTGTGGAAACCAATGTCACGAATACGATTGTGGGTATGCTCTTCCTGATTGGAGCCCTCATGGTCAGTTTTTCCAAAGAAAGGCGCGAAGATGAGTTTATTGCCAATCTTCGCCTGTCTTCTCTGCTCTGGTCCGTCTGGGTCAACTATGCCCTTTTACTCGTAGCCTTCGTGCTGGTATATGGACTAGCCTTCTTCAGCGTGATGGTCTACAATATGTTTACCATCCTGATCATCTTTATCATCCGCTTCAACTACATCCTGTGGCGAAGCGCAAAACCAAGTGGCGATGAAAAATAATATCAGGGTAGAGCGTGCCATCCTCAACCTCACACAGGAAGAATTGGCCAACCGGATATCCGTAAGCCGACAGACCATCAATGCGATGGAAGCCAATAAATATGTGCCCTCTACCGTGCTCGCCCTTAAAATTGGGAGAGTTTTCGGTAAGCCGGTGGAACAAATATTTTTTCTGGACGAAAGCGATTAGCGATGATGTCGCTATCGCTTTATAAATACTTTGATGATCTCCGTCATCTTTTCCTGGTCAATCGATTCCAAAGGATGCCGAAAACCTTCAATGATTTGACAAGTGCCTTGGGGTAACCAATCTGCCGTTTTTAAAGATTCTTCACGCGTAACCATATGATCATCACTGCCGATACAAATCAGCGTTCGTGTGGTGATCGCTTTGAAATCCTCCCCGGTCATTGCCTCCCCGTTACCCATTCGCGTCATCATCTCACCGGTGAGCCGCATGATCGTTTTCCAATCCGCAGGCGCATGACGTTCCCGCAACGTGGCCGCGAAAGCGGGAATTTTTTGTTCGATAATATCCGGATTCATCATCCGTACTTCCTTCGCGGCGGATTCAGGATCCCATTGAAATTTAGTACCCAGGGTCACGATGGGTCCCACAAGATCTGGTTGATCGAGAGCCAGTTTCATCGCAATGTATCCGCCCATGCTGTATCCAAAAATGCCTGGCCGCGCCAAACCATGAGTTTGTATAAATTGATCAGTAGCGTCGACAAAATGATCGATGGCATAGGCTTCCGGCAAGGCTTCACCACCATGCCCGGGCAGATTGAAAGTATATATCTCAAACGAGGAGGACAACAATTCCCCAAGGTGTTCTAACTGGACTTTACTTCCCAGCGCGCCATGGATTAAGAGCAAAGAAGGTTTCATCAATCAATATTTCCCTTGTTGGATAAGCTGACGCGTAAATTCCATGACGGTATCACGACCGGCAATCAAATCAGTGGTGGTAGGTTGTACGGGATAATCTGGTGTAATCCCAAGTCCGGTATTGTACATCCGGCTCCGGATATTATATCGGAGTTCAGGGATCAATACTACGGTTTTGGTATTCGGTAATGTCACATTTTTCCCACCTCCGGAAAATACCCCCGGGTTACCTCCGGTCTCCTCTCCGATAAAACGGCATCGCTTATGGGTATCCAGCACAGAACAAACAATCCCGGTGTTTGAAAAACTTCCACCATTGATCAAGACGTAGAGCCGACCATCAAAATGTTTGCGGGCACAAGGTTGGTATCCTGTCGACGCACCTTTCACCGGTTCCAGGCGGGCTATCGGAACATGGTAAAGTGTCGGATCCACCTTTTCATAGGACTGGATATATTGAAACGCAGTATCCAGGAGGTAAGACAACAACAGGACTCCGTTTTCGGTATCTCCACCTTGGTTGTCCCGCAAGTCTAAAATGAGGTGATCTATCTGTTGACTGAATATTGTCCGAAAGCAGGACGTCAATGCAGGTTTAAATGACTGATGATATTTTTCCTGCAGAGCATCCTGGTGAAAATCCCGTATGGTTAGTGTGGCTGATTTCAAGGCTCTATCCACTTGCAGTTTTATACCTTGTCCATACAGATCCTCCTTTGTGGGTTCGTGATAGCGCGATGAGCGGTAGTATGTAATGCTGTCCTGCGAAATCCCACGTACATGCACTGTGCCGAGTGAACGATCCGCATTGACGGTATTGAGAATATAACCTGGAGGATTTCCAAAATGAAAGGAATAATAAGCTGCAAAATATTTTTCAAGGATCCATTCAGGATAGGTTTCATTATACCCATCCCTGATCTGCCGGTGCATCAGGATATCGTAGATGCGTTCGACATTCACTTCATTGATCAGCATGATTTCCGTACCTGGCTGGATGCCTGAACCCGAATAATCACGTATGATAAACAGACGCTGGCCTTCCCAATGCACTTGCATCGGAAAATAAAGGGTGGGCTCCTCATTTTCTTTTGCGAAATCAGCATCAGGAAAAATATGGGTATGTCCATCGCGTATCACCGGTAGCATCCAGGTGATGGTATTGTAGAAATGGATACTGTTAAACGGATAGTTGATGGTGGCTTCGAGACTGTCCAGCACCCGGTTGATCTCGTCCTGAGAGGTATAGAGGTATAAGTTAGGATGTTTCTGCTCCAGCAAGGTTCGGAACACTTTAAAATCTTCCTTGCACGCCTCCACAGAAAATTGGTGACTGTACCGATATTCATTAAAATCAGCCTGCGCATAGAGGCCATGATGATTAAAAAGCGGCCAGATCCAGCCAAGCAAGAACAAAACAGATCCCCTGGAAATGCTGCTCCAAACGACCCGACTCATCCCCCCGGAATGTTGCTTAAGAAGACCTGAAATCATGTGGCTAAACTAATAACATTTGATATGCATTGGATTATTTAATATATTAGGATAATCAAATGATATAATTCTGCACTCACCCGACATTCTTCGCCTTTCCACAGCTACCACCCTCTAGCCCTTACGGGGCAATGGTCTATCTGAATCTAATGATTATAAACTATCACCTTCTTACTTCAACTTCCTTGTTGGCTATTCTCTGCTGAAAATATGTATACACTGTCTCCTGATCACTCTTTCGCTTTCTTGAAAATTCAACATCCGCCAACCTCTAGCCCTTACGGGGCAATGGTCTATCTGAATCTAATGATTAAAAACTATCACCTTCTTAATGCACCTTCCCTCCTCTTTGCTCGCGCCTCACCGCACAATCTTTGCAAAATGTTTTTGCTTCGGGCGCAAGTTTTTGCGCTTGGGCGCAAAATGTTGCGCTTCGGGCGCAAGTTGTTGCGCTTCGGGCGCAAGTTGTTGCGCCCCTACAGATTACTCACTTAAATTGATTTTTTATGAAAAACCACTTCTTTTGGGCTGCCTGTGTGTATGCCCTTTTCCTGATTGCTTGCAACGATGCCAAGCCTGTTGAAGAGACAGCCCAGCAGGTTGCTTCCGATTCAACAGGCGCGGTCGCTCCTGCTGAATTTGCCGATCCATCTTACGGGGCTATTGTCAAAACCGGGTTAGCCAATTTCGCTAAAGGCGATGTCGCCGCCTGGATGGAAAGCTATGCCGATAATGCGGTCTATGCCTGGAACAATGGCGACAGTCTCGCCGGTAAAGCCGCTATCTCCGAGTACTGGACGAAACGCCGCACAGAAGTCATCGATTCCATTACGTTCAGTAATGAGATTGTCCTCCCGATCAAAGTGAATACGCCGCAGAGCGTTGAAGCGCCCGGTGTCTGGGTGTTGACCTGGTATCAGATCCATGCCAAATACAAAACCGGCAAATACATGGACCAGTGGAGCCATACCGACACCCACTTTAATGCGGATGGCAAGATCGACCGTGTCATTCAATACATCGATCGTGCCGTCATCAAGGCTGCGGAAACGAAATAATCAAATCAATAGGATGGAAGATGAAAGAGCGGTGCCCAACAGTGCCGCTCTTTTTTTAGGGCAAAGGAGTATCGGTGCCTTGCGATGCATAGTGTACAATACTCCGTGGATACGGAAATGGAATCTTATTGGCGGTCATCGCTTTATAGACGGAGACCCGCAGTTCACTCTTGATATTTTCGACCCTGAATACTTCCGAACACCAAAACATGATGGTGATTTCGATGGAGGATTCACCAAAACGCGTGATGCGGATCGACGGCTCAGGAGATTTGCTGACGGCGGCATGTTCCAGCACCACTTCCTTAAATAATCGCATCACCGAAGGAATGTCTTCGGTATAGCCCAGGTTGACATGGATCTCAAATCTGGAGGTCTCCTGGCTGTAGGTCCAGTTGACGACCTTGCCCTGCGTGATCAGGGAGTTGGGCAGGATGATAAACTTATCTTCCCGGGTCATGACCGCCGTAGTACGGAGTTTGATCTCCCGCACCCGGCATACGATGCCGTCCACTTCGATGACATCATGCACCTTGATGGTGCCGTCAAACAGGATGATGATGCCTGAGATGAAATCGTTAAACAAATGTTGCAAACCAAAACCGATACCCACAAGCAAGGCAGCGGATCCTACAAACAACACCGAAAGATCAAAACCTAGTAAGGTGATACCTAATAACAACGAAATGATCGTGAGGGTATAGCCCACCAATTGACGGATCGAATATTTTGCCCCCTGATCTATCTTTTTGTTTTTGGTAATCGCTCTGGAAAGAACCATCAGGATAATCTTGGCCGATATCACCAGCAGGGCGACAGCCAGAAGATTGTGCACATGCAGCGCATATTGCCCAATGCTGAAAATCTGATAATCCAATATTTCTTTCATCCTTGCGGTTGAGATTTATTTCTTTATTGCGGCTGTTTTTCGCTTTACCTGAATGCTTTCTTTTTTCTAAACCGGTTTTTTATCCAAAATAGCGGGTTCGTAAAGGTAAGCTGGCAGGACGTCAGCGACTCCATCTTGTAGATAAAAGGCAAATAAAAGACTTTTATTCAAAAGGGTGCATGCGCTTCCTTTCGTGGTAATTTTAGGAAATAAATGAAAGATCATGGAAAAGCTCAGGTATAAACGCTTCCTTCTGGCCAAAGATAATTTCTATGATGACCCGGTCGCCGTATATGAAGCTGCCCGACAAGCCGAATACTATGAGCCTCCGCATGTCACCGGACTGCGAAGTACCAAAGTATATCATCCTCCCGGGATCAAGGCCAAACTGGAAAAAATCCTGGGTATCCGGATCACTCGCTGGGATACGGATCCCATCGAAGAAAACGGGGTGTTCTATCAAGGACTTTCCGCAGGTAAACGAAAGGAAGTGCCGGGTGTCCACTCGGATGAACCCTACAACGATATCACCGTACTCATCTATCTGACCCCGGGAATTCCGGTCGATTGTGGAACCTCCTTATGGATGCATCGTCAGACTGGTATTACGGATCCTCCAACCCCGGCAGATGCCAGGCGACAACACATGACCCTCACTGACCTGCGCGAAAAGTTTGAACGCGATGCGAAAGTGCGCGGTCGCTGGACAGAGACGGATAGAGTAGGCTATCGCTTCAATCGCATGGTAGCCTATCCTTCCGGCGTTTTGCACTCTGCATCGAAGCATTATGGTGGATCATTGTCCACAGGACGACTCTATCAAACCTTTCGTATCGGTGTTGATTGGGATTCCTTTCAGATGGCAAAAGTGTAATCGGAGGAGCGTAAGCTATGGCCGTGAGATGATCTTGAAAAACCTCAATAACAGTGTCTGGTAAGCATAGACGTCCTTCGTTTTGGCCCGTATCATATCGCGCATCAGGAGCAGTGCATCCTGATCTTCGATCTGCATGGCTGCGGCCCACAGCGCAACTTCTGTCAATACGTTGTCTTCCTCCTGATCCTGAGGTAAAGCCATGCCTGTGCGAATTATAAATTGTTCGCGGCATGCTGCTTCGGCAATCATACGGTACCCCTGGTATTTCTTTTGAATCATAGAAGTGACACGCACCGCAACATCAGCGACCTTGGGTGGAGTGATTTGCCCGAGCTTAAGCCTAATGTTACTGCCTGTCAATTCAATGAGCGTCTTGCTGCTTGTTCTATATCCTTTTCTGGCCGCAATTTTACCAGCTTCCTTTTCGGCCAGCTGGCGGAGTTCACGGTCGAGCGGACGAAATCCAAACCGGTAGTAGAACCAAAACGCACCCGACGCAATGCCTTCCGGATTGTCCAATCCAAACTGATAAGGTTCTACCTCAAAATAGTTGATCTCAAATACCTGTCGGTACAATCGCAGGAGTTGGGCCATGATATACGCAGACTCGCCGTTTCGAAAGGTTTCGAATACATTGATCCCAAACTGCGCCCGCTCCCCAAAGATCCAGGCCCCGCCATAGGATACCGCAAATCCATTTTTAAAAGCCGTATACCCCACGTAGGATTCCAGAGGCAACTGCCGGTTGGGAATCATGCCATAGATCGCTACGGATACACCACGGTCGAGATGATAAACCCTTAGAGACTGTTCATCCATATAGGTACCCGGATCCGTCTCCCGATCAGTGATGGCCATCGCATTTTTGATGACCCTGACGATAGTTTGTTTCCCTTCCTGGCTCAACAGCTCAGGTAAACCGACCGGCTGGTCGAGTAAGCCACGAATATCAAATCGCTTGAGCATGGATGGTTGATAGTACGGGACAATACCAGGCAATCGGTTATAAGCAATAGAGAACGTTTTGTCAATGGGCGTGATCCGAATGCTTACTCCCATGCTATCCCAGAGATGATCTTTGATATAAGGCAGTTGATCCAGTCGTGACAATTCACGCACCAAAAATTCCAATCTTCCTTTGACAGGCACTTTGAGCACATCCATCAGGTCCGTGTTGTTCAGCCCTGCAGTGGTTTCTGCCCGCTCCAATGAGGGTAAGGTCAGTCGGAGGACATCATTAAGCTCAAGGGCCTCCTCCTCAAATTTTTCCAAGGTGATCCTGCAATGCGGGTGGGCCATCAACCACCTGACCTGATCATGGGTGAATCGTGTCACCATGGGCGTAAAAGGCATCCCCGAATTGACATGCAAAGCCGGATGCCTGATGGTTTTCGAATTCAAAAAACGACTAATCCTGGCAAGTTCTTTTTCTGCTCTCTTCAACTGGGTCGGATCTGTAGGATAAGCCGCCATAAAAAGCAGCGCTTCATAATACTCCACCAGGTCTTTCCCCGTTGTCAACGGGAGCTTTGTTAATTGAACCAGCGCCTGCGCCTGGTTTTCCATTCCCAACGGATCATATTGGTTGAGACTTTGCCGTAATGCTTTGACCTGGTTTCGAAATGTTATCCGCATGTATTCTTGATGGAGTGATGGGGTGATGGGGTGATGGGGTGATGGGGTGATGGGGTGATGGGGTGAGGGGTGGGCGGTCAGTATAGCGAGTAGCCTCTATGCCCTCCCTCTTGCTCGCCGAAGCACCATTTCGTTCGAAAGAGACCTCCCTTCGCCCTTTAGCCCCTTAGTCCCTTCGCCCCTTTAGCCCTTTAGCCCTTTAGCCCCTTCGCCCCTTTTTAATATATCTCTTCTATCATATACCTCGTCCCATTAAACTGAAACCCATCTCCCTTCTTCAGCCCTTTCATCTGTCCATATAATGGCGCTTTCTCGGACATCCCAAACACCTTGGTGCCATGCACCTCAATGCCTTCACTACTCACCCCAATAAAAAAGATGCGTTGGTCAGTCACTACCACTGCCCCACGCTCCACCTGAGAGGCCGCGTTTTGAGGATCAATCGAACGGAGGATCTCCATTTCAGAGCGGGCCAATTTGAGTTCCTGCCCCATAACCTCCAGCATTTCATCGGATGCCCCGGAAACATCATCCGTCTGACTTGGGGTTTCGGTATGACTAAAGGCCTCAGACTTGACCTCATCTATACGGTCGTTGAAGTTTTGAATCAACTCTTGTTGCTTTCTTATACAGGTATCCAGAATGTCTTTTTTGGAAATCGTTTGGCTCATTTTAAGTATAGTTTGTAACTCCCCAAAGATACCCTTCCGGGGGTAAAGATTCCAGTCTGAATCGAACTTCAAAACATCAATAACAGCCACTTTCCAGGCCCTTTCTTACGGGGCTTAACACAGGTCAGCACCCTATACCGGCGTTCGTCGCCCCAAATCGGGCATTCAGTAGCCTTTTTTTTGGAGCACCCCTGCTGCCCCCTCTACTTTTGACCCATCAAACACAACAAACACAAATGAACGCCTTACCAAAAAGACATCACCACCAGGGTAGATTCCAATGGTCAGGTCAACCAACAATCACTAACACTTTCTAAACTAAACATCATGAAACATTTTACTTTGCCTGCCCTGATATGGGCACTGGCGATCAGCCACTCCTTTGCCCAGAAACATCTGGCACCCGGTATTGAACCCTACGCTTTCCATTGGGGATATACCGTCAAACAAATGCTGCAAGCCGCAGGATATGAAGTCCCCGGTCCGCATGCTGATACCGATCTGAGACCTCAGGTCGAAAACCGCTCCGAAGAACTCCAGCTGGATTCTACGGTCACGTACTTCGGCTACACACCTTCAGGACAGGATTCCATCCCGATGCTCCGCAATGTGTACCAGCGCCCCCAGGATGATCTGGAGATCATCACAGAGTCTTTCTATGACCTGGATCATTGGCTGCCACTGAGCCGCACGTCCCTCTACACCGATGATCTGGGACGATTGATAGACGCCATCGCATTTGCCTACGATGAAGCATCAGGCACCTTCTTGCCGGATTCAAGAATCCTGGTCTACCCACATGGTAATTCACAGACCGAAGTTGACTCTCTGATCATCCTTACCTGGAATCCTGAAATCAAGGATTACGTCCGTACGATCGCCACCTGGAATGAATTTGACGAAGCCGGTCACCTGCTGACCAGCACGAGCTCAATCGAAATCTTCGAGTTCCCACTGATCTTTAAAGACATCTACACCTATCATACGGATGGAAAACTGGCACTCGTCGAATCGTTTAATGTCGAAGGCCTGGATCTCATCCCTGCCGGTCGCCAGGAATACGGTTATATCAATGGACGACTTTCCAGCCTGACCAACCTGACCCCGGATGGACTCGGCGGTTATTTTCCGCAGACCCGTATCGAATACCTATATACGGTAGACGGCCTTCAGGAGTTTGTCAAAAACCTGGAGTGGGATTTTGAAAAGAACGACTGGAAACTCGTGAGTGTTGACGCTTATGGGTATGATGAATCCAAACGCGCCGTGGTGAAAGAATCTTCAGCACTCAATGACCAGGGGATCTGGATCCGTCACAAAGAGACCTATGTCTACATCACCGATGAGTTTCTCCAGCGAACCGACAACTACATTTATGACAACAATCTCGAAAGCTGGGTACTGGAAGATCGTAAATTCTACTACTACGACAATACCACTGCTGTAGACCCGAACGAACCCCTGGCCGATGCGGCTCTCTTTATGTATCCCAATCCAACGACCGGATATGTGCAAGTCAAGCTCACCGGAAAGATCGCCGTGTATGTTTATACTCTTTCCGGCCAACTGGTACTGAAATCATACCTGGCTCCAGGAGATAAAACCCTCAATCTGTCTTCTCTTCCGGCAGGCCTTTACCAGGTTCGTGCTAAAAGTGATGACGACTATTACTCCGGTAAACTGATCATTCAATAATCCCAGCCCTATAACCAACGGTCCGGGGTGGGTGACCCATCCCGGAGATTTTTTAAATCCTTTGATTACTTAACCCATAAATACATAACCTATTATGAAATCCGCATTTTTCAAAACCAACCTCTTTGCCCTCCTGATGCTTGCACTGGTCACCGTAATGCTTCCTTCCTGTGATCGTGATGATGAAACCCCTGAGCTGCCAATCTCCCAATCGCTCATCGGTACCTGGGACATCGATTCTTATGTCCTCGATGATGATGAGTGGATGGGCCTCATCATGGAATCAGCGTCGATCACCTTTGGCGAACTCAACATCAACAGCGGGATCTTTACCCAGGAAGTAACCTTTGCTGATGGAGAATCCACATCACTCTCCGGCAGATATGTTCTGGATGAAACCCTCGGTCAAGTCACCATGTACTACGAAGGCGAACCCATCGTTGCAGACATCACCATCACCAATGGTAACAAGCTGCTCTGGGATAGTGTGGAGCAAGGATATCCACTGGTCCTGAAAGCAACCAAGCGTTAAGCACCACCATGTTACTGCGGGGCCCCGGTCCCGCAGTTTCTTCTTTCCTGCTCATTTTGTTTTTTCAGATATTTTTGATGCCCGGACCAGTATCTACCTAATTCAGGTCCAGGAAATATAATTCACATCATGAAAAAAATCTTCCTGCTAATTTCTTGGATAGGCCTGACTGTAATGGCCGCCCATGCCCAACCTGATCGGGAGATGCTATGGAAGACCTGGGCTGATCCGAAGGAACCCGATACCGTGAGACTAAAGGCCATCCAATCTCTCGCCTGGCCCATGCTCAATATCAACCTGGATTCCGCAATGTTGCTGGCCAATATGCAACTGGAGTTCGCCAGAAAAGTAGGATCCGTGAAGTGGGAAGCCAAAGCCCTGTATAATCTGGGCACCGCCAATTTTTATAAAGGCAATATGTCTGAATCCTTTTCCCTGTACGAAAAAAGCCTGGCGCTCCGCCAGTCGATCGGCGACAAAGTCGGAGAGGCTGCTGTGTATGGCAATTTCGGTCTGATCTACGGTCAGCAAGGCAATTCGGTCAAAGACCTTGAATACCAACTCAAGGCCCTGGCGATCTACAATGAAATCAAGGATACCTTGGGGATCACTACGAGCTATAACAACCTGGGCAATATCTACAAGGAGCAAGGGGACAGCACCAAAGCCCTGGAATATTACAACGAAGCCATCCGCATCTATAAGGCACAAGGAAAGGATGATGGTGTAGCCCTGATCTACAATAACATCGGCACCCTGTACAAGGATTATGCGATGTTCGATAAATCCCTGGAATATCTCTACCGAAGCCTTGAAGTCCGCAAAGCCTTGGGCGACCACCTGGGCATGGGAATCAACTATGTCAATCTCGGGACGATATATGGAGCCATGAAGAATTATCCAAAGGCCCGTGAAGCAACGCTCCTGAGCATCGAACAATTCAAAGCGCTCGGCGACCAGGCCAGCCTGAGTAATAGTTATTTTACCCTGGGCAAGATCTACGCTAATGAAGGTAAATACCAGGACGCCGTCAAGTGGTGTAGCCAGGCTCTTGAAAACGCCGAAGCCGCTGATAAAGTCGCTGTTCAGCATGCCAGCTGCTTCTGTCTTTATAAATCATACAAGGATATGGGCAAAATGGGCGAAGCCCTCAAATACTACGAGCATTACGAGTATCTGGATGATAGCCTCAGTAAAAAGGATATCCAGGTAGAACTCGATCGCATCGAATTTGAAAAGCAATTGCTCAACGATAGTCTCCGGCAGGAAACCGAACGAAACCAGCTTCAAGCCATCCACCAAAAGGAACTTAGCCAGAAAAACAATACTACACGGATTGTCCTCTTTCTGGGGATCGGAATCCTGATCCTGGCCTTACTCTTTCTCAGCCGGATGCTTCGCCTGCAGCGTAACGAAGATGTCCTGCGCGTCAAGACCCGTGAATTGGAGAAGCAGCAACTTATGAATGAGATTTCATTGCTTAAGACACAGGTCAATCCTCATTTTTTGTTCAATAGCCTTAGCATTCTCTCGTCTCTCGTGCGGGTAGATCCGGAAATGTCTGAAAAGTTTATCGATCAGCTTTCCCGATCCTATAGATACATCCTCGAGCAGAAGGATCAATCCATGGTGACCTTACGAACAGAGCTAGGGTTCATTGACTCATATGCGTTTCTCCTGAAGATCAGGTTCGAAAATAAATTCAACCTCGATATTCGAATCCCGGAAGTGATTTTGGATCGATATAAAATTGCCCCCCTCACCCTGCAGTTGTTGATTGAAAATGCCGTAAAGCACAACCGTATGTCTGTACAGGAACCGCTCGTGGTGATCATCAGCGTCGAAGAAGATGAAATGCTTTGGGTGCGCAACCGACTCCAGCCCAGAGCGACCGCCTCCAACTCTACCGGCGTAGGATTGCAGAACATCATGAATCGGTATGCCCTTCTAACGGACCGTCCGGTATGGGCAGGCGAAACCGAAGAACAATTTGTGGTCAAAATTCCATTATTAAAATAAACCCACCCGGGTAGACGACTCCGGGTTAATCATCTCAAAACCTTCTGGTCATGAAAACACTAATCATAGAAGATGAAAATCTTACCGCCCGCCGGTTGGAGACCTTATTGCACAAGTATGATTTGGCTATTGAAGTGTTGGGCATTCTTCCTTCCGTCCGGGAAGCTGTCGAATGGCTAAGCACCAATACGTTGCCCGACCTGATTTTTATGGATATCCACCTGGAAGACGACCTGGCCTTTAAAATCTTTGAAGAGATACCGCTGCGGGTTCCGGTCATCTTTACCACAGCCTATGATGAATATATGATTCAGGCGTTCAAGGTCAATAGTATTGATTACCTGCTCAAGCCGGTCAACTATGATGAATTGGCTCAGGCAATGGATAAGTTTAAAGCGCTGAAGAGCCAGTTTGCCCGCCCGGATATGGAGACCTTGCTACAACTGATTGGTCAAAAGGAGCAGGGATACAAAAGCCGGTTTATGATCACGGTCGGAACCCGAATCAAAAGCATCAATACCTCTGACATAGCGTATTTCTATTCCGAAGAAAAACTCACCTTCATGGTGACCCGTGAAGGCCAGACCCTGCCGATTGATTTCAGCCTGGACAAATTAACCGCTATGCTCAATCCCGCAGATTATTTCCGCGTCAACCGCCAGTTTCTGGTCAGCTTCACTTCGATCCAAACGGTGCATGCGCATATCAAAGGGAAGCTCAAACTGGAATTGAACCCAAAGACTAAGCTGGAAGTGCTCGTCAGCGGAGACCGCATGACTGATTTTAAAGAATGGCTGGGTCGATGATCTGATTGGAAGGTCAGCGTTGGGGTATCCCAAGTACTTTGATGTCCACCACATATATATTGCCCAAGCCATTTAAGATTCCTCCTGCCGCTTGTTCAAAAGTCTGCAGATCCATACTGCCTTTCAATACAGGCAAACGGTTGCTGGTAAAATAAAACGCAGCATGACGAAAATCAATAAATGGACAGTAGTCGAGTTTATTGGAATTGATAGCGGGCCCTGCATTCCTGGATTTCGACCAATGTCCGGAAGCATCTTTGGTACTGATGTACAAGTCGCCACCACCCATATCATCAGCGCGTCCATAGGAGCTGAAGATGATCACCTGTTCGTCAGGTGATACATAAGCATTGAATTCGAAGTTGGCCGTATTGACGTTGGTGTTGAGCGGTGTAGGTTCGCCGTACACTCCTTCAGTCGGCATACTTACATAAATGTCTTCGCGGCCGACTCCATTTTTATAAGCAGCTGTATAGTATAAATTACCATTGGTGGCGACCGATGGATAGAATTCGTCTTCGTCGGTATTGACCTTGCCACTGACCGGGTGCGCTTCGGCGCTCCATTGGGTATTGATTCGCTCGCTATACCAGATATTGTAGTCGGCTGTAGTATCTCCTGCATAGAGAGGGCGTGACGAAGCGAAGAATAGTTTTTGTCCGTCCGGGCTGTACGTGGGTTCGATGTCCGCAAAAGTGCCTGAAAAGGGGGCTATACCTTTGGAGTCCAACCGGTTACCCGTCAATCCGACCATAACAATGGCTCGTCGGGTATTATCATTGGTATTGAGCGTATACATGAGTTCCCTGCCGTCCGGGCTAATAGCCAGATCTCTTTCATTGAGTGGTGTAGAAATAATGCCGGGGGCAAATATTCGCAACGTATCATTTGGCATGATGTTGATGCGGGTCTCTGTCTGAGCAGCGTTTTCGGACAACTTTGGAGCACAACTTACCATCCAGGCGCAGGATAGGATGAGCATCGAAGTAGCTTTTGACATTTTCATACTATGAGGATAGGGTAGGGAAATTTACATTTACCTAAAGCAACGACAAGTCAGTTGATGCTGAGACATAGCATCGGCAGAAAGGCTGGGATAAAAGACGAATGGCTATTTTTTGGCTTCGGTAACTACCTTTTTCAGCAGATGGACACGTTTTCCAAAATCCACATCCACACAACGTTGTTCGGCCTCATCAAAGGTTTTGCATTTCAATTCAAATAATTCCAAACGATCTTTTTTGAAGGCAAAGGCAAAATACTTCAACTGATCTTTGGATTCTCCCAATCCAACCTGGTCCACCTGGAGTCCCGCGTCGAAGTAATCGATGATCGGATCATAATAGCGGTAGGAGCCCAGCCCGGTGACTTCACCATTTGGGGAGAATACTACTTTGGCTCCATTTTCCGCGGTATAGGTGCCGGCAAAAAGGATGCTTTCCAGGATAAGGGGCCGCTCACCATCCATGGGTGCCTGGATACGAACAAATACCTTGTCTCCAATTTTAATTTTTCCGGTATCGACGGGTGATATGGGGTAAGCGACTTTGACCAGGGTATCATTTTGTTTTTCCCAAAGCGCATACGCATCCTGTTCCTTCACCATGACCAATTCAGCTCCACCTTCATGAAAGTTGTACGCCATAAAGGTGGATACCAGCGTCTGGCCCGGGATATGAATAAAACAATCTTCACTGCCCTCCTGCGCTTTGCGGGGCGAATGATCTTTCCGGATACTCTCCAGGTATGTTTCACTGATCCAGTCACCAGCATAGGGAACAGATACGCTTACTGTTTTGAAATCAGGTGCTGTTGCTGCTTTCTCAGTCACCGGTTTATGATCTCTGCCACACGATATGATCATGGTGAGCATGATCATCAATACCGACACACGTATCATTGATTTAGTTTTTTTGGCGGTTACCATGATCTGGAAAAGGTCCGGTTCAGGTCACAACGACACCGAAATTATATACAATTCTCAATATTCATCAGACAACTTCTATACCCTAATGGTGGTGAGCCCTGCAAAAGTGCATTGGTATGTCATTTTAAATGGAATACTACTTCCTGAGCATCTACAAGAGGTCTATTTTGCCGCTGGCTTCCAGCCGAGTAACCATTGCCATACTTTGAGAGGGCGGCCACTCGCGCATTTCATACGGTATTGGATGGTCAATGAAGACAACATGGTCAGCACGGCGATCAGAAATACGGCTGCATGTACGCTCAACAGGTCCGCGAGAATACCGGTCAGCAATGCTCCAAAAGCATACCCGAGATCACGCCACAACCTAAAGATCCCGATGCTCTCCGCTCTGTCCAATGGATGCGTGTTTTCAGCAATCGATGCTAAAAACGTTGGATAGACCATGGCGGTACCCCATCCAAGTAGTACGGAAAGGCCAATAAAATGAAAAAAACTTTCCGCCCAAATAATAGAGACCAGAGCTATAGCCTGTAGCATCATGCCGGTGTAGAGTAAATCTTTTTTACATATGATATCCGATATACGCCCGGTCACCAACTGGCCCAATCCCCAAACGGCGGGATAAACTGCTGTGACCATCCCAATATGCTCAAGCGTAAATCCATGAGCAGACAGCAGGATGGGAAACAATCCCCATACCATGCCATCATTAAGGTTGTTGATCAATCCGGCTTGCGTGACCGACCCCAGATTGTAATGCGTCCAGCTGGTCTGCCGGAATATTTTCGTCAGTCGCGGCAAACGGCTTTCAGGAATTTCTGCGCTGACATGTTGGCGGGTATCCCGAACCAGGAAGATGCTCCCGATCAATCCAAGCACCACAAACCCGATACCCAGGTAGAAGGGGTAAGGCCGTAAACCATATCGGGCAGCGATGGCGGCTGTCGCAAAGGAGATGATCGCAATGGAGAGATAACCCGCGGACTCATTGATACCCATCGCAAGACCACGTTGGCGTTCACCGACAAGATCTATTTTCATCACCACGGTACTTGACCAGGCCAGGCCTTGGTTGAGACCCAAAAAGACGTTGGCCACAACGATCCAACTCCAATCCGGAGCATACATTAAAAGAAGCGGAACGGGTATCCCAAAAATCCACCCAAGGATCAGCAGTCGCTTTCGGCCATATTGGTTAGACCACTTACCCGTGAAGTAATTTGCCCAGGCCTTGGTTACTCCGAAGACCAGGATGAAGGAGAGTATGGAAGTGCGTGCGGCTATGCCAAATTCTTCCTCCGCAATTGCCGGCAAGATCGACCGCTCGAGGCCAACCATACCACCGACAAAGCCATTGATAATTACCAGCAGTATAAACTGCCTCAAATTTTCCCGCAACCCAAGTCTGATACTCTCCACGTAACCAATAATAACGGACTCCAACATGTAGCCGCCTTTCAAATGTAGGGGATTCTGTGGGTTTAGTTTATGATCTTACTTGTTGTCGTTTCGGCTCTACTCAATGAACCGATGCAATTACAAGGAAGATTTTTGAAACGTTGAGCGTAGCCGAAACGTAATTGAGTATGAACAATGGAGTGAGTAATGACAGAATACGGATTATTGGATGATGAGAAGTCTTCGGTCGTTGAGCGGAGTCGAAACGACACCAGAGAAGCCGAAACGACACCAGAGAATTCGAAACGACCCCAGAGAAGTCGAAACGACACCAACTGAACCAACCGGAGGTTCTGTTTCCTGAAGCATGGGGTTAAACCCCTCCGCTACTAAGAGTGCCCCGATGGGGCTAGTGTGAAATATCCCTGAGCTAATGCTTAGCCCTGATCCTGCTGAGACTCACCTGCGTAATCCCCAGATAAGAAGCTATATATTTTAGGGGCACCCGCTTCAGAACATTTGGATTTTCTTTGACAAAATTCGCATAACGGGTCTCGGCGGGATAGAACTGAATACTCTCAATGCGTTTGAGCATGGTAACAAATGCATTCAGGAAGATCTTCTTAAACAGCCGCTCAATCTCCAGGTATTGATCATACAACTCAACCAGTTTTGCCGCATTGATGGCATACAGTGTGGAATCCTCCATAGCCTCTATACCCTTGTGGGAGGGCTCTCCGGAAAGCAGGCTCTCCGCCCGGGCTACGAAAGCATTTTCAAATTCAAGGCTCTCGGTGATATCCTTGCCGTCTTTTTCATAGAAAATCCGCAAGGCCCCTTTCTTGACGAAGTAGATCACCCGACAGGTATGCCCGATAGGCTGCAGGATGGCATGCTTTTTACATTTTACCTCTGTCATAATGCCGGCCAAGGCCTCGGCGGCTTCATTAGAAACCGGATAAAGAGTCCTAATATACCGGATAAACTCTTTCAAGAGGGTTGAGCAATTTATCTAAAGTTAATTCCTTTTGAGATACAATGCAATTTTTTTAAAAAGAAATGCTCCAACCACGCATAGATAGCTCTTGCCTTTGCGGAGCACAACCATCTGGATAAACCCTTTGCCGAGGCCATCTAATCCGTCTATGTGTGTGAAATGATTACTCCACCATCATCCGTCCAACTCCGGTTTTGTTGGCATGACGTACCTGGACCAAATACATGCCAGGTACTAAATCCGCATCAACCACGGGTAACCGTTGAGCACCTGCTGCATACCATGTTCCGGATACCCGGTACACCATTTGGCCTTGCATATTGAAGAGCTGCAGGATGACCTCTCCATCCTGAGGAAGATCAACCCTGACAGAAAATGATCCGGTAGTAGGATTAGGCTCAATTTGTAAGGGAAGTGTATTGGCAAGATTATAAATACCGGCCACAGGCAACACCAGTCCGGCTCTAGGCCCTTCGAGCACACCGCGCATGAGATCCACTTGCCCATGCGTAAACATGTTCATGCACTCCTCACTGGCATAGTCCATATAGTTTTCAATCAGATCCGGAACATCCTGACCATAATGTGGCTCCACCTGCGAACATGTATTTCGGGTGATATCACAATCGAAATTGGATTGCGCATTGGCATACGGAGTGTCGTTGATGCCATCACTCTGCGCGCAATCATTAGGTCCCAGCAATCCACCATCACCCCAAATATGTCGCAAGCCCAGGTAATGACCAACTTCATGCACAGGGGTCCGGCCATTTACCGCCAGAGGTCCACCCCCGCCAGTAATTTCAATAGTATTGGGATTGTTGCTTCCGAAAACCCGGAAGTCAATCACTACGCCATCTTCATCAACATTGGGAGATCCTGAATCAGCCGGCCAGTTGGGAAGGTTGTTGGGTGGAAACGCAAATCCGAGGATCTGCCCGACCTCTAACCCGAAAATCGTGATGGGCTGAATCTTACATACCCAGATATTGAGATAGGACTCAGTATCATAAGCATCACTTCCCCCAAGCGCATCATCCTTAACCTCCGGAAGGAGGTTAGTGCCTAAAACATCTACTTCAAAATCGACATCTGTATGAACCCGGACGATATCTGCAAGTTGAAATTCTATATTGGCTCTCCCGGCTTCAGGAATAAAGAGGCTTCGAAGATTAGACGTATCCGCATTGCGGCGATTAAAGTCCTCATTGAGTACCCGGATCTGATCCAGGATAATGCTGTCCGCCAGATTCTCTTCTTCATTTTTCCAGACTACATGGACGACAACAGGAATGGTATAGACCTCATTGTTCCGGTGAGTGCCAGATTGCGCATTGATAAAAGTGTTCTCAAATCCCTCCCGTAGTTCTGGATAGTGTTGATTGACAATGTCAGAGAAGATTTCGTTGCCACAAAGGATTCTGGAGGACTGAGCCTTAGCTGTTCCGGAGGTGACTATACATACGATACATATCAACAGCAGAAAGAAATTGGTGTGAGTAGGCTTCATGGACAATGGATGGTTGTACGACCAAGATAAACAACTATTTACAACCAACCTTTTAAAGCAATCGTTATCATCAGGTACCAGCGGGGCGAAAAAAAAGACCGGCGAGCCGGTCTTCCATTGTTTGTATATCCTTACCTCCCTCGAGCAGGGCTCTCATGAATTCATTACAGTTTGACCAGCTTAACGGTACGGAATGCATCCTGTCCAACCCGCAGATAATAGACACCAGAAGGCAAGGAACCCATAGACATGGTTTCCGGCTTACCAGTCCATACACCCGCTTGCAGGACCTGCCCCTGGCCATCTGTCACTTCATATCTCATGCGCTCAACTCCCCCGGTTATTTGCACCTGGTCTGTGCATGGATTTGGAAAAACCAGGAGATCAGCAGCAAACGCGTTTGTAGTACCACTAACCACCTCATTATTCCCATTAAACGTAGGCGCCTGATTGATAAAGCCACCGGTACCATTGGGTACCCGGGCAAAGGCAACATCCGCCGTCTGCGCGCCAAACGTAATACTATCAATCACTTGCAGCAAGGTATCTGCTAAGGCCACCATTTCACCAACCGACGAAAGCTTCCATGCGGCATGCATAGGCCCTTCCTCAGCCTCATCATCCGCCCAAACGATCAGATATCCATCAGCAGGCAGGATCGTGCCCGCGGGCAATTGCCATTTGTCAAGGGCAGCCACGTTATCAGAAAAATAAAATCCACTCAGGTCTACATCAAATGCATTGGTATTGTAGAGTTCCACCCAATCTTCAACGTCACCGGCTTCGTCGGTCTCACCAAGGGTATTACTTGCGAGGATCTCATTGATGACCACTCCTGTGGTGATGGGCGTAAGATCATTGGACGCATGGAACGTCGCCGCCTGAATCACAAAGGGTCCTGTTCCGTTAGGTACCCGGGCATAACCTTTATCGGAGACTTGTGGTCCAAAGCTGACCTGATCCAATACCACGAGAAAGGGATCATACAACAACGCGGATTCACCCGCGGTAGATAGTTTAAAATTGCTGTGCAGCGGCCCCTGGTCACCATCTTCATCGGCCCAGATGATGAGGTAGTCACGGGCACCAATCACCGTACCGGCAGGAATCTGCCACTGGTCGGGTATGGTATTATCATCACTCATGTAATACCCGCTTAGATCTACACTGAAATTATTAGTGTTGTACAATTCGATCCAGTCATCATGTTCACCCGCCTCATCGGTTACGCCTGCGGTATTGCTCGCTAGCAATTCATTGATGACCACGCCTGTAACCGATTCAGCTTGCTGTACGGTATACACAAAGACATCATGCTCGGCACCGGTCGGCAGATAGGAGGCCGATAGGGCTGCATTGCCGCCTACAGCTTCGACGTAATAGCGGACAAAGGTTCCTGCGTCATAAGCAGGTATAATTCCCGCATACAGTCCATCACCGGCAGCACCATCTTCATGCAATCCATCATCATGCATGGTGGTGACGTCAAAATTTCCGACAATGCCGGTCGCATAATAAAGATTAACGGCTGAGATGCCATTGGTCGAGGTCACCACAGTTTTCACATACGCCTCTTCTCCACTCTTGGGTGCAGCGTATTCGGCTTGTTGTGTATTGTAGTAGGGAGCAGACACAATCGTCGGGGCCACCTGTGCAATTTCAGCATTGGTCAACAAGAAATTTCTACGTGTGGAAACGAAGGTCTTCATGGCCGCAACACCACTGGTGTATTGGGCAAAGGTGTATAGCTTCTTAGGATCCAAATTCACCAGGCTACGGATCATGGCGTCGGTGGAGTCAATGATCGCGGTAGCATTTTCCACGGTAAAGGTTTCATTCAGAATCGTCCTGTAATGCGCCAGATACCGTTGTCGTAAGGATGGAATGCTGAGCAGCTTGCTGAGCAATGGATAATTGGCATTGGTGGCATTCTTAAACGGACTCCAGTTGACCGTATTCCCTCCGGTCTGGAATGTCGAATTGCCATCATACTCTAAAGGAAAGGAACGATCCGTCTCCGGCTCATAGTAGACATAGTAATCCATTTTGCCCTTCATGACATAGCTGTCATCATCCGTAAATACATTTTCAACCGCCAAAAACCACAGCGCTTTGTCAATGTCCAGTTTAGCCCGCACGTCATCCAGGTTGGATGCGGTCGTCGTACTGAGCACCTGGCAGACATCAATAAGTTTTTGCCATGGGTTTTCCATGTCAGTAGGTTTTAAGCCATAATATTTCTGGTAGGTCGCAGTATCCGCACCCAGATAATTCATGCCTGCTGTTCCATCCCCCCAACCGGGACCTCCTCCGCCACCAGGACCTGCCTCTTCATTGGTAGCCCGGAATCGTAAGCCATCATTGCTGAGAAAATACCCATCGAGATAGGTTTTATCAATCGATTGAATGTTGGGATAGATCCCCCAATCCTGATTGTTGAGGAAAAGATGGATAAAGTTAGCCTTGGCAATAGGCGTATGCCGTGCGGCCATCTGACAATAGAGCACCTCACGCATAAAGGTTGCATCCTCATGAGCATTGTTGAACTTCAGATTTTTAAACCCTTTATAGGACTGATTGTCATGAATAAAGTCGATAGTGACGCCAAAAGATTTTTTTTGGGAATTGCCGATCATAAAATAGGAGGTATTCCCCCTGAAGCGCACACCCACGCTGTCAAAGACTTCGCCATCGAAAGTCATAGTCGCTGGTATCTCGGTTTCGCTGGCGTAATTATTAGTCAACAGCGTCCAATAATTGGCCTGTGGAAAATCGAGATGCACTTCGCGAATGATATTTTTTTCATACAAAGCCTCTGGGGCATGTCCACCGGAATACAGCGTATGGCCATCCGGCGAATAATACATCTCAGTAGGAAGCTTTTGCGCGTTGACCAGATGGACACCCAGTAAAAGGAGAATCGGCAATAGACTTTTCATAAAAGGATTTTAATATTATTGTCTTTGGGATTGGGCCTCAGGTTTTCAAATGCATCTACACCAGGGTGAATCATCCAAACCAGAGGCTTTATGTAAAGAGTCGTTGACTTCAATTTTGTACTCAATAACCGCAATTTAACCGGTCCTGTGTAACCTGGGTTTGTCGCCCTGCCGTCAATAAAGGATTATGATTACGATGTTTAAAGATACATTTTTCAACCTCTTGGTTTTATTGGCCATTACCGGTTGTACGGTTCAGCCCCCTGACCACAGCCTGTCCGCAGCCAGGGAGATCATGCAAGCGGATAAGGATATGTCCGCCTTGGCGGCCCGGGAAGGGTTCCACAAAGCACTCCTGAGCTATGCAGATGACAGCCTCGTCAAACCCGAAGAAGGAAGGTTTCCAATATTGGGTAAGCAGGCATTAGAAAAATTATGGGGCCAGGATGCCGGATCTAAATCGATCTCATGGGCACCGTATCGGGCGGAAGCGTCCTTGTCCGGTGAACTGGGCTATACGCTTGGCAATTGGAAGATGATCACTTCGGACACCACCTACTACGGACATTATTATACCATCTGGAAAAAACATACCGATGGCTCCTGGAAGTGGGCCGTGGATGGCGGCAACAACACGCCTTCACCTGAATGATGCGTGACAACGCAATCATGCGATGGTTTTAGATCATCTCTGCCAATATTGTCCGGGCTGCTTTCTGCGGAATACGATCAAAAGCCTGGCTGAGATCATCGACGATATCATTGTAGTTTTCTACGCCTACAGACAACCGGATCATCTTGTCGGTGATCGACAGTTTCCGCTTATGTTCTTCTTCCACATCCGCATGGGTCATCGTAGCCGGATGTTCTGCGAGACTCTCGGTGCTGCCGAGACTCACCGCCAGCTTGATCAGCCTCAAGGCATTAAGGAAAGCAAAGGCTTCCGTCTCCCCACCTTGAATATCAAAGGAAATCATACCGCCATGGGTCAGGCATTGGCGCTTGCGGATTAAATACTGCGCACCATCCTCAGGTTTCAAATTTCCGGGGTAATACACTTTTTCCACCAATGGATGATGATTGAGAAATTCAGCGATGCGCTCGGCATTGAAAGCCTGAATATCCATTCTTGCCTTCAGCGTCTCCAGGCTTCGCAGCAATAACCATCCAGTCCATGGGCCAGCCATATTGCCCAGGAAGGTGCGTAAGGTCTTCACTCTTTTCATGATGGTCTTTGACCCGAGACAAGCACCCGCAATCACATCACTGTGACCTCCGATGTATTTGGTCGCCGAGTACAACACAATATCTGCCCCATGTTTGAGCGGATGTTGCCACACCGGTCCCATATACGTATTGTCCACAGCCAGCAGCACTTCTTTTTCCGGCGTGGAGAAATGCCTGGCGATGGCTTTGCTGCCTGCGATATCGATGAGATCATTGGTTGGATTCGCCGGCGTTTCGATATAGACCAGGGCTAGCTTATCGGCCAACCCGCTTTTATTGACCATCTGGATGATCTCTTCATGGGATTGCGATGCGTCAAAAAACAGCGAATGGATTCCGAAATTAGGAAGGATCTTTTCGATAAAATGTTCTGTTCCTCCATAGACCGGCGAACTCGCCAGCAATACATCACCCGGTTTGAGAAATTCAAGCAATACCGTGGTGATCGCCGACATCCCGCTGCCAAATACCGCACACTCCTCGGCTTCATCCCACAGACACAACCGTTGTTCAAGGATTTCAAGATCAGGATTGTTGATGCGGCTGTAGATCAGGCCAGGCTCTTCCCCCTCCGCCTTTTCACGCAGGCCGTAAGCCAACTCAAAGAAGGATTTTCCTTCTTCCGCATTTTTGAAAACAAAGGTAGAGGTCTGGAAGATCGGACTTTTAAGCGCGCCTTCAGAGAGTTCGGGCCGGTAGCCATAAGACATCATCTGACTTTCGGGGCTCCGTTTGATTTGATTAGCCATAGCACTTACGTTTTTCGTTAAGCAGCTGCTGGCTTTGTTATCGCCTGTCCATCACAGACAGGACCGGCAGCTGGAATTATTTTTCTGGACGGTGGCAACAGCTTGCCTCCGTTGCTTCTTTATCCATGTGCGGACTGAGATAAGGTATGCCCAGGTTCAATCCACGTAATATCAACATCACGGCCATCACCCCAACAAAGTAGGGCACGGCGCGATTGATTTTTTGTCGCACTGCAGGTGAGATCCAATGCCCAAAGGACATCAATCCGGCCATCACCGGAATGGTGCCCAGGCCAAAAGAAAACATCAGCAATACGCCATGTAACGTATCCATGGTAGCCAGCGATGCAGCAATCGCCACATACACCAGACCACAAGGCAATAACCCATTGAGCAATCCAATAGGAAATAAAGACATCGGTCGTTTAGAGGTAGTCAGTAGTCGTCCCAACCCTTGCTGAACTTTCAGGTTGAGCTGGCCCAGCAAAGGAATGCGCGATGCCAATGAAAAACTGGATAGAATAAAAATCAGGATCAGGACACCGGCTACGATGGATATCACTTGCTGTAAACCCCAAAGCCGGAATTGTTTGCCTAAAAACCCAAAAATCAAGCCCAGTGACGCATAGGTCAATGCCCTGCCGATGTTGTAAAACACGATCCCCAGGTATTTGTCCCTGCCAGCAAAGGAACGCACCGGCAGCGATAATGCAATCGGACCACACATCCCAATACAATGGAAACTGCCTAGAAAACCGATCGAAAGACCGGTAATGATGCTCAGATATAATTCATTCATCACTATGCACTCCTCTTGCTTCTATATTGGATATGATATCCCTATTCTACAAACACATTTTCCTCCCGATAAAATTCCTTGTCCCCATTCGTCCAGCGGATCCTGGCGCGATACATCCCCTTGGACAATGAACTCTTCGGTATCGTCCGGCGGTTAAATCCATCCGGCTTGATCTCTAATAGAAAATCTTTATCCTTCGAATCGTTTCGCAACAGTTCTACTTGCCCCTTAACCATTTGTTCAAAAGTCCCCAGAGGCAAGGTGATCACCACATCAAACATCGACTGACTCATGATGTTGTCCGAAGTGATCGCCGCCAGGTTTTTCTGCGCATCGATCACCTGCTGGTATTCCAACTCTTTCTGGTAATAATTGTCATCGATCATGTCATTGGTCTGTATCGATGCGTAATACACCATGCCCAGCATCCCTGCCAGAAACACCCCGATGACGATCGCTATTTTATATCCCCAATTCATTCGATGAATTTATTTTCCAATATTATTTATTCCGGACACGATCTATCGCGTCCCTTCGCCAAGATAGAGGAAGATCCTGCGTTTTGCCTTTTTAGCCCCTAAATCCCCTAAAGGGGACTTTTGCCTTTTGAGCCTCTTCCGCCCTTCCGCCTTTTCCTCTATTTAAACGGCCCCAAAAATTTCGTTTTCACCGTCTGGATCTTTTTCCCTCCGGAATATACCCCAACCGAGATAGGGTTGCTACGCGATTTCACCGCGGATTTGGGGATTTGTATGAAAAAATTAAAATCATTTACCGTCTCTGCTTTCAATACCATCTCCTGTGCACCGATCAACTTCACTTCTCCGGGAAGATTTTCCAGTTTGAGTTCGATCGGGAAGGACTTGTTGGTCTTGTTGATGATCTTGGCTTCAAAAAGGTTACTCAGCTTATCGCCTTCCACTTCCTGATAGAGCTGCCCTTTGACCCGGGAGACATAGGTATCCACGGTATTGCGGGTGATGATCAGTATCGCCATTAAGATCGTGAGGACTACAAGCAAGGCCGTGTAGGCTTTCATCCTGGTATTGAAATGGAAGGACGTTCCATTCGCAATCTGGTTTTCGGAGGCATACCGGATCAGCCCACGCTGAAATCCTACTTTGTCCATGACTTCATCACAGGCATCAATACATGCCGTACACCCTACACAATCCAATTGTACCCCATCCCGGATGTCAATCCCTGTAGGGCAGACGATCACGCATTTGTGACAATCAATACAATCCCCTTTGGTTCGATCTTCTCCCTTTTTAAGTCGTCCCCGTTCTTCACCACGCTTGTAGTCATAGGAAATCTGCATGGTGTCCTTGTCAAACATTACACCTTGCAGGCGACCATATGGACATACGGTAGTGCAAATGATCTCCCGTACAAAAGCAAATACGCCATAAAACAAAAAGGTAAACACGATCAACCCTACAAGCAAGCCGACATGCTGAGCCAATGGCTCCCCAATGATTTTGATGACCTCATCGATGCCAAGGATATAGGCCAGGAAGGTATGGGCGATTAAAAAGGAAAACAGGAGGAACAAGGCATGCTTCAATGTTTTCTTCCAAATCTTTTCCACCGTCCACGGCCCGTCATTCAACGCTTTTTGCCTTCCCGGACTCCCCTCAATCATCCATTCCATCTTGCGGAATACAAATTCCATGAAGATGGTCTGCGGACAGGCCCAGCCACAAAACAACCGGCCGTATATCACGGTAAACAAAACGATAAAGATGATAAACGCGATCATCCCCACCGCGAAAATGAAGAAATCCTGGGGCCAGAAAATCTTTCCGAAGAGGACAAACTTACTGTCCAGGACATTAATCAGGAACGACGGTGTGTCGTTGATCTTGACAAAAGGCAGGACGAAAAAAACCAGCAGGTAAACGTAAGCGGCAATATTACGATACCGGTAGAATTGACCTGCTGGTTTTAGTGCATAGATCCAGTTTCGCTTTCCTTTGGCATCGACGGTCGATATCCGGTCACGAAATGTTTCGGCATGCAAGAGTTCGTCCTCTGTCATTTTATTTGGTCTTTGCGGTGTCTTTAGGCATGGCGGCCGCCGTCGTGTCCACTTTGGTCATGCTGGTGTCTGTCGCCGTTGCGGCTTGCGGTACATACAACTCACCTTGCTTTTCTTTTGCATCCGGTGGGTTTGTGCCATGCAGGGTCAGGATATAGTTAGCGACCTGGGCGATTTGCTGAGGAGACAGTTGCTCTTTCCAGGAAATCATCCCTTTTTCAGGCACTCCATACTTGATGGTCTTGAAGATATCCTTGAGTGAACCCCCATGAATCCAGTAATCATCTGTGAGGTTAGGACCAACCATACCGCCACCATCGGCTTTATGACATGCCGCACAAATCGTTGTGAAGGTTTTTTTGCCTGCTTCAAGCTCTGCGCCGGTCAGCACAGCTACATTGTTTTCATCAATATTGTTGGCTTGCTTTTTCAGATATGCATCATGCTCCAGGTTGGCTTTGGCCATCGCGATCTCATACTCTTCGATCATCAGTGGCGCATCCTTAGCGATGTGATAGCGATACAGGTATACCCCCGCAAAAAGAATGGTCAACACAAAAGCCGTGGTAAACCATGGTGGGATCACATTGTCCAATTCACGGATGCCATCATAGCTGTGCCCGGTATCGAGCTTCGCTTCCTCTTCGAGAGGCTTGAAGTTCATGGAAGACCATTTTCTGCTGATCCATGCCCAGAGACCGGCTTCTGCCTGAGGCTGTGCTTCAGCACCCAGACGTTCCCGCCATTGAATAAACTGGTTCGTCTTACCTGCGAAAAACAGGATGAGCAGCAACTCCGCGCTGATCACACAGATCAACAGGATGGTCATCGCGGAGGCGGAAAGACCAACAACCGGTGCAGCAGCAGGCGCCTGCGCCCATAGCGAACTACTGATCATCAACAATCCTAATGGGAGCATGACCTTGGCAGTACCTGACCGCGTCCGTTCTGAATAGTACCGCTTAGCTGCGGTGACAAAGGTGTTGGATAAGATCCAGATCGGCAATAACAGGAACAGGGCAAAAAGAATCAATACCGTATTGGTATCAATCGTAAACCCTTTGGAGGCCGTGGGCGCCGCGGCAGCCTGGCCATAGAGTGCAGCGCCGGACATAAGCAGGGCTGCGCTGAGTATTGTTTTCATATGTTTTGTTAGACTATGCATTGATAGATAATTAATCTTCCAGCGGGAGGTTTTCGGCATGCTCCAGCTCCTTCTTGTCGATCCGGTAGATCCAGACGAGGACGCCGGTAAAGAAAGCCGCAAAGAGCACGAGTGAAACAATCGGGTAAATGCTCACCCCCGTAATCTGTTCGAGATAGGTTGAAAATTTCATGGCGTATCCGGTTATTTAGTGGAGGATGCATTCACCTTGATATCCTTTCCGAGTCGCTGGAGATACGCGATCAACGCAATAATCTCCCGGTCACTGGAAATATCAATTTTGTCATTCTTCAGGTTGGCCGCAATGGCATCAGCCTGCTTTTTCAAATCGTCATTGGCCAGCGCTTCATATCCATCCGCATAGGGAACCCCCATCTTACGCATGGCATGGATCTTCGAATTGGTCGTCGAGATGTCCAGCGTTCGTTCAAACAGAGATGGATACGGTGGCATAATAGAACCCGGAGCCATGGAGGTCGGCTCATACATGTGGTTGAAGTGCCAGCTATCAGGATACTTGCCTCCGATGCGTGCAAGGTCCGGACCTGTCCGCTTGCTACCCCACTGGAATGGATGGTCATACACATACTCACCGGCTTTGGAATATTCACCATATCGGGCCACTTCATACCGGAATGGACGAATCATTTGAGAGTGACAATTGTAACATCCCTCCCGGATATAAATATCCCTGCCCTGCAGTTCAAGCGGTGTATAAGGCTTGACCGAAGCAATGGTCGGAACATTCGATTTGACCAGGAAGGTCGGCACCAATTCAAACAAACCACCAATAGCCACGACCACCAGACTCAGGACCAACATCAAAAGGGGTTTGCGTTCCAGGACACTATGCCAAAAGCTGCCTTTCGGTGCTACATAATTGCGTTCTAGTGCAGGTGCTTCTCCATGTTCTTCCGCTACAAAACTTCCAGCCTTCGCGGTCTTCCAGAGATTGATGATCATCAGGACAACACCGGCCAGGAAGATTGTGCCGCCAATCGCGCGAAGGATATAGAAAGGAACCGTCGTCTGCACGACATCAATAAACTGGTATTGCAACTGACCTTCAGGGGTGAACGCTTTCATCATGAAGTAGGACCGGAAGGCACTCCAATACATCGGGATGGCATAGAGTACTATACCCAGGGTGCCAATCCAGAAGTGCGTACCCGCCATCTTGCGGGAATGCAACTGGGTGTTAAAGAGTCTTGGGATCAGCCAGTATAACATACCAAATGTCATAAATCCGTTCCAGCCCAGTGCGCCGATATGTACGTGTGCTACCGTCCAGTCACTGTAGTGAGAAATAGCATTGACATTCTTGAGGGACAACATCGGGCCCTCAAACGTGCTCATACCATAGCAAGTCACAGCCACGACAAAAAACTTGAGGATCGGATCTTCACGTACTTTATCCCATGCACCGCGAAGGGTAAAGAGACCATTGATCATACCTCCCCAACTAGGCAGGATCAGCATGATCGAGAAGGCTGTACCCAGAGATTGCGCCCAGTCTGGCAGCGCCGTATAAAGCAGGTGGTGAGGCCCGGCCCAGATATACAGAAAGATGAGACTCCAAAAGTGGATAATACTCAACCGATAGGAATACACCGGACGGTCTGCCGCTTTCACGAGGAAATAATACATGAGACCGAGATACGGTGTGGTGAGGAAGAAGGCCACCGCATTGTGCCCATACCACCACTGGACCAGCGCATCCTGTACACCGGCATACCACGAATAGCTTTTAAACAGGTTGACCGGGAGTTCCATAGAGTTGACAATGTGCAACATCGCAACCGTGATCCAGGAGGCAATGAAAAACCATATGGCCACATAAAGATGCCGCTCTCGCCGGGTCAGGATCGTACCAAACATGTTGATGCCAAAAACCACCCAGATCAGGGTGATCAGGATATCAATCGGCCATTCCAACTCCGCGTACTCCTTGCCGGTGGTGATGCCACACAACAGCGTGACCGCCGCGAGCACGATAATGGTCTGCCAACCCCAGAAATGAATCTTCCCAAGGGTCTTACTCCACATTGAGGTCTTCAACAACCTCGGCAAAGAGTAATAAATCCCGGTGAAAATACCGTTGCCCACAAACGCGAAAATCACCGCGTTGGTGTGTACCGGCCGCAAACGGCCGAAGGCCAGGTTGGGCAGGTATTCACTGAAGTTCAGTACCGGGAAAGCAAGCTGAAAGGCCGCAATGACGCCGAGCAACATGCCCACAGCTCCCCACGTGATGGTCGCGATCGCAAACAACTTGGGTAGCCGGTTGTCGTAGGTAAATTTCTGTAATTCCATGTTTGTATTCCTGTTTTGATTTGATAGTGAAAGCCAGATTGGCAGTTGTTTTATGTGGATTGAATAAATAGTGTTTTATGGTTTCTCCTCCTTCGCCCCGGGTTGGTCATCAAACAGTATCCTCCTCGCCGGCGAATAATCATCGTCAAATTGCCCATCCCGGACACTCCAGAAGAAGGCCACCAGAAATCCGGCCGCTATGCCGATACTGATGAGAAGTAGTAAGATGATCGCACTCATAATAAGTTGTTGGTTATAGGTTGTATGCAGTTAGATTTCATCGTTTACTGTTGGCAGTCTCCAGTTGGCAGCCCGCAGTTTTTATTTTCAATTTAATTCTTAGCACTCTCCACTCCATATCACTCTCGACCACTCCCGATCACTCTCGACCACTCCCGATCACTCCCGACCACTCCCGACCACTCTCGATCACTCTCGATCACTCTCGACCACTTTCGACCACTTTCGACCCCTCACCCCTCACCCCTCACTCCTCAATCTATACCTTCTCGCCATTCCCTGGCTCAGCCCATACGTGATCAGGATAATCGAGATCGAACTGCATGGCATCAGGATCGCCGCAATCACCGGGGACAACGTACCCTGCACCGCAAAGTAGAGTCCGATGACGTTATAGATAATCGAGATGCCAAAACTCATCAGAATGATCCTCTTCCCTGAACGGACATACCGCAGGATCTGATCCAATACGGAAACTTTCGAAGCATGGATGATGCCGTCCGCCGCAGGGGTGAAATTGTTGTCATCATCACATACAGCTATACCTACCGTGCTTTCACGGAGCGCACCGGCATCATTGAGGCCGTCACCCACCATCAGTACATGCGCTTTTTTATTGTCCTGCAGATACTGGACATACGCCAGCTTCTCATGCGGGGTCTGATCAAATAGCAATTCACTGTCCGCACCCATTTTTTCCCGTAAGGTTCTTTGCTCCGCAGGATTGTCACCAGAGATGAGGGCAAGCTTGAATTCAGGGCGAAGAGAAGCAAAGAGGTCAAAGACACCGATACGGTAAGCATTGGTCACCTGGAAGGTGCCCAGCGGTTGACCATCCATCACCACATGGACCACACTACCTTCCTGCCGGAGATGAGCATCACCCGCAAAAGCCGGAGATCCGATTTTGAAATAATGCTCTTCCACCCATCCTTCAATGCCTTGACCAGGAATGATCCGGAAACTATCAGGCTCACAAGAGGCCGGAGTATCCAGGTGATGCAACACCGCACGACTCAGCGGATGATTGGAATGTACCAGTAAGGATGATAATTGTGCTTTGCGTTCAGCAGTGAGATCCGTTCCGGTATACCGGACTTTCATCTTGTTATTTTGCGTCAGGGTGCCGGTTTTGTCAAACACGATGGTGTCAATCTTCGACAGACGTTCAATCACACCGGCATTCTTGAGGTAAAGTTTATTGTGGGACAGGATGCGCAGGATATTGCCCCTGGTAAAATTGGCGGACAACAACAAGGCACACGGACAAGCCACGATCAGGATGGTGGTGAGTGCATTCCACATCAGGCCAGGTTGGCCTTGCCACATCCAGTATGCTCCGGCTATAGCTCCAATACCCAGCACGATGTAGGTAAAGTATTTACTCAATCCATCAATAAACGAATAGTTCGTAGTGGCATCGGTATGGCGCCCTTCTTTATTCCATAAGTTGGTCAGATAGGATTGTGAAACCTCTTTGACCACCACTAAATCAATCATGCCGGCAGTCTGCTTTCCTCCTGCGTAAATGATTTCACCGATGACTACAGGTACAGGCAGGCTTTCTCCGGTGACAAAACTATAATCTATTTCCGCGGTGCCCTTGGAAAGGATGGCATCCACCGGAATCAACTCTTCATGATGTATCCGGATGATATCATTGATCCTGACCTGTTCGACCGGCACAGATTGTACTTGCTGATCTTTGACCACATTGACAGCAATCGGAAAGAAAGCTTTGAAATCCCGGTCAAAGGAAATGGTCTGGTAGGTGCGGTCCTGCAGCCAACGACCGACAAGCATAAAAAATACAATGCCGGACATACTGTCCAGATAACCAGATCCGGTGCTGCTGAAGATCTCATACAAGCTGCGTCCGAACGTGATCAGCAGCGCCAGGGCTATCGGCGCATCGATATTCAGGTACCGGTTTCGCAATCCACTCCAGGCGTTGATAAAAAACTCACTGGCGCAATAAGTGATCGACGGAATCGATAGTAAGACAATCAGGATTGATATCGTGCTGCGGATGATCGGCTCTAAGGGTTCCCCTCCTGAAAAATATTCCGGGAAACTCAACATCATGATGTTGGCAAAGCAGAACCCGGCCAGGCCGATCTTATACCAACGGGTCCGGTCTATTTTACGCAGGTTGGAGGTGGACACCTCTTCCAGACTGAGATGAGGTTCGTAGCCAACATGAGCTAACGTTTCTACCACTTCCCGTAAAGTGATCTGCGCGGGGTTGTATTGGATGAAAACTTCCTTCTTGGTAAAGCTGACACGCGATGTCAGGATGCCGGGATGGACACGACGAATATTTTCGAGGAGCCACAGGCAACTGCTACAATGCATCTGGGGCAGATAGAAAGTCACGTGCGCTTGCTTGCCATCCTGGTATTGGATGAGTTTGCGCGCCACATCAGGAAGATCCAGGAAGGCAAACTTGTCTTTACGAATCGGGGATAGTTGGGTAATACCAGGGTGTAGATTGAGGTCGTAATAGGCACAAAGGCCGGTATCATTGAGGATCTGGTATACACTGCGACAGCCTTCACAACAAAACACATGATCACCCAGCGTGATGGTATGCCTATAGCAGGGATCGCCACAATGTTTGCATAGGGTGAGGGTGGGAGTAGTCTCAGGCTTCATTCTCGTACAAGAAAATAATATCTTATTGTCTTTTATTTCGTCTTTACAAAATCAATTTACTAAAAAGAATTTACCTGAGTCCAGTTTGGTGTTGAAGTCTCCAATGGTGTTTTCTTCGATCATTCTGATGAGGTTTTTCTTGATGTCCCGGTATTGATCATGCACGGGGCAGGGCTTTTTCTCATTGCAGGTCTTGAGGCCCAGGACACAATCGTTGTAGATCGAATTGCCGTCCAGGGCGCGGACGATATCGGCCAGGGAGGTTTGGAGGTCAAACTTGTCCATATAGAACCCACCATTGGGGCCTTTGACCGAATGCACCAGTTTTTTACGACTGAGTTCCTGCATGATTTTGGCTACAAAATGCTCCGGGGCATCCGTGCCTTTGGCGATTTCTTTGATGCCGACCCGGGATCCGTCCTTGGACTTCTGCGCCACAAAGATCATCGCCTTGATGCCGTATTCACAGGTTTTTGAAAACATAGCTAGATCCGGATTATTGGGTGGTGGATTGATTTCAAACCCAAAGATAAACGAGTTTTTTAAATATAAAGAGTTTTTTATCTTTTTATGCAAATATCCTGATGGGGGCCACTTAATAATTATTTTCCTATAGCCCCTTCTGCCCTTCCGCCCTTCTGCCTTTTCAGCCCTTCATCAAGCCTTGAAAATGTTCTAAAAACTGCCCTACCTGGTACCCATCCATCAATCCGTGATGTGCATGCACCGACACCGGCATAGACCGGATGCCATTCGTCTCTGTCATTTTACCAAAACTGATTTTTGGAATACTATCCTTTTGCGCAAAACTGCGTGCATGGGATAAGGAGGTGAACGAAATCCAGGGGATAGATGAAAAATGGATGACATTCTCACCGGATACGGCAGGCTCCAGTCCGCTACTGTTGCGCACCCGATCCATTTCAATCGTAGCGTTGGTTTCGAACACTGCAAAATCCTCTTCGTAATTCATGTACCCAAATCCAAAGGTTCCATCCGGCCGGTTGATGGTGGGTGAGGCATTGACCTGGTCATATACCCACACCTGGCCATCGATGATACGATACCGGAAGGCTTCCACCAGGTTGGCCGCGACGAGCGCTTTGTGCAGGTAGGAAAGGAAAAAGGAATGCCCACTGGCTTTGGCACGATCGAATGCTAAGGTACAGTCCACTTGCACCGTCACGCCGAAAAAGGGTTCTTCAAACCGGCTGAAGAATTCGTAATGGGCTTTGCGCACCCACCGATCCATGTCGAGTGGATGTCTCATAGTCCCAGGTAGGAAGTGATGTCTGCGATATTGCTCATTTCGTAAAACCGGGGATGCTCGACCGCATGCTCAATCCGCTCATGAGCCCACGTCGTATGATAGGGTACATGTGCCGCATATCCACCTATAGCCAATACCGGCAGCACATCCGATTTCAGGGAGTTACCAATCATCAGAAATTCATCAGGCCTGCAATCGAGATGACGGATCAGTTTGAGATAATCTGACTCCTGCTTATCACTCATGATCTCGATGTGATGGAAATAATGTTCGAGCTGTGACTTTTTGAGTTTGCGCTCCTGATCCAGGAGATCCCCTTTGGTCGCTACGACCAGCCTGTATTTTCCTTTCAGGGCCCGAAGGGTATCCTCCACACCATCCAGCAACTCGATCGGTTTGTTGAGCATCTCCTGCCCATATTGAATGGCTTTATGCAGAATCTCCGGATTGGCCGTATGGTTGGTCACGTGCAGCACCGTCTCAATCATCGACAGCATAAATGCTTTGATCCCGTAACCATACAGGGGCAGGTTTTTCATCTCAATGGCATACAACTCTTTGGAGATGGCATGGGCCGGCATATAATCTTCCAGTAAAGCGCAGAATTTTTGCTCGACCTCCTGGAAATAGGGCTCATTGATCCACAAGGTATCGTCCGCATCAAATGCGATAACGCTGATGTCTGTCATACCCCCAAAAGTAACGAATTACCCGCCCTATGTTCCCTCACTAAAAATGCCTTTCAATTGGCAGGATCTTTACTGCGTCACGATCTGCCTCTATGCCCTATGCCCTATGCTCTCTGCTCTCTGCTATTAATCCAGGCAGCACAAAAAACAACGCCAGGTTCTTGATGATATACTGCCCCACCAGCGTCAGCGAATAGAAATGCTGGTTGAAGGAAGCTTCGGGCAGTAAAAACAATGGCGTAAACGTAAAGAGGAGATGAAGCATGGTGATATAGATCACTCCTTTCCGGACGAAGTTGAGTAACATGGCGATCCCGATCGTCACCTCCCACGATGCAAGCATGAAATAGGTGATGTGCGTGGGAATCAACCCCATAGTCAAACTATCCAGCGTAGCCTTAGCCAGTGATTCAGCCGGGCTGACCCCTGGAAAAAATTTGAGGGTGCCAAACCACAAATACATAATCCCATAACTGATCACAATCAGCCGGGTCCTGTGTTTATTCAATACGCTTAGTAAGGCATTCATTCTAATTGCCTGTTTTCAATTATAATGTGTTGGTGATGATTGGGATTCATCAATGAGATACAAGGCATTGCATATCTACAAAAGAATACCATTTGCCTTGCTCCTTTAGCCCTTTAGCCCCTTAGCCCTTTAGCCCTTTAGCCCCTTAGCCCTTTAGCCCCTTAGCCCCTTAGCCCCTTAGCCCCTTACCGCCTTAGCGCCTTTTATTCGCAACCCATATCCGCCTTCGATTGCGGATCATTGTTCGGGAAACAATTACCCGACATGGTCACGGTAGGCTTGTAGCGCAACAGGTTGGGATCATACAATCCATTTTCCAGAAACTCCACGAGATCCGCTTTCTCGGCTTCATCCATATGCAAGGGCCGGAATAAAGGTGTGATCTGGGTCTGTGGGATATCCCGGTTTTCAGGAATACCGTTGTTGAAATATTCAACGACATCCTTCAAACTGGTCTTACTGGCCCCATGAAAGTAAAAGCCGAAATCTTTGAGGTTATATAGCTGGGGTACTTTAAACTGGTTCATGTCTTCCTCCTTGCCGGTAAACCCTCCACGCCCCAGGTTACGTTTGTCGTAACGGTCTGTACGGAATACCGTATTTCCACTTTGGTAATGATTGTAAACACCCAGTGAGAAAAATAAATGAGGATTGCTGTTGAGGGATGGACTGTTGTGACAATTGACACAACTTGCTTTTCCAAAAAACAGGATCGCGCCCCGTTTTTGCTGATCGGTCATGGCGGTGAGATCCCCTTGCAGCCATTTTTGAAAGGGTGCCTCATTGGTCAGGATGGTGCGGAAATAGGCTGCGATGGCAAAGGCGGCAGTCTGACGAGTATATCGCTCACTCTCCGGGATATCCGGAAAAGCGGCATCAAACATAGCGGTGTAGCCAAGCGAATCGGTAACCTGCTTGTTGATCACCTGGCGGTGTACGATCAACGCACGTTCATTGTTTGCTTCCAGCCCCATCAGGCCTTTGTGATTGATCTTTACAAGGGTATCCTGATCCCAGACGGATTCGGTGCCCGCATTGACATTAAAGGATCCAAAGGTCCCTGCCCAAAGGGCATTGGTGACATAGGTAGTATTGATGACCGGCAAGGGACGTGCACCCTGCGCATCCACTTCCGAGCCCTGATATTGAGGATTCTTTCTACGGCCTTCACCACTCAGCCCAAATCCAACCGCACCATCTGCTATACCTTGAAACCTGCCGGCAGTAAATCCACGCTCAGGGATATGGCAAGTGCTGCAGGAATAAGCTTCTTTGGATACCGGGTATTTAGGTTCCAGTCCAATACCGGTTTCGAAAAACAACATCTTCCCCAAGGCTACTTTTTCAGCAGTGACCGGATTTTTAGGATCCTGGTTAGGCAGTGCAGCATAATTGGTGCTGGACGGCATGACATAGCTCTCATAAG
>JBGAWQ010000099.1:0-1665 GCA_044227555.1 Saprospiraceae bacterium | reverse complement strand
CCATCTCGTGGTTCTATGCCTTTGCCGGCGATTACCAGATGGCCCTGCAAATGAAGGATCGTCAATATCCGAATGCCAGGCCATCCCTTCCGGACGCCGAACAGGAAGCCCTGATGAAAAGGTATAAGCCTGTCCCTGCGAAAGATGTCATTCTCGAACAGGCAGCGAAAACCAGCATCGTCATCTTCAATGAAGCCCATTTCAACGGGATGCATCGGCTCTATCTGTCGACTTTGCTCAAGGACTTGCACCAACTGGGATATACCTATCTCGGCATGGAAGCCCTGGATCACAACGACACGCTGCTCAATCAAAGAAAGTATCCGGTATTATCCACAGGTTACTACACGCAGGATCCTTGCTTTGGTAATCTGATCCGGGATGCGATGGATACAGGGTACACCTTGTTTGCTTATGAACAACAATTTGAAGATAGCCTGCAAAATGCAATGGGACGCGAACTTGCCCAGGCGATGAACATCAAAAAGATCATCGACCGAAATCCTGGCGCGAAAATGATTATCTATTGCGGGTATGATCATGTCTACGAAGACAGCCTCCACAACTGGATGGGCCTTCCGATGGCCGGGCAACTGAAGCGATTGACCGGCATCAATCCCCTCACCATCGACCAAACCGAGTTGTCAGAATATGGCATTGTAGGCAACCGTTACCGCAAACTTATCCATGAAGACTTCGATGCGGTTTTTGCAGACAGCACTCAGCACTATTTCAATGCCGCCAATTCACCCAAGAGAGCCGATCTCAGTGTCTACCATCCGGATACGCGTTATATCCAGAATCGTCCGGGATGGCTGATCCGTCCGGAGACCGAACTCAAAGACCTACACAAAAAAATCAAAGTCGGATATCCCTGCCTCGTCAAGATCTACATGGAATCGGATGATATCCACCAGGCCGTTCCGATCGATGTGATTGAGATCGCCTCAGCAGATGAACCCAAAGCTTCGCTGATCTACAAGCATAAAAGGCAAATCGCCCTCGTAGTCTCGAAACAAGGAGAGACGCAGACTTTTGCTGTGAAGTGATTTGTGTAAACTGTCCAATAAAATCTATCGTTCGGCGTAGGCTTCGCCTGCGTCAAACATATCCTTGTTCGGCGTAAGTTTTGTCTGTATCAAACACCCCTGTTCGGCGTAGGCTTTGCCTGCGTCGAACAATGATTAAGAGATGAGATT
This sequence comes from Saprospiraceae bacterium, assembly GCA_044227555.1. GTDB lineage: Bacteria > Bacteroidota > Bacteroidia > Chitinophagales > Saprospiraceae > Opimibacter. The sequence continues at coordinate 466 of JBGAWQ010000099.1, read as the reverse complement.
AAATTCATCATTTGATACAGTATTAACCTCGCAAGTTAAAAACTTGCAAACGCACCGACGTCCGTACGGACGCCGAACAATGCAGGTGTGACGCAGTCGAAGCCAACGCGGAACAGGGATATGTATATTTTAACTTGATTGTCCTTTAAACCCACAGCCATCCAAAAGTTCCTGCGGTGAGCAGTGCATAGACCAGTCCGTCGAAAACGGATTTGCCTGTGGCGCTCCAGCTTCTTCCCGCCCAGATGCTTTCGGTGATATGACCCATGCCATAGGCCATAAAGGCCACCGCCCCAACAACACGAAATACCACCAGGTAGTGAGCATCCTGGGCCACCGTATGGGACACCACATAGGCGGTAAAGAAACTGATGACCAGGCAATACAGAAACCATTGCAGGAGATTCTTGCCCATGTCGTGTTTATGTTGGCGAATATTGAGTATAGCGGCCGGACCTTTATTCAG
>JBGAWQ010000098.1:0-1811 GCA_044227555.1 Saprospiraceae bacterium | reverse complement strand
ACAGGATACGTCTCACCTCCCACTTCTCTTTGCCGGCAAAATAAAAGTGGAAGCGGATCCATTAGACCTGCTACAGGGTCATTGGGTCGTCCAACAAATACTGCTGCAAAACGTCAGTGGCCATTTGGTGCAGTCTGAGGCTGGGATGAATATTGATTTTATACTGGATGCCTTTCCATCAGATTCATTACCTGCTACCCCCGCCGCGCCATTTAGTCTGAAATGCAACCAGCTGATCGCAGACAGCATCAGCTTTGAATATGTTTCCCTGACAGATCGTTTTTCCTTTCACTCCTCAATCAGTCACGCCCAGATGGATAGCGTAGGCTGGGCCAACCTCCCTGACCGGCTTCATGCTTCGTCCCTTTCCATCGATCAGCCGATAGTCAACATCCTCTCCCAAAGTCAATCTCAGGATACTACAAGTTCGACGGCTTCTCCAATAGCCAAATCCTTTACGCCAGACTTTGGTGCAGGTATCGCCATCGCTCTGGGTCATCTGCAGATCAGGGAAGGAACATTTACAAGCCATCAGGATTCCATTCAGATCACACCAACTTTTGATGTCAACCATATCAACCTCCAACACATCACCGCGGACCTGGGGCGCTCTGTACTAAGTCCTCAATTGCTGTTAGCCGCGGTTGATAGTCTTTCCATGGAGATGCCCAATTATGGAGCCAGCACGCTAAAAGGAAGCCTTTCCATGAGTCCAACCTCGATGACCGCGGAAGGTCTCCATCTTACTTCTGCTGGTCATCAACTGGATGGGTTGATCAGAGCGAACTACATCACCAAAGCCCAAAGCCAGGACACTTTACTGCAGGGCGATGGCGAAATCATCAGCACAGTCACTACAGCAGATTTGGCCTATTTTCTGGACAGGGACATCATGACCTATTTCAAGGGATGGGAAAAACTTGGGTTGTCGATCACTGGTAGTTTCGATCGAAAAGACTTATTCCTCGAATCACTCACGCTCTCTACTAAAAATAGTCGCATCACCGGCGCAGGTCAGGTAGAAAATATTATGACTCCTGGAAAGTTGGCCTGGAAAAACCTGCAAATCAATGCTTCGATAGGGACCGACCTTCGTAATCTCCTGACGACATTCGTAGATCAAGTGCCATTACCACCTTCGATCAATGTACAGATGTTGTCCACCGGACATCCTGGCCGGATGTCGATGGATGGAAAAATCAATACCTCCTGGGGCACTGCGCTGACAGAAGGCACATTGACAGTATCCAATGGACAATTTGGTCTCGACATGCGAGTCAATGCAGAAGATATCCAGACTTCACAATGGCTTGAATTACCTTGGCTCGGTGAGGCCAATGCTGCGATCAACCTCAAAGGAACATTGGGCGATCGTCCTGATTTGAGAATAGATGGAAAAATTCAATCCATTGAAATCAGCGGCACCACCATACATGATATTGATGTAAGCGGCGGGTATGAACAAGACATCGTCGCCGCAGATGTAGTGATTAATGATACACTCTATCGCTGTCAGATCAAATCCGCGACCACACTGGGTGATTCATTGACCACAATTGTCGACATCAATTTTGACTCTACGTATGCCGGACAGCTGGCAGGACTGGATTCTACTTTACGTGTCAGTGGCAACATGATGGCCAAAGTGATCCTGGACGATGATACCCTCCACGCGATGGTGATGGGTTTAGGCCTGGACTTCCAAAACCAATTTGGTCATTACCACTCCGGGCACACAAACCTGGATATCGCGGTGTCTCCTCAAGCTTCGATGGGTTCATATCAGGCAGATGATGCCGAGATCCATCTTG
>JBGAWQ010000097.1:0-1919 GCA_044227555.1 Saprospiraceae bacterium | reverse complement strand
CCGGTCTCTTTGCTGGGCGCTTTCTTTATCATGTACATCATGGGCTTCTCCATCAATGTATTGACCTTGCTGGCCATTGTGCTGGCCACAGGTCTCGTGGTGGATGACGGGATTGTCGTGACCGAAAACATCTTCAAGCGGATGGAGCAGGGCATGAACAAATACAAGGCAGCCCTGGAAGGATCGAAAGAAATTTATTTTGCTGTCATTGCCACGTCATTGACACTCGCCATTGTGTTTTTGCCGATCATTTTCCTGGAAGGTTTTGTAGGTAAATTGTTCAGAGAGTTTGGAATTGTGCTGGCGGGTGCGGTGCTTATTTCGGCATTCGTATCCCTGACCTTGACGCCGGTACTCAACATCTTTCTGACCCGGAAGGGGGTACATCGTCATTCTAAATTTTATAACTGGACCGAGCCCTTCTTTGTCGGGTTGGAGCGTCTGTATAAAACCAGTTTGCAGGGTTTTATGAAAGTGCGCTGGATGGCCTTGATTATCGTCGTCGCGTGTGCCTCTGTGATTTTCTTCCTGGGCAAGAAGATTCCTTCCGAATTGGCGCCCATGGAAGATCGCAACAGGGTACGAGCGAGTATCACCGGACCTGAAGGTGCGGATTTTGATTTTACGGATGCCGTCACGCAGCAGATCACGCAGCAATTGATGGATTCCTTTCCGGAGCGTAATATCATTCTTGCTTTTGCGCCATCATTTTTTGGCAACCAGGGATCTAATGCTTCCTTTATCAGTTTGGGTTTGGTGGAGCCTGAACAACGAGTGCGCTCACAAAATGAGATCGCGCAGAAGATGAGTGGTATGTTTAGAAAATATACCAACGTCAGGGCTTTTGCCATTCAGGAACAAACGATTTCGGTGGGCATTGGATCAAGAGCCTCTTTTCCGGTACAATATGTACTGCAGCATCTCAACTTTGACAAACTCAAAGAAAAACTCCCACAGTTCATGGAAGAGGTTCGCAAGAGCCCGGTCTTCCAGGGGTTTGATGTCAACCTGAAATTCAATCAACCGGAATTACAGATTACGATCGATCGGCTTAGAGCCAATGAACTTGGGGTGTCTGTACTGGATGTGAATAACACCCTTCAATTGGCGCTCAGTGGTCGCCGTTTTGGGTACTTCATCATGAATGGAAAACAGTACCAGGTTATTGCGCAGGTGGACCGGATCGATCGGGATGCGCCATTGGATTTGAAATCCTTTTTTGTAAGAAATAATCGTGGCCAACTGATCCAGCTGGATAACCTGGTCCGCATGGAAGAGACGGCCAATCCACCGACGATTTATCACTTCAATCGCTTTAAGAGTGCTATTGTTCAGGCGGGCCTGGCTCCGGGCAAAACCATCGGTGATGGGATAGCAGAAATGGATCGGATTAAGGCTGTCGTGCTGGATGATACCTTTAAAACTTCGCTGAGCGGGCCATCCCGTGATTATGCGGAAAGCACATCCAATATTTCATTTGCTTTCATCCTGGCCCTGGTGTTGATCTTCCTGGTGTTGGCCGCGCAGTTTGAAAGTTTTGTGGATCCGATCATTATCATGATTACGGTGCCGCTGGCTCTTGCCGGAGCGGTCCTCAGTATGTGGCTATTTGATCAGACGCTCAATATTTTTTCACAGATCGGGATCATCATGCTGATCGGATTGGTGACGAAAAACGGAATCCTTATTGTGGAGTTTGCCAATCAAAAAAGACGCCGTGGCGAAATGAAAATTTCGGCGGCCATTGATGCTTCTGTTGCGCGCCTCAGGCCGATCCTGATGACCACTTTGGCCACCACGTTAGGTGCCTTACCTATTGCCCTTGCCGTGGGTTCTGCCGGAACGAGTCGCATTCCATTGGGGATTGTTATTGTCGGCGGGTTGTTGTTTGCCCTGATCCTCACCCTGTATGTGGTGCC
>JBGAWQ010000096.1:0-2074 GCA_044227555.1 Saprospiraceae bacterium | reverse complement strand
AGGAACAAATCAATGATGAGTGTGTCTGCATCAGGATTGTCGGATGAATTAAATGTCCTGAAAGCAGGCTTATACCCTTTCTTGGTCCCGGAAACATTGAAATTTTTATCCCGGTCCAGCGCATAATAATATAAGTGGGACAAATAATCTTCGCGGATATCCGGAGCGCCATTGGGCGTCTCGGCCATGACTACCTTTACTCCATTCAAAGGTTGAGGATTCAGCCCTTTGTAGGTTTCAAATGTGCGAACCAGGATCACACGATCCTTCAATGGCGGTTTTTCAAAATGATAGATATCGAAACAGCAGGCCTCATCTTCTGGGGACAGATACATGGACCCAAGCCGATTGGAAGAAAAATATCCTTCCAGGCCATCATCCAACAAGCTGTAGAAGGCATCATCCAGGCTACTATTGACCGGTGATCCCATATTGACAAGCGTGTCCCACACGCCCTCATGATTGGCCACTTTATAGATATCATAGCCTCCAAAACCGAGATATCCATTAGAGCTTAGATAGAGGGTCTTTGATTTGCGATGATAAAACGGGGAGACTTCATTCCATTCTGAATTGACCGCCGCCAGGTTTTCCGGCGCTGTAAAGTTGTCTGGTCCGGCTATATAGCAAAACCAGATATCCAGTCGACCCTTTCCACCGGGACGATCAGAGGCAAAGTATAGTACTTCACGCTTGGATTGCGGATCATAACCTACATGCGGCTGGGTAGTCGTATACCCGGCCATATTGATAGGTTCCGGAAGCTTTTGAGCTAACCCGTATTCTCCGTTAATAATATCTCTGTAGTAGAGGTCACAACGAATATCAATGCCGTTGATGTAATCGCAAATCGTGTAGTACACTCGATCCCGCGCGGCATTAAATGCCGTATGCGAAGTATGGAAATTGTCATCATTGATGAGGGTATCCACCACGCCTGTGGAGTCGTTCTCACTAATTAGAATTTTAGCGTATGGCTTCTCCGGAAGGGCAACATCGGCCTTGCCCAGGAATCTGAGTGAACTATAATAAAGTAAGCTATCCAGTTTGGCAGCGCCAAATTCTGAAAAGGTCGTATTGACTTCGGGGCCAAGGTGCTCGAGCGTTAAGGTGGTATCCTTATTTTCGATTTCGCGGAGTGCCCATGTACAAATATCAATATGCTTTTGCGCCATGGGTGTCAATACAGTATCCTCCCCGTCATGTTCAGAAAGATAAATCTGGTATAAGTCAAGAGCTTCCTGGTATTTACCTAAGCGTTCTTTCACATTGCCCAGCCAAAAGCCGGTCGCGGGATAGTCCTTGGCATTGGTACTGCTGTCTACTTCACTGTAATATTTCTCCGCCATGGTGAAGGCAGAATAATATCTGGCCGCCTCGGCCAGGTTATACGTATGCACCGTATTGTTGGGCTCAATCTCGTGCGCAATGCGCAGAAAATTGTAAGCCGTATAATAATCCTTCTTATCAAACGCTTCCTGGGCGCCCTTGGCGTATGCGTTCAGGGTTTGCCCTGAAATACGGCCGACAAGGAGGGTCAGGAAGAAGAGGATGAATATATGTTGACGCTTCATTTTTGCTGAGGTTATCTTAAGACACAGATCAGAATATCGTACAGACCTTGGTTTGTTTGAGCGGGCAAAGCTTTTTATAGGTGTAAGTCAGGAAAAACTCTGGCCCACCTTTTTGGTCATTCGCTGCCTGAAAAGGAGATGTGGTGATATCATAACTAAAACCACCCTTCCAGCCATCATAGCCAATAGCTACCATAGGAATGATGGCATCATCCAGACGCGTAGCAGCACCTAACTGCAGTTCGAGCTCCCTTGCCTTTTTATTACTAAGATGAATAATCACACCACCACCCAACACAGTTTCATTGTACGGCCCCTGATCCTGGTATAGTCCATTGGCATACAAATCCAGGATGTCAAAGAGTTTAAGAATACCCAAACCGTAGAAAGAGAGCCTCATCGGGAGTTTTACATCAGAATTTTTATAAAAACTGTACCCCGGTTTATTGAGATGGAAAGCCCCTACCCCAAAATCAATTTTAGTCCGATCCACACCTTGC
>JBGAWQ010000095.1:0-2373 GCA_044227555.1 Saprospiraceae bacterium | reverse complement strand
ATCCACATTGTTGATACTGGCTTCCACCTTCAAGGCATAACTGCCCGGAGGAAGAGAACTGAAACGCACCAGGTTGTTATTACCGATATAGGTCCAGCCTGCATCCATCCCCTCCAATCGATATCTGAATTTCAGTTTTCCCGGATTATTGAAATAGGGACAGACAAACCGACATTCCAGCGATCGATGCGCCCAGGGAATGCGAGCTTCTTGGTCTAAAGGATAGTATACCGAATCAGAAACTCCCCCTCTGACATGCTGAATGTAGAGGTTGAGATGAACAGAGGCTGCCTGTATTTTTTCAGGAATAAAGTAATTGATACCATTGGTGCCTCCTATATACAGGACTTTCCGCGAACTCAGTAACCAGCTATTGCCATTGAATCCAAAACCCTGCAGGTTGTCTGAATAATCAAAAACATTCACACGATCAGTCAATGGATCATATCGATACAATCCATTGTCCGTGGTGGCCCAGATCATCTTTTGCCGGTCTTCAATCAGGATATTGATACCTTCTGTGTCGTGCAAGGCCAGGAAGGGTTCTACTCCTATTTTGCCCTGATTATACCGGACGCTGTATACTTTTGATGGTGTCGAAAAAAGAATACTTCCATCACGTCGTGGGCAGCCTGCCATAGCCATGCCGGGATCTTCACCAAGATCTGCCTTCCCAATATACCTTAATGACTCATCCAGCAGATAAATGCCTTTAACGGTGGTCACCCAGATCATGCCATCCTGCGTCTGGAATACATAATTATTGTTTTCCCGGTCAAATGGCATATGGAGGAACGACAAAGTATAGGTCTTTCCATCGAGCACATACAGATGGTCGCGACCTGGCGCAAGGATACGGCCATCTCTTAACTGTCCGAGGTAATCAAAAAAATCGTTTTCACTGGCATCCTTAACTTCTTTTGAAGCATAAGTGGGTCGCTTATAGGTTTCGCGCTGGGGATCAAAAATCCAAATCCCCAGATCAGAAGGACCGATAATAACATTGCGACCGTCATAGACGATTCCCCGCACGGAAGGGAAGGCTAGCTGAGTCGTGCTGCCATATTTTGGAAAATAAAACTTCTGCGTATTCGAGCGCTGATCCCATTGGATGAATCCATGACCTGTGGCTATCCATAATTGTTCGTCCTTGCCTTCAGCGATCTGCCGGATATTATCAATACCTGATGGCAACTGGTCATAAAAATGCCGGCTTCTCCATAATCCAAAGGTCTGGCCCTGTAAGGAAAACCTGGCAATTCCATCCAGTGTAGTGACCCAGGCGTATTGATCATCATCGATCAGGATATTATTGGTCAGGTCATTGGTGTAAATGGGTTTGCCTTTATAGAGCAGCCGGATTGGAAGTACTTGCTGGAGACGGGGATGATAGAATAATAGTCCTTCCTGGGAGGAGATGATAAAATGTCCGCTCTTTAGCCGGGCTACGCTGCGTACAGACCATGGTGCATTTGGGCTGGATTTTAGATTGGCCGGAATATCAGCCAGTGTGACTTCATTGTGCTTGAAATCAAACCAATAGGTATTGAGATCCCATGAACTGAGCAAAATGCTGTCGCGGGATAATGGGTATAGTCTTCTCAGGTTTCTGGAAGGTAGACTGTCGATTTCATTAGTGAGAACATCATATCTGAATACGTAATTACGACTACCGAAAAACAGTGTTGATCCAACTGTGGCCAACGTGGCGGCCTGGTAGCCCGGGGCAACCGGAATCGATTGTTCGAGGTCTATGAAAACATTTCCTTTTGGATCGTATTCCAGGAAACATTTTGAAGTGATGACCCAGGTTTGTCCACCAGGTACAGAAAAAACCGGCCCGATGGAAAACTCGTTGTGAGAAGATCGGATAGGTATAGTATCAAAAGCAACCGTGACGGAATTGAACAAATAGATGTCCGTCGTCGAATTCACCCACACCCGACCATTTTCATCACAGGCCAGGTTGGTGACTCCTTTAGGAAAGCGGTATGAGATGATGTCCTTGCCATCGAATCGCTGCACAGAGCGGGTGTACAGAATCCAGAGGAAGCCCTGTTGGTCCTTACACATACTGCTGATCGTCCCCGGCTTAATGCCATAGGTAAAATCAAAGAGCTGCATGTGATAATCCCCTAGCTGCGACAGGCCTCCCACCCGGCAGTAAAGCACCAGGCAAAGCAGAAACAGCGCCCTGAGCAACGGTCTTGCCTTGCGTAAAGATGGAGTATGGAGGCGGCGAGTAAACACTTGAGATACTAAAACTAATAAGTTGAAGACAAACCACCGATTTGGATGAGTAAATGACCGGATTCCTGAGTTTCTGACATAGGTATACCATGAAAGTGGGGAAATAGTATCTTCACTTCATGC
>JBGAWQ010000094.1:0-2748 GCA_044227555.1 Saprospiraceae bacterium | reverse complement strand
GTGATCCTGAAGCTGACATTAGAAATGGTGTCCGTCGGGAAAATAGCCTTGAATGGATGTCTTGCGCAATGGCCAGAGGTGAGTACTATTTTTATGACATGATCTCTTGAAATATTGATCCAAATACTCCCATTGAAATATAAGCCGGATGTATCCTTTGGTGCAAACCCAATCACATAGATGGAGTCCTTCTGTTCATCCAGATATTTTTTTTCAAGTTCCAATACATAGTGCTTCTTCAGTTCCTGGCGCGATAGATCAAGCGGAGATGCCGGAAACAAGCTGGATGATTGTGTCCATTTCATCATCGTGATGGCCCGTGAACTTTCAAACGACGCAAACAAGCGGTCTTCGAAGGGTTGCATCGCCAACCTTCCGGCCTTCAGGGTAAGCGCAGTGAGTTCATAGCCGGAGATATAGGCATTGTAATATCCTTCTACCAACTCCACCTGCTTGTTGCCAGCCAGAGTCTTGAGCGCGTAATATGCTTTGGACTGCCCTCTCGATCCGGGATTATCCCGGCAATGGGATACTAGCTTGTAGAGATAACTGTCATCGCCCGGCCGGACGACAATTTCGCGTAAGAGCTGCTGGCTTTCCTCAAGATAGATGGTATATACCTGCTTGCCGAGTGAAAGCGGAATATATTGGGTTGTATATCCCAGGAAGATCACCGCAACACTATCTGATACTTCACGGATGGATAGGCGAAAATATCCGTCCGGATTGGTAATAGTTCCCTTTTGCAAATCCTTGTTGTACACATTGGCATACGCAACAGGTTCCCGGGTTGATGCATCCAATACGCGGCCTTCGATCTCCAGGAGTGTATGGCTCTGACTGAAAAGGGGTGAAGAAAAAATGACCAAACAAAGCCATACAGAAAAGGAACAGCGCAATAATGTTTCCAAATTAAATCTTTGCACTGGATGTCTTTCTAATAATCCAGGAGGCAAGGAACGCTTCCAGCAAACTTAATGGAATCGCCACCGGCAATATTCCATAAGGTAAAACGCTGAGGTTGCCGATGACCATCCACATCATCACAAATGCCGCAAGCCAGACGATAAGTGTGGTCTGCAGGAGGTCAAACTTGCGGGAGATTAAATAAATGAGTATGGCCATGGCGAGGGACCAGATGCCCCACATAGCGCCGTTGATAGGTTCGGAAGGAAAAGGGATACCCAATCCGTCATAGTGCTGAATCCAATAGGATTTGAGGAGATATTCGTTTCGTACGAATTCGGAAATACTGATCCATAGGGTGGCCAGGATCACGGGCATGATAGTATGTCTGAAAATGGTCATAACGTAAAGATTGAGCAGGATTCAGGAAGTAGCTAATACATCCAGCCATTCATCCATCAAATCATAATTCCGCATGCCGGTGGCTTGTTCGCTTCCGCCGGTAAAACAAATTCCTCCGGTGTAGCCACTATCCAGAAGCGTCTCTAGACGTTCGGCTGTCCAATCCATCTGAAGAAAAATGCGGGATGGGTCCAATGTTGCCAACTGATCCGGTGTGAAGGATCCATGGATATCATGAAGGATCACGCAGGTATCCGGTGGCCATCTTGAAAAATCAGGATGTTCGCTTTCCACGAATAAGGTCATGGAAGCAGGAATTTCCAAAGGCCCGGGATCCTGCAATAGCAGGCCATTGGGCTTGGCATCGATGATGGTTTTGGCCAGGAGCATTTCATCAGGGGAAGTCAATTCAGCGATGAGTTTTGGGCCTTCGACCCAATCCCGCAGGGCATGCCATTGCATAAAGCTTGCGGGTTCTTCGCCGAGGATCATCGAGATCCAGTCCACGCCCATGGCCGCGAAATAGCGGGCATCGGTGAGATGCGTTATTTTTCGGACGAGGATCGGATTTCGGTACATTGGATTCCTTTTATCCCGTGAAGTTAAATCATCAAAAGCGATGCGCATAAAATATCCTATCAATCTGCACAAAGGCATGACCGCGCTGGTGGTGGTGGGCCTGATGTTCTGGTATGACACCTTCTCTACCGGCGCGTGGATCTACCTGGCGCTGCATGGGAGCTATGGATTCCTCTGGCTGTTTAAGTCACGCACCTATCCTGACCCCAAATGGGAGGAAAAGGTTTCAGTACCGTATAGTGTTCTGGTCTTTCTGGCACTGGGATTGTATTGGATACCTCCCTATATTTTGATATCACAACATAAGATGCCTCCGGATTATGTCCTCGCCACATCTGTGGCCCTCAATATGTTTGGGATGGTATTACACTTTGGCAGTGATGCGCAAAAATATTTTACCCTTAAATACAAACCGGAGTTGATCACAGAAGGATTTTTCGCACGTTGCCGGCATACCAACTACCTGGGTGAACTCATGATCTATACCGGATTTGCCATGTTGTCCATGAGCTGGGTAGGCTTTCTGGGCATCGGTCTCTTTTTTGGATTTGTCTTTATCCCAGGCATGATACGTAAGGAAAAGTCGCTATCGAGATATGCGGAGTGGGCGGCATATAGGAGCAGGACGGGGTTCTTGTGGCCGAGGTAGTGAGCGGTAAGTGGTGAGGGGCGAGGGGTCAGTAGTGAATGGTCAGTGGTGAGTAGAAGCGAGGGAGTTCACCAAATTTCCCTCTCAGCATGAGGGATCGTTTCTGCTTAAGCAGAAGCGAGGGAGTTGCCAAATTATCCCTCTCACCAAGAGGGATCGGTTCTGCGTAAGTAGAAGCGAGGGAGTTGCCAAATTATCCCTCTCACCAAGAG
>JBGAWQ010000093.1:0-3192 GCA_044227555.1 Saprospiraceae bacterium | reverse complement strand
AAGGAAGGGAAGGTGACATCTATAAAGAGGTATACGCAAGCACTTCTGCTGATCATGTTGAACTGCTGTATGCAAGGCACATATGGACAGACTCCCGGGCTGACGGTGGAATTCTTTTCTGCTGAGCACGGCCTGCCTCATAAGCATGTGCTTGATATCACCCAGGATGACCAGGGGTATATGTGGATTGCTACCTATAATGGCCTGGCACGATACGACGGATATACATTTACTGATTTCACGTACCGGATCACCGGGGGTGCTCAACTCAAAGGGCTGCCCATCTATAGTGTAGAAAAGGATAAATCAGGAAACATCTGGATTGGGTATAAGGGAGGACTTGCCGTAATGGATCCTGAGACCGGCACCGTCGTGCATAAAGATCTTGGCCGGCCCGAATATAACGGGCAACTGGTATACCAGGTTTTTTTGGACGACGGGGGCCGTGTGGTGCTGGTGTTAGGCAATGGATTCGTGCTTTGCTATGATGCCAATTGGAAGCTACAATTTTCTTACCTGTTTTCTATCCGATCGCCGGACTATGAAATCAATCTTCCCTCTATCATCCAGGACAAGGATCATTCGTTCTGGTTATCCACCTATTACAATGGGATTGATCATGTAGATCCACAAGGCAGGTTTATCGAGCATTTTCGTCCTCCGGAGGATCAGCATGCTCCGGTGACTTTACACGAGATCACCAAGGCAGGAATTATTGGCTATCATTTTCCGCTTGGTAAACGCTATGTCGATACCATGCAACATAAAAATGCCGCGTTGAATCCTTTTGTTGAGCGCATCTGCAGCTCATACCGATCTCCGTCGAGGGTGTTCGATTTAAATGGAAACACCTGGGAAATTGGTCCGGACAGCATCACGGTGCGTGATCCGGTAACGCCAAGAAACATCACGTTTTCCTTGCCTTACACTAAAGAGTACCAACTGGACATCCCCACACAGACTATTTATCTCAGCAGGGACAATACCCTTTGGGCGACCAACCGGAAGGGGCTGTTTAAAATCAATTATAAACGCAGCATTTTCACCAACTATCTCAACCGTGATCGACACTTGCCATCGGATGAGGTGATCAGTATGCGTAGCATGGTGGAGGACGGGGAGGGCCTCATATGGGCAGGAGCATATCCGTTTATTCCGGAAGGGTCAAACCAACGAACCAACCTCATTCAGATCCACCCCCGGACCCATGAAATCATACCGGTCAATCTCACCAACGAGGATGGTACTGCCTTTTATCTCGGAGCCTCATCCCAGTATAAGATGATCCTTGTGGGACGTGAACTCTGGACAACCTCCGGAACCAATTATGTATCCCGCATTGATATGCAAACGCATAAGGTCGTTAAATACACTATGTCCAATCCCCGGCTAGGCATCACTACCGGTATGTACTATATCAATGATTCGACCCTCTTTTTTTCTACACCTGCGGCAATCGCCAGGCTCAATCCCATGCGTGCTGATAGTGCACAGACGACGTTCATTTATAAAAACGGAAGCGGGGATCATTTTGAAGGCGTAAATAATTTTTTTGATGCCGGGAACGACCTGATCTGGGTGGCGGCTAATACCGGTTTGTTTCTTTTAGACCACGCAGGCCACATCGTCAAAACATATTCGGATACCCGGAATTCAAAAATCATGCTTCCGGCATTGGATATTAACTATGTATTTCCGGAAGCCGCAGATAAGACCTGGCTCGGCACGCGTCACGGCCTCATTGAGCTGGACACCCTGCACCAACGCTGCAGGTTGTTTACGACCAGGGATGGCCTCCCAAATAACAATATCGTGGGGATACTTCCGGATGGATTCGGATATCTGTGGCTTAGCACAGACAACGGTCTGTGCCGCTTTCATCCTGCGGAAAACAGTTTTATGAGTTACTATGTGCAGGACGAATTACCCCACAATGAATTTAACCGCATGGCCTCCCTCAAGGCTTCAGATGGCCGGCTCTATTTTGGAGGGCTTAATGGAGTAACCGCCTTTTATCCCGGAGATGTGGATACCAGTCTCAACCATCTTCAACCCATCCTGATCAGCTATTCCGTGTTCAGGGGTGAAAAGGATAGTATATATACGTATGACGGTTCACTGGTAAATCAAAATCCAATTGTCTTTACCCACAAGGACCAACTCTTTAACTTCAACTTTATGCTCCCGGCATATCGTGAACCGGAGAAAAACAGGTTCCTGTATAAACTTCAGGGTTGGGACAAGGAATGGCAGAATTCCGGTCAATCGAATGTGATCAGCTTCAGCTACCTGCCGCCCGGGAATTATACATTGCTGGTCAAGGGAGCCGCCTCCGGAGATACCTGGAGCCATCATGAATACCGGCTGAAGATCATGGTCCTGCAGGCATGGTATAAAACCTGGTGGAGCATTACGCTTGCCGCACTGGCCTTGGGCGGTGTTTTTTATGCCATGTACCGATACCGGCTCAACCAGGTCCTGCATGTGCAGCGGATCAGAAACAAGATTTCGGCGGACCTGCATGATGAATTGGGCAGTGTCCTGACCCAAATCTCATTGCAAAGCGACATGGTAAGCAGGGACATCTATACCGAAGAAGAAAAGCAACAGGAACTCCAGAATATCCGCAATACAAGCCGCGAAGCCATCCTGGCGATGAGTGATATCGTCTGGAGCGTGAGTGCGGGGCACGACAAAGCCTCCAGCCTGATCGACCGGATGAAGGACCACGCTGACCTGATGCTGCAGCCCCTGGACATCGTCCCTGAGTTTATCATTACGGGGATCCGGGAAGATCGTGTGATAGACAATCAACTGCGCCAGGAATTGTTCCTGATCTTTAAGGAGGCTATTCACAACATTGTTAAGCACGCCAGCCCTACCTATGTCAAAATTGATATGCATAATGCTGACGGTGAGTTTGAACTGAAAGTAAAGAACGATATCAACACCCCCAGGGAAAGGCAAGCCGTCGGTGGTCATGGGCTGAAGAATATGAAGCAAAGGGCGAAAACCATTGGAGCTACGCTTGAGGTTGAAGCGGGAGATAATATGTATTCGGTGATTTTGAGGAGGCGGGAGATGTAAATGAAAAATGAAGAATGAAAAGTGAAGAATGAAAAGTGAAGAATGAAAAGTGAAGAATGAAAAGTGAAGAATGAAATGTGAAAGCTGTGAATCGTGAGGTGTGAG
>JBGAWQ010000092.1:0-3260 GCA_044227555.1 Saprospiraceae bacterium | reverse complement strand
GCATTATATCCCAGGAAGGTATTCAGACTGCCTGTATTGGCATCGCCGGCCGTAGCGCCAAGGAAAGTATTAAAGGACGAGGTCGTATTGACCAAGCCGGCACGTGTCCCAATGAAGGTATTTGACGCACCTGTGCTATTCGCTCCCCCGGCATCCGCACCCATAAAGGTATTGTCACTCGCTGTGCTTACATCGCCGGCGCCTTTGCCTATAAATGTGTTGGAGGCTCCGGTGACATTGAGCAACCCGGCAGACGTCCCAACAAAGGTGTTGGCTGTCCCGCTGGTATTGGCCCCTCCCGCATCGGCACCAACAAAGGTATTGTCACTCGCGGTGCTCGCATCACCTGCACCTTTACCGACATACGTGTTCGATGTGCCGGATACATTGAGCAATCCCGCGGACATCCCCACAAAGGTGTTGGATGTTCCGGTGGTATTGGCTCCGCCTGCATCAGCGCCAACAAATGTATTATCGTTCGCGGTGCTTGCGTCTCCGGCTCCTTTACCTATATATGTATTGGATGTGCCAGATACATTGACTAATCCCGCTGAGGTCCCTACAAACGTATTTGAAGTGCCTGTCGTGTTGGCCCCTCCGGCATCTGCGCCAATAAAAACATTATTGCTGGCGGTATTGACATCGCCGGCAGCATTCCCGACAAACGTGTTGGAGGCTCCGGTGATCGTACTGGTGCCTGCAGTAGCCCCAACAAAGGTGTTACCATTGGCTGTAGTATTCGCATCACCTGCGCCGCGGCCAATGAAAGTATTAGATGCTCCTGTGGTATTGGCTTGTCCTGCTGAACGGCCAACGAAGGTGTTGTTGCCACCGGAGAGATTTAAGAAGCCTGTCGAATCCCCAACAAACGTATTCGAATTACCAGTTGAATTGGCCAACCCGCTGAGCGATCCAACAAACGTATTACCGGCGCCAATGGTATTGGCTCCTCCGGCCTGATAACCTACAAATGTATTGTTGCCCGCAGTCGAGCTCACATCTCCGGAACGGAAACCGATATATGTATTTTTCCTTCCGGTGGTATTGTTGTTGCCGGCCATGTGACCGATGAATACATTTTCTGACACCAGGTTAAAGCGACCGGCGTTGTTACCAATGATCAGGTTTTGTGATGCCGTATCCATGGCAAAGCCGGCTTCATAGCCCATAATGATATTGTCATCACCGTTGGTCATGGACCGGGAAGACGAGTTACCGATACTCAGGTTACGTAAACCGTCAATATTGGAAGAAGCGGTCGTTGATCCGATAAAGACATTGTTGGATCCAAGGGTATTCGCAATCCCCGAGCCTGCACCAATAAAGGTGTTGTCGCCCGCCGTGGAATTGACCAGGCCGCTTTCCTGTCCGATAAAGGTATTGCTGCTGCCGGACGTATTGGCTTGTCCGGCGCCTTGCCCCACAAAGACATTGCTGCTGCCGGAGATATTGCTAAAGCCCGTCCCAGAGCCATAGAAAGCATTGTTAGATCCGTTGTTGTTTTGCCCGGATTGAAACCCTGCAAAGGTGTTAAGCGTACCGGTGCTATTGGCCAGTCCGGCATTGGATCCAATAAATGTGTTTTGGGCCCCGGTGCTGTTTTGCGCGCCGGCTGAATTGCCAATGAATGTGTTGCTGTTGGAGGTAGTATTGGCGCCACCGGCATTTCGTCCAACAAACGTATTGCCGTTTCCGGTGGTATTCACATCTCCTGCCCCAGCTCCGACAAAGGTGTTACTAGGTGCGGTGGTCGTTGCCTTTCCGGCCTGGTAACCTACAAAGACATTACCTGAGCCGGTAGTATTGGCCATGCCGCTTTCAATACCCAGGAACGTGTTGTTGTTGTTGGTCCCGTCATCCGCGACACCCGCATTTTCTCCGATGGCCACATTGCCACCCGGAAAGGACGCATGGAGATATTTGTTTTCCAACCTGAGGCGTTCGTTTCCGGCAACGCTAAAACGGATTAGGTCTTCGTCCGGATTTTTCTCCACTTCCACTTTAGTATCCCCATCAGCATCTGCCAGGGATTTGATATTTCCTGCCGCCATGGAAATCCAATTGGTGCCATCGTAATAATTGTAGGCCTGGGTAGTGATATTGTAGATCATCAGGCTGGTCGCGGGACCCGTGATTGAATCCCGGCCCGCCGTGCTCATCCGGGGGATCAGGATCCCTTTCTGCGTAGCTTTTACTTCAAGAATGGAGGATGCATGCGGCGTGATCTCAACATCACTGATCCCTACCTGGCCGACGATGGCGGGGACCATAAAGAAATAACAGGCCAATGCCAACCCTAAGCTCAAAAGACCAAATGGTTTCAACGGGGGCCTTTGGGGTCCGGTGCCGGTACGAACATGACAGAGATGAGGTGACCTGAATTTCATGGTGTGCGGGTTTTATAGTAAGAGCCAGCAAACTTCGGCATAGCGGAGGTGCGAGCCTTCTGCATAAACCTGTATTTCAAAAACTATAGGTTTTCCTATAGTACCTTCATCCGGGAGAGCAGGAGAAGGTTTTAAGGCAGAAAAAAAATAATTGCGGAACTTGGGCGTCAAACCTTTCACATTATGTCTTCACCCGTTTATCCATGCCTCTGGTTTGATGGCCGAGCCAGGGAAGCCGCCGACTTTTATTGCACCGTATTGAAGGACAGTAAGATCCTCCAGGAAAATCCGATGGTGGTGACCTTTATGGTGCGTGGCCTGAAATTTATGGCCCTGAATGGCGGGCCCCAATATCAGTTTACCCCTGCCACTTCCTTTGTGGTGGAGTGTGATACGCAGGAAGAGATTGACTACTTCTGGGAACAACTTGGTGCCGGTGGCCGGTATGATCGATGCGGATGGTTGTCCGACCGCTTCGGTGTCTCCTGGCAAATCGTTCCTTCGATACTGGGGCAATTGATGAGTGACCCCGAAAGGGCGCAGCGGGTCACAGCAGCATTTCTCAGGATGACCAAATTTGATATTGATACTTTGCTCAAAGCCTGATTTTGGTCCATGCAGGTCCCTCCAAACTTGAAATCACCGACTGGAAATACCTGTTTCCGCTCAGTACTTTTGAACGGTCTATGAGACATGGTGGATAGTCGACGATCACCGGCAATATCCCTTTCTCCCGATCCGTTAACTTGCCATAATTTCGAGGTTACTCCACCACTATGCGTGATTACTTTTCCCTGCAATTCAGGATTCTCAATCGTCAACTGGATGAGTTCGGAATCAAACCGCTGTATGGGTACCTCATAGGTGCCGTGC
>JBGAWQ010000091.1:0-3659 GCA_044227555.1 Saprospiraceae bacterium | reverse complement strand
CTGCGGTATTTCAACCCTGCCGGCGCGCATCCATCAGCCTTGATCGGAGAGTCATCTACCAACAAGGCCACTAATCTGGTACCTGTAGTTACTGAAACAGCAATAGGGCTTCGCGAAGAAGTGGTCGTCTTTGGTGATGATTATCCATCGAGGGATGGAAGTTGTGTGCGCGACTATGTCCACGTCATGGACCTGGCCCGCGCTCATACCCTTGCGATGGATTACCTGCTTGCTCAGCGGCAGGAACAATCCTATGAAGTTTATAATCTGGGCATGGGTGCCGGTGTGACTGTGCTTGAAGCCATTCATGCTTTTGAGGAAGCAACCGATGTCAAAGTCAACTACCGGATTGGCCCCAGAAGACCTGGCGATGTCCCGATGATATATGCGGACAATACCCGGATCACCACCCGGCTGGGATGGACACCCGAACATGACATCCGCTATATCATGCGCACCGCATGGGACTGGGAGAAAGCACGACGCCAATAATCGCTGTATCTTCAACGACCCTAATCGTCCCGGTGTCATGAAAATCTTCAACCTGATCCTTGCCGTTGTATTTGGTCTGTTTGCTGTCGTGCAGCTCAACGACACCCCAGGAGATATCCTATTCTGGTTTGTCCTCTATGCGGCCATTGCATTGATCTCCGCGTTCGCCGCGTTTAATCGCTACAATATGTGGGCGATCCTGCTCGGCCTGGCGGTAGTGGTGTTCGAACTCTTCCGCCAATTTCCCGGCTTTGCGCAATGGATCGGTATGGGCATGCCCAGCATCGTCGATGAGATGAAAGCTACTACGCCCTACGTTGAATTGGCCAGAGAATACCTTGGGTTAGTGCTGTGCCTGATCGTGCTTATTTTGCATTATGCACGTTTTACCCGCGTGAGAAGGAAGGAGAGTCCGTTTGTCGAATAGGAGATTTTGTTGGTGGAATGTGTTTTGAGAAAGTTTAGTTCCTGCGGCCACAAAGGTTTTAAGGCGTTGCTGAAATCCAATGGATTTGATCTGCCGTACGAGGCGGAGTTACAAACTCCGCCGAGCGAATGCACGGATGAGGGTTCAAGCCTCATCCCAAAAAAAGCAAATAAAAAAACAATGTTGGGCGCAGGTACAACCTCAGCCTAACTTTGTTTTTTGGTGGAAACATTAAGCCCTAAACCCTCAACGAGCCAGATCATGCTGTTTCCTCCTCCCAATCTCTTACCACATTAAATGCCCCAACACCCATTCATATTTGTCCCAATTCCATCTCCAGTCAGGTCCATCCCAGGGGCCGGGCAGTGAGGTGTAGAGATAAGACAATCGTACGCCAACAATCATCATGGCGATGATCAGCGTAAACGTGACCGTCCTGGCTGGAAGTGACCAGTGCGTGCGTATCCACTCCAACCAACCTGCCAGCGGGATGGCCATGATGACATAATACTCTACATAACAGCGGTGACCGAAAGCGCCGCCAAACCACCACGCCCACCAGCTGGCAAACAGATAGGTGGCTATAGAGACAATGACCATAGCATTAAGTGACTGATGTTGACGTCTCCAAAGGCCGAACAACACAGCACACAACATTAGCCATGCGGCCGGAGAGTAGAGAAACAAACCATTTTGCGGATCGAAAAGCACGGAGGTGATCTTGGGTTCGTACCAATAAGTAAACTTCTCCTCGGTATAGGAGTAGTACAACCATTGACCCGTCATCTCATGCCAATAGATCATTTGCGGAATAAACAGGACCATGGCAGCCCCTGTCATCGTTAGTATAGCTATCGGCCTTGCCAGCCAGAATCGGATGCGTTGGCCTAACTCCTCCCAACGATAGACATTGTATAGCAACAGCATCAGCGCAATGATGATGTTGGTTGGACGGATCAGCACGATCCAGCCTAATATCCCACCGGTCAGCAAGTTGTTTTTAAAGGAAGGATCTTTGAGTTGACGCGGAAGATGCCAGAGCAAAGAGGCAAAGAGAAAAAAGTTATAGACATGCGAAACACTCATCTCCTTGGTGGCGTAATGGAAGAGATTGGTTCCCGCGAAAACAGCAAGAATCACCCAGGCGGTTGTCTGTGGGGAATACAAACGCAACAATGCGCGTTGCAACATCCAAAGCCCCAGGAAGGCAAAGACAAATCCGCACAAGGCCATAGCCCGGCAATACAACGGATTGAAATACTCCATCGGATCAAAACCCAATGGACGGCTCAGGGCATAAGCACCCAGGAAAAAAGGCCATTCAAACAGCGCAATGCCACAGGTGTATTTGTCGACATATTCACCGGCAGCATTGTAATAAGGGTAAACGCTACCGGGCGGGATCTGATGTACATCTCCAATGATGAATATCGCGGGCAAGTATTGATAGTACCCTTCTGCATCAGACCAGATGACGCCCCGGAGATTTACTCCGGTCCGAACCATCATCGCCGGCAGGCATATACAAAACAAGAGGATGAGATAATATCTCAACACCTGCCTGCCAATCCACCGGCTTGCCAGTCGACTGGCTTGCCATTGGAAAGGTAAAATAGCTTCATTGCGAAAAGTTCCCTGAAGTATCATAAAAATAGGTTTTTCCTTCGCCACACATGTATTTCTTGCAAGCAAATGCCAGACATGTCCATGCTATGCACATGGCATCGCCGATGCAACCTGATAGATTGGAGAAAGAGAATTTTAATATCGGACAGACAGCAGGGATGCTGAGAGGGTCTTTCCTTTATTCGCTGATGATAAATCTAGGGATACCCGACAATGCATGTTGCGAAAACCATCACAACGTCCGCTGGTTTTCATTTGCATTCTATCCATTGTATGGTAGGCGATACTTCGCGCCCCGGAACTGTCGCTTGATCGTCAATTGAACCCTTTGTCTTATTTTGGTATCTGCATTGCACGACCCAAAAACGGATATAGCCGTCAGACCATCACACCAACGCCACACACATGATTAGACTGCTGCTCACGGATGACCATACGGTAGTGACTGAAGGTATCAAGCTCCTGCTCAGTGATGTGCAGGATATCCAGTGCGTCGCGGAGGCGCGTAATGGACAGCAGGCCTTACAACAGTTGGCAGCTATTCCCGCCGATGTGGCCCTGATGGATATCGATATGCCTATCATGGATGGCGTCAAATGCACGGAAATGATCTCTCAACAATTTCCTTCTGTCAAAGTCGTAGCCATCAGCATCTATGCGGACTATCCTCATGTTCAGTCCATGATCAAAGCCGGCGCGAAGGGATACCTGCTCAAAAACTGTGGCAAGCAGGAGTTGGAGCAGTGTATCCGTAAAGTGCACAGCGGAGGTACATTTTTTAGTGATGACCTGACGGAAACCTTGCTGGCAGGCATGCAGGGGAAGTTGGTCAAGAAAGAAGGCACCACGCAATTTATGCCTACTCTCTCCCGCAGGGAAAAGGAAATCCTCAAGCTGATTATTGATGAAGCCACTACCTCAGAGATTGCCGAACGCCTGTTTATTTCAATTGGTACAGTGGAGACTCATCGGCATAACATGATGAATAAGTTGGGTGTGAGGAATACCGCGGGCCTGGTCCGGATTGCCATCACGCACCACCTCGTCTGACCTTCGGGTGGTCTGCCTATAGGAAAACCTTGATTTTTCATTTTACAGGTTTGTGTAGAAGCCC
>JBGAWQ010000090.1:0-3690 GCA_044227555.1 Saprospiraceae bacterium | reverse complement strand
TTTATGGTATTCTGTTAAATTCGAAAACTACTTTTTCCTGTTTAATCATCACTTGCTTGCAGTGTGATACATGCGAAAAGACGTATGGCCTATTGGGATTGAATCGGCGAGGATCAGCCAGTCTGAACTGGCCTGTACATTCTAAAGCACCATCGGCTGAATAACGCGTAATGGCGTAATTATTCTCTTGCGCTGCCAGGTGAAACCATCCTCCTGTAACCTCGCCGCTTAGCCATTGGCTGTCTGGAGGAATATTGCCAGGGATTGCGGGCGAGGGTAATGTGCCGTGGACGTTGTTTTTGTTGTATACAACCATGGATAAAGGTTTTGGTTCACGACCAGTCTCATTACTGTTGCGTATTACCGGGATTGTCATTTGACCGCCCAGGCAGGCTACATTTCCCATGGGTGTCGGTTTCAAAGGCCAGAAATAGTGCAACTTCAACCGCTGTGTTGCCGGTGGAGAACCAGCCAGAATGCCCGTTCTGACAAATCTGCAGCAATTGGTTCCGTTTATAACGAATGGACCAAAAGGAATGGCCCCCTTACTTTGCAGCTCTTTTACTTTTTGCCAGGCAAAGTCAAAGTTGACCTGGGAGTAAGAAGCATATAATGGCCCAACGCCAAAACATGATTTGTTCATTTGTACTTCATGCAGGATATCACCCAGATTCACGATGGTGTGTCCTGAAATGACAGCCTTATGTTGAATGGTAAGATTGGTGTCTGTTGAGGCATCCCGTATTCTGCCATGCTGATAGGGCGCATGATATCGTCCGCAATCAAAATGATAACAGGCCCCTGACGTTATGTCCACTAAAATCAGCGCTGCGTGGCCAACCTTGTAATGGAAATTTCTATTAATGCCCAGCCAACGCATAGGAGTATCATACCATGAACCTGTTTGTTTCCCAAAAAATTCTGGCCAGGCAATGGCAATCGCCATTCCGTTATAATTACGCATGGATAATGATGTATTTCTGTTTCTTTTTCCGCAATGACGCTCTTCTCCGATAGGGGTGCATTGGGAAATAAAAACTAATGTTGTAAAAGAACTTGTTGAGCTGTGAACTATTTTTTCCGGGGCATGGTCCGGAAGACTATATCCCAGAACGGCGTGGTCACACCAAAGGCCTCGTGGTCATTGATATGATGATGCACGTGGTGATGGGTCCATAGATAACGAATTACGTTTTTTGGAGGTCGCCGGGTATGTATAGTGTAATGCACAAAAAGATAAAGCGCATAACCCAAAATGAATCCCGGGAAAAAGAAAAATGCATATGACCGCATCACTAACCAAAAGGCCAGGAAAAATATTCCTGACACTGTAAAAGCGAGGGGCAAAGGCATGGCTAATCGTTCCTTATCCCTCGGCGCGGCATGATGGATCCCATGGATCTTGAACTGCCAGTTTTTCTCATGGGTATATTCTCCCGAATGGAAAACAAACCGATGTATCAGATATTCCGCCAGGGTAAAAACGAGAAGCCCCGAAATGTAAATCGCTACCCCCGAGAGTATATTAAACTCCAGCATCCAAAAGCCATAGATGAACACCAAAAGTGATAACACTACAAAACTGAGAATGACTACGTAAGCATTTGTCCTGGAAATTCTTTCGAGGAAGGGGTTTTCAAACAATCGTTTGCTTCCCGGCTGACCACGCATATGCTCCATAATCATTCTTTATTTAATTGAGTTATGCCTCACGCTTGATGTTTCGCCAACTTGATCTTGATGATCAGGAAGATCACATACGCATAGTGAAACCACACTGCGGAAAGCAACACGATCAGCGTATACACCATCCATAACGGTGCGTCGGTATCACCAAGTCCTCGCCTGGCTTCCGCCACCACCGGCACAGGACGTGCCCAATTGATAGTGCCCCATGATTCCACGTTGCCATAGATGTCATTATCCTCCACCTTAGCCGCAATGGTAACTACACCCAAAGAATCACCGGGCATGGTCACCGGGAAAGGCACAATGAGTTTGCCGTTTGCATCGGTCACATCCTTGGCAATAGAGAAGTAACTGAAGGTACCCTTTACATACACCCCGATTTCAAGCTCGGGAACAGGGGTCATTCCACCGGTAGCATCCGGTGACATAGCTTCTACGGATATAAATTTGGACGTATCCTCCTGGAAAAACGCTACTTTCAGTTCAGCCGGCATGACTTGAATTTCTTTATCATCCCCTTCCGCAGTCGCATCGCCTGCAAACGTGATTCGAAATGCCATGATACCGGTTGAATCCGGCGTTACACTTTCATCCAGCATGCAGATGGCTTCCCCTTTTTCATCAGTGACCACAGTTTGCAGCAGAGTGCTGGTCGTATCATGAAGGACATAGAATTGGAGTTCGGCATTGGCAAACGGCGCATACTTTTCAATTTTTTTCAAAAGCTTGGCTCCGATATGCCGTGCCCCGGACTGATCCTTATAGAATCCGGCCTGGAGTTTGGTCGTAGCAAGGGTGCTATCCTGCGCCTTACCCGGAAAGGCTGTAAACACGGTGATCGATAAGATCAGCAAGGAATATATTAATCTGCAACACATGATGATCTGTTTTTTATTAGTGAGCAAACTTCTGGCGTTCTTTCAATTTAAATTCCTTGACCTGGCGTTTGAGGATCCGATCTGCCACAATCTGGCGGAGTGTTCCATAACTTTTGTCTTCTGTGACCTTGACGACATTGACAATCGGAAGAAACTTCGAGAACAGGAAAAACAACAGGCAAAACATGGCGATTCCTGAAAAAGTGAGTAACCATTCCACGGGAGTGACTTTATAGTGTATGTATTCCGGCCGCATATCCTGCAATGGAAGTAGTGGAGTCTCGAGGGTCGGAATAATAATCAGATACCTTTTTACCCATAAGGCCAACACAGCGATGACTGAAACTGCGGTGATGCTGTTGATCGATCTGAACCTTGGGAACAGGATGACGATGATTGGAAGTAATACACCCAGAATAGCGGCAAAGAAGAACCACCACCAGTATTCGTTGTAGTCAAATAGTTTATACAAGACTTCCATTTCCCAGGTTTCCGAGCCGTACCAACTGGTCAGGTATTCACTGAAGGTAAAGTAGGCGTAGAGCGCACCCAGGATCATCAGGATGATGCCGAGATAGTTAAAATGGATCTTGGTGATATACGACTCGAGGTGGTAGACTTTCCTGAACACCCACATCGCGATGATCAATACCCCTGTGCCAGAAAATACCGCGGCAACAACAAAGTAAGGCGCGAAGATAGTACTGTGCCATCCGGGTCGGAGGGTCATACCAAAGATCCAGGCCAATACAGAGTGTACGAGGATGGCCAAAGGTATGATGATCGCGGACATGATATTCAACGCACGGTCCAGGTATTGATTTTGCACATGGTTGCCATTGAAATCAACAGAAAGGAAACGATATAACCATCTTCTCCATTTACTTTTGAAAGGATACGTGCGCAGGGCGGCCAGATCCCGGATCGAAGCCAGGTAAAGGAATATGATACTGCCAATAAGATAAGTTGAGATGGCAAGTACGTCCCAGACAATAGGGGATTGAATTCTTCCGAACAAGGCCAGGTGATAGAGCCGATCCAGCCGGCCCATGCAGAGCAGGATGTAGGATGGACCGATCATGGTTGAAATAACGGTGATCATCTCTGCCATCCGAATGATCGG
>JBGAWQ010000008.1:0-119484 GCA_044227555.1 Saprospiraceae bacterium | reverse complement strand
TCCAAGTATGTCCGGTTGATGATAGGTCAGCATGCTGGCCACCAGCGGACGACGGTTGTTCCAATAGTTGATGCCGTCGCTTTCGACCGGGAGACGGATGTTGTAGGTCATGACCTTGAAGGGCTGAGCGGATGCAGAGCCGATGACACAGAGGAGGCAGAAGAGGAGATTTCGCATTAGACGAAGATAGGAAGCATAGGGCATAGAGCATAGAGCAGAGGGGGTGTGAGGGTGGGGGATTGATCTCGGTGCCCGAGGGGCTTTTTTGTTACTTTTTTCATTGCCAAAAAAGTCGCCTTTAGTTGCAATCAATCGCTTAGCGTTCAGGTTTGCTTTCTCGCTTAGTTGGATTTCACGCTTTCCTTTTTTACGGCTTTATGGCCATAAAAAAGGGCATTCGGTCGGCTCGGACAATTTTGAGGCGCAAGGGCTTGCTCCTCGAAGAGAATATTATCTAATTGATGATGCAAGTTGAAATGAGGTAAAACCTAATATCCAGGAAGAATAAAAATACATCGCCCCCATTCAGGGGGTAGGGGGTCTGAAAGAGCATTTCGATGGGCTCATTCGGACAGTTTCGAGCGACATATTCTGCTGCCCGAGATGAATTTTTGGGTGATTTTTTGAATGATTATAATTCATTCCCCCTTGGTTCGCTCAGCGTAGATTGTATCTGCGCTCCGTACGTCAAATCAAAGCCGTGAGCAACCTCCGACTGTCGACAAAAATCCCAAACTGTATACAGAAGGGTCTATCGTATTCCATCCATGGTTTGTTGTGGATAGGATGTATCGGCGTCTACGGCTTTATGCCCCATCGGATTTTTCTTTGAAAAATCCTCACCCCTGGGTTTCTACGCTGGCGTATTCGCAAGCGAATACCGCGCTTCGAAAACCCCGGGGGGCCGTGGAGACAGATTGAAGCCCTGAAGGGGCGGTCTTAGTAGCGGAGGGGTTCAGCCCCAAGCGTCAGGATGAACAAATTGAATGAGGGGATGATCGTGCTGGAGTCAAGTTGGAAATTTGTGATTGTCCCAAGTTCTCTGCTCTTTGCTCTATGCCCTCTGCTCTTTCATTTCAGCACTGCGCCTTCGTAGTTGATGCCGGCGACAAAAGATTTCGCTTCAAGCTTGTGGTCGGTGTAGATCCTGAGCATCGCCGCGGCAATGTAGGTGGCCTGGAGTTTTTCCTGGCAGAGGGCGAATATCGCGGGTCCCGCGCCACTGATCGAACATCCCAATGCACCCATCTGTAAGGCGGTGTCCTGGAGCTGATCGAAGTGAGGAATCATAAACTTCCGCTGAGGTTCGATGACATGATCGACCATGGATCTGCGGATGAGTTCCAGGTCTGCGTTGTGCATACCGGTGATGAACCCACCCAGATTGGCAGACTGGACCACCATGTCATGCAAGGGAACAGTGGGTTGTAATACTGACCGCGAACTCAGCGTAGAGATGGTTACCTCCGGAAGGATCACGGCGGCAAACAATCCCCGGGGCATATAGATGCGATGAAAATCGTAAGATTGAATATCCCGGATCAGCACCAGACCCCCCATCAGCGATGCGACTACATTATCACCCACCATTGTTCCGCTGGCGATCATCTCGCCCTGAATAGCAAAAGGGAGAAGGTCTCTTTTTTCCAAAGGCCGGTTGAGCAATTCATTGACCATCATGACACCGGCTACCGCGCTGGAGGCACTGCTGCCCATGCCACTGCCGGCAGGGATGTGTTTGCGGATGCGGAATTCAATACCACGCTTCTCTTCACCCAGATGTTTTAGTAAGGCCGCGGCAGCGAAGGAGGCAATGTTTTGAGAAGGATCGGTGGGGATGTTTTTTTTCGCTCCGGTGATTTCCGCGATATGAACACCCGGACTATCCACGATGCGGCCGATGATCTCGTCACCCGGGAGATCGAGGGCCAGGCCGAGGATATCAAATCCACAGGCGAGGTTGGACAGGGAGGCGGGAGCGAGGACTTTGATGGCGGAAGACATGGCAGGAGCTCTGAAGAATTAGGAATTAGGAATTAGGAATTAGGAATTAGGAATTAGGAATGGGCAGTTGGCAGTTGGCAGTTGGCAGTTGGCAGTTGGCAGTTGGCAGTTGGCAGTTGGCAGTTGGCAGTTGGCAGTGATGGAAAATGGAGGCTAAAGATATTGTATAAGCATGATTGCAGTCCTTTTTGCCGTACCTGCCCCCGTCCCCTAAAGGGGAGAATGGCGTTTTCCCGGAAATTATGCTTTTAGCCTCTTTAGCCTCTTAGGCCTCTTTAGCCTTTTCCAACCATTCGCAGAATGGGGAAAATTCCACATCTTAGGGTTTTAAAAGCCAACGAAAGTATATGGAAAGGAAACTGGATGCGTGGTACAGCCCGTCGCTCAACAAGAACATGGAGATTGCCATGTATGGTCATTATGGATTTGCCCTGCTGCTCATACCGACAGCTGCAGCGGATTACCTGGAATATGAGCGATTTCTCCTCCTCGACGTGATCCAGCCGTATATCGATGCGGGCAAAGTCAAAGTTTTTTCCATCAACAGCATCAACTCCGAGAGCTGGCTCAACAGCAAGATGCATCCGCGGCATAAGTCCATGCGCCACCAACAGTTTAATGACTATATCTACCGCGAAGTAGTACCCTATATCCGCCACAATACCAGCCAGGAAACCGGCATCATCACGTGTGGCGCATCCCTTGGCGCACTCCATGCCGCCAATCTCTATTTCCGTCGCCCGGATCTGATTGCCGGGACCATTGCCATGAGCGGGGTGTATGATCTTACCACATACACAGATGGCTATTTTGATGAAGACGTATACTTCAACAGCCCGATGCACTATCTCGAGCGACTGCATGATGATCATTTCCTGCCGATGCTGCAACGATCCAACCACGTACATATCCTCACCGGTTCAGGAGACTATGAGAGTCCTAGCGCTTCGCGCAATTTCTCCGCTCTCCTCGAGCATAAGGGCATCCCTCATGAATTGGATGTCTGGGGACATGATATGCGTCATGACTGGCCTACGTGGAGGGCGATGTTGCCGCATTATTTGGCGACGAGGTTTTAATAAGCGCTAGCTTCCCGATGGGATTTTCTAACTTTTTGCATCGCCCAAAAAGTTACAAAAAGGCTAGTCGCTCCTTAAACTCACCTTCGCATTCTGCTTGCTTCTGGCGTTCTGTTTCGCTTTCTCGCTTAGTCGGGTTTCAAATTTTGTTTCTTGAACATGATTTATTCCCACGAGTCTTGTTGTGCCCTGAACCAAAACGTCCGCTCGGTTCGGACAATAAGGAGCGACATGGTTTGTCCCTATTCGAGATGATCTCTTTATATATAACGACAGTAAAAGCATTTTTTACCCCCATTAAGGGGGCAAGGGGGTAAACGCATCCGGCCGGCTCGGACAGTTTTGAGGCGCATGGTCTTGCTTCCCGAAATGATTTTTTAATAAACTGAACACCAATGAGGCCGCAGGCCTCATTGGTAAAAGCCAAAGTTGGGAGTGGGTTGTACCTGCGCCCGCGTACGGAAGATCAAAGAAAGCTTCATCTATTGCTAAGGCATGCAAGCAGTTTTTAACTGCAGGGAGGGTCACTATATTTTTAGCGCCCCCTTTTAGGGGGTAGGGGGTCCGAATAGTCCAAGTGATTCTTCTCGCAAGTTAAAACTTGCTGACGCGCAAGCTTAAGTCAACTTAAGCTTAACGGACAATAAGGAGCGACATGGTTTGTCCCTATTCGAGATGATTTTTTTCCCTTTGATTTCTCAATACTAAAAGGTCGTGTATAGGCCTCCCCGGGGTTTGCGCGGGAAAGGATGAGGGATGGGGCAACCCAGGCGATGTGCTGAGCGAAGTCGAAGTAGGTTGGGGGCTGCGCCGCCCATATCGAGATGATCGTGCTGGGGTCAAGTTGGAAACTTGAGAACGCTCGGACGCAGGTACAACCTACGCCCAACATTTGGTTTGTTTGGTGCAGGCCCAACCTAACCCGAACAGGTTTTTAGGGATGAAAAATAGTATTTGGTGGATCCAAAAGTGGGTTATATCTTTGTATATGGCTGAGAGATAGCGTCTTTTAGGTTACATAAATAAGTTATATGAGAAACCGCCCCCTTTGGTTGATTCCGGTCATCCTTCTTTGCTGTGCCATGCAGTCTGAAGCGCAGTTCTGGACTCCTGTGGAGCCCCAAAACATACCCTCTACCGGTAAACGGGATATTATTCCCCAGGCGTACCAAACCTACTTCATAGACGATCAGTCCATGAAAAGTATTTTGTGGAAGGCGCCCCACGAGTATGTTCAAACCCCAGCCAACAGCGATTGCAAGATCATCGTAGCGCTTGGTGACGGATCCGCCGATATCTTCCGGATGGTTCAATACGAAATGATGGAGGCGGAACTGGCCGCACAATACACAGGCTTCAAAACCTTCAGGGGGGTATCCGTTTCCAATCCATACCGGACCATTCGCGCAGACTGGACCCAGCAAGGGTTCAGGGCTGTGATCAGGGACCTGGATGGGATCACCTATATCGATCCTTATCAACGGAATGACCTGGCTAACCGCATTGTATATTACAAACGAGATTATATAAAGAATGAGCCCTGGGCATGTGGCGTAGTGGATGAAGATATTCAGGGCGGAGTGCCCTATAGTCAACGGGCAGGGGATTGTCAATTCCGAAGCATGCGGCTTGCATTGGCGACGACCGGGGAGTACAGCAATTATTTTGGCGCCACATCATCGGCGCAATCCGCGATCGTGATGTCCCAGGTGGTTACA
Source organism: Saprospiraceae bacterium (assembly GCA_044227555.1). GTDB lineage: Bacteria > Bacteroidota > Bacteroidia > Chitinophagales > Saprospiraceae > Opimibacter. The sequence goes on along the minus strand of JBGAWQ010000008.1, from coordinate 114,683 downwards.
GCGATCAACCGGGTCAACCAGGTGTACGAAGCCGATTTAGCCCTGCGATTGATTCTAGTCGGTAACACCAACCAGATATTCTATTATGATCCGGCATCGGATCCCTATACCAATAATAATGGCAGCACGATGCTGGGGCAAAACCAAACCACCTGTGATGGCGTGATCGGCAGTGCCAACTATGATATCGGCCATGTATTCAGCACCGGTGGTGGTGGTGTGGCCTACCTTGGATGTATATGTAACAACTCTTTAAAAGCCGGTGGTGTGACAGGATCCTCTGCTCCCGTCGGAGATCCTTTTGTCATCGATTATGTGGCCCACGAAATGGGGCATCAATGCGGAGGAGATCACACTTTTAATGGTACAGTCGGAAGTTGTGGAGGAGGAAACCGATCTCCCCTTTCAGCCTATGAACCCGGATCTGGAACCACGATTATGGCGTATGCCGGTATATGCGGATCCCAGGATATCCAGCCGCACAGTGATGATTATTTCCACGCACGCAGCTTACAGCAGATCAAGGACAAACTACTGTCGGTGAATTGTCCAGCATTTATTTCTTTTGTCAATGATGCGCCGGTGGCTACCAGCATACCCGACTATACCATTCCCATTTCTACTCCTTTTGTTTTGACAGCGAGTGCAACAGATGCGAATAGCGACCCGATCAGCTATTGCTGGGAAGAATATGATTTGGAGGGTACATCAACAGACCCACCCACATCAACGGATATTGATGGGCCTATGTTTAGAACCTTTGATCCAGTCGCCTCGTCTTCCCGTTATTTTCCAAGATTGCAGGATCTGGTTCAAAATATATCCCCCACATGGGAGGTATTGCCTTCAGTATCCCGGACCATGACCTTTCGGATGACCGTCAGGGATTACCATGCGATAGCCGGATGTTCGGATGAGGATGATGTGGTCGTGACTACCTCTTCGACCTCGGGTCCTTTTGTGGTGACCTCACAGAGCAGCTCTACTAACTGGAATGAGTATGTTCCCGAGACCATCACCTGGGACGTAGCAAACACTACTGCTGCACCGGTCAGTTGTGCCAATGTGGATATCCGGTTTTCAACCGATGGTGGATTGACATATCCCACCGCGCTTTTACTCAACACCCCCAATGATGGCTCTGCGGTCATCACAGTCCCGGTAGGGACCACCACCACAGGACGCGTAATGGTAAAAGGCTCAAATAATGTTTTCTTTGACATCAACAATACAAACATCACGGTCAACCCTGTGGCCCCTAATTTCACGTTGAACCTAAATCCACAGGCGGTCTCAGAATGTAATGATGGAACTGTGCAGACCACAGTAGAGGTAGGTTCATACACAGGATTTAATGACCCGGTGACGTTGAGCGTGCTCAATTTGCCTCCCGGAGCCACAGCCACCTTTTCACCCCAAGTGGTGATCCCCGGAAACAACAGCACCCTTACCATTTCTAACCTGACAGGTTTGTTTGGCAATTATTCTCCTACCGTGCGAGGAACCAGCACTACGGGGAATAAAAACATTATCTTCTCCATTACATTGATTGCACCCATGGCTTCAGCCCCAACGCTGATCAGTCCGGCCAATAATGCCGTAGATGCCATGATTACGCCCTTACTCGATTGGCAGAGCATTGCGGGGATAACCCAATATGAATTCCAGATCGCTTATGACAATGCATTCACTCAGATCGCGCTTTCGGGCATAGTCAATGCGGATCAATACCAGACCGTGAATCCACTTATTGTCGGACAACAATATTATTGGAGAGTGCGCGGGATCAATACCTGTGGCAATGGTACCTGGTCTTCTACCAGGTCGTTTACTACTATTTCGTGTTTCTCCCGTTTGAGCACTAATGTGCCCGTGGCCATTCCGGGCAATGGCACACCTACGGTAATGTCCACCTTGTATACTCCAGTGGATATGCTTATCAATGATGTGAATGTTGTCAGCCTGACAGGGACACACACGTATGTGGATGACCTTAAGTTTTCCCTATTGACTCCAGACAACGCCACACGGCTGATCTGGAACCAGCCTTGCACCAGCCAGGATAATTTCAACATCAATTTTGATGATGAGGCTTCCCCGGGTACATGGCCTTGTCCGCCTACAGACGGATTGACCTATCGGCCAAGCAATACACTAAGTTTTTTTGATGGCAAATTCTCCAAAGGAACCTGGACCATGAAGGTGCAGGATGTCGCGAATGGGGACGGTGGCTCACTGGATTCCTGGGGGATCAAAGTCTGTGGGGATCTACAATGCCAACCGATCGTATATCAAACTTCGGGCACAGGAGTTGGCAGTTTACCTGCTGCGGTTGCATGTTCATCACCCGGGGATACCATCCGGTTAGCCGGAATATTGACCGGGCAGACCATCGATGTAGGAGCGACGCCCTTGTTGCTCAACAAGAACCTGGTGATCATGGCGGAGGCGGGCAATATCAATATTACATGCAGTGGTACACGGGTGTTTGATATTCCGGCCGGGGTGCAGGTGAAGATCCAGGGCGCCGTATTGACGGCAGGTACATCCCTGACCGGTGGTGTTTTCAACAACGCCGGTATGGTCACTATTGCTGATGTCATCACCCATAAAAACCCTTCAGTCAATGGCGCTTCGTTGATCCAGAATACGCCTGGGGCTCAGTTGATTGTGACAGGAAATTGTTTAATCAACCAATAAAAAACAGAATACCAATAAAGCCTTATATTTGCCCTTCGATCCTACGGGATCGGGTCCTGACGAAGGCCAGGAAAACAAATTGAATGGTCGGTTGGCCGAGTGGCTAGGCACAGCTCTGCAAAAGCTGCTACAGCGGTTCGAATCCGCTATCGACCTCAACTAATTTTAAATGCTCTACCCTTTGGGTGGGGCATTTCTTTTTTAGGCACTACCAAGCTCGCTTGGATAGGGACTGAAAAAGAAATGACCCATTGCGCAGCAAAGAGCATTCAAAATTAGTTGATTGGCTCCACCCACCTGGATCGGCGCAGCCAATCCGGAATTCAGAGTGGGTGTGAAGTGTGGGTGTGAGTGTGAAAAGTTTGGGTAGGCGCAGCATAGAGCATTCAAAATTAGTTGATGGGCCACCCACCTTCGGATCGGCGCAGCCAATCCGGAATTCAGAGTGGGTGTCTGTGGGTGTGTGTGTGAAAAAGGTGTAATAGACACCACTTTATCTGACCGACAGTCATTTTCTATATATTAGAAAATTCTCTGTTCTACTCTTTCTTTCTGCCCCGCACTACCTACTTTGTAATTCCTGCTTTGTACTTCTCCTTCTTACTTCGATATTGGTTATTCCTTATTTTTCTGACCAATGTCCATTCTCATTCCTCGTTCGTAACTGCATAGTCTCCGAATTAATGCCCAGGTTTATCCAGGTTTTACTCTTGCTTTTCCTTGTGCCGGGTGCAGGTTCCGCCCAAATGGAAAAGGCATTTGAATCGCCTCAGCCCAGGCGGATCCGGGTACTGGAAAAAATGCGTGAACCTGAGGGTCTTTACCATGATGTGTCAAAGGAGATCCGCTTTTATTCACGGCTGAAAGAGGAAGCGGAGAAAGCCAAAGACCCGCAAACCCTCATCTATGCTGAGGCCTGGTTCAACAGCGCAAAGATCCGGATGGACTCGGCGGGATTCAGCGATTATGTGAACAAGCAGAGAGCGCTTGTAGACCAATCCATGTCTACCGGCAATGAAATCCTCCAGGAACACGTCCTCATCATCCTTGTGGATGACCTGCGATTGTTTCACCGCAACGGGGCAGCGCTCAGTTATTATATCCTTGCCGATAGCATCATGCAACGACTGGGCCCGGATGCAACTCCCCGTGAGGATTATAATCTGAAACATGACCTCATCCTGGAATTGTACAGCATAGGAGATTACAAACGAGCTAAGGAAATCATGGACGGGTCCGCCGGGATGAATATTCGTAAGGATTTTCAATTGTACTTCGCAGACCTGCACTCGCAGATCCTGTTGCAGTTGCAGCAATACGACAGCTCAGCCTATTACATCAACAAAGCCCAGCATTTGCTCGACAACGATCCGGGACGTTACAACAGAGAAGGATGGTACGGGATCCTGGAAGGAAATATGGCCAAGATCCTTTATTACAAAAAGGAATATGCCTCCGCCATTCCTTCCTTTATCAAGGCCATGGAGATCACGTACCAGGCCCAACTGCTGGATAATACCGCAACCTTTGGTCTGCTGCTTGCGCAATGTTATCTGCAGACGCAAGAGCCTGAAAAGATCGTTCCGTTGATGCCCGTGATCCGCGAGGCGGTGTATCACCAGAACAAGGATGAATACTATATCGATCTCTATCGTTTGATGCTGGCTTTGCCGGATCCAAACAGGACAACCGCCAGGTCTATGCAATTGCTGGACTCCATTGATTGGCGTCAGCAGCAATTCGCATTATGGAATGACCGCAATCTGCTCACGCGACACGAGATGGAAACAGAGCTGACCACCTACCAGCAAAGACAGGCCAGACTTGATGCGGAGATTCAAAGACAATTGTTTTGGCGCAACCTGTTGTGGTTGGCACTCGGGTGTATTGTCATCATCACCATGTGGCTGGTCTACCGCGGAAACAGGCGTTTTCGAAATGAACAGGACCGGTCGAAAAAGATCCAGGAGCTGGCCCAACAGGAATTAGCGGCATCCAGGGAACAACTCCGGTTATTCACAGCGACCCTTCAGGAGAAGAGCAGGCAGATCGAATGGCTGGAGAACAATATTGATGCTGGTCAGCAAAATGAAACCCTGGAACAACTTCGGAAGAATACCATTCTGACTGAGGACGAATGGAGCCGGTTCAGGTCACTGTTTGAAAAAGCACACCCCGGATTTTTTACACGAGCCCAATTGAAACTTCCAGGTCTTACCACGGGCGAACTTCGGTTTGTCGCCCTGGTCAAATTGTCCTTTACGACCCGTGAGATGGCAGCCACTCTTGGCATCAGTCCCGTCTCCGTTCGGAGTATCCGCAGCCGGTTGCTCAAAAAACTCAATCTTCCGGAGAGCGAAAACTTTGGCCAAATGATCAGTGCCCTTTGATATAAGCTGCTGATCTTCAATTATGCAACTTAATTGCAACGGTGTTGCCACGCTATTGCAACGCCCATAATTTGCATTCGGGGAGTGTCCGGATTTAGGTTTGCCGCATCAAACCAAGAAGCGCTTGCTCATGATGCCGGCTATAAAATACAAGAGATCGTGGGGGATATGGATTGTCCTCCTGGCCGGCGTCCTGGCGGCCATTCTCCTCTGGTGGTACTTCGACCGGCAAATCGAGCGGCTGCGATCCGGAACACTTATGTTTTTCACGCTCCCTTTTATTTCCTGACAATCTATTCCTCATCAAAATGAAAAAACTATTCATTCCGCTTTTAATCTCTCTTCTCCTTCTGCAGGTCAGCTCTGCTCAAAACGTAGGTATAGGGACGATCACCCCGATGGCATTACTGGATGTCAACGGAGATGCTTTAGTAAATGGCCTTAAAATTGGTCGGGGTGGAGGTAATGATGCCTCCAATACGGTCACAGGAATTTCATGCTTGGGGGCTAACACCAGTGGAGTACGAAATTCCGCTTTCGGAGTGGGAGCGATGTCAGCGAATACAAGTGGCCACAACAATGCAGCCTACGGGGGCTATTCATTGCTTAACAATACTTCGGGCAACAAGAACGCTGCTTTTGGAGATGATGTGATGAATGCGAATACCAGCGGATCCGGGAACACCTCCATTGGTTATGCTTCGATGTACAACAGTACGACCGGATCCTTTAATGCGGCTCTCGGTCAGTTGTCGGGGCTTAATAATGTTACAGGATCGTATAATCTGTGTCTTGGATCGTTATCAGACGTGGGAGCCGGGGATCTGGTCAATGCCTCGGCCATTGGGCACAGGGCTTATGTGGGGGCCAGCAACAGTATGGTGCTGGGCAGTATCCAGGGAGTGAATGGCGCATCCAGTAATACCAAAGTGGGGATTGGAACTACTACGCCTGCCGCGTTGCTGGACGTGAATGCGGATGTCCTGGTGAATGGTCTTTCCATAGGCCGGGGCCTGGGAAATGACGTATTGAGCACAGTCGTGGGTAAATCCTGTTTAATGGCTAATACCAGCGGAATACGAAATTCTGCCTTCGGCCATTGGGCTTTACGTGTGAATACCAGCGGCGAAAGAAATGTGGCCTGCGGCACCTATTCATTACTCAACAATACTTCAGGCTACAGGAACGCTGCTTTTGGAGATGATGCAATGAATGCGAATACCAGCGGATTCGGGAATGCCTCCATTGGCCAGGCTTCGATGTACCACAGTACGACCGGATTCTATAACGTGTCTCTTGGTCTTTGGTCGGCATGGAGTAATGTCACAGGATCTTACAATTTGTGCCTTGGAACGCTATCCGATGTTGGAGCGGAGGATCTCGTCAATGCTTCTGCCATTGGCTCCAATGCGTATGTAAGTGCCAGCAACAGTATGGTGCTGGGCAGTATCCAGGGAGTAAATGGAGCATCCGAAAACACGAAAGTTGGAATAGGCACGACCGCGCCAACCGCCACACTCGATGTCTCAGGAACCTTTAATGCCAGTGCCTGGAAGACGTCGTCGGTATCCGCCAATGGGTATGCCGAAATGGGCGGGGTCCTTGTCCAGTGGGGATCTGTGAATTACAGCTCCAACAGTCCGGTGACCGTCACCTTTCCCAAGGCTTTTGCCAATGTTTTTTCTGTGACCGCCACCGTCGATGCCGGCAACAACAGCGGCAGCGGGGTCAATATACCGGTCAAGGTGCTCAACATCAGCTCGATCAACTTCCAGGTGGCGGGGACCGCGGTGTTTAGCGGGGATACCTCCTCTCAAGTACGATGGATGGCCATTGGGAATTAGTGGCCCCGAAACATTTACTAAGTTTCGTATTATTGACCGCACCAACGCCTTGGTAGTTCAATGTCCAATTCCTATTCATCCAAGGGCCCGTGGTTGTCTCACAAACCCATTAGTACATGTACCACACCACTAAGTCACCGGTATTATTCATTTATACACTAGTCCTTTCCTTCTGGCTTTTTACGGCCACTCCAAATGCCCATGCCCAATGTTGCACCTACACCATCACCATGCAGGACACGTATGGCGATGGATGGAACGGAGGATATCTCAGGTTGTACATCAATGATGTTTTTACGGGCAACATCAGCGGTGCAGGTTGGGGCAGTAGTTATGCTTTTATTGTCTGCGAAGGAGATTCCTACCGATTAGAATACACGCCGCAGGATTATGAAAATGAAAATATCTACCAGGTGTATGATGACAGCTGGCACTGGGTTTTTGGCGATGGCCCGAATCCCCAAACGGGCATTGTTTTTTCCGGAACAGGTCACTGTGGTGCTACCGCCATTGAAGGGAGTCACCCATGTCTTGCTTTTCCTATAGACACCGGTCAATGCCTCACAGCGGACAATACCCAAATGCCCGGGTCAGGCCTCAATCCTTATTGTGCGGATTTCAAGGGACCGGATGTCTGGTTTGTCATGCAGGCACCGCCTTCAGGTAATATCAGTTTTTCAACCGAAGGAGGAAATCTGACGGATACAGGACTTGCGGTCTGGGCAGGTAAAGGGAATTGTTCCAGCCTGCAACGATTAGGTTGTGATGATGACGCGGGCAATGATGCATATTCTTTTCTGACGCAATATAATCTTGAGCCCCATCAGTTGCTTTATATCCAGGTGTTTGGATATGGTGGAGCCACAGGTGCTTGTACACTGTGTGTCAAAGACCTGGGTTCTGTAAAGCTTGATAGTTCAGAACTTCCTATCATCACCATCCGCACCCAGGGCCAGGAAATACCGAACGAACCCAAGATCGATGCGCTGATGGAAATTCGATACAATGGTTTGGGAAATATCACCCACATCACGGATGCTCCCAATGTATACAATGGGCATATCGGCATTGAAGTCCGCGGTGCCTCTTCTTCCGGTTATCCGCAGACTCCCTATGGATTTGAGACCAGAGATGATCTGGGCAGCGATATCGATGTTTCTCTTTTAGGTATGCCGGAAGAAAGCGATTGGATACTGTTGTCCAATTACAATGATCGCTCATTGATTCGCAATACGCTTGCACAGCGGTTGTTTGCGGACATGGGACAATATGCTCCGCGCCAGCAACTCTGCGAAGTCATGTTGGACAGTGTGTATAAAGGCATATATGTGCTGAGTGAAAAAATAAAGCGTGACAGTAGCAGAGTTGATATTGCCAAACTCACGCCGGAAGAAATTGAGGGCGATGATGTAAGCGGGGGATATATCCTGCAACAAAATTATTGGGATCCATCCAACAGTTTTCAATCCAACTATTCGCCAATCGATCATCCGGAGTTTGATATTCACTTTGTCTATGAATATCCGAAACCGACAGAGATCAATGAGGCCCAGAAGGAATACATAGCTTCCTTCATCGATTCGCTCGAGACGGCCTTGTATAGTGATGATTTTACGGATCCCGATATTGGATATCGAAAATATCTGGACACCAAATCCTTTATTGATTATTTCCTCGTCAATGAATTGGCGCGAAGTAATGATGGATTCAAGAAGAGTGTGTTTTTCTACAAAGACAAATATTCCAATGGTGGCAAGTTCAAAGCCGGACCAATATGGGACTTTGATTGGGCGTGGAAGAATATGTGGGGATGCTCTGTCTTTGAAGCTACTGATGGTTCCAACTGGGCACATCATATCAATGATTGTCCGACCGACAATTACAGTTGCGGGTATTATATCCGTTTGCTCCAGGACAGTACGTTCAATGCAGAATTGCGGTGCACCTATGAAGACTATCGCCAGACCATTTTCGATACCACTTATCTTTTCGCCTACATGGATAGTGTCGAAAACCTGGTGCAGAATGCGCAACAGCGGCATTTTAAAAAGTGGCCCATCCTGGGTATTAGTGGTCCGGCACCTGAAGTGGGAGCGGTGGCCACTACCTATCCTGCGGAATTGGATACGCTGAAATCATGGATTGTAAAACGACTGGCGTGGCTGGATCTGAACATCCCGGGATTGTGTGAGATGGCCACCGGCACGCACGAACTAAGTAGGGACACACCAGTGATGACTTGTTCACCCAATCCATCTTCAGGCAGAGTCACCATTGTTATTCATAACAACACAAGCCGCGATGCTGTATTGGAGATCTATGACTCTACCGGCCAATCGGTGTTTAGCCTGCCGGTCCATGAGGGCTTGTGGAAGCAAGAGGTAGAATTGGAAGGTTCGGGTCTTTATGTTGGTGTCTTGCGGGATGCTTCTGCGGTGCGAGGGGTAAGTAAAATCTTTGTGCGATAGTCAATGCAATCAATGATCGCACAAAAGAACAAGAACCTTTATATTTGGTAAAAAGATAAGAATGGGCGCCATCCTAATAAAAGCAGACAGCAAGAGTAGTAAGATTCTCAAGGAATTGGCAGAAAGGCTGGGAGGAGATGTCACTACAATCAGCGATGAACAATATGAAGATGTGCTCCTTGGGGCCTTGATAGACAAGGAGAAAACCGGCAAAAACACTACCAGGGACGCCATCTTTAAGAAGCTTGACTCAAAATGAATGTTGAGTTTGACAAATCATTTGAAAAATGGTTGTCCAGGATCACCGATAAAGCGGTACTCAAGAAAGTAGAAAAAGTAATACTTCAACTTGAATCTTCTCAGGCATTGGATCAGGTCGCCAATCTGAAAAAGTTGACCGGGCATAACAATTATTTCAGGATTCAAATTGGCGATCATCGATTAGGATTCGAGTTGGTAAAAAAGTCAACCATTCGTTTAATCATCATTGCGGACAGAAAAGATATTTATAGAAGATTCCCGAAATAACACAGACTCGAACATTGACTTCACTCCAGAATGCAGGGGCGAAAAAAGTTAGCGAATATCAACACTAACTTGTAATCGCCGGTATAGTACTTTTGATCATTCATGGAGCAAGACATTCTCAATCGCTTTGACCGGATCCTGGCCATCTGGATTCAGTTGCAGGCCAACCGCATCGTCAAGGCGCAGGATCTGTCACAAAAGTTTGGCGTAAGCCTCCGAACCATCTACCGGGACATTCGCTCATTGGAGGCTGCCGGCATTCCTATTATTGGAGAAGCGGGCATTGGGTATTCGATCATGGAGGGCTATCGTTTGCCTCCGGTGATGTTTACGCGCGAAGAAGCGTCCAGTTTTATTGCCGCTGAAAAACTCATGGAGCGGCGATAGCCAATAATTCGTGGGCGAGTTGCGAGGGAGTCCGCATGCCTCCTATTGAAAAAGTAAACAAATCCTTTTCCGGGAAAGCGTCAATGACTCTGCGGGTCAGTTGACGATGGCCTTGCCAATGGCGAAGGAATTCGTCGGAGGAGATGACTGAAGGGGTAATGATTTCAGTAACAGATTGCATGGTGTTTAGATTATCAGGTGATGGAATGGATCAAAGGTCCGGGCTGCCGGTGACAAAGGGCTGTCAGCAGATCAAAGGCACTTGAAAATAATTTTCGTGTTGCCGGTCACATTCCGGCCTCCTGGAGACACTGTGTATTGTGGGGCTATGCAGGCCCTGATGTTTTCTTCACCTAAATCCATCATCATGCTTCTCAAACACTTCACCACCAGGCTATCGCCGGAAAGTCTTCCCACCGACCAGGAGGCCATCAACCGTTTTATGGAAACCGTTACGGTCAAGAAGACCGCGACCCAGTTTGTGCCGGGCAATCCGGATTATTGGTCGATTCTTGTTTTCTATGAAGGCCACAGCGCAGCTACTCCAAAGGCCCCCGCCAAAACAGCCTCAGACCCGGAGACGCCATTGACGGAGGAGGAACAGCAGATCCTCCAGGCGCTCAGAATCTGGCGCAAGGACAGGGCGGCAGAGCTCAGCCAGCCGGAGTTTATGATTTGTCACAATGCTACCCTGGCCAATGTGGTCAGAGCACGTCCACAGACCATCAATGATCTGTCAGGGATCAAAGGGTTGGGTGCCCAGAAAATAGCCCGCTATGGAGATGATCTCATCGCCATCCTCAATGCTTTTTAAACACAGCCTTTAGGGATTTTCAAAAAGCAAACTCCCGTTTAGGCTGACCATGTCTTCCTCCGGCACACGTATGTTGGGAAGGCTAGTTCTCTAAACGGGAGTTTTGGGCAAAAAAAAACCTCCGCTTCCGGAGGTTTTCGTTTTGTAAAACAAAAGAATGAATGATTATCCTCTGCAAGCGTCTTTGATGGCGCGCAGTTCTTCACGGTTGTTGACCACCACCACAGTTCCATCGGTCAGTGTCACTGAAATCGGGAATACGAATTCAGGACGTACATGTTGACCCGGATTGTTTTGGTTGTAAGTACGAATCGCATTTTGCATTTCTTCAGGAGAGTTGACCGTTACCTGAGAGCTATCAGGGAATGCAATGGTGATTGGGAAATTGAGCGTAAAGCATGGTGTGCCATTGCCACCACCGCCTCCGTGACCACCATGGTGTCCATGGCCGCCATTACCGAGGCTGTCACCACCGCCACCAGGAAGGATGGTATCACCGCCGCCACCATGGCCGCCATGATGACCCGGTCCACCAGGACCACCCAGTACAGGGTTGCAGGAATTGCGTAATTCTCTAAGTTGCTCAGGGGTTTCTACAGTGATGATCTCACCCGTTTCTGTAATCACCTGGAGAGGTAATACCAGTTTAGGCCGTTGACCAGGGCCGGGGCGACCGCCATTGGCTTCAAACCAATCGCGAATAGCCTGTTTCATTTCGTCATAACTACCTACAGCTACGATGCTGCTGTCGGCAAACTGGATGGAAACCGGGAATACCAGTTCAAAGCATCCGGCCATACCGGCGCCACACTCCCCATCGAGGCTTTGGGTCGATTGCATGACGAAGTTGTCTACCGTCATCGCACCGTCTTCCTGTTGGCAGGAAACCAGCCACCCACCAATGGCCAGCAGGGCAACCAGACCAAATGATTTTAAGATTGTTCTGTACATGATTCTTTTTTTTAAAGTTTATGAATACTTGTTTTCACCCATAAGATGATCTGGCTAAAGGATTGTACTCATGTAACCCGAAATAAATTTTTCTTACTCCAAAATTACGCCCCGGGATGAAGCAGTTGCAAAAAAAGAGTAAAACATCTTTATTTAGACGATGACTAAATAAAATTGAACACACACCCACTATTGAGTTGCAGGCATAACTTATCTTAGAGACGTACAAATTATTTTGGAAAGGGCGTTTTACCCATATTTTGGCGAGCCTCTCAGGAATCAGCAGGGCGGCTGAAGGGATTAAACCCCGGAAACACTAAGCAGTCAAAGCATACAATGTGCCTATATTTGAGGCATCACGAAAAGTAAAGTCGGCGCCGATACATCCTTTTTAAAAACATCGGCCGTTCATACATTGCAGTACCGGGATCAGGCGTTTAACTGTCCTATATGGAGGAAACCAAACATTGGGAAAACCTAAAATCCGGGGATGTCAATGCCTTGCAGGCCTTGTATAACCTCCATATCGGGTCGCTATATGCCTACGGGATGTCTTTGTGCCAGGACGAGCACAAAGTCAAAGACAACATACACGACCTGTTTTTATCGTTTTGGAATAATCGCAGTGGACTGACCGTACCGGTTTCCGGTAAGGCCTACCTGATGGTGTCTTTGCGCCGGAGGATCTTTGACAAAGGACCGCGGAGCCTGATTGTTGGCGAGGAGCTGGAAGATGACAAGTTGGATGATCATACTACTGTCGATCCTGAACATGCCTGGATTATGTCAGAAGAAGAAGGCGAACTTCAGCAAAAATTGGGCAAAGCCATGGCGGGCATCAGTGACCGGCAACGGGAGATCATCCATATGCGCTATTTTGAAAAGATGGAATATGAGGATATTGCCCGGATTATGGGCCTTAACTACCAGTCGGCCCGCAATCTGGTGACGAGAGCGCTGGCGGCGCTGAGAAACGGTATGACGGTGGTTTTGGGGATTTTATGGTTGAGGATGTGAGTACATAAGAGGGAAAACAGCCTCTAATGGGCATAGAGCATAGAGCATAGGGCATAGAGAAAACAATGTAAGGACAGGTTGGAACCTGTCCAACAACATAAACAATGACAAAGCATTTAAAAATATGGGGCTATCTCGCGGCAGCAATGCTGGTGGTGGTTTCGTGTGGGAAAGATGATGAGCCACAATTCCTGGTGGATGAACCGTTGCAGGAATATTTTGACCGGTTTGCGGCAGAGGGAGCGATCAGGAATGTGGTGATAGATTATGAGGCACTGAAGATCTCTGGGGACATCCGGATCATTTCTACCCCCAATGTAATCGGGCAATGTATTCATACCGAAAAGGAACCCAATACCGTGGTGGTGGACAAATTTTACTGGGATACCGCCGATGATCTGGAGCGGGAGTTCCTCGTGTTTCATGAGCTGGGACATTGTGCCCTCAACCGTGGGCACCTGGATGATTCGGATGCGCATGGAGACTGTATCAGTATGATGACCAGTGGCACCGGGTTGTGTCACATCAATTATACCCAGGCGACCAGGACATCATTATTGGATGAGTTATTTTCGCAATAAGCAATAGCAGGCATGGAAGACCGATTCGCCACCTATACAAGCATACACCTGGCCGCAGAGGAGTCCTTTGTGGATTGGGTATTGCATGGGGCGAATGATGACCGGTGGAAAGCATGGACCCATCGTTTTCCCGAATCCCTACCCAGGGTTGAAGAAGCTTCACGTTTGGTCAAGGCATTGAACCAGGTTTCAGGTCCGGCACTGAGCCAAGGTGGACAGGACGAACTTTGGAGCCGGATACATACCAGTATACAATTCCAGACGGTTCAGCCGATGCGAAAAAATATCCGCTTCCTTTGGACCGCTGCAATAACCGCTGCTGCCTCCCTCGCTTTATTGTTCTGGATCAGCCTGCACAGTAATGTAGAAAAAGTCATGGCGCATGCCGGGGAGCAAAAAATGCTGGTACTGCCGGAAGAAAGTGCAGTAACGCTCAATGCGGCATCTAAACTCACCTACCGCGAAGAGACCTTTGAAAAGGACCGCGTATTGCGTCTTGATGGGGAGGCGTTTTTCAAAGTAAAACCAGGCAGTACGTTTACTGTCGAGACAGACTATGGAACTGTCACAGTCCTCGGTACCAGTTTCAATGTAGTATCACGCAATGGACGTTTTGAAGTGAGCTGCTATACGGGCAAAGTAAAAGTTGAATCTCCCGGACAACAACCAGTCATCATCACTCCCGGTGAGAAAAGTATATCTGACAGCAAACAACCTACGCTCAACCGATCCGTTTTTGCGCTCCTCAAGGAAACACCGGAGTGGACCACAGGACGATTTGTGTTTGACAATCAACCGCTCTCTGATGTAATCGAAGAACTTGAGCGGCAATATGATATTCGGGTCAAACTCGACGCCGGCCTGGAAGACTTACGCTATACCGGTTTGTTTGAAGCCGGCAACCTCGACAATGCACTCTCCCTGATTACCTGGCCTCTTCATCTCAAATCAACGATTAAAGGAAAGACTGTAACCATATCCCGCTGATCATATATGCCCTTATTCCGCACCGGAATCATACTCCTGCTCCTTGCCGGACCGTGTTTTACCTTTGGTCAGAACACAGGGTTTGATTCTTTTATCTCGAGGGTAGCGGGTCAGTACAAAGTGGATGTTGCCATTGCCCCGGAACTTATTCCTACGCTTGATTCCATTCGCAATGTTGGTGCTGAAATCACTACGGTACAAGAACTGCTCTACCGTCTGCTTAACCATACCGGGATTACCTATCAGATCATTGATGGCAACAAACTCATGTTGCGTCGAGAAGATCCGGGAGACCCCAACAGTATGCTGGCGGTACTCACCGGAGTGGTGATGGATCAACAAACCGGCGAGCCTCTCCCCTATGCTACAGTGTATGCGATACATTCCGGAAGTGGCTGCAACACGGATGCAGGAGGCCGGTTTATCCTGCCCCTCAGTGATACCACTGGCAACATACTCATTAGCTACCTGGGGTTTAAACAAGTGACGATACCGGTTGGTAAAGCACTGCAGGGGGGTATGGACATACGCATGGAGGTCGATAAAAAGCCATTGGAAGAAATCATTGTGATCGTCCCCTATCGACTGATGGGTCAGGACTATTCCTCCCAATCCACCGACTTGTCGGGCTATCGTTTTATCACCGAAGACCAATTACTCAGTTGGAATGCCGAACGGTTGATCACCAACCTCACTTCGTATACTCATTATTCCTCTGATCGCGGGATTCGGATCAGAGGCACGGAAGCGGGTAATTCGCTGATCATGATGGATGACATCCCGGTCTACGATCCTTACCATTTCTACAACATCTTCGGGCCGTTTAACGGACATTACTTTTCGTCCGTTGATATTTATAAAAACAATCTGCCCATCGAATACGGAGGCCGCATAGATGGTATGATCCAGGCCCAATCAGGGCGCGTACAACCAAAATCCAAACTGATCCTGGATACCGATTTGTTGCAAACTTCTTTAACTACAGAGTTAGCGATCACGCCTAAAATATGTTTGCTGGCCGGAGGACGGATATCCCATACGTCTATGCTTAATGAGGATCTCAGTGACAGCACGGTGGCCAATTTTACCACGCAGGGCCATTTTAATAGTGATAACGAATGGGCCACCTCCCAGCAGCCCACTACCGCATTTTATGATATCAATCTTGGTTTGACCGCCCATGCCGGGAAAGCTTCGGTGCTGACATTCGATTTTTTCAACAGCAGTGATCAATTGCATAACACCACGATCACTGCCTTTGAAACGACCGCACAAAAACACGAAATCGTTTCTGTGTACCAGTCGTACGAAAGTGATGACGAATGGAAGAACCTGGGCTTTGCCGGTGGGCTGGTCACCACCCTCAGCCCCAAGACCACTTTATACCTGAAAGCATTCCAATCCCGCTTTGACAAAACGGTGGACTATACCTCCGCCTATGAAGAAACCCGGCACAATGACACTAACGTTTTCACCAATGTCGGCAACCAGGAAAGCAACCTGATCACTACGGGAGGTAAGGCTTATACCCTGATCCAGACCGGAGAACAATCAAAAGTGACCACGGGTATGGAAATGCAACATCACCAGGTAGACTTTACAGCGATTGAAAACCATAATCCTTACATCACTGAATCCCAGAAGGAGACCGAGGGTAGTGTATTTGAAGAATATTCAAGCCATCTGTGGGGACACGCTGAATGGGGCGCAGGGGCACGCCTGACCTATCTGGAAAGCACGGACCATGTCTACGTCCTTCCCAACCTACGGATGTTGTATACGTTCTCTTCAGGCATGAGTGTGAGAGCGGCGTATTCTAAAAACCTGCAGACCTTGCGTGGACTGAGTGTTGAAGATCGATTTGGCAGAGAACTCAATTATTTGGTCTTGAGCGATCCCGATCGTGGATATCCTGTTCTACGATCAGACAAATACATGGTGGGAACCGGATATGCTACCAATCGATTGAGCCTCGATGCCGAGTTTTATTTTAAGAAAGTCGATGGACTGGCGAGTGTGAGGTCCTTGCAACCCGATCCTTCGCATGGGGGTTATCAACCACCCGGTGAGTTTTACCGACTTTTTACCGGAGAGGGCAGGACGTATGGTGTGGACCTGACGGTGATCTACAAATGGAAGAAATTGGAGACTTCTGTATTGTACACCCTCAGCAAGATTGAGGAGCGATACGATATGTTGTTTAATAATGAATATTTCTCTCCGCAGGAAGACCGTCGTCACCAGGTCAAAGGTTCACTGGCTTATGTCTTTGGAAAATTCAGGGCATCGGCATTATTGACCTATAAGAGCGAAGCTCCCTACCTGAGCCTGGTGCGACTCAGCAGTGGACATGGTGGTCTTGGCAATGCCGATTATAATACCGTCTTGCGCTATCTGCCCCCTTATTTCAGTCTTGATCTTGGCCTGGAGTATTCCTTCAAATGTTTTGATCATCCGGCCATGGCAGGAGTCTCCCTGATCAATGCGACCAATCATGAAAACGTCAGTGATCTGCAACATCTCGGCAGAGTCTCCAGGGATGGTGGAGAATTGTACATCACCAGCCAGACTGAACTACTGGGTCGTACACCCAATATCTATTTCAGGTATCTCATCAATTGAGTAATAGATACCAGACGTCAGACTCGCAGATGCCAGACTTATGATGCGTATTCATTATGCTCACTTCGTGAGCAAGGAAAGGTATATTGGTGATCGTCAATTTGATTTATCATGCATCATAAGTATTCCCTGAAAGGGAAAATGTGAACATGTTGTACGTCTGGCATCTGAGAGTCTGATGTCTAAGACGTATAAGGAATCTCCACTAGTAGATGATGACCGGCATGATCAGCATCATCACTTCTTCGTGTTCCAATTGCTCATCGGGATATATGAGTACGGGTTTGCTTGGAACCGACATCGTCATGTGGATCTCTTCCTGGCCCAGCGCATTGAGGAGTTCGATAAAGAAGCGGGCATTAAACGCGATGTCCATGGCGTCGCCTTCATACTCACAGCTCAGTTGCTCACTGGCTTCGTTTGAAAAATCCAGGTCTTTGGTCGTGATGGTCAGGCTATTGTCGGCCAGTCCGAAAAACACCTGGTTGGTGGTGCGGTTGGCGAAAATATTGATACGTCGCAGTGCGCCCAGCAATTGGGTGCGGCTGACATAGAGGACATTTTTGTTGTTGACCGGGATGACGGCATTGAAGTCCGGATACGCCTGGTTGATCAGGCGGCAGATCACTTCGGTGTCTTCGAACCTGAAGAAGGCGTGTGATTTGTTGTATTTCAGATAGACATTGCCTTCAGAGGGTGTTGCTCCTTTGAGGAGGGACATGGCTTTTTTGGGGATAACAAAAGAGCCGGTCTGCTCGGTAGAGGTACCAAGTGCGTGATATCGTACGAGCTTATGGCCATCACTGGCTACAAAACTGATTTTGTTGAAATCCACCACCACGTTGATACCCGTCATCGCGGGACGCATCTCATCCGATGTGGTCGCAAAGATGGTGTAGTTGATTCCACTCATCAGGCGCTCGACCGGGATCATAATTTCGGCATCCGTGGAGGTAGGCAGTGCCGGAAAATCATCCGGCGGATCGACTGCCATTTTGTACATCCCCGTCTCTGTGGTCAATACCAGGGAGCGTTGTTCCAGGTCTGCTTCAAAAGTGACTTGCTGGTTCGGCAGTGCTTTGAGGGTTTCGAGCAGGATTTTGGCCGGGATCGCTACGGAGCCGTTGGCTTTGCTTTCCACCTGCATCCGTGTGGATATGCTGGTCTCCAGGTTGGTGGCCGTGATGGTCATGTTGTTTTTACGGATATCGACCAGGAAGTCTTCCGTGATGGCCAGCACAGGATTGGTGTGGATAGCGCCGGCTACAACATTGAGATGTTTCAGTAATTCACCTGATGAGACTTTGAATTCCATGTAAGGGTATCGTTGTTTGAAAAAGTATCCGCCAAAATCATAGTTGATATTGGCTTAAAAAGCAAAGTTAAGTAATAAGGATGAACCTGATGATGTCATTCATTTGCTAAATATCCCGGGCAGAAAGCTATTGGGGCGTTTGACGGATTCTGGTATACGAACTAATCATTGACGAAGAAGAGCGCATCCACTACCTTTGAGCCATGACCAAACCGGTTGAAGCACCTCCCATTCACGCGATCAAAGCATTGGACTTACCCGTCTATGAAACCCGCGTATTGCCCAATGGCATGCCTTTGTATCTTCTTCGTGGTGGCTCAGAACCTGTAATGCGGATGGAGATCGTGTTCCGGGCCGGGGCAACGTATGAACGTAAATCAGGAGTAGCAGAGTTTATGGCCGGACTCATGTCAGAAGGTACGCAAGGCATGTCTTCTGCGGTGCTGGCGGAGAAGATTGAGTCGCTTGGAGCCACCATGTTTACAAGAGGAGGCGTCGATACCGCAAGAATAAGATTACTCACCCTCACCCGATTTTTTCCGGAGCTGATCGGCATTGTGGATGAGGTCATGCGTACGCCGGCCTTTGATCCCGGCGAGCTCAAGGTCTATGCGGACAATAAAGTAGAGCGGCTCAGGATTGATTTAAAGAAAAACGAAGTGCTGGCTTACCGGCATCTGACAGAAGCGATATTCGGACTGCGCCATCCTTATGGGAAAAATGTTTTTCCTGAGGATTTCCTGGCCATTACTACAGCGGATCTGCATGAGCATCATCGAATGCATATGATTCCGCAAAAAGCGATGGTCTTTCTTTCCGGCAACTTTGGAGGTCAGGAGCTGGGGTGGATCGAAAAAACAATAGGGAGTTGGAACCCCGGGCATGCCAATGGTACAGAGGCTCCCGTGATCATTCCGGGGGAGATGACCACCGGATATCTGGAATTTGACGGGCCACAGGTGCATCAGGCGGCTATTCGCATAGGAAGGCGCCTTTTTCCTCAGTCGCATCCCGATTTCTATGGATTGTACGTCCTTAATACCATCCTGGGAGGCTATTTTGGAAGCCGGCTCATGACCGAGATTCGGGAAAATCAAGGGTTGACCTATGGAATTTATTCCAGCGTAGACTCGTTTGCATCGGATGGCTGTTTTTACATCAGCACGGAGACCGCGACAGACAATACCGCCAAGGTTATAGAGGCTATTGGCCTGGAAATGAGGAAGCTACAGCTTGAACTCATTCCGGAGGAGGAATTGGATATGGCCAGAAACTACCTGATGGGGCACCTGATGACCCAGATTGACGGGCCGTTTTCGACGCTGGATTATATCAAATCCATGAAAATTGAACACCTGGAAGATGGGTCGTTCAAGGATATGGTTGACACTATACAGCAGATTACTCCGGCCCGGCTTAGGGATCTGGCCAATACGTACCTGGATCCGGCCGGTTGGGTCACTATTGTCGTGAAATAGGGTTTTCCGGCGGCAGAAACAGTGAATCTACCCGTTAAATTTCCATTATTTTGGAAAAAACGGTTTCTTTGTATCCCTTTTAGAAAAGCGCGGAATCGACCCATGCGAAAACACCGGCAGTAAGGGAGGATAACCATATTTAAACCATTTGCTTCAGAGCACGAATCGCCGGACAGGCCAAGTCATTTAGGGGTCATGAAATTATTCAGTCTTTTTGTTCAGGAAATAGCCATTGATCTGGGGACCGCCAATACCCTGATCATTCAGGATGGCAATATCGTCATCGATGAGCCTTCGATTGTGGCTATCGATACGCGCACCGGTCAGACCATTGCTGTGGGATCACGTGCCATGCAGATGCATGAAAAGACCCACCAGTTTATCAAGACCATCCGTCCGCTTAAAGACGGGGTTATCGCAGATTTTCAGGCAGCGGAAAATATGATCGAGGGGCTGATCAATATGATCGGGACCAAGCGTCGTTTTTTTACCCACCTGAAGATGGTCGTCTGTATCCCCAGCGGTATTACAGAAGTAGAAAAGAGAGCGGTATTTGACTCCGCGGATCACGTAGACTCTAAGGAGACCTTTCTGATCTTTGAACCCATGGCTGCGGCCCTGGGCATAGGATTGGATGTTGAAGAGCCTGTGGGCAATATGATCATTGATATCGGTGGTGGTACCACGGAGATCGCCGTGATTGCTTTATCCGGTATCGTCACCGACCAGAGTATCCGGACCGCGGGAGATGAGTTTACTCAAAACATTGTTGACTATCTCAAGCGCAACCAAAACATCCTGATCGGCGAGCGCACAGCCGAACAGATCAAGATCAATGTGGGCAGTGCGTTGAAGCAACTCGAAAATCCGCCCGCAGACTTTTCCGTGAGCGGACGTGACCTCATCACAGGCATACCGCGGCAGATCACGATCAACTACGCAGAAGTTGCTGAAGCGCTTGACGAATCAATCGGCGCCATCGAAGAGGCTATCCTCAAGGCACTGGAGAGCACGCCTCCTGAATTGGCTTCAGATATCTATAAGACCGGATTGTACCTCACGGGTGGAGGTGCTTTGCTGAGGGGGTTAGACAAGCGGATTTCCCGCATCACCAAGCTTCCGGTGCACATTGCCGACGAACCTTTGCGTGCTGTGGTCCGGGGAACGGGTATAGCGCTGAAGAACACAGACCGGTTTTCGTTCCTGATCGACAGGAAGCGTGTATAAACGCTCCGGCAAAAGTCTCTGTCCATAGGTTTATCTTCGTCCTGGTACAATGAACAACCTCCTTCAGTTTGTTATCAGGTATTCTGCCTTTTTACTCTTCCTGTTGCTGGAGGTGATCGCCTTTTTATTGGTGGTGCGGTACAATGAAAACCAGCAATCTATTTTCGTCCATTCTTCTTCTAAAATTTCCGGACAACTGTATAAGGTTGCTGATGATGCTATCCAGTACAATCATTTGCAGAAGACGGCCGACAGCCTGGCCGCACAGAATGCATTGCTGAAGCAGCAAATATTTAACCTGGAGCGTAGTGTCCAGCGATTATTGCCGGCAGACAAACCTCTTGATAGTTGTATTATAGAGTCTTACAAGATTATAGATGCGCAAGTCATCAGCAATTCCATCAACCAGCGCAACAATCATTTTACGCTGGACCGCGGATACAAGGATGGTATACGAAAGGGCATGGGGGTGATCAGTCCGCATGGTATTGCGGGGATCATCGATCAGGTGGGAGAGCGCTATGCCACCGCGATTTCTGTATTACACAGTGCCGCACGCATCAGCGCGTCGATCAAGCGCAACGATTATTTTGGATCGCTTGTCTGGAAGGAGGTCGATCCGGGCCACATGATTCTGGAGGCGATCCCCAGGCAAGCAGATATTCGCATAGGGGATACCATTGTGACCAGCGGATTTTCGTTTATCTATCCTAAGGGGATCTTCATTGGTACTGTGGATCGATTCTGGACCGAGGGAGGAAGCAATTATTATACCATCGAAGTGCGTCTGCAGGAAGATATCGCCAAGTTGGACCGCGTGTATGTTGTTGAATTTACGGACGAAGAACTGATGCAACAATGAACGCCGTCTCCCTCCGACAGATACTCCGGGCCTTGCTCATCCTGTTGATCCAGGTGCTGGTCTTTAAGCGCATGGGTTTGGGCAGTTCATGGATATGGCAGCATGGAGATATTTTTATCTACCCGGTGATCGTTTTAATGATACCCTTTCGGGTGAGCCGCCATTACGTGATTATAGTGGGCTTCCTGATCGGGCTGGTCATCGATATGTTTTATGATACGATCGGGGTACATGCTTTTGCGTTGACGGGCATGGCCTATGCTCGGGGGTTATTGCTTCGTTATCTCGAACCTCGTGGGGGGTACCAGCTTTCTATGAGTCCGACGATTTTCAGCATGGGACTCAACTGGGTGCTGACCTTTACCTCTTTCTCGCTCCTCATTCATGCTTTCCTATTCTATACGGCGGAGGTCTTCACCTTTGTCTATATAGGGCAGATCCTGCTCAAGACGACGATCACCCTGATCTTATCCTTGCTCGTGGTGATGGGTTATCATCTCCTCTTCAACCCCAGAACCTGATGCAGGATCCAAAGCAGACCGGCAGAACGCTATGGATCCAGCGAGTCATCATCCTGGCAGCCCTCGCGCTCGTCTTTCAGACGGGATGGTTGCAACTGGTAGATCCGACGTATGGCCAGCGGGCAGATAAGACTACCCTGGTGCGAAAGACCTTGTATCCGGGCAGAGGACTTATCCTGGATCGTACCGGTCATCTTATGGTACACAATATCCCGGTGTATGATCTCAAGGTGATCTATAACCAGGTTCCTAAAGGAATCGATACCGCGTTACTTTGCCGATTGCTTGAAATCGACAAAGCTTCTTTCCTGGAGCGGATGAACAAAGACTGGAAATCATTACGTTTTTCCAAGTCCATTCCTTTTGATTTCATGGAGCATATACCAGCCAGTAAATTTCAATACATCCAGGAGTATCTGCATTTGTTTCCCGGGTTTTACGGAGAGTTGCGAAGTGCAAGAGGATATTTTGAAAGCCATAGTGCCCATATCCTCGGCTATATGTCGGAAGTGGATCAGAAAAAAATTGATGACTCGGATGGAGTATATGCCCTCGGAGATTTTTGTGGATCTACAGGTATAGAAAGTTATTATGAAGATCGTCTGCGCGGGGCCAAAGGAGCGGCATATGTACTGAAAGACAACCTTGGTCGTGAAATTGAAAAACTTGATGACGGACGACATGATTCCCTCGCGATATCGGGAGAAAACCTGATCCTCTCGCTTGATCATACCTTACAGGAATATGGTCAGGCCTTGCTTCAAAACAAACGGGGAAGTATTGTGGCTATCGAGCCATCGACCGGTGAGATCCTGGCGATGGTGAGTTCACCGGGATATGATCCCAACGAACTATCTATTTCACGGTCCAGGGGAGAAGCTTTTGTAAGGCTCCAGGAAGATACCCTCAAGCCTTTGTTTGATCGTTCGGTCATGGCGATGTATCCTCCGGGCTCCATCTTTAAACCTATACTTTCCCTGGTCGCGATGCAAGAGGGCATCCTGGATCCGGACCGGACGATCTATTGCAGTGGAGCTTATTATTCCGGTGGTTTGAAGCGTGGATGTCATAACCATCCTACGCCGCACAATGTGTCTGCGGCTATTCAATATTCTTGTAACACGTATTTCTTTACCGTGTACAAGGAAGTGATCGATCATGCCGGTTATACCTTGCCGGAAATCGGGATGCGAAAGATGAATGAATTCCTGACCCAGTTTGGTCTGGGCCATAAAATCGGATTGGACGTCCCTGGTGAGAAGTCCGGCAATCTGCCTACCCCATCCTACTTTGATGGTGTGTACGGAACCGGTCGATGGAGATCACCATATATTCTTTCGATGGGGATCGGGCAGGGAGAGTTGCAGTTGACCACCTTGCAGATGGCGCATGCGGCTGCTATCATTGGAAATGAAGGAACCTATACGGATCCACATCTTTTAAAAGCCTATGTGCCACCCGGATCTTTGCCCAAGACTGAATTTTATCCCCGTCGGAGGGTAGCTATTGATTACCGGTATTTCGAACCCGTGATTGAAGGAATGGCTGGCGCGGTTCGGGGAGGCACAGCGACGTTGGCCTACATACCGGATATTGAAGTTTGCGGCAAGACGGGTACTTCACAAAATCCGCACGGGGCTGATCACTCGGTGTTTTTTGGATTCGCTCCGCGCGACCAGCCGAAGATTGCCATAGCGGTCTATATTGAAAACGCGGGATGGGGAGGAGCTTATGCTACACCGGTGGGTGGATTGATGATGGAAAAATATCTGAAAGGCGAGATCAGTGAAAGTAAGAAAGGGATAGAGACGAAGATGTTGGAGGCGGATCTGATTCATAAACCGAAATCGTGAGGCAAAGAGCATAGAGCATAGGGCATAGGGCAAAGAGCATAGTGGAGAGTACACAGAGGAGAAATTTGTTGACCTGGCGTCTGAGGATAAATAGCCGGTTGAAACAGATTACGTACAGGGAATTATTTCAGGAAGTAAAAACACATCACCTTTATAACCTTCATAAGCCTCATAACCTTTATCAGCAGGAACAAACAGTGGTTCAGCAATCAACACGTAGCAAACAATGATCATCAGTGCAATAGTGGCGATGAGTACCAACCGGGTGATCGGGCGGGATGGCGATTTGCCCTGGCATCTGCCACGGGACATGAAGTTTTTCAAAGCGACAACGATGGGGCATCATGTGATCATGGGGCGTACAAACTTTGCTTCTATGGATTACCGTCCTTTGCGGGGAAGGGTGAATATCGTGTTGACCCGTGATCCGTTTTTTATCACATCGTCTGCCCTGGTGATGCATTCTATTG
Organism: Saprospiraceae bacterium; assembly: GCA_044227555.1. Lineage (GTDB taxonomy): Bacteria > Bacteroidota > Bacteroidia > Chitinophagales > Saprospiraceae > Opimibacter. The sequence continues at coordinate 89,668 of JBGAWQ010000008.1, read as the reverse complement.
AGGAGGCGCTCAGCTATGCCCAGGAAGCTGGCGAGACCGAGGCGTTTATCATTGGGGGAGGTGAGATCTATCGCCAATCCATGCATCTTTTGGATAAAATCTACCTCACGGAGGTAATAACCAGCCTTTCCGGAGACACTTACTTTCCGGAGATAGACCCTTCCGAATGGGAACTGGCTTCATCAGAGGAATTTGCGGCTGATGAAAAGAATAACTTTCCCATGCGCTTTGATGTCCTTCTCCGCAAGGAGTAAATGGAAGAGCAGTTATTACAATTTATCTGGCATCGCGGGCTTTTCAATCACATCGATCTCATGACCACCGGTCAGGAAGCGCTGGAGGTGATACATACAGGTATGCCCAACCAGGATCAGGGGCCCGATTTTGTCCAGGCCCGGATCCGCATCGGTGATCAAATCTGGGCAGGTCATGTCGAGATTCATATCCGGAGTTCAGCCTGGTTTCTCCATATGCATGAACATGACAGCCACTACAACAATGTGATCCTGCATGTCGTGTGGGAAGAAGATACGCCGGCACTCACCCAGGATGGCTATCGTATACCTTGTCTCGAACTTGCACCGCGTGTTGACATTGCATTGCTCAACCGATATCGGCACCTGATGAACAACGAGGAGTGGGTGCCGTGTGCCTCGGCTTTGATGACGGTGTCAGAGATCATCCGCACAGGCTGGTTGCAGCGACTGATAGCCGAGCGTCTTGAAGCCAAATCAGCACAAGTGCTTCGCATCCTTGAGCGATGTGCTTATGATTGGGAGCAGACCTTCTATACATTACTTGCCAGGCAGATGGGGGCTCCGGCCAATGGAGACGCTATGGAGGAGTTGGCCTCCCGGATACCGCTAAAGTTGATCCGCAAACATCAGGATCGGCCTGATCAGATGGAGGCGCTGTTGTTTGGTGCCGCGGGTATGTTGGGCAAAGAAGCACCCGGCGACTATGCGGTGCAACTCAAGAAGGAGTTTGATTTTCTGCTTCGCAAATACAGCCTACGCCCCATGCCGGCATTGCAATGGAAATTTATGCGCATGCGACCCGCACATTTTCCTACGATTCGGATTGCCCAATTGGCGGCTATACTGACGGAGGTTGAATTTTTTGTTTCGCGCATTGAGCATGGTACGCAGGCTCAAACCTGGATTGATCTTTTTTCGGTGCGTCCAAAGCAAGTCTATTGGCATACCCATTACCATTTTGCCGCAGAGGCAGAAACGGCTTCTGGGCGAGTAGGTAGAAGTACAGCCATAACGCTTCTCATCAATGTGGTCATCCCCTTCATGTTTGTCTATGGCAAGCATATGGGAAATAGGACGATCAAAGCTATGGCGTTGACCATGGCGGAAGATTTGCCCGCAGAAAAAAACGCAGTGATGAATGGATGGAGTGCGTGCGGGTGGTCACCCAAAGATGCAGGGCAGTCACAAGCCTTGTTGTATTTGAAAAAGCAGTATTGTGATCACAGACGATGCCTGCATTGCGCGATTGGGTTACAAGTCCTCAAATGAAAGTAGGTTTTCAGAATGGGATATACGAATGCCTCATTTGGCATCGTTATGAAGAATATACCTTCCTGACCCCGGTTTAAATTGCGCATTATTGATTGTAAAATGTTGACAATCAATTATTAAAACATAATTTGTATTATTCATATAAATTTTGTTTTCTTTGTAGTGAACTTCTGTGATTTCAAACTAAAAGCATCAATTCACTAAACATGATAGGATTTTTCTTACAGGCGACCCCTGGAGTTGCCGACCCAAATGCTGTACCTGCTGAAGAGAGCATCCGCCTGATTGATATCCTTTTTAAGGGAGGTCCGGTGATGATCCCATTGATCATCTTGTCCCTGATCTCGATTGCGTTTATCATCAGCAAATACTTGTTTATCCGGGAGCGTTCCAGGATTGACCACAATCTGGTCAACAGTGTTTTGGACAAAGTTTCCCTGGGCCAGTTTGATTCTGCCAACCTGCTCTGTGATCAGGCCAACAGTTCTCTTGGCAATGTCATCAAAGCCGGTGTTTCACAGATTGGTAAACCGATCGAATATATTGAGAAGGCGCTGACCGTGCAGTCCAATATTGAAATGAGTGAGATGGAAAGCAAGATGGGGTACATCAGCATGGTGTCCGGTATTGCTCCTCGTCTTGGTTTTATCGGGACGATCCTCGGTGTTATCCTGATCTTCTATAATATCTCGCAGACCGCGGACATTTCCATCGGGACGATTTCTGCCGGTCTTTACCAGAAGATGATTTCATCCGCTACTGGTCTGGTGGTGGGTGTAGTGGCCTTTATCGGTTACAACTACTTGTTGACAAAGATTGACAACTTCTCCCTGCATCTGCAGAAAGAAGTATTGGAATTTATCAAGGGCCTGCAAAAACCTGTTCGCTAATATGATGGAGATCCGAAAAAGGAGACCTTTCCATGACGAAGACGCGATGTCGGCGATGAACGACATCATGTTTTTCCTCTTGTTGTTCTTTTTGATCATCGCTACGATGTCCAACGCGAACATCATCAAGATCCTCCTGCCGAAATCAGATACCACCAGCCAGATGGCCAAGCAGCCATTGACACTGACGGTTACCGAAGACTTGCGATACTACGTCAACTCCAATGAGATTCCGGCTGCCATGCTGGAAGGAGCCCTGGCGGATGCTATTAAAAGGAATGAAGACCCTACTGTCGTCCTCCGTATTGCCAAATCCCTGACCGTGCAGGACCTTGTCGATGTGATGTCAATCGCCGCGAAGCTCAATCTAAAGATGGTACTCTCCACGGAGAAGTAACCATCAGCAGAGATCATAAAAAAAGGAGAGGCTCAGTGTCCACACTGAGCCTCTTTGCATTTTTACCACAAGATATTACCGCAGATCGTCCAGGACGTGGATGATCGGATTGAGTATAGAAGCGCCGAGTAGTTTGGATCTGTTGGGCGACCAGCCATATCTGCGATCCGGCAGATCATCATTGTCTTTGAAAGGCATTTCGATCGTAAAGGCGAGGCACCCAAAACGATGTGCCAATCCGGTGCTGCCCATTTTCAATGTGTTTTCATCAAAGAGGTCTACCGGATATTTGTGTTCGTCCTGGAAATCGGGACATATTTCCATCCAGTGATCAATAAACCGGCGCTCCATGATTTCGTAATATTCATCGTATCCGGGGATGCCTTCGGAGGTGACCACAAAATTGTAGGGGATGGCTTCATCGCCGTGGATATCCAGGACAAGATGCATACCTGTTTCATCCATCTTGCGGCGAACATCATAGACTTCGGGGCTTGATTTTTTAGAAGGGCGTTGCCATTCACGATTCAGGTTAGCTCCTGCGGCATTGGCACGCAAGTTGCCTGCGATGGCGCCATCGATATTCATATTAGGGACCACATAGAAGACGGCTTCGCGCAATAAGGTCCGGGAGACCGGATCATGTTCATCGAGCAGGCGCTGGAGAAAACCTTCGACAAACCATTCGGTCATACTTTCTCCGGGGTGTTGGCGGGCGATGACCCAAATGACTTTCTTGTTGCGGGAGGGGCGCCCGACCCTAAGCATTTCAATATCCCGTCCCTGCACGGTCTGGCCAATGACTTCCATGGTCACATCATCAGACATCTGTGCTTCGTGGATGAGATCCAGGTGACGTTCGTAGGAGTATGGCGCGAAATAGGCGAAATAGACCGATTGGTGTGCGGGCTTGAAATCGATAGTGAGTATTCCATTGCGGTAGGTGGTGGGGACTCTAAACCATTCTTCGCGGTCATAGGATGCGACCGCTTTATAGTTTTCCCATCCGTCAGGATACGTGGATTCGCCGGCGTTGATGATCATGAGTTTGCATTTATGACCTGCGGCTCCGGTCAGGCGGAAATGAAACCATTGAAAGAAATCGGAATTCGTATCCTTACGGATTTTCAACCGAAATGTATTTTTTGCGGCATCAAAACTGACAAACCGGATGTTGCCGCTGTCAAAATTGGACGTGATCTTCATGGAAAAGGGATTAGGTGAAAAACAATGGAAAGATAAGCTAAGGATGGTGGCAGAGGTACAGACCTATATCATTTCCGTGGATGAACATAGTCATTGATTCAGAAACCGGATTTGTACTGTTGAACCGTGGAGGAAGGCGTTCGATCATGATCCAGGGGATTAGCATTACCTTCACGTAAACGTTAAATTCATTTTAAAAGGCGTACTACGATCAAGCATTTTTATTTGTGTCCTCGTTTACCCAAAGTTGTTCGCAACAGATTTTGAATTCTTTTACAAACCAAATCAAACAAACCAAATGAAAAAACTAATGGTACTTATAGCCCTAATCATGGGCTTGTTTCGGGTGGCTTCGGCCCAGACCGCGCAGACGGTGTATTTTGAATTAGGTGGGCCGGGGATAGCTTCCTTCAATTTTGATACAAGATTTAAGGGCGAGGCAGGTCTGGGTGCCAGATTTGGTGTAGGGGGAGTAAGTATAGACGGGGAAGGGGTTGTGTTTTTACCGGTGGGGCTCAATTACCTGATCGGTAAGGATAGCCGGCACTATTTTGAACTGGGGGCAGGGGCTACACCAGTGTTTGGAAGCGATACCGGAGATGGTACGTTTTCGGATGTTTTCGGGCACCTGGTATTTGGATACCGATTGCAGCCCCTCAATGGAGGCTTTAGTTTCCGGGCTTTTATCTGTCCGATTTTTGGCAACGGGGATTTTATCCCTTATTATGCGGGAATTTCCTTTGGCTATAAGTTCTAACGCTGTACCGGGTAGTACTAAAAAGAAAAATGCATGGTCAAACGGCCATGCATTTTTTTTATTTCGCAGGCAGGTTCTGGTTAGATCATGCCTGAAGTGGTAGTAGTCCCGACAGGAATCGAACCTGTATCTTAGGCTCCGGAAACCTACATACTATCCGTTGTACTACGGGACCAAAAGGAAGGCAAAGGTAGTAAAAAACCGCCCCTTCCAAAGCGCGGCCCCGGATATCTCTCCAGGCGCAGGCCGCTTAAATGACCGATTGTCCCTGCATTTAGGCAACCCGAAATGGGTTAGAGCAGCCATTAGCCCGTTCGTCACCCTTTTTGGCGGGTTGGTCAAACCTGATTAGGCCAATCCTTTCGGGGGTATTTGTTTTGTTGTCAATACAACACAAATGCACAATACATTAATCCGGCATAGTATGAGAACACATGAAATGGGCAGGGTTAATGCTACGGTGGGCGATGGGGCGCGGAAGGATCAGGTTGGAGCCATCGCCCACTTATCTATTTTTCTACGGTTGTATAGCACGCATGATCGCAGGATCGTGCAGCGTCAACAACCATCCCGGGTATAGCTGCCATGGCAGGAGGATTACCCGGCATCAACAAGGGTGTGGTAACTCCGGATTGCAGGTGTGGCGAAATAGGGTCTTCGGACCTGTTTTTAAGCCCTGCAATTCTCGGAGTAAATTATAAAGGAGTTAGGAGCCAGAAGTAAGGGAAGAAGTGAGTACATTTCACACTTTGGGCCTCTGGTAAACGGATACCTGATCAAAGATTCAATATCCGTTACATTTGGACCGTTTAGAAACGTAATCACTTTTTAACAAACACTTATTACAAAGACCAATGAATGTACAGAAGGTTATAGCCGCTTATGGATTGAGAGCCATGATTTTGGCGGGATTGATCCTTATGATGATTCCATCCTGCATGCATGATCCCATGGAGCCCATCGATATTGGCCCCATTGACACGACAGGCAATCCGATAGACACGACGGGGAATCCAACAGATACCTTAGAAGGAATTGACACCACCGGTTATCCGTGCAGTCCGGATACGGTCTATTTCTACAAAGACATCCTTCCGATCCTGGTCTCCAACTGTGCCAAAAGTGGATGCCATGATGCTGAATCGCATGAGGAAGGTCTGGTGTTGGACAGTTATGAACATGTTATAGCAGAGCACATCGTGCGGCCCAATGATGTCAATCGTTCGGATTTGTATAAAGTCATTACGTCCAACGACCCTGAAAAGCGAATGCCACAAGCACCCAGTCCAAAGTTGACAACAGATCAGATAGCGCTTATTTCAAAATGGATCCAACAAGGCGCAAAGGATCTGTACTGCAACGAATCCTATGGATCCTGTGATACAACTAATATCACCTATTCAGGAGTGATTCAGCCGATGTTGGCACACTATTGTACAGGATGCCACTCAGGTGCTTCCCCATCAGGAAATCTCACGCTAACTTCGTACGCAGATGTACAAGCCGTCGCACTGAATGGAAAACTTGCGGGATCTGTAAGCTGGATCAACGGGTATAAACCAATGCCTAAAGGCGAAGCACAATGGTCAGCTTGTAATATCAACAAACTAAAAGCCTGGATTAATCATGGAGCGCCGAATAATTAGTGGATTACTGATCTGTGTTGCGGCTTTATCATCATGTTATTATGATGTAGCTGAAGAGCTATATCCTCCAACTACCTGCGACACAGCCAACATGAGTTATCAGACAGACATCACTCCAATTCTTGTCAACAATTGCTATGTATGCCATAGTGCGGCCGACAACCAGGGCAATGTGACCCTGGAAGGATATACTGAACTCATCAAGTATGTCAATAGCGGTCAGTTACTGGGAGCGATCAAACATGAGTCTCCTTACTCCTTTATGCCCCAGGATGCTCCCAAGCTAAAGGATTGTGATATTTCGAAAATCGAGCAGTGGGTCATCGATGGTGCCCCTAACAATTAAAACACATACACCGGTTACCAGCCAGTAAGGCATATACCCGGTTGAATCAAAATGAAAAAGGTACTCCTATCGCTCATTATCCTCGGCGCCCTGGCAGCGGGATATGGGTATTATCTGTACAACAAGCCGGTAGAAAGCCTGGATCATAAGAAGGCGGATGTAATGGTATCGGCGACCCAAATCCTTACAGACTACGAAGCCGATGAAACTAAAGCCAACGAAGTATACCTGGGGAAAGTAGTGGAGGTCAGTGGTAAAATTGCAGAAATCACCAGTGAGGAAGGTAAAAACAAAGTGCATCTCGATACCGGCAGCCCCATGTCTTTGGTGATCTGTGAACTCGAAGATGACCAAAGCCCGGAAGCCTTGGTTGCCGGAAACGAAGTAAAGATCAAAGGTCAATGTACAGGATATCTCAGTGATGTCATCCTGGTACGTGCGACCATCGTCAAGTAGCTGCTAAGTCATATTTGAGGAAACACATTTTATAACACCAAAACTTTTAGACACCATGAAATATCTTATCGCTTGCGCGCTGCTGTGTTGGGGGCCGCTGGCTATCGGACAAAAATATTTCTCCAAGACCGGTAAAATTTCATTTTACTCAGAAGCCTCCCTGGAAAAAATCGAAGCTACGAACACGTCAGCCAGTACCGTCGTAGATGCCGCCACAGGCGCGGTGGAATGGGGTGTCCTCATCCAAGGGTTTAAATTCGAAAAAGCACTGATGCAGGAGCACTTCAATGAAAATTATATGGAGAGTGCCACCTACCCGAAAGCCAAGTTTAAAGGCAAGATCGACGATCTCTCTTCAGTGAATTTCAAGAAAGATGGAACCTATACGACCAATGTCACCGGGCAGTTGGAAATGCATGGCGTAAGTAAACAAATCAGCATGCCGGCTACAGTCACCGTCAAGGGAACAATGATCAATGCAAAGGCCAAGTTTACGATACTCCTGGCGGACTATAACATTCAGATCCCAAAAGTAGTGGCAGACAATATCTCCAAGACGGTTCGCGTGGAAGTATCCGCAGACTATCAACCGATGAACCCCTAACCGACATTAAGAAAGTGTAATGAAGTCAATGTAAAGAACCTCTTCCCGTCATCGAGACTAAACGGAAGGGGTTCTTTGTTTACCATCCTCATCCATCGAATTAACCACACAGTATCAACAACATCATGAAAACCATTACCAACATCGCAATTTTGCTTCTGCTTGGCATGAGTACCTGGGTACAGGCTCAGGAAGAAGATCTTCTTTCCTTGCTGGGCGAAGAGCAGACCACAACCTATACTACTGCCAGTTTTAAAGCCAACCGGGTGATCAATCTTCACTCCCTTGAAAATCTGAGCTCGGGAGAACTCGATGTCAAGATTTCCCATCGCTTTGGGTATTTAAGTGGTGGCATATATGAGCTGTATGGCTTGGATGAGTCTACGATCCGGATCGGCGCTGATTATGGTATTACAGATCGATTGATGATTGGAGCAGGCCGCAGTAGTTATGAGAAAACCTATGATGGTTTTATCAAATTCAAATTACTTCGGCAGAGCACCGGTGCTAAAGTCATGCCGGTGACCCTGGCTTTGTTTTCGTCCATGGCGGTCAAGACGTTAAAGCCTTCTGATCCGGACCGGGAGAATTATTTCAGCAGCAACCTGTACTACAGTTTTCAAATGATTTTGGGACGGAAGTTTTCCGAAGCCTTCAGTCTCCAGCTTTCACCCACTATGGTCCACCGTAATCTGGTCGAGACTGTTGAGGAGAAGAATGATGTATTTGCCTTAGGCGTTGGCGGCCGGATCAAACTCAACAAGCGGATCGCCCTGAATGGAGAATACATCTATGTTTTCCCGAATCAAATTGCTGAAGAGTATCACAATTCGCTCAGTATTGGATTCGATATTGAGACCGGAGGTCACGTATTCCAGTTGCACTTTACCAACAGCACCTCGATGATCGAGAAGGGATTTGTCGCCGAAAATGAAGGATCGTGGGGTAAGGGTGATGTTCATTTTGGATTCAATATCTCGCGGATCTTTAACCTGAAATAGACTACACAAACCGATTTGTATCCATGGTTTGGTATAGATGCTGAATCTGCTACGGAGGTGTAATCATCTTGTTGCCGTAGTTGGTTCGCATCGGGTTCATTGTGGGAGGAATGACTATTTTTACAAAAAAATAGCATCATGACCTTAAAGCAATTGATTAAGCTTGAAAACAATGCCAAAGAAGTTTGGGTCATCAGCCCAACGTTGCACTATGACATAGAAAACAAGGCGTTTTCCGAACTCGTCAGTGTCAATCTGGGTGAGAGCACCAAATACAAGTATATCGTGCCGGCAACAGCGCAAGTGGAAAAAAACCTTCAATTGTTTAAGAAGCGTTATAACATCACTGAGCGGGAATTGGCCACCAATTTTCTGATTCTGCCGCCATCTGATTTCAATCCATTTCTCATGGAGATGGCGATTTATGATGCATCCACCACCTGTGTGGCCTGTGCGGCTCCCGCGATGGATGATGGCAATAACGAAGTGATCGTCTTCAAGGCGGAGACCGCCAGGGCCATGGCCAAACATTTTGTCAGCCTTTGGAAAAAGTATAAGCGTAGTCATCCATAAGCACAGTGGCAATTACGCAATATATTTTTTTAATGACTTTCTACTTTCGATATGTCTAAGCCTTCCGGTCATAAAAGGAGTCCGCAAAAACAAGCCAGTGCAAAATCGGCTCCATCAAGCACAGAGACAGGAGCCGGGCCGGATCAGGCCTCTATGGTAAAGTGGAGTGGATGGATTTTGCTTGGCATCACAGCCCTGGTTTTTCTTCAGGCCAGAATCAAGTTGCTGGCCATTCCCCTTGAACGGGATGAGGGCGTTTTTGCATACATGGGTCATTGGATGTTGAGGGGCCGTGAATTGTACACGCAGATGATAGACAGTAAGCTCCCCGGTCTTTATGCATACTATGGGTTATTTACTTCCCTTTTTGGATTTAATGCCACCGGCGTCCACATGGGATTGCTTGTGGCCAATGTCGTGTCCGCGGTGGCTCTATATTATTTCGCGCGGAGCATGTACAATCATCTGGTGGCGGCCATAGCTACTTCCTTTTTTCTTTTTATGGTGATCAGTCCGAGCATGGTGGGATTTGCGGCCCATGCCACCCAATTGCTGACCCCATTTCTGATGCTCGGGATTCTTTTATTTTGGAATGCATTGCGATCCGGAAAAAAGGTAACCTTCCTTGTTGCCGGATTGATGATTGGGATTGCTTTCACGATCAAACAACAGGCAGCTATTTTTGGAATCCTGCTCGCCATCATGTGGTGGCCGGCACGCTTACGTTGGTATAAAAAGCCTGAAGGACGATTACCCATCCTCGAATGGATGCTGTTGGGGATTGGAGGATTATTACCATTGGCGTGTATCGTTACCTATTATGGCGCTGTTGGCCATTTGGATGAATTATATAATTGGACGGTGACCCAGCCTTTCAGCCTGGCGGGTTCGTACCGGGATCCTAAAATCAAGTTGTTTTTAAACATACTGCCCCAGGTCATTGATCATTTTGAAGCAGTGTGGCTGCTGGCTACGGCAGGATTAGTCTTCGTATTTATGTCCGGATACAAAAGGGAGAGTGCGTGGTTTGCAGTATCCTGTGGTATCCTGGGGGTTCTCAGTGTGATTATTGGTGCGGCGTATTACCCGCATTATTTCGTGTTGGCCATTCCGGGGATTGCCATTCTGGCGGCGTGTGCGCTGTATTGGCTTAGCCTGAAAATCAATAAATATGGAACTGTTGCTGCGATTACTATTGCTGCGATCTTGCTGATCCTGTCTATGCGTGGCAATTCTGATTATTTCTTCCGGCCAAACTATGCTAAAATTCATTTCGAAACGTACAACCGGAATATGTTTCCGGAGATGGAGTTAATTGGAAAGGAGCTGGGTCGAAGGGTTCCGGAAGGAGAGCGAATTGGTATCCTGGGATCAGAACCTGAAATACTTGTTGCGGCAAATCGGGAGAGTTGCTCACGCTATCTGATGATCTATGCGATCCTGACTAATCCTGTTCTTTCTCCACCGATGCAGGAAGAGTTTGTCCAAAACATCAAGGATTGTTACCCGGAATATATTGTGTTCAATCCGCTATCTTCTTCCTGGGCGCCGGGCTATGACAAATTGCAGTTTTTTTTGGATTTTATGCCCTGGGTAGAGGAACATTACACGGCCGTTGGTATGGCAGAATCCTTTGAAGATCGTCCCGGTGTTATTGTTTGGGATGAAGCGCTGAAAAATCATAGGGCACAATCCAATTATCAGATCATCGTATTGCAGCGCAAAGACAAGATTCCACCTCCTCCCCCCGAGCCAGTGATGCCTCCTCCCGGAAGTTTTATTGATATCAAGCCGATGTAAGCATCTGCTTCAGGGTATTTCCATGATCTCATTTGATCAGGAAATGGAAATCAGATTTTAGAGAGGATGAGGAGTTTTTATTGAGGACAAGTAATCGCTGTGGTTTTAATCGAACCATCGTCATTGATCGTCAGCCGCCAGCAATTACCATCCGGTGATTTCATGATGACCCCGTTGTCAATATCTTCTATATAGATATCTCCATCAGCCACCTGTAATCGCGTTTTTGGATCTTCAGAGCCAATTCCGAGGTTTCCTTCTGATGTAAGTCTCATCCGTTCAAATGACCAGCCAATATCATTTCTGCCGGTCAGAAACTTGATCACTCCGTTTTCTCCACCTGCTGTAAGATGGATACCCGCTCCGCTTGAAAATATACCTCCGAAATCCGCAGTCACATTATCGTCCACATCATACGTCTCGGAGTTATGGCCAAACGTGGTCATGGAGGTACCGGCTCCTGCGGTAAATTTCATGGCAGAAAAGGAGCGATTGGAGAGAGAATTATTATTAACGGATATAAAAAACCGGTTGTCACCTGTTCCCACGTTTCCATCAAGGGTTAAAAGATGGGTAGGGTTTTCGGTGCCAATGCCTACATAACCGGCGTTGGTGATTCTCATCCGTTCAGTCGAAGAGTTGATTCCATTGTGACCCATCATGAACTTGATGACGCCTTCATTGGAAGAGGCCCTCAAAATCAATCCTGCACCGGTAGAATGCACCTGGCCAAAGTCAGTGTACTTATCGTTATCAAACGTGTATGTTTCGGCATGATGTCCAATAGTGGTTTGAGAAGCATTGTCACCGGCAGACAAAGCCATTAATACACCGGAACGTTCACCGAGTGAAGTATTATTGAGAAATAAATAATCAATGTCCTCTCCCGCATTGTCCTCTCCCTGGATGGCTAATTTTTGCAGGGGATTTTGCGTTCCTATTCCAACGTTTCCTTCATTAAAGTGTATACCTTCCGGGTTTTCCCGCCATAGGCTTTCACCACCGGAACTATTACCTGCATACAACGCATAGGGTACGGACAACAATTGGGATTCGCCGAGAAGCTTATAATTGGTTCCGCCTTCAGGATCCATTTCAATCTGGATATAGTGTTCACTACTGCCCCAATCCACATCTTCAAAAGCCCCGAGTTGAGAATGACCGTGACCCACCTCAACAGTGAATATTCCCAGTTTATTGGTTTGCGCATTATGGCTTTCCTGATATACTTCTGTTCCGGGTAATGCGCCCTGCAATATGGCGATGCGAAGGGTGATGTTCCTATTCGCGAAGGGAGTACCGTTTCCATCACGGGCGATACCTTGATAATTGAAAGCCTGGGGAGCCTGGGCTAATACAGAAGCAGATAACATCAGACAGGAACACCAGAAAAGTAGATTTTTCATGTTATTGGGTTTTGATCAGTGGGTATGTATAAACATTTGCGTCATCTGCAAGTATTGCACTAAGCATGTATTGTCCGGAGGCTAACGATGGCAAAGAAACATTCTTGTGCCAGGTCTTTCCTTCAAAGGAGCCTGTCCAGAAAAGATGTCCGGTCATATCGTACAATCCTATTTCACCTCGATGAGATGATTTGAGTTCAAGGGAAATTTCAAATCCATCTTTAAAGGGATTAGGCCAAACCAAAAGGGCTCCGGTTTCAAGGGGAAGAGATGGTAAAGAGACCAGGTTCGTATTCGGTTGATGAAATCCCTGTGAGAGCATCGAAGAGTTGGATTCCAACGTATGAATGACGACTTCACCGAGTGTCCAGTCAAGTTGAATACTTGCAGATTGATATGAAGCACCGGCGGAGGCCACAACGTGAAGGTCCTGTTCCTGGCTGTTGCCATATTGAGCCAGGCCAATACTTAAAAGGAACACAAGAATCAGTTTTTTCATAACAGCCTGTGTTTTTTGAAGTAAGGAATTCCTACAACACATCACTCCTAAACTACAACTATTTACCGGCTTAGATTATTTAATTGCACGGTTTGTTCATCAGAAGACAATTCTGATCCATCGCTATTTCCTTATCTTTCAGGCTATGAAACTCTTTGATGCATCGATCTATGCTGCCCGTCGGCAAGCCTTAGCAAAAGCCATGGGTAGTGGCATTTTATTCTTTCCAGGAGCTACCGAACAGCCGTTTAATTATAAAGCCAACACCTATCCTTTTAGACAGGACAGCTGCTTCCTGTATTATTTTGGATTTGCACAACCTGGATTGTCGGGTATTATTGATGCGGAAAATGGAAAATCCATTTTGGTGGGTGATGACGCAGAGATAGAGGACGTAGTATGGATGGGCCCACAGCCTACGATGGCGGAGCGCATTCAACAGATCGCAGCCGATAGCCATATCCCATCTTCCTCTTTACAAGGATGGCTCAAGGGTAAATCGGTTCAATATCTGCCACCCTATCATGCGGATCGTATTTTCTTTTTGGCTGAATTGCTGGGCCAATCCACGGACAGCATTAAGACAGGTCATTCGATGCCGCTGGTGCATGCTGTGATTCAGCAAAGAGCCCATAAAGCACCTGAAGAGATCGATCAGATGGAAGAAGCGCTGTACATCACAGCCGCCATCCATACGCAAATCAGGAAATCTGTAGCCCCTGGAAAGTATGAAGCGCAGATCAGAGGCATAGCGGAGGGTGTCGCCATGGCCAACCAGGCCAGGTTGAGTTACCAGGCGATCTGTACGATACAGGGGCAGACCCTGCACAACAATGACTATCACCGTCAACTCAAGGAAGGAGATATGCTGCTGTGCGATATTGGTGCGGAAAATGTCATGTGTTATGCCGGCGATATCACCAGGAGTTACCCGGTGAGTCCAAAGTTTACGACTATGCAGGCAGAGATCTATGATCTTGTGCTCAAGGCAGAAACGGAATCTATTGAAGCGGTCAAGGCAGGAGTGCGATATCTGGATGTTCATCTTGGGGCTGCCCGCATCATCACGGAAGGTTTGAAGCAAATCGGCCTGATGAAAGGCGATACAGATGCAGCGGTGGCAGAGGGAGCACACGCCTTATTCTTTCCGCATGGCCTCGGTCACATGATCGGACTCGATGTACACGATCTTGAGGGACTCGGAGAAAATAATGTTGGCTATGATGCTACCGTACAAAGGAGCAAACAGTTTGGAACAGCATACCTGCGTATGGCCCGGGCATTAGAACCAGGTTTTGTGGTTACGGTGGAACCCGGGATTTACTTTATTCCTGAATTGATTGATATGTGGCAGGGTGAAGGCACGTTCAAGGACTTTATTTGCTATGACAAACTGGAACCGTACAGAAACTTTACGGGGATACGGATTGAAGACAATGTCCTGGTCACGCCACATGGCCCAGTCATACTAGGTCCTCCCATTCCAAAGACCAGACAAGACATAGAGCGATAAATGTGAAATGTGAATTACTGAAGGACTTAGGAATGCACCACTAAACTAATGTCCGACAAACTATGCTATCTCCCGTATTGCGAAACTCGGATGATCATCCAGTTCATGCGTAAGGAAGATCATTTCCCATTGATACGTCAGGCAAAACTCACGCACGGCCTCGATCACGCCATAGCGATGACCGTCATCCCAGTTACCAAAGATATAATCATGGCCGGCGATAATCCCTCCTTTTTTCATTTTGGGACGGAGCAATTCAAGTTCGCGGCGAGTGGTATCGTACGTGTGGTCTGTGTCGAGATAGACCCAATCAAAATGCGCATCCGGGCAAGCGGCAATAGCACCAAATGAAAGATCTCGCATGATTTCCATCTGACCGGACTGTAGTTGTGCGGCAAAGCGGTTTTTGACTTTTTCAAACAAACCACCATGATACCTGCGGGAGGCCCAGACATCGATGAGCACCAGTTTGGAGGGTTGACACAGGGTCAGAATTTTTTGCGAAAAATCACCTTCGTTTACTCCAATTTCCGCAACGACAGCCTGGGTGGGCATGCGTCGAAGTAATTCCGTACGGTCGGTTAGTGACACAAGATGTACAAGATGTTGTGGGCCGAAGTTTAACCGGGGGTAATGGCTGAAAATTTTTTTCCTGAAGCGTGCGGTAAGCTTATTGGAGAGCGTTACCATTTTGCGGGATAGTGATGTCATGATTTCGGTAGGATTCAGGATGAAGGGTTAGCAAGGTATTTGTGAAGCACCTCATCCAGGTACGTGGGATGATCGATAAAAATGGTTTGACCTTCACCGGATGGGATGTCATAACATGCGCCGGTATCTTCCCAGGCAAATACGCCTTTGAGACCGAGGACCGATTCCATCTTGTGGATCAGTTGTGGAACCGGAATTTTTTGCGATCCTGGAATATTGATGATTTGCTTTGTGGCCGGTTGCGCGGCATACGGAGTCAGGATCGGAATCAGATCATCTATATCCAGAAGGTGGCGGCAGGCCTGGGCGTGAAGATGAATTTTTCGTTGTAGGCGAATGGCGTTTGCCAGAAAATTGATCAACGTGTAAGGATTGGCCGTATGTCCTATCAGGATGGGCAACCGGACGATGAGGTAATGTTCGGCCTGGTCACGGATGAGATTTTCGATGACGCGTTTGTGACGGATATAGGGCGTGTCTGCTTTGGTGGGGTCGAATACGCTCGTCGTACTGAAGTAGATTAATGTCGTACTTTTGGAGAGGTATGGATCCAGCAATGCCAGTTCACGTGCATACGCCGCGGGATCGCTTTCGGTCGAATTGGATACGCCCGATGCAAACACCACAAATGCAGAAGAATCAAAAAGGGAGTTTTTAAACGCTGTGGCAATGAGTCCGCGACCGACGATCATGTAATTGGCGCTTCTAACGAATGAAAGGCAAAAGTACGAATATTCTATACATCTATACCGAGCGCAGATCCTTCGTGCAGGCGGATCTGCAGCTATTACAGCAACGATATAATGTCCGCTCCTATCATTTTAAAACCGCGCCAAAGTCCCTGACACCCTGGAGTTTTATTCGCCAGTTCTTCTACCTGTTGATCGCCGGATGGAAGTATGATACGTTGGTTTGTTTTTTTGCGGGGTATCATAGTGTATTGCCATCCTGGTTTGCCCGATGGACGGGCAAGCACTGTATTATTTTTCTTGGCGGTACGGATTGCTTTTACTATCCCTCTTTTGGGTATGGCAATTTTACCAGGAAGTGGTATGCTCGTGCCACTTGCTATTCAGCACATCATGCGTCTATGCTGGTGCCTGTGTCGGCCAACCTGGTGGAAAGTCATTCGGCCTATTATACCGTTGATTCCGGTGTGCAGGGCATTTATCATTGGTGCAAACCATTGAAGACTCCGCATCAGGTCATTGCTCTCGAATACAATGCCACTACGTTTTCACCCAGAGAGGTGGAGCGTAAACCGAATAGTTTTATCACCGTTGCTTTTGGAATTGCCGGTACTTCTTTTATTCGAAAGGGTATTGACAAGATGTTGATGCTGGCCACGCATTTTCCGGGCTGTACGTTTACGATTATCGGATGCCATAAGGAGGAGTTCCCGGTATCGGTGCCTTCCAATGTGGTGTTGGTTCCTCCCGTCCTTTATCATGAGTTGCCGGAGCATTACAGTCGTCACGAATTTTATCTGCAGTTGTCCATTGCAGAAGGTTTTCCCAGCGCGATCTGTGAAGCCATGCTTTGTGGCTGCATTCCTATCGGTTCGGATGTGGCGGCCATCCCGGCGATTATTGGAGAGGCTGGTTTTATTGTGGTGAAGCGGGAAGATCAACATATTCTCGATACCGTGGCCAGGGCCATGGCTTTTCCTGACAAAGCGGCGATGTCGGTTTCTGCGCGGCAGCAAATCATTAATTCCTATGGAGAAGGCAAGCGGTCGGCGGCTTTATTTGCCTTGTTTGACCAGTGAAAAGTAGCTTTAGTCTGTTTGTGCCTGCCCAATTCCAGACAAGATGTATTTTTAAAAAATGAAAAACGACTTTATGAAAGGCTTCATGGTATGCCTCTGTATGATCGCACTTACAGGCACGCTTAGCGCTCAAACATTTACCCACCAGGATACCTTGCGGGGGAGTGTAACCCCACAACGTGCGTGGTGGAATCTTAATTACTATGATCTCGCTATTGATTTTGACATAGCCAATAAATCCATTAAAGGAACTAATACGATTTGGTTTTTTGTGGTGATTCCGGAACAGGTTATGCAAATCGATCTGCAGGAGCCGCTCGTGATTACCGCAGTAGATTATAAAGGGCAATCGCTTTCCTACACGCGGGAAGGTAGCGTATACTGGATTCGTTTTCCTTACCCTTTAGTATCGGGTGACCGGGAACATATCACAGTTCATTATGAGGGCACCCCGGTAGTGGCTGTTCGTCCACCATGGGATGGAGGCCTCACCTGGTCAAAAGATGAGCATGGAGATCCTTTTGTAGCTACATCCTGCCAGGGGCTCGGCTCCAGTGTGTGGTGGCCATGTAAGGATCATATGTATGACGAGCCGGATAGTATGCTCATTCGCATTACGGTGCCGCCATCGCTGACAGATGTGTCTAATGGAAGACTACGTCAGATTGATTATCATCCTGATGGCCGAAAGACGTACGAGTGGTTTGTTTCCAATCCAATCAATAATTATGGTGTCAATGCCAACATTGCTAAATATGCCCATTGGTCAGATACCATCCAGGGAGAAAAGGGAATCCTGGATATGGATTTCTGGGTGTTAGAGGACAATTATGATAAAGCCAGAGAACATTTCCAGGATGCGTACCGTACGATTCGCGCCCTGGAATATTGGTTTGGCCCCTACCCTTTTTATGAAGACGGCTACAAGCTGGTCGAGGTACCTTATCTCGGCATGGAGCACCAGAGTAGTGTAACCTATGGTAATCATTACAAAATGGGTTATCTCGGCAGGGACCTTTCCGGTTCAGGTTGGGGACTCAAGTGGGATTACCTCATCATCCACGAATCCGCGCATGAATGGTGGGCCAACAACGTGACGTACAAGGACATTGCTGACATGTGGATCCATGAGTCCTTTGCCACCTATGCCGAATGCCTGTTTACCGAATACTATTACGGCCGTGAGGCAGGAGACGCATACGCCATAGGGCTCAGACGCGGTATCGGCAATAATGAACCGATCATCGGGCATTATGGTGTCAATAAAGAGGGCTCTGGTGACATGTATCCTAAAGGGGCCGCATTACTTCACACCTTGCGCGCCTGGGTGGATAATGATGAGCTCTGGCGACAGACCTTGCGGGGCGTGCAAAAGGATTTTTATCACCAGACCGTGACTACAGCACAGATCGAAAACTACCTGGCCCAAAAAACAGGCAAGGACCTGAAAGCTTTTTTCAATCAATATCTGCGTGACACCCGGATCCCGGTCATAGAATGTGAGCTCAAGGGTAAAAAAATCAATTACCGGTACACTGAAGTGGTTGATGGATTCAATATGCCACTTAAGGTGCAGATCAATGAAGGTGAAAAAACCTGGATCCGTCCTACCGCTCAATGGCAGGAACTCAAATTGGACAAAGAAGCCAAATCCATTTCTTTGGATCCTAATTTCTATGTGATCTACAAGCAGGTCGATAGTAAGTGATATTTGATAAAGGAAGTGATCATTGACCTATGAAGTACAAGACCTCTGAGCTTACCCCCGAACAGTATGTTCAGCTGGTAACCGACACGTTTATCAAAGCAGGAGATCCCAGTCGAGCAGAGCAGCAACGGGCGTATATGCGTCACCAGTTTGAATACTGTGGCCTTGGCGCTCCGCAGTGGATGGCTCTTGCGAAAGAGATATTTGCCGAACGAGGCGTGTTTACCGGAAAAGACCTGGAAGTATTTATACGCTTGTGTTTTGCACAGGAATACCGCGAAGTGCAATATGTGGCTTTGGAAATGATGCAACGAATGATGGCAGCACAGACCAAGTCCTGGATTCGGGTTCTGGAAAAAACCATTACGACCAATTCCTGGTGGGATACCGTCGACTGGCTCGCCAAACTCACGGGCATGCATTTGAAGAAGTATCCTGAGCTGCAGCATGAATACGCGTATAAATGGATTGCTTCAGATAATATGTGGTTGCAACGAGTCGCCATCATTCATCAATTGATGTACAAAAAGGAGACCGATGAAAAACTTTTGTTTGAGATGATTGACCGCGTTGCGGACAGCAAAGAGTTTTTTCTCCGGAAGGCTTGCGGTTGGGCACTCCGGCAGCATGCAAAAGTTTTTCCTAACCAGGTACGTGCGTATTTGAAAAAACGTACGCTTTCAGGGTTGACTGTCAGGGAGGCCATGAAGGAACTCAACCGACACAAGTAAGGTCTCCCGATGTAAATCAGATACAGCTATGAAAGTGACGAAACTGTTTGACGAATTTTTTCACAGCGAGAAAGCGGGTGGGCTCATCCTGATGGTTTGCACGGCGATATCGTTATTGCTCGCCAATAGTGCCTGGGGAGAAGGTTATCAGCACCTCTGGCATGCAAGCCTGGGACCAAAACCTTTAGAGTTTTGGATCAATGATGGTTTGATGACTATCTTTTTTTTATTGGTCGGGCTCGAGATTGAGCGGGAAATATATGTCGGAGAGTTTGCTGATTTTCGGAAAGCGATGTTGCCCATTCTTGCGGCGCTGGGAGGCATGCTTGTGCCGGCCGCGATACATTATGGTTTCAATCATGGCAGTTCGTTTCAACAGGGATTTGGAATCCCTATGGCTACGGATATTGCTTTTTCACTGGGCATATTGTCTTTGCTGGGTAGCAGGGTACCGGTGATGCTCAAGGTATTCCTGACCGCGCTGGCGATCATCGATGATCTTGGGGCGATCATCATCATTGCCTTGTTTTATTCGGAGGGTATTGTGATGATGTATCTTACCTTTTCGGTGCTGCTGTTTGGCACGATGATTATTCTCAACCGCATGGGGGCCAACCAGACATGGATTTATCTGGTGCTCGGGGCTGTATTGTGGTATTGTCTTTACCAGACCGGAGTTCATCCTACTATCACCGGGGTATTGCTTGCCTTTGCACTGCCGTTTCGGGATGGTGGGGAGGCGTCACCTTCTTATCGGTTGCAGCATCATCTGCACAAGCCGGTGGCCTTTTTCATATTGCCTGTCTTTGCGCTGGCCAATACGGCTATTCCGATTTCAATGGATGTGTTTTCGAGTTTACCCACAGTAAACAATCTTGGTGTTATCCTGGGTTTGGTCGTTGGCAAGCCAATAGGGATACTGTTGTTTTCCCTTGCAGGAATTGCGCTTGGCTTGTGTAGTCTTCCTGAAGGAACGGGGACTAAACATATATTGGGTGCTGGGATGTTGGCAGGTATTGGATTTACCATGTCCATCTTTATCACCTTGCTGGCTTTTTCTGATCCGCGGATTATCAACGAGACCAAGGTTGCTGTACTTGTGGCTTCACTCGTTGCGGGAGTGTTGGGTTATGCATGGTTGCGAATGACCTTGCCTGACCCTGTTGAAGAAAATTCGATTAGCCCAAAAGCGAGTTAAATACCCTGGTGCAAATGGATACTATTCGTAGCGCAGAGATTCGATCGGATCCAGGCGCGCGGCTTTGAGTGCCGGATAGAGTCCGGACACGAGACCTACAATCATGCAGGTGATAAAGCCCAGGATAATCCAGGCCCAGGGGATGATAAACTTTCCGCCGAGCAAGAGCGCGACGCTGTTACCAATCAGGATCCCCAGAATGATGCCTACGATCCCGCCCATTTGGCAGATCACCACAGCTTCCGTCAAAAACTGAGTTAGAATATTGGCTCGCGTAGCTCCAAGTGCTTTGCTGATCCCGATTTCGCGCGTACGTTCAGTGACCGATACCAACATGATGTTCATCAGACCGATGGCTGCGCCGACGAGCGTGATCAGGCCGATACCGATGGTGGCGAGACGAATAGTGACGGTGTTCTCTTTGAGGATATTCATCAGACTATCGCTCTGACGGGTCTGAAAGTCATTTTCTTCCGCTACACGAAGTCCCCGGATATTGCGCATGATCCCGGTGGCCATGGAGATGGCATCGTCCAGATCCGTAGCATTTGCTGTGGTGGCATTGATGTCATAATTTTTATTGGCAAAGCCGTATAGATTACGCAGCGTAAACAAGGGGATGATCACTCTGCGGTCCGCGCTTTGGTTCATCGTTGCACCTTTCGAGGTCAGGATACCGATGATCGTAAAGCGGCGATTGTCGACCAGAATATCTTTGCCCAGGGCGGCCAGGGCATTTTTTTTAAAAAGATCATTGACTACATCCATCCCTACGATAGCTACCTGGGTGCCCGATTCCTGTTCGATATTGGTAAAGTTGCGCCCATAATCCAGATCATACCCCTCAACTTCAAGGTAGTGGTCATCGCCACCGAAGACGAATACCGTGGGATTTGTTTTTTCGTCGCCGTATTTGAGGGTGGCATTGGAGGTGCCCCATCCGGAGATTGAGACCATGGAACCCGGGAAGTCAAATCGTTCTTTAAACTCCATGGCTTGCCGAAAGACTATCGGTGGTCCTTGTTTTTCCTGACGGCCATGGCGGTTGGAATGAATGGTAAATCCTTTGGGCCGTATCTCAAAGGAGTTGGCGCCCATGCGGGAGAAATTGTCATTCATCGTAAACAGGAGGGCATCGATGGAGGTGAGAATCCCCACGAGTGCCATGATGCCAAAGGCAATGATCAGGAGCGTCAGAATCGCCCTGAGTGAATTGGCCCTGACGGACCGGATTGCCTGTGACAGTATCTCGCTGTATTGCATATTGCCTGGATCAGCCTGTATAAGGGATAAAGATAGTACCTGCCGGAGAAAGGACCGGGTATCCAATCAGGCTTATAGACCTGCCGCCCATCTCCTTCGACTAAGTACCGAATATCGAATGGATATGGGTGTATACCGTGTTGTGCAGTTGGGAAGGTGCGGCGATCACCTGGCCATTGTCCATCATGCGATCCGCCCCGTTGAAATCAGACACCTTACCTCCGGCTTCTTCGACGAGGATGATTCCGCCGGCGATATCCCATGGGTTGAGCGTGGTCTCGTAGTAGACATCGAATCGTCCACAGGCCACATAGGCAAGGTCTATGGCCGCGGATCCCAGGCGGCGTATTCCCTTTGCGTTTTTCAGAAAATATTCAAATGCGGCGGTCAACTGAGGGAGCACATCGCGTGAAGCATAGGGGAAACCGGTAGCTACTACGGCTTCTTGCACATCCGTCCGTGTAGAGACGCGGATAGGATGGCCATTGCACCAGGCGCCACCCCCTTTCCAGGCATAGAACATCTCATGTTGTTCCACATCACTGACGATCCCTAGCACGAGTTGATCTTTGTATTGCAGGCCGATGGAGACCGAGTAGACAGGGATCTGTTGCAGAAAATTGGTGGTGCCATCCAACGGATCGATGATCCATGTAAATTCAGAAAAGCGTCGCTCAACCGTTTCTTCTTCGGTGATGAATCCGGCTTCCGGGAGTATTTTACCCAGGCCGCGAACGAGGATTTCTTCAGCGGTTTGATCTACATAACTGACCAGGCTATTCCTGGATTTGGTGATAATATCGCCTTCTGTGACTTTGCCGGCCTGGGAGTGAATGAAGTCAGAAGCTTCCCGGGCCACGATAAGCGCCTGGTCGAGGATTGGTTTGAAGTCCATGAGGCAAAGATATGGAGTGATGGAGTGATGGAGTGATGGAGTGATGAGGTGATGGAGTGATGAGGTGAGTTAAATGTCCCCGGGATGGCGCAGCAAACAGGGGAACTGCTGAACGCAGCGAAGCAGAGGGCTGAAAAAGGGAAAAGTTGTAAATGAAAATTGAAGAAAGATTAAAACTCTGTGCCCTCCGTGTCTCTGTGCGCAACTTTTTTATCTGGTATCTGGCATCTCCCCATCTGGCATCTCTTCATCTGGCATCTGGTATCTGACATATGGCATATGGTGAACTCCCTCGTCCGGACGGACGATCCCTCTTAATGAGAGGGAAATCTGGCATCTTCAAATCTGACATCTCAAACCAAGTATTTACTTTTATACCATGAATGCAACAACCCTTTCCAGTACCATCAGCCTGTATGAATATTATAAGAACCTCGGAGAGAAAGCGATGGCTCAATGCAGTGATGAAGCCTTGTTTTATGTGCCGGATGCGAAGAGCAACAGTATCAGTGTGATCATCCGGCATCTGCATGGCAATATGCTCTCCCGATGGACTGATTTCCTGACGACGGATGGAGAAAAGGAGTGGCGTCAGCGCGACCAGGAGTTTGAAGAAGCTCCGGCTACACGTGCGGAGATCATGCAATTATGGGATGATGGATGGGCTTGTGTCTTGAATGCTTTGCGTAGCCTGACTACCGCAGACCTGGAGACCATCGTGTATATCCGCAATATGGGACAGACTGTTGAGGAAGCTATGATGCGGCAGTTGGCCCATTATGCCTATCATGTTGGGCAGGTCGTTTATCTCGCCCGGTGGCTCAATGAAGGAGACTGGACTTCACTGACGATTCCAAAGGGGAGTTCAAATGAATACAACCAGGCTAAGTTTGGGCCGGGAAAACGGGTGGAGCATTTTACCAAGAATATGCATGAGTTGAAGTGAAACCCTGTTCCATAGATTAACCACTTGATTATTATTGCAATTTCGCCTCGCCAGATTGATGAAGCTTCGTTTTTTCAGAATGTTGAGAGTGTTGGCATAGCAGAAACAATTTTTCCTTCTATTATTTCAATCACGTCATCAATGGGCGGAGCTTTTGCTAGAGTCGTTCCAGTTCCCTTGTAACCGGAACAAGTTGCCTCCCAGAGCACATCACCAGATATTGTAGATAGCATTACATATTTGATTGTAATTCTTGTCTCACCTCTGTTGACACCATAAGCTCCGTCCCTTTGGAATACCTCTTTAAGGAATCCCTGGATAATTGCGTCAACTTTAAGTTTATCCCCAATTGTATTAAGGATATTTGTATTGGGCAAGCCGGTGTTTTCAAAGACAGAAAGTAATGTATCATATGAATTGACTAGCTTATATTGGTTGAGCAACTCTCTACTAGAAACGGAATTGACCAGGGTAGTATTGGGATTTCTATTTGCAAATTCTACTTGAAACATCTTATTGAGCTCAAGCATTTCTCCGGTACCCAGACCAACTGAAGACTGTACAAATGAATTCCGTAATGGAAAAATAGATACGGAGTGAATCTTTGAGGCATCAACCGATGGATTGTTGTATGTTTTTATTACTCCTTTTTTCGAAACGCAGCTAATGGAGGTCATGGCCATTAAGACCAATATGGAAAGAATTAAACATTTCATAGCAGAAATATTTTTAGATTCGTTGAAAATGATATTGGAATAGTTATTTATTAAACGCAATGTGTTTAGGTCCAGCCTTCTATATCTTTACCAGTTTAATTACATGGGTATTCTTTTTTGATTTAATCGTTAGGAGATAGATGCCTGTCTCTGCGTGTTCCAGTGAAATGTCTTTACTGTTACCATTATCTTCTAACCTGAAGGCAATCAACTCACCATTTAGGTCATAGATTTTAAGATCATCAATTTCAGCCCAATCTCCTGATACTCTAAATCGTTCGGGAGATGGATTTGGTGTTACTGTAAATTCAATGCCGGCAGTCACTTCAATGCTCGTAGAAATAAATGGAATGCATGACGAAACATCCTCACATCCCATATACGAAATGGCTACCTGATACATGCCATTTTGATTTGGAGTAAAAACCTGGTTTGTGGCATTCGGAATGGAATCCCCGGTTATACAATCAATCCATTGGTATGTTCCATTTGGCTGATTGACCATAAGTTGATCACTGCTAAGAATAATGGTGGTATCTATATCAACAATTTCAACAGGCACGACCATTTGATTACTTTGGCCACAAGCATTTATCGCTATTGCAGTGAGGTTACCATCCTGGTCACCCACGTTGGTCGTAATGATATTGTTAATTGATGTGCCTATCCAGCTTTCGGGTAGCTGCCAGAGGAATTGATATGCATCTGACTGATTTACTAATTCGTATTCAATAGCTGAGTTTATACAAGGTGAAAGGTCGCCATCAAGCAATACGGGCGTCACAGGCAATGAGTCATACACAGTTACATGTAGAGTAGCTGGGCCTGAAAGACCGCAAAAATTAGCTGACGAAACACTAATCAACCCACTCTCTCCAGCTTGAACCGTAATGGCGTTTGACATGGAGGGAGTGGACCATCCTGGAGGCAGCGTCCAGATATAGTTACTTGCACCCATCACTGGATTAACCGAGAAAGAGTTTGATATAAGACCGCATAATTTATGTTGCCCCAAAATAGTATCCGGGGATTGAGGTATGGATGAAACTAAAATATATATGGAGTCTGAAAGGGAAACACACCCGTTGTTGATCGCAACCACTGAAATGTACCCACTTAAAGACGCGATAGAAGTAATGGCTGTATCTACGCTGCTACCAGGCCAGCCTGGAAGTGTCCACATATAACCAGTTGCAGAAGGGTCATTAGTAATATAATATGTCTGTGCAGTGTTTTGACATACAGATAAATTACCATAAATTGTATCTGGTTTGGCAGGAGTTGGCTTGACTATAATCTCAACAAAAGAGGTATCTGAGCATCCGTTGGAGGTCCCAATAACCATATAATTAGTACTCATATCAGGAGAAGCAATTGGAAATGAGTTTGTGGGATCTGACAGTCCTGAATTAGGTGACCATAAATATGTGCTAGCCCCATCGGCTGATATTTGAGTTGATGTACCCTCGCATATCTGTGCATCTCCTCCTGAGACAACTATCGGAGTTGGGTTTACAGTGACTATTAATGTCGAAGTGTCGGAGCATCCATTGGTTGTTCCGATAACCGTATAAAGTGTAGTTTCTGTTGGGTTAGCAATTGGATTTGGGACAATTGGATTACTTAACCCAGTTGAAGGTGACCAAAAGTAAAAGCTGGCACCTACCGCATTTAATGGTGTTGAGTGACCTGAACAAATGGTGGTAGGCTCCGAAGTTGTTATAGAAGGGTAAGGATTTATCGTAATGGCAGAGGAACGTGGCGGGCTGATTCCACAACCATTGACAGCGGAAACAGAAATATTCCCACTGTTAGCATTACTAAAATCTATAGTGATGGTAGTTGTTCCTTGACCACTAATGACCAAGGATCCCGGAGGACCGGTCCACGTATAGGATTCTGCACACGAGATGGGATTGATACTATACGTTTCTACATCCCTTTGGCATACGGTTGCTTTTCCTGTAACAGGGCCTGGTTGGTCGGGTGCTTCAGCAGAGATAGGTGTATAGGAGAGGAAGTCAGTAAAATAAGTTTCTTCACCGCATTTTTTACCAGTACCTATGTAGCCTTTGTTCTTTATTGAGAAGGCAATCGGGTGGAATCTGAACTCGCCAGGGATGTCCGTTCGCTGAATCCAGGTGTTTAGTTCAGGATCGTATTCCCAGAACTTTTTGGAGTCGCAGGTTCCATTGTGAGCACCTTTAAGCATAAACCCTTTGGTACAAATTGAAAACCCCTTAGCTCCATAACATGCACCTCCCCCGTAATTTGGCTTAGCCATCCAGGTGTTTGTGGAAGGATCATACTCATAGAAATCACTGATGCCTGTATTATTTGCAATTAGCCCCGTACCTAGATAGCCTTTATTACAAATGGAAAAGCCTGTGGCATATGTTCGAGGTACTCCTGGTAATGAAGATTTCTGCGTCCATGTATAATTATTTGAAGGGTCAAACTCAAAGAAATCGGTGGTATGCCCAGTTGAGGGACTCCAACCGGTGCCGACATACGCTTTGGTGCCAATAACAAATGCCACGGCTCCAAATCTAGGCCCGCCGAGAATATCTCCTATATAAGTCCAACTATTGCTTGTTCTGTCATATTCCCAAAAATCTTCGAGATATACATCACCGGAACTTGGGCTTAAGTGAGTTCCCGATCCAATGTACCCTTTATTGCCAACAGAGAAACCTACAGCATCGTACCTGGAAGAACCTGCGAGGTCCGCAAGCTGTGTCCAAACCTTTGTTACAGGATCATATTCCCAGAAATCCTTGAGTTCGCGATATCCGGTATTCCCAAAAGAACCCCTGGTACCGGTACCTACGTATCCCTTATCACCTATAGAAAACCCAACACCTCTATGACGTCTCTCGGAGGTGGTCCCTAATGAACCTTCAGAGGACCAATTGTTTTGGCTTTGGATAGGGTTGAAAATGCAAAACAAGCAGATGTGAAGTATAATTTTTTTCATGACCATTTGGTATTAGTACTGGATCTTAAGGGTTTTAATTTCATCGACCGTAATAGTCGGTGGCATTTCATCATTTGATAACTTGGAAACCATCAGTTTCGCCAATTTTTCGGCATCCAGTTTGGACCTAAATTCATGAAGTCCCTGGATAGAAGGAATATAGCTCTGTTTTATGATCATGGACTCATTATGAAATATTTCATAGCCAAACATTCCCTGACGGGATGCTGTTATCCTATAAGTAAATTTTGTCCTTTCAACTTCATGAGAAGACTTATTTACACCATTTGAAGATGTATCCTGATTAATGGAAGGAGCACTGCAAGAAAAAAGAAGCATACAGAGGAGAAAAATCAATTTCATAAGAGGGATGATTGAATATTATATACAATTTAATCTGGCCTTAAGCAGGTCCTTGTAGCTTTTCGATACTTCCAGCCTGGTTCCGTCTGAGAGTGAAATGGTATGTGTTTCAGATTTTGTGTATTCTTTTACATGACCAAGGTTGATCACATAGGATTTATGAATCCGGCAAAAGCCAAAGTTTGCTAGTATGAATTCGCATTGATGGAGCGTGCGGGTAATCATCACACGAGAATGATTGGCCAGGAATACGGAGGTTTGACTGCTTTCGCCTTTGCAATACAGTATATCGCTGACACGAACGTATTGAATGGATTTCAAGGTCGGCAATCCAATTAAGGCCAACGGGTCGTCCTGTCGAAATGAGCGTGCTTCGGTATTCACATTATTTGGAGTATCGGACATGGGATATTATATTGAAAACCACTTAACCTATATTTTATCGTGGCCTCATTCGGTTGTTTTGGTTATTGACTGCTATGGCGGCCCAAATCATGCAGATCGGCCAGGTAATCAGGATGCCAAAACCAAAGGTGATAAAAGCCACAATCAGTGAAATGAACAGCATTATAAGCGCACCTGATACTGTAGCATAGAGCAATCCCAAAGGACCGAACAAAAAAGTAAGCAGTAGGGCCAGTCCAACACTTTTATTGGTTTTCACAACTATATACTGAGGTTGTTGGGGAGGTGAAGGAGGTAATTGATTTTCCATCGCAAGTAAGATTAAGTTTTGATTGGTGATTTATCAAAGCTATTTATTCTTATTTGGCCAAAACAGGTATAATCAGTCAAACCACCATTTGGGTAAGTCAAATGGCCTTTTGGTCACCTGAAGTAGAAACTGCTACTGCTAGAATCAGCAATATTTATTCATTAATGACCATTTATTCCCAGGGCTACGGGAACTAACAAACAAAAAATGAAGTATACCGCAAAGCTGCTCAGGAATTGCCAGGCAAGACACACCTGGTTTGATCGGCCTGTAATTTTAAGGCTGGGAAGGATAAAATCAGAGGCATCTAATTTTGACTCCATTTTAGAACCTGGAATCATAGTCGTTTGAGTCGGAGGAGAAATTCGTCTTTATACGTTTTAGAAATATCCAGTTGGTAGCCACCATTCAGATCCACGCAGCCGCCATCTCCTTTGTGATATTTTTCTATATGATATAGATTGATCAGGTAGGATTTATGGATCCGGCAGAAATCAAAGGGCTCCAGCATATCCTCACACTCGCGAAGTGTACGGCTAACTAAGTATTTTTTCCCTCCTTTTAAATAGACATAAGTCTGAGCGCCACCGCCTTCACAATACAAAATGTCCTTTACAGGCACGAAATGGCTTCCGTCTAATACTGGAAGGCCAATTTTTATTTCCTGGTTACCGGGTTGATAGGATAAGAGTGTAGCTTGCTGAATAGTTGTAGTGAAAGATCGGCCGGCCACAAACTTGCTTATAGCCGTCCGCAATTCATCTTCATCAATTGGTTTGAGAAGGAAATCTAAAGCACTAAATTTAATAGCCCTGAGCGCATACTGATCATATGCGGTTGTAAAGATGATTTTAAAATCTATCGAGGTAAGATTCCGGAGGATATCAAATCCGGTTTCCGGGGAATTAAGTTCTACATCCAGAAAAACGATGTCTGGCTTGTCCCTTTCAATTGACTCCAATGCACAAAGTACTGAGGGACACACCCCCACAATCTTGAGATCGCTGAAATTACGATGGACCATAGAAAGTAAGTGATCAGCAATCTGAGGTTCGTTTTCCACAATAAGCGCAGTGATCATAAGATGCAGAATTAAAGAGGGATTCCTAAGATTACCCGCATTCCCTGGCTTTGCGGGATGAGTTCCAAAAACGCTGTAAGGGCCTTTCCTTTTGACCAAAGCTCCAGGCGTTCCCTGACAATTTGTAGGCCAAATGATTTTCTTTCGCGCATAGAAACTTTCGAAGCCGCAGGTTCATTTTTTGTCCCTTCACAGGAATCTTCAAGAATACATTTAAGCAAGTGGCCTTCCAGTGAGAAATGCACCTGAATGGATCCCCGGGTCTCCTTACCGGCAAAATTGTGATTAATAGAATTTTCCACCAACGGCTGGAGGATAGCGGGAGGGACCATAATTTCCTCAGGATCGATTTCCGGAGTGAAAATGAAATAGTATTCAATTGGCTGATGAAGCCGGAGGCTATGCAGTTCGATATACTTGGAGAGCATGGCCAGTTCATCATTCAGGGTAATTTGCTTCTTTTCAGAATTTGCCAGCACTTCCTGGGTAAAGTGGCTAAACTTGGAAAGGTAGCTTTCCGCTAATACAGGATTATCATGCACGGATTTTTGAATGGCTGCGAGAGCGTTAAATACGAAGTGAGGCTTGAGTTGGGCACGAAGGGCTTTTTCCTCTCTTTCTTTTATCGCTAGATCAAATTTTTTCTTCCTAATCCCGCTAATAAGAAATGCGATTAAGCCTCCTAAAGCAGCCAGTCCGGAGAGAGTTCCTATAATTAGGTTTCGGTTTTGAATACGTTTGGTACTCAATTGTTCCTTGGCCATGGCGAGCGCAATTTGTTGCTCACTCAACTTGCGTTGAGCTTCTCCTTGGTCGCTCAACCAGCCGATGCTATCCTGTCGTTTTTCAGCAAGATTTTCGGCCAGAAGCCGATCAGCAAGCTCTTTATTCATATGCAAGATATTTATTTGGTTTTGTTTGGCAAGTAGCAAATTCTCCTTTAGTTGAATTTGATTTTGAAGAACTAAATTTTGGTTTTCTTGAACTTTTTTATCAGTTTCATATTTTATTGTTAATTCATAGATGGATTTATTTTTATTTGAATCCAATATTAAATTTCGAACATTTGATAACAGCTCATAATAATTAAGAGCCTCAAGATAATTTTTGGCTTTTATTGAGTTTTTGTATAGTAAATAATAAACCTCTTCAACTCCATCTGTATATTCTATTTCCCTAAATATAGATAAAGCGATAGATAGGATTTCATTTGCCTTACTAAAATCATTTAAATACATGTACACGCTACCTAAATCTTTGGAAAAGTTAGCTATTCCATGTTTAAATCCTTGAATCGAAATAAGGCGATGAGCTACTTTTAAATAGTTAAGGGCCTTTTCAAATTTAGAAAAAGAACCAGAAAAATCACCTTGTTGCGCGTACAAGATACCGAGATTCTTATAATAAGTACCCAACATATTAAAAAACAGGGTGCATGCTAAAGAATCACCAGATTCTAAATAATGGTTAATGACCGAATTATATAAGCTATCAGGTTTGGGATATTTGGACGTATTAAGAATAACGGACAGCTGAAGTGAATCTATATTAGTAATGTAATTACTAGCATCGATTGCATGAGCTAAGTACGCTGTATAATTTATAGCATCATCGGATTTTTGATTTCTCTTTAAGTATTCTACGAGACTATAATGAATTTGTATGCATAAATCGTAATTCTGATTGGCCACCAGGGAATCGTGTTGTAATAATGCATCTCGGCACAAATTAAAATAAAACATCCTTCGGCTGTTTTGTGCAGAAAACCAAATACTAGAATCTCTACAATCCCTTGAAATTCCTAAAATTCTATCATTTACATGAAACAAATGTTCATAGTCTTTAATTTCTTGATATATGAATTGAATTGAATTTAGACATTGAATTATATTCGATCTATTACCTAATTCTTCCCACGCGGATAGGCTAATTTGATAATATTTTAAACCTTTTTCATAATCTGCAAAGTAGCAATAAATTGAACCTAGCAGATATGCATTTGCTGCAATTCCCTTTTTATATTGTGACTTTACAGAATAGTCATATCCCTTTATCGCAGGATCTAAAGCATCTTTCCATTTACCAACTAATGCGAATTCCCGAACAATAAGATTATATTGTTTTGCAAGGATAGAATCAGATTCTGTGGTTTTAATTTCAAGATAAATCGAATCAATAAGTTTAAAATTTTGTGCATATGAAGTGCATGTTACTATTAAAAGATTTGCACCCAATAAAGTGACCATTTTTGATATTGAAATATTTATTATCTTACAACACACGATTAATAATAATATAGTAAATACCATGAAAATGCACTTATATTTTACCAATAATTACCCCAACTGTAATGCTCCCCATTTGTTGGACCAAAAGGCATATTTGTTAAGTTAATGTTTTCGGTTTTCATGCTGCTTTATTTCCAATAGATTGATCAAAGGCTGTATTGGGTGACATCTTGATGGTCTGGTGTTTCTTCCAAAAATAGTATTCTATGTAGCGTTGCACCGCTTCAAAGACTTCCAAACCGCTATCGCATGGATTGAGGTGGATATAATTGTACTTCAATGATTTCCATAAAAGTTCAATCCAAGCATTATCCGTGGCTCTTCCTTTTCCATCCATAGTCACCCTGATTTGATTGTCTTCGGGGTAATTGATCCATCCCAGACTGGAATACTGCGAGCCTTGATCCGAGTTCAGTATCTCTGGCTTGCCATGCCGCCCGATAGCAGCTTTCAACACCTCCAGGCACCATTGCTTTGTCATACTGTTGCTAATGCCCCAACCCACAATCTTTCGGCTGTAAACGTTAATAAAAGCAGTCATGTACAGTAAACCATTGGTCGTGGGGATGTAGGTGATGTCGGTAAACCATACCTGATTGGCAAGCGTGACTTTCAGTCCTTTGAGCAGGTAAGTTATAATGAATTCTCTTGCAGAACCTTTAGTGAGGTTTTTACGACGATACAGCGTTTGATTGCCAATGAGTTTGAATAAGCGACGGATCCGTTTAGGCCCCACTGGATAGCCTTTCTCCTTAAGCCAATCGACCATAGATACCATGCCTTCAGTCGGATGCACCAGCAGGTGCTTCTCCTCAGGTGAAAATTGTCTTCGTGTTTTGGTCATCTTTCCCAAATTTACAGTGACTAAATTGATTTACACAATTTGTCCAGTCAATGAATAGGCTAGGCCAATGTCAAATGAGCATGCTGTTGAATGAACATTTTTAGCACATTGACTTATTGAGAAAGGCATTTCACTCACTTAAAAGGTGTAATGGCTGATTATACGGTGTCTTGAGTCTAATAGACTCATAATTTGGTACTTATAATTATAACCTTCAAAAAATTAAGGTATGACAAAGCTTAACAAAACATGTTCAGTGCTTACAGTGGTCTTTTACTTACTGGTGATGCCTTTATCAGCCCAGATTAATTCAGATAGCACAATTAAAAAGAGCCTTACCATCTTCTTTCCCTGGATTGAAGGGCTTGAGCCAAGGACTGAATTTTCAGGCCGCTATGCCTTGCAAATGTACCAGGTGATTCCAGAAAAAAATGAATTGTGCCTTTTGTCTGATGATTCAAGATTGGTGATATATGACCTTAGGCAACCTGAGAAGCCTAAAGAATCAATTCAATTGGAAGGACAAATAGAGAGGTTTTATTACGAGGACGGATACTATTATTGTTTACGGCACGCAGATATACTTAGAGTGGATTCAGGTTCAAGGGACATTTCATTGGTTATGGAATTCGAAAGACCAGGTGATTTCTACCTTCAAAACTACTATGTTGAATCAGGAGATCACTATTTCCTGACTGCGGATGAACGCACTTTTATTCTAAAGAATGGAACGATTGAATTGCTTGGGGAAACTGCTATGCGGTACAAGGGGGATTATAATGTGTATGCAGAAATAAAGCCAGGTAACGGGTTTGAACTTTCTATGCCTGCGGGTTACATACCATCGTTTACTGGTTGTTTGCCCGGCCAACGATCAAAAAGTGTGCTGCTCACGTCAGTCCCTGTGGGTTCAACAAAGGAAAAAGTATACCTGGATTCCGAGCTGGACATGGGCGATAACATACCTACCCGAGTGCTATATACATTGAATCATTCCGGAGAAATACAAGCCCACGACACCATTCCCTTTATGTATTATATTGAATTGCAATCTCCCTGGTGTGTGGTTGATAATTCCATTTACTATATACTCACCACGCAGGATGGCTTTTATCTGGTGAAAGATTGTGACTTTACTAATGTTCACATTACAACTCCATACCACTATAACAACTCACTTCCAGTCAATCCCTATGAAGGCGAAGAAATGCAGAATCAAGATATTCAGGGCAGACAATACGGTAGTAATTGTGTGACCAGAACACAAGCAGTAGCCAGAGCGAAAACATATGAGGATATGCAATGGACGGCTTCGACTCCAAACTGGGTTAATAATTGTACTACAATACCGGGAGGAACGACAAAGTACCGCACTCCACTTGCTTATAGTAATAATGGAGCCAAAACGTCCATACCATATAAATGGGGAGGATTTACAAAGTGGACGGATTGGTTGGGCTTTGTCAGCTCAGGAAAGAAGACCGGAAATTATTTTACTTCTAATAATTCTACCTGTAGCGGAACAGCATATTCAAGCGACTTAGACACTTATGTAATAGGTGTGGACTGCTCAGGTGCAGTAACCAGGTGGTGGGAATATTATCCAAAGCAAAGTACAAACTCACTTCCAGACATTTCAACATACTTGGGGTTGAGTAATACGCAAGCTGGATTTTCAGCACTTAAAAAGGGAGATATTGTCAACAAAGCCGGCAGTCATACCAGAATGTGTATTGATGACAATCCAACTGGTACCGCCACTTTCATGGAAGCATCCGGAGGCAACTGGAATGTTCAGCATAAATCCTATTCTTATACGGAGTTGACAGGATATAAGAGTTACAGATACAACAATATTATTGACAGCAGATTAAAGCTCGCTCAGGCGATTACGCTAAGTCCATCCACTGTAAATAAGAACTGTCCACTGACCGTTACGTATAAGATTAAAAATGAGGGTACAGAATCTTGGACGGGGAAGGTTTTGCTAGTGCTTATTCAATCCAATGGCGTGGAGGCGGGTATTGATGGACCATACACTATTACCCTCGGACCGAATCAAACTTCAAGCTTGTTTACTTATAATTCACCAGCGTTCAATTACCCTACCGGCAGCAGCAAAATCGAGGTAAGAGTGAAAAACAATTCGTCCTCTTGCAACTACGGTTTGTACTATGCTGTTGAGAGTGGATCCTATCAAAATCCAAAGTCATTTGTTATCTACAACAATTGCAATTCAGCGGCAGATTCTAGTGATTATGTGACCGTTAACGAATCTAAGATCCTAACCGTACGCATAGAAAATGATTTGCCAGCTACCATTCACCTTTATGATATAACCGGAAGGGAAATCGCAAACTTTGAATGTGAAACCACAACATGTGAATACACGCTTGGATCATTGCCTGCGGGTTTCTTTATTGCATCGATTATTCAAAATGGACAATTGATAGGAACTGAACGTGTATTTCTTCATGAATAACAGGAAGACTACCTTGTCAAGCAGCATAGAAAGTAGCTATCCTGTCGAAATTAATATCGCTAACGCAAATAAATAATAAAATGAAAAAGCTAAACAACTATTTTACGATGCTTGTTATAATTCTTACCATAGGCCAAGCATTTTCCCAAAGTGAAATGACCCTTCATTTCGGACCGACTATACCCTTGGGAGAGTTTGCGGACGATGACATTTACGATTCTGACTCAGGTCTTGCTGGACTTGGACTTGGCGTCGGTCTGGCTGGGTATTTTCCTGTAAGTGATAATGGCCTAGGTATATTCGGAGGCTTGGATATCTTGTTTAACCCGCTCAACGGTGACGCCAAAGACATGATTGAAGAAGATGAGGAGGATTCTGACTTTACCTTCCCAAAATATTTTAACATACCCCTGTCCACCGGCCTTCAATACAATTATGCCGTTAATACAGAAACCAAACTGTTTGCCAAATTGGGTTTGGCTTTGAGTTTTACCAAGCTAACAAATTTCAAATGGGAAGAGCCCGGAGATGATGATTACATTGAATCTTATGAGCTTGCCACCGGATTTGGATTCGTGTTAGGAGGGGGTGCGACCTTGAACGACAAGATTGAATTGGGTATTACCTATATGGGGCTTGGGAACCATAAATTTGAAGGTAAATATGAGTATGGAGAGGATTCTGATAGCATTGAGGATTTTGAAAGATTGATTAATATGGTTTACTTCACCGTAGGTTTTAGACTTAACGAATAATTAGCTTCAAAAATTAGTGAGCCCCTTTAACCCAAAGGAAGTCATAGTTTGATTTTTTGGGAAGCCACTCGAGGTTGTAATAATTTTGATGGCTTCCGTTTTAAAGATTATTTGTATAATTTTGAGAAGCAGGACAGTTCTGAAGAACTAAATCTCCTATCTTGCTAAGGCGGCTACCATGGAGAGAAGGCTGTTTTATGCCTAATGATAAATTGTTTGTAGTCCATTATAACCTAAGTGTTATGAGACAAATTTTCCTTAATCAAATCATAGGATTTCTCTTCTTAGCTTGTACTACAATGTCTGCCCAGACGGTGGAAAGACTTGATATCAAATCTTACGTTTTACGATTGCCGGAGGGCGACGTCAGATTTGATGTTGACACCACAGTGATTGTGATTAAGTTTTTCGAAAGGTTTAAAAGTCAGTTCCAGGAGTATTTAACAAAGAGATCAGAACCTGGAGTATTCGACAGTATCCAAACGATAGCATATCAGGATCTGATCCTTGGGTATTTGAGCAGGGGGTTGTCTTCAAATGAAATTATACCACTTATAGCTGAGTTGGAAAAAGATAGCTTGATAGAGTATGTCACCCCTGTTTTAAAATATAAAGGACAAACGTCCCAATATGTTTATGACCTATTTTATGTAAAAATCAAAAGTGAGGAAGGCTTAGACACACTTCAAGCGTTAGCAAATGAACTCAATTTTCTGATCCAAAAGGAATATGAGCCTAACATATATTTCTGCAGAGCTACAAAAAAATCGGCAGGAAATGCATTTGAACTTGCTTTGCACCTTCAGCATCTCAATCTGTTTGAATATGTTGAGCCTGATTTTATTTATACTGGAAAAATTGAGACAAATGATACCTATTTCAATTCTCAATGGGCCTTAAAAAATACCGGTCAATTTGGCGGAACGATTGGATCTGATGTAGATGCTGAAAACGCATGGAGTCTCACCACAGGGTCATCTACGATCAAGGTAGCAATCTTGGATTGCTTTGGCAGTACCAGCCAGTTTACACACCCTGATATTACATTTCATAGTACATACGATGCGACAGGAACTGGCTTTAATTCTTCTGGATTTCCTGGTGATGCCCATGGTATTAGCTGCGCCGGTATAATTCGAGCTTCCGGAAATAATTCTACCGGAACATCTGGATTGGCTTACACAAGCAGTGTAATTGCGGTTAAGATTTGTAATATAATAAATGCAGCCGGCAATTGGAATGCCCCTGGAACTGCCATTTCGGACGGTATTAATTGGGCGTATAACAACGCGGATGTAATCAGTAATTCGAATAACTTCGGAAGTAGTTCCAGTTTGATAGAAAATGCGATTTCAAACGCTGTTACTTTGGGAAGAAATCACTTAGGGGCGCCATTTCTGAGTTCTTCTGGCAATGGAAACTCTTCAAGTATAGTTTATCCGGCATCAAATCCGAACACAATTGCCGTTGGAGCCACCAGTATGTGTGATCAAAGAAAGAGTCCTTCATCTTGTGATGGTGAAACCTACTGGGGCTCTGATTATGGCACGGGCTTAGATGTGGCTGCTCCAGGTGTCCATATTTATACCACGGATATTACAGGAAGTGCCGGATATGTATCAGGAAGTTATAATGAGTATTTTAATGGAACATCAGCGGCATGTCCAATGGCTGCTGGAGTCGTGGCCCTGCTCTTGTCTATGAAACCGAACGCGTCAAATGCCCAAGCCCGATACTTCTTGGAATCTACTTGTGAAAAAGTAGGAGGATATACATATACAGCGGGTGTTCCGGGACAAGAAAACGGTACATGGTCGACAGCGTTAGGGTATGGGAGAATTAATGCATATCAGGCTTTGCTGTTGGCTGCCGAGGACAGCTTCTGTAATAATGATTATTCATGCGGCCCTCCGGCACCCACCCAGTTATCTGTCTCATCAACTTGTATTAATTCAGGCTGTTCTACAATTGGTGCAACTCCTCCAAGTCCTAATATACCTTTTAATGGAGGATCTGCATGTACTACTCCTTATCAAAGCGGAAGGTATGATGATGATGTTTGGTTTACCATAACCCCACCGACTTCAAGCCCACTAATCATCAGGGTGGCACCCACTTCAAATTTGGCCAATTTTGATGTGGTTATTGGTTTGTATCAGGGAAGTTGTTCAGGCCCAACGCAGGTGAGTTGTGCCGATATCAACGGAGTGGGAGTTGCCGAAAACCTAAATTTTACTCCATCGGCCAATACTACATATTCCATCAGGGTTTTTAGTTATGGTATTGGTAGTCAATATTCTGGTGATTTTAGTATATGCGTGTTTACAGGTACAGGCACACCCAATCTTCTTAAACAGACTGATGGCCTGACGATTTCTGGCAACACCCTTACCATTAACACAACTATCCAAAACAATGGTACTGCTACTGCGAGTGGATCTATTGCAAGATTTGCTTTATCTGTGAATTCCAATTTTTCAACTATTAATCATTATATAGGTACTCAAAGCATCCCGGCAATTAATTCGAACTCCAGTGCATCCCAAACAAAAGTGATTGACTTATGTGCACAGGGAGTCCCAACAGGAACTTACTATTTGGGATACTTTATCGACTATTTTACCTCGGTTACAGAATCAAATGAATCTGATAATGGATGGTGGTACTGGGGCTCAACCCCTATTGTAGTTGTACCACCAGGGTCTATATCTGTAAGCGGTGGGGGATCTTTTTGCAACAGTGCTGTATTAACTGCGAGTGGTGGAAGCCCCGGAACCATATATTGGCAAGGTACCACCAGTAATGGAACTAGCACAGCTACTCCTTCAACAAGTCAAACAGTATCCGCATCAGGGACTTATTATTTCAGATCATATAATGGATGTGGATGGGGGCCTCAGGGAAGTGCAACTGTAACTATTAACACTGTTCCGGGTCCAGTGACAGTAAGTGGTAGTGGAACTTATTGTAATAGTGCAATACTTACTGCTAGTGGTGGAAGTGGAGGAACCATCTATTGGCAAGAAACAACCAGCAACGGAACTAGTACAGCTACTCCTTCAACCAGTCAAACTGTAACCTCATCTGGAACTTATTATTTCAGAGCAAATAATTCTTGTGGATGGGGAAATCAAGGAAGCGCGATAGTCAACATTAATACTGTTATAAATACAAATGATAGCGGTGCAGGTTCACTTCGAAACACCATTTCTTGTGTTGACCCAGGGTCAACTATTTACTTTTCGTTACCTGCTATGAGTCAAATCAATTTAACCTCAGGGGAGATAAGTATCAATAAAAATATATCCTTGCTTGGATCAGGCCTTACTAATTTGACCTTAACCGGGAATAATTCCTCACGAATATTTCATATAACATCAGGAAATACCTTGGTTCTAAAGGACCTATCCCTTAAAGACGCAAATGGACCCGCCCCAAATGGGGGGGCACTTTTTGTCGAGGGCAATTTATCGCTAGAAAATGTCCTCTTTGAGCATAATTTTGAAAATACTACAATACCCAAGGCCATAACAATAACTAGTAACGCTGGGTTAATAAACATGACTTCAAGTGTGGATATAAAGAATTGATACTGTTTTAAATATGGAAGTAATATTTCAAAAATATGGTATCGAGTAGATTATTAATTAGATATGAAATAATCCCCTAAATATTTTTATCAAAACAACTAAACACTAAACTTATGAATCATAGATTTGTTTTCACGAGCCAGTTTTTGGGAGTTCTTATGTTCCTTTCAATAATTTCGTGCCAAAAGGAGCCCAATTGTAATGCTGACTTCAGCATAGACTTGGCTTTAAATCAGGCTGAAGATGATTGGATAGATGCGGAAGTTGATTACTTTTTTAATGCAACTAATGAAAACTGTAAGGCATTAAAGGCAGCAATTGAGAATTACCTGGAAGAAGCTGATAAAATAAAGGATTGCGCCAGGAAAACCGGCAAGGATGACGAACTGAATGAGCTTATCAAAGAAGCAAAAGATGATTTCGCAGGCCTTCCCTGTTCTTGATTATCGTGGTTAACGCTAAAACATCATAGCTTTTATGCTAATGCTATGGCAAAAATGCCGGACAAATACTCAAAAAGGAAGTATTTGGGTAGACAAAATATATATATTCTCTTCCAAAAATAGTATATTTAGGTTGATTATATGGAAGTGGCAGGTGCAGACATTGATTTAAGGGGATCAATGAAAGTTTTCATAAATAGGACAAAACACAGACCAATGCGTGCCAATCTCAAGACATTAGTCACTATCACGTTCCTTGTTGGGGCTCAACTTTCGGAAATACAGGGACAAGATTTGTATCCAGCATATCCATCTGAGATTACATATAAAGAGGGTATAGCTTATTTTAAAGGAGGCAGGTTTACAGGGCTTATCGTTGATGAAAAAACGAATGCACGCCTTTGCGAATGCCGGAATGGTGATAAGCATGGTACCTGTATAGAACTTTATCCGAATGGAAAAAAAAGGAGTGAGGGTGTTTACGACTATGGATCACTGAATGGCATTTATACTGAGTGGCATGAAAATGGAGTAAAGAAAAGAGAAACAAGTTATTCTGGTGGAAGAGCCAATGGGACTCATCAGACATGGTCTCCCGAGGGTAAAAAAACGCTTGAGGCAAGCTTTGAATATGGAAGAAAATCAGGACCTTGGATAGAGTATTATCCGGACGGTAACCCTAAGACTGCCGCATTCTACGTCAGTGATAAATTGAACGGTACCTTTACTTCCTATCACGAAAATGGGAATAAATTGGTGGAAACAACATATACTAATGGTTTTGAGCATGGTCCCCGTATCGAATATCATAACAATGGAAAGCAAAAGGTTCAGTATACTTTTTCAAATGGTAAGATAGTTGACGGCACATACACGGAATTTCTGGATACCGGAGACAAATTCAAGCAATACACCTTTAAAGGCGGCATATTGACTGAGGAGGCTACCTACCGCAATGGATCAATTTATGAGCATTCATCGTCAAATTATCCTAATAGCGATCAGAAGAAAAGTGAAGGGGTGTTAAGGGATGGCAAGCGCGACAGCCTCTGGGTTGAGTGGTATGAGAATGGTCAACTGGCAGCAAAAAATTATTATAAGGGTGATCTTAAAGATGGCAAATGCGAGGAATGGTATTCCAATGGCGAGAAGAAGAAGGAAGCAATATACACTCATGGAGAACTTACCACTTTGATATTTGAAAACCTAGTTGACCCTGAAAGTACTGTTCAAGTAAGAATGAAAGCGGAAGGTTTTCTATATAAGGTGGAGGCTAATAAAAGTGATAAAGTGGTTTGTGTAATGGTTCTTTTTCGATTTTCCAATACAGAGCAGAATAGGATACTAAGACAAAATATACTCAATTCACTGGAGGGCCGGTTTGACTTGGTCCCTAAAAGCGACTGGTCGAAGTATTATACAATGGAACTAAGAAATAGTATTGAGTTTACAGAGCCATCTTATACTGCTATTTATGATGATGGAAAATCTACCATAAGTTTAGGTGGAGTTCCGTTGCTTAACACCCAAGTTTCCCCTGGCTATCGAGGAAAGGTTAGTTTTGATGTAAATGTGTATGATTTAAATACCATGAAGCTTTTAAACAGATATTCATTTGGACCAGTAACAAACCAAATATATCCTGATCAACAAACGGCACGTACAAAGTCAGCGCTAGTACCTATGGGGAGTGTCGAACGGCTAATGACTCTTGCTTTTCGGCCAAAGGTTACAATACAAAAAATTGTAGAGAGTGACAAAAAAGGCAAAGCAAAATTAGTTATGATAAACCATGGAATCGATGTAGGTTTGGCAAAGAACTATACTTTCTTTGTCTATTTGACTACGAATCAATCACAATCCTTAGGCGTATTGGAAGTTGAAGAAGTTTCACAAGATACGGGAATTTGTAGAGTCCAGGAAGGTGAGGAGGCTATAACTTCACATTTAATACGTGGAAACAAATTGA
The DNA here is from genome assembly GCA_044227555.1 of Saprospiraceae bacterium. Classification (GTDB taxonomy): domain Bacteria; phylum Bacteroidota; class Bacteroidia; order Chitinophagales; family Saprospiraceae; genus Opimibacter. The sequence continues at coordinate 47,602 of JBGAWQ010000008.1, read as the reverse complement.
TTGCTATACTAACTGAAAATGTTCCAATAAAATGAAATACAACTATTTTACTAAGGTGGAAAACGGATACGTTTTCAACTTTTCTTTGATTTTCTGGCATGGACTTATCCTAGTTACACTTTTAGGAATTGCCGTAGCAATTGGAGGATTGCTCTACAGCTTAATACCTCCAATTAAAAGAGAAGTAATAAAGGAGGAGTATCCTTTAAAAGCCAATTATCCGCCCTCAGTAAAAGTGGCATTTGATGAATTGAAATTACAAGAGGAAGTAGCTGTTCAAGAGGATCAGACGAATCATCCAACTGCGCCATCTGTTACAAGTTCCAACGAAGATGATAAAGATCAGCTAGCGTTTGAAGAAGCGATTCAGAAGCTTAGAGAGCTCATTCCTCCTTCAAAGTACTCATGGAGCGGGAAGGGTAGTTGGTATTTTCCGTACGGAGAGCGTATGTGGCTGGTTTATAATGACGAAAGATATAGACAATGGATAGTCCAGGAACCAGGAATTGAGGATAAATTGAATAGGGCCTATGATCAATTAAATGCTATTACTTATGCTGATCGTAAAAATCTAATTTATGGATATATTTCGGCTATATCCCCAGCTATAGAATCCAAAAGGGCGGACATTTTATTATACATGTTATCTGGATTACAAGACAATATAGTAAAAAATGTAACGTTTTGCAATGCTATGGGTGAAGTTGTTAAAAACATTTCTCCTCGGGCAGACCTCTCTTATATAAGTTACCTCACGAATTTTTGTAAGAGAAATTCAAAAGATGGTATACCTCTAATCGGATATGTAGCTAAATTTATTCAAAGATTTAATCCATCACAGCAATCGTTAGCTATTCAAAAAATGATTAATGCCTACTATAATCAGTTTAATCAAAATTTGCCTTTCCTTATTGAATCCACCAATTTGTTTTCGGAATTAATTCCACAAATTGACACATCACTACAATATAAGGCCTTATCCCAGTATTATATTCTTTATATTGGAAAAAATGCGGATCGGGAAAGCGAGATCGCACGTATTGAAAACGATTACAAGCAAGCAATTGCTAAAATTGATAGTGACTATGATAATGCTCTGGCGCAGGCTGAGATAGATTATGTAGGTAAAAAACTTAAAAGAACTATAATTAAAACAACTTCATTGAGTGGAATTGGGGCTGGAATTTTGACTATTGTTTTAGTGGCTACGATTCTAGTGTTTCTATCAATACAACGCAGTGTTCGGAAAATAGAAGAAAGAATCATTAATATGAGTTCAGAGTCGCATGTTACCGATGGAGGAGGAAGTTAAAGGTAGAGGACAATTATTATTTAGTGTGTTTAGGTAGTTGATCTTGTAAGCCAATTAGTTGGCGGATAGATAGTATGGTATTGGTATTCTGATTGGCCAGATTATAAATATGTCCACTTTTCTTCGGCCTGGTTTGACTTTAGTACCGCTTCAATAAACTTCATGCCCCTCACCCCATCATCAATACCAGGATAATACTCGTATAAGGGGTCTACCTGTTCACCAGACAACCTGGCTTGAATGCAGTATGCTACATTCCGATAGATATTGGCAAAGGCTTCAATATACCCTTCGGGATGGCCCGAGGGAACACGCGAGTGGGCTATTGTTTCGGGATAAAGCTTACCTACACCAGTCCGATATACTTGCATGGGTTGATCCAGCCAGCGAACGATGAGGGAGTTGGGTTCCATTTGGACCCACTCTAGACTGCCTGATTCTCCGTAGACGCGTATGCGGAGATTATTTTCTTCTCCCGCAGAAATCTGGCTCGCATATAGTACGCCTCGGGCCCCGTTGTTGAACCGCAGCAGTACACTTCCATCATCATCTAGTCGTCGTCCGGCGACATGCGTATGCAGATCTGCGCAGAGTTCTGTGATCCGAAGGCCGCTGACATATTCCGCCAGTTGAGCCGCGTGTGTCCCTATATCTCCCATCGCTCCGGCGACTCCTGATTTTTCAGGATCGGTTCTCCAGGCGGCTTGTTTTTGGTGTTCGGATTCCAAAGGAGTGCTCAACCAGCCCTGGGGATATTCAACCACCACTCTACGGATCTTGCCAAGTGCAGCGTGAGCGATCATTTGGCGGGCTTGCCTGATCATTGGATATGCGGCATAAGCATGGGTCACGGCAAAAATCAGCCCGGAGGATTTCGCTTTAGCGGCAAGGGTTTCAGCTTCTTTGACGGTCAAGCAGAGCGGTTTGTCACAGATCACATGAAATCCGAAGTCCAGTGCCATCATTGCCGGAGCAAAGTGAAGATGATTGGGTGTGACGATGGAGACCATATCCATGCGGACATCATCTTCCAGTGTGGCTTCGGTTCGAAACATCTCATCGAACGATTCATAACATCTTTTGGGGTCGAGATAGAGATCTTCGCCGCTTTGCCTCGATCGCAAGGGGTCGGAGCTGAAGGCGCCACACACGAGTTCGATCTGCCCATCAAGTGCGGCTGCCATGCGGTGGACGGAACCGATAAAAGCAGCACGGCCGCCACCGACCATGCCCATTCGGATTTTGCGTTTCATGCTGTAATTTATATTGAAAATGCTGGCTGCTGAATCCTTGCTTGCATTTTAGAGGCGTATCCCCCTAACTTAAGTTTTTATGTTCTTGAGCAAAGTATCCTTTTAAGGAAACTTTGTTATTTTTGTACCTGTTGTTTGCATTCACCAGATGAAAACAAGATTTGACATCCTCTTGCAGGATGAAGCGTATACATTTATCCAAAGCCTGGATGACCAAATCAAGGCAAAGGTCATGTCAAATCTTGATAAGTCAAGAGTGCTTAATGATCCTAAGTTGTTTAAAAAAGTAAATAAACATATTTGGGAATTCAGAACCCAATATGCTAAACGACAAATCAGATTATTGGCATTTTGGAGCCCATTAGAAAAGGCATTGGTGGTGTGCACGCATGGAATCTATAAGCGTACTCAAAAAATACCATTTAGGGAAATAAATAAAGCTCAGGAATTGAGAGCATCCTAATTAAAGAAACACAAATAATCAATGGCTAAAGAGAAACTCAAATCTATTGATGATTTAAAAGACGAAGTTTTTGGAAAACCAGGAACAGCCTCCAGAGAGAAGTATGAATACGAACTTCGAATGGACATACTTGGTTCCATGATCAAAGAAGCCCGCAAACGCAAGAAGCTGAGCCAGGAGCAACTCGGCGCTCTCGTTGGTGTTCAAAAGGCGCAGATCTCCAAAATCGAAAACAACACTAAAAACTTTCGCCTGGTGACCATCCTTCCGATCCTGGATGCCCTGGGCATGAAAGTCAAGCTGACGGTAGAATATGACAACACGGAGAATCTTATTTTATCTTAGCCCCTGATCCTGCGATACTATCCGGTGTCTTTTTAGAGTTATCCTTAATCGGGTACCTGGTGAACCCGATCATGAACAAGAAACAACACGTATGTCTATTTTAAAGAACAGCCTTCTTCCCTTAATATCCTTAATATTCAGCCTGACGGTCCAGGCTCAATCTTTGAAAAAGGTCCAGCAAATCGAGGGCATACCTCCCAAGGTGGTATATCGGGCGATCGTGCATGATGATCTTGGAAACATGTATGTAGCCACGAGCGCCGATGTATTCCTGATCCCAGCCAATAGTTTCCGCGCCCAGCCGATGTCTGTAGGGGATTCTATCATGGACGTGGACTGGACGACGGACTATGGACTGATCCTGTTGTCTCGCGATGGGACCCTGCATTTTACCCAGTCCGGAAAAACCATGAAAGTGGATTCGGCCAACGGTGCCACCTGTATGGATATCCGGAAAAATATGGTGTGGGTAGGTACCCACAACGGTATCTACACCATATCGCTGCAGCAGGAGAAAATCATGGATCATTTTACGACCGCAGATGGTATTCTTGAGAGTAATGAAATCAATTTTATTTTTTCTGATCCCTACGGATTAAAATGGGTCGGCACGCAAGCGGGTGTCGTGCGCATCGAAAATAAAAAGTGGAAACTGTATGAAAAAAATCAGGCTGTCACCGCAATCACATGGACATCAGATGGAGCATGGATTGCTGCCGACAGTATGATGTGGATGGTGGATCAGTTTAATCGATGGTTTACGATTGATGCCTGGAAAGATCTGGGAGAAGGAAGAGTCAAAGCTTTATCCTCTGATGGAAAAGGTATGATTTATATCGCTTCGGATGCGCTCGTCAAATATGATCCCTGGGAAGAAAAGATCGTTACGATGAGCGAAGGAGGTAATCAGGATCAGATGATCCTGCTGACCCAGGGACCAGGCAAAAATGTCTGGATGGCTGGCTCGAATGGTCTGGCTAAAGTAATAGAAGACACCACCAAGGTCGTTGTACCTGTGGCCAAGGGCGATGAACTAGCGATTGTGGTTGAAGTACAATCTAAACCCGTATGTCAGGGTATGAATACCGGGCACCTGCTCGTCAAAATGGATGGAGGCCGGCCACCTTATACCTATCAATGGAGCAAGGGAGTTGGCTCAGGTGCTGAAGCGACCGGCCTTGCAGCGGGTTTATACCAGGTTACCGTTACTGACCAGGATGGAAAATCCATACTAGGTAGTGGTATAATTCCGGCATCGCCTCCAATGACGGTATCCGCCATCATAGATGCCAAATCAACAGACATGCTGGCCACGGATGGCAAAGCATCTGCTAAAGTCACAGGGGGTACAGCACCGTTTGAATACAAATGGAGTAATGGTGAAACTGCCGCTAAAGCATTGACATTACCTGAAGGTGAGCATACCCTCACGGTCGTGGATGCCAATGGATGCATTGCCACAGCCAGTGTAATGATGGAAGGCGAGAAAGTGCTGACGGCGTTGGTGATTTCGGATCTCAAGTTGGGTCAGACCATCAAGGTGGACAAGTTGTATTTTGAAGCAGATAGTGCCACCATACAACCGGCATCTTACGCGGTATTGGAAGAGATCTATACGTTTCTGAATGAGAACAACAATGTCTCTATCGAAATCGGAGGGCATACCAATAGTCTGCCGGAAGATGCTTACTGCGATCGCCTTTCTACAGCGAGAGCCAAGAATATCGCTGAATATCTCTACGATAAAGGGATTCCCGAATCCCGCATCTCCTATAAAGGATATGGAAAACGACAGCCGATTGCCAGTAATCAAACGGTTGAAGGAAGACGTAAGAATCAACGCGTGGAGATCAAGATCGTATCGCTTTAAAGGGGCTTACATCATTAGACAAGAATCAATTGGATTTGTTTCAGGGGGTATTTTCCCTTCCTGCGCCGGATACTTTTAGTCTGTAGAAAATCGCCAGACTGTTTTAGCCGTATAGACCTCTCCAGCTTTCAATGTTGTTGATGGAAATTCCGGATGATTGGGTGAATCCGGAAAATGCTGGGTTTCCAGGCAGAGACCCATTTGAGGTTTGAGGGTGATATGGTTTTTGGCCAAATGGAGTCCATTTAAAAAATTTGCGGTATATAATTGCAAACCCGGTTGTGTGGTAAGTATTTCCATTTTGCAACCACTTTTTGGATCATACAATACTGCCGCAGGCTTTATGGATGAATCTTTATGGAGTATCCATGTATGATCATACCCGTGGGCCAGTTGAATTTGAGCATCGTCATGCTGTATATCACTTCCGACAGGTTTTGCAATACGAAAATCAAAAGGTGTGTTTCTAACCTCAAGTTGTTGACCGGTGGGAATCATAACCTCATCTACAGGTAGATAGTAGTCGCTATGAATAGTAAGCTGATGGTCCAAAATGTCTGAATCACCGCCGCACAGATTGAAATACGAATGTTGCGTGAGGTTGATGATGGTGTCCTGGTCGGATACAGCTTCATAGGATATTGACAGTGTATTCTCGTTTTCAAGGACGTAACGGACTTCGATCTTAAGCGTTCCGGGATAACCTTCATCTCCATCCGGGCTGGTCAGCTCGAAGACTATTCCGGTTTGGGATTCATTTGTAAATGGTGTGGCAGGCCATATTTTTTTATCGAACCCATTTATACCTCCATGTAAATGATGTGGTGGTTGATTGATGGGCAAGGAATAGTTGTTATCATTTAAAACAAATTGACCCTGCCGGATGCGGTTGGCAAATCGTCCGATGATGCAGCCTACATAGTGAGGAGATTGAAGATACCCTTCAAGTTGATCAAAGCCCAGCACGATGTCCCGGAAACTGCCCCTGCGATCCGGAATGCATAGGGAGAGAATGGTACAACCGTAATTCATCACCTCCATTTTAATGCCGTGGCCGTTGGACAGCGTGTATCGGGTGACCTGGCGACCATCAGGTAATGTGCCGAAGAGAGTCTGTTGGATCAACGAATCTGGAATAACATCAGGAGAGTACGACCTTGACGGTCTCTACGATATCTCGCAAGGCATTCTCAACTACCCTGGCATCAGTATGGCGGAGTATTACGAAACCTTCACCTTCATAACTCTGCGATTTTTCTTGCCCTGGTTTAGGAACGCGGATATCGGTGATGATGTCAGCATATTTTGCACGGATGATGTCCAGGCCTTCCACACAGGATACGCGGCCATGTCCCTGGCCTCGCAGATACGCAGCACCGCAACTGTATTTAATGTCGGTCGTCAAGGGTTCGTCATAGATCATGAGTCGGGCCCAGGCGCGAATGGCATCAAAGTCGCAAGCCCGTGAAATCAAAGTGGTAAACTGCGCACCCGGAGGACGCGCGGCGATTTCGGAGATAGCGATGCTACCATCTTTGCGTCTGAACCACTCCATATGACTGAGGCCGGTCTTCATACCCAGCACATCGATTGCTTTTTTACCTGCTTTGCGGATATCATCAAACGCCTTTCCGTTGTGTTCTTTGCGGAGGATGACGCGCCACTGGATCCAGGGATTGGCCATGGCTTCCAGGGGTGTTGGATAATAATGATTGATGGTTTGACCGAGAATTTTTCCGTTCAGCATAAACGTATCCAGGGAAAATTCTTCGCCCTGGATAAATTCTTCGATGATGACGCCTTCGGATACCGCATGTCCGAGCGACGAAAACGCTTGAAGCATCTCTTCGTCGTTGGAAACCCGAAATGTAGTCTGTGATCCGGCTCCGGCTACGGGTTTGGCCACTACTGGATATGGACACCGGCGGGCAAACTCTAATGCGCTTTCAAGGTCATGGGTCAACGCATGTTTGGCACACGGAATACCATTTTCATTGAAGAGGGTTTTCATCCTGGCTTTGTCCCTGAAATTCTGCGCGGTCTCGGTATTCATCCCCGCGATTCCGAGGGCAAGGCGGGCTTCCGCCATGGGGACCTGGAGTTGTTCGGTGGCGCCAAGGATCCTATGTACTGGGCCGGTGATCTTCTGTAAGTCTGTAAGGGTTTTGATCAGGGTCCATTTGTCGAAGACATCGCTTACTTCCCGGGAGAGGGCGATCCGGCTTTGTTGCCACGAAGGAAGCAGGGCCACAGGTTCCTGGCTGATGACAATGAGTCGTACATCGTAGAGGGAGGTGAGGGCTTCCAGAAACCGCACGGCGTTGGCGGTAAAATTGGGAGTGATATAAGCAATCGTTGTCATGGGGTAGGAAAGGTAAATGAAAAATGAAGAATGAAGAAGGAAAAAAGCGAAGGGCAAAGGGCATAGAGCATAGAGCATAGAGCGAAGGGCAGAGGGGCATATCATAGCGCAGCGAAGATCCCGCCAAATGCACAGCATTTGCAGCGGGAGAGCTAAGGGCCGAGGGCATAGAGCATAGAGCAAAAGGCAAGTTGCCATGAAGGGGCGCGATTGATGACGCCCACACCGATATCCTGCAAGGATGAGGTGACATGGATTTATTCCATGGAGTATAGTACTTTCATTGTTGTGATGATGACTATATATCGCCCTACGGGTATTATGCTGTTGCTCTTCTCTTTATTTTTCCTTTCACGATGTAATCCACCGGCGGAAATGCCTACTCAATATTCCATGGAATCTGCTTCAGATCGCGAGACTGCATTTCAACAATATCCGGAGGCGTTGTATCCTATCCGTAACAACAACCTATGGGGATATATCAACCGGAAGGGAGAAATTGTATTGGAACCAAAATGGGATGATGCGGGTGAGTTTTATGAAGGGAAAGCAAAAGCTGCCATATCCAATGCTGATGGTATGCGTTATGGATATATTGATCCCAAAGGACATTGGGTGATTGAGCCTGTCTATCAATCTGCCGGCGATTTTAATGAAGGCATGGCTATGGTCAGACGAAAAGATCTTTGTGGATATGTGGATGCGAATGGAAGAGAAATAATTGCTTGTCAATACGAAGATGCCGGTCCTTTTTCTGAAGGGTTTGCCGCAGTCAAGCAAGGAGGTTGGACCGGGTTTATCAACAACAAAGGCACCATGGTGGTACAGCCCGCATATACGGTCAGTGTGGGACATCCAAGATTCCGGCAGGGTATGGCACCGGTATTTGGAACAGATGAACAAACAGGGTTTGTTGACAGCACGGGACAATGGGCGATTTCTGCTCAGTTTCATTCCGCGGGCAATTTTGTCAAGGGCCTGGCGTGGGCGATGTGGCAACAAGATGATTCCTCTGCCGAGCATGGATATACGATCAAGGGAGGATATATTGATACAGCCGGAGTGTATGTGATCGCTCCGGAATATGATTTCGGATGGGATTTTTCAGAAAATCTTGCTACCGTATGGGTGCGCAGTGAAGACAAAACCAGAAAAATTTGGAAGGTCATCGATCTTGAAGGGAATGTGGTGCTGGATAGCTTGCCTTACCGTAATGTAGGGGCTATGCATGACGGGCTTATTCCTATCCAGGACGAAGACATGAAATGGGGATTTATGGATCGGGCCGGCAAAGTCATTATTGCTCCGCAATATGCCGGCATCAATCATTTCCGTGATGGACTGGCCCGGATGGAAGCAGGTACAGCCTTTGCCAATACCATCGTCTATATCAATCCTAAGGGGGAAATCGTCTGGAAGGAATAACCCTCCTGTCCAGGGAACGCATCAAGTATGGAATAGTGTTTGAAGGTATATACAGGGAGTGATATTTGATCCAATGCTCTCTGTATAACTCATTGATAATGAAAGAAGAACAAGATTCCATCCTTGACCAGGTGGAGGATTATATAAAGATCAACCAGGAACTATACACCCTTAAGATCACCGAAAAAGTAGCAGAGACGATCTCCTCTGTTTTTTCCAGGCTGATCATTGGCATGTTTGCCTTTGTATTCATCTTCATGCTGACCATGGGACTTTCCTATTGGTTAGGCGAACTTATGGGGCACACCTATCTTGGTTTCCTGGTAATTGGTGGTGCAGTAGGCTTGATCACGCTGGTCCTTTACTGGCGCCGCAACACTATGCTGCGAAAGCCCATTATGGATTCCATTATCGCACAGCTACTTAAATAATCCACTATGTACAACATCAAAGGCATCGATCAATTGCAGGCCCGTGTACAAGTGCTCGAACAACAAAAGACCGTCGCATGGAAAGGCCTCAAGCGACATGTCAACGATCAATACGAAGCCCTCAAGCCGGCCCACATTATTCACAACGCATTTGGCCGGATGGCAGACACCATGGATTTGGATTCTGATATTCTAAAAGAAGGTGCCGCGCTTGCATCGAATATGTTGGTGACCTCCATCATGGGGAGTTCGAAAAACAAACCACTCAAGCGTTGGATAACACTTGTTGTATTCTCTATTGCCAGTTATTTCATCTCACGACACCGGGACGATATTGTTGAGGCGGGAAATAAAGTCGTCGACTATGTCTCTGACCGTTTGAAAAATGCCAAAACAAAGCGGGAAGAACGTCGCCGACGTCGTGAAGCTGAGGAAGAAGAAGGCGAAGACTAGCCTTAATGAGCATGTCCTTCTCCCTGGTTGGTCAATTTGGCCATGAGGAAGAAGGCCCCTTTGGTAACAATCCTGGCTTCAGCCGGAATTTTTTCCAGTGGGGTGATTTCACTGTATCCAACTTCTGTCGTCCCCTTCCTTATGGGAACCTTTACAAATCTTTGCGTTCCGGTTGACCCCTGCGAGTGATCTGATGGATTCTTGTCAGCATGCTGGTGCTCATAGCTGGTGGAGGGCATATCTTCAGCCAGGAAAATATAATCCAGGCCCTGGTAGTTGACAATAGCTTCAGTCGGCACGGCATCGACCGTGGCTTTATCCAGACTGACTAATGCGGTAATGCTCATGCCATCAATGAGACCGGATTTATTGCCTTCCACAGCGGCATGTACTGCAATCGCACGGGTTTCGGGTTCGAACGTATTGCTGATTCCAAAGACTTTGGCATCATATTCCTTGCCTGGATTGTTGGTCAGTGTGAAATGAATGGTTTGACCTACCCGGAGCTTTTCCAGATCTTTTTCAAATACAAACAGGTCAAGATGTAGTTGGCTGTGATCCACCACTTCGGCAATGGTTGTGTTCGGATCTACATAACTTCCCATGTTGACATTGACTTCGCTGACCGAACCACTTATCGGGCTCAGGATATCAACGGATGAACGGATATTCTCTTTATGAAGGTGTTCCGATGAAATGCCTATGAGTTGCAATTGACTCGCCAGGCTGGCTTTACGGATTTGCAGTTTGCGGAGATCCGCTTCTGCCTGTTGTACTGTTTTGACGGCGTTTGCATTGCCTTGTTGAAGTTCTTTCTGGCGATTCAATTCGATTGTAGCCAGTTGTACACTTTCGGTGACAGTGAGCCATTCTTCCTGAAGATGGATAAAGGAGGGATTGGAAATGGTGACCAGTGGCTGTCCTTTGCGGACAGTACTTCCGGACTGGACATGGATGGCCGAAACGGTACCCCCTAATACTGCGGTGGCATTGGCGCGGTTTTGATTGGGCACTTTCAGAAAGCCATTTGCCTTGAGGGATGCGGTAAGTTGCTTTTGCTCCACGGATCCGGTTTGGAGTTGGATGGACTCAAGTTGTGCTTGCGAAAGTTCGACGATACCAGTTGCTTCATCAGCACTATGCTCCTCTGTGGATGCTTCGTTGGCATGCGAATGTTCCGATGAGGATTCATGTCCATCATGCGTATGACAGGCAGAAGTAATCGAAATAAAAAGGGCGAGGACTATGAGATATATGATTTTCATGGTATGAAAATTATTGTTGTGTGAGAGATTGAATTTGGATGACGGTCTGATTCAGTTGATGAACCCGTTCCAGAAAACGGATCCGGGTATCTGAAGCATATTGAAGGGCGGTGATGTATTCCAGGTAACCAATTTCACCAATGGTAAATCCGGTTTTGGCAGATAGGAGGAGCTGGTCTGCGTACTGGAGGGCTGTATCCATATAGTACGTGTACTCTGCTTTGTAGGTGTAGTATTGATCAAAAGCATTGCTGAGATTGGTTTCGAGCTGTTCGCGAGTAAACTCCGCCTCCTTGGTTTTGGCCAATTCACGGGCTTGCAGCGATTCGATTTTAGCTTTATTGCCATTGAGCAGAAGAGGCATCCGAAGGCCGATATTAAATCCCTGGAAACGTGAAGTTCCATCATAATACACTTCGTTGCCTGCTACGTTTTGAAATCCGATGATGCTTTGATTGAAATAGCCGGCTTGTAATTCCGGTGCGGTAGATTTTCGTTGTACACGTATCTGGGCATCGGCGATTAAAGCTTGTTGTGCAACATTCATCAATGCGGGATGGGAAGAGATCAAGGCCGTATCATAGATGAAGTCCACATTCAAGGGTTGATAAACAGCATCAGCTGCGATGTCAAAGTCTTCTGAAATATGGGCGGTCATTTTTAAGGATGCATATGCCGATGTATAAGCGGCTTCATATTGCGCAAGCATCAGGCGGATCTCCCCCAGTTTGAGGTTGGCGGCATTCTTTTCCAGCAAGTTGGTTTCTCCGGTGGCATACCGAAGTTCAGCCTTGTTGACGAGCTGCACATAAATACTATCCAGTGATTGTAACTCCTTTTGCGTGTGAAGTATAAACTGAAGCCGGTCATAAAGTTGACGGATCTCCGTTTTGACCTGCAATGCTGTCCCCAGGTAATTGATTTCCGAATTCTTCCATTCTGCCTGATAAAGGTCAGATCTGGCACGGAAATATCCAGGCAGGGGAAACGATTGATCAATGCTGAAATGGTTGTCATTTTGCAGGCTGTTAAATTGGCCGTACTGGAAATTGACAGCGGTAGATGGCAGTTCGTATCCGAGATGAGTCAGTGATTGAGCAGCAGAAGCTTCGTAGCGGCTTGACTGCAATTGCAGGTTGTTTTGCAGGGCCCTGCTGATCACATCTTCCAGTTTTAATTTGGGCATGGTAGATTGAGCAGAAAGCTGGGTGCCGGGCAACAGCAATAGGATAAGGCCAGCCAAAGAGGCAACACTTTTCATACGTATGGGTTTTGAGAATACGAGATACAATAGCGGCAAAACAAATAGCGTCAATGCGGTGGCTGTGACGAGACCCCCGATCACCACGGTAGCCAGGGGTTTTTGTACTTCGGCTCCTGCGCCATGTGAGAAGGCCATGGGAAAAAATCCAAAGGAGGCTACCGTGGCCGTCATCAGCACCGGACGCAAGCGCATTTTTGTGCCTTCGAGGATGCGCTGAATGATATCGGAGGTGCCTTCTTTTTCCAATTGATTGAAGGTGCCGATCAGTACTATACCATTCAGTACGGCGACCCCAAAAAGGGCTATAAATCCAATACCGGCGGAAATGCTGAAGGGCATATCCCGGATCCATAAAGCAAAGACACCTCCTATGGCACTCATAGGAATGGCCGTAAAAATGAGTGCGGCCTGCCGTGTAGAATGAAAGGTGAAGAACAAAAGGATGAAGATCAGAGTAAGCGCTGCCGGAATAGCAATGGCAAGGCGCGCAGAAGCGGCCTTTAGATTTTCAAACGTTCCTCCAAAAGTGTAGTAATACCCTTCGGGTAGTTTGACCCCAGCATTTAATTGCTTTTGGATGTCCTTGACCACACTAGCTACGTCCCGATTTTTAACATTGAATCCGATGACGATTCTTCGTTTACCATCCTCCCGGCTGATTTGGGAAGCGCCTACCTCCAATTTGATTTCAGCGACCTGGGAAAGTGGAATCTGGCTTCCGCTTTTGATGGGGATATAGAGATGATCCAGATCTTCGATATCACTTCTGGAAGTGCTATCCAGCCGGACAATCAGATCGAATCGTCGTTCATTTTCAAAGACGACCCCTGCTTTTCCTCCGGCAAATGCGGTGCTGACGATGTGATTGATGTCCTCAATGTTCAATCCATAATTGGCGATCTGTGAACGATTATAATGGATGACGATTTGAGGCAGCCCTTCTACACGCTCGACCATGGGTTCGGTGGCACCATCTACTTTTTGGACGATCGCCGAAACCTGATTTGCGTAAGTGAGCAGTGTATCCATGTCTTCGCCGAATATTTTGACCGCCACATCCTGCCGGATACCGGTCATCAGTTCGTTGAATCGCATTTGTATAGGCTGACTTTTTTCAAAGAAGACACCCGGAATGTCTTCCAGTTGTTCCAACATTTCATCCGCGAGTTGTTCGTAGGAAATATCCCGGGTCCATTCCGCTTTAGATTTAAGAATGATCATGAGATCCGTTGCTTCCGGGGGCATGGGGTCGGTCGGTACTTCTGCTGATCCGGTTTTTCCTACCACCATTTTCACTTCATCAAAAGCTTTGATTTTACGCGAAGCCTGCATGCTCGTTTCGATACTTTGAGACAGGGAGGTTCCTTGGGGCAAAATGCAGTGGAATGCAAAATCTCCCTCCTGCAGGGTGGGGATAAACTCACCGCCCATTTTCGAAAACAAGTACAGGGAAATAATAAACATGGTGATGGTGGAGGCGATCACGGTTTTTCTGAATCTGATTGTGGTCGCCAATAATGGGGTGTAGATTCGAAGCAATCCATCCATCATCCGGTCACTGATATTCTTTTTATGGGTCGTCTTACGGCTCAAAGCAAAAGCGGACATCATGGGGATATACGTGACCGACAGGATCAATGCACCAAGGATGGCAAATGAAACGGTTTGGGCCATCGGTTTAAACATCTTCCCTTCGATGCCGATGAGCGTGAAAATGGGGACGTAGACGATCAGGATGATAATTTGTCCAAAAGCTGCGGAGTTCATCATTCGTTTTGCACTTTGCAAGACCGTTTCGTCCATTTGTTTTTGAGAGAGTTTGACTACGCCACCAGTATTTTCATAGGCGATGCGGTGGAATACGCTTTCCACGATGATCACGGCTCCATCGACAATGAGTCCAAAATCAATAGCGCCCAGGCTCATCAGGTTGGCAGACACATTGAAGATGTTCATCAGTCCGAGCGCAAAGAGCATGGAGAGCGGGATGGCACTGGCCACAATCAATCCGGCGCGGAAATTTCCAAGAAAGAGTACCAGCACGAAGATGACGATCAATGCTCCTTCGACCAGATTAGTTTCCACCGTGTTCATGGCCCGATCCACGAGATCCCGACGATCCAGAAAGGGCTCGATGACCACATCCGGAGGAAGGGACTTTTGGATCGTCGGGAGTTTTTCCTTGATGCGGTTGACGACCTCAGCGCTATTGGAACCCTTGAGCATCATGATGACGCCACCTACAGCATCTTTCTCGCCGTTGTAGGTCATGGCTCCATATCGCACAGCGTTGCCAAATTGTACTTTGGCGATGTCCTTGATTAAAATAGGGATTCCGTTTGGGTTGGATTTGACTACGATATTTTCAACATCAGCAAACGAACTGACCAGGCCTACGCCACGAATAAAGTAAGCGTTTGGTTTTTTATCAATGTAGGCCCCACCGGTATTTTCATTGTTCTTTTCAAGGGCCTCAAAAATTTCCGGTATGGTCACCTCCATGGCCAGTAACCGATTGGGATTGATGGATACTTCGTATTGTTTCAGCAACCCACCGAAACTATTGACTTCGGCGATTCCAGGGGTACCATAGAGTTGTCTGGCGACAATCCAGTCCTGCATGGTGCGCAAATCCATCGCTGAGTACTTGCTTTCGGCTTCTTTGGATGGGTGAATGATGTATTGATACACTTCGCCAAGACCTGTACTAACCGGTGCAAGTTCTGGGCTACCTACACCGGCGGGAATTTTCTCTTCGGCTTCCTTCAGGCGTTCGTTGATCAGTTGCCTGGCAAAATAGATGTCCGTCTTGTCGTCAAAAACAACGGTAATAACCGATAGACCGAACCTCGAGATACTGCGTAATTCAGCGAGGTCAGGCAAATTGGCGATACTCTGTTCTATAGGGTAGGTGACCAATTGTTCAACCTCCTGCCCAGCCAATGTGGGGCAAAGCGTAATGATCTGGACCTGGTTGTTGGTGATATCAGGTACGGCATCGATGGGGAGTTGTTTAGCACTCCAGGCGCCCCAAACGATCAGTGCCAGGGTACAGATGGCGATGATCAGTTTGTTTTTGATGCTGAAGGAGATAATATTTTCTAGCATGAGGTATGGATAAATGGAATGATCAAAAACCGGAAGCCTGTCCGGCGGACAGGGAATCCAGGGTGTGTATATCCTTTTCGTTTAAGGATGAATCACCGGGCGTGCCGGTGCTAACAGATCATCCGAGGCGGGGAGGTTGCCAGATGGTAGAGCTGACTTCGTGGATGAAGTGCAGGCCGTATTCAGAATAGGTATTTTGGGAAAAGACCGGAGCTTCGGCGGGTATTGGACTGCTAGATGTAGATGTGATGGACATCCCGCAGCATATGCAAACGCAAAACGGTGAACACAGGTCGCCGGTATGATCATGGTCATCATGAGCCGGGGCTGAAATGTCTATCGATGAAGATGAATCCGCGCACACCTGAACGTCGCTGCAAGGGATGCAGGACAGCCATAGGATATAAACCCCAATCAAGAGTGGCAGTGATTTCACCCGGCAAAGATAGGGAAACCACAGAGACTAAATGCTTGCAATTGTCAAAGAAACGTGAAAGGGAATGCTAATAAGGAATCCTGGTTTACACGCATTAAAGCGTCTTCGACCTACCTTTAGGATATGAAATCACTAATCCTTTGTAGCACTCTGTTCTTGTGTCCAATATTGTTGCATAGCCAGTTTGGTCCGGTACTGTACCTCGATACGGTGGCCGACAAGACTATCCAGCAATTGTCGATAGCCGATTTGAATGGGGATGGCAGGGACGATATTGTGGCCGCCAATGGCCAATGGCCGCAGGATTACCTGACCTGCTATACGCAGCAAGGTGATGGAACGTTTAGACTCGTCGCTTTACCTGCTGCTGATAGCTTACGTAACCTGGAGCATTTTGCAATAGGGGATGTCTTGCATGCGGGTAGCCAGGAAATGGTTGCGGCTTATGGTTTTCCATGGCAGGTTAGCTTATTTACGGGTGGGATAGAAGAAATGGAAGAAACGGTTGTGGATGACAGTCTGGATTTGACTACCCAGGTATTGATATCCGATATCAATCATGATGGCATGGCGGACCTGGTGACCCTGCAGCATACTGAGATTGTATTATACTTCGCTGAATCTCCCGGGCAGTTTGATGGCGGTCATGTGATTCATGCTGGCACTGAGTTTTATGCTATAGATGTGGGATATTATAATCAGGATACCCTGCTGGATGTATCCGTGGCAAGTGATGGATTTGATATTTTATTGGGGGATGGTACGGGTCAGTTTGACCTCATCGAATCACCGCATATTGGACTTACGTTTCGATTGCAGTCGGCGGATCTTGATGGTGATGGGGATATGGATATTGCAACCTATGAAGCTCTGCGGGGGATTATCTTTTATGCCAATGATGGTCAGGGTCATTTTATTTTCCGTGAACCTATCCTTGAGTCAATCGATATCTTCGATACTTTCTTGCTTGAGGATATGGATTGTGATGGAGATACCGATGCCTACACATCGGTTTCGCAACCTGGATGGGTCATATGGATCGAGAATGATGGCCAAGGACATTTCCCGGTGTATCATGAATTGCATTTTCAGCAAGGCGAGTTGATCCGCGCAGTGGCGCTTGGGGATTTTGATGAAGATGGTACGCCGGATCCGGTTTGGGGTAATCACATTTTAGGGGCCCGAATGAATGAGTGCACACCGGTTGGCGTGACCGGGGTGAATCAGGCGGAACTCAAATGGAAGGTAAGTCCCAATCCATCGCAGGGCGATGTGATTCTGGAAAACCACACCGCGGGCCGTCTGACCTATTATCTGTTCGATTACTCAGGCAGGCTGGTGGTGCCGGCAATTGAGATAGACGGGATGGAGCAGAAAAGTCTCCTGATGACAAATGTCGGCTTCTACGTGGTTTTTGTTCGAGATGAACATGGAAATGCGGATGCGCAAAAATTGGTAATGGTTCCGTGAGGTAAATCGTTGATCAATCTGGAATCTCCACCTCATACACATCCATGTCATTGCGAAGGATATCCGGCACATGGAACCCTCCCGATTGAGGGATGATTTCCGCCAGGTCGAATTTGGTACAGGAAGCGGGAAGTCCGGTAAAAATCAAAGTAAACCGTGCGGATTCACCGCTACCTACAGGCATCCAGGCCGGGGCTATAGGAATGTTTTCCACGTGGACCAGGTCGCTGGTATGTTGGATATCCCGTGCGATCAGGTATGTGGAAGGCCAGACGCGGATGAGCATCCCATAGGGGTTGTGGCAGGTGTATCGGCAATGCACAATCACTTGTTTTTCCTCCTGCACGGATTCCTTCGTTTTTTCACGCGCGGAAGTACGGGCATGACGAATAGGTGTTGGTGAGGAAGATGGAGGCATGTGGTAAAATTAGGGAAATGCAATATTCCGGAAAGTACAGAGTTCAGTCGATTACATAATTAACGATTAAAACGGTCAAAACGCCATAATCTCGGGTTTCTTCGGATATAGGCAGAAATGTATTTATATGACCGCCGATCTCGTATTATACGATCATGATATCTGGATTGCCATGCAAATGAGGGATCAATTTTCCGAGCCTGTATGGTTACCCCGGTTTTAAACCCACGAATGATCGAGGCCAGATTTTTAGATTGGGGGCCAAATTGATTTTGGGTATGGGGGATGGATGGTGATTCGATGCGGGAATGGGATGATTTTTCGTTTAGGATCGGGATGATTTTTTGTTTTGATCGGGGATGATTTTTCGTTTAGGGATTCGCGTGATTTTTCGTTTTCTTTCTTTTTGCCGAAAATGCAACCCGGAGAGAAGGGGATCTATACAATCCAGGTGCTACCATCTAGTGTATTGAAAGCCATGAAATATTACCAGCACACGAGAAAAACATGAAATGGATTGGAGAAAATTTTGATGTGATTCGTGAGGAAGCATAGTATTGAATACGAATCGATACCTTGCCGGCATCGACCAGAGACATTCATGGGTATATTCTTTCACGAAATACACATCATAAGGCGTTATCCTTGTTGAAGGGATCACTACGGCAAACGAATCAATATTGATACCTTGAATTAGTTAAATACGGAATAAACCAAAGGGTTTGTTCGTTTGAATATGACAACGACCTCTACTCGTTCACTTGAGTATTTAAGAGGTATTGAAACAAGTATGATGATGGTCTTATACTACTGTAATTTTCTTCTGAAGATGCTGATGCTGCATCATCCGGAATATACAACATACAAACAGGTTGATCCAGGTGTTATTCAAGGGGAAAACATGGCTACGTTTTCCAGGGATACTTCTGTTTTCGGAGTCCTGCCCCATGAACTCGATCAATACTATCATTATATCAACCTGGCGGCCCGTGCGATTTATCACAATGATTTTGCCGAAGCGTCAGTATTATATGATACAGCGTTTCTACACAAGACGAATCCATTTTATGTGGATCTGGCTAATTATGTGCGGGTCAATTACAAATGTGGTCAACAAACGAAAAATGATTCAGCCATTTACCGGTTGATCGTCGGGAAGCATATTGATTCTACTAGCCTTTACCTCCATATTCCTAAACATTGGTTTGACGCAGACAACCGCAAGCTCATCCATAAGCTGTCGCGAAAAACGAATACCAAAACGGATATTCGCTCCAAAATAGAAAACCCCCTTCGGGATGTCTGGGCATCCGATCAAGGCGTAAGGGAATATGACAAGATACCTGCGATGAGCAGAGCGGAAATTAAGGCGATGTACCTACGACGGGATAGTGTGGACAGTGTCAATGTGGTTTTGTTTACGTCGCTGATCCGAACGTATGGATTTCCGGATGAAGAGATGTTGGGGGTCGATTATCATGACAGCCTTTCCTGGAACAGTGTATTGAGAGTCTTGATGCTTCATTTTTTGCAAAACCAGGATGCGGATGACCGACGAGAGATTATAGGAATGATCCTTGACGCCATGCACGAAGGCAAGTGGAGCAGCTCTCTTGCCGCCTCCCTGCTGGATTATTTAAACATACACACTGGTGAATCCCTGGGCATGGGACAACACTTTATGTATACATCTGTAAATCTGGTCATGGGGGAATTGTACCGGCCCTTTGTTTTTTATACGGACAGCCTCATGCAAATCACCAATCTGAACCGGGTCGCCATCGGGCTCGATTCTTTTCACATTGCTCAGCGACAAGCAGTGTGCCAGTATCTGGGATCAAAGCAACAGGCGGATAAGGACATGGTCATCATGCTTCCATGGGCAGCCTATGATGAGTTGCCTCCGGGACTTGTGAAGCAATCGGCAAAGGAAGCCAATGTGGATGTAACGACGTACAAAATCAATACCGCAAAGATCCTTGGGGAGTGTAAGTGTGAAGAGAAAACCTGGTAGTGATCCTACAACGTAGTTAGGGAGCTAAAAGCGATACCAAAAACAAAATGGCTATAAGTACCCCTTAAGGCTAATATGTAGAGACGTCTGGAAGACGTCTCTACATATTGGTATTCTATTTCGCTTCCTTCTTAAAAGACACCTCGATGATTCCGTTGTCCACTGGCTTGAGGCTGTGTAAAAACAGGTACAACGCGGTAAGGTCTTCATCGCTCATCCTTGAAAAAGGCCCCCAATCCATGGGTGATACGGCAATCGCACGGCCCTGACGGAAACGGGCAATAAACTCTTCCACCGTTTTGAATTTAGATAAAGCGCTATTTGGATCCGGAGTGATATTCGGAGTGCGGAGCCAGAGGGTAGTATCTGTGTTCATGAATTTGTGGAGCGCAGGCCAGGGCTCAAATTCCATGCCCCCGGCAAATTCAGGACCTGTGGCTTCGTAGGTCATCATATCGCGTTTGGTGTGACAGCCAACGCAATTGGCAACATAGCGGGCGAGATACTCACCGCGCTCAACCGTAGGGGCCATCGGTGGTGCTGAAGGAGGTGGTGTTGGTTTCTCAATCGGTTTAAATGTGGGAGCAAAAGTTCGGACGGCTTTGCCCATAAATGTCCAATTGGGTTCCGGAACGGCATGTTCGACAGGCGGTAATGAGCGCAGATAAGAGACCACGGCGATCAGGTCTTCATCGGCCATATTCCAGAAAGGCATCAATAAAGGCATGGAGGCCAATCCGTCTGGACGGATACCGTGTCGCATCATCCGAAAGATCTGTTCATCGGAATATCGACCTATACCCGTCTTTGGATCAGGGGTGAGGTTGCGTGTATACATGGTACCCAGAGGGCCCATCGTAAATCCAACACCTCCTACAAGGTCGACCGTTTTTCCACTATCTGCGGCAACCATTTGGCTAAAATCAGCGACATGACAAGAGACACAATGTGCCGGCCCTTGCACAAGATATTTACCTCGCGCAATGACAGTAGAATCCGTACTGGTTTTTAAGGCAGGCGCAGGCCAGTCATATTTTTTGTTGTACGAAACCTGTACATAAATGTACAGGCCTAACGCTGCTGCGGCAATCACCGATAGCAGGATTATCAAGATTTTCTTAATCATGGATGAATAGTTGGTGTGATGAGATAAAGAGAAAGTGGTACTCCCTGCCCGGAGGATTGCAGGATTGATCGATCAATCCATGCAAGATTTCTTCCATGCAGGATGATGAAAATTAATAAATAATTTTCTCACGGCCAATTTACAGGGGTTAAAGCAAGGGGCTCAGCCAACGCTCCATCTCAGTCACCTGCATGCCCTTTCTCTCCGCGTAATCCTCCAGCTGATCACGACCAATGCCACTTACCGCAAAATACTTGCTCTCCGGATGGGAAAAATACCAGCCGCTGACACTTGCCGCAGGATACATCGCCATGCTCTCGGTCAAGGTAATTCCGGCTTGAGACGGAACATCCAGCAACTCAAACAGCAATGCTTTTTCAGTATGATCAGGGCAGGCTGGATAGCCTGGTGCCGGACGGATGCCCATATACGATTCATCAATGAGTTGTTCGTTGGAGAGCTGTTCATTCGAATCATAGCCCCACCATTCTTTGCGTACACGCTCATGCATGCGCTCAGCTAAGGCCTCCGCAAACCGATCCGCCAACGCCTTGAGCAGTATGGCACGGTAATCATCGTGAACAGATTCGAATTCTTTTACTTTTTTCTCAATACCTAACCCTGCGGTAACCGCGAAACCACCGATATAATCTGCTTTTCCACTTTCCACCGGAGCTATGAAATCCGAGAGACAATAATTAGGTTGTCCGGGTGCTTTGACTACCTGTTGACGAAGATGATGCAGGCGTATCGTTTCTTCGGCTAAAAGGCTGAAAGGCGGAAGGGCTGACGTAGTATTAATAATGATATCATCCCCAACAGCATTGGCAGGGAAAAGGCCAATAACGGCTGCAGCACGAATCCATTTTTCGGCAATGAGCTGGTCCAGCATCTCCTGCGCGTCCTTAAATAATTTCTTAGCCTCGTGGCCCACGACTTCGTCTTTGAAGATCTCAGGATATTTTCCGGCCAATTGCCAGCTTTGGAAGAAGGGAGTCCAATCGATGTACTCCCGCAACTCCTTCAGATCATAATCATTCAATGCCCATAAGCCTGTACGATGAGGTACAGGAGGATCATAGGATGACCAGTCCGGCTGATAACGATTGGCCCGCGCCTCAGCGATCGATAAATACCTCTTGGTATTCTTTCCTTCACGCGCGATACGCATCTGCTCATAGTTGTCCCTGATTTCTTTCACAAAAAGACCACGTTTGTCTTTGTCTTCAGAAAGTAATTGTGAGGCAACACCCACAGCCTTGGAAGCGTCCAATACATGGACCACAGGCCCACGGTTGTATTTCGGATCTATTTTCAATGCAGTATGCAGACGTGAAGTAGTGGCTCCTCCGATCATAAGGGGCAGATCAAATCCTTCTCTTTCCATTTCAGCGGCAACATGAACCATCTCATCCAGGGATGGCGTGATCAGTCCGCTGAGGCCGATGATATCGACCTTTTCTTCACGCGCCGTGCGTAAAATTTTATCCGCAGGCACCATCACACCCAGATCCACAATCTCATAGTTGTTGCATGCCAGTACGACCCCCACGATATTCTTACCAATATCATGTACATCGCCCTTGACCGTAGCCATGAGGATTTTGCCTTTAACACTTACCTCAGTGGATTGTTTATCGGCTTCAAGGAAGGGCGTGAGATAGGCTACAGCGGTCTTCATCACCCTTGCGCTCTTGACCACTTGTGGCAGAAACATTTTTCCCTGGCCAAACAATTCGCCCACGACATTCATCCCATCCATCAACGGACCTTCGATCACTTCAAGAGGACGTTTGTACTGCAACCGCGCTTCTTCTGTATCGATTTCGATATATTCTGTGATGCCGCGAACCAGGGCATGTTTCAATCGTTCCTGGACATTTTCCTCGCGCCACGCCTGTTCGCGCTGAATGACTTTGCCTGAAGACTTTACGGCTTCAGCAAAAGTAGTCAGGGCTTCTGTGGCCTCCGGATGACGGTTGAAGAGCACATCTTCCACTTTTTGCAAGAGCTCCGGATCGATTTCTTCATAGACTTCGATCATGCCGGCGTTGACTATCCCCATATCCATCCCGGCTTTAATGGCGTGATAGAGAAAGGCAGCATGCATGGCCTCCCGTACCGCATTATTGCCGCGATACGAGAAGGAAATATTACTGACCCCGCCGCTGATCTTTGCGCCGGGGCAGAGATTCTTAATCATGCGGGTGGCTTCAATAAAATTGATCGCGTATTCATTATGTTCCGCGATGCCTGTACCTACCGCAAAGATGTTGGGGTCAAAAATGATATCCTGAGGAGGAAACCCCACGACCTCTGTGAGAATCTTATACGCCCTAACACAGATCGATACCTTCCGGTCAATTGTGTCGGCCTGTCCATCTTCGTCAAAGGCCATGACCACCACGGCAGCGCCATATTTACGCACCAGCCTGGCATGATGGATAAAAGCGGCTTCTCCTTCTTTCATGGAGATGCTGTTGACAATACATTTCCCCTGTACGCATTGCAGCCCGGCCTCGATGATATCCCACTTGGAGGAATCGATCATAAAAGGAAGTTTTGCGATGTCAGGTTCGGAACCCATCAAATGGAGAAAATCTACCATCACTTGTTTGGAATCCAGCAAGCCTTCATCCATATTGATGTCCAGCACTTGCGCGCCGCTTTCTACTTGTTGTAAGGCAACACTTAAGGCTTCATCATATTTATGTTCTCGAATGAGTTTGGCAAATTTGGCGGAGCCGGTGACATTGGTCCGCTCACCAATATTGACAAAATTACTTTCAGGCCGGATGGTGAGCGGCTCCAGGCCACTGAGTTGTGTGTATGGATTAGCTTCAGGAATCACACGGGGCGGAAGGTCACTGACCGCATCGGCAATCGCTCGAATATGATCTGGTGTAGTACCACAGCATCCGCCTGCAATATTGAAAAAGCCACTTTCTCCAAAACCACGCATAAGACCTTTCATCACCTCGGCGGTCTGATCATAACCACCGAGCTCATTGGGCAGTCCTGCGTTGGGGAAAACAATCAAAGGCACATTGGCGATCTGCGAAAGGCTTTCGATATACGGCCGCATTTCTGTCGCCCCAAGGGCACAATTGATCCCCACACAAAAGAGAGGTGCATGGGAGATAGAAATCCAAAAGGCTTCAATCGTCTGCCCGGAAAGGGTGCGTCCACTTGAATCTGTGATGGTGCCTGAGACACCAATGAGTACGTCTGCATTGGTTTCTTCCATCAAGGTGGTGATACCAAAAAGGGCAGCTTTACAATTGAGGGTATCAAACACGGTCTCGATCAACAGCAAGTCTACCCCGCCATCGATGAGTCCCCGGGCTTGTTCGGTGTAGGCATCCGCTAATTCTTGAAATGTGGTGGCACGGAAACCCGGTCGATTGACATCGGGCGACATGGATGCCGTGCGATTGGTCGGCCCCATGGATCCGGCTACGAACCGGGTTCTGGTTGGATCTTTTGCGGTAAACTCATCCGCCATCTGACGGGCCAAACGTGCGGCAGCATAGTTGATATCGTATACAAAAGCCTGCGTTCCGTAATCGGCCTGGCTGATGGCATTGGCATTGAAGGTATTGGTTTCTACAATATCAGCGCCTGCCAGGAAATAGTCGCGATGTACCTGACCGACGACGTCAGGTCGTGTGATATTGAGTAAGTCATGATTGCCCTTCAGGTCAGAGGTCCATGAGGCAAAGCGGTCTCCGCGGTAATCGGCTTCGGTCAGCTTATAGCGCTGCAACATGGTGCCCATCGCCCCATCAAGGACCAGGATACGATGGCGAACAGCTTCTTTAAGCTGAGCGGTGCGTGAGAGAGTTTGTTGTTCAACAGTGGTCATGTACAAAGGTCTGATGTCAAAACATCAAGGCCAGGCAACGAAGTATGGGCATACAGGTATCAGCGGGATACTGTGAACACTATTTTGATCCGCATGGACCCGCATCTGCCGGGCACCGTGCCGTTCACCGGGTCGGTTGCCGCCCTGCACTTCGCGCAGGATCTCTTGATGCAAGAATGAATGGCAAATTTAAGGGTTTGTTACTTTTTTTCCGGAAAAAAGTAACCAAAAACCTCGTCACGCTAAAAACTCCCTTTTGGTTAGGTTCATTATTTTAAAGTCCGTTTGGCCTTCGGCTTTTTCCGACGATGCCTGCTCTCCTTTTTCTTCTTACGGACAGAAAAAGGAGACTACCTATGTGGTCGAACAATTTAGCGTGACATGATTTTCCCTAATTCGAATTAAAATTGGACAATACGATTCATGGATAGCTAATAATGTCTAATCGTTATAAGCCCTAAACTCTAGAACGACGTCTGCTGATCATCTCTATTGACATACTCTTTAACTTCGACTACCCCTTCTTTTTCTTCTTGCTGTCCTTGATGCTGTCCAGCTTCATATCATCAGGAGTGCCATGCTTGGGCGCCTCATGTTTTTCACCTTTGCCTTGTTGATACTGATATTCTTTGGAGGTGGTATCCATTGATGTACCGGCTGACCCGGAAGTGTCCGAATGCATACGATTGGAATCTGGCACCACTTCCTGTCCGGCAGGAACATTCGTAGTAGAGGTATCCGGTTGCCTGGAAGGGCAGGCCAGTAAGGTCAGGCCATAGAAGCAGAGTACGTTAACGGACAATAACCAGTTTTTCATTTTTCAGGATTTGTGTACCGGAATGAATAGACAGGATGTACGTGCCCGGTGTCAGTGCATCCTGATTGAAAGTCAGTTTATTTTCGCCTTGCTTGGGCGTATCGTGGTAGAGTGTTCTGATGATTACCCCATGGGCATCCAGCAAATCTATCTGCACGGGAGTTAAGCCATCTGTAGTAAACCGGATATTGAATAAATTATAAGTTGGATTGGGAAAAACCTTTACCTCTTCAGCTATTTCGGGTTCCGCCACGCTGACCGTTTCCCCGCTTTTGATTTCAGCAACCCATGTTTTGTAGGTATTGAAGGCACTCTGGCTGTTGATATCAGCACCATAACAGCCTGCCAGCCAGATTCGCGGATCAGGACTATTGTGCTTACGGCAGATACCAGTGTAATCTCCCCAACGCTCTACCTCATCACTTAGAAAATCAACATAGGTCTCACCTTCCTTTACCTGGGTAGATGGGGACCAGGTAAAGTCACGATCACAGTTGGTGACCCGAACTTCCGGGTAAGAGTTTTCAGAACTACGTAGAAACGCAATCATGACCGTAGGGTCTGTATTGCTGGTCGCAAAGGAGGCTACGGCAGGATAGGAGTAATCATAGCTTCCCTGCAAGCCATACATATGAGATTCATTCGTACTGTTGGCAACATTCAATCGATTGTAGTTGATCCCGTTCCAGCCCTCACCTATGTCGGAATGAAAAACAAAATGAACGATACCATTGAGATAAAAGGCACTTTGAACCCTGCAATCCCCATTGTCCAACTGATCAGACGTACCGGATTGTAACGCATTGGCCGCAGGGCTGTAAGCTTCAGTATTAATCGTATACCCGTTCATCTGTGGTGATCCGGACATATCATCAGTAAGGTCCCAGAGGATGATGCGCGAATCGCCAGAGGATTCATTGCTCACGAAATAAATCCCGGGCCCATAATTTCCTTGTTGACCGAAAGAGGCGGGGACCAGGGAAAAGGGTTCGATAGAAGAAGCTGTGAGATCTGACCAGTATTGCCAATCCAGGCTTTGTCCTGCATAACCGGCGGCCTTGGGGATCTGATACACCAGTGGTTGATCATAGGAGTTTCCTTTAAAAAGATTACCTGTGATGTAGATTTCGTTGTTGGAAACACCAAGGGCGGGATAATCAAACCAACCATTATTTCCGAGAGGATTACCGGTAAGTTTGTAGACCCACCATCCATTGACCGGGTTATTGGTTTTGGAAAAGCAAACCAGGACTTTTGACGTGTTGGCATTGGAACCATGGAGTACAATCAATACGTATCGGTCGGATCCGCTGTCGTAAATGACTTTGGGATCAAACAGGGAGGCATTGAGCGTGTTGTCATTAAAAAAATCGGACCAGTAATCGAAATACAGGAAAGATCCCGAAGCACTGTAATATTCAATGCCATCATTATTGGCTGTGACGACTATTCCTGCGTTGGAAATGGCCATTGTGTTGTCCGGAGGCGTGCTTTCGATAGACCAGTTGGCTTCATAATTTTTACCGATTTCAGGATATACTGCGCGGCTGTATGATTCTACTCCATCAGAAGGTTTAAAGGAATTGATTTTAGCAGGCAGTTTACTGTCCTTGATCATTTGCACTTTTGCTGACCCATGTTCGTGGCTGGAGATCGATTTGACAGAGATGGCCCATTTTTCTCCGGCTGCACTTTGTTCCAGGGAGGCATAGAGTGGAGCATGCTGAACCTCTGATTTGGTGGCGATGTTGATTCCTGAAGATGGCGGATGTAAGGGACGGATTTTTACTTCCTGGGCCTTCATCACCTGAGTGAAGAGCAGGATTGAAAAAGCAAACAGGAACAATTTTCTGGTCATGGGATGGCGGTTTAAAAATTTGAAGATCGGTCAATAATGACTATGACCCTTTTGAATGATTAAAAGTAGATAAATACTACCTATTTGCCCGGCACAATTAAACTAGGGCATACTCCTGATGATCAGTGGCGTGACGCTTACTGCATGGGGAAGTTCTGCTATACAATAATAGACACCCGCTACAAGTCCATCCGTTTTCAGTTCCGTCTCAAGGCCTGTTATGGTCTGTCTCAGGAGTTCGCGGCCATTGATATCCATGATCCGCACGATGCCTGAAGTTTCTTCGTAGAATGTGACTTTCACAAAGGATGTTGCTGGGTTGGGCGCAACCATCATTTGAATGTCAGATGTTGGTGATATCACCCCTACCATTCCGCACAATGGATCATAAGCCGTCCCCGGAGATCCTCCCAGGCAACCAGCAAACCAGTTAAACGGATCATTGAGGTTGACATACGGATCCGCGAGTTCGAGCGTGTAACCTTCTCCGTCAGCCGTTGTCGCCCAGGGAATGGAATCGTTGTAGCAAATGCTCAAGCGTATGACATCGGTATGATCATAAAGACGGATGACATCACCTCCATTGCCGAGACCAAATCCAAGATCCCCTACTACATTCGTCACCAGCGGAAACCGGGCATTGAAATCCGCTGCATTTTCACAAAACACATAATAGCCTCCTTCCGGCAACCATGTGCCCTGGGGTATAGTGTAGAGATGGGTATCATCGTCATCCCGGATAGTCCAGCCAGAAAGATCCAGCGGAATGTCCAGTTGGTTTTTGACCTCAAACCAATCCCCGGCATTGAGATCATCAGAGGAATGATAATTGATCTCAGTGACGATCACATCATCCGCGCAAGGCGAGAATGCTTCACCCGGACTGCCTCCCATACATCCGTCAAACCAACTCTCTGGCAAGTTCGGATCATTGATGCCTGGCCAGCGTTCAAGCGTGCGACCAAAACCATTAGGGGTGCAAGGCCACGGAGCTTCTTTGCTGAATTCAATCTGTTGAACAAGGCTTCTGCTTCGGTCAAAGATGCGCACCAGTTCGCCATCATTATCAAATCCAAAGGCTGTGGATCCAACCTTATGAGTTACATCAGGATGTACGGCAGAAAACATGGCATCGTTTTCTACGAGTACAAGATTTTCGTTTGGTTCTAAGACGGTTCCGGTAGGAGCGACATAAGCATGATACCATTCACGATCCTGGAAGGTGTAGTCACTGATGTCGATGGGAAATGAACCTGTATTCCGGATTTCGAACCAGTCGCCTGTGTCAGTAGTGGGATCAGAATGATAATTGACTTCGGTCACTTCCAACGTGGTGGCTGCGGCGGATCCTGTGAAGTGGGCCCTCAGCAAAGGAGTACCGGACAGATTAACTTCCAACGTTGATGCCAGTGGGTCTATAGGTAGTGCAGAGGTCCAATGATCAAAGGTGAAGCCCGGATTAGGAATGGCCGTGATGGTGACCGGATTGCCATCGAAATAAATTCCGGACCAGGGAAAGCTTTCGGGTATAATCGTGCTGATCTTAATCACACCGGCTCCGGCGGGTTGAACGTCAAGCGTAATTTCGGATTGGCCATTGAGGCCAAAATAATCCTGGATCTGTTGGCGCTGATATTCGGGACGGTCCCTATGGAAGTTCTTAAGGTAGGTCACGGAGTTGATCCAATCCAATGTACCTGCGGAGCCCCAACGGGCACTTTGATTCGGAATTTCTGAAGCAATTTCCGTGATGTTGTCATCAATGATTTCAATCGCTTTCGAGGTGGTGAAGTATACATTCATCAGGTCGGCAAAACGGTTGATGAAGTAATTATGGAAAAAAGGATTTTCCAAGAGACTGTTCATCATGTCGGTGTACAGGTTGGGGTAATATGGATTTCCCAATGCTTCATAGAGAATATTGGTGCCGGCATTGGTGCCGTTGTTTTGAGCATAGGTCATATCAAACATGACATAGCGCCAGGGCACGCCAGGGGCATGATACATCCGCGTATTATTGAAATACATACTTGAAAACCAATCCCCGTTGGCCAGGTACATTTCAGCGGCAAAATAATCGACCCAATTTTTCCAATCGACCAGATCCTGCGCCTGGGCAAAAAGAGCCGGATCGCTCATATCATTTTGAATGATAAAGTCAGCCATGTCATAGAATGCATCGCCTGATCCATCTTCGACAAAGTAATCTTCATCTAAAAAATAGGAGCTGAAGATTTCATCCACCTGGTCTTTGTCTGCGCCATGATTGTCCCGGACATAATATTCGTTGGTCACTTCGCGACCGCCGTAATGGCCCCAATATTCGCCATTGATGAACACGGCCATATGCTGATATGCAGTTGCCGCGCAATGTGTAGGCAAGGCCAGGCGGTTGGCCACTACATCACGCATCCGGGTACTCGACCAATCGTCATCCATGTTGCGGACACGGAATTCGCGAATGGATGAGATCCCCGGTTTGTCTTTACTGAACAGAGGAAATTGCACTTCATTGGAAGCTCCATATTCTTCATCAAAAGAAAACTGCATAGACTTCTGATCAAAGGCAATAGAATAGCCGCCTACAGGTCGTAAGCTGGCTTTTTCAGCAAAGACCAGATGTTTTCCTTTGTCAAAATATTCGATTTGAACCGGGGCTTTTAATCCCGAATTGTAATTGTCATACACTGCAGGACCGCCCGAACCATCATTAAACAAATCACCAGGCGTGGCACTGATGCTCAATACCGGCAGATAGGTCGACTCGTTGATGAAATATGTTGCAGTGACGACATTGCCGGGTAGGAGTCCGGTCTCAAATATGCGGGCTCGTACTACGGTCGTGGCATCCACGGTGAAAGGCCCGGTGTATAAAAGAGAGGTTTCATCCGGTTCACTACCATTTGTAGTATAACGAACATTAGTGCCTGTTAAAGTGATTTCCTGAGAGGTGGCGTAAAACCCTGCAGCAGGAGAAATGATTGGTGCGCCGGCATACCCGGGAAAACATGAATTACCATTGGGCGCATCGGGAGTTGGGGTATTCGTGATGCACCAGTCCCCGGCATCATCTATGCGCATCAACGAATGGCCAGGTTGCAGGTAAGGAATATCAATATGATCTAATTCGTTGCCTGCAGCATCAAAGAGATACACCGATTCTCCGAATCCGATTTTAAAATTGGTATGAAAAAAACCACTGCCGGTACCTATGCTATTAAAGAATGGAGGGTTAGGTCCGTAGATCACCTGGCTGGTGTGAATTCCGAAATGGAGCCAGGTGCGACCACTGAGATCACTGGAGGCAGGCTCTATGTTATGAAGTTCTATCGCCAAAACATTGCGGCCAGAATGGAGTAGGTCGTCTAGTCTGGCATTGGAAATGGAATAGATATCCGGTACACCACCTCCATACATCAGTGCTTCGTGATCTACGGTGGTCACTGTAGTATAATCTGCGGGGCCCGGAGGCATGTTTCCACTGCGTGCGATTTCGGTGCCATTGAGGTATGCGATAAATCCATCATCGTAATCCATACTCAGGATCGCGCTGTCAAGCAGGGAAAGGTCAGCTACAGTAAAGTCTCGTCGATAATAAAATGAAAGCGTTCCTGCCGGAACTTCTGTCACATCGTCACCATCTCCATATCCAAAAGGTCCAGGCGCACCTACCCAGGCGCTTTCATCAAAATCAACTGAGGCCCAATCAGAGGGCGGAGCGCTGGTGCCTACAAAAGTATGCCAGGTATCGCCTTCATTGACCGCGGTCTCCCAATGGTCTACAGAAGGGCCATTTTGAGCCCCACGGTTTTTGCCGGATGCAAACAATACCAGTCGTTGCCCTGCGCCCAGAGAGAATGCCGGAAGATTCCATTTGGGGCGGTTGCCATCACCGAGGCCTACACCTTCCAGGTCTGCGGTCTGCTGGCCTGCATTGTAGATTTCGATCCAGTCCGGATAGTCGCCATCTGCGTCGGCTAATTGAGAGGTATTCGTAGGAGCGACCTCACTGATCAACAATTGAGCAGAGACTTGCAGGCAAAGGAAAAGGGCAAACAGGGAGAATAACGACTTGATCATATAGTGTGGTGTTTAGGTAAATATATTAAATCCACGGAGAGATTTAAGGCTTGTCATTAAAAGCGTGCCCTCAAGCTATAGTCACAAATGATGGCAAAGCATTCCATCGGCTTAAAAGCGATGATCCGGGGCGTTTATCAAACCCAGGTATTACCTGGGATCATTTCGATGAACCAGGATACGAATGGACCGGCCGGCCATATGCACCTCGCGTAGGAAAAAACCTAATCCAAACACAAGAGCCATGATGGCGAGCATAAACAGACCACCGATAATCCAGTTGAGGGGCACCTTGAGCATGACTTCGACAAAGAGGATGACAATGACCAGGCATACGGTGAGGGCGGCAATCGTGCACATCGTGATGGCGTTGCTGGTGATGTGTCTGCGGCGCTCCAGCATGATCAGTTCATCATAGATGCGGCTTTCATTATACTCCTCATTGGAACGCGTACGCTCAGTCAGTAAACGACCGCGATCAATGATGCGGGATAGTCTTCCAGACATCACGTTGAGCAGGCCGGCAATACCGGTGAGTAAAAACACAGGACCCAACGCCAGTTGAATGGCATTGGCGATATCACTGACGTTCTGGGAAAGGAGATCCATACGTTGTCTTATTCCAGACAAAGATAATGCCCCTGCTCCTTAATCCCAGTGCGTGCCATCCAACCCAAGGACGCTTCCCAACCACAGCGAAATCACATAGACCAAAATGCCTAAGACCACGGCGGCTAATCCCAGCCAGCCACCGCGGAAACGGAAGTTCAGGTATCCAAAAAAGGCTCCACCGAATGAAGCGATCACAGGCGTGAGGATCAATGGACGTATTCTCCAGTACGCTCCCCATTCCGGTTTGCCCGGTCCGGCGGTCACCAGGAATATCGTCATGATAATCAGAGCGAAACCTGCACCGATAGCCATACCCCGCAGGATGAAGCGTTTGAAGGAAGAGGCGTCCTTTTGTTGCATTTGATGAATCATAGGTTAGCGTGGTTTATTAGCTTTTATCAGGAGTTCAAGTTGATATAGGTGATCTTCGAAGGCCTTTTTTCCTTTTCGGGTCATTGCATATCGGGTATTGGGTTTACGGCCCACAAAGGATTTTTTAACGGCGACATAACCTTCTTGTTCCAGGGCTTTCATATGACTCGCCAGATTGCCATCCGTCACGTCCAGAAATTCTTTCAGGGCATTAAAGTCCAGGAACTCATGGACTGCCAGGGCAGACATGATGCCCAGACGGATACGGCTCTCAAAAGCTTTATGCAGTCCTGTTATAGAGATCTTCACCGTTCGTATTTGAAGTGCATGTATATGCCATAGATCACATGGACGATGCCGAATCCGATGGCCCAGATCAACAAGCTATATTGGATAAAGAGTGCAGCCATCAGACCCAATCCAATCTGAATAAGTCCAAGCGCTTTCACGTCATGGTAGGTAAAGAAACCGGCCCCCCAAAGCGCGATCCCATAGAAGATTAACGTCAGAGGTACTACAAGACCGATCAGCCCCTGAGCGATCAGGATCAAAATCAAAAGGCCACCGGCAATAAGCGGGACAGCCATGGCCAGGAGCAGTTGCCGGGAGGTCGCATTCCATACCTTTTCATTCCTTTGACGTGCTTTGCGAATCGAGAGCAAAATAGCTGCGCCGATGGACAGGGCAAGTATACCGAAGGCTAGCAGGATGATTTTGGGAAAAAGGGCCAAAACGATTGGATCGGTGACCGCATTATATCCATAGGCTCCCGGATCGAATTGGAACACAGTATGGACGATGTATGCTCCGGCCAGTGCCAACAGGCCGGCCAGGATGCCCGCCAGGCCCGAAAGAGAGAGGAATTTGGTCGATCGCTCCATCATGGCGCGAATGTCGGCCAGGTCGCGAAGATACTCCTGAGATGGTTTCATTAAAAGTACTTTGAATTGCAAAGTAAATACGAAAACCTTACATTTGCAAGAACGGAATAGCGATGAATTCAAAATATTCAATCCCATCCTGACCCACACTAGGAGTAATGAGCACGGCATCAAGTCCAATTACGCCAAAGTCCGACCCGCCCGGCGAAGAGGAAGTCTCTTTATTTGTGCGTGAGGATTCGGTGGTGCGGAAGATCTGGGGGAAAAGCGATACCATACTTTTCATCTTTGCCGGAGCTGCGGCGGAGTTCGCCCTCAACAAAGCTGTAGACTGGTTATACTTTACCGGCCGATTGCCTGCAGATCCGATTGGCCGGTTGTTTTCCACAGTCCGTTATGCAGGGCGGATTGTCTTCTCACCAGAGGAGGAAGCAGGGCGTACGCTGGAGGCCATGCGTCAAATTCATGTATCCGTCGAAAATCAACGTGGTGCATCCATTCCGGATTGGGCCTATCGCGATGTATTGTTCATGCTGATCCACTATTCCATCGCCGCTTACGAATTGCTCGAACGTAAGTTGACGGACGCCGAGAAAGAAGAAGTCTATAATGTCTTTTTTCGGGTGGGAACAGGGATGGGATTGTCCTCTTTACCCTATTCCTATTCAGCGTGGTTGCCTGTCCGGCAAGCCCACATGCAGCAGGATCTGCAGACCAGCGAGTATACAAAGGACCTTTTCAGGCAATATCGAAAGCACCTGGGAGCAGCACGATACCGGATACTGATCGAGAGCCAAAAGCTTGTGGTACCGGCAGAAGTATATGCGATGCTGCAATTTGATGGTCAGCGATGGCTGGCTCCATGGGTTCCATTATACAAACTAAGCCGCTTGATCAAAGCAGACCGGATCATCAAAGCCTTGTTGCTCCCCTCCACGTACAGAGTGGAGATCAACCACTTGGATGTGGTCAGGTAGCTTCGTTTTTTTTTATGTAACCAACATATGTATGGAGTGACAGTGTTTGGCTTTTTCCTTCATGCTGGGCGGGAGAATTCGGACTTGGTTTTATTCGACCAAATCAATAGGTCAGAAAGCCAAAGCCCTCAAATTAATTTTCTATTTTAGTACAATATCACCCTTTCTGGTATGTGGTTTCTACCCGTTCGATCTATGCGGCAGATTTTCGTTGTAACACTATGGGTGATAGGACATGGCATGACTTGGGGGCAGAGCGAGCCGGTGTCCGTGCTCACCGTCAACAACGGCCTTAAAAGCGGATATATTCATAGTGGTTTGTTTGACTCCAGAGGATTTCTTTGGTTGGGTAGCGCAGAGGGTTTGATTCGATACGACGGCAGAAATGTAGTGGATGTCAATGCCGGTCTTAAGGACAGTTTAGCTTTGCAATCGAGGGCCGTTTATCTCATGGCCGAAGATCGAAGAGGGCGAATTTTTATTTTGGGTGATCAAGGACTTGAAGTTTTTCTCCCTGATCAAAACCGGTTTAAGATGATCTATCGGCATACGCCGGGCAACATAATATTTGCCAATTTCTGGATTGACGAAACCCTGCATACCGGGTTTGTAACTGAACTCCGGCAATATGATATTGTACCTTTTGATCTGGATGGACTAACAGTCTATACGGATCGCAAGACTACACCGGCCGTTATTCTGTCTTATCTGGATGGCTTGTGGCATCTGCGCAGCATGGGGACCGACACACCTTCAAACCTTTGGTTTGCTTCTGACATTCAACATCACAACATCAACCTGTATGTATCCAAAACCGGACCCGTACACGCCCTCAGCAGGGAGGGAAAAAATATTTGGACCGGCTATCATCAATCAGGTTTTTATCGTTTTGTCTATGGAAGCGATGTTCCGGAATGGAAACCTTTTGCTCCAAATGATATCGATATTCCGGAAACGACCCGAATGTATTATTATGATTACAACGACACGCTTGGTGTCGCATACGCAGAAGGATTTGGTTTGCTCTCTTTTGACAAGCGGGATGGAAAGATTGCACGAACGTGGGATATGCGGAAAAACTCGTCGCTCAGTCGTTGGACAGCTGGTCAAATTCTCTGCACGGATAAAGCCGGACGATTGTGGTTTACCATCATGCCGTATGGTGTTTTTGTATTGGATCCGCTGAGTCCAAGATTTCAAGTCCTGCGTAACGAAAATGAGACCTCCCTCCTGTACAATGGCCTGCTGCGAAGTATGGCCTGCGATACCTCCGGAAATTTGTGGTTGGGATTCCACGATGGGATGATACAGGCACTGGATCCTTCGCTTACGCGGGAGATTTATCGATATACCTATCATCAACAAAATGCAGCCACAGCGCTCAATTCCATTACCTCACTCACCTTGCATCCTCTGGGGCATATATTGGCCAACAATCGCATGTCTTTCCAAAAGGGAGCCAACGGATATCGTACGGCCTCAAGTATTACATATCCGGTGGAGAAGTTTCATAGTCCGACATTCAATACCATCAGCCGTCCGGATTATATCGCCTACCTCTGTGATACGTCCGGGGTTACTTGCACCTATACCATCGAATCAGCAGATCGGAAGGCCTATTTTATAGAGAATGTCAACTATGAATTTATACCCCTTTCCTATATGCCTCAACAGGATCTCATCCTGAGCAATGTTGGAAAAGTACTGGTTGTTTTTTCGATGAGCGACAATGATACACTCATTCGATTTCAGCTCCCAATCGAAATGGAGATCAAAAGCATTTATCAGGAACCAGGGGCTGATTCAGTTTGGATCTCCACTACCGATGGATTATATACGCTTCAGCTGGGAAGGCAGGTTTTAAATAAAATCAATACCAGTGAATGGCCGAATCAAACCCTCTATGGAATCGTACCGGACCGGAGAGGATCATTTTGGATCAGTTCCAATGGCGGACTGATTCGATTTGACCCATTGACCAGACAGTGGAAACGTTTTGACTATCGTGATGGCCTGCAGAGCAATGAGTTTAACACCAATTGTTTTACGCGGATGGAAGATGGTTCGATGGCTTTCGGTGGACCAGAGGGTATCAACGTATTTGATCCCGCCTATTTTGACGCTAAAGACGTGCCCTTCTATGTATATGGTACAAAGGTTCGGATACAGGATACTCTTTTAACTGTTTTTAATCCATTTGATGTCCATCCCTCTTTTGTGATGCGGCCATCGGACAAAACGCTTGAGATCGATTACACCTCGACGTTATTTTTTGATCGTGAGGATATTCACTACTATGTTCGTCTCGAAGGGGCAGACAAGGATTGGGTGGATATGGGAGATAAGGAATTGGCGAGGTATATCAATCTCAAACCAGGCCGATATTCATTTCAACTTCGGGCGGTCAATGCAGACGGACGGGCGAGCGCCAATATATTTGAGGCAAGCATCAGGGTCATCCCTGCATTTTATCAGACCGTTTGGTTTTTATTGGTCTGTGTATTCTCAGCAGTATCCCTGGTCTATGCATTCTACCGGTATCGGATCAATCAAATGCGCCATCTGGAAGCTATCCGTAACAGGATATCGCACGACTTGCATGATGATATCGGCTCTACCTTGGGCAGTATATCCATTTACAGTGAAGTGGCCAAACATTCGGATACGGCCAAGCAACCCATGGTTTTGGATAAAATTGGGGAGGCCTCGAGAGAAATGATAGAGAAACTCAATGATATTGTCTGGAGCATCAATCCGGAAAATGATTCATTGGATAAACTGGAATCCAGGATGCGGGGATATGCTTCTATGGTATTGCAACCAAAAGGGATTCAATGTAATGTCACTTCGGAAGGGGCCACTCAGGACCTCGTCATGGATATGGATCAACGGCGCAACCTGTTTCTGATCTTTAAGGAAGCCGTATATAATGCCGCCAAATATGCGCAGTGTCAGTCTGTAGATATTTCATTGAGCTATTTCGGGGGTAAGCTAAGTATGTCGATCACGGACGATGGGATTGGATTTGACCCGGATAGGAATGGTGCATATAATGGAAATGGCCTCAAAAGTATGAGAGAACGTGCATTAGCTATCAAGGCAGAACTGGTAATTGAGTCAGCGCCGGGAGCAGGAACGAAGATCCGCCTGAAAGTATAATAATTCCAACGACGAAAATTTACAAATTGTCAATGGGTTACTGTTTATCGGATGGCCTTACGTTGATATTCTTTCCATTTCTTCAATCCAATTTTCACCCTAACCCGCTTGTCAGGTTTAGGATTTCAACTTCGTAAAATCTTCTCCATTTTCTTTCCTTTGGCTAATTCATCGATCAACTTATCCAGGTATCGGGCTTTACGGGTCAGCGGATTTTCTATTTCCTCAATGCGGTAGCCGCAGATGACCCCGGTGATGAGATGTGCATTAGGATGCAGACGGGCCCGTTGAAAAAACGTTTCAAAGGTTACCTTTTCATCAATAAGTTGCCGAAGGGCTTGTTCATCAAAGCCGGTCAACCATTCGATGACCTGATGTAATTCCCGGATGGTCCTGCCTTTGCTCTCGACTTTTTTGATGTACAATGGGTAAACCGAAGCAAAGATCATTTTGGCAATGCGGTCATTGTGCGCTGTTGTTTCTTTCATAAGCGATGGATATTAGAGTCCACAACATTGTATGTATCCCAGGAAAAAAGAAGCCCGCATAACGCGGGCTTCTTTTGATTATAATTTGTCAAATTTGAAGAGCATACCAGAACACAGCAGGCGGTTTATTCTGCGGGTTTGGTGGCTTCAGCCGCGTCAGCAGGCTTGTCGCGCATATTCATTTCGCGGATGGCGATGTATTTGCCGTCGCGCAGTTCATAGAGAACCATGTATTTACCGGTGCGAACGACAGTGCCATCTTTTCCAGTGGTGGTCGAAGTGCCTGTTTCTACAGCCATATTGCCGGAAGCCCATACACCAGTGACATTAAATGACACCTTGTTGCCGGAAGTGTCGGAGGCCATATCCTTTTCGAGACTGGCTTTGATGGCTTCAAGGCCTACTTGTGTGCCTTCTTCAGCAGAGTAGATCTCAGCATCTGCGGCGTAATACTTGAGAACGCCTGCTACATCTTTGGCATTAGAGGCATTGGCATAGTCGACTTCCAAAGCATTGATCATGGCCTTGACAGAGTCGGCATTGATTTCATGGGTCGTCGCTCCGGAATCAGGTGCCTGGCAGGACGGCATTAGAAAAACTACTCCCAGGAGCAGCAAACAGAAATAAGTGGTTGATTTCATTTTGAATGGATTTTGATTACGGAAGATACTACAAAAGTCCGAAGGGAAATGAAATCCAAATGGATATTCCGGGAATTGGATTTTGGGAAGAGATTCCTGGTGATTTATATGTAAACGCCAACCCTCATCGACGAGTCTAATTTCAAATGACCTCCACAAAGCGGCTGTCTAACATTTGCAGGATGAAGAGACAGGGGTATTTATCCTTCAAGGTATTTACGAATGGCTTAAGATGGAGGTACATAAGTTCATTTAGGTTTTCATCCCCAAGATGATGTTGGTGTCGAATAATCCGCCCATCTATTTCGAATTCCGGCCATTCATTTCATTTGTGGTCACGACTACTTGTCAAACGGAGGGCCTTTGAATTGCAGGTTTGCCAATTCAAAGGATTCCTTTTTTATATTATAGGTGTAGTGAATAGTGTAGTCATATATGTGTTCAAATCCGTTGGAAAAAACGATAAAAATAAACTCCGCATCTGCTTTTTCTACCCAGCCCATTAGATTTATATAGATGCGTGTATTCTTTTCCTTTTGGGAATAGTCTGCTTGTTCAGGCGTAATCAGTTTTATGGCTGTATTTTTTATGCGTTCCGGAAGAGCGATATCCGGGAAGTCGTCAGGCTGTCCGTTCTGTCGTTTTGCAATGAAGAGTGTATCAAACACCATCGAGTTCTTTGCGTTGGCGGCGTCAATAAAATCTCCAATCGCCAGCGTATAGATTTTCACCAAATCTGCTGTTGCATCGAAAGGTGCGGTGGGTTGACCACAAGCAGACAAAGGAAGTAGAAAGAGAAGGAGTATTGACCGGAACATTGTTTTCTGAAGCCAGATTTAAAAATCAACAGATAAGGGATGTACAAGGATTTGGGCCAAAGTCATTATCAAAAAAGAAGTATACCTCACTTTCGTGTTTAATTATCTTTCCTGCTTCACTGAAAAGATGATCATACATCTCAAAGGAGGTATACCTCATTTTTATGAAACCTGAGCCTCTTCAGGCTTTTAGGCCTCTTTGCCCTATGCTCTTTGCTTATTTATTCACCTGCTTCATCAGCGCATCCAGACTGGAAGAAATCGCTACACCGGGGATTTTTACCGGCGCACCCACCTGGGCGATAAATCCACCCTGCACTTCTCCCGTTTTATAGGTCGTAAATCCGATGCGGTATAATCCCACGACCAATGCTTTGGTAGGATTGCTGGTTTCACTGGTGATGCGCATCAGGGAGTTGTATTTACTGCCTGAAGGCTGTGCTGGTAATTCACTGGAGTCATCATTGCTGCCAAATGAAAACCACTTTGCGGTCTTGCCTTTCATGATGGCATCCGGGCTGGTGACTCCATCCGCTCTTTCGAGGGTGATCCAGGTATCAAAGTAACTTTTCGTATCCCCGGTATTGGCGGCGTAATCGGCACCTGTAAAATCTGTTTCGGCCGGTTTCAATCCTTCAGGAATTGGGGATACCATGCGTATTCCGATTTCCGGCGCTGCCACCGGAACCCACATATACAAGTAATAGTATTTTTTCCCATCGCGGGTTTCGTCGGGTGTTGCTCCAGGCTTGATGAAGCCGAAGTAACTCACCACATCTGAATAAGGGACGCGCACGTCCTTGCCCATCACGCTCTTTTTTCCGAGGTCGGCACCAAACTTGTCCAGTTTTTGAGCGTTGGCGATGAGCCCGATGCCGAAGCACATCAAAATGGTTAAAATGGCCTTTTGTGTCATAGTAAAGTGTTTAATAAGTTGGTCCTACTCGTCTGGCTTTTCGGTGACGCCCCGTTTTTAAAATGGTAGCTGGACTCCACATGGTGACCCAATGTAATTATTTCCTTTTCGGAAAACACCATATTTCTCTTATGCGGTGATTCTGGATTAGGGAAAGGAATGAATTCATCGTGATGCACATTGATCCTGACAAAACCTCTTCCGCTCTTACGGCGCGGGGATGATCTGCATAATTCATTGCGACCGAGCTAGAGAACTTCTTTTTTCACTCTTCACTCTGCACTCTTCATTTGCATTCTGCCCCCGACCTACTTCGACTTCGCTCAGTACAGCGCCTAAAGGGGAGGCAAGTGTGCTACCTAGTTCAATCTTTCCCGCCTTGCGGACGGGATCTTCACTGTGTTTCGATCTGCTCTATGCCCTCTGCTCTATGCCCTATGCTCTATGCCCTATGCTTGTTCATCACTATTGGCGCTCCACTCCATAATCTGCTTTTCCATTTCCTCCTGGGAGGCAAAACGGGAAAGGTCATAACAACCTAAAGGATAATTGGCCGTGCGAACCACACAGCGATTGCAGTGACTGCATGGCCGGTCAGGGGAAGCTTTACCCGTTTTGAGCTGGTGCAATAAATCTACATTGGCCAGTAAGGGACGAGCCATCGCCAACAGGTCTGCTTTGCCTTCTGTCAGTGACTCTTCCATTTCTTTCCGGTCCTGATAACCTCCATTAGAGATCACGGGTAGTCCGGTCGCTTCCTTAAATCGTCTCGCATCATCGGCCGAAATAGCGGGCACATAACCCCAACCTATATTGGCAATCGGACTAAGTATGAAATTCGGCAATGCATTAAACACCATCGATCTTATCCAGGCCTTCGTGGATAGATGACGATTGCTGTTGTAAAACATCCTCATCTCCGGAATCGGAAAATCCCCGGTAAGTCCTTTGGGGTTGGGAAAACCATATCCCTTGTCGATATGCAGATAATCGATTCCCAACACTTTCAATTTAGTCGCGAAGTAAAGGTTGTCTTCTATCGTGTTTCCAAAATACCATTGTTTCAAAGGCCACCTTGGAGGCAGTCGCAGATTGAGC
The DNA here is from genome assembly GCA_044227555.1 of Saprospiraceae bacterium. Taxonomy (GTDB): domain Bacteria; phylum Bacteroidota; class Bacteroidia; order Chitinophagales; family Saprospiraceae; genus Opimibacter. The sequence continues at coordinate 6,005 of JBGAWQ010000008.1, read as the reverse complement.
GGTTGATAATTATAGTCAGCAGCAGAAAGCCTGATCCCTATCGGAAAATCATCCCCCACTTTATGTCGGGCGGCTTTGACGATTTCTTCGAGCAGTCGAAAACGGTTGTCCGCAGATCCGCCATATTGATCCTTGCGACGATTGATGCCCGGATTGAGAAACTGGTGGATGATATATCCTTTGCTGGCTGTTATCTCCAGGCCATCAGCTCCGGTCTCCCTCACGCGCCTGGCCGCTTCAGCAAATTCGCGAATGGTCAGATCGATCTCTTCCAGGCTCATGGCCTTGTGGAGATTGTGATATCCGTAAAACAAATCAAACAAGGTTGAAGATGATTTTGCATCTCCCTGCTGACTCAACAGGCTGGTGTGTGTGGCTCCTCCGGTATCCCCGATCTGAATGATATACCGGCAATCATATTGTTGCACCGCCTTGATGGCAGCAGCCAGTGGCTTGATGTATCGGTCGTCACTGATCTTGGGGTATTCCATCGGTGAAGTCCGGTCGTTGTTGACACTAATGGTTGCCGAAATAATACCTGCCACGTCATGTTCGGCAAATCGTTTTTCAAAATTCTTAAACGCAGAGGTGACGGTACCATCATAATAGGAGGTTCGCCCCCCAATGGAAGAACGAACGACTCGGTTTTTAAAATGCAATCCTTTGATCTGGTAGGGCTCGAATAACATGGGTAGAGAATGTGCTAAACAAAATAAGCATTAACCCCGCAGTTTAGCTAAGCAGTTTTAATTACAGCCTGTTGATATGACTCTTCACCCCCTTGAATCTCTTCCGCGAGAAGGAGGCCCCTTGCTCCTTTTGCCCCTTGCCCCTTTAGCCCCTTGCTCCTTGCTCCTTTAGCCCCTTACCCCTAAAGGGGAATTCATAACCCTCTTGTGTCACCTTGCTCCTTGCTCCTTGCTCCTCGCTCCTTTAGCCCCTTACCCCTTCGCCCTTTAGCCCCTTGCTCCTTTGCTTCCTACATCCTTCCCTCATCCACATCACGGATAAAACCGATCACTCCTTGCATAAACACCTTCTGGTCATCCCACATCGACAGGTGGCTCCCATTCGGGCAATAGAGATACCGGCCTTTTTGGACCATGTGACTTTGCTCTTCCATGGCTTTTGGATCCATGGTGTCATATTTCGCGCCAATCATGAGGGTGGGCACACGGATTTTTTTCAGCCGGTCGCGGATATCCCAATGAGCCAATCGTCCACTGATACCAAATTCGCTGGGGCCCTGCATGAGGGTATAAATTTCACCGTTTGCATGTTTGAAAGCCCGGTTCAGACCATCCGGCCAATCCTCAAGTCGGCAGATGTGTTGATGATAAAAATGCGGGATGAGCAATTCCATGTATCGTGGATTGCTGAAATCTTTGGCGGCTTCAATGGCCCGGACTTCACGCAGTACTGCTGTATCCATTTGTGGGGCTAACACTTCTTCCGCATACCGGCCATACTCTGGCGCACTGGCCATCATATTGGACACCAGGAGGCCTTTCAGATGAGATTGGTATTTTAAAACATATTCCATGGCCAGAATACCACCCCATGAATTACCAAGCAGGTAGAAGTTAGTGCTATCCGCACCGATAGCCTTCCGGACCTGTTCCACTTCTTCGACAAAACGTTCCGTCGTCCATAGACTACTGTCTTTCGGTTGGTCGCTGTAATAGGATCCCAGCTGATCGTATTCGTAAAACTCAAATCCTTCCCTCAGGAAAAAAGTCTCAAAACATTCCATGTATTCATGGGTCATGGCCGGGCCGCCATGGAGCAACAGTATTTTGATTTTTGGATTTTTTCCAAATCGTTTGGTCCAGACTTTAAATTCACCGACCGGGGTCTTGATGGGGATCATACGGACTCCTGCCGACTCAATTGAATCATTATAGGTAAAATAAACAGCCAATGGGCTTGCCGCCGGGCCTGGGGATTCTTTGCAGGACGTGCAGAAAACAAGAATTGTCAGAAAGAGTATTACACGCATGATAAAAGAATTGGAATGATGTATCGAATAGAACAAATCACCTGGATTAATGCCAGGGACCTTTATGGGTAGCAAGCGATATAGCCATGAAAAGGCCGAAGACCAAGAGTAATCCTGCAGGCAAACCAGCCACAATACATGCTATGGTGAGATGGAATGGCCGGAGAGCTATTGCAGCAACAATAAAAAGGGTCAGCATGCCTAAGCGACGCCTGTACTTGCTGTTCATATTGGAATGCTCGATAAAGGCCATGCGGAAAAGAAAGAATGCGACCAGCACATCTACAATCAGGAACAGAATAAATAAAACCTTCATAGAAGAGGATTAAGGGGTGAGGTAATGGACCAGATGAGGGTAATAATCAAATATAATGCACCCTCCCGGATTTCTTAACCCAAGTCAATGAACCGGGGATGCCACCCCCGGTAGTTTTGCGTCATGAAATCAACAAACTTAAATCCACAAGACATGATGAAAGCTATGGTTAACGCTCAGTACGGATCTCCGGAAGTATTGCAGCTGAACGAATTACCCATTCCCGAACCCGGAGACCATGACGTACTGATCCGTGTCCATGCAACAGCCGTCAATATTGCAGATGTCCGATTGCGCAAGGCTGACCCATGGGCTGTGAGGCTGTTTTTTGGCCTCACCCGGCCCAGGAAGAAAGTATTGGGTGGTGTTTTTTCGGGAACCATAATCCGTGTGGGCAAGGAAGCCAAACTCTTTAGTCCCGGGGATGTAGTCTTTGGTTCCACCGATTTGCATTTTGGGGCATTTGCAGAATATATGGTGTTACCGCAGGATGGCCCGATCGCTCTTAAGCCCACGGAGATTACCCACCGCGAAGCCGCTGTGATTCCTTTCGGGGTTAATACGGTGATGCATTTTTTCAAGAAAGCCCAGATCAAACCCGGACAGAAAGTCCTGATCAATGGAGCTTCAGGAGCTGTCGGAACTGCCGCCATCCAAATCGCAAAGTATTTTGGAGCAGAGGTCACCGGCATCTGCAGTACAGGTAATTTGGAGTTGGTCAGAAATCTCGGTGCGGATCATGTGATCGACTATACGCGTGATGATTTTTCAACCCAGGGAAAGCAGTATGATGTCATCATGGATACCGTAGGTAAACTCTCCTACTCCGCCATGCTGAAATCGCTTAAAGCGGATGGCACATTGATCCTGAGTTCTGCCGGCATGGGCAGCACGTTAAGAGGAATGTGGACAAACCTCACCAGCAAGCGCACCGTGTTGGCCGGAGTGATTAAGGAAACTGCCGCGAATGTGAATTTTGTAAAAGGGCTGATTGAGACCGGACGATATCAACCGGTGATCGATCGTACCTATAGTCTCGAACAGATGCCATTGGCACATACCTACACAGAGCAGGGGCATAAGAAGGGAAATGTGGCGATCACGATCTACCAGGCGCAGTAAGCACAACCGGTAACCATTGTTTTATCCTTTCAGGCCGGTTGATCATTTTTGTAAAATCCGTTTCCGGATCCGGCTCAATGACTCTGGTTTGACACCAATGTAACTGGCGATCTGGTATTGAGGGATTCGCTGAAAAAGATCTGGTCTGGCTTTGAGCAATCGCTCATATCGTTGCTCAGGAGTTTCGATTAGGTAGGAAGCCATGATTTCCTGTTGTTCGGCGAAAACCTTTCCCATCACCATCCTGGAAATGGTCTCCAGCCTGGGGTGTTGCCGGTAGAGGTCTTCTTCTTTTTCTCGATTACCCACCACAAGAGCACTATCGATACACGTAGCGAGAAAATGGGTCGAAGGCGTATGATCCGAAAAACTTTTGATAGAGACTACCCATTGTTCTTCCGTGAAGAAATTCTGTGTTCGCTCTTCGCCATCGACAAGATAATATTGACGCACACAGCCATCCAGGACAAAATATGCCTCATGGGAAATCTGTCCTTCCCGCAGGAGTATAGTACCTTTTTTATAGTTCCTGATCTCCATGGTGGCGGCAATGGCCTCGGTCTCCTCCGGGGTGAGAGGCATGATTCGGGAAAAGTAATTCAGCAGTTTTTGTTGCATATCGGTGTGATGATGTACTAAAGAATAGCAGATGAAGCGAGAGATGGGGATTCGACTATCGCAGGGTTCCCGGATGAAAGTATTTCCAACTGTGCCAGAATTCCTGAGAAGCCTGGATACGCTCCAGGGGATATTTCCCCGATGTAAGATCACGACCCGTAAAATCATATTCCGTACTGTCTGAGCGCATGATATCTTCCGGTGAAAGGGTGAAGAATTGCTGAGGGGCACGTTTAAATGCCGCAAAACTCTTTCCATCTGAAGAGAGAACAATGACAACGGGAATTTGCCTGATGGTATCATGGATGATCTTGTTCTCCCTGAGCATATTCCAATCATATGCTTTACTGATCGATCCGGCTTCTATACCTATAATCCATGATTTATCTGACCAGGAGATCGTATCCGTTCGGGTCAACCGTCCTTTGTTTTTGCCCTGTTCAAAATTGGCCAGCGAATCATAAATGGATAAGGAGACAGGATCGGGTTGCATGACCAGTCCATCAGGATAGAGTGTATACCATTTTTCGATAGACATTTGTTGGGAAGGCACCTCAGGCAATTGCTGTCCTTTACGTTTTCCAGTGATGGCTTCCCCGGTGACTTGTCGCCACCAACTTCCCGTTGTCGCGTCTTCAAACATAGCATTGTAATGGTCCATGCCTACCAGGCGAAACGTTTCGGGGTGTCCATCTATGAGGGGCTCAAATACGCGTCCGGTCCGGCAAACACTGCAGTACGTAACGATGACCGGCTTGCCGCCGATGGTGTCCTGCACCTGGTGATGATAGGTGAGGTATTCGATAGGATAGGCTTTTGCCTGGCCTCCTTGTTCAACACCCAAAACAAGTCGGCTCGGTGGAATTTGGTTTTCGGCTTTTGAAGCAAATTTGACTTCCGCAGGTTGAAGAAACATATGGTCGGCCGTCATTTTAAAATTGAAGGCATATCCGATTCCGGTAGTCAACAGGATCATTAAGGCGGGCACCCATTTATTTCTTCCGCTAAAGGCTGCCCTGAAGCCCAGCAATGCCATGGCCAGCAAAACACCTCTGATCCACCACCTGGAGGTATAGAGGAAATAAGCGAATGCAATGGTTTCATGCTCCTGGCTTCCGGGCATGGGCATGATGAAGTAAACGTTGAGTACCTCAAACAAGCAGAGCGCTGCCAGGCCGACATAAAAAAGTTTTGTCATGATGCTTTACGTGCGTTTAAGATGAGGATACCAATGTTTGGAAACGTCAGGATCCGTTGGGGGTGGTGGCTCCCGCATATCCAACTCCGGAAAAAGGGATGTCGTAAATCCTTCAAAATCTTTTGCCCATTCTTTATGATGGTATACGCATACGGGAAGGCAAATGGAACAATAATGATGAGTGGCGAAATAGGGAAAACATTTGCCGGTATCTACCATGTACCGGTCATTGCCGAGATGATCTTTGCCTGCTTCCGGTGACCGGTGATCGGGAATCGCATCAGCCGGGCAATAGATGCGGCAAGCTTTGCACTTGTCGCAAAATGCGGCAATGCCTACATCGATAGGATGATCCGTCTGCAACGGCATACTGGTGATGACACTGCCAAGCCGGAATAGGGGGCCCATCCGTGGATGGATAATGGATCCATGCCTGCCCAGCTCGCCAAACCCGGCTTTAAGAGCAAGCGGAATATGTAAAATATTGCTGTCGCCTATCGGATGTTCGACCGTGCAGGCATACCCGAGGCTCCGGACATATTCGGCCAGTTGTATGACAACTTCACCGAGTGTGAAATATACCCGCAGACACTCGACGGCAGAGTCATGTGAAGGGACTTCCTGGAAAGCCCGCCAGAGCATGCGTTGGCCAACTACGATCGCGTATTTTTCGGAAACGTCTCTTCCACGATAGATATCCGAGGGTTCTATTTCCGCAATACCCACTTCATCGCCCCCAAGAGCAATAGCTT
>JBGAWQ010000089.1:0-3722 GCA_044227555.1 Saprospiraceae bacterium | reverse complement strand
ATCGATGACGGTTTGGGCATGGACGTGGACTTCATGTCCTCCAAATACATTTTTGGCAAAGAGTAATTCCACGTCTCCAATATGTCGGATGAGGAATCCAGCGCTGTTTTTAGTACCCTCAAGTTTTTTCCTAAGGTCCTCTTCTTTGATATCCTTGAGCAGATTGGTAAATCGGGTCCGGGCTTCTGTCCAGGTTTCGAGATAGGCTTGGGTGAGGTTCATAGCAGGTTGAATGATTGACGTTGATCCTCTGAAGGAGTACTTACAGGGCAAAGGTAATGTCTCTGGAGGTTCAGGAGGAAGCGTCAATTACCATGTGCAGTTTCCGGTTATATATAGTATATGTATGCCGGTCCTGCGGAGTGCAAAGTGCCAGCAAGTACCAATTCAGATATCTCAGTCGGGCAACTATAACTACTGATCAGGGTGAATCAGTAGACAACCAGTTTTCTCACCAATGAACCTGCTTCTGAGTTTACATACAGGAGATATATTCCTGGGCCAATCTGACCCAAATCTGTTTCGATGGTTTGGGCAGGTGTTGACAAGCTTATGTTGAGTAGGGGCTTGCCCTCCAATTGGTATATGATGATATCCGTAAAAGGCTTGTCCCCTAAGATCGTAATATGCCCTTCTGACGGATTTGGATAGATTGTTATGGCCTGACCAAGCAGTGTAACATCATGGGTGCCGGTAGTCATGTGAAAATAGTAATGGCTACTATCACGTGCGGTAACCCCTTGGCCTGTACTGTTGTAATAATTGGTCACCTGGTCTGTCAGGAAATTGGAAGTGTCAAAATAGTCCAGGTAGTCGGTGGTTTTTACCCATCCAAAACCAACCCACTGAAAATACCGGGTCAGTATGATATTTCCATTTGCATCAAGTGTATAGTTTATTTTAAATTGGTTTGCCCAATCGCTTCCATCCCAATACTGTGATATTTCATTTTGAAGGACCATGTTTTTGTCATAATACAGGGTGGTGAGGTTGTAGCTGTCCCATGACGAACCATTCCAGAATTGGTCTAATACAGTTTCAGTTAAATGTCCGGGTAGGTAGGTGTTTACAATACGGGAATAATTGTACCATTCCGAGCCATCCCAAAGTTGGATAAGCTCTTCGGTATTATTATCCTCGGCATCATAGGTAAAAAGGTTTTGTTCAAAATCTTCCCAAACGCTGATATTCCATGTTTGGTCCAGTCGCATGGTTTGTTTGTGCCCGGCATCATAGGTATAGGTAGACTTTGTGTTATTCAACCACGTGTTGCCATTCCAATATTTCCCGGTTGATGTGAGCAGTGCGTTAAAAGGGGTATAGGTTGACAGGTATTGGGCATCGTTTTCCCAGGAGGATGTATTCCAGACCTGGTGGACAATGGATGTACGGTTATTATTGGCATCATACCCATACATGTATTTTTCTGAATTCACCCAGATATCGTTTTCCCGGGTTTGGTAGACCAGGCTGGTGAGGTTTCCGTTGGCATCATAGGTATAATCCCTGTCCCGGGAGGAAAAGGTCCAGTCCAGATGCATGGAGTCAATGATCCAGGTGACAGAGCTATCATATCTGATTTCAGAAAGCAGCCCGGCTGTTGTATAGGAGGGATTGATTTGTGGGGTTGCAGATTTATACGTGTGGATCCGAGGGTCAATATGGTATTTCTGTGTGTGTGGATTGGCAAGCATGGGGCTGACAGCTACATGCGAGCCGGATGATGGCAAGGCCTTGTGCCCCTGTCCATTGAGGGAGGCAGCCAGGATCATTACGGTAAAAAGGAGAATGTTCCGCATGGCTAATACATTGAAGTGGTTAAAGAGAAGAGGAAGGAAGTGTTGGATGGGGGAGTGGTGGGTGAATCTTGTTTGAATACATAGGGCCCTGCAATCGGCCTTAGTAAATATAATCAAAAGCAGGTATTACTTGCCCCGGAGGATAGGGGGATTCGAGTCCGGCCTGTAAAAAGGTGGGTATGAGCGCCTTTTTGGGGAAAAGGAGCCTTTTTTGGAAAGCCAGACTTTAGGCTTTCGGGAAAAACATGGTTAATTACATATTAAGCCTTTTTTATATTCAAACTTCCTGCCATATCTATAAAATTTATTTACAGGGGGTATTGCATTTAAATAATTGTTATATATTTACATTATTGAAATGTCTAATATACTTTTAGTGAGAATACAATTTCACTAATTTGTGAATACCAGCCACTCGAGATGAAGATTTCCGGTGGTTTTTTAAAAATTAACGGTGGGAGAAAGTGGTAGAAAGTGGGAGGAAATTCTACATTTACAGCGTTACAACACTGGGAAGCAGAATGAATACCAACTTCTTTGGGGAATATGAATGCAAACTCGATGAGAAAGGCCGTTTAAGGCTGCCCTCAGCGATCCTCAATCAGTTGGGCGAAAACACCTCCCGCGATTTTGTAGCCAATCGCGGATTCGAACGTTGCCTTTACCTTTTTCCAAAGGAAGTATGGAACGTCAGGCTCAGCGAAGTTCAGGGCCTCAATGAATATCTACCCGAAGTCAGGCAGTTTAAAAGGTACTTCTACAGAGGTGCCACGGAGTTTACCCCGGACAAAGCCGATCGGATTCTCTTACCCAAGCTTTTACTTGATTACGCAGGGATCGACAGGACTGTCATCATTACCGCCGTCGGCGAGTATCTGGAGATGTGGAATGCCGAATCCTATAATAACATGATCAACGGGGAACCGGATGATATCTCTGCGCTCGCGCAGAAGATCGCCCACCTCAGGACCAAAGGGTCGAATGAGTGAGTACCATGTTCCGGTGTTGATGGGTCCATCCTTGGAGGGTCTTCAGATCAGACCGGATGGGCTTTATGTGGATGCCACCTTTGGCGGAGGAGGACATGCCCGTGAGATTGCCAGCCGCCTGGATGACAAAGGTCATCTGTTTGTTTTTGACCAGGATGAAGATGCAGAAGTTAATCTCTGGGGAGATGAACGCGTCACGCTGATCCAATCTAATTTCCGCCACCTCACCAGGTGGATGAAATATTATGGTGTCGCTGGACGCGTAGATGGTCTTCTTGCCGATCTGGGTGTTTCATCTCATCAGTTTGACGATCCTTCAAGAGGATTTTCCTACCGGTATGACGAGCCACTCGATATGCGCATGAATCGCCAACAAGCGCTGACGGCTGCTGATGTGATCAACAGTTATGAGGCGACCAGGTTGCAGGATGTGTTTTCGCAATATGGCGAAATCACGAATGCCCGTACACTGGCCCAACATATTGCCAGAGCGAGGACCTCCAGCCCGATCACCACAACCGGTCAGTTGGCTGATGTGGCAGAGCAAGTGATGAAAGGACAGAAAATGAGGTACCTCTCTCAGTTGTTTCAAGCCTTACGCATCGAGATCAATGACGAAATGGGGGCTTTGAAAGATTTGCTCACTGCATCATTTGAAGTGCTCAAGCCAGGTGGTCGGATCGTGGTGATCTCATATCACTCGCTGGAAGACAGGTTGGTCAAACGTTACTTTAAATCAGGCAATTTCGAAGGAGAACCTGAAACCGATCTTTTTGGTCAACGAAATGTGAAATGGAAAGTGATCACAAAGAATCCGATAGAGCCTGATGTGGAAGAACAAAAGGTCAATCCGAGGTCGAGAAGCGCGAAGCTGAGAATCGCGGAGCGATTCGAATAATGTAGGGGCGCAACATTTTGCGCCCGAAGCGCAGAA
>JBGAWQ010000088.1:0-4999 GCA_044227555.1 Saprospiraceae bacterium | reverse complement strand
GAAAAAGCGAAAGAAAATTGATCCGATAAAGGATTTAGTACCCGTATGCCCTAACTGTCATGCTATGCTTCATTCCACAGACCCGCCACTTGGAATTGAAGAATTAAAAAGGGAATTTGTGAAAATGAACTAAAAAACATAACAAAAGATAATCGCAATTAGCAATTTTCACTAGGGTATTGCAAAACGTATCCTCATGATTCAAACCCGAGAGTATACCAAAAAGTGTGTCAGTTTGAAGTTTCGTAACTTTAAAGCTAAGCCCAATTGGTAAAGGCAGCCTAGGCTGTAATTGATCTTGAAAGCCCTATGAAAAATACATCCCATCCTTTGCTCTCCATCTTTATAATTGTCCTCATGGCCATAACCCTTTCTTGCTCTAAAGAACAAGCTGATAGGGAATGCAATCTTTCAGGCATAGTGGGCAACTGGACCTGGACCCAATCAACAGGTGGCGTATCGGGAGCTCACCTGACGCCAGACAACACTGGATTGACCATGATGCTTGAAATCAATGATACCTTATGGACCGAATATGTAAATGACAGTATCACGTTTAGCTCTCCATACACTTTCACACCTGATACCAATTCCACATTCCTTCAAGGCAAAGTTTACTTTTCATCAACTCCTTCCCTTCAGATACGAATTCAAAATTGTTCCATGACTATTGAAGGACATTTTGAAGATGGAATGGACAGCACTTATGAATATACCGAGTAGACTCCCCGAATTTATTTCATCAATCCCATTCCATATGAAGCCCCTATACCTCCTACCCTTTTTACTCTTCCTCTGGTTTCACTCACCAGGTCAAAGCTTCTACTTTGAAGATGGGGACACCCTGACTGTAGCCTGCAAAAGCGGGGCCAACCTGAGGGATAGCAATTCGGTAGAGTCTCCTAAATTAGCCAGCATACCCTTTGGAGAAAAAGTCATAGCCCGAAGTATGGAGTGTTGCCTGTACTTCATTACAGATACGATTGACCATCGTTATGGGTCCTGGATAAAAGTGGCATATCAGGGAAAGGAAGGATATATGTTTACCGGATTCTTGACCAGGCTCAGGCTGCCAAAAATAGACTTTGAGTCTATCCGATGCTTTGACACCGGGCTGTTTGAGCATATTGCCAGGACGAATGCAGACAGCCTCCTCTGCTCCGGTTCCAGACGATACAATGGCTTCGATCCGGATGGAAAAGATTCCAGGGTATCCAAATGGGAGATCTATAGTGATGAGACCAAAATCAATGAAATCCTTGGTTATGAAAACCGGACCCTGATCATCGAATCCACGGTTATGGACATGAACGATGTCCTCAACTTGTGCGAATACTTTCTGGATCAACTTAAAGACAAATGTGGCCATCACTTTTTCTGGCAACAAGAAAATGAATACAAGCATGGCATATATTTCAAAAAGGACGGCAATTACATTAAGGAGTTAAGCTGTGGCGGGCTAGGCCTCAAGGCTGACAAACTGGATGATTATCGGATCAGGATCACCCTACATCGTGACGAATGAATAAATCCAACGGCTGGAGGTGAAACCTGCCGGTGCAAAGTTCCCTAAAGCGCCGAGATCAAACGCCATCCATGACCCACGCTGCCCCCAACCTACTTCGACTTCCTTTATTAAAATGATAATTTTCATCTCAGTCTGAAATGTCATATCTTTAAAATGTTCAAGTCGCCTGTTGGATACTCAAAACATTTCGCCCCTGCTTTTAGCCGGAATCCAATGAAGGCGTCCTAAGCAAAATACTTTTCCTCACTGAAAATAATTTTGACAAAATGAAAAGTTGCGGACTACTTCTGGCATTATCCCTGTTTACCCTTGAAATGGCAGGTCAACCTCTGGCCATCTCCCGTCAGGAAGCGGATAGCCATGGGATTAAAGTAACTGTGCTGGATAGCTTATATCTAAGTGCTGTACACGTGGATTCCACCCAAGCCGTTTTTAAAACCGAAGCGCAACAGGAAATGCTGCAGAATCAATATATCCAGCTACTCCAGGATTTAGGCAACTATTTAGCAAAAAATAATTTCAAATGGGAAAGGCCAACGGGTTGTTTTAACCGGATCTATTTTAATCAAAACGGTGGCATTGATTATTATATCTTCAGTTTCAGGGGAAAGTCCGAAGAGAAGCCATCCCCTGAACAGGAACTTGAATTTACACGATTGGTCAACCTTTTCATCCAGGATTATAAAATCGGAATGACCGCGGACCAGAAATTTGCCCAGTGTAGCCCAACCACCTTTATGCCTACCGAATAAGTATATTGGCGATCATCCTTCGCTATGCGAGCTTCGGGTGACACAATGAAAAAGTAACACGGCCCCACAATTTCCAAATCTGAACGGCGCAACCCCTACCCTGTTTCCCGCTCCCCTCTTCCTATCGCATGGGAATCCAGGGGGCGGCCCGCAACCCATTCCATAAAATCATGAGAGTTCTACCTATATTAATTTATGATTATAAAAAATCATCTCGAATAGGGATTTATCATGTCGCTCCTTATTGTCCGAACCGAAATGAGATATCCCTGCAGTTATAAACTGCATACATGCCCTGCCAATAGTTCACACTTTCTTTGATCCTCCGTACGCGGGTACTTCGACCGCCTGACGCTCATCCTCGTTCTACAGCTCAGCAACCACTTAGGTACAACCTAAGCCCAACTTTGCTTTTTTCAAATGAGGCCTGCGGCCTCATTTGTGTTTTGCTTTTTAAAAGTCAGCTCGAATTAGGGTAAATCATGTCGCTCAAAATTGTCCGAGCACCCGGGCGTCAAGTTTCAGGGCACAACAAGACTCATACCTACAAATCCATTTCAAGAAACTGCGCATGAAATACCAATCAGCGCGAAAGCATAACAGAAAGCCCAACAATAGCGGAAATGCCAAGGCGAGTTTTTTGAGCGACGAGGTTTTTGGTTACTTTTTTCCGGAAAAAAAGTAACAAAGCCCCTCGGGCACCGAGATCTAAGCAGCGCAGCCCGATTCCCCCCAATCCCTTACCTTTACCCCGTTCCCTCTGCCATACCGTAGCTTTCACACCAATGAACAAGTCTTTCTTCTTCATCCTTACCCTACTATGCCTTGGGACCCCACTCGCCGCTCAACCCTGGCTCGACCTGCTGCCCAAAGACAAACCCAGGAACACCCTCACGCTCCATGACTACCGCCAGGCCTTCGATACGTATTGGGCCCCCTATGACGTGCAGGACGGATACTACTACACCAACGGCGAAAAAGTAAAAGCCGCGGGATGGAAACAGTTCCAGCGCTGGGAATATATGATGAGCCTCAAGGCCGACCCCATCACCGGCAAACTCCCCGATCAATCGGCCTATCAAATCGTAAGGGCCTATGAAGCCGAACATCCGCAACCCCGATCCCGCGACCTGTCGGAATGGACCTCCCTGGGCCCGTTTGCGCCCGAACCCACCTACAGTGGCATAGGCCGCATCAATTGTATCGCCTTCCACCCTACCGATCCGAATACCTTCTGGGCCGGAGCTGCCTCCGGAGGCCTCTGGGTCACCTATGACAACGCCCAGACCTGGCAGTGCCTGACCGACCAGAATGAATCGCTCGGCATCTCAGATATCATCATCTCCAAGACCTACGAGACGGACGGAACGATCTTCATCGCCACCGGGGACCGGGACTCCTATGACAATCTAAGTGTAGGCGTCCTGCAATCCACAGATTACGGTAACACCTGGCACACCACCGACCTTACGTATCTCCTGAAGGACCAGAAACACCTCAACCGGCTGCTGCAACACCCGCAAGATCCGCTCATCCTCATAGCCGCCACCGGAGACGGCGTCATGCAAACGACTGATGGAGGAGCACATTGGGATGAAGTCCTCACCGACCTCGAGTTTATCGACATGGAGTTCCATCCCACTCAGCCTGAAATCATATACGGTTCCACCGATGACGGAAAGATCTACCGGACCCTTAATGGCGGCCAAAGTTGGAGCCGGGTATATTATTACAATCAATCCGGCCGCACAGAATTGGCCGTCAGTCCCGCACAACCGGAGTGGCTCTATGCGGTGATGTCTACGGGCGGCTTGCGCGGCGTTTTTAAGTCAGAAGATCACGGGGATAACTTTACAATACTAGTCAGCGGTGATACGCTCAACCTGTTGGGCTGGAATTCCGACGGCAGCGGCACCGGCGGACAGGGTTGGTATGATCTCGCGATTGCTGCTTCCCCCCATGATGCTTCGGAGGTCTTCATAGGAGGCATCAATACCTGGAAATCCAATGACGGAGGCACTACCTGGGCGATCTCCAATCTCGGCGGTAGCCATCCGATGGCCGATCACGCGCATTCGGACAAACATGCCCTGACCTTCCGACCGGATGGTACACTCTTCGAAGGCAATGATGGCGGCATCTATATCTCCACCGATCATGGCCAGCATTGGAATGATTACACCGGCGGTATCGCGATCAGCCAGATGTACCGTCTCGCGGTATCACAATCCGAAAAAGATGTGATGACCGCCGGACTCCAGGACAATGGCACCAAGATGAATTCGTCACTGACCTGGACCGACGTCACCGGCGCAGACGGCATGACCTGCATGATCGACCCGGCCAATGCGGACATTCAATACTCGACCTCTCAAAACGGCACGATATTCCGAACCCTTGACCGGTGGAAAACCTTGCGCTATATCATGCCCAATGCAGGTTCAGGCAACTGGGTGACACCGTACGCCATGGACCCGCAAAACAGTAACATCCTCTATGCCGGCTTTAAAGAAATATGGAGGACCACCGATCGCGGCGACAACTGGGCCCAGGTGTCTTCGGTCAATGAATTTTCAAAATTCAGAGTGATCACCGTGGCCCCTTCTGATCCCGCGATCGTCTATGCCGCCGGGCCTTACAATTTTTACAAAGCCAATTCTCCCGGTGGTTCTTTTCTCAAACTCAGTGCACACCTACCCAATCAAAGCAATTCGATCTC
>JBGAWQ010000087.1:0-5322 GCA_044227555.1 Saprospiraceae bacterium | reverse complement strand
AAATCTGATGGCAGTATCAACTATACGGCAATACGCTATGCGGATGTCTTGCTGTGGGAGGCTGAAGCGCTTGCCGAACTGAACAGGACGGCTGAAGCTTTGGTACCCCTGGAAATGGTTCGGGCCCGCGCCCGTGCCCAGGCCGCGGATCCTGCCAATACGCTTCCCGCGATCACTACAACCGACAAAGACGAATTGATCAACAGCATTCGGCATGAAAGACTCGTAGAATTGGGTTTTGAAATGCACCGGTTTTTTGACCTCGTCCGCTGGGGGATTGCTCCGGAGGTCATCAATGGGTTTGTTTCCGGAAAAAATGAAGTGTTTCCTCTTCCACAAACCGAGCTTGATCTTAATCCTAACCTTTCACAAAATCCTGGCTATTAAAAAACACCTGATGCACTACAAATGCCTTTCTAGTTGGCTTGTTCTTTTCCTTTGCGGCTTCTCATGGTCCGCACTGGCTCAGACTGGTCAGATTGCAATCAGTCGGGTGGAGCTGATGCCCAATGAGCCATCACCCTACTATATGCGGGATTGGAAGGCTGTAGCAACGGCTTATGATTCTTTTGTGTATGATGATCAAAAGACGGGTGATTATCTCCCTTTGGTGTTCTTCACCCCCTCAGGATATAATTATCCACAACGACCCACTTTTGGGCTTGATACCTACGTGGGGACCTTCAGCAACAACAATGGGGAAGGGATCAATGTGTTGCCTTCACTGGTGAGTGCTTCCCTCGCAGGCATAGATAAGACCACCCAGTTTGGACGGAACTGGATCCTGATGAGCCAGGATTACTTCAACAAATCGAATGGTGAAAATCTCTACCTCAACAATATTGGTGGTCACAGTGGCTCCGACTGGTGGTATGATATGATGCCCAATGTCTACTTCTACCAACTCTATGATCTCTACGGACCTGTCGGCGATGCACAATCGCAGTTTGTCCAGGTGGCTGACCGAATGGCTGGAGCGGTGAGCGCGATGGGGGGTAGTGCCACACCCTGGAACCGGGCCTTTATGGATTACCGGGCTTGGGATTTTCTCCACGGAGTGCCTAATCCTGATGGCGTGCACGAACCTGAAGCTGCGGGAGCTTATTCCTGGCTTTTATATCATGCCTATAAAGAAACTGGAAATCCAGCATATCTCCGCGCAGCAGAATGGAGCATGGAATTTCTCGTTAACCTTAACACCAATCCAGCCTATGAATTGCAGCTTCCTTATGGTGCTTATATCGCAGCCAGGATGAATGCTGAGATCGGAACAGAATACAATGTGGAGAAACTTTTGTTTTGGGTCTTCAACCGTGGGCCGTTGCGCGGATGGGGAACCATCGTGGACACATGGAATTCCGTCGATGTATCCGGACTCGTAGGAGAGGCCAATGAGACAGGTAATGATTATGCCTTTCAACTGAATGGTGTGCAGCAAGCCGGAGCCTTGGTTCCATTAGCGAGATATGATAAACGTTTTGCAAGGGCTATTGGCAAGTGGATGCTCAATATCGCCAATGCTACCCGGCTGATGTATCCGGGCTATCTCCCCAGCAACCTTCAGGATGCGGATGACTGGTCTGACGCCAATGATCCGAAAGGGGTCATCGGCTATGAAGCCCTTAGGGAAGTGTGGCAGGGCTCAAGTCCCTTTGCTACCGGTGATGCCAAGAAAGGCGGATGGGCGGCGACCAACCTTTCCCTGTATAGTACTTCTTCCATTGGATATCTGGGATCTATCGTTTCAAAAACCAGTGAAGAAAAAATTCTAAGACTCGACCTGCTTAAAACTGATTTCTTTAAGGACACGGCGTATCCCTCTTATTTGTATTTCAATCCGTACACGATTGATAAATCTGTCGTTGTGGATGCGGGTGCATCTCCAACGGATATCTATGAAGCGTTGTCTGAGACATTCGTTGCTCAAAATGTCACGGGGCCCACTGCTATCAACATTCCGGCTAACCAGGCCATTTCCATTGTACTGGCTCCCGCTGGTGGCACTATACGTTTTGAAAACAACAAAATGATGATTAACGGAGTCATAGTCGATTACGGACAGCATGCTAACCCCTTCAATTCGCCACCCCGGATTCAGGCTTTTGCCACGCAAAGTAATACGGTAGAAAAAAACCAAACCATCACCCTATACGGAAAAGGGATCGACCAGGAAACGAAAGACCTGGTCTATACATTTATACTTCCCGGTGGCACGGTTTCCGGCCTGACCAAAACTGCAGAATGGACCGCTCCGGATCAGGAGGGCACGTATGAAATGAAACTCATCATCGAAGATGAGGATCAGCAGACAGACACGGCTGTCCTTCAGATCGATGTCGTCAATGAAATCAATATCGCTCCTGAGATCATTGAATTCACAGCTTCCTCCCGGTACACTACACCAGGAGGTACGATCTCACTGAAAGCCTTAGTGACAGACCAGAACCATGATCCGATAGATTATGCCTGGACCGCCACCCAAGGAGACATCATCGGTTCAGATGATCTGGCAGATTGGCTAGCTCCACCGGAAGAAGGAATTACTACTATTCGACTTGTTGTTTCCGATGGACGAGGTGGCACCTCTACGGTCAGCACCACCCTGATCGTCCTGGACCCGAATCTGCATGTCGAAGGAAATGTGATTGCATGGTATCCTTTCCAGGGCAATGCTCAGGACATCAGCGGGAATGCCCTACACGGAGTGGTAACTGGCGCAAAGTTGACCGAGGATTCGTTGGGCAATTCTTCTTCCGCCTATTTTTTTGACGGCGTCAATGACCACATCCGGGTGACCAACCTTCCGGTGCTCAATTTCACTGATGGCATTACGGTCACTTGCTTTGCAGAGCCGCAAATGGTTGGGGACAAAGAACGATTTATCATTTCTCATGGCAGTTGGCAAAATCGATGGAAGCTCTCCATTACGCCGGAGCGAAAGGTTCGCTGGACGCTTAAAAACGCAACCGGCCAGGTCAAAGACCTGGACTCGGAAACTGTGCTTGACGAAAACACCAAAACCTATCATATCGCCGCCTCGTATGATGGCCGCTTTATGATGCTGTATATCAACGGCCGTCCTGAAAGTTTTACGCCCTTCAGCGGGGATATTCATACCAGCCCGGTGGATATGGAAATCGGCCAGATCCTGCCAGATGATGTCGGCTATAGTTACAGAGGTGTGCTTGATGAAATAAAAATCTTCGACTACGCCCTGTGGCCCGATTCCGTTGCGATAGAAAGCGGGAATGTCATGACCTCTGTATTTGATCCGGCAGCAAACATTAATTCGGATCTCATGGTTTTTCCAAACCCAACGCATAATGCAATTTCTATTTCCTGCAGCGGTGCATATCCTGCCAATGAAGCTAACGGATACTCAATCCTGATATCCGATACGCAGGGACGTATCGTACTTCGCAGGAAGACAGAAAACCTGCATGACTTCCTTTTGGATATTTCCGGTCTTCATAACGGAGTATACATACTGCACATTACCGGATCCCAAGCGACGTGGAACCGGACCCTGATCATCGAATAATAACACTTTCAATATCACTAACAATAAAATCTATCGTATAATGAAAAGAGTTTACTTATGGCTGCTTCCTGCCTGGCTGCTGTTCTTTGCAGCATCAGCCTTGCATGCGCAGCAAGTCGTAGCCTACTACGATTTCAATGGAAACGCCAAGGACGTTTCCGGCAATGGAAACCATGCTTCGATCCATGGTGCATTTTTAACCCAGGACCGTTTTGGAAGAGCCAATCAGGCTTTTCAATTGGACGGGACCCAAGGCCAGCTGACCGCCAGCAATGCCGCACAGCTTCAATCGGTAACGGCCTCCGTCAGCTTTTGGGTCAGAGCCGATGAAATCCCGGCGCAAGGAGAAGTGTACATCCTTTCCCATGGTGGATGGCAGGAGCGTTGGAAAATATCGCTTCCATCACATGGCAAACCCATCTGGACCACCCATGCCGGCGGCTCATGCTGCTCGGATCTTGATTCCGGAACACCCCTTGTGGTGGGTGCGTGGACACACCTGGTGATGGTTCATGATGGTGCCAAAGAGAAAATCTATCTCAATGGTGTCCTGGCCAATCAAAGGGATTATGCCGGTGACCTCGATGCTACTACACAACCTCTTGGAATGGGTTACTCTCCCGTGGACAATGCGTACTTTTTCAAAGGAGCACTCGATGAAGTGACGATCTATAATGGTGCCCTCAATGACACGGATGTAGCCAATCTGTATGCAAGTCAATCATTGCCACCTGTAGTGGTCAATGATCTGGTAGCTGCCTACTCCTTCAGTGGAAATACCCGTGATGAGACTACCTACGGTAATCATGCCAATGGTGACAACATCGTGTACACAACCGACCGGTTTGGGTTTGGAAAAAGCAGTGTAAGCTTCAATGGCACCGATGCCGGCGTCACTGCCCCCAATTCTTCTGACCTCAATTCCCCTACCACAACCGTTTCCTTCTGGGTCAATGCAAAATCATTGCCCGCAAGTGGTGAAGTCTATCTGCTTTCTTTTGGTGGTTGGCAGGAGCGTTATAAAATATCATTGCCGAGTCATGGCAAAATGGTCTGGACCACGCATGCTACTTCATGTTGCTCTGACCTCGATGCAGGTGGTGGCAATGAGCTTGTACCTGGTACATGGACGCATGCCGTGTTTGTGCATGATGGCACGAAAGACAAAATCTACATCAATGGTGCCCTGGTCGCTGAAAAAGACTCTCCGGGCAATCTCGCCAATACCACACATCCTTTAGGGATCGGTTATGACCCGATCGATGTAGCCAACTATTTCAATGGCTCGATGGATGAAGTTCAGATTTACAATTATGCTATGACAGATACCGAAATCGCTGATCTGTACACTGCACAAAACACGGCTTCTATTGATCCCAATCCTGTAGTCCTCAATCTTCCTGTAAGTGGAGGACTGGACGATGTCAGCCAATTTAAAAATCATGGTCAGCCAGCTGACGCAACGTTGACCTACGACCGTTTTGGTTATCCTAAAAGTGCACTGGCCATTAGTCCAAATGACGTCACCGGAGTCACAGTTGACAATGCTGCTCCTTACAATTCTGATTGGGCTTCTGTGAGCTTCTGGGTTAAAATGAATGAACTTCCCGCCAATGGAGAAGTATATCTGCTTTCATTTGGCGGATGGCAGGAGCGATTCAAACTATCGCTTCCTTCCCATGGCAAGGTGGTCTTTACCACGTATGCTACCTCATGCTGTTCTGATATGGATGCCGGTGACGGCAATGCCCTGGTGCCCGGTGAATGGGCTCATGTAGTAG
>JBGAWQ010000086.1:0-6061 GCA_044227555.1 Saprospiraceae bacterium | reverse complement strand
TGAATGTATCATCATTGATCCCGGGTGTTTTGATCGGAACGAACGCCAGGAATTGAAAGACTTCATCACTTCCCATAATCTCAAGCCCGTGCGTCTGCTCAACACGCATTGTCACATCGATCACATCCTTGGCAATGCGTTTGTGTCGAAGGAATATGGACTTGGACTAGAAATTCATAAAGGCGAAATACCGGTCTTGGAATCCGGATTGATGGTGTCCAATATGTATGGTGTTCCATATGAGGTTTCACCTGCACCGACTTCATTTCTTGAGGAAGGAGATGAAGTCGTACTTGATGGGCACACCCTTCAGGTACTTTTCACGCCGGGCCATTCACCGGCCAGTATTTGTTTTTACAACCAGGCTGATGGTTGGGTGATCGGTGGTGATGTGTTGTTTTATGAAAGTATAGGCCGCACCGATCTGCCAGGAGGAGATCATGCTTCATTACTCAAGAGCATTCGTGAAAAGTTATTTGTACTGCCCAATGAAACCATCGTATACCCCGGGCATGGGCAGGAAACAAAGGTTGGGTATGAAAAGATGTTTAATCCCTGGCTTCAATAAGGTTGTTGCTCAAGAGAAAATCACTTACTTTACTTCATGCTACCTGTCATCCTGTTGGCTTTTGCCAATGACAAACAAAATACCGGAGCGGGATATCTCCGGGGCTTGACGCTCGAACGCAATTCCATCCGGGATGCGTTGATGAAAGCAGAAGAGCACGGCCTCTGTCAGGTCGTCGTAGAGCCGGATGTCACGGTAGATCGCCTTTTCGATATTTTCCAAAACAGTGCGTATCGCGACCGAATTGCTGTCTTTCACTACGGCGGACATGCGGAAAGCTATTCACTGCTCCTCGAATCGGCTTCCGGAGGCAAAGCCACCGCGCACAGCGAAGGCCTGGTCTCCTTCCTGGCCAAACAGAAAAGCCTGAAGCTGGTCTTTCTCAATGGATGTTCGTCCCAGAAGCAATCCGAAGAACTTGTCGCTGCCGGATTGCCTGCGGTGATCGGAACTTCACAGACGATTAATGATACCATAGCTACCGGTTTATCCACCCGATTTTATAAAGGACTTTCCGCGGGGATGACTGTCGAGGCCGCCTGGACAGATGCGGTCGATCAGATCAAGACAGAAAATAAGACGTCGGACAAAACCACGCTTTTGGTTGAAGGGATCTTAGGTGCACCTGGTGAAGATGCATTTCCCTGGAATCTTTACCTCGGTGAGGGTGGGGCACTATCAAAAGTTTGGAACCTGCCCGAAGCTGCCAATCAACCATTATTCGGACTGGAACTCCCTACTTCATATTACAGGAAGTTACCGGTATCGCCTTATCCCGGGTTGAGAAGTTTCCATCGTGATGAAGCCGCGCTGTTTTTTGGCCGGGGCCAGGATATCCGCAGGATACACCATCAGCTCAGTCGTGAACAACCCCTGATATTGCTTAGTGGAAAAAAGGGTGTTGGGAAATCTTCTTTGCTTGCCGCAGGCTTGACCCCGCGTATCGAAGCAGAGCATGTAGTTTCTTTATGCCATATAGACAATAGGAATCTTGTCGATGCCCTGGATGAAGTGATGGAGAATGTGCGCGAAGTACATGGGCTCGAAAAAATGCCTCCAAAGGATAAGAGTAAACTGGAAGAAAAGATTGCGGAGATTCAAAAGTTGCAACCCTCACTATCCGGTGTGGCGAAAGATATCGTGGAGCAAGAACTGGAACATTTGCAGCGGCTTGCGGGAAAGGAGCACCTAAGTTTTTATGAGCAATGGCTTTCCATAGAAAAGCAAACGGGAAAACCATTGATCATCATTCTCGACGAACTCTTGTCGGATCCAACCGAGTGGAACCACTTCCGGGAAATTCTGATTCACATTTTTGAAACCAATACCCCGCCACGAGGTAAGTTGATCCTTGCTGTAGACGAAGAAGACCATGGCCCGTTTACGGAAACGCTTCAACTCGTTAAGTTTCCATATGCCGAAGTGTTTTTACAACCCCTCACCTGGGACGGGATCAAAGAAGCCATCACAGGTGTTATGCAATCTCCGGTCACTAAAGAATTTTACCGGTTAAGTATTGAAGCAGGAGGTTCTAATGATTTGCCCGTTACCCTTACCGGAGATCTGTCCGACAGTGATGTAACGCTGGTCGCTCCTTACCTGCAAGTCATCTTATCGTCTTTGTGGGAAACCGCCTATGCGGAAAACAGTCAGACCCCTACACTGACCCTCAAGGCCTATCAGCAGGGAATACTTTCCGGTGAATTTTTGGATACATTTTTAGCGCGGCAATTGGATCAACTGAAAGAGATGTATCCTGAGCCTGTTCAATCAGGGCTTGTCCTTGACGTGTTGTACCAACATACTTCTGCGCTAGGCAAATCCAATATTCTGGAAGTGGCCAAACGGTCACAACTCTATGCGGATCGAGAGGAGATCGTCCATAACCTCGTCAGAAAATCCAAGGACCTGTTTCTTTTGTCGGGTGCATTTGCAGGTGGTACCAATTTGGGACATAATCTCCTCGCGCATGTCATCATCCGGCAATACAGCGTTTCCCTGTATCCCGGACAACAAGCCGCCAGAATTCTCAATGGCAAAACCGGTGAGTCAGCAGAATCTGCAAAATCCGGTTGGTTGAGTGAAACAGACCTGGAGATTGTAGAGCGTGGACTGAAAGGCATGCGCTTGCTCAGCAAGGAGGAGGAAGCACTCCTCGACTATAGCCGTTTAAAAAAGCTCCAGGTTGAAAAGGAAAGAATACGGAATCGCATTATCCGCGGTATCCTGGCATCGGTAGTTTTTGTTTTTGCGGTGATCGCCGCATGGCAATGGTATGATGCCAATCAAAAATACCTTCGCTCTCATGCGGGCGAGCTGGCGTTCAATGCCAGTGAAGTCCTGGGAAAAGATAATACGATAGCCCTCAACATTGCGCTTGAAGCGTATTCCACCCTTAAGGAAAATTCACCTTTCCTGGTGATGCAAACCCTGAGTGATATCTTCCATACCCAGGAAAAGATTCCGTTCTATGCGGCTAATTTTCAACATCTGGAGAGTGTCAATACCGCTGTTTTTTCACCGGATGGAAAAAATGTACTCACTGCCTCTGAAGATGGTTTTGCAATTCTCTGGGATCTGAAGGGAAAAGAGTTGCAGCGATTTCCGCATGTAATCGAAGTGGCAGAAGCGGCTTTCTCACCCAACGGTCAACAAATCCTGACCCGGACCCGGACTCATATCACTCTTTGGGAGCGCAATGGTAAAATCACGGATAGAGATAGCATTCCTGAAGAAACATGGATCAGTCTGGATACTCGTTCCACGGATGGCATGAAAATCATTCCGGCGTTTGCGGACACCAATTCCAGTGCGTACCTATCGACTGTACACCGAATGAGAAAAGAGGGCCGAACGATCATTCCGTCTCCTGCCGAAAACCGTATGCTTGAAAATACCTTGGGTAAGATCGCCCTGCTAAACGAGAAAGGAGAGACCCTGAAAGATTCCGTGGCACTTGTAGAGAGCCATGCGATTTTTGCGCCCGATGGAAAACAGTTTCTAACCGTATGGCCATTTGCCGATACCAGTTTTATCAGTGTATGGAATGAAAATGGAAACTTACTCTATAGATTCCGATGCAAAGGAAGTAAGGTCTACGCTGTTTTTTCACCGGATGGTAAATCCATATTGACGGCATCAAATGATTTTACTGCCAAACTTTGGGATTTCTCAAACCCGTTTGTGCATCGGTTCTCCCCACAAGCATCGGCCATCTATAAAGTAGACTATGATCCGGAAGGCAGAGTCTATGTCACGGCTTCATCGGATTTCATGGTTAAAATCCGTGATGCTTCCGGAAATGTCATTGACAGTCTGCTACATGGGGATGAGGTGACGTCAGCCATTTTCTCACCAGACGGTAAGCAAATTCTGTCAGCCTCGAGAGATGGCACTGCTAGGATCTGGAGCCCAAGGGAATCCAGCGTGATCACTCTTGCGCATCGTGGTGAAGTAACAAGTGCTGTGTTTTCCCATCATGGACAAACAGTGCTGACGGCATCATTGGATAGTCTTGCACGACTGTGGGATATAGATGGTAAGGCTCTGGATTCATTCCGGCTTCAAGATGAAATGATCCTGGCTTCCTTTTCACCGGATGATTCACTCATCGTGACCGTCTCGAAGGATAACTCAGCTACGCTTTGGAAGGCGCATGGAAAATCAATACATGTATTCAGGCATCCTGCCGGGGTCAACTCGGCGGAATTTTCGCCTGATGGTTCGGCGCTGCTGACTACCTGTAGTGATAGTATCGTCAGGCTGTGGTCCACGGAAGATTTTCGATTGATCGATTCCATGGTTCATTTTGAAAAGCCCAGGATAGCTAAATTCTCCATCGATGGTCAGCGCATCATTACAGCGGGGCGGATGGTCAAGGTTTGGCATAACGCTGCACTGGAGGATAGCATGGTGCATAGTCAGAATGTAACCTCCATCGATTTATCTCCGGATGGCCGGCAGATCCTTACGACCTGCAATGATGAAAACGGATACTTGTGGGATTTTGAGGGTCAACTTCTCGCGAGATATCAAGGGCATACCGCAAAAATCAATTTCGGTTGCTTTACGCCGGACGGAACGCATGTACTCACTGCCGCAGATGATGGCTATGTCCTGCGATGGAAAACGCCTCAAGCGATATATAAGGATATGCAATCAGCCCCCTTATATCGATTGTCCAAGAAGGAGAAGGAACAGTATGGGATCGTCCGGAATCATTAAGAAAATTGGCCACACTTGTGGTTAGTTTCGTTTACTTCGGTTTTGAATTGGGATATAAAACATCTTGATATTCTACGCTTCTCCGTATGTCGTTGAGCGGACGGTTGCTGAGCTGTAGCACATGATATGAGTGTAGCTGGTCGAAGCAGCCGAAACGACAAGAGCAAGCGCAGTGAGCACAAACACACTCACATTGACAATTAGTAAGACATCTTGTTGTTTCTGCTCCGCGCGATAAGCCTATAACCTTTATAAACCCATAAACCTATAAACCTATAAACATCCTTCCTCACAATCATTGCCCTTCCTAGTACAGCATAAAATCACTCAACATCGCGCATGTCTCCATCAGGTACAGAAACATCCGCTCTTCCGGTTGTGCATCCAGGGCGTCGTAGTCATTGATGCTCACCGTTATCGCGAGCAGGTCGCCGTTATTGCAGATGAGATCTGCGAAAAACTCACCAGTAATATTGCCTTGGTCATCCCGAAGGTTATTCTCAACATATTCGCTGTAGTAGGGTTCATTTTCATCGTCGCGGAAGTCAGTGATATCCTCGGGGGCAGCGATCATTTCATGTCCAATATCAGCCATGGCAGCCTTAAATCCTTCCATGGCTTCCATACCTTCCTCCATGGTATTGTTGACCGAGATGAATACAGACATCGTGACCAGTCCGCCGGGGCTGTTGGTGTAGATAAACGTTTGAGATTGATCGGATGAAGCAGACAGGGTGCATTGTGTGGGCACCATCACTGAGATGCCGGTGACATCTTCGGTGTAGATGTCGATCGTGGAGCCAAACATATCGTCAAGGGAAATATCCTGTTCGCCTTCGAGGATCTCGGTCAGGTCGGACTGCATTTCAGGAAAGAGCGTCTCCCATACTTCGTCATAGGTCAGTCGGTAGTCGTGGAAAAGCGTGAGGCTGGTGCCGTCTCCTGTAGTAAATCCCAGGGGTTGTTCAAACTCTGCTGCTTGTTGCGCTTCCTCGGGGCTGAGCAGTGGGTTGTCTGAGCGGGTACCGCTATACATGTAGGCACTACCTGTCGTACCGCCGCAGGATGGTAAAGTGGTAGAGGGCGCTGTGCCTTGCGTAAACAATTTGGTAAAATCAGTAGCGGGTATGGCCCATACGCATGCCTTGCCATCGATCAGGCTGGCGCCGCCGTCCACCATGCCCAGGATTTTTCCGTCATAGGTGAGGGGTGATCCCGAATGGGCTTTTCGGATATTGGGTTCTTTGAAATTAATGACTTCCGTATTCA
>JBGAWQ010000085.1:0-6115 GCA_044227555.1 Saprospiraceae bacterium | reverse complement strand
CGGGGCGGCATTCATGAATGGAGATTCAAAAATCCTGGCGCATGAATTAGGACATGGACTCAATATCCGACACACCTTTAATGGAGATGGAGGGGGGGTCAATTGCCCCTTGAATAATAATTGCGCAGTTGATGGCGATGCGATCTGTGATACGCCTCCACATCGACGAGGGGATTGTGATGTATCCAATCCCTGCAGCAACGAAGGCGTCTGGGACAACAGCCGGTATAATTGGATGAGCTATTGCGATATACCTGCCTATATCGGTCGTTTTACACCTGATCAACGCGACCGGATGCATGCCTGCCTGATGGTGTATCCAAGGAATGTACTGCTCAATTCCATCGCCTGCACGCCAATAGAACCGCCGGCGATCACCAGTGATGATCATCCTATGTGTTCCGGAGACAGCAGGATCATAGAAGCTACACCACCAGGGGGGAACCTTTCTATCCTTAGCGGACCGGGACTTTTAGAGGGCAATGAACTCATCGCTTCCGGAGAAGGCACCATCATCATCCAGTACACCACCTGCAATGATACCGTGTATCAAAGTATCGAGGCATTTCAACAACCTGTACCCACGCTCACCATTTCGCAGGATACCATGTGCAGCGGTTCTACGCAAATCATTTTCACCGACCCACCCGGAGGGGATCTTAACCTCGTGTCCGGGCCGGGAAGTTTAAATGGAAATATATTGAGCGCAGCATCATCCGGGATTATTGAAATATCCTATTCCATGGATAATCATGGATGTTCAGGAATTGCATCCCGGGAAATCGTGGTGGCGTTAACGCCGGAACCTGAATTCACCAGCAGCGATGAAGATATGTGCAATGGTGAATCACGAATGTTAAGCGGATTACCTGTTGGTGGAGATTTTCACGTGATCTCAGGGCCTGCCACTATCCATGATGACACACTGATTACGGAAGGCACAGGTACAGTGGTGATAGAATACAATGTTGTATTCAATGATTGTTCGGGAAGCACTACACAATCGATCATGGTCCATGAACTTCCTGTCCCTGTAATGACCAGCAGCACGGAGCTTTTATGTACTGGCGAAGAACGAATACTGAGTGCCATTCCCCCGGGAGGAAGTTTTAGCGTGCTATCCGGGCCGGGAGAGGTCACAGGAGATACATTGCGTGCTAATAGTACAGGAGAGATTCAAATTCAATACACCTGGAATCAAAATGGATGTTCGGCCATGACCACCCAAACCATTATGGCACAGCAAGGTCCTGAAGTGTATTTTAATAATGCCCAGGATCATTTTTGTATGCATGATTCAATTACATTGTTCGCCAATCCACCCGGTGGAATTTTTGAATTGTTGTCCGGGCCGGGCGAATTGAATTCAAATATCCTGACCGCAACCAGCGGGGGAGAAATCCTGATCAGTTATACAATCATTCAGGAAGGTTGCACAGGATCTGCACAGAAAATGTATTCTGCTATAGATATTTCTCAACTCGCACTTACCATGGACACATCGGTTATTTGCAGTGGCAGTTCAAGGCCTTTATCCGCCACACCTGCAGGCGGTATCTTTTGGATGATTGGCGGACCTGGAGTAATCAGCAATTCAGTGTTGACATCGACGGGTGAAGGATTGATTAAGATTCTGTATTTGATTAATGAAGAAGGTTGCTATGGGGAAATTACCCAACAAATTCCTTCCAGGAAGAAACCAAACGTTGAATTTGAAACAGATAGTCTCAATGTCTGTATCCAGGAAGAAAATTTGATCGGTATCATCCCTGACCTGAGTCAATTGACTTTGCTTTACGGACCCGGAATATTGAATGGCCATCTATTGACATCCACCGACGCAGGTTTGCTGAAGGTGACAGGACAATTTGATAATAACGGTTGTGTTGGTACAGATACACTCATCATTTCTTCGCACCCGATTCCTGTACCGGAAATCATCCTGACCCATCCAATCATTTGCAATGGGACTTCAATTCAGCTAGCCGGGAATCCGCCCGACGGAACATTTAGTATCCTGTCTGGTGCAGGGTCATTTCATGAAAGTACGCTCACAGCTTATGACATAGGACCCATTCAGGTTGCGTACACGGTGAAAGATCATGAATGCACCGGCACTGTGTGGGATGAGATCCAGGTGATCGAACCAATTGCTGATGTGATTGTCGCCGGTGACTTGTTGACCACTAGTGCTTCCGTGGGGGTCTATCAATGGCTGGATTGTGAAAATAATTTCGAACCACTACCGGATGAAACTAATGATACATTGGTGGTCACGTCTCCCGGCTCCTATGCCCTGGCCTATGGTGTTGGAGATTGTATGGATACATCGGCCTGTGTCCTGGTAGCACTTACGGGCATTAAGGCCGGGGAACCGAATCAGGAGGTACGCATATTTCCAAACCCGGTTTCATCCTGTTTATTTATCCAGGGTCATGATGGTTTGCCGGTCAAAGAGATTTGCATCCGGAATGCAACGGGTGAAAAAGTGCATACGCAACGTGAGGTGGATGCAGCCACTTGTTTGGATTTGACCGCGTATGGACCGGGCCTGTACGTTTTAGAAATGAGCCTTGCGAATGGGGAAAATTATATTTTTCGGGTTATAAAAATATAAATGAATGATATGCATCGCCTCTTCACCTTGCTCCCATCCCTATTTCTCCTTCTCAACCCAGCCCTCCACGCCCAAACCTCCTCGGTAGAAGATTCCCTTCGCAGCCGCCTCCAGCTGCTCCTATCTACCCCAGCCCCCGGGACTGACAGCAACCGCATGAAGCAGGACACCGACATTTTCAACACCCTGGAAAACTTAGTCGTGTTCTATTGGAAGAAGGAACCCGACACCGCTCTCGTCTACGCAGACCGAGCCATGGCACAAGGCCGAAAGATGGGGTTTAAAAAAGGTATGGCCGAAGTACACAACATGATGGGTGTGGTCTACCGCAATAAGGCGGATTATATAAACGCCATCACGCACTTTGACTCCGCCTCCATGCTGGCCATGGAAGTAGATTTCAAACGCCTCGCCGCTATGGTGGCCGCCAATACAGGCGCCATCCATCGGTTGAAAGGCAATTACCCCGACGCCCTCCGTCTCTACTTGCAATCGATGAAAATCAATGAAGAGATCGACAATAAATCCGGTATCGCCCTGTCACATTTGAATTGTGGAGTGATCTATCAAAGCATGAAAAATTATGACGACGCATTGGAATCCTATAGGGCTGGATTACGTATTCAGGAAGAGCTGGGTGATTCCCTGGCGATCGCCAAGAGTTATAACAACATCGGCCTGGTGTATTTTGATCAGGGAAAGTATAAGGAAGCCCTGGACAATTATAAGCTCGCTTTTCAGCTTAAGGCCAAGTTGGGCGACCAGGAGAGCCTAGCCAATACCTACCTCAATATCGGATCGGTCTACAAAGCCATGGATCAACCCGATGAGGCTTTGAAAAATTTCGAAGCAAGCCGGAATATATATGAGGAACTCGGCTTCATGGACGGAGCCTCTTCAGCCTATATCGCCATGGGCAACATGGCCATCGCCAATCAACGTTATGGCCTGGCCGAATCCTGGCTAAAGAAAGGACTGGACTTTGCCCAACAATCTGAAACCTTGGAAAATATAAGAGATGGCCACCAGGCTTTTGCCACCCTGGACAGCCTGAGAGGCAATTTTAAAGGCGCATTCGGGCATTACCAACAATTTATTTCAGCCCGTGACTCCCTCATCAACCTGGACAACGCCAATAAAATCCTGGAACAGCAGTTTCAATACGATTACGAAAAGAAAACCGCAGCCACGCAAGCCGAACAAGCCATCAAGGACGCTGTCGCTAAAAAGGAACTACAAAAGCAAAAGCTGGTACGCAATGGTTTTGTCGGAGGCTTCGCCGTCGTCCTGGTGTTTGCCGGTATTTTCCTCCTGCAGCGTAACCGTATCAAAACCGCTAAGCAACGCAGTGAAGAATTGTTGCTCAATATTTTACCACATGAAGTCGCCGAAGAATTGAAAGCAAATGGTAAATATGAGGCCAGGCATTTTGATGATGCGACCATTCTCTTTACGGACTTTGTCTCATTTACTGAAATCGCGGAAAAACTCTCCCCGGCAGAACTCGTTTCGGAAATCGATACCTGCATCCGCGAATTTGATGCGATCATCACGCGTCATGGCCTGGAAAAAATCAAAACCATCGGCGACAGTTATATGGCGGTCGCAGGCGTGCCCATTGCACAACCTAACCATGCTTTGAAAACGGTTGAAGCCGCATTGGATATACGTGACTATATCACCGAACACCTGGCTCGTAACCGTGCCGCTGGAAAGACGGCGTTCGAGATTCGCATCGGTATTCATTCCGGCCCCGCTGTGGCAGGTATCGTGGGCGCAAAGAAATTCCAATATGATATCTGGGGTGATACGGTCAACACCGCCAGCCGGATGGAAACCAATTCAGAAGCAGGCCGCATTCATGTTTCCCAAGCCGTGTATACATTGATCCATCAGATGCCCGGCCTCCAATGCATTTCCAGAGGGAAGATGATGATCAAAGGAAAAGGAGAGATGGAGACTTATTTTGTGGAAAGGAACGTGCATTCTCAGTTATCTTCCTAAACCAGTTTCCGCAAATTAAAATTTGCAGTCGCCCAAGCGTAAGTGAACTTACGCTTATCGATTGCGTGTATGTAACAGGACCGCCATGAATCAACAGTTTCCATGATCATGGCATTTGCATTCCTTCCCACTTCAACTTCCTTGTTGGCTATTCCCTGCTTGTACCCAGGAATATCTGTCTCCTGACAGTCCCTATGCTCTATGCCCTATGCTCTATGCTCTTTGCCCTATGCTCTTTGCCCTTTGCCCTATGCTTTTTTCTTCACCTCCAGCCTGAACGCCCCCTCTTTCAATCCATTCGCCCCGACTACCCCAATGATCACCTGGTATGGATTGGCAATAGCAAGGATGTCGCGCACATGGCGGGTATGATCCTGGGTCTTGCCTTTGACTTTATAATCCCATTTATAATCGGCTTCGCATCGGATGCACTGGCTCAGGTTTGGTACGGTATTATTGTCTGCGACGGTGCCGACTTCATAGGCATACAGGCTGAAGTTGGCATTCTTATCAGCTGGAATCAGATCGATCTCCAGTTCCGTGTATGCCGGAAGATCAAGCGCATACAAAACATGCTTGCCTGTAAATTTGGCCGCCTGCGTGCTGGGAAAGCAAGCTACAGAGCTATTCCAGGCCCAGGAGAGATCAGTCATGTCAACACCTTGGGAGAGATTGCCTTCAACAGCCGTCAGGCCTTCCGCTTTAAGTTCAATCCATTGAGATTTGGAGTTCTGGCCTTCCGCCGAGAAGACGCAGAGACCAATGCACAGGATAATTAGGGTCATGGTTTTCATGAAATGAAGATATTTATTTTGAAAGAGTTTTTAAAGATATTCACTCCGAAATTGGCAAAGACGACAAGCCATCATCGTATTTACTGAATCTTATTCTGCACCATCCCGGCTCTGGAAATATTCAAATTATAGTTCCCAATTCCCCATTCCTTATTCCCAATTCGTCATTCTAAATTCCCTATTCTTTCTACCTTTCCCCCATGCTCCGTAAAGTTAATGTCATAAGGTATGTTTCTCCACTACGCGAAGGAGGCTCTTTGCCCGCCATCGCCGAAGCCGATGACGAATTCCTCTATGTCCTGAAATTTCGTGGTGCAGGACAAGGACCAAAAGCACTCATCGCCGAATTGCTCGGCAGTGAAATCGCAAGGGCTCTTGGCCTACGGGTTCCTGAAGTTGTTTTTGCAAATCTCGAAGAAGGTTTCGGTCGCATGGAACGCGACGAAGAAATCCAGGACTTACTTAAGTTCAGTGTAGGGCTCAACCTTGGATTGCATTTTCTGTCCGGTGCAATCACCTATGATCCGACAGTACATCAACTCGATGCGGCACAGTCGTCCCTTATCGTATGGCTCGACAGCCTGCTGATGAATATGGACCGCACCGCAAAAAACACCAATATGCTCATCTGGAACCGCCAGCTCTGGATGATCGATCATGGGGCATCATTGTACTTTCACCACGGCCCTACAGATTGGCA
>JBGAWQ010000084.1:0-6117 GCA_044227555.1 Saprospiraceae bacterium | reverse complement strand
CTTCAATTGCCTATCAAACACCCAATCGCTTGCGTCTGCGTCATCACCCCACTCTCCTGGTGCATCATCCATGTCTCAATGATATCAATCAGATCATAACTCTGTGGATGCAACTTGCGTTTACCGACACGGACATAACTGTCATCAA
The DNA here is from genome assembly GCA_044227555.1 of Saprospiraceae bacterium. GTDB lineage: Bacteria > Bacteroidota > Bacteroidia > Chitinophagales > Saprospiraceae > Opimibacter. The sequence continues at coordinate 5,969 of JBGAWQ010000084.1, read as the reverse complement.
TACGACCACGATAGATCAATTGTCCGATACGATGGTCCCATACCGCCACCTCCGGGGTGATGGTGATGCCAAAACGATGGGTCCACTTTTTATCATAATCCTCCAGCAAAGGGAAGGAAAGCCGGTAGTCCACCGCAAAGGAATCAATGCGTTCCCGGGTAGAATTGGCATTTGGGAAATAACCGATGAAGCCCACTTTTTGAGGCTGATATTTTTCATAAAGCCGGGTCAGCTCGGGGGTGTAAAACTGACTGATTTTACATTGGTCCGCCAGGAATACATACACCGTAAGGCTATCCCCTATATAGGATTCAGGTCGTGACAGTTCCTGATCAATCAATGGATCGGGTACATGCAAAAGAAGGTAAAGGGCAATAAGCAAAGTCATCTCATCAAAAGTAAGGGTTGGGTGACAACCAAAGCCATTTCCAACCAAAGGTTAACCAATCCTTAATCTTTTGATTTGTGGGAAGGTATGCGCAAAACCCCTTATTTTTGCACAAGTTTATGGCACGTATCGTCCTTTCCTATATGCTTACTTCGGTGATCCTGCTTTCGCAGATTGGATTGCCCTTGCATATGCATTACTGCAAAGGTGTGCTCGAATCCGTCTCCCTCCTCGTCAATCCTGGCTGTCAGGATCATGAGGAAGTTGCCAAGGTGTCAGACTGCTGCAAGAAAGTAGAAGCCTTAAATTGCCCAAAAACAGATAACAACTGTTGTGATGATGAGGTCACAGTGTTGACTACGGATATCACCTCAGTTGCTCCTTACGAAGTCCAATGGGCTGATATGGCTTTTGTCCAGGAGACCAGCCCAATGGCCGCACCGGCAGAATCCTCAAGGATAAATAATGATCCTATTGCTTCAGACAACACATGTAATGGGCCACCAATCTATATCCTGTACCAGTCGCTGATCTACTACGCCTAGACGGTTTCATCTTTAGGTTCTTTCGCAGAACCGACCTTGTCCTCCATAGACTTCTATCTGTTATATGAGGACCTGTTTTCTGATTATATCAACTTTAATTTTCAAAAGATGAAATCCTATATTCTGAATATAAAATCCATCCTCCTCTTTGCTTTATTGCTCACAGGAGTGTCTCTATCTGCTCAATCCAAAGCTACCAAAGGCGGCGGCGATCAGACCGTATCGTTTAAAGTTTCAGGGGTGTGTGGCGATTGCAAATCCCGTATCGAATCCACCGCGCTTGACGTCAAAGGCGTAAAGAAAGCAGAGTGGGACATCCAATCCGATATGTTAGTGCTCGTCGGTAGCGCAAAGATGGATAAGCAGAAAGTAGCCGATGCGCTCGCGAAAGCCGGACATAAATCCGAGCTGTCCGCGGCAGATCCAAATGGTTACGCAAAACTTCCAGCTTGCTGCCAATACGACGCCGGTAAAGAAAAACACTAACCGGCTATGAAACATATCACTTTACTGCTGATGATCTTGTCTACTATGACCATCAGCGCACAGGATATCTCTGTCCGTGGTGTCGTCATGGAGCAAATGCAGGATGGTACGTTGATGCCACTTGAGTTTGCCAACGTCTATTGGCTCAAGACCACCAGGAATACCACAACAGATTCGACCGGGTATTTCTTTATAGCACATGCCCCGGACGATGGAGATCAATTGATCTTCCAATACCTGGGATTTGAACCTGATACCGTTGATGTAAAACCCGGTCAATATGTATCGGTCCTTTTCAAAGAAGAGGCTACAGTGCTTGGCGAAGTCCAGGTCGTACATCATCGCCGAACCACCGAAGTCTCTTTTCTGGATCCACTGCAGGTGCAGAATATTTCAAAAGAAGAGCTCTTCAAAGCGGCTTGTTGCAATCTCTCGGAAAGTTTTGAAACCAATGCTACGGTCGATGTGAGTTTCACGGATGCGATTACTGGAGCTAAAGAAATTCAGATGCTGGGGCTCTCAGGAAAGTATTCACTGTTGAGCCAGGAACAAATGCCGGGGACAAGAGGGATCGCCATCCCGTATGGTTTATTGTATATCCCAGGTCCCTGGATTGAATCCATCCAGATCACTAAAGGAACCGGTTCAGTGCTACAAGGCTATGAGAGTATGACGGGCCAGATCAATGTGGAACTCAAGAAGCCCATGGAAAAGGAAAAGTTTCTGATCAATGGGTTTTTCGGGGAATCTCTTCGCTCAGAGCTCAACGTGTTTGCCAGGACCGATGTGAGCCCGATGTTCAGCACTGCACTGATGGGCCACTACAGCTTGTACCCCACCGAGCATGATCGCAATGGCGATGGCTTTATGGATATGCCTTCAGGCAGTTTACTTACACTGGCCAATCGCTGGGACTATCACAACAATAAGACCGGAGTAGAGGGTCAGTTGAATGTCCAATATGTGCGTGACCGGAAAGAAGCCGGGCAAGTATCTCATGGAGAAGTGCAGCATGATTTGTATCGGGCAAAGCTGGATGGGGACCGTCTCCAGGCCTATGGAAAATTGGGCTACATTTTTCCAAACAAACGATACAATTCAATTGGCTCCCAATGGGGCTATGTGCGACAGACTCAAAATGCGGTGATAGGGAATACCACCTATGAAGGCATGCAAACGACGTTGTACAGCAATCTGCTTTATCAATCTATCCTCGGGGATACCCGCCACAAGTATGTAACCGGGTTTAGTTTCCGATATGACGATTACTTCGAATTTTCGAACTTCGGCGGAGATGTGTTCACTGAGGTAATCCCCGGCGCCTTTGTGGAATACACCTACACCCCAGACCAAAACCTTACCGCCGTTGCCGGACTGAGAGTAGATCATCACAATATCTATGGTTGGTTGTTCAATCCAAGGGTACATCTGCGTTACGCCCCTTGGGACAATACCGTATTCAGGGCTTCAGCAGGAAAAGGCATGCGACTCGCTATACCTGTGGCTGAAAATCTCGGTTGGCTCGCGAGCGCAAGACAGTGGACAATAGGGGAACCTTCCAGCGAATCCCCCTTTCCTTATAGCGGCTTAAAAATGGAAGAAGCATGGAATTTCGGCACCAGTTTTACCCAGGAATTTAAGCTCGATTACCGCAGCGGTGTTTTTACCGTTGATTTCTATCAGACCCGGTTTCTCAACAGAGTCATTGTGGATCTGGATCAAAGCCCACAGGAATTACATATCTACAACCTGGATGGCGACTCCTATGCAAATACCTTTCAGGCAGAGCTTCAGTACGAAGTCCTGAAACGGCTGGATTTTAAAGTAGCGTATAAATTGCAGGATGCCGAGATCACCTACCAGGATGCCGGATTGCGCAGACAGGTTTTCACTCCGCGTGATCGTTTTTTTGCCAATCTGTCCTACGTGTCCAGTGTAGCCACGTATAAAGGGCACTGGCGCCTCAGCTTGACTGGACAGTATACGGGAGCACAACGAATTCCGGATACGTATTCCAATCCTGTTCAATTTCAATTGCCGACGGAATCACCTTCCTACTGGATCTTCCTTGGCCAGATTACCCGCGTATTCAACAAAGAATTTGAAGCGTATATAGGATGCGAAAATATATTCAACTTCAAGCAAGATCCGGTCATCATAGATTCGGAGGATCCATTTGGTCCTTACTTTGACAGTGGTATGATCTGGGGCCCGATCTTTGGAAGAGAGTGGTATGTTGGATTTAGGTATGTGATTAAATAAAAAAAGCCTGTGCACACCGTGCACAGGCTTTTTACTAACTAAAATTCAGAATTAATGTTTCACAAAAGGTATTGAGCCTAGTACCTTTCCTCCACGAACGAAATTAAGGCTGTAGATGCCTGCATGAAGTGCAGCCATATCCATGTTGATCAATCCGTTGTCCATCTCCTGTGCCGAGAACTTCTGGGCGCCAACCTGGCGACCGGCCTGGTCAAAGATCCGGATCAGCAGATCCTGGCTGGCATCAAACGCATGTTTAATGGTCAGCTGGTCAAACGTCGGATTAGGATAGATCAGTTCGATGTTCTTCGCCACCTCTTCCTGGAGTTCCTTTACACCGGTGGTTCCGGTAGAGTAGAGTTGCTCAATTTCATCACCGGTAAGGGCTTTGTTGTAAAGTTTGACTTCATCCAGAGCCCCATGGAAAAACTGTCCGCCTTCAATCGGGTTGTTACCCATTCCAAATGGCAGCGCCGTACTGTTGAGCTTGGTCGCGACGGGTTTGCGATTGACTTCAGTACCATCAATGTAGATGATGTCATCGGTACCATCGTGTACCATCGTCACATACCACCAGAAACCGAGGACCAGTTCATTGCCATCCTTGGAGTCCATATCGGAAATGAAATGGTCAAACTGCAGGTTATTACCATTTGTCGTCCAAACAATTTTCAGGTGTTGTGGAAGTGAAATTTTCCAACGCTCATTCCAGTGACCGAAATCCAGGATGTAGGCTTCGGCATCATTGAGATTCTGGCCATCTACCCGGATCCAGAAACTTACCGTAGCATAATCAGAGATCAACTGTACCGCATTGGGAACTATGATAGAATCTCCAACACCGTCAAAAACAATATTCATGCCCGATGCATTAGGTCGGTTGGTGACCGGTTGGAAAGTAGGATTACCACCGATGGCACCATGATTGTTGTAAGGTGTAGCATCATTGGCATCGCCTTCAAATTTGTAATGAGCTACAAGACCTGGCTCAGCGGTTTCAATTGGCTCAGTAGTCGAAGCAACCACAAAGGCTGTTTCAGACACATTGCCGGCAAAGTCATACGCATAAACCTCAAAGGTGTAAAGCGTAGAAGGTTCCAGTCCTCCGATAAAAATGGAAAGTGTCGCAGCATCCAGTGAATCCGCATAAGCGCCATCTACAAAAGTGACATAGCCTTTGACAGCCGTATCATCTGTAGAAGCATCCCATGAGAAGACAGCAGAATTGGCACCAGCCGAAACGGCGAGATTAGTAGGTGTAGACGGTGGAGTGATATCCGGTGTCTCATCCATGCCGGACACGAGGGTCAGGAAGGAAGGCAGGGACTCATTACCTGCATAGTCGATAGCAGATACGCCAAAAGTATATGTGGTCAATGGTGTAAGGCCAGCAATGGTTGCCGTAGTAGCTTGTGTCGTGCTGATCAGCGCGCCATCCTGGAAGACATTATAACCCGAGATGCCGGATTCTCCATCTGTTGATGGCAGCCAGGTCAGAGTTACTGTAGTGAAACTAACAGTGCCTTCAAGCCCGATCGGAGAATCAGGAGCGGTAAGATCCGTCTCTCCGGGATCAGCAGACTGTGCTGCATAAAGGTCGGCTACTTCCTGGGCAGATAATGCCGTCTGATAGATCTGCACATCATCAAGGGAGCCATCGAAATAGTTGGCTACATCGATCGGATCAAATCCTATACCCAATGGATGTACTGTGGTCGCGAGGTTGCCTGGAGAATCTTTTGAATTGGCCAGGTTACCATTGACATAGATATAATCCTTCACTCCATCATGTACCATGACCATGTGCGTCCAGGTGCCGGGTACGAGCTCGTTGCCACCACCAGCATCAAGATCTGAGCAACAGGATGCAGCGTGTGTGGTCCAAACTGCTTTGCCATGGCTGGGCAGTGATATTTTCCAACGCTCTTGCCATCCACCATAAGACAACAGATACGCTTCACCACTAGCCGGAAGAGAATTTGGATTTACCCAGAAGCTAACACTGGTGACACCGGAATTCAACTGAGGAGAATTGTCAGCCGTAACACCGGCCGTACCATTGAAATTGAGACTGTGGTTGGCTCTTCCAAAACGATCTTCAGAAGCAACAGCTCCGGCTACCTTTCCATGATTGCGATAAGGGGAATCATCTTTGGCATCTGCATTGAGGCTATAGTCAGCCACGATATCACCCGCGAAAACAGGAGGCGTACTTTGCGCAGCATAGAGGTCAGCGACTTCCTGGTCAGTATAGGGATGATTGGAGATCATGATATCATCCATGACTC
>JBGAWQ010000083.1:0-6435 GCA_044227555.1 Saprospiraceae bacterium | reverse complement strand
ATATTCTTGCGAATAATGACCTTAACTCTGAAAACAATTTTAAAATTTTTTTACACCCCGACGCAGGCGCAGCCTACGCCGAACAGGCAGTACAGATGTCTCAGGAAGGTGAGACAATATTTGTGTAATACAGTTATAAAAATCACTCCCCCGAAACATCAATATCAATCAATCCCTTTAATCCCATGTAGTTTCTTGCACTGCTGTATAGCCAGTCTTGCGGATGTTCGACCCATCCGGCTTTCACGGGATTATTATGGATATAATTTAGCTTTTGGAGGAAAAAGGCTTCGGTAATGATCACTTCCGCGTGATTGCCGTTTTCCCAAAATTGATATTTGGAATTCCGGGCACCGCTCATGGCGGCAAATTCAAAACGTTTGAGCATCCAGTCCATACGGCTTTCGTTGACAGATGGCATGATCTTGAGGATGGATTGGGAAGTATGTCGTTTGAAGTCACGGATGGTTTCCGGTAGCAGGCCATCTGTGGACTGCCAGATACAATGCATGTGGTTGGTCATGATGGTATAGCCCCAGTTCTTGATCCCCTTTTTCTGCCTGCAGAAATCCATACTCTCCATAAGTATGTCCCGATATGCCTTTCGCGAAAATATATCCACCCAATCCACAACCGTGAACGTCAGGAAGTAGGGTTTATCCGGAAAGTCGATCTTGTAGCCTGTAGACATACCGACAGTGAAAGTAGGGGGCCAAGTGATTCATGTCAAGGCGAAGCCGTTTTTATACGGATAAAAATGCATAGGCATTTATGCTGCCTGTTATTGTTAGCGTAGACTATGCCTTACTTTATACTGTTCGGCGTAGGCTTCGCCTGCGTCGGTGCGATGGCAAGTTTTTAACTTGCGAGACAAATGCTGTGTCAAGTGGTGATATAAAAATCAAATTCTTTAACATCAATTTTCTTTTGAAATTAAAGGGAGTCAGTTTGGCGTGATGCGTGCAAACAAGTTGAAAACTTGTTTACACACCCACGCAGGCAAAGCCTACGCCGAACGGACTGAGGGTGATGACGCAGGCAAAGCCTACGCCGAACAATGGTTGTGTGACGTCCGTACGGACGCCGAACGATTATATTACAGCACACGCTTCTGCTTAAACAACCAATCCGGCAAGGCGGTGCCAAGAAGTGCCGGTGACGTCAGGATGTCATGATTAGTATTTTGCAGTTGCCAGAAGAGGAGGTTGCGGCGGTTGAATTCATTGAAGAAGCGGATGTCACTGTCGATGGTATTGACATCGTCCTTGAGGCCATGGATCAGCCAGAGCGGCACATGCATGATCTCGCGGCCACGGTCAAACTGCGGAATGCCGGCGATGCTGATGCCTGCGGCAAAGAAATTCGGTCTGGCGGAAAGGGCATTGATGGTCGTCGAAGCCCCCATGGAATATCCAACCACATAGATGCGGTTGCGATCAATTGGAAGATAGCGGATCAGCGAATCGATCAGGGTCAGTGCGGTATTCAAGCAAGACCTCGGAGCAGAAGCCAACACATGACGACTACTGTCCATACTATAGTCTGACGAACGGGTAGAAAACTGAGGAGCCAATACATAAGCCGGATACGTGCGCTGGATCTCCGCATTGGCAAAGAGTTTGGGGAGCAATCCAAGCTGAGCCGCATTGTCGGTGCCGATTTGACCGGAGCCATGAAAGACCACGACGAGCGGAAAAGTCGTCGATCCTGCTGCGAGCTTATCCGGACGGAAGAGGCGGTAATGGACTTCGATCCCTTTCGAGTCGGTAAAACTGTAGGGTTTGAAAAGGTCATTACTAAGGCTTCGTATTTCACTTATCCTTTGCGCGGAACCGATGGAATCAGGCTTGTATCCGATCAGGACAGGTTGTGATTGTGCCGAAAGCATGCACTGCATACCCATCATCAGCATCAACAGATTGATCGTAACAAATATAAATCTGGGTGGACAAAGGATATGCAGTGGCCTTGGCATGGAGGTGCAATTATTTTTGCCCTACACTGTTGACTTCAAGCCAGTATCCATCAGGATCCTGGAAAAAGATCTGCTTGATCCCATCGGTCCGGATATTGACTTTGCCTTCAACCCCCGGCCAATCCGAATAGGTTATGTGATGCTCTTCCAGTTGTTTCAGAATTAGGTCAAAATTGTCGCTGGTGAGGGCGAGATGAACGGCTTTGTTGATCGTTACCGGTTCATTGACGATGGAAATCAAATGCAGTTCGCGGCCTTCACCGATCGAAAACCAGCGTATGCCCTGGATCTGGGTACGATTGGTGATCTCCTGGAGCCCCAATACTTCGCTATAAAACGCCGCTGATTTGTTGACATCCTTGACGGAAAGGGCCATATGGTTGAAAGTAAGATGATGCAGGGGAGCATCCTGGGCATAGATGGACGTATAGGCAAAAGCCAGGACCATCACATAAATGAGTTGTTTCATCACCGGATAATGTTTAGACGTAAGGCGAATATAGCATTAATGCTTAGGCTTAGCCCTTATACGGAAACAGATGGATCAAGGCATCGTAAATACTGTTGTGCAAAATGGTCGCATGGTTTTCGTTGTCCATGAGATTGAAGATGATTTCGGTCTGCCCCCCTTTCGTAGCCTTGAGGATATCATAGAGGCGGCTGGCATCTTTTTTCATCCGGGCCGGTTCGTCAGCACCGGCAGCGATATAGATAAAGGCAGGCTTTTGAGTCTGCGCGGCATACCTGGCAGAAGCATCTGCAAGGAGACTCTCATTGTCCCACCATAAGCTCGGGCTAACGATAAGATAGTGCGTAAACAAAGCGGTGTGGTGAAGTAATAGTTCAGACGCTATCAGGCCACCCAGGGATTGTCCAATCAGATATTTATTGGGTCCGGTGGAGAATTTGCTTTCGATGTAAGGCTGGAGTTCATCTTTCAGAAATCGAATGAAGTCCGCCGAATGCCCGGTGGTCGGAAAATCTTCCTTTTGCTTTTTATCGGTTGTGGGAAATGTAAAGTCCCGCTTACGATCTACATTGGCGATCCCCACGATGATCACATCGGGCATCGCAAACATCAGGTTGAAAAACTGCACCAGACCTGTGATGTGCAGGAAGTCTTCATCCCTGCTGCCATCCAGCAGGTAGATGACCGAATATTTAACTTTAGCATCATACTTTGGTGGCAGATAAATATTGAGCATCCGGTTCTCCTTTAAAATAGCAGAGTGGAGCGTGTGTACCTCTCCTATTGTCAGCTTTTCTGTAGTTGCGTTGACTTGAGCCTGGCTATGCATGGAGCATAGGAGGATGAGGATAAAAAGTAATGGGCGAAGGAACATATTGTGGTTGTGAATTTTGGCCAAAGATAAGCGTGGAGGGAGAGTTGGTAGATGTAGGAACAATTTAAATACCTTTCACTAGAAGACAATGGAGAGGAATGTTTGTTGTTGAGCGGAGTCGAAACAACAAACATTTCCAGACGAATCATCTTTTTCGGTCGTTGAGCGGAGTCGAAACGAACCACTGGCAGGGACATTGTGATTACCCTGACGCTGGGGGCTGAAGCCCTCCGCTACCATGAACGCCCCGATGGGGCTTATACTCCAATATCCTAAAGGGCGAATACATGATCACATGAATATTTTGAAGCCCTTATGATGATTTGAAACCAGGTTTACCTCTTGATCACTATAGGCTTTAATCGAAGTTTATATTTCAGTTTAGACTTTCTGGTAGGTCAGAAAGACAGACCCACTTTCTTTGAACACCTGGCAGTCCTTCAGTTTGAGGTGAAGGTGCTGTTCCAGGTCTTGAAACAGGGGTGTGCCTTGTCCGATAGCTACGGGATCAAGTAGAAATTCATACTGATCGATTAACCCGGCATCCGAAAGCTGGCGCACCACAGAGCCGCTGCCCAGTATGGTTATGTTTTTTCCAGGAATGGATTTGAGGTTGCGTATTTGTTCAATCGTATTGCCGGACAAGATGGTCGTTGGGGACCAAGCCGCCGATTGTAATGAATTAGACAGCACGATCTTTTCAGCGCGGTTCATCCCCGCAGCCACTTCAGGATACAGTTGATAAGCCATGTCGGTTGGCCAAAACCCAGCCATCATTTCATAGGTACGCCGCCCAAAGAGCAGGATGTTATCCGCCTCGAGTTGATCTTCAGACATCTTTGTGCCCTCACCACCATGGATATGCCAACTTATATCTTCATTCAATCCTTTATAATATCCATTGATGGTTAAAAATGTAAATGAAGTAATGGTGCGCATAACGAAATGGTTTATTGCAGTGTGAAAGTAAATCATTATTGAAATGTTTATTATTGAGCGGTAGTCGAAACGAACCACCAGCAGGGATATTACTTTTGCTTCGGTCGTTTCGGCTCCGCTCAACGACCGAAGATTCGATGATCACCAGAGACTCTTGTTTAATTTTTTTTCGTCGGCACCCTTTCGTTTTGCGTTTTGGCTTCGCTCAACGTAAAAAATATTTAAGCTGGATCATTGATGACGTTGAGCGCAGCTGAAACAACAACCTTCCAAGTCTTTGCGCACCGCTAATTCATGCCAATTACCGCTAATTTAATTTCGCTATTCATCCGACAGCTCCTGCTGAAATCGGGTTCCGCACCTACGGAGCGGGATTTGTTTCGTTTTTATGAGCTACCGACCTGTAACCCCTACGGGGTAATGTTTATCGCCAATAATGGCAGAGAAGATTGCTGGACCATTTATTTCAGGTACCCCCATTTAGGCGATGTGCTGAGCGGCAGTCGAAGTAGGGCAAAGGGGGTAAAATAATCATTGATGCTACCATTGCAATGTTTGCCGCTAATTCACGCCAATTACCGCTAATTTAATTTCGCTCTTCATCCTACAGTTCCAGCTAAATTACGTTTCGGCTCCGCTCAACGTTTTGATAAATGGTCACCATTAGTTTTTTGGAATCGCTGAGCGGATGGTTCCTGATCGGAAAAGCTGATTTGAGTTTAACAGGTCGAAGGAATTGATTATCATTATAAAAAATGTTTGTTGTTGAGCGGAGTCGAAACAACAAACATTTCGAAACAACAAACATTTCTAGACGAATCATCTTTTTCGGTCGTTGAGCGGAGTCGAAACGATCCACTTGCAGGGACAATGTGATCCTTCCTACACTATGCCCTAAAGCCCCCCACTACCAACAACACCCCGATGGGGCTTCTCCCTACCTCATCAAAGTGACATCACCATAGAGATGCCGCGTATCGTCTTTTTCAAAGACATACTCCAGCACATAGACATACACTCCGGATTGTACAGGCACGTTTTGTACGTTCCCATCCCAGCCTTGCATAGGCGTATTGGTCTCAAACATCAATCCACCTGCCCGATCAAATACAGATAGGTGATAGCTGGCCAACGGACATGATACACCTGGTGCAAATACATCATTGAGTAAGTCACCATTGGGTGAAAACACATTGGGCATAGATATTTGACAATCACAGCGCTCCTCTTCAATCATGATGCTGTCGGAGGCAGTGCCACAAGTATGTGTGATCTGCAACCAATATGTTCCGGCTTCTGTTACGACATAGGTCGGACCTGAACTGAGGTCACTCCATTGGTAGATGACAGAACCGTCGAGAGTCGGATTCAGGAGAATAGATTCTCCGGCACACAACATTTGGTCGGGTCCTAGATCAAGCGCAGGGGAGGAGATGAGGTCTACATAAATAGAATCGTCAGTAGTGCATGTCTGCACAGTAACGTATACCCAATACCATCCCGGTGAAGTCACTTGATATAGTGCTTCCGTCGAAGCATCTTGCCATGCATATGTTGCGCCAGGGGTTGTAGCGTCTAATGTGAGCACAGTGTTTTCGCAGAAGGAAGTATCAGGACCAAGAGCGATCACAGGCAATACAACATACGATACCAGCACGGTGTCTGAACCGGTACATCCATTTTGGTTCGCTGTGACTGAATAATTCCCGCCTTGTATTACTTGAAAGGTTGGACTGGTTGATCCATCTTGCCAGGTCAACGACTGACCTACGGGTGTTGGGGTCAACTGAAAAATATCTCCTGGACAAAGTAAGGTATCCGGGCCGAGGTTGATGAGGACCGGTGCGCCAATCGAAATATCAACTGTATCTGACGCGGAACAATTCGCCAGACTAACCTCTACCCAATAGGTGCCAGGCACACTGACCATCAAAGTCTCTGATGTACTGAGATCCTGCCATTGATATTGTGCTCCGGAAGCGTGCGGATCAAGCAGCATCGTGGTACCAAAACATAAGGTAGTATCCGGACCCAGATCGATAGATGTCACATCCAGATAGGTGATCTCAATGGTATCAGCAGATGTGCAGATGCCATCACTCACGCTCACTGCATATTGACCACTGGCAGTTACGAGATAAAATTCGTCTGTGGTTTGATCCTGCCATTGATAAATGG
>JBGAWQ010000082.1:503-6589 GCA_044227555.1 Saprospiraceae bacterium | reverse complement strand
ATTCGGGCAGCGCGATAGACCATCAACCTGGCTGCTTCGATTTCGGTCGCCATGTCGGCCAGCTTAAACGAAATAGCCTGGTGGTTCATGATCGGTTTGCCGAACGTGGTCCGTTCCTGCGCGTATTTCAAAGCAAGCTCGTATGCACCGGCGGCGATACCCAACGCTTGTGCGGCAATACCAATACGGCCGCCATTGAGGGTCCCCATGGCAAACGAAAAACCAAAGCCATCTTCTCCGATCCGGTTTTCCTTGGGCACCTTGACATCCGAATACATGATCGAATGGGTATCAGAAGCTCGTATTCCAAGCTTGTCTTCCTTTGCGCCGATCGAAACCCCTGGCATTGATTTTTCAACGATCAGGGTATTAATGCCTTTGTGCTTGAGTTCGCGATGACTCTGTGCCATGACCAGATGCACAGAAGATTTACCTCCATTGGTGATCCAGTTTTTGGTGCCATTGAGCAGGTAATGATCCCCCTGATCTTCGGCGATGGTGCGCTGACTGGTTGCATCACTGCCTGCTTCTGGTTCGGAAAGACAGAACGCCCCAATGATTTCGCCGGTAGCTAATCGGGTGAGATATTTTTGCTTTTGCTCCTCCGTACCATATAATTCAAGCCCCCAACACACCAGGGAGTTGTTGACTGACATGATGACGGAGCAACTGGCGTCAATCTTGGATATTTCTTCCATCGCGAGCACATAGCTCAGCGTATCCATTCCACCGCCGCCATATTCGGGGCTCACCATCATGCCGAGGAAACCCATTTCCCCCATCATCCTGACCTGCTCGGTCGGGTATATCATATCCCTGTCCCGATCGATGACGCCGGGCAATAATTGGTTTTGGGCAAAATCCCGTGCGGCTTCTCGTACAGCCAGGTGGTCTTCGGTAAGCTTAAAATCCATTGGACAAAGATAAAAGGAATGCCCTGTGCCTGTAGTCACCGGGTGCAATTTTCATAAGTTGTGTTGCAAACCGTTCAGCCCTCCCCGATGATTTCAAGGATCGTGCGAAAGGCCACAAACTGCCCTTCAAACAGCACCTTGTGTTTGTGTTGCAAGCCTGGTGCATGTTCTCGCTGATAGATGGCCAGCAGATCAGCGCTTGGACAGGTATACTGTATGGCATAGGTGAATCCCTCTTCATCATCATATCCTTCCAGATGTAAAAAACGGTAGGATTTGAAGCAAGCAGTGGCCATGACTTCAGGGATATGCTCTTCGCGCATCCATTTGACCCATGCATCCCGCGAATCGGGGCCAATTTTGACTGTGACGTTATAGATCAGTGCAGACATTCTATTTCACGACCAAAATAGGAATATTGACGCGATGGCGAACAGCATTGATCGTCGTCCCGAAAATCAGGTCGCTGATACCGCGATGGCCATGAGCTCCGAGGACCAGGAGATCCGCACCAAACTGTGTTGAGAGTTCGGGGATTACTTTCTTTGGATTACCATAGCCCAGCACCATTGTATTGGAATAGCCCTGGCCTCTGAGTTCGTCAGCATACAATTGCAAACCGGCTCTGTCATGTTCGGTTTCGTAATCTTTGATATCCGCTTGCAGCATAATCGCTCCGGCCGATTCGACGACGTGAATGAGCAGATATTCTGCGTTGGTTCCGCCCTGAGCAAGCGCATGACTAATCGCTTTACGATCCATCTCCGAAAAGTCCACGCATATCGCAATTCGCTTGTGCGTATAGGGAATGATGGGTTGCAAGTCCGGCAGCATGGCATGGGGTAGTTTAGCCTTTGATTTCAGATTACGCTCAATAAAAGGTTTAAAAATAATATACAACAACAGCACCCCGGCCGCGCCCGTCAAAGGCACTACTGTAACCCAGAGCCACAATGGATCTTCGGCGTTCATGATCCACCCTTTGATCGTCTCATACACCAACCGCACGTTGAGGCTGACAATGACCAGGGCACATATCCAGGCAAGGATCTGAACGTAAGGTTTGATGGCAAACTCTTTCATCCGTGCTTTGTCACTGCAAAAATGAATGAGTGGGATGACGGCAAATCCAAGTTGCAGGCTGAGGATAACCTGGCTTAGCACCAGCATATCACCGGTTGCGCTCTCCCCCAAAATAGAAATCGTGATGATAGCCGGTACGATAGCGATGAGGCGGGTGATCAGTCGGCGCAACCAGGGTGCGATACGCAGGTTGAGGTAGCCCTCCATGACGATTTGGCCGGCCAGGGTTCCGGTCAGGGTTGAACTTTGACCTGAGGCGATAAGGGCGATGGCAAAAAACAGAGGCGCTATGGTGGTACCCAATAAAGGAGCTAAAAATTTGTGGGCTTCTTCGATTTCGGCAACATCAAAAAGTCCGTTTTTATAAAATACGGAGGCAGCCAGGATCAGGATAGCCGCATTGACGAAAAAAGCGAGGTTGAGGGCTATTGCGGAATCAATGATATTGAAACGAATGGCTTTACGGGTCTCTTCCGGCGTTCGCTGAAATCTGCGGGTCTGGACCAAAGCGGAATGCAAGTATAAATTGTGGGGCATGACCGTGGCACCGATAATCCCGATAGCGATATACAGAGCTGTATAATTTGGAAGCGAAGGCACAAATCCTACCGCAACCTCTTGGAGATCCGGTTGGGCCAATACCATTTCTATTAAAAAAGAAATACCAATGATCGCGATGAGGGAGATGACAAAGGCTTCCATCTTTCGCATGCCGACATTAATCAGGAAAAGTAATAGGAATGTATCCAGGACGGTTAATCCCACGCCATAGATTAATGGGAGGCCAAAAAGTAATTGCAGACCTATCGCCATACCCAGAACTTCCGCGAGATCACAAGCTGCGATAGCGATCTCGGCCAGGATATAAAGGAAAAAATTGATCGGCCTGGAGTAATTCTCCCTGGAAGCCTGGGCCAGGTCCCGGCCTTGAACGATGCCAAGGCGGGCGCTGAGACTTTGGAGTAGCAAAGCCATCAGGTTGGACATCAACAGCACCCAGATCAATTTGTAACCAAACTGGCTTCCGCCGGCGATATCCGTTGCCCAGTTGCCCGGATCCATATAGCCTACACTGACGAGATAGGCGGGTCCGGCAAAGGCAAACAATTTTTTCCAGAAACCCGCTTTGGGCTTGACTTCAACGGTGGAGTGAACTTCTCCGAGAGATACTGTGGGTTTTTCGGTTTTCATGCTGGTTCGTGGTTAACCTGTACAGAATTTTCAACGGGTTTGATGAGGATGTGTTGGGCGATTTGACCGGAGAGCACGATGGCTTTTCCGGCGACCTCAAGATGATAGGTTTGTTCATAGGTATCTATCGAAATGACATCCACACGGGTGCCAATGATGAGCCCTTTCTCTGACAAGTGTTTGAGGAACGTGCTGTCGTCTTCTCTGACTCCTGTTATAATTCCAGATTTTCCCGGCTGGAGCGTGGATAGCTGAACCTGGGTCCGCAGGGTATACCTGCCCTGGGCATTGGGGATCGGATCTCCATGGGGGTCGAACTTGGGGTGACCTAAAAAAGCATCCAGACTATCAATAAGCCGGTCGGATTGGATATGCTCCAGCTCTTCAGCGATCTCATGTACCTCATCCCATGTCATCCCGAGCGACTGCACCAGGAATACTTCCCACAATCGGTGCTTGCGTACCAGCCCGGTGGCCATTTTATAGCCCAACTCAGATAATGACGCACCTTTATATCGTTGGTATTCAATGAGTTCCTTTTCCCCGAGCTTTTTTAGCATGTCGGTCACAGAGGCCGCCGAAGTCTCGAGATGAGCCGCGATGGCATTGGTACTCACCGTTTGATCCGGACTCCCGGACAACTTAAGTATAGCTTTGAGGTAGTTTTCCTCAGCATAGGATAGTCCCATGCCGCAAAGAAAAGGATATTATTAGATTGTACAAAATTATTTTTTAGACTAATCTAAATTAGACAAATTGTCATTTTTTTTTCACGGATCAAGGAATATAGAGATGCCAGATTTTCCCTCTCTGTAAGAGGGATGGACTCGACGAAAGAAGAGTCAAGGAAGTTAGCACCACTGAGCCCCCACTACTCATCAGATAAAAAGCGCACGGAGGCACGGAGAGCACGGAGTTTGAATCACCCCATCACCCCATCACTCCCTCACTCCCTCACCCCATCACTCCATCACTCCATCACTCCCTCACTCCCTCACCCCATCACTCCATCACTCCATCACTCCCTCACCCTATCATCCACATCCTCCACCCGCCTGCACAGCAGCCCCGCCAGAATCATAGAGATGCCACCGATCAACAAGGCATGCACGGCGGAATCATGGAAAAAGGTCTTTACCAGAAAACCCAGCAATGCGGCCGCGACGATCTGTGGAATAACGATGAAGAAATTGAACACGCCCATATAATAGCCCATCTTGTTAGAGGGCAAGGATCCAACCAACATGGCATAGGGAACGGATAGAATCGAAGCCCAGGCAATACCCACCCCTATCATGGATACCACCAACCATTTTGGATCTGGCAAGAAATAAACGGAAGCAAGGCCCAGTCCACCTAAAATCAAACAAATCATGTGGGCATTTTTCCGACTGGTCCGGGCCGCCAACAGAGGCAGGCCAAAGGCAACTAAAGCTGCTACTCCGTTGTAAATCCCCATGCACAACGAGACCCAATCTGCTCCGTCATTGTACAACTTGGATGTAGTATCCGATGTATGATACAGGTGACTAGTCACTGCAGATGTTGTATAGATCCACATGGAAAACAAGGCGAACCAGGAGAAAAACTGAACCACGGCCAACTGCTTCATCGCCCGGGGCATATTCTGCAAATCATCGACCATCGTGACAAATCCAGAGCGCTGTCCAGTCATCCTCTTCATCGCCCCGGCCGCCAGAAATAATATCCCCGCCAGCAATGCCCCGGAGGAAAACAAAAACAACTCTTTCGGAAAATCACTGAATCCAAACCATACGGTCAGCACCAACCCAATCACCAGAAAAAAAACACCGGTCCTGAAATTCTCAGTCACCTTAATCTCCTGGCTAGTGGCACCGGCCGTAACTTCCTTCATTTCTTCAAGGCCTTCCGTAAACGAAGCCAACTCTACCGGTGAATATTCTTTCGAACGGAGAATGGTCCACAGGACCGCCGTCAGATACACGGCGCCACCGATATAAAAGGACCACTTGACCGAATCCGGAATCACGCCTTCTGCAGCCTGGTTGCTGATCCCAAACCAATTGGTAAATACATATGGCAAAGAAGAAGCTACAACAGCGCCAGTGCCTATAAAAAAACTCTGCATGGCAAATCCCGTAGTTCGCTGACGCGAAGGCAGATTGTCCCCAACAAAAGCCCTGAATGGCTCCATCGAAATATTGATCGATGCATCCAGTATCCACAACATCCCAGCCGCAAACCACAACGTTGGAGAATTGGGCATGATCAACAAGGAAACAGAAGCGAGTATCGCGCCGGCCAGAAAATAAGGCCTTCTTCGTCCAAGAAAATTCCAGGTCCGGTCACTGAAATATCCAATAATTGGCTGGATGATCAATCCGGTGAGCGGGGCCGCGACCCAAAGAATTGGAATATCATCCACTTTAGCGCCCAGGGTCTCAAAGATCCGGCTGACATTCGAGTTTTGGAGCGCAAAGCCAAACTGGATCCCCAGGAATCCAAAACTCATATTCCAGATCTGCCAAAAAGATAGCGTTGGTTTTTGTTTCATCACGTTGGTTTAATGCTGCCTAAGGTAATGAAAGATGGAAGAAGGGAGCAAGGGAGCAAGGGGCTAAGGGAGCAAGGGGCTAAGGGACTAAGGGAAGAAGGGAGCAAGGGAAGAAGGGAGCAAGGGGGTGAGGGGGTGAGGGGATGATGGAGTGATACGGCGAAAGTTAATCTCCGTGTCCTTCGTGCCTCCGTGCGCCTTTTGATCTGGGAGGTGTTTGCTCATGACACATCTAAACATGTCGGAATCACTGGACAAGCTTTTTCAAGGAATCAATCGTTTGTTGTTCGTAGGCATGTAGCATGCTACATGCCTACGAACAACAAACGACAAAAATTTTTTTAAAGGTAATAAACGTCGGG
>JBGAWQ010000082.1:0-493 GCA_044227555.1 Saprospiraceae bacterium | reverse complement strand
GTCAAAATATTATAAATAAAAATATATTGTTTGTTTTTGGTTGCTTTTTACATTACACAACCCCAACAAAAAACAAACGACGAACTTTTGATTAAAGGAATTCACCGTCGGGTGAAGTGAGATATATGATTAGCTCTTTCCTACCGGAGGAGCATCCTTGACCGGAAGGGTCTCCTTCAGCCAATTATAAAACTCATGCTGCCAGACCATAGCATTCTGCGCCGACAACACCCAATGGTTTTCATCGGGGAGATAGAGTAACCTGGCATTGAGGCCCCTGAGCTTAGCGGCCTGGAAAGCCTGCAAGCCTTGCTCCACAGGTACCCGGTAGTCTTTGCCTCCCTGAACAATCATGATCGGCGTATCCCATTTTTTGACATAGTTGATTGGATTAAACTTTTTGTAGGTCTTTTGCGCTGCCTTATTTTTTGTATCCCAATAGTTGCCGCCCCAATCCCAATCCACAAAAAATAATTCCTCAGTGGTACCATAC
>JBGAWQ010000081.1:0-6720 GCA_044227555.1 Saprospiraceae bacterium | reverse complement strand
TTCCGAGAGATATATTCAATTGAGCTTTCAAAAATACATGCCGAAAATGCTAGTGAAAGATTCAAGGGATTTCCCAGTATTAATATCTTACAGGGCAACTCACCTGACGTTTTGCATGGTTTGATTCCTAAGCTAAGGCAACAGTCAGTACTTTATTTTTTGGACGCGCATTGGTGCGTGGCGGAGCATACCGCGGGCCAGGTATCACAATGTCCTTTGATGGAAGAACTTCGTGAGATTGGTCATCTTGATCAGAATAGCGTGATCATCATCGATGATGCTCGGTTGTTTCTCTGTACTCCACCCATCCCGCATGATGTAACTCAATGGCCAGTTTTATCGGATGTGCTGAATGCATTGGAGTCATTGGCTGAGACTCATACTTTGAGCATAGTCAATGATTGCATTATCTATTTCCCGATTGCCGTCCGTTCAATTGTGGATAGATATGCGAGGGAATATGGAGTAGATTGGCTGAATCTCAGTCGGGAAAGGTCGCTATTGGCCAGTGAACGTGGAGATCTAGTGCAGTTGCTGAAGGATTTCAAGGGAATTTATGATTTAGTTGTAGGACCAGATGAAGATGCTAAATTATGTGAAAATCCTTCCTGGAATGTCCTCATACAGGGAACTAATAAAACCATATCAGATATAAAGCAGGAATTATCGGATAAAAAGAAGGCGTTGTCTGAAAAAGAGGAAGAATTAATACAAAAGGATAAAGTAATCCAGGAATTGAGTTCCGCGGTCAATGCTTATCGGTCATATCATCCCTATTTAAAACCATTCTCCCGTGCCTTCAGATTTACTCATGGCCTTACAAAGTTGTTCATACCGCGGATCGGTAGACTTCACCACCACCCACCCATACCCCTTCGGCCTCCCGCCAACTATGTCAGTAAGCTAGCTCTTAATACCTTACCACGCATTTCGGTTGTAACGCCCTCGTTTATGCAGGGTAGATTTATTGAAAGGACCATACAAAGCGTATTGAGCCAAGAATATCCCGACCTCGAATATTATGTGGCGGACGGAGGATCGGAAGATGGGACAAGAGAAATTATTAGCCGATATGCCAATCGATTATCTGGTTATAGATGTGGTCCAGACCAGGGACAGGCGAATGCCATTAATATGGGCTTCGCCAATACGGCAGGAGAAATAATGTGTTGGTTGAATTCAGATGATATGCTGCTTCCGGGTGCACTGGCGTATGTAGGGGAATATTTTGTCAAGCACCCTGAAGTGGATGTTGTGTACGGAAATCGCATCCTGATCGATATGGATGATCGTGAAATTGGTCGTTGGGTTTTACCACGTCATAATAATAAAATTCTGAGCTACGCTGATTTCGTTCCCCAGGAAACTCTGTTCTGGCGTCGTTCGCTTTGGAATAAAATAGGCGGATACCTTGATGAATCATTCCGATTCGCCATGGATTGGGATCTATTGCTGCGTTTCAGGGATTCAGGTGCGCGGATGGTACGCCTCAAGAGATTCTTAGGTGCATTTAGAATCCATGACTCCCAAAAGACCTCCGCCGAGATAGAAGAAGTGGGTTTTCAGGAAATGCAATTTCTACGATCTCGTGCGCTTGGGATCGATGATGTCAGCCAAGGTTTGGTGTACAGAGCAGTGGCCCCTTACCTTGCAAGGCATGTGTTCCATGACCTGGTATTTCGTGTTGAACACAGGCTTGGATTGATTCGTGCTAATTGGATCCATTAGAATGGATGAAAGGGGGTTAAACCTTCTGATCAAGAATCTGTAAAGCCCTGAATAATTCTTTGTTTCGGTAAATTATCGGCTTTTTTATCTTGTTGGCTAAATTAATAATCATTGTGCGTAGTGAATGATGATTTTCCTTCGATGCTTCTGTTGGGTGAATTCTGAATGACTACATTGTTTATCCATATTGGCTACCCAAAAACTGGTACTTCCTGGCTACAACATTTTCTATCGCTAAACGAGGAAGAGTTACGGTCAGGTGGCCTCGATTACCTTAAAACTGGCCGATCAAGGGATCGTGAAAATCATGCTAAACTGGTTCGAGCTATACAAAGTGATTCCAGAGATGTTGCCATCGAGACTTGGCGTGCGGTAGCCGCGGAGGTCGAATCCAGCCCTGCTCCCCTTTGCGTCATTTCCGCGGAATCCTTCGTAGAAAGTTTCACTGAGGAGCATATAGGATTCCTCTCGGAATTGATAAGGGACATCGATGTAAAAATATTGGTTTACCTGCGGCCTCAGGCGCAAGCCTTGGAATCCCGGTACCTCCAGGCTCTAAAAGTAGGTTTTCAGCTTCCAGATTTCCAAACTTATGTTAAAAGGCAAATACGGAAGGGAAGATGGAACTATCAAGAGCGTCTAAGTTCTTGGGGTTGTTTCGGAAAGGAGAACTTGATCGTCCGTCCTTATATACGTTCAGTCTTGCCGAAGGAGGATATTCTGGAGGATTTCAGGATCACCCTTGGAGTACCAGAAGATCTGTGGTCTGCACTGCCCTTACCCAAGGAGAGAAGTCAAAACCTCAGTATCGGACCTAAAAGTTTTGCGGCCCTGAATAGGATTGTTTTTGCTCCAGATGGCCTTCATCGTCCCTCTAAAAAGGAAATGGAGCAAAGTGAAGGGGAAAATTTAATCGATGCTTCGAATGTAAGCTTGACACTGAATCTAGATTTGGGTGGTGTATTTCGAGAATTGGGATGGAATAACCAGAAGCACACCTTATTGACTACGGATGTTGAACAACTATGTATCGATGCGTTTGCTGAAAGCAATGCCTTCGTGGCCCGAGAATATTTAGGTTCAGATGAAGGGCTGCTCTTTCCTGTTGAAAGTAAGGTGTCCTCCCCGACTCTCATACCCGATTTGACTGCCGATGATTGGTCTAATGTTGCAGTTGGTTTATTGCACACGATCTATAACTTACGTCATGAAGGGCGCAACATTCCCAAAATAACCAAGGTACAGGACGTGCCGGAAGGAGACCCAACTCTCTCTCCTGTCATTGAACCGATTCCTCTAGTTGCCATTGGCAATGAACCCCTAGTCCCTCTCAATGATTTACTAAGAGGTGAGGTTACTCAACACACTGAAGTGCGGCTTGGAATTCCTACTTATGAGAATCAGGTGATGGATACCCCTACAATATCAGGCAATCAGCCGGAACCCACGATATTTCATGTCACTCACTACAAAGCAGGCAGCCAATGGGTCTATGCAATTATGGCTGCGGTGGCGCCAAAACGCGTAATTAAGCCACAACCAGGGGTTAAGCATGTTTTGGGCGAGCCAATTGAGCAGGGTAAAATTTATCCAACTGTTTACCTGAGGCAGGAAGTCTTTGATACCCTGAAAATACCTGGGACTTATCGGCGTTTTATCATCATCCGTGATCTACGGGATACCTTGATTTCACTATATTTCAGTCACCGATACAGTCATGGTAAAACATCAGATGCCATTACCTCCAGCCGCGATATCTTAAATTCTCTGAACATCAGGGATGGCCTTATTTGGCTTATGGAAAACCGGCTGAAGGTCTCGGCCGATATCTTGCAATCTTGGCTTGGAACGAATGACCTGCTAATTAAATATGAACATTTGTTGGAGGATGAATATGGTATGTTTGAGCGGATTATTGATTATTGCGAAATAGATGTATCAAAGGAAAAATTATCATCCGCGGTAAAATCGGCCTCCTTTGAGAACATTACTCATCGTGATAAGGGGGAGGAAAATGTTCATGCCCACCAAAGAAAGGCCATAGCCGGTGATTGGCGTAACTATTTTGACGAAGAGTTGAAGGTGAAATTCAAGAAAAAGTATGGTGAACTTTTGGTCGCGTCAGAATATGAAAAAGACTTCAGTTGGTGATCCATTCAATTTCTAGTAGCCTGTTAAGTAGTTTACATCAGTGGCCAGGCCACTAATCACTATTGCCGTTCCATCACTGAATCATGCCTCTTATCTAAATGAAGCCCTTGAGTCGCTATTCTCCCAAGATTTGCCAATCGAGGTTTTCGTTGCCGATGGTGGCTCCTCAGATGGCAGCCTATCCATAATTACAAATTGGGAAAATAAGTTAGCGGGATGGCGAAGTTATCCTGACCAAGGGCAATCTGCTGCGGTTAATGAAGGTATCGCAAGGGGTACTGCCCCCTACGTATGCTGGTTGAACAGCGATGATCGGTTGCTTCCGGGGGGGCTGGCAATATTGCTTCAGTCGTTAATGGAGCACCCCGAGGCATCAGCGGCGTATGGGCGTGTGTGGAATGAAGGTGTTGGCAGTAAAAGACGTCCGATTATCACGGCCCCCTTTAGTCCTGCCTTGTTAGCTCAATTCTGCATCATTTCCCAGCCAGGGACCTTGATCAGGAGAACGGCATGGGAAACAGTAGGTGGCTTAGACGTAAATTTGCATATGGCAATGGATTATGATTTATGGTGGAAATTGAATAATAATGTTGGGCCTTTAATCTATAATAAAAAATTCGTTGCCGTAAATCGAGATCATGCCACAACAAAAACGAATCTCCATAGACGGTTACATTATCAGGAAGCCATGCAGGTAGTGCGTAAATATTACGGACGGGTTCCTATAAAGTGGTGGTTAGCACAACCTTATGCTGTCTGGTGGAGAAGTCTCGTAAACCTTCGCAAACCATCCGTCAGGTAATTCATCAGTATTCGTAATACCTTTGTCAACTAGCGCCGGTGGAAAGCCCTTTATCTGCTGGTTCTGGATATGGCTAATAGGAGTCATCCGCATCTGTTCCGCTATCAAATCGGCATTTTTTAAGATCTCCATTTCTCATAAATTCCTCATAGCAGGAAATATCCGGATGAAAGTGTCCGGTACTTATGATCAGGCCAGATAATTTTTGTGATAAACCTATAACGACTCGTAATATCAGTATATAGACAACCACATATCCTGAGTGCTGACGCCAATTTTCTGTCGAGAATGTCAGGAGCATGAACATTATCAGGGCCATTGGAAACAGGGCCTCTACGATCATGGGCCCTTTTTGTATTTCGAGACGGATATTTATTCTGCTGCTAAGTGTTGTACCATGAGCCCCCTTGGTGAAGATTTGATCTACTTGTTTTCTTAATATTTCTTCATCCGCGGTCCCTGAGTTAATAATCGAAGCGATAGCACCGGTTTCTTCGCGCAACTGAATGCCATTATCGCGGCCAATAGCAGCCGCGTTGGTGATATTGGCAATCGATCGGGTATAAATGACGAGTATAATCAATGCTGGTACAATAAGGGAGAGCGTTAAAATGGGGTTTATCCAAAGCAAAGCAGTGGTGAACACAACTAATTGCAATAAATCTGCCAAGCCTATAGATAGCTGGCGCATTACAAACCCACAAGAATAGGCTACCCTCCCGCAAATCGTTGCTATAGTGCGTCGAGTTATCCTGCCCATGTTGAGCGATGAAATCTGAATCAGGGAACGAATGGCCGCCTCTTCAGCTGTTTTCTTCATAATATTGAGTGCGGACTTTTGTATCAAATAGCGGATGTACAGGCCCACCGCGACAAAAGAGAGAGCGATCAGCATAAGTGTAGTAAGTATTTCAGGGATGGCAGAAAACTTTAATCCCAGAAATTCAAGATCTGATTTTTCAGTTGCTATACCTTTGAGTACTGGGATAAGGACAAAAAATCCCGCTGTATTCAGCGAGGCGGCTATAACACCAAATATCCCTACTTTTATAACGTCTCTTTTGAAAATTGGAAGGAATGAAATAATTATAAAACTTAGCGGCCTTAAAAATTCAATAAGCTGATTTATTGTTCTAGTCATGAGTCAGTCCCTGGCGAAATTTTTGATTGAGCGCCAAACCCTATAGATTACAGGTAATGGCGAATTATGTCTGGCTCCAACACATAGGTTGGGAAAATATAATATGTAGTTAGGTGCAGAGGAAGTGAGAAGTTTGGGTCGATTTCTGGTGGTTTTTCTGGTATAGCTTCTCCATCCATGGATTTTTTATGGCGCAGCCTTGAGTCGATCGGGGTTCCTACAGATAGGCTCTCGAATTTTTCGTTTAAGGCCAATTTTGTTCGTGTATAAAAAGCGTACCTCCATTTCTTGGGTAGCCCAGCCTTGTTCTGAGATCAAAGCACAAGACGTTAATGTTTTGGACCTGGTCAGGGATCAACGGCTTGCGCCGCGCATTGGCCAATTTTACAGGCACATCCGCCGCCGCAACCCCCGTCTGGAGAGCGGTAAGGGCCGAGCTGGGGATGTTTGCGCATGAAGGTGGCATAACGCTGCTGTACCAAGACCCAGCCAACCAGTACGATGAAGATGATAAGGCAGGCAGCCAGGGCATTAACCATGGGATGCTCCTAGGCCTGCGAAGCCCATGAATGCCAGGGATAAGAGGCCGGCGAGCATGAGACTCATGGCTGCACCTTGGCTTACCGTTGGTAACCGCGCAAGTTCTAGTCTTTCCCGTAGTCCTGCCATTAGCATCAGAGCCAGGGTGAATCCCACTCCAGCCCCAAGGCTATAAACCAGACTTTGGATAAAATCATACTCTCGGGAGGTTTGGAAGAGGGCTAACCCTAGGACGGCGCAGTTGGTGGTGATGAGCGGCAGGAAGATCCCCAGGGCCTTGAACAGGGCGGGGCTCAGCTTCTTGATCACCATCTCGATGAACTGCACCGTACTGGCGATGACGACGATGAAGCTGATG
>JBGAWQ010000080.1:0-7218 GCA_044227555.1 Saprospiraceae bacterium | reverse complement strand
CATGCCCCCAAAATACCTCTGGTTTTAAGAGGGTATAGAAATACGAATCGAGATCATCTTCCTGCTTTTTGTCGATCTCGTTTCCGAGAATCTTGTCCAACTCAATGATTGTTTTGATTTTAAGGTTGGCGTAATACTCACGACTTCTCGTGGTATCTACGAGATCAGGAAAGTAGATGGCTTTTTCTTCTTCGATTTTTTTTTTACATAATCCACAACGGACTTTACCAAGGAATAGGAAACCTTTATTTCTGAAAGCAAATTGATTACATTTTTCAATCCGCTATCGCTGTGATCGGTCATTTCCTTGCCATCAACCTTGTGAACAAGTGTGGCGAATGCCATCGACATCGGAGAAACATTCTCTACTGCGAAAATCATGGACTGCCTCATGTTCATTAGCTTCTTGAGGGCATTGTCCTTGTCTCCACGGCTGATCATAATTCCAAGCTCATCAACATGGCGGTCAATGTCGGGTATGGTAGAGCCTATTTCGGATGACAACGCAATAAATTCGTTAAACCGGTGATGCCTTACAATCGGAAGCCCGTCTATTTCATCGTAGAACTCAACCGTGTGTCCGTTTACGCTCTCAGTTTTCATTGTGTTGCATTGTAAAAGGATGGTGTTTTCATTAGGGATAGACAATTATCTGAACAGGTAGATTTGTAAACGCATCATCAGACAGGCTGCCATCAATAACAAAAGAGAGCGTAACGCTATCGTCGCTTGTAAGTAGAACGGTATAAGAAACAACATTCCCTGGGTCATATTGGTAAGGAATAGCCCCATTTACGATATGGGTAAAGGGCAAAATTGTTTTGTTTAGAGTAAACCCATTAGTAAGAGTACCAACATAAACACCTGCGCTGCTTCTTGTCCACACCACCGTACCACCCAGCGTATTTTCCAGCACGGTCGCCACGGGCGCATCCGTTCCGGTCTGTGTGAGTAGTGCCGTATAGACCTTGTATGAAGCCTGTCTCTCAAGAACCCAGCTTGCAGTTCCTTTTTGCAGATCAACTCTTGACGGAGCAGACAGTACAAATGTAGAATCACCGGATGTACTTCGCAATGTAAATGGGTTCCATCCAATAGCGTTCCATTGTGCAGAAACAATCTGGAACACAAGCAATAGTGGTAATATCAGTAGCTTTTTCATGTTATTTAAGATAATATGCTGTGACAAATATGGATTCCCAAAAATCAGGAGCAAAGACTTTATACACTCCGCTATCGACAACCAACTCAGGGACCCATCCATCAATCGCACCGGAAACAGCGTTTGTAGCACGCCCTTCTCGTTTTACCACAAAGTTTGAAGGCGTAAGGCCCGTAAGCGGTTTCAATGTGTTGTCCCCGCTTCCAAGATTCCATGTCCTCCAGTATATTTTCTGATCAAACCAGGTCTCAAGAGGCCAAAGCTGTTCCGATAACGAATAGTTTGCCGGCAACCTGGAGAACGTAAATTGAGGAACGGTTATCGAAACCCCTTCTGAGTTGCATCCAAGGAAAGACTGAATCCTACCGGAGAATGCTACACCCCCAAATGGCTTCATCAAAAATTGGCCTTGCAACTGCTTGTGGTCGTATGCAGAGATATAGCCTTGGTTGGTAAAGTTCTGGAAGATTGAATTTGCATCCTCATACACCTTGTAGGTCTCAAGCTGCCTGGTGTATGGCGCCGCAGCCAAGACTTGAAGGATTGCAAGTTTCACTTCCTCAATGCTTGCGGCCTTATATGCCGGCGTTCCGAAAATATCAGGCCACTTGAACCAAAACGAAATCTTGAAATCAAAAGATGACGAAAAGTTGCGATTTATGTTGTCGTACTCCACGGGATCGCTCACCTCCCAATAGCAATAGTTCCCGTGTTCTTCGTCTGGTAAAACACTCACATAGTCATTTGTGCCATCGTTTTTATACGCCCCAGGAAACGTGCTATCAACGCCTTCTGCATCCTTCCTTCTCATGCGCTGAATCTTCCCGAAAGCGTTATCGAGCCACGGGAGGTTAGCCAGGAGGGTAGTGTTTACAGCGGTGATCGCATCATCAATGAGCGCCATTTCCTATATTTTAAAGCCGGTAAGTCTGGCCCGTAATTTCATAATCATATCCGGTCGCACATAAAGGTCCAAGAGAAATTGAAGATTCTCAGGGGTGAGACCTAATATTTCATTCCCGTACACTTCTGTCAGAAAAGTAGGCTCTCCCCCGGTATCACTTTCTTTTCTATCGTCAGCGGTGATCTCAAAGGAGTTCTTTTTAAATCTGACATCAAGTGATTTGTGAAACGCTTGTGTGTCTCGAAGTGTAATGTGATCGTATCTCTGTCCTTTGAACTTTTTTGCCTCTCTTGTGGAGTCAGCATATTGACCAATTTTGTCACCACGGGAATCAATCCCTTTTTCGTACATCTGGTCATCCCTGTTCAGCCTGATTATTTTTAGCCGATTTCGCCTCATAGATGACAAAGCCTCGGTCTCAGGACTAAACTCTGACAATCTCACCGCCAGGTCTCCAAACAGCGTGTTCATGCTGATTTGGCCCTTATCCCGGACCGTTTGCATGGCAGGCAATGTTCGCTGAACTTACGATCATCGAAACTCACGGCCTTCAATGCCATATCATAGTCTTTTTTCATGCCTCCATTCCGGCCAACAGCGTCTCCCTCGATCTCGTAAAGCACCCTTGATGTGTCAATATTTGCTTTGTGGCGGTTTATCCTGGCATTGGGGTTCATAGCCATCCACCGGAGGGCTTCAATTGCCACGGCCTTTGCAAATGGAACTGCAAACAATGATACCTGGTCCACGATCAGGTCTGTATAATCGCAATTTGCGGATATGACCATGTTCAGGCCATAGTTGTTGTCATTTCTTTGGATATCGGTAGTATCCTCCCATCCGGCCTCTCCGGGTCCGTCATGTTCAAAAGCAGAAACCTCGGCATAAGGAAGTGTCCCTGGGAATCGGTTGAACGACCAATCCCGGTATGCGTTGGCAATGCCATTTACGGGCTGTGCGGATCCGATTTCTGTGCGATTGAATCCTACATAATACCGGTTTCCACGCTCCAGCGGCCAGTTTACGGACAACCATA
Source organism: Saprospiraceae bacterium (assembly GCA_044227555.1). Lineage (GTDB taxonomy): Bacteria > Bacteroidota > Bacteroidia > Chitinophagales > Saprospiraceae > Opimibacter. Next base: position 4,116 of record JBGAWQ010000080.1, on the reverse strand, counting down.
CGGGTCCATCCTCACCGGTGGCAGGGAATGTCACCGTATCCTCTGGGACGGATGCGCCGTTCTTATACAAGCCTACAATACATTCCTCGGAGTTGTTGAGGTCCAAGCAAATCCGATCAATGGTCACCACGACATCCTGCGCCGGCGTAGGCACCACTCTCCACCCGATCCAATCTTTTGAATCAAATTCGTCTTTCTTATAGCCTGGGATATTCAGGACAAGTCCTTTTTTAAGCAGGCTGCGGCTGCTTCTCATGGCCGTTTTAAGCCCATACCAATCATTGATGACCTTGGCGGCTCCTGCCAAGGTGATCTGCCGTAATTTTTCGTTAAAAGGGGTGGTCTCTCGCCAGTAGGTCGTGTCAGAAACCGCATGGTTTATGTTTCCGTTGGTCTTTGAGACATAGTATTTCGATGAATTAGTCACCATATCGCCTATTGCATAGGTCGAAAGTGCGCTCCAAGCGGAATAGGTGTAATCCGAGAACACATCAAAGGTCTGATTGAGGTTCTCATTAGTGAGCAATGCGTGTTGGTCCTGAAACATAATCCCCGTGGATGACAATAGCATATCACCCATAGGGTTGAGGGTTTCAGCCGGGTTTGGATGTTTTCTCCATCCCACAAGACCGGCAAACGCCTCCTGAATAGTCAGGATATTATACATTGGATGAAAATTAAGGAGCCGGAGTTTCCTCCGGCCCCGTTAATGTTTAGGAGGTTGCGATCTGAGCCGCAATGATTGGGCTTGGAATCGTGGTCGGATCAGAGTTGTACGCTGTCACATAACAAACGTCAACAGAGAAACCGAAGTAACGCTTCCATGCACGGGTATTGTCTGCCGTAGCAGCGCCGTGGTCGGCTGAAAAGTCTCCCACACCTTCATAGTAGTAGGTGGAAACCGGGATGTCAAGGCCGATCAGGGTGTCAAGACCCCATTCGTGGCCGGTACGAGACCTGGTTCCGAGCAGGGCTTCACGTTCAAACCGGTACAGCAATCCGCAGGATCCTTCGGTGATGGCGTAGAAAGACGCTCCCATGCTGGCACCATTCGTAATACGGTTGGTGTAGTGCAATGGCATCCCCTGGAGTTGCAGGCTCTTGTTTACGGCGTTGAACTCAGCGTTCTGATTCGTGCGGTTCACCAAAGACTTGAACCCTGGGTTTCCAATGTAATGCACCCTTCCGGTAACGTCATTGGAATCCATAATAGGTTCGATGTCGGCAAACAGGCGCATTTCATCGGCCAGGTCAGCGGTCAGAATGTTCCCCGGAGTCGTGTAGATCAGCGCATCACCAAACACCTGAGTCATGGCGGCAGTAGCAGCGGCAACGCAGGCGGTGTCGATGGTCTTTGCGACCTTGATCAGATACTTGAGGTAATTCTTGTTCCAATCCTCCTGGAGCGTGATTTCGTTATTCATGTGGGCAGAAGGAGTTTCCGTCCATCCCCATGCATAGGTCACGAAGGTAAAGGTGTACATTTCAGACGTATTGAAGTCATCAGAAATGGTCACCGAGCGAGAACTGGCAATAGAAACGCCGGAATCATAATTGATCACCGGTGCGGTGAGGTTTGAGCCGATGGACATTTTTGCCTTTTGAACCAAAGCAGGCGACAACGTATTGTTGGAGTCCATCATAAAGAAGTCGAGCATACCCACCTGGGTAACACGATCCTCCCATTTGTAGAAATTCGGGGATTTCTCCCGAATATCCTGGGTTCTTGTCAGAATAAGTGACATGAGTACAGAAGTTTAGAGTTAACGATAAAATGTCTCCGACACTTCCCCTCGTGTCATTCTCCGGTTTTTTAAGTTACCGGCAAACTTGATACGTCAAATTCTTTTCGGAGTTCGGTCAATTTGGCTGCGAACTCAGGCTTGGTTCTCTCTAAGCCTTGAGCGATCAAATAATCAGCGGCCTGGCGGTCAAACTCAACTCTTGTTTTTGCCGTTGGCACGAATCCGCTTGGATCCGAACCCCCGGAAGCCCCGGATGAACCTGTGCCGGCGACTTTTCTCCCTGCGTCAATGATCGGCTGCAATTTCGGGATGATAAGGTCTGCTGCCGTGGCGTATTCGTTGCCATTTTTTGCATTCCTTACAATATCCCCGTCCTTGTTACGCCATACCCTTTTGCCATCAACGATATCAGGGGTGTACTGGCTTTTGAACTTAGCCTTTTCTGCCTCAAGGAGTGTGTCTTTGATCGCCGTGGTAGTGTCGTCTTTCTTGAAGTTGACACCAAGCAGGGCGCTGGTGAACGCAGACTCAAACCGTTCTTCTTGGATGGCCTTTTCGTGGATTGCGAGGGCATCATCCTTTTCCCGGAGTTGAGCTGCATGGTTTTCCTTGAGGGAAGCGATCTCGCTCTTGAGATCGGTAATTTTCTGTGCGCTTACGGCATCTTGCTTTCCTTCTTTGAGGGCAGCAAGTTCGGTTTCCAGCGCAGAAACCTTGGTCTTGTAGGTGGATGATGCGTCAGCATCCGATTTCAACGCCGCAAATGCTCTTTTTGCGTAGTCAGTAGCCTTTTCCCTGGCTTCTTTTGGAACGCCTGACGCATCTAAAATGGTCTGGTCCAATGAATTGTACCATTCCCGTGTTTTGTCGTGAACCACCTGATCCTCGACATTTTGTGACAACCTTTCAATGAGCGCAATCTGTGAATCCGTAAACGGAGTATCAATCTGTTGCTGGCTGATCAATTCCCTTGTGATCGGCATATAAAGAGTTATTGTTGACTTGCAATGATTTTTTCAATCCGGGCCAAAGCCTCTGTGATCGGGATTTTAACCTCCCTGCGGTTTTCCACAACGGCCACGGTTACACCCTCCAGGAGTTCAGGCTTTGGGGTGTGCAGGATTTTATTGAACCGGTTTCCAACGGTTGCATACACCGGCTCACCGAGTCCATTCAGGCTGATTTGGAGCGCAAAATCCCTTGGGTGAAACTTTTGGATGTATGGCTTGTACTTTGGCTTCCCGGTTTTTGGATCGAATGGATCGCCGGCAGGCTGCATTTCAACATGGAAAAGCCCTTCCTCGTTTTTCCCTGGCGTATAGCCTTTTGGGGCTTTAGGCTGCTCCTTGGGTTGTTCCGGTGTTTGTTCCTGGCTGGGCTGCTGGGATGAAACTTTCTTGGGCTGTTGGTCTTGTAACATAAGATTTAATGATTTGTGAAATTCGTGCTATTCGTTCTGCAAAAGGTAATGCGGTGCCAAACTTGGTCAATGGCGCATTCTCCCTTTCAAACTTCTTTACAAATGTAGAGAGGTTTAGTTTCATTAACAAATCGTGGTATCCGATCAGATTTTTCTCATGCAGGATCACGGCCTCATCCGATGTGATGTGCCTGAGAGGGTCTATATGGGTAATGATGATCTCTTTCTGGAGTTGGTCCGGTGAGTTCCGGTACCTGGCATGAAGGTATTGGTTCTGCAAGGCATCAAGGGTGGATGCGTCAGCCTTGGCAGTCCTGGCGGTATGGTAAAGGTCGAGTAGGTATTGGCTCTCATACAGGTAAAAATCCGTCCCAAGGTCAATGAAACACGATATGAAGTCATCCCCATACCGGCCTTTTGCCAGGGTGTAGGCTTCCCACTCCATGATGGCCTCAAAATTCCTCTTGATCCGGCGCAAAACCGATGTACGCTCCTCGTAGTAAGACATGATCTGAGGAACATTCTTGGCCTGGTCATTTCCGGGTTCGTGTGCGTAACCCACAACGTTCTCCTTGATTTCTTTCAGAAGCCGTTGATACTCAGATACATTATATTCGAGGGAGTCCTTATCAATCGTGGTGATTGAGATAGGATTCCTCATGTCGGCATTGTCGTTCTCCGGGCCGGGCTTCGGAACCTCGTAGTATGTGCCTGGTCCCCGCAGCCTTTTTTGGGAACATACCGGGCAAGTCGCTATTTTGTCGCCCTGCAACAGATAGTGACCGGAAATATCTTTCAAGAACCCACGGTCGCACCTGGCGTAGCCCCGTTCTCCTTCGTACTCAAAGTCGCAATCTCTTTCAAACGCCGAATAAATAGGATAGCCGGCATAGGTATCCAGGTGTTGCTTGGCAATCATGAAGTACAGCAGCCAATCCAGGTCACCAAGGC
>JBGAWQ010000007.1:252-128524 GCA_044227555.1 Saprospiraceae bacterium | reverse complement strand
ATGTACACGTAACACAAGTAAAAGCTACGGATAGGAGTGCTTACAAAATATAACCCACGCATACGAAACGAGGGCGGGTGTTTTTTTCCTACCCCCCCCGGTCTTGTTTGCAGAGGTTGTAGATTTAGAAATGCGATCAGAAAATTTGAGAAAGGTAGGTTCGATTGATTGGCTTTAACTACAACCACATATAAGGAATTGATCACAGTCAAATTAAGTTTCAAGATGGAGAGTAAGAAGTGGTGAAATTTTGAGATTGTGTCACGTTTGTGTCACGGACTGAATAATCCTAAAACAACAAACGGGGCTAAAAGCCCCGTCGTTATTGTGTCGGGATACCAGGATTTGAACCTGGGACCCCCTGCTCCCAAAGCAGGTGCGCTACCGGACTGCGCTACATCCCGAATTCGAACGCGGTGAGGGAGGGATTCGAACCCTCGGTACATGTTTCCACGTACGACGGTTTAGCAAACCGTTGGTTTCAGCCGCTCACCCACCTCACCTTGAATCTATAATTTTAGAAATCAAGCACTTAGGCTGAATTTGAATTACGTTCTACCCAAAAATTACCCCAAGACCTGATGTCTTAGGAGGGGCAAATATATAAATTCTAATGAATACCATCTTTCGAAGTCATGAATCTCATACAATAGGCGTAAAAATGATCCCACATTCCGCATTCCACTATTTTTGGAGTATGAAATCCATAACCCTGATCAGCATCGTGACCCTCAGTGTGGTCGCCTGCAAACCCTCAAGTCCAAAAGACACGACCCTTGAGACACCCACTTCCGTCACACATTCTACAGGTTTGAATATTGACACCAGCCAGGCCACCAACCTAGATACAACCAACATTCAACCCGAAACCAGTCCCAACGTTAGTCCACCGCTGACTCCTGCCAAACCTAAAGTATGCAGCCCCAATTTTACCAAACTAGCCAGCCCCACCCGATCCCAGCATATATATTACGTCACCGGCTTCAACGCCGAAGAATTTAAGTGCTGGAATCTCCTTGAAGAAGAAGGTGTAAAAATCTGCGGAGGCAACTCCTGTGTGGTTTACTTCGTCGACCAACCCAATGTCAGGGCGACGAAAACCCCACCCCATTACCTGGATGATGCCACCCTTAAAAAATCGGGGATAGCCCGGTTTGAATTCAACGGAAAGTATTGGGAAATCAAAGGCGCAGGTCAGTGGAAACGCACCGGCAAAGGATATGGCTACTATAACACTGACAATCAACTTGGAGGTTAATCAAAAGGCATAGAGCATAGAGCATAGGGGAAGATCGAAGCGCAGCGGAGATCCCGCTAAATGCACAGCATTTGTAGCGGGAGGGGATAATGCAAAAAGCAATAGGCAACACAGACACAAGATGCTTCTAACAAGGTTGATAACGGAATAAGCGATTTCAAACTGCTATCTGTACACTGCTAACTGCACACTGCTAACTGCCAACTTTTTCCCTGCGCATACAATGTAGTATCAAAACACCCTTGCCTCCCGGGAGATAAACTGATTGGCATCTTCATAGTTGGTGACCCGCATGGCGGCTGAATCCCATTCCAATCGAACACGGCCTGGATAGTCCCAGGGTGCCCATCCATCAGGCTTTTTACCCTCTTGAAGTACTTTATAATCGTAGCAGCGTACGGCAAGGTTACCCATTAATAATGTTTCAGTCAATGGGACGGCGTATTCAAAAGGTGAACTGGCCTTTCCATTTCCTTTGCATGCTTCTGCCCAAATCGTTTGATGTTCGCCAGTATTTCTTGGCAGCGAGGGTTTGGGAGACTTGAAATCTTCCATCTTCGAGGTAGGGAGAAGTGTAGCCTTTTCACCATAAATGCCGGCGAGAATTTTCCCCTTCTTTCCTTCCAGCAAAATGCCTCCATCCCAACTTCCAAATTTTTCATCTGAGCCCAATTCAGCAGGACGCATAGGTCTCAAGCCGCCATCATACCACCATAATGTGCAGGGAGGCATTTTCTTGCGCGCTCCAAATTCAAGCTTTACGATACTGCTTGGCGGACAGGAATCAGCATAGTTGGCTTCCACAAAATCGCCGATCCATGATGTGGTGCAACTTGCTTCTGCGGACAGCGGAGAAGTCAAGCTCAAAGCCCTGTAGGCTGGATCCAACAAATGGCATCCCATGTCTCCAAGTGCGCCTGTTCCAAAATCCCACCAGCCTCTCCATTTAAATGGAAGGTACGCGGGATTGTAGTCCCGATATGGGGCTTTGCCCAGCCATAAGTTCCAATCCAAGGTCGCAGGTATTTCTCTCTTACCTGTTGGCGTAGGTACGCCTTGTGGCCACACCGGCCTGTTCGTCCAGACATGAGCAGTATGTACATCTCCAATCACTCCACCTTGCACCCACTCTGCCAATTGCGCATTGCAATCCATGCTGGCGCCCTGGTTACCCATCTGGGTCACCACTTTATATTTTCGGGATGCTTCGAGTAGTTGACGCGCCTCAGCTATGTTATGTGTGAGAGGCTTCTCCACATAGACATGCTTGCCCATCTCCATCGCTGCTAATGCCGGCATCGCGTGCGAATGATCCGGAGTAGCCACGACTACAGCATCAATCTGAGAGCCTAGAGCATCCAACATTTTACGGTAATCGGTAAATCGTGGAACGTTTGGAAAGTCTTCGAAAGTTGGAGCTGCCCTCCGTTCATCCACATCACAAAAAGCCACTACATTTTCGCCCTTGAGGATGTTGACATGATCTGCCCCACGTCCGCCGACACCGACAAAGGCTATATTGAGTTTATCACTCGGCGACTTGTATCCCCGACCCAATACATGTCGAGGTAAAATCATAAACCCTGTTGCTGTAAGGGCTGAATTTTGCAAGAACGTACGACGTGAAGATGGATGTTTCATCGGATATCAGTTTGAGATCCGTAAGTTATCAAATGGCGATGGAATAAAAGGTATTTTTCAGCCCTTCAATACGTATATCAACCTTCTCGTAATCGCCCGGCAATCGCTTCCGCAGCAAGTGCCGCACCGGTCCATGCCGCCTGGAAGTTGAAGCCCCCGGTTACCGCATCGATGTCCAATACTTCTCCCGCGAAAAATAAACCCGGGATGAGCCGACTCTCAAAAGTGCGCATATCTACCTGCTTCAACGCTACTCCGCCCGCGGTGACAAATTCATCTTTGAACGTACTCTTACCCGTGACGCGATAGGTGTCTTTACATAAGACACGCACTAAAGCATCCGCATGTTTTTGGCTCATTTCCGCTCCGGTCAGTTGCACAACGAGTCCGGCGCGGTGACATAGATATTTCCAAAGGCGCGATGAAAATGGATCAACCGAAATATTGATGATCTGTTTTTTTCCATTCGCATTAGCCAAGGCTCTCACCCAGTGCGCGACTTCACGCTCCTCTTCATCTCCCGTCCAGTTGATCTCAACATCAAAGACATAGTTGGCATCATACAAAACCCGGGCGCCCCATGCAGATAATTTTAAAATTGCCGGCCCACTCATGCCCCAGTGGGTGATCAGCAGTGGACCTTCAGCATCCAATTTAAATTTTGGGAGACTGACTTTGACCACGCTCTTACTGATCCCTTGCAACGCCGTCAATTGTTCGTCCCGGATATTAAAGGTGAAAAGAGACGGCACCGGGGGTATGACCTGGTGACCCAATGCTCGCAGTGTATCCCAGGTACGTTGATCACTGCCTGTTGCGATCAATAATAATTTGGATTGCAATACTTCACTATCCTGAAGATGCACGCTCCATGTATTTAGTTCCTGACTCCATGCCCAATGTTTTGCGCGGGTGGACAAGCTCAACCGGATGCCGCGATGACGTATCGTGGTTAGGAAACAATCCATAATAGTTGATGACCGATCCGTGATGGGAAACATACGTCCATCGGTCTCGGTCTTCAAGGTCACCCCTTTGTCTTTAAACCAGGCCACCATATCGGAAGGCTGGAAATGATAAAAAGGGCCCAGTAATTCTTTACTGCCCCTGGGATAAAATTCAACGAGCTCTTGTGGTTCAAAGCAGGCATGCGTGACATTGCATCGGCCTCCTCCTGAAATTTCGACTTTGGATAATGGCTTCCGGGCAGATTCCAGGATGCAGATACGTGCTCCCGGATACAATTCACTTGTTCGAATGGCTGCAAAGCAACCACCCGCTCCCGCACCGATTACGACGACATCATAGATCATATCTCAGATGGTTTGAAATCCATGCCTGCATACAGAATCACCTCATAGGCCAATTGAAACGGTATGAGGATCTCTTTAGGCGTGGATGCCGATCTGGCTTCTATCAACTGAACATACCGGACATCACGCTGCAAATAGGTATTGACAATGGATGCCACCTTCATGTATCTCACCAGGTCGTCCACCTTAGGGATATCCGGACTGCCGATCGCTTTACAGAAACCGGCGAAAGCCGTCAGGCCCGGATATAAAGCATATTGGTTGGGTTGCAAGCCGGCCAGATAAAAGCTGAGCATTGTGGCATCCTGATGATGATAGGTTTCGACCGAACGAAAATGCTGTTGGCGGTGAAGTTGCAGGAGTTCGGTGCAGTAATAGTCAAACCGGCTCAGTCGGCCATCCAGCGATGCACTGGTATTGGCCAAATCTTTCCATGCAATTGTGGCGAGCTCAGGGTCTGCGGCGATTAGTTGCAGCATGATTTCTTTGGGTCGGTATTGCTCCCGCTTCCACCATCTTTGGGAGATCGTACTGGTCAGGCATTGGTCATAGATGTTGGCCAGAGTAGATGGCTGAGGTGGTGACCAGTGCGTATTGAATTGATGAACGATTTCATGCGGGAGATACCATCGGGTATTCTGCAGATGGAGGTGATCTGTGATACACCTGGATATGACGGATTGAAGCAAGTGGACCTTCATGCAACGTAGATCGGTTGGGCCAAGGTACAATCCGGAAACCGGACGTTTTGGATACCTTGATCTCCAAAAGTTGCAAAAAGGAAATGAAGCCGACAAATGGGCATCCTGCATTTGGGAAATAAGTCATTAAATATGACAGAAATTCTGAATATTTAAACATGTGCCAGAATGTGCATATTCAATTCATTGTTTTTCATAATTTGCTGCCCTGCAGAGGAAAAGTCCATGTGATTTGATTATCTTTTGCAGGTATAAACACCTTCTCCGTTATGATGAATGAACCATTATCTTCGATTATGACCCGCCAGGTGATTACGGCAAACCCGGAAGACAAACTGAGTGTGGCCAGGGATATTTTTTTGAAAAACAGGGTACACCACCTTCCGGTCGTCCATGGCAAAACGCTGATGGGCATTCTGACCACATACGACATGTTTAAGTTTGTCAACCGCAATGAGGATTATGACAAAATATTGATCAAAGATGTCATGACCTCCCATGTGGCGACGCTGGAGCCTGAGGATAAAATCGGGTCTGCCGCAGAACTCTTTCTGGAAAACTTGTTTCATGCCGTGCCCATTGTCAAGAATGGGGAATTGCAGGGGATTGTGACCTCATTTGATGTGATCAAATACGAGTTCCATAAGGAATACCCTACGCAAGATCTCGACTAGGCGCTCCGCTGACCTCCAATGGTCTTTTCGACCAATCCCTTTATTAAAGTTCGGATGAAGACCGGATTAGCTTTCGGCATGATAGGAGGCATAGGCTTGTCGCACGATGGTACCTTCCAGGATGGCTGCCGGATCGATCTGGCTTTGGGTGATGATGCCCTGATATTCGCCAGTGAGTAGCAGTCGGGCACACTCAACCATAGGTGCGGCCGTGCAGGTCTGGATCGCTCTCATGGTGATGCCTCCAACGATCAAAGGATAGATATGTTGGGCATGCTGCATGGATCGGAGATGACCATCCTGATCAAACCCGGTGACGGAAGCATAGATTACAATGACGTCATCCTCCACATGAGGTATCTGGTGGAGCATGTGGTCTTCCAGTTCCTGGATCAGATTGGAAGATCCCTGTTTGCTTTTCAGAAATGATTTGACCCAATCAAAGTGACCGGGATAGCGAATCGTCTTATAGTCGATCTGTCGTATCTGCTCTTTAAGTTCGCTCGGCAAATCTGCAGCACCACCGCTGGTGAGATCTGCTTCGTACGTCTTTCCGTTGATGATAATCATTTCCGGCTCTGATAGCGATGGAAGTCTGACGATCTGGTGATCACGTACAGCTTCGGAGTCTTTGACATACTCAGTGGCCACGCCGATCGTGCTCCATGTAAAACCGTAGTAGTGAGGTGATTCACAATATTGAGTGAGTGCTCCAACGCGCATACTCAGGCGTTCGAGTTTGTCCACACCATATTTTTCCATAAAAGATTCGACCAGGTGGATGCCGAGGTTATTGACATATCCGGGCGCCAGACCGGTTTGCAGGATGAAACCGGTTTCGGCATCACTCGCCATCTCCACAATCTCTTGGGTTTCCCGCACATATTCAGTGAGATTAACGTAATGAAGGCCATACTGAAGACATAAGCGGGCCATGGATGGAGCCAGGGAGCCGGGCAGGCAGTCGAGAAGGACCTGGGCATTGTGAAGCGCGGGGGCAAAAGCTTCTGTGTTGCCATCTGCGGGCATCAAAAAGGTGCCTAGCCTGGCTTTTTTACCAATGCCAAGATGCACCCACTGACTGGCTTCTTCCAATTGAGATTCCGAAACATCGCCAAGGATGACTTCGCAATCCCAACCCTGGGCATCCAGTATCAATAATGCGGCTGCACGGCCTATTCCTCCTGCTCCTGCTATGAAAATCTTGTCCATATAGTTTCTGCTCTTACTCCTGCTAAGGTCCCGCAAGGTAAGAATTTTGCCTCCCACTCTCCGAAAGACCGGCTGGGCCGAAAACATATTAAATAAAAAAATAATGTATATATAGCTAAACAAGCGGAGATAATGCTATATTTGTCCGTCATCCCAAGACAGATATAGTCTCATTGCTATGTCGATATTTGTACCGAAGAACAAAAAAGCCGGCGCAGCGGCGCGGCCTAAACCCAAAAAGAGCGCTCAAAAGGCCTCTTTTATCAGGGATCAGCGATTTCCAAAACTCATTGGAATCACGCTTGTGTTACTGGGCGTATTCGTCCTGGTGGCCAGTGTTTCCTATGTTTTTACATGGAAAGAAGACCAGGATAAAATCCTCAACAACCCTTTCAGCGCGCTAGGCGAAGGGGATCTCGTCCTGGCCAACTGGCTGGGCCGACTCGGCGCAGTCACCGGCAACGCCCTGGTCTACTGGGGGTTTGGATTGCCTGCCCTGGTATTGCCTATCCTGGTGATCGGCTTTGGTCTCCGCAAATTTCTCGGCGTTGGGCTGAAGACCTGGTACGCCCGGGCCAGCAAGTCCATTCTTGGTATGGTCTATATGTCCATGCTACTCGCCTTTGCGTTTTCCTGGACACAGTTTCCATGGGGAGGCGCTTTTGGAGAGAGCACCACGGAGTGGCTCTCCCTGTTTATGGGATTCTTTGGTGTACTCCTTTCACTCCTCTTTATCCTCGCGGCTACCATCATTATCCAGTTCAATCCCACGATCGAGTGGAAAGGGGAATTCCTGGCTTTTCCAAACTTCAAGATGCCGGAATGGAAGATGAGTTGGGCCGAACTGGGTTTGGATATTTTCAAAAAGAAAAAACAAGAAGTTGCTTCCGACACCGACCAGCCTCAGGCTGTCAGCCTGGACCAGGAGGGTGAAGAGGGCGACGATGTATTGCAGCCCGGCTTTCTGGATCGCTTTCTGGAAGAAAACCAGGATGAAAATGAAGAGCCGTCAGCTGATGAGGATACGGACGATATAGAAGCACTTGAACTTGACCTGGAAGATTTTGAAGTTGAAGATTCGAAATCCGGTGATGCCAAACCTGAGCTTGAGATCAATGAGCCCCATGATACCACCGCGATCACGGATTCTTTTGCAGAGGGTCATGTACCCCCAACCTTTAGTGGTGTACAGGACAAAGTATTCCTGATGGACCAGGAAAGCGCGGAGCATACAGAGCCGTATGACCCCACGCTGGATCTGTCTTCCTTCGAACCACCGGTTTTGGAATTGTTGCAGGAATATTCGGATGGGAATATTCAGATAGACCGGGCAGAAGTGGAGGCCAACAAAGATCAGATCATCGAGACGCTGCTCAACTATAAAATCGAAATCACGAAGATCCGCGCGACGATTGGTCCGACCGTTACCTTGTACGAAATCGTACCTAAGCCAGGCATCCGAATCAGCCGGATTAAAAACCTGGAAGATGATATCGCCTTGAGCCTTTCCGCATTGGGTATACGGATTATTGCTCCAATTCCGGGCAAAGGAACAATCGGTATCGAAGTACCTAACAAGAAAAAACAAATCGTATCCCTCAAAGAAGTCCTGGCCTCTGAAAAATTTATCACCGGCAAAATGGACCTGCCCATAGCCCTGGGCAAAACGATATCGAATGAGGTTTTTGTAGCCGACCTGGCTAAGATGCCTCACCTGCTAATCGCCGGTGCCACCGGCCAGGGTAAGTCTGTGGGGATCAATACCGTGTTGATGTCCCTGCTCTACCGTAAACATCCATCACAACTCAAGCTCGTCCTGATTGATCCCAAGAAAGTGGAATTGTTCCCGTATGCCAAACTGGAAAATCATTTCCTGGCGTTCCTGCCCGATCAGAAAGAGCCTATCGTTACGGAGACGAAGAAGGTGATCTACACGCTCAACTCCTTGTGTATTGAAATGGATGACCGGTATGACCTGCTCAAAAAAGCACATGCCCGTAACCTCAAAGAATACAACGAAAAATTTGTCAACCGTCAACTTAATCCATTGAAAGGGCATCGCTTTATGCCATTCATTGTATTGGTGATTGATGAATTTGCAGATCTCATCATGACGGCAGGTAAAGAAGTGGAAATGCCGATCTCACGCCTGGCACAATTGGCCCGCGCGGTAGGTATCCACCTGATCATTGCTACCCAGCGGCCGTCTGTCAATATCATCACCGGGGTCATCAAAGCCAATTTCCCGGCGAGGTTAGCATATAAAGTAGCTTCAAAAGTAGATAGCCGGACCATCCTGGATATGGGTGGTGCTGAACAACTCATCGGCCAGGGTGATATGCTATTGTCTGTAGGCAGCAACATGATCCGTCTTCAATGCGCCTTTGTGGACACGCCTGAAGTGGAATCCGTCATCAATCATATTTCTGATCAGCGAGGTTATCCTGAACCATATTACTTGCCTGAATACGTCGGTGATGATGAGCCGATCCAGGGAGGTGATGGGATGACGTATGCCGAACTGGATGACATGTTTGAAGACGCTGCACGACTGGTGATTCAAAATCAGCATGGCAGTACATCTATGATTCAGCGCAGGCTCAAATTGGGTTACAACCGTGCGGGTCGCATCATGGATCAACTGGAATCCGTTGGCGTGGTTGGCCCGGCTGAAGGCAGTAAGCCTCGTGATGTGCTCATGTTTACCGAAACGGATCTGGACGGATTGCTGCAGAAAATGCGTGCTAAAAACTAGGGGACGAAGCATTAACCTTTCCTTAGTGGTCGGGGTTGTTACTTTTCATCTAATTTTGCGTTGTGAGATTAGTCTTGAACGAAGCACCCATGAAGCAACTTCCATTTGTACTCCTGCTTGTCTGCACCCTTTATCATGCCGGGTTTTCTCAAAAGCAGTATCTGTCTTCCAGGGATTCTGATCCTGAAGCTCTTGCTCTACTGACGAAGGCAAGCCAGAATTTCGGCACCAAAAACACACAGGTCAATTTCAGACTGAAGGTCACTTTTCCCGGTGAGTCGCCGGTGACAAGTGAAGGCGTATTGTACCAGGCTGGAAAATCGTACCGGCTTCAACTCCAGGATTACGAGATCATCTCTGACGGGAAGACCCGCTGGGTCTATCTCAAAACCCAAAAGGAAGTCAACATTTATAATGAATCCAACGGTCAGGACTGGATCAGTCCTCAGGATTTTTTAAGGCTACACACCTCCACAGAACTCGTTTTTATCCTGGCGGGCACCCGCAATGATGGGGTCACCATCGTTGAGGCTAAGCCATTGAAAGGACGCTTTGAAGAGTATTCAAAGTTTACCATAGGGATCAAAAACAATGCACTCTATTTTATAAATGGTATTTCCACGGATGGGATGCGGCAGGAAATGAATATCTCCTCCATCACGTATCCCGCGACCCTGGATGCACAGAAGTTATTCACTTTTGACAAGGCGAACTATCCCGGAGTGTATATCGAAGACCTGCGCCTGGATTGATTTGTATGAAGTGGAAGAGCAAAATCATCCGGGCTGTAGCCTCGCTAGTCAGGCGCCGTATTGAGCGTGATGCTTTGCTCGCCGTAAGACATCAGCGGGAGACTTTTGAAAAACTCATACGTACAGCAGCCAAGACCACTTTTGGACAGGATCACCACTTTCACCACATCCGGACATTTTCTGATTTTGCCCGGCAGGTTCCGATCCGGGATTATGAAGATTTGCGTCCCTATATCGATCAGATCATTGCAGGAAAGAAAAATGTCCTTTGGCCTGGTCAACCCATATATTTTGCCAAAACCTCCGGGACCACCAGCGGCGTCAAGTACATCCCCATCACGCGGGACAGTATTCCTTACCATATTGGTAATGCAAGAGACGCGTTGTTTAATATCAGTGACCGATTAAACCTCAGCGATCTTTTTGATGGCAAGCTGATCTTTTTATCCGGTTCACCGACATTGGATAGTAAAGGACCTATTCCTGCCGGGCGACTTTCCGGGATAGTCAATCATTGGGTTCCGGGTTGGTTGAGAAGCAACCAATTGCCTTCGTATGATACCAATTGCATTGAAGATTGGGAAACCAAAGTGGACAAGATCGCTGACGAGACGGTGCATGCTGACATGCGATTGATCAGTGGTATTCCACCATGGGTGCAGATGTATTACGAGCGATTACTTCAATTGACCGGGAAAACAAATATCCGTGAGGTATTTCCAAACCTTCGGTTGTTTGTATATGGAGGGGTCAATTTTGAGCCGTATCGGTCTCAGCTTGAACGACTGACCGGTGGTCGTATTCCAAGCCTTGAAACCTATCCTGCCTCAGAGGGATTTATCGCCTATCAGGATCTTGATGATGCATCACAGGGTCTGTTGTTGCAATGTCGCTCAGGGATATTTTATGAATTTGTTCCTCTCGCTGAAGTGCATGAGGCCCAGCCTCGGCGGCTGACGCTTGAACAAGTAGAGACCGGGGTGGACTATGCGTTGATCATGAGTACCAATGCGGGTTTGTGGGCCTACTCCATCGGAGATACGGTTTCTTTTGTTTCCACCAATCCATACCGGCTGAAAGTCACGGGTCGTGTCAAGCATTTTATCTCTGCTTTTGGTGAGCATGTCATTGCGAAAGAAGTGGAGGAGGCTTTGCGGCAGACTGTTGCCAATCATCCTTGTATGATCAACGAGTTTACGGTAGCCCCAATGGTCAGTCCCGGATCCGGGGAGAAGCCTTATCACGAATGGTGGATAGAATTTGGAGAGCCGCCTTCAGATAAAGAGGCTTTTGCCGCGGCACTGGATCGAGCGATGGTAGGGCAGAATCTGTATTACCGGGATCTGATCGAAGGGAAAATCCTTCAGCCCCTGGTTGTACGATATTTGCCTTCCGGTTCGTTCAAGCGATACATGCAATCTGTTGGGAAATTGGGAGGGCAGAACAAGGTGCCGAGGTTGAGCAATGACCGGGTCATTGCGGAGGCTTTGGAACCGCTGTTGGGGGCCTCACGATAACCACCTAACCTCCTGATTGACAGGACAAAGGAAAAGCAACGGATAATACAATATTCCCTATCTTTGCACACTATTTCGATGGCTTTCATGCGGATTTCTCTGTATACCATATTGATTTTGAGCGTATTAGCTTCATGCCAGAGCGGATTTGAACAAGTCCGGCTGAGCAACAATCCGCCATTGATCCTCAAGGAATCCATTCAATACTATGACAAAGGAGATTATCTCCGGGCGCAGACCTTGATGGAGTTGATCCTCAATCAATATCGTGGCACCCGGGAAGGTGAGGAATTGTTTTTCAAGTATGCTTACACCCATTACAAGCTAGGTAACTACGCTTTGGCAGCCACTTATTTTACCAACTTCTCCACCACATTTGCTTACAGTCCCTATACAGAGGAATCGGATTTTATGATTGCCTATTCGTATTACAAACAGTCCCCTTCTTTCCGGCTGGATCAGACACCTTCAGTGGATGCGATTAATGCCTTCCAGGATTTTGCCAATAAATTTCCGGAAAGCGACCGCGTGCAGGAGTGCAACGAACTCATTGATGAACTAAGGTCCAAACTGGAACTCAAGGCCTACAATGAAGGCTTACTTTATTTTAATCTGAGCCAATACAACGCGGCGATCACTTCCTTTGACAACATGCTGTCAGAGTATCCGGAATCCGTTCACGCGGAGCATGCCCGTTTTCTGATCCTGCAATCCGCATATGACTATGCGATCAATAGTGTCTACCTGAAACGTGCGCAGCGTCTTGAGGAAGCCCAGACGCGATACAAAGATTATATCAATCGTTATCCCAGTGGGGATAATGCCCGAGCTGCAAGAGACCTGCACAAACAAATAGAATCTGAAATTAAAAATCTGTCCAAATGAGTATTAAAAGCCTTGCCACAGCTGTGGACCCGAATGTCAAAGCCAGGGACATCAAAGAAATGGCTTCCCGGTCCCACAATATCTATGAGTCCATCGTGGTGATCTCCAAGCGCGCCCGACAATTGTCTGCCGAACTCAAAAAGGAGCTTCATGACAAACTCGAAGAATTCGTCGTGGTTACCGAGACCATTGAGGAGATCCATGAAAACAAAGAGCAGATTGAAATCT
The DNA here is from genome assembly GCA_044227555.1 of Saprospiraceae bacterium. Lineage (GTDB taxonomy): Bacteria > Bacteroidota > Bacteroidia > Chitinophagales > Saprospiraceae > Opimibacter. The sequence goes on along the minus strand of JBGAWQ010000007.1, from coordinate 115,588 downwards.
CCCGCTCTTATGAGAAAATGGCCAATCCTACTGTTCTTGCTACGGAAGAATTTCTCAATGGTGATCTTGAGTGGCGTTATCCTGAGCCTGTAGTCAAGGAAGAGGAATTTACTGAAGACCTGGAATAGTTCTCCAGCCACTTCTCAACCGAAGGTCATGGCTGCATTGCATGGTAAAAAAATCATCCTGGGTGTCACCGGCAGTATAGCTGCCTATAAGTCGGTGATTCTCCTTCGCCTCCTGATCAAGGAGGGATGTGAGGTAAGGGTGATCATGACAGGTCCCGCGAAGGATTTTGTGACGCCATTGACGATGTCAACCCTCAGTCGAAATCCTGTGGCGACCGAGGTGCATGAGGATGATGCCTGGACCAATCATGTTGAATGGGGGCTTTGGGCTGATGCCATGATCATTGCTCCCGCTACTGCTCATACCCTGGCCCGATGCGCTAATGGACTCGCCTCGGACATGCTTACCGCTACGTACCTCTCAGCCAGATGCCCTGTTTTCTTTGCTCCCGCCATGGATCTGGATATGTGGGATCACCCTTCTACCCGTGAAAATATCAGCCGCCTCCAATCCTATGGCAACTATATCCTGGATGTCGGCACCGGTGAATTGGCCAGTGGACTGACCGGCCCCGGAAGGATGGCAGAACCGGAAGATATCCTTCAACAAATCACTGATTACTTTCATTACCGTCAGGATATGCAAGGACTAAAGGTCCTCATCAATGCGGGTCCTACGTATGAAGCTATCGATCCTGTCCGATATATCGGCAATCACTCTACTGGTAAAATGGGGGTGGCTATAGCTGAGGAGTTTTCACGCAGAGGTGCGGAAGTCAACCTGATCCTCGGGCCGGAAAGTGTGATGCCTGATGATCCACGGATACATATTACGCGCGTTACTTCTGCCGATGACATGCTTGCCGCTTGCCAACATCATTTTCCTGATGCGGATGTAACCGTGCTGGCTGCCGCGGTTGCGGATTATAAACCCGCAGTGGTGGCTGCCGACAAAATCAAGAAAGGCGCTGAGACCCTGACTCTTGAACTGGTCCGAACTCCCGACATCGCTTCGACATTGGGAAAGATGAAAAGACCAGGTCAGCTCCTGATCGGATTCGCTCTGGAGACCCGCGACGATCTTCAGCATGCCCGTGAAAAACTAATCGCGAAGAATCTGGACATGGTGGTGCTCAACAATCCCAGAAATGCGGGTGCGGGATTTGGTCACGATACCAACAAAGTATCTTTTCTGTTTCCGGACAATAAAGAGCAGCACTTTGAGTTAAAATCCAAGCATGCGGTGGCAAAAGACATCGCCGGAGTTATCTTTCAAATGAAATATGGACATGCCCATTAAGAAAATACTTCTGATCGCGTCCCTGCTCCTGGTGCAAGGGTTGTCAGTGAATCTCCTGGCACAGGAATTCAATGCCGAGATCACGGTGAGTGTACCCAAACTCCAGACCACGGATCCGGCAGTATTTAAAACCCTGGAGAAGGATCTCAAGGAGTTTATCAACAATGAACGTTGGACCCGGGATGAGTACAAACCTTATGAACGGATCGAGTGCAACTTCCAGGTCAATATCACTGGCGAGCTTGGCAATAATGTCTACACGGCTGATATCGCCTTCAAAGCCGTACGTCCGGTATACGGCAGTGAATACAAGACCGTGCTGGTCAATCATGTGGACCGCGATGTCGTATTTCCCTACCAGGAGTTTCAACCTATTGAAAACGGAACAGAGTTTTTCCGGACCAACTTATCAGCAGTGTTTTCGTTTTATACCCAGTTAATCCTTGGCCTGGATGCGGAAAGCTTTGCTCCGGGTGCTGGCTCTGAGTATTTCCAGATTGCGCAGAACATCATTAATCAGATTCCCACAGCCGTTTCAGAAGCAGACAAAGGCTGGTTGTCGCTCAATCGCAAAACAACGCGATACTGGATCATTGAAAATCTCACCAGTCCGCGCTTTGCTTCTTTTCGAGAAGCATGGTACAATTACCATCGGAAAAGTCTCGACATCATGTATGCTAATCCCGAGCAAGCATTGATCACGATGACGGATGCGTTGAAAGAGGTTGAAAAAACTAATGCCTCCTACCCCAACAGTGTGGGCATCCTGATGTTTCTGACGGCGAAAGGAGATGAAATCGTATCGATCATGAAAAACGGGACGCGCGCGCAAAAGACCGCGGTGTACGATATCATGCGCAAACTCGATCCCTCCAACAGTGCCAAGTATAATGCTATCAAAGCCTGATGCACGCATAGCGATTCTTGCTTCAGGTGGAGGCAGCAATGCTGATAAAATCTGCGCTCACTTCCACACCCATCCACTGATCCGGGTTGAACTGATCATCACCAACCGTGCGGAAGCCGGTGTCAGGGATGTAGCCTCACGACATAACATTCCATCCGTCTATATCCCAAAGAAAAACTGGGATCATGAAGAGCAGGTGCTGCCGATACTTCAGGAGGCTCAAATCACCCATATCGTATTGGCTGGTTTTCTTTTGCTCATTCCTGCGTGGCTTATTCGCAACTACTCGAGGCATATTATCAATATTCATCCTGCCCTCTTGCCTCGTTATGGCGGTAAGGGCATGTATGGACATCATGTACATGAAGCAGTTAAAGCTTCGGGAGACCTGATCTCCGGAATCACCATTCATGAAGTCAACGAACACTATGATGAAGGGAATATCCTATTTCAAAAAGAAGTTCCTCTTTTAACTGAAGATACCGCGGCGGATATTGCACACAAAGTGCTCCAAACGGAGCATGCTTATTTTTCCAGGGTTATCGAATCGTGGATTCTGGGAGGAGGCGATGCCTCTATGACCTGATACCTGCCACATACCTGCCCCACACGTCCGGAAACCGATAAGCATATCCATCCAGTCCCTGCAGGCCTCCGGTATGTACCATCATCACGACGTCTGTTGTTTTAAAATATCCTGCTTTAATCTTATCCAACACCGCAAACACCATTTTGCCGGTGTAGACCGGGTCGAGAGGGATAGTATGTTGGGTGGTGAAAGCATCCATCGACTCCATCAGGCGATGATCAAAGCGCCCGAAACCACCAAAATGATAGTCTGGCCACAACTCCCAATTCTCTAATTGTGTTTTTTTATACTCCTCTAAGAGTTGCCTGACGTACTTGGGTGTACATCCCTTCCAGGCAGGTACAATCACTGTAGTTATATCGGGCGTTACCGCTGAAAGTATCCCTATGGCTGTGCTCATCGTTCCACCGGCAAGCACCGCGTGGGTGACCGGGAAGGCACTCCAGGCCGCAGCGATCTCGGATGCTCCAAGTATACCGAGATCACTCAGTCCGCCTTCGGGAATAAAGAGGGCATCAGGATCTATCGCTCTCGCATCCTCAGGTCCATAGGCTCTATAGCTTTCAGGAGGGAGCAAATAAATTTCGCACCCCTGATCCCGAAGTCGCCGAACAGATGGATTGAGCTCATCATCACCATGGCTGCGAATCAAAGCCACGCACCGGAGGTTAAATCGTGAGCATGCCGCAGAAAGCGCCGCAAGGTGATTGCTGAACATCCCTCCTTTGCTGACGATGACCTTGATGTTGTTTTCCAGGGCATGACGAATGACATACTTGAGTTTGAAATATTTGTTACCCTCCGCCCACGACTGAATGATGTCGAGTCGATGCATCAGCAAAGTGGGTTGCCCGTCAAGAGTAGGTATCACCTGAATCGGTCCAGGAACATAAGATTTCCATTCTTCTAACCATGGTGGTGAAGTAGTGGCAGGCATGGTCTAAGTAAAATCAGGACTGAATCAATACCACTCGTTTGGTCTTGATGGTGCGACCGGATTTGTCTTGCAACCTGAAGAGATACGTGCCCTTTTGGGACCCACTCATATCCAGCAGCACGGTCTGTCGGCTGCTCTTGACTTCAACTTCCATTTCATGAACCGGTACACCAAGGATGTTGAATAATTTAAGCTTATAAAATCCGGCAGCGAGGTCTGACAATTGAAAACGGACGACCCCGTAACTAGGATTAGGATATGCAAAAATATCCGGCCGGGTAGGCTCTTCTGTAAAAACGCGGGTCATCAGTGGGTGGGTCTTAAACTCTACACGAATGGGCTGGTCTGTTTCATTGATTTCCACTTCAACCAATTGCAATCCTGATGCCGCAGCACCAAACCGTAAAAAATGCTGTGTGGTTTGCAACCGAACTCCCGGCACGATGCTTGTGACATCTGTCCAGGTCGTACCCAACAATGTTTCCACTTTCATGGCTCTGCGTAAAGTGACTTTATGGCGGTATACATGATTGATTTCTGTTGGGAGATACAGGGTGCCTTCTGCATCCACTATATCCTCTTCAGAGATTGAAACCGTGATCCGACAGGAGTCCGGCAATCTGGGGGGTGTCCATCCACACGTAACATTCCGTGGCCAGGCAAACGTGGAAACCATTTTGCCGCGATAGGTATAGTCTTCTCCTAGCACACCTATGAAGAATGGCTTGTAAGCAGGTGAAAGGGAATAGGTCAATCTGCTGTCCGGACAAATGGGATTTACTTCGATGATCTGAATGATCTGGGATGTTTTTCCATTGAGTACCATGATGGCATCTGTCTGCTTGCCATTGACCATGTTTGCATATGACTTACCATCACGCTCTCCAGAGGGAATGATGCGGCGACTAAGCGCATAAGGCGCTTTGAGTGACCGAAAATCCCAGATTTGAGCAGGGCCTGTATGGGAAACTACATTCTGATCCGGGAGGTAATCCCTACCGTAATAGAGGGTATCCTCGCTCAGCCTGTTCCAATTCATTTGTTGGCTCGAAGCCATCTCGCACCACAGACCGGTGACCAGTAGCAATAATACTATGCGCCTCATCATTGCATCCATTGGAGTCCGACAAATTTAGCATACTCCCCCTGCTGTTGCATAAGGGTGGCATGATCCCCTGACTCCACAATATGTCCATCCTGGAGCACAATGATATGATCGGCATATTGGATGGTGGACAACCGGTGGGCAATGACAATAGAAGTCCGACCTTCCATTACGTTCGCTAAAGCTTGTTGTACCTGACGTTCTGATTTCGAATCCAGGGATGCTGTAGCTTCATCGAGGATGAGGATTGGAGGGTTCACCAATAAGGCTCGGGCGAGTGTTATTCGTTGGCGCTCTCCCCCACTCAGTGTACTTCCTCTGTCGCCAACCACTGTATCGTATTGTCTTGGGGTGCTCATGATAAAATCATGAATCTGGGCGATGCGAGCCACTTCCATGACTTGTTCGATTGTAGCATCTGGTTTGCCGAAGGCAATATTGTTGAACAACGTATCATGAAACAGGACCGGGTCCTGATTGACGATGCCCATCAGGCTGCGCAACTGATGAAGGTTGAGGTCGCGCAAGTCACTGCCATCAATGCGGATCGCACCTTCTGTGACGTCGTGAAACCGGGGCAAGAGATCCGCAAGCGTTGATTTTCCGGATCCACTTGAACCTACGATGGCAAGGACTTTTCCTTTTGGAACCCGAAGGTTGATATTTCGCAATACCCATTCACTCTCTTCATTATACCGGAAGCTGACCTGGTCGAATACAATTTCCTTTTCAAACGCGTGGATGGGACGCGCATCCGGAGCTTGTTGTATCTCTTCGTCGTTATCGAGTACTTCATTGACCCGCTCCACCGCTGCCAGTCCCTTCTGAATATGATAGTAAGCCGAAGAAAAGGATTTCGATGGGGCAATCACGTTGAAAAACGCATAGAGAAATGCGAAGAATGTTTCAGGTTGAATTTCCTGCTTGAACACGAGCAGTGAACCATACCACAATAAGACGGCGACAATGGTTATCCCCAGCACTTCGGACAAAGGAGAGGAGAGGTCCCTACGGTACATGATCCGCGTGAGCAGCCGGCGGTAGGAGTCATTGATGCGACCGAAACGACCCTTCTGATAATCCTGGGCATTGAAGCCCTGGACGATGCGCATTCCGTTGAGGCTTTCTTCCACATGGATCATCAGTCCGGACAATTGCTTTTGTACTTCTTTCGACTGTCGCTTGAGATTACGGCTGATGCGACCGACGATGACCGCTGTAAAGAGGATAAGGATAAACACAAAGAGCGTGAGTCGAACACTGGTAAACATCATAAAGGATATACTTCCAATGATGACGATGGGTTCTTTGAAAAGTGATTCGATAACGTTGAGGATCGAATATTCAATCTCCTGGATGTCGGTACTGATGCGTGCTATGAAATCCCCTTTCTTTCCACGGGTAAAGAAGGCCAATGGCAATCGCATGTATTTGTCATAGATGGCATTACGTATGTCCATGACGATGCCGTTTCGCACCTGGGCCATAAAAACCAGGGAAAGATACCGGAATAGATTTTTGAGCAGGAAGATCACGACAAACGTGATGCATACGATGATCAAAGCCGTCTCCTGGGAATAGGTTTTTACCAATTGACCAAATACGTATTCGAGCCAGGTCTGGATATGACTGACACTAAACGCGACCGGTTCAGAAGATGGGGTGACGCGACCAAAGAGGATCTGAAAAAAAGGGATGATGATCGGTATACTGATCACCATGCACAGCGCCATCAGGATATTGCACAGGATATTGAGAAAGAGAGGAACCCGGTATCCTTTCAGGTAGAAAAACAACTGTCGGATGGGGCTCTGCCCGGCCATGGTCATTAGTCTTCCAGCTTGAAGGTTTCGAGGAACCCGGTATGGAAATCACCTGATCTGAACTTGGGATCCTGCATCAACTTCTTATGGAACGGAATGGTCGTATTGACGCCTTCAACGATAAATTCATCCAGTGCCCGCTGCATTTTCTTGATGCACTCTTCACGAGTGGGTGCTTTGCAGATGAGCTTGGCGATCATGCTGTCATAATAAGGGGGTATCGTATACCCGGCATAAACATGCGTGTCCACTCTGACACCATGCCCTTTAGGGCTATGAAAGGAAGTGATCGTACCCGGGCTGGGTCTGAAATTGTTGAAAGGGTCTTCGGCGTTGATCCGGCATTCCATGGCATGGCCATTGGGATAATAGCTTTTACCTGAGATAGGAATACCCGCAGCTACCTTGATCTGTTCTTTGATGAGGTCATGGTCGATGACTTCTTCCGTCACCGGGTGCTCGACCTGGATACGGGTGTTCATCTCCATGAAATAGAAGTTCTTGTGTTTGTCGACCAGGAATTCAATGGTACCTACACCTTCGTAATTAATGGCTTTGCCTGCCTTGATGGCGGCTTTGCCCATTTTGTTACGGAGGGATTCATCCAGAAAAGGTGAAGGAGATTCTTCGAGCAATTTCTGGTGGCGACGTTGGATGGAACATTCCCTTTCGGAAAGGTGTACGACATGTCCATGTTGGTCGCCGACGATCTGAAATTCAATATGGCGGGGTTCTTCGATAAACTTTTCGATGTAAATGCCATCATTGCCAAAAGAAGCCTTGGCTTCCTGGCGGGCCTTATGCCACAATTCTTCAAGGTCGGCCTCATTCCACACTACCCGCATGCCTTTACCACCTCCTCCGGCAGTAGCCTTCATGATGACCGGGTAGCCTATTTCTTTACTTACTTTCTTGGCGTGGGTTACATCCTGCACCAGGCCACCGCTACCGGGAACTACAGGCACACCGGCTTTGATCATGGTTTCTTTAGCCGTGATCTTGTCACCCATCTGGGTGATCATGAGTGGTGTAGGACCGATAAATTTTACGCCATATTCCTTGCATACTTCAGCAAAGTCTGCGTTTTCGGCGAGGAATCCGTATCCGGGATGGATGGCATCTGCGTTGGTGATTTCCATCGCCGCCATGATACGTGGGATGCTGAGGTAGGAGTCGCTGGATTTGGGAGGGCCAATACAAACGGCCTCATCGGCAAACCGGACATGGAGGCTGTTTTTATCCGCGGTACTATATACCGCTACGGTATTGATGCCCATCTCCTTGCAGGTGCGGATTACGCGCAAGGCTATCTCTCCTCGGTTTGCTATGAGTATCTTTTTAAACATCCGGAATGCTCTGGTTGAAATAATCTAATGGAGGGAAAAGTGGCTCCCCGTCGCTCTGGTATTATCCGTTAGGATCGATGAGAAACAACAACTGATCGTATTCTACCGGTGAGGCATCTTCCACCATAATCTTGACGACCTTACCGGCGACTTCAGATTCGATCTCATTGAAGAGTTTCATGGCTTCCACGATACATACTACTGTACCGACTTCAATATTATCACCTGGCTTTACGTACACCGGTTTGTCCGGTGAAGCTGACCGGTAAAATGTACCTACGATTGGGGACCGGATTTCTACCAGGTTTTCCTTTGCCGGGCCGGAAGAAGCCGGGGCATTGCCCTCGCCTTCAGCTTCCGACTTTGGTCGGGATGCGGGAACAGCCGGTGTCGCAGGAGCCTGAGGATTGACCACGGGGGGAACAGCCGGCACTTGCACATAAGAAGGCACGACTTCAAGACCACCTCGGGAAGAGGTGAAATATTTGGTCCGCACCGAAAACTGCAGGTCACCCTGCTTGTATTTAAACTCAGCCAGTTCTAACCGGTTGATCAGCTTGAGCAGCTCTTGTATTTCCTTAGAATCCATAGCAGTTGGTTATTTAGCCCGTTCAACATAATTGCCGGTGGCGGTGTCAATCTTTACTTTCTCTCCGGTGTCGATAAACAATGGAACCCTGATTTCAGCTCCTGTCTCCACAGTGGCTGCCTTCAAGGTATTGGTTGCCGTATCTCCCCGCAATCCCGGTTCGGTATATGTCACCTCCAAGATAACATATTGAGGTAATTCTACAGAGAGTGGTGTTTCGAGAGCGGCATGCATGAGGATTTCGACTTCGAGGCCTTCCTTCATGAGGTCCGCATGTTCGATCATCGCACCCTGGACACTGACTTGTTCGAACGTTTCATTGTTCATGAAATGGTATCCCATGTCATCATTGTATAGGTACTGAAACTTACGACGTTCGACCCGGACATCTACAATGGTGTGTCCTGACTGAAACGTATTGTCCACCACTTTACCGGTGGTGAGACTCTTGAGTTTGGTCCGCACAAAAGCATTTCCCTTCCCAGGCTTAACATGCTGAAAGTCAACTATATAATAGATGTCATTGTTATATTCAAGACAGAGACCTTTCTTTATATCTGCTGTAGTAGCCATAAACGGTATTGAATAAGGTTAGGTTAAATAAGGGCGCAAATATAGGGCTTTTAGATGGTGGATTTCAAGCCCTGAACCGTCAGGGTGATCAATAAGCCCAGGTCCAAAGACTCGCCCCCCAGGTATAGCCGCCTCCGAAGGATGTCAGGATGATGTTGTCTCCGGGTTTGAGCTGGTCTTCCCATTCCCACAGGCACAAGGGTATAGTCCCGGAGGTGGTATTTCCATATTTCTGGATATTGATCATCACCCGTTCAATGGGAAACTTAAGGTAATCCGCCACGGCCTGGATGATCCGGAGGTTGGCCTGGTGAGGAACGACAAAACGGATGTCGTCCGGGCTGAGATTGTTCCGCTTCAGGATTTCGCTGACGGCTTCTGACATCCCTTTGACTGCCGCCTTAAACACGGGCTTTCCATCCTGGAATATATAGTGCCACTTTTTATCCACCGTTTCATGTGTAGATGGATTCCTTGAGCCTCCTCCTTTCATGTAGAGAAACTCCGATCCTACTCCATCCACTCGCATCCAAGAATCACGCAGACCAAAACCTTCGGTGTTGGGTTGAAGGAGAATAGCGCCGGCGGCATCTCCAAACAAAATACAAGTAGAACGGTCGGTGTAATCTACAATAGAGGACATCTTGTCGGCGCCAACGACGATGACATTTTTATATGCTCCTGATTCGATAAACTTGGCCCCTGTAGTGGCCGAAAAGAGGAAGCCTGAGCAGGCTGCCTGAATATCGTAGGCAAAAGCATTTTTAGCTCCTATATTATAACAGATCAAGGTGCCGGTATCAGGAAAAAAATAATCAGGGGTCACGGAGGCACAGATCAGCAGATCAATGTCCAGCGGGGACAAACCTGTCTTTTTCAACAGTCCTTCTACGGCCTGGGTGGCCATGTAGGAAGTGGCCTTGTCAGGATCGCGGAGGATATGCCTTTCCTCGATCCCGGTCCGGGCTTTGATCCATTCATCGTTGGTTTCTACAAGAGTTTCGAGGTCTTTATTGGTCAGGACTTCGTCGGGAACATACCCGTACACCCCTTTGATCGCTGCACGTATTTGGGACATCGGCCAGAAAATTTAGGACGGCGAAGGTAGCTAATTCTCCCCATCCTATACTGAAACTTAATGGTTTATGATGTAAAATGAGCGCCTTCGTAAAATTCGGGTTTTGGTACGGTTTTTGCTTTTAAAAATATAATATACAGCTATTTATAAATTATCCTTAATTTTAATATCATGAACATCTACCTGATTTCCCTTCTCCTGGTTTTCCAGACCTCCATGACGAGGACCCCCAATTTTTATCCTTCGTATATCGCGGCCAGGGAGGCTTCGAAAAACTACCAGAAGGATCTGCTGATTTTCTTTTCCAAATCCGGCTGTGCGGAATGTGATGCGGCATGGGCCAATTTTGAAAAAGATCAATACGCCACCAAAGTTTATATTTCCACCCTTGTGGATGCCGCTGATTTTGATGGCATCGTCCTATGGGATAAATACAATTTCAAAACCGTGCCCGCATGGGTAGTGCTGAATCCCGATGGCCAATTAAAGGATAAATGGTCCGGAGACTGGAAAAAGACACCTACCCGTCCTGTGGGCGAAACCACCAAGGCTCCGGAAGTTAAAGCAACTACACCTACGGCAACATCGTCGACAACAAATGCAACGAATACAACCCCAACCCCTGAAATCAAATCAACACCCGTTGTCCACCAAGCCGCGGCACCTGCCATGACGCCTGCTCCTGCAGCACCAGCCCCCGCTCCTGTTGTCAAGCCACAACCGACTTCAACCGGCTACGTATTGCAGGCCGGATATTTTGGGTCAGAACCCAACGCCAGCAAACTAGTCAATGACCTTCAGGCAAAAGGGTATTCTGGCTATAGCGTGAAATCAACTGTTCAAAACGGATCCACTTTTTATCGGGTGATTTCTCCTGCTTACAGCACTGAAAATGAAGCCAATAGCCAGGTTCAAGCTTTAGCCACGTCTGGTGTCAAAGCGACGGTTAAAAAGGTAAGTGAACTCTGATTATAGTTTTAATAAAATGTAATGGAAAAGCCAGGACCTATCTTCCTGGCTTTTCTTTTTTACAGAGGGTCATGATACCTTTGTCTGACCGTAACCCTATTCATTTTGGCTCAATCCCTTTTACTTCGTCGCATCCAATCTCTGGCAGGCATTCAACCTGAGGGTGTCACTCGACTTTGCGGACGTGACATGGCATCACTTCCATCTATTGAAAATGCATACCTGCTTATTGAAGATGGGCTGATCAAATCTTTTGGCCCGGATACCTCTTGCCCGGTGGAGCGAGCGGATACCGTATTGGATTGTTCAGGGAAGATGGTTTTACCAGCGTTTTGTGACAGTCATACCCACCTGGTGTTTGCGGCCTGGCGTGAGAGTGAGTTTGTCGATCGTATCAGGGGTTTGACGTACGAGGAGATTGCCCAACGAGGTGGTGGAATCCTTAATTCTGCCGCGCGTTTGCAATCCGTCTCTGAAGATGTCCTTTTTGATCATGCACTCGGCCGGCTCCACGAGGTGATGAACATGGGGACGGGTGCCATAGAAATCAAGAGCGGCTATGGACTGACAGTAGAGAGCGAGCTCAAAATGCTTCGGGTGATCAGACGTCTTAAAGAAACCGGTCTGGTGCCGGTCAAATCCAATTTCCTTGGAGCGCATGCAATGCCCACAGCGTATAAGTCTGACCGGGATGGGTACATACGGCTATTGATTGAAGATATGTTGCCAAGGATTGCAGACGAAGGGCTTGCGGACTACATAGATGTATTCTGTGACAAGGGATTTTATACTGTGGAGGAGACGGACCGGATACTTACTGCCGGGGCTAGATATGGATTGAAACCAAAGATTCACGCCAACGAGTTAGATTACTCAGGCGGGATCCAGGTAGGGGTACGCCATCATGCTATTTCGGTGGATCACCTGGAATACACCGGACCTGCGGAGATCGAGGCCCTTCAATCAGCTGATACCATAGCAACGATTTTACCTTCTACCGCCTTTTTCCTGGGCCTGCCTTATGCTCCGGCCCGTAAGATGATCGAGAGTGGGCTATGTGTGGCTTTAGCCAGTGATTACAACCCCGGGTCTTCGCCCAGTGGCAATATGTCTTTTATACTGTCATTGGCTTGTATCAAATTGAAAATGCTCCCTGAGGAAGCCCTCAATGCACTGACGCTCAATGGCGCTGCGGCCATTGAATTGGGCCACCTGGCAGGCAGTATAACCCCCTCTAAATCAGCCAGCCTTATCATAACCAAACCTGTCACCAGCCTGGACTACCTACCCTATACCTTTGGGGCCAGCTGGATAGAAAAAGTAATCATCAGTGGAAAGTTAATTTGACGCCCACCCATCATTACAATCTAATCTGCTGATTGTCTACAAGTTACCCTTCCCTGTTGGGTTCAAATGGTAAAAAAGAGATATACTATCCCTGCTTAGTTCTTCGTTAACAGACCATCCTCACCTTCAGGCAGCCATAATACTACTGAAGGAATCTTCTTACTAACCATGCCCCTTGGAAAATTAAATGAGTACCCCGGCTTCAAACCCGATTTGAAAAGCTATTTTTGCGCGAACATATTACAGAAAAACTTCATACTATCAATATTGAATGGAAAATCTTCATGTTAAAAGCATAAGAAAATGGATCTCCATCCTTTCCATTTTTACCGGATTTTTCGTTCAGCCTGGCCTGGCCAACGACCTCATTTCCTATCGTGAGATAGACGCCAAGGTATCCAACGGCATCGATCCTGTCATCTTCAGTTTTGGTTGTATCAATGGCGAACCGGGTGATACGATATGTATACCGGTGACGGTCCAGAATTTCAATGATATAGTCATTGCTCAGTTCGAAATTTTTTGGAACAGCAGTGTTTTGGATTATATAGAGATCTCTAATCCTGGCTCCCCCAGTATCAATGTCAATGCTGACTTTAACCTCTCGGGTCCAAATGCTTTGAAATTTATTCCCCTGGGATTTCCAATCGATGGCGAAACTCTGCCAGATGGTACGGTATTGTTTGAGATTTGTTTCCGCATCATCGGTTTCCCTACGTCTACCAGTTGTGTAGGGATCAGTCCCTACTTTGATTTTGAAGTAGCCGATGTCAATGGCGTTGTTCCTTCAGATTCGATCAACTGCTGTATGACTGTGCAAAATGCTATAGACCTTGTGGGGTTTGTAACAAGTTGTGGTCCGGCAGTATTGGGGGGCAATGGCGTCGTCGATGTGACGGTCTTTGGAGGAACTGCTCCTTATACTATTACCGGATTACCAGGTAGCCCCTATGGGCTTCCGGCAGAAGGTGGCAATATTGCGATTACAGCACCTGCCGGTAATTATACAGTGACGGTTACCGATGCGCTTGGTAATGCGGTCATGTATCCCACCAACGTATCCACCCTCGCCCTGGGCATCACTACACATCTCAAAGATCCTACCTGCTATAAGTTTGAAAACGGAACGATCTGGATTAAACCAGAGGGAGGCACAGAGCCATACAGTTATATTTGGAACAGCCTTTCCGACCCCACGCTTGCGGGATCAGGATTTATTCGTCACCTGGGGGATTCCTCACTAGTGACGAGTTTACCGGATGGCATGTACAACATTATTGTCGAGGATATTAATGGTTGCCAAGTCCAGGTCACGGTTACCCTCAACGACAATCCATTTGTCTTCCTGATCAACAACCTCACAGATGCGAGTTGCGTTGGATCGCTGGATGGGTTTGTTGACCTCAGCATTACCGGAGCTACACCGGATATGGATGGCAATTACACCATCAGAGGCAATCTCACCGGAACTCCATTTACCATACAGAGTAACAGTGTCACTCTCGGCCTACTAAATCCCGGAAATTACACCATCACTGTGTCAGATAATGTTTCCCAGTGTGATACGATATTTGAATTCACCATTGGGTATACGGATACGATATCGGCTGTATTTACGGTTACTGATCCACCCTGTTCGAATGGTGTCAATGGAAGCTTATCGATTCGTGGCCGGACCAATGGAGTCGCAGGACCATCCTATTCTTATACGATCTTTCAAAACGGCACCCAAATCACCTCGGTCAACAATATCGGTGGGACATTTAATTACAGCCCCCTTGCGCCAGGCAATTATGTGGTTATTGTAAAAGAAGGCTTGTGTCTGTCCGATTCCATTCACTTTACGGTCAATGCGCCACCGCCAATCCTGGTTAGTGTAGTTGGTTCCACTCCGGACAATTGCATACCCACTCCGGCAGGGGATATCTGGTTTCAGATCAGCAATGGAGTCGGGCCATACACGCTTGATGCCGGTGCAGGGTTTCAGGATGCAGATACTTTGTTCAATCTCAATGCTGGCAACTATACGCTTACTGTTACGGATGACAATACCGGTTGTACCGCCACCCTTCCCTTTACCATTCAAGCTGGTGATGCCAACGAAGAAGCAGATATTTCGTTTGTGATCACAGGTACTCCGTGTGATGGTGGTACCGTGACTGTATTGTATCAGGGTGGAGCGATTCCTCCCGGTGCAGGTGTCTTATGGAGCACAGGAGAGATCACGCCTACGATTCCCCTCAACCAAACAGATACGTTGAGTGTAGATATTATCCTGGGTGCTCCTGTATTCTGCATTCTTGATGATACCGTGCATATCGAATGTACGCTTAAACTGGACCTGGACATCACCGTGCAACAGCCGCTTTGCGGTGAAGGGGCAAATGGTGGACCGTATACCGCTACGGTCATTGTGGATACCGCCAACGCCGTCGCTCCTGTGACCTGGTATTGGTCTTTTCCGGATACGACCACCACGGGCATATATACCGGACTTGGGCCAGGCAAATATTATGTCACGGTCACCGATGGCCTTGATTCGACGGTCGTAGATAGCTTTGAGGTCATTGCTCCAAATCCCCTGACCATGACTTTCTCCAATATTGACAGCGTTTCCTGTCCGGAAATCTGTGATGGATCGGTGCGTATTTTTCCCGGAGGTGGTGATGGAGCCCTGGATTATCAATTGTATTGGGATCCGATCAATCCACAAGCTGACACTGGTGTGTTTTTCAATGTACCTGATCTATGCGCCGGGCTCAATGTATTTACGGTCTCGCAGGATGGCTTATGCTTTTACCAGGATACCGTTGAAATCCTTGCTCCTGATTCTATTCATATCAATCTGCTTCAATCCATTGATGCCACCTGTTATGGAGATGATGATGCATTGCTTGAAGTCAATGCATCAGGCGGTACTCCCGGATATACCTATGCCTGGGAAAATGGACCTTCGACAGGACTTAATAATAACATCATTGCCGGGCTTTATCATGTCACCGTGACAGACAGTAAAAACTGTTCGAATGTGGACAGCTTTACGGTATCTCAACCCGATACCCTGATTGCGGATATTGATGCATCCGGTACTCTAAATCTGTCCTGCGGCAACAGCAGTGATGGGATCATCACGCTGGATGTGTCCGGTGGCAATCCAGGTGGCTATGATTTCCTATGGAACCCCAATGTATCCAGTGCCTATCAGGCTGTCAATCTTCAGGCCGGCGCTTACTTTGTGACGGTGACCGATCCAAAAGGATGTACGGATACGGTTTCTTACGTATTGACCTCGCCTCCTCCCATCACTGTTGATTGGCCCGTGGTTGCTGAACCTGATTGCTTTGGAGATGAAACATTGTTGCTCATTGAGGATACGGATGTAACCGGTGGAAACGGCAATTATAGTTTTACGATCAACAGTGGCGAACTATATCCTATTGGGGATCCGGTGATGCTACCTTCAGGTATTTATATTGTTGCAGTATTTGATGACCGTGGCTGTTCGACAGATACCACGTACACCATCATGGAACCTGATCAGATCCTCGTCTCCATAGGTCCTGACGAACCCGTGGTTGATCTTGGTGACAGTATCTATATCATAGGACATGTGGACCAGAGCAGCCAGCCTATAGCGATGATGCTATGGACTTCCGCAGAACCGTTGAGTTGTGCGACTTGTGAAGGCACATGGGTATTCAATGCAGTACCCGCGCTGTATACCTGGACTGTAACCGATATCAATGGTTGCCAGGGTTCCGCAAGCATCCTGGTGGATGTCGATTATCAACGTGACGTCTATATCCCCAATGTCTTCAGTCCTAATGGAGATGGGCGTAATGACGATTTCCGTATTTATACCGGACCGGGTGTAGTATCCATCAATTATATCCAGATCTATGACCGTTGGGGCAACCTGATCCATGTGGAGGGCCAGCAATTGCCGAGTCCGACCGGTGCCGGAAATTGGGACGGGACGTCTAAGGGTAAGGAATTAAACCCCGGGGTGTATGTCTATGTTGCCGAGATTACCTTTGTGGACAATAATACTACGCTGACGTATCGGGGTGATGTGACGCTTTTAAGGTAAAGGGCTAAAGGGCTAAAGGGCTAAAGGGCTGAAGGGCTGAAGGGCTGAAGGGCTGAAGGGCTGAAGGGCGGAAAGGCGGAAAGGCGGAAGGGCTGAAAAGGCTTAAGAGGCTTAAGAGGCTATGCTACTGATTGATCATTGCGCCCTTTTAGGGTTTGGTGGCTGAAGAAGCATATTGCAAATGCTTATCGGATGAGCACCACGCTACCGGATACTTTTCGATCAACGCCTTCGCATCGGAAAGTGAAGGTGTAGACATATTGGCCGGGCATGACTTCCTCTCCGTTTTTGGTGCCATCCCATTCAAGGGATGGATCGGTGGTTTTGAAAATACTTCCTCCCCATCGATCATAGACTTCGAGTGCGATAAAATCACCCAGGAATACCACATTACTCATGCCCCAGGTGTCGTTGAGGCGGTCTCCGTTGGGGGTAAATCCGCTTGGGAAAAATACCTTATTGCAATCCAGGTCTGCAGAATCTGCTACTGTGACATGGATGGAATCGAAGGCCTGACAGAACCCATAATTGAGTGACACATCATATGTTGTTGTGACTAATGGTGACAGCATGGGTTCGGGAACATTGGCACTACTGACGCCTGTGGTGGGGTTCCACTGGACAGCGGGAGCGCAAGTAACAGGAAGACGAACCTGCATGGAGGTTCCTGTAAAGATCACCGTATCCGGTGAGGTGATTTTATCAACGGGGATATACAACTCCTCTACCTCGGAGGAGGTGAGGGCCCGGTTATAAAATCGGAGTTCATCCATAGTGCCCCTGAACTGGACTTCTCCATTGGCGAGACATGGCCCGGCGCCTATCGTCAGGATCCCATTATTGATGATGCGGACCAGGGCCTGGCTGGGGTTGAGATTTTGAAAGACCCCATCATAGTACATTAAAAGTTCGCGATCCCGGCGGACGTAGGTGATGTGGTGGTAACATCTGTCCACCGGCAGCCTGAAGGTACTCCTGACGAATAGATTGGTTTGCTGTGACAGGGAAAAGGATATATCCCGGGTCACCGGATTATACTTCAATTCGAGTGTGCTGTCGATGCCGCAGATCTCACTTTTGGAAAGGATATCCATGATCGCATTGCTATTGGGGTCGGGCATGAAAAAGAAACTGAGGGTAAAATCACTGGTAAACAATTGATCAAGATTACTCAGGATCTGAACGGAAGTATTCCCATCAAATTTCAGCCCGTTGAGTGATGCGCCGCACCCGCATGTTGCATTGCCCACTATGATCCCGTTGCCTCCCAAACCGGTATCTTCGGTGGCATCACAAGCGTCAAAAGAATAATAAGCAATCAACCCATCCACAGGCTGGGCTTGCACGGACAGGAAGCCTGCCAAAATAAAGCTGAACCATAGAGACCAACGCATCCCCTTAAAACTCTGCTGGAAGGGCATATAGTATATTTAAAATGAGAAAGTTACCCGTTGAAGACACCTGGTTCGCCATGTAATCTGCCTGGTGCCCCCTTGGATTCGTTGGGCAAATATAGGCATTACAGGGCCTATCCCCGGTTATCAACAACTTAACACCTGATTCTGTCCGGGAATAGGGGATACTTCACGATATTCGCAGCCTGATCGTTAAAACCGGACATCAGCATGGCTAAAGGCGAACCCGTTAAGAATCCAAATGAAATGAGTTTCTTCGAGCACATCGAAGAACTCCGTTGGCACCTCATGCGTGCCGCTGCCAGTGTCCTGATTGTAATGGTGGTGGTCTTCCTGCTCAAAGATTTTGTCTTTCGCCAGGTGATATTGGGGCCCACTTCCCCGGATTTTATCACGTACCGTATCATCTGCAAATATTTTCCGGATGTTTGTTTCTACCCTCAGCACCTTCAAATCATCACCCGGGATATCCAGGAACAATTCCTGAGTCACATTAAAGTTTCCATGTGGTTGGGCTTTATTGTGGCATTTCCATATATCCTGTTTGAACTTTGGCGATTTATCCGGCCGGGGTTGTATAAAAAAGAAATTAAGGCAGCCAAGGGGATGGTGTTTCTGTGCAGCATGCTATTCCTTTCCGGTGTGGCATTCGGATATTTTATCATTACGCCAGTGGCGGTGACCTTTCTATCCTCTTATTCGGTGAGTCCGGAAATCGCCAACACCACTACCCTTGCGGCACTGGTCAACTCGATCACGATGTTTACGCTTCCGGTAGGATTGATTTTCGAAACGCCGATTATTCTTTATTTCCTGGCCAAAATCGGATTGGTCTCCTCTTCATTTTTGACCCAGTATCGCCGGCATGCCATCGTCGTCATCGTCATTGTTGCTGCCGTCATCACGCCATCTCCTGATGTGTTTTCACAGATGATGGTGGCCATCCCGTTGTATTTGTTGTATGAAGTGAGTATCATCGTAGTGAAGCGAATCGATCGTGAGCGCAAAGCCCAGGAAGACGCAGAAGCTGCCGCATTAAATCCGAAATAACATGCAGAGGGTTTCGTCGCAACTCACCATCGTAATCCGGATCGCCCTGCCAACGATCTGGTTTACGGCCATCCTCTCTATCGTTGTGCTCCTCGTGTGGGCGGTTCGCGGCAAAGCAGGACTTTTCGCAAATCCCTTTCTATGGTTAGGATTATTGCTGATCCTGGGCAGTGGATTGGCGATCCTGAAACTTATCCTTTGGAAATTCTATCGCGTGGATATGGACAAGCAATTTGTCTATGTTAGTAATTATTTCAAGACCTATAAATACCCTTTGACCGCCATTGAATCCATTACGTCCTCACGAACATTGCCTGACAGGGTATATTGCATTCGATTAAAAGTCAAGGGGTCATTTGGCCAGAAAATCTATTTCCTGGCGAGCCAGGTCTTATGGGCGGATTATCTGAAAGAAAATCCACATGTGGTCGTCACCCGGCCTGAAGTCGCCTGATGCTGATCTCAGGATATCACAGGATCAGACCGTTTTAGTTTTTCATTTCATTACAACCTCACTCCCGTCTTCGGCGCAAGACGAATGATGGGTACGATCATTTCTTCGAGCGAGATCCCGCCATGCTGAAAGGTATTGCGGTAGTAACTGTTGTAATGATTGTAATTGTTGGGATACAGGAAATACTTGTCCTCCTTGGCAAAAATATAACCTGAACTCAGATTGGGACGTGGCAAGCCTGCTTCTTCAGGTTTTTTAATCTCCAGTACGTCTTTGGGTTCATATTGCAGGTTCTTTCCCATCTTATATCTCAGATTGGTTGTTGTATTCCGGTCGCCGACCACCTTGGAAGGTTGCTTGACGCGTATGGTGCCGTGATCCGTTCCAATGATGAGTTTGATGCCTTGCCCTGCCATTTTCCGCAACGCCGTCCATACCGGTGAATTGATAAACCAACTGTAGGTCAGTGAGCGATAGGCTTTCTCATCGCCAGCCAGTTCCTTGAGTACTTCCATTTCGGTGCGTGCGTGGGACAGCATGTCGATAAAGTTGTAGACAATCACCACGAGATTATTATGCAAAAGGTCGAGTGCTTTTTCACCAAGATCCCTGCCCTGATCCGCATTGGTGATTTTGAGGTATTGCCATTTTATCTCCTTTCGAAGTTTGCGTTGCAGCTGCTTTTCCAATAAAGTAGCTTCGTGCAAATTCTTACCTCCTTCTTCAAAATCTTCGACCCATAGATCAGGGTAATTTTTGGCAATATCGGCAGGCATCATCCCGGAAAAGATGGCATTGCGGCTATATTGCGTGGACGTAGGGAGAATGCTGTAGAAATAGGATTCTTCCTCTACCTCATACCATTCAGCAATGACGGGCTCGATGATTTTCCACTGATCCCAACGTAGGTTGTCCAGCAACAGGAATACGACGGGTTGCTTGTCACTCAGGTGAGGCAGAATCTTGGCCGAAAATAAATCCGGAGACATCAGTGGTGCATCTTCCTTATTGCTGAGCCAGGAGAGATAATTACGGGTGACAAATTTTGAAAACTCGGAATTGGCTTCTGATTTCTGCATGGAGAGAATATCAATCATCTCTTCACTTCTGGAGGTATCGATCTTGAGCTCCCAGTTGACAATCTTCTTATAGGCCTGGGCCCAGGACTGTACATCCAGACCACTGTTGATTTCCATGAGAATATTGCGGAACTCCATTTGATAGTCGGAAGAGGTTTTTTCACGAACCAACCGCTTATTGTCTACGATTTTCTTGAGGGTGAGCAGGATTTGGTTGGGGTTGACCGGTTTGATGAGATAATCATCGATCTGGCTGCCCAGGGCTTCTTCCATGATGTTTTCGGCCTCATTCTTGGTGATCATCACGATAGGCAGTGTGGGCTTGATGGCCTTGAGTCGTTGCATGGTCTCGAGGCCGGACAATCCGGGCATACTTTCATCCAGGAAGACGATGTCTACGTCTCCGGCCTTTTCGAACTCATCGATGGCATCATGGCCGTTCGACACGGTGGCGACATGATAGCCTTTTTTCTCCAGGAAAAACAATTGGGGTTTGAGGAGATCGATCTCATCATCCGCCCAGAGTATTTTGATTTTATCCATATGTAAGTATACAACGCTTTAGCCGAAAGGTTTCATACGGTTGGAAACTATCCAACGATACCTGCGGGGTCGATATTTTCCCAATCTTTGTCCTATGAACAAAATGAAGCTCGTCAATGATCCGGTCTACGGGCTGATCCATATCCGGACGGCCCTGCTTTTTGACCTGATCGAGCATCCCCTGTTTCAACGTCTACGCAGAATCAAGCAGACCGGGCTTTCCCACCTGGTGTATCCCGGAGCGCAGCACACCCGATTTCACCATGCACTTGGGGCGATGCACCTCATGGGGATGGCAATCGATGAATTGCGTTACAAACAAACCGATATCAGTGAGGAAGAGGAGGAGGCCGCGCTCATCGCCGTCTTGTTGCATGATATCGGGCACAGTCCATATAGCCATGCGCTTGAGCGCCTGATTATTGACGCGGATCATGAGGCTATTGGAAAAACTATTATGCTTCACCTGGCAGAACGCCTGGGAGAGCCTTTGCGTCTTGCTTATGCCATGTTTACCGGCCAATATGCAAGGCCTTTTTTTCATCA
Organism: Saprospiraceae bacterium; assembly: GCA_044227555.1. Classification (GTDB taxonomy): domain Bacteria; phylum Bacteroidota; class Bacteroidia; order Chitinophagales; family Saprospiraceae; genus Opimibacter. The sequence continues at coordinate 93,780 of JBGAWQ010000007.1, read as the reverse complement.
GCTGATCAGTGGGCAGTTGGATCTCGACCGGCTGGACTATCTGTCGCGAGATAGTTTTTATACCGGTGTCGCGGAAGGCGTTGTCGGACATGACCGAATCCTCAAGATGCTTCGCGTCGTAGATAATCGATTGGTGGTTGAAGAGAAGGGTTTATATAGCATTGAAAAATTTCTCGTGGCCAGGAGGATCATGTATTGGCAGGTCTATCTGCATAAGACTGCTGTCGCCGCAGAACTGATGGCCAAGAGTATCATGCACCTCCTGAGACAGCAAGATCCTAATGAGCGCACCGGGTATCTGGCCCCTGAGTTGGAGTATTTTCTTGCCCGCAAGATCAATATTGAGCAATTCAGGGAGGATACGGCAACGCTCCTGGAGGTGTTCAGGCAATTGGATGATGTATCCGTTGACTACAGCATCAAGCGCTTACAGGAGCATTTTAGCTCGCCGCTCCGATTTCTTGCAGGCAATCTCATCAACCGGAAATTGCATAAAATACATTGGTCAGACACTCCGCTGGAAGATGATTTCGTAAATGAGATCAGGCAAAAATGCAGGCAAAAATACGATTGGAGTGCCGAGATGACGGATCAAATGATCTGGCTCGGCAGTGAATCCAAAGCCGATTATATCCGTGAAGATCATGAGATCGAAATCCTGATGAAATCCGGTGAAATCCGGCCATTCTCAACTTTTCTCGAAAATCCGGTCAAGATCGCTTTCAGCAGGAAATACTACATCTGCCATCCGAGCCTTCGTTAAACCGGAGTTGGCCTCCATTGAAAACAGATGGCTGGATAAGCCATTTTTAGGAGAATAGCGCAAAGCCTGAACTGCAAAATGGCAGACCAAGAGGTATAATAGATTTCCATGAAACATTTCACATCTTTACGGACTAAACAACAACACGGATGGATACCAAGACCGTATTTGAGCTGATCAGCAAGGAAGAGAACCGGCAGCGAAAGGGAATTGAACTCATTGCCTCTGAAAATTTCACCTCAATAGCGGTCATGGAGGCTATGGGGTCGTGCCTGACCAACAAATACGCTGAGGGTTATCCCGGCAAGCGCTACTATGGTGGATGTGAAGTGGTAGATGAAATTGAGACCATCGCCATTGAGAGCTTGAAATCCCTTTTTGGGGCAGAATATGCCAATGTCCAGCCGCATTCCGGAGCTCAGGCTAACTCTGCCGTCTACCTGGCTGTATTGAAACCGGGGGACACCATCCTAGGATTTAACCTTGCTCATGGAGGCCATCTGACCCACGGCTCGCCGGTCAATTTCAGCGGCCTGACCTACAATGCTACCCATTACAATGTCAACCGGGAAACCGGCCGGGTCGATATGGAAGAAGTCTATAGCCAGGCTAAAGCCCATCGTCCCAAACTGATTATATGCGGGGCTTCTGCCTATTCCCGTGAATGGGAATACAAGCGCTTCAGAGAGATCGCAGATGAAGTTGGCGCTTTGCTGATGGCTGATATAGCCCATCCGGCGGGCCTCATCGCCACCGGCCAACTCAATGATCCCCTGGAACATTGTCATATCGTCACGTCTACCACCCACAAGACATTGCGTGGGCCGAGAGGAGGGGTGATCATGCTTGGTAAGGACTTTGATAATCCATGGGGAAGGACCACCAAGAAAGGCGAACCGATCCAAATGTCTACTATCCTCAACAGTGGGGTTTTTCCGGGTATGCAGGGTGGACCGCTGGAACATGTGATTGCCGGTAAAGCCGTTTCCTTTATCGAGGCGTCTACGCCTGATTTTACGCATTATACCAAACAAGTCATGGCCAATGCCCATGCTATGGCCAATGCCTTGACGTCCAGAGGCTACAAGATCATCTCCGGAGGCACGGACAATCACCTCATGCTCATCGACCTGTCCAACAAGGGGCTGACCGGAAAAGAAGCCGAAGAAGCCCTGATCAAAGCGGATATCACGGTCAATAAAAACATGGTTCCGTTTGACCAGAACAGCCCCTTTGTGACTTCAGGCATCCGGATTGGAACCGCCGCCATTACTACACGGGGTATGAAGCAAGCAGATTGTGAGCAGATTGTGGAGTGGATCGACCGGGCTATCATTAACCGTGGCAACGATACTGTGCTGCAGGAGATCCATCATGATGTCAACGGGTTCGCTTCATCTTTCCGGTTGTTTCCAGATGAGGACGTCCAAAATTAATGTCGGCGGATAGGTACAAACCTATCTTTTCAGCCTCTTTACTTTACTATATAATTCGAAAAGCCTAGCTTTAGGAAGCTTAGGATAGTCTGCGTATTTGCCCCCGTTTAAATGAGTCCATTTAAACTTTTACTTCTTTTTCTTCCTCTGCTCACTGACGCGGTAAGACCTACTATTGGTCCTGCCTCATCACCACCTGGAATAGTATCAACGGACAGGGCCCATCCTGCACCTGAAATCTGTGACAACGGCATTGATGATGATGGGGATGGATTTATCGATTTGTTTGATTCGGATTGTCCATGTTCGCTGCAAGCCTATCAAGCCTACTGCCCTGTAGATTGTGAATACCTCCCTGATACTTTTCCGGATATCACCTTGTCACTTAAATGGCAATCTGAAATCATAGTCAATCAGGATCATAATTACCCCAATATTATAGTTGGGGATATCAACCTCGATGGCATTACGGATGTCATCACTAAAAAATTTATTATTTCCGGAGGCACCACGAATGGTGTGCTTGCCTTTAATGGATCCAACGGGAATAAACTGGCCGAAATCCTTTCTGTGCCCAGGACCTTTGCAGATGAAGGTTTATTTGTCAGCATGGCTGATGTGGATTTGGACGGGTTGGCTGAATTTTTCTTTACCCGCCAGGACACGGTCGTCTGTATGCGTCAAAATGGTTCGGTGATGTGGAAGTCCGACCGGGATGTCAATTCTGTTGGATATCTGGTCAATCTTGCGGATTTCAATGGAGATGGAATACCTGAAGTATATCGTGGCAATACTATCTACAATGCGCGCAACGGAAAAATGCTTGTCACCGGAAATGATGGAGCCGGATGCAATCTTTATCAAGTCGCAGGAGATTGCGGAGTAGCCCATACCATTGCTGCTGATCTGCTGCCATCACCCGGCCTTGAACTTGCGGCAGGAAATACGGTATACCAGATCACCATCACCAATACCAATGGAACCGCGGGAAACACCATCACCGCCACTACAGCCAATAGCCCGGTCAAAGATGGATTTACGTCAGTGGGGGATATTGATAATGATGGGCAACTGGACATCATCGTGGTGCGCAACAGGCAGTATGCCAATGGAGGAGGCGTCTGGGTCTGGAACCCGCGGACCCGCGCGATGATTGCAAGTGCCACTGCCGGAATCACCGGCGGTGTGGCTTTCGTGGGCAATGTAGCCGGTGATTGTCATCCTGAAATCGGCGTCAACTTTGAAGACGAACTCATCATGTACCAATATGATGGGACAACAGCCTTGCGAATTCTCTACAACCTTAATACCACAGATGGCTCAGGATATACCGGAGTGACGATGTTTGATTTCAACCAGGATGGATTCAATGAACTGGTGTATCGTGACGAAACTTTCCTTCGCATCATGGAAGGTAATACAGGAAAAACACTGGCCTCCTACCCTATTCGTAATGGAACAGGCATGGAATATCCGGTGGTGGCTGACGTCGATGGAGATGGTCAGGCCGAGATCATGGTCAGCGGATACACAACCTCTGCATCGCAACAACGATTGTTTTGTTTTGAATCGGGCGGTGCTCCCTGGGCTCCGGCACGGGCTGTATGGAATCAACCGGGCTATCATGTCACCAATATCAATGACGACCTCACCATCCCTCGCAATCCTCAAAATCAAGCCACCGCACTGATCGGGTATCAAAACTGTCTTCTGCCTACGTGCCCCGCGCCTTACAATGCCTTTATGACCCAGGCCACCTTTCGCACCCAGGAAGGCTGTGTTCAGTTTCCTGCAGCAGATTTTGATATCAACGCCACTTCCCTCAATTGCCTCGGAGATTCACTTGAGCTTTGTTTTGTCATTCAAAACTCCGGTGACTATGTTCCGAGTAGTCATGTCGTTGGCATAACCGCATGGAGTAAGAATCCACTGAAGCAAGCCACCATCCCTGTGTATCATGGAAATGTTACGCTCAATGGTGCGCTTGATCAACCGGATACTTTCTGCCTTCACATTGTCGCCACTGGGTTGAATACTCAACTGTTTATAACGGTGAATGAATCCGGAGCTTCATCACCTTTTCAATTCCCGCAGACGGACATCATCGAATGCAATTACCTCAACAATCTGGATAGCATTGCTACAGGCACCCTGGGAGCTATGGTAGATGCGGGACCGGATTTGACAGCATGCTTTGGCGAGAATATTGAAATTCAGTTGCCCGGCCATTTTGATTGGTATCTATGGTCTCCTGCCCAGGCTGTTGATTGTGATACGTGTGCTATTGTGCATGTTTTATCCTCCTCTGCTGTCGCACTGACAGTGACAGCAGGCAATGGAGTGTGTGCGGGATCAGATACGATCCAAATCGATGTAATTACACCTCCACATGTCGATGCCGACACGATTCTTTGTAACGGTAGCTTGTTTGACTTTCAGGATAGTCTTATTACAAGCCCGGGAGACTATTCGTTTCAGGCCACACCATGCGACACCTCCTTCACCTGGCATGTTGCATTTTCCAATGCGGATACCACCTGGCAATCGATTTCTTTGTGTTTTGGGGACTCTGTATTTTTCCATGGGACCTGGCTATCTGATGCCGGCATCTACTTTCATACAGCATCCAACATGCAGGGCTGTGACAGCATTATTCAATTAGACTTGCAAGTGGCCGCCTTTTTGAGTACCACTTCAAGCCAGACATTATGCCAGGGAGATTCGGCCTGGATATATGACCAATGGGTGTACGGAGCCGGCATCTATCTGGATACGCTTGCCGGCACAAATTGCGATACTATTGCAACAACCACCATAACTATGGCATCCGCTTATGATCTGCATATTGACCGAGCCATTTGCCCAGGTGATTCCTTATGGCTTGTGGATCATTGGGCTTATGCCTCCGAGATGGTGCAAGAGCAATTGATCTCTGTGGATGGTTGTGATTCTATAATAACGACCAACCTTGTGGTGCCCCTGGCTCCAGCTCCTCCACAATGGACCGTGCAATGTGACCCGCCACTTACAACGGCTGTGATGGCTGATGATCCGGCCTGGAGTTATACCTGGGATGATGGTTCAGTGTCCACCTCAAAAACATATCATAGCGGTGGACCGGGCTACCTGATAGCCAGACATATTGATGGATGTCAGTTGAGGTATGATTTTACCGTTGCAGATATTCCTGATCCTGGCGCAACAACATGGCTGCAGGATACAACGATCCTTGAGCATTCTGCTTTGCCTATCAACCTTCCCCTCTCACCAGAATTTTGGAAAGTGGTTTGGTCGCCTGCAGATATTTTCTCGTGTGATACTTGTTTATCGACGATTGCACGACCAACCACACATACTCAAGTACACGCTGATTTGATGCACAGTTCCGGATGTACATATTTGATAGATTTCACTGTTGATCTGGAACGCGTGGTGGTCTTATATATACCTAATATATTTTCACCCAATGACGATCAGATCAATGATACCTGGATAGTACAATCACCCGGCGACCGATTGTTGATCGTAGAGGCATTTCTTTTTGACCGGTGGGGCAATGAAATCCGATCCTGGAGCAACCTTCACAAACTCGAATGGGATGGTCTATTCCGGGGACAACGCATGAATCCAGGTGTATTCACCTATACGCTGCAATACCTTGACCAGACGAACACTAAACAACGAATCACCGGCGATGTCACGCTCGTTCGGTAGAAACCGTTGAATCATCAGGATATACTACAGCGTCAAGGAAGAGGCCTGAAGCCGGAACACTCCAAGCGTGTGGAAGAGCGATTTGTTGATCGAGGGCATTTTTTAACTCGTCCAATGAGACTTTCCCCAAACCAACATTGATGCAAGCTCCGACGATCAATCTCACCATGCCACGTAGAAAACGATTCGCACGAATGGTGTACACGGCTTCATCCTTGTGAAAACTCCAGGCAGAGGATTGCATCAAGCATTTGAAATGCTCCGCATCTGAACCCGTCTTACAGAAGGGCTGAAAACAGTTATAGTCTAATAAAAGTGACGCAGCAGCATGCATTGCCTCCTGATCCAAGAGATGGTGGGCCTGAAAATAAAATGACCGGTCGTTTCGAAAAGGGTCTTTACTGAAATGAAGGTAATACCGGTATTGCCGTTCAATGGCATCAAATCTTGCGTGAAATTCGGGATGAGCTAAAACTATTTCAGTGATGGCGATGTCCTCCGGCAATACGGCATTGATTTGGTAGACCAATTTCTCATTTGGCTCTATAGCGTCAACGTCAGTATGTGCAACATAGAAGTTTGCGTGAACTCCAGTATCCGTACGGCCACAACCTGTGATTTCCACAGGCTGCCTCAGGATCATGCTGAATGCTTCTTCCAGCGTCTGCTGGACAGAGGGATCTTCAGGTTGACGTTGCCAACCACAATAAGCCGTACCCCGGTATCGAAGATGTATTCGCCAGCGCATGTATTGCAAAGATGATCAATCGGGCTATACCGGCCAAGCTTCTTTAAACGGGAATAGATTGACCTGGAATCAAACAAAGGAATTAAGCTGCCTTGAGTTTTTTGAGGTGTGCCTTGTCCAGTTTGGATTTAGCAAAGCGAAGATCCACCTCAAAGGTCTTGACATCCTTCCTGGAAGGCATATCGTACATGGCATCCATCATGATGGCCTCACAAATTGATCGAAGACCGCGGGCACCGAGGCCGAACTCAATCGCTTTTTGCGCGATGAAATCAATGGCGCCATCAGTGATCGTGAGTTTAACGCCTTCGAGTTCAAACAATTTCTTGTACTGCTTGATGAGGGCGTTTTTGGGTTCAGTCATAATGCGTACCAAGGTCTCCTTATCCAACGGCTCGAGATATCCTAATACAGGCAGACGTCCTACCAATTCGGGGATCAGGCCGAACGTCTTTAAATCCTTTGGGGATACGTACCGGAAGATGTGGTCTTTGTCCAGCTCCTTTTCTTCCTGGCTTCCAAAACCAATGACATTGGTATTGAGACGGCGGGAGATGATTTTTTCCAATCCATCAAAGGCACCACCGGCTATAAACAGAATGTTCTGGGTATTCACTTTGACCATTTTCTGTTCCGGATGTTTGCGCCCACCCTGAGGAGGTACAAGTACATCTGTGCCTTCAAGGATTTTAAGCATGGCCTGCTGTACGCCTTCTCCGGATACATCACGTGTGATGCTTGGGTTGTCACTCTTGCGGGCGATCTTGTCGATCTCATCAATATAGACGATTCCTCGCTGGGCGGCTTCGACATTGTAGTCGCAAACCTGCAGCAGACGCGAGAGCATACTTTCTACGTCTTCACCTACATATCCGGCTTCTGTAAAAACGGTGGCGTCAACAATGGCAAACGGCACTTCAAGCAGCTTGGCAATGGTCTTTGCGATCAAGGTCTTTCCTGTACCGGTCTGGCCGACGAGAATGATATTGGATTTTTCCAATTCCACCTCGTCGATATCCGTACTCCTGATGCGTTTGTAGTGGTTGTAAACCGCCACGCTGATAAAGCGCTTAGCCTCATCCTGGCCGATCACATATTGATCAAGGTATTTTTTAATCTGATGTGGCGTGATATGTTCCGGAACGTCATTGATTTGCTCTACTTTCCGGCTCTTGCCTTGCTGGTCATAGAGTTCCTGCTTGACAATATCGTATGCCTGTTCGACGCAGAGCTCACAGATATGACCTTCAATGCCGGCAATAAGGATGAGGGCTTCCTTCTTGTCACGTCCGCAAAAGGAACATCCAAACTGATCATCACTTGTCTTCATCTGTTGCTCTCGATAGTATAAAAAGAATCGCTTAGGATTTGGTTCGGGTCAGGACTTCATCTACCAGTCCGTATTCACGCGCTTCCGTTGCGGTCATCCAGTTGTCGCGATCGGAGTCCTTCTCGATCTGTTCAAACGTCTTTCCGGTGTGTTTAGCCATGATGTCATAGAGTTCCTTCCGCATATTTTTGATGAGGTTGTAGGAGATCTCCATATCTGAAAATTGTCCCTGCATGCCACCGCTGGGTTGGTGGATCATGACCCGGCTATGGGGCAGGCAAGTACGTTTGCCTTTGGTGCCGGCACACAAGAGTACAGCCCCCATGGACGCTGCGAGACCGGTGCAGATGGTTCCGATTTCCGGAGATACGTACTGCATGGTATCATAGATGCCCAGGCCAGAGATGACCGAGCCACCGGGGCTGTTGACAAACATTTGGATGTCACGCTTATTGTCCGTGGACTCCAAAAACAATAACTGCGCCTGGATGACATTGGCCACATAGTCGTTGACCGGGACACCCAGAAAGATAATCCTGTCCATCATCAGTCTGGAGAATACATCCATACCGACTACATTCATCTGTCGCTCTTCGATGACCTGGGGAGTAAACCCATGAATATCAGGTACTGAGGTCCGCATATACCGCTCCAGATCTGCGCTGGAAATACCGGCATGTTTGGTCGCGTATTTATAAAACTCGTTTGTTTCGCTCATGGCTTGTTTCGTGTTACTGGTTTGAATACACTAAAGTAATGGTATTACCCATGCGAATGTTCATGATGGCTGTGAGAATGTTGGTGGCCATGGTGGTGATCATGGTCGTGATCATGGTCGCCGTGGTCAAACAACTCATGGTGGAGGTCATGGAAACTCTTTTCAAATTGGTCCATAGTGACTTCCTTTTCAGCGTATTGGTACCTGGGAAGCAAGTTGCCAAAGACTACATCCTCCAGGGCATTCTCCTTCATCGTACTCATGAAATACTCGTTTGCATATAGTTGATCCATGAGCTTGCGGATATCCGTTTGCATGTAGTTTACGTTCTGGATGATCCAGTTGGTCACCTGGCGGCGGATATCCTGTTCTGTGACTTCCAGGTTTTCCTTAGTCGAGATCAGATTGAGTAATAGCGACCAACGCGCATCTCTATAGAGGTGGCGGGCTTCCATGGAACCTTCTTCGATTTTCTTGTCACGCTGTTGATTGACCCATTTGAGCAGAAATGCTTCCGGGATATTGAATGGATTGGCCTGGATGAGGGCTTTGCGGACAGCCATTTTCTTCATATCAGCCGTCTGGTTCTGGATGCTGTCCATTTCCCGCTTTTCGAGGAAGGTCCTGAATTCCGCTTCATCCTGCATTTCCTTCCCGGTAAAACGAGTCAGTTGCTCGCCGGTCAATGCAACGCGCTGTGGACGACGTACTGAAGTGAGGGTAACCTTTGCCATAAGCGGGGCATCGGGCAATGGGTCGGTTTCGGTCTTGAGTATATTTTTAAGAACCCCTTCCCGATTTTCACCCGTGAATTTCTCAAGGTCTACATCAATCACTGCACCTGCCTTTAGGCCCGGAAGGGCTTTGAGGGCTTCCCCTGAAGTACGTCCGAGATCTATTGTGGCATCATACCTTGTGTCGTCCGGGGAGCCGCCATTGCTGATCAGTTGGATCAAAATTTCAACCCGGTCATGGTCTTCCACCGGAGCGTCTGCGACCTCAACATCTTCGCCAAAAGCGCGACGATACCGGATGATATCTTCATCCAGTGCAGCCTGGTCGATTGACGGGACATCAATTTGCAGAGTTTGTTCGAGGTTGTATTGGAGTTCGAAAACCGGTTTCAATCCAAGGTCGAAAACAAAGGTGTAATCCTGTTGGGTTTTGGTATTGAAATCAATCGGTTCGGCATCATCGGCCATCATTGGGGAACCGAAGTACCCGATTTTTTCAGCATCCAGGTAGCCAAAAAGTTGGTCATTGAGGATGCCATTGACGGTTTCTTCGAGCATTCCTTTGCCATACATCTTGGTCAGGACACTTTTGGGCGTTTTGCCGGACCGAAAACCCTTGATCGCCAGCTTTTTACTGTATTTTTTAATGTTTTCGTCCAATTTGGGGCCATAATCCGAAAACTCCACGACTATGGTCATCCTGGCATTCAGGTCATCCAGGCGTTTAAAATCAATTTTCATCCTCGTATTTGCTGTTTAATATTCGAATCCGAATCTGTTGGCTTTCGGTAAGAAGGCAGATATTTTCATCTTATCGACTGATAATCAATGCCAAGTATGTCAAAATACACACCATGACCCTCTGCCGGCTTTGCCTTTGTGTGCGGGTGGAGGGACTCGAACCCCCAAGCCTCTCGGCACTAGATCCTAAGTCTAGCGCGTCTACCAATTTCGCCACACCCGCTCTTTCAAAATGGCTGCAAATGTAGGGAATAATTGGATCATAATTGGGGCCTGAATAACGGTTTTCAGCCCAAGGCGACCTTACGAGGTGGTTAACTAACTTGGCATACTTTTGTTAGTACCTTGTGTACGTTATGCCACATACAGCCTCCGGCCTGACCGAAACTGAACAGTTGGCCCTGCAGCGTGAATTTCGCAGGCTGATGAAGGCTTTGCCTGCCCCGCTGGACGAGACCGACAAAAAGAATCTCCGGAAGGCCTTCGACATGGGTCTTGAAGCTCACGCCCGGCAGAGACGCAAGAGTGGTGAACCCTATTTTTTCCATCCTATCGAAGTAGCCCGTATCTGTATCAGTGAGATCGGTCTTGGACCGACTGCTGCGGTGTGCGCGCTCCTCCACGATGTCGTCGAAGATACCGAGGTGACGATCGAGGATATTCGCAGGGAGTTTGGAGATAAGATCGGTCATATTGTTGACGGTCTCACTAAACTCGATGGTCTCTACAATGTACCTTCCGAACAGGCTGAGAATTTCAAGAAAGTACTTTCTACTCTGGTTGAAGATGTGCGGGTGGTGCTCATCAAAATTGCCGACCGACTGCACAATATGCGGACGATCGCTCCGATGCCCAAGCACAAACAGTTGAGCATCGCCGCTGAAACCGATTACATCTATGCGCCTCTCGCCCACCGTCTTGGACTCTACAATATCAAATCTGAATTGCAGGACATCATCCTCCGTATTCAGGAACCTGAGACCTACGAGGAGATTGAACAAAAACTGACCGAAGGTGATCAGCAGCGCAAGCGTTATATCCGTGAGTTTATACGGCCACTCAAAGAAAAGTTGGATGAACTGGGATTCGAATACCGGATTGTGGGTCGTCCAAAATCCATTGCGTCCATTTACAATAAAATAAAGAAAAAGCAGGTCCCCTTTGAAGAAATCTATGACCTGTTTGCCATCCGGATCATTCTCAACGTCCCGCCGGAAAAGGAAAAGTCAGCTTGTTGGTTGGTGTACAGTATCCTGACTGAAACACATCAACCAATCCCGGAGCGACTCAAAGACTGGATCACTACCCCCAAGTCTAATGGCTATGAGTCCCTGCATACCACGGTCATCGGACCGAAAGGAAGATTTGTAGAAATCCAAATCCGAACTGAACGGATGGATGAAATCGCGGAACGGGGATTTGCTGCTCACTGGAAATACAAGAATGTCAATACGCAGCAATACATCTACGAAAACTGGCTGGATAATATCCGGGACATGCTGGATGATTCCCACAAGGATGCCCTGGAGTTCCTGAGTGACTTCCGGACCAACCTGTATGCGGAAGAATTGTATGTCTTCACCCCGAAAGGCGACTTGAAAGTTATGCCTAAAGGAGCTACGGCACTGGATTTTGCTTTTGCCATCCATACTGAGCTCGGGTATCATGCCAGCGCGATCAAGATCAATAACAAACTGGTCCCGATGGGTTACAAGCTCCAGAATGGGGACCAGGTAGAAATCATCACCAACCGGAACCAAAAGCCCAATGAAGAATGGTTACGGATGACGGTGACCGGTAAGGCCCGCGCGAAAATCCGTACAGCCCTCAAAGATTCTAAGAAGCAACAGTCTGAGGATGGCATGGAAAAACTCGAGCGCAAGCTTCGCAGTATGAAAGCGGACCTCGAGGAAAATGTAGATGGACTGGCCAAGCATTTCGGATACAACTCCAGGCTTGATTTGTACTATGATATTGCGATCGAACATTTTGACCTTGGCTCGCTCAAGGAACTCAATGTAGAAGGCGGTAGAATACTGTTCCCCACCCGTCAAGTACAGCGAACCAGTGTTACCGATACTGAACCTTCCACCTCCCCTGCCGCCGGGAAGGATTTAATTCAACCCCGAATCAGTATCGGTGGTGAAGATGCTGAACAATACAAGTATGCGCTGGCCACATGTTGCAACCCTGTGATCGGTGATGATATATTCGCCTATGTCACTTCGAATGCCGGTGTCAAAATCCATCGGATCAATTGTCCAAATGCCACGCACCTGATGGCCAGTTATGGCTACAGAGTACAAAAAGCAGAGTGGGTGACCACTGGAAATGTGCAATCTGTTGTCAACCTCAAAATCACCGGTGTCGATAGTGGTCCTGGCGTCATCGAACGAGTGACCAATAAGATCAGTTCAGGTCTGGGCATCAATATCCGATCCCTCAGCATTGAAGGTCGTGAAGGATATTTTGAAGGAAAAGTATCTCTCGTGGTCAGCAACAAAAACCAACTCAATATGGTCATCCGGTCCCTGAAAAATCTGCAGGGCATATCCTCCGTCTATCGTGAAAACTGATATGAGTTCAAGCGCCATTCCTCACCCCGCAGGCCGGGTTACTTTTGAAGAAGTAAAAGCTATTTTTTCCCGCCATCTCGAAGCCCATCACTTGAGACGTACGCCGGAGCGATATGCCATACTGGAGGAGATTTACAGCCGTTCAGACCACTTTGATGCGGAGGCGTTATATATCCATATGAAAAACTCCAACTACAGGGTCAGTCGCGCCACGGTCTACAATACGCTTGAGCTACTGGTAACCTGCGACCTGATCACCAAACATCAGTTTGGCAAAAACCTTACACAATACGAGAAATCATACGGCTTCAAGCAGCATGATCACCTGATCTGCCTGGATTGTGGCAAGGTGATCGAGTTTTGTGACCCACGGATCCAGCAGATCAAAACCATGATGGGTGAGCTGCTCGGCTTTAAAGTGATCTATCATGATCTCAACCTCTATGGGCGCTGTCTGGGAGGCTGTCAGAAGCATGAAGCGCATGAATAAACCTTAGCGTTGTTCCGTATATTTGTCCCTTTGGGGGCCGTGCGCTCCTCAATCATGCTGAATCAATACCATGGCTGTAGATGTATTGTTGGGACTCCAGTGGGGAGACGAGGGCAAGGGTAAGATTGTAGACTACCTCGCCGACCGGTATCAAATCGTGGGGAGGTTTCAAGGGGGGCCTAATGCAGGTCATACCCTGTGGATTGGCGGCAAAAAGACCGTACTCCATACCATCCCTTCCGGTATTTTCCATGAGCATCTGACGAATGTCATCGGTAATGGTGTGGTCATCGACCCTACCACGCTGATGCGTGAAATCGATGAGCTCGAAAAAAGCGGAACTGATGTCCGCAGCCGCCTGCGTATTGCCAAAAAAGCCCACCTGATCCTGCCGACGCATAAATGGCTGGATATAGCCTCAGAAGCTTCTAAAGGGGAAGCGAAGATCGGATCGACCCTTCGGGGTATTGGTCCTTGCTATATGGATAAAACAGGCCGCAACGGTCTTCGGATCGGGGACATCCTGAGCCCGGACTTTTTAAAAAAATACGAATCCCTTAAGGACAAACATCTCGGTTTACTGCGGATGCATCCGGAATCCACCTTTGAACTGGGGCCGGAAGAAGAAAAATGGTTTGCATCCATCGAACGGATTCGCTCTCTTGCGCTGATTGACGCGGAGTATTTTATGCACGAAAGAATGCAAGCCGGTGACCAGGTGTTGGCAGAAGGTGCACAGGGCATGATGCTTGATATTGATTTTGGCACCTACCCTTTTGTAACCTCCTCGAATACGATCACCTCTGGCGTGTGTAGTGGTTTGGGTGTTCCGCCAACCAGTGTGCGTGATGTCATAGGAGTGACAAAAGCGTATTGCACGAGGGTCGGATCAGGACCTTTTCCATCCGAACTCACCGGAGAAGATGGCGAAAGCATCAGAGTGGCTGGTCATGAATTTGGCAGCACTACCGGGAGGCCCAGGCGCTGTGGCTGGCTGGACATCCCCCAACTCAAGTATGCTACGATGATCACGGGCACCACACATGTGGCTATTACCAAGCTGGATGTTCTCAATGCCTTTGATGCCATCATGGTCGCTGAACGATATAAAGTTGGTGGCCGGGTTACCGATCAATTACCCTTTGATATTACGGAAGGGATCGAGGATGTCATTCACACCCGCCATGATGGTTGGAGGCAAGACCTTAAAGCAGACCGATATGAGGATTTGCCGGAGGCTGTCAAAAATTACCTGGTGTATATCGAACAGCAACTATCCTTACCTGTGACTTATATTTCTACCGGGCCGGGCCGTGAAGAATTGATCGTCAGATCCTGAACGTAAGGGTTTTAATCTCTTCTGGCCTTGATGATGTATTGATATTCGAGAGAGGCCTCATCGATATTGAGTAAGGTATAGCCTGCATCCATGAGTTCCTTTTCGACCTCCCTAACATCTACCCGCTCATTCATACTGGGTCCAAAGGGTGTTTCTCTTTTCTTAAAATCGATAATGACTACGGTACCTCCTGGCCGGATGGCATCACGGAGTTTGGAAAAATAGGGTACCCGATTGCTGATGTAGGAATAAGTATTCACCAGTAGCACGAGATCGACTTCGTTGGGTTGTAGTTTAGGATCGTCGGGTTCGGCCAGTCGGATGACTAAACGATCACGGAGTTCGACCGGGAAGCGAGCTTTCTGATCTTCCATCCATTGAATAGCTTTGGGGTCAATATCAATTGCAATCACCTTGGCTCCTTTATACGCTATGCGGCGGCTGAAATAACCGGTTCCGGCACCAAGGTCCGCGACCACTTTTCCTTCTACATCTCCCAATTGCTGAACGACGAGGTCAGGTTTTTGCCAGATAACCCGGTCGGCACTCTCATATTGGTTGGCTTCATTTTGAAATTCAGGACTATGGGCAGCAGTATCCATACCAAGGGTGTCGTGCTGATCGGCAGACGGTTCCGATGTACCCCATTTGCACGACATAGTTGCGAGCAAAAACAAGAGCGCCAAAGAGGATATGGGCAAACTGAGCTTCATGATAGCGGCGCAAATATACATGTCTGCCTCAAGAGCAAGGCGGGTATCCGATTTTCTTCGTCGTAAGGTTTGGGAGCAAAAGGGTGTGAGGGCTAGGCAGGTACAGGTTTCGAGTGCGCCTCTACATATTGAATGATTAGTCCTGCGATATCCACCCCGGTGGTGCCTTCAATGCCTTCCAGGCCTGGTGATGCATTGACTTCCAGAATGAGAGGGCCGGTGTTTGATCTCAGAATGTCTACACCCGCCACCTGCAAACCCATCAGAGCTGCAGCTTTTAATGCCATCGCCTCTTCTTCAGGTGTGATCCGCACCTTGTGGGATGAGGCTCCACGGTGCAGGTTGGATCTGAACTCCCCGTCCTGGGCACTGCGTTCCATCGTAGCTACGACCTGGTCTCCAACGATAAAGATGCGGACATCCCTTCCCTTTGATTCACCGATAAAGCGCTGCAAGAGGATTTCTTCCCGCAGGCGAAGGAAGGCTTCGACGACGGATTGTGTTGCCGTTTGACTTTCCCCCAGGATGACACCCTGGCCTTGTGTGCTGTTGAGCATTTTGATCACTACAGGATATTGTTCGCCCAGGATACGAAGGGAAGAGTCTACATTTTCCGGCATGGCCGTAAATACACTGTCCGGCACCGGCAAATGATGTGCTGCGAGATATTGCAGTGCTGTTCTTTTATCACGTGAGCGAAGCAGTGCTTCTGTGCCCACAACGGTGTACACACCCATCATTTCAAAGTGGCGGACTACGGCGGCTCCATAACTTGTGACCGACGAACCAATACGGGGAATCACCGCATCCGGTTTGCCAAGAAACTCACCCTGATACCGAACGCCCAAACGTCCCTGGAGAATCGTCAGGTCACATTGCAGGTGATCAACTACGCGAACGGAGTGTCCGCGGCGACGAGCAGCCATCACCAGGCTATGCGTGGAATACAAAATAGGGCTGCGACTCAGTATCAGAATTCTCATCAGGGGGAAGATAGTAAAATCCTTTACAAAGTCTGCGTCCGGAGGTTACGGACGTGCCTCCCTTACATCCAGGACAAGCTTGATCATAATTTGATACCTTCACCTGATGCAACTCAACGACAAACGAATCATCAATGGCTGGGCATATTTTGATTGGGCCAATTCGGCGTACTACCTCGTGATCTCCACCGCCATTTTTCCGATTTACTTTTCCAGTGTGACAGATGACAGTGTCCGGGTTGCGGGCATTACGATGTCTAATACCGCGCTCTATTCCTTTTCCGTATCGGCCGTGTACATCCTGATAGCCTTGCTGTCGCCACTCTTGTCCGGTATTGCTGATTATACGGGTCGCAGGATGTACTTTTTGCGGGCTTTTACAATGGTAGGAGCATTGGGGTGTATTGCCCTTTTCTTTTTTGATTCTCCAAAGCATATGTGGATTGGGACAACCGCGTTTATGTTGGGTACGATTGGAGCGGCAGGAGGCCTGGTTTTCTATGACTCCTATCTGCCGATCATTGCTACTGAAGATCAGTACGACAAAGTCAGTGCTAAAGGATATGCCTACGGATATATTGGCAGCGTGTTACTGTTGATGTTTTGCCTGTTGATGATTCAAAAGCCGGAATGGTTTTTTATTACGAGCCCTACCCTGCCTTCCCGGATTTCTTTTGTGTTGGTTGGTGTTTGGTGGATAGGATTTTCGCAGATCACTTTCAAGCGGCTACCGGCGGATACACCGGTGGGATATGTGGGCAATTTATTTTCCAAGGGATGGCAAGAACTCCTCCATGTCTGGGAAAACATCCGGCATGACAAACACATCAAGCGGTTTCTGGCTTCATATTTTTTCTATATCGCAGGGGTCCACACCGTGATCTATCTCGCCTCTATTTTTGCCAGCCAGGAATTGGGTTTTCAGGAGACTGAACTGATCATCACCATCCTGTTGTTGCAGCTCGTCGCTATTCCTGGTGCTCTGTTTTTTGCCAGAGTATCCAGATTGAAGGGTAACAAGTTGAGTCTTACCGTTCAATTGTTCATCTGGGTACTGATTTGTATCGGCGCGTATGCCACTACTGAAAAGTGGCAGTTTTTTCTGATAGCAGGCATGGTAGGCATGGTACTGGGTGGCATTCAATCCTTATCGCGGTCGACCTATGCCAAACTGCTTGAAGGGCGTAAAGAAGATCCAACCACGTTTTTCAGTTTTCTGGATGTACTGTCCAAGGTGGCTATTGTCTCCGGTACCTTTATTTTTGGGCTGGTCAATTCCATCATGGGCAATATGCGATACAGTGTGCTTGCCCTTGCCCTGTTTTTTATCGCGGGCATCATCCTGCTCAGTACAGTAGCAAAATTCAGAATCAATACCCAGGCAGTGGTCACTCCGGAAATCTAGATCCATCTAAGGCTTGAATAGCCCGTCCCAATTTTGGGCTTATTCTACAAACTCATAGCAGCCGAGATCAGGCATCACCGGATCCCTTGAAACCGCATCCAGGTCATCAGTGATCCCAGGCAAGGGCATAGCCTTGCGTTCAGCCACGGACATGGTATCGAGATGATAATTGTCCTTATACAAGTCAACAAAAAGCGTGTCGCCAAATGCGTATTCAAAACAATCGAGGCAGATGGTTTCAAAAAATTCGGGAAACAGATAATCTTTGGTCAGTTCGTCGACAACGACCATATTGTTGCGCATCATGACATTCAATAATCCCTGGCCTTCTGCGCCGGCATCGATCATCCACACTTCATCCGTTGAAGAGCCTACCATGATGCTGTTGTAGACTTTGCCATTGAATTGATTAAGGAAGAGAAACTCAGAACACAAAGGGTCGCTGCAATAATAATCTGTCATCAGCAAGGCTTCAGCATCATTGCCATAACTAGCCATCGTGCAATAGGCGATTTGATAATCTCCACCATACGTCAAGGCTACGCATTGTCCACCATTTTCAAAAAAGAGAGAATTGGTGAGATGGGCAGTAGCATGCCGTGCAAAAAAACCAGGCCCTCCGGTATAGGAAATGCTGCTGTGATCTATGTCTACTGATGATGCGCTATCGGCTGAAATGCCCACAATGGCACTGGTCAATTGCATGTAAGAAAACTGGTGCGGGCCACTACCCGGGCCGAGGCGAATTCCGGCCCATTCTCCAGGGTGATCTGGTTCAATGCGGTCATCACGGATGATGACGGGCTTCCCAACCTGGCCGGATACTTTGATTTTTCCATCCGGAAGTGTATAGATCAGGCCTTCATTGTATATTCCTAATTGGTTGTTAGCGATCCCTCCGTGCACATACAACCGTGTTCCCGGAGGCAGCACCAGGGTACATGAGTCAATCAGCAGGGTGCCATACAACACATAGGGTCGCGGATCATCCCAGGTCACCTCTCCAAAATCGCAGGTCAACAAGGAAATCCGGTTAGGCCGGTCAGGACCCGGAATATAATTTGCGTTCTGTCCCCACGCGATCAATTTTACGGTTTGCTTCGAACCATTTACGATGAATGCCGCATCTGCCTCAATGATAAAGGGGCTGATGGAAGGAGGCTGGTCCGGATCAATCGTAGCTTCCGCAAAAACATAAATACTGTCACCAGGACGGATATCTACATCCCGTATGATGTCCCCTGTGTAGCCATCCACATTGAGGCGAAAGAAATCAGCATTTAGCCCCTCTAAACGGATATCGGAGATACGCACGGACAAGTCATGTCTGTTATAAACTTTAAAATAGCGGGTCACTGTGCTGATCTCTGTGAGCACCGTATCAAAGGTGAGAGTATCGATGGTGATAGAAAGAGAGTCCGCTGAGTCCGTGGTAAACTTTTCCTCATAGCAGGAGGTCAAAAACGCGGTGGGAGCAATTCCAATCGTGACCAGGATCGCCCAGAACAATTCCCGAAGCCGGGAGTCATGATGTAATGGTCTATGGTGAGGATCTGGTTTCAATAGATAGTGCTTACTTATGGTTGATGGTTTCCAAGGTCGGGAAACTGAGGCGAAATTACTTCAATGCTTTTAAACGCCTGGTGCCTGCGCCCTGGTATTCTGGTCACAACATCAACAACTGATATGAAAAAAGTACATATATGTTACTTTTACATTCTGGTTACCTCGCTATGTATTTCAACCCTCTCATCCAAGTGTTATTCCATTCGTCCCTTCCGGAGGGAATTTCAGTTTTGGCCATCAATCAACCCCCTTCTTTGTTAGTCCGGGTGGCAGCCTATACCATTATTGGTCTCTATACCCTTTCCCTGGCTTATGTGACTTTCTATTGCCTGATGCAATTACATCTGCTGCTTCAATATAGAAGGCGCAACATGCGTGTCACAGCACCACCACCGGCATTTGACCTGACCGGCACTCCATTACCCAAGGTGACCATCCAGTTACCCCTTTTCAACGAGCGGTTTGTGGTTGAGCGGCTGATAGACAACATGGTGGCGCTGGATTATCCCCGGGAAAAGCTACAGATACAGATCCTGGATGACTCGACAGATGATACACAGGAGGCCTGTCTTCGTAAAGTAGCTGAATATCAGGCCAAAGGCGTCCAAATCGAATACCGCCATCGCACGGATCGGGAAGGTTACAAAGCGGGTGCGCTCAGGGATGGGTTGGCATCGGCAACCGGAGAGTTTATAGCCATTTTTGACGCGGACTTTCTTCCACAACGGGACTTCCTTTTGCAGACCTTACCCTATTTCCAGGAGGAAAACGTTGGGGTCGTTCAGACGCGTTGGGAGCATCTCAATGGCGAGTATAGTATCATCACCCGGTTACAGGCTTTTCAGCTCAACGTGCATTTTACTGTCGAACAATCTGGCCGACAAGCTGGAAATTACTTTCTCCAGTTTAATGGCACTGCGGGAGTATGGAGACGTAAGACCATTGAGGATGCCGGCGGTTGGGAAGCTGACACGCTTACTGAAGATCTGGATCTCTCCTACCGGGCTCAACTGAAAGGATGGAGAATATGCTATCGTCAGGAGGTTGGTTCGCCCGCAGAGCTGCCTGCTGAAATGAATGGATTGAAATCCCAGCAGTTCCGTTGGATGAAGGGAGGTGCGGAAAATGCGCGGAAATTGATTCCTGCAGTCCTAAAATCGAACCTTCCCTTTTCGCAAAAGCTCCATGCTGTCACGCATCTATTATCCAGTTCTATTTTTCTGGTGGTCTTTGTCCTGGCGGTACTGAGCGTGCCTACCCTCTTCCTGGTGAATGCCATCGATTTGGATATGCGCATCTATGGCCTCTTCCTGATTGGCATATTGTCCGTGGCTTTGGTCTATTTCGTAGCCAACAGTGATACCATGTGGGAGCAGGAACCAATTGCCAAGCGTATGGTTCGGTTTGTATTGCTTTTCCCGCTCTTTATTTCCCTTTCTATGGGGCTGTCATTGCACAACAGTATTGCTGTCCTGCAGGGGTATCGTGGAAAGAAAAGTGCTTTTGTCCGCACCCCTAAATTCAATATCAGACAATTGCAGGACACCTTTAAGAAAGGCGCCTATTCTGCGAGCCGGATTTCGGGCACCACGATTGCAGAAGGTTTGCTGGCCTTGTATTTTATGGCTGCGGTAGTTCTTGGCATTATCTATGGCCAGACGTCCTTCCTGGTTTACCACATCATGCTGATGGTAGGATTTGGCAGTATCTTTATTTATACCCTCAAACACCTAAGTCACAAATAAGCCTGAATACAGGGCAAAAAAAAGCCCCCGCCGTGTTCCGGCAGGGGCTGTACGTATTTCATCTCAATCAGGGGTCCGATTAATATGACCAGAGGTCATGCTCCCAGTTGAACAATTCCATTTTGATCCTTTCGGACTCCATCAGACGATCGATTCCTTTTTCCGGACCATTATAGAAATCATCCAACCTCAGGTCGAGGACGTTTGATTGCTTGTAGATATAGCTTGAAAACCTTCTTTGCTCAAAGAGGTCATACCAGGTACCTGGAGCAGCATCGTTGCCTTCGGTAAACACCTGGTAGCGGGACAATGCTTCACGAGCTTCCGGATAGTATACCCAGAACATAGGGATAGCATATTTGAATTCGCCGGTGCTTTCGTCGATATAGTCGCGGATAGGGGCAATACCGAGGATACGGACGCCCATCCTTGAACTTTCCTCATCGAAAAACCACATCTCCTTGATCCTGTATTTCTGGATGTCTTCTGGATTGATTGGTGAATTGGTGATCACCACTTCGTCCTCATAGGTATCCGGGTTGAATACAAGACTGGTGTCGATATTGACGAGTTTACCCAGGACCTCTTCCGGGGTCATCATTTCTTTAAAGGTTTCATCTTTAAAGACTTTGATTTCGCCGGATTTGGCGCCTTCAGCGATGATAGAGAAGAAAGGTTGAGGCGGGTAGATAAATGGCAGGTTGATTTTCTCCCTGACATCGATGATACGCCACAGTCTTCTTTCCCAGGGAATATCGGCCTCGCGAAGTGGTTCGTAAGGCAGTACCCTGTTTTCAAATATCATTGTCTTCCTGACGACGTCATCGATATAAACGTCTTCGACAGGATCGCTTGATTCGGTGATGATGCTTTCGGCTTGCTGCGCCAGGATGGAACCGGGACCGCAGAGGCAAAGAACACCTACCAGGTAAGCAAAGAATGACTTCATGATGGTATTTTAATTGATTTTAAAGACAAGTTGGTTGATGTCCCGACCTGAGGCATCACCCGGGCATTTGGCTTTTACGTTTTCGAAATAGTAGGTGTCACCGGCTTTAGCCTGGTCTACGAGACCTTTGGCTCCTGCGTTGTAAGCACCACCCTTGTTAGGCTCCATCTGTGGATCCTGCCTTCTTGGTACGCGTACCAACTGATAGCCTACGATTTCGCATTTGGCATCGAAGTCAAAGTTTTCGAGCACGGCAAAAAGACCACGCTGCGCTTTGAACTCACCGGAGTTCATGACACCGCCCATTGAAGAGCTCAGTTTAGCGACCGGGTCTGGAATCCGCTTAACCCGGTATTCTTTCTTTTCAGAAAGGCCTGGAGCAGATACATTGACATAGGCAAATTCGCCAAGCTTAGTCTGGGTCGTGGCGCGGACATTGTATGTACCGTCGGCGTTCTTAGAAATAGAACCTCCTCCTGCTCCGGACATGCTTACAGATACCTGATTACTTGGTACACCTGCGGCAGATACAGACAGTGGGTTGTCTACCCCGATATAGAACACGTTCATCTTGAGGGCTGAGATCGTTACTGAGCGCTCACCTACTTCATATTCAAATTCTTTCTTAAAGGTCTGCACCTCATTTGTAACCGGGTTGGTTACGTTGATCGTTGCAGAATACTTTTTGATACCTACAGCATTGGGGGTAGCGGTATACTTAGCTACGCCTTCTGCGTCTGTAGGCAGGCTGCGACCGTCAACCGAGATGGAGATACCGGTCTTACTGTCAGCACCAGCGAAGGCACTCAGGAAGATATCGGCTTCATAAGGTTCACCTTTGATTACGTAAGACTTCTTGGCAGCGGATACAACTGTAAACTTGTCGAGAACGACGTCAGTGGTTGTACCTACCTGAGTAGCCAGGTAATTAAGGATGGTAGCTTCAGAGTTCTTCACATCGTTCTGGAATTTGCGAAGGATGGGAAGTGCAGCCTGCAACGGCATGTGGTTGAAGTTCATTTCAGACCAGCTCTTTTTCTTCTTCTTTTTCCAGGTTTCATCATCGATATCGAGAGCGATGTCCTTGGCGTAGGTAATCTGGTCGGCTGTATCCAGCAGAGAGATAAACTTAGCGCGGTATTCAAGGATTTTGGCTTTCAGTTCTTCGCCGACACCTTTATCCACAAGCATACGTGTGGTCACGTCCTTGTTTTTCTCCCCTTTCAGGTGGTCGGTGATCTGACCGGTTTCCGGATCGGGTAAATAACCACCGGTAGAGGTGATCATGGTGTCGATGATATTCTGAATGTAGTCGTTTAGTTCTGTGGCGTACTGACGGGTCGGATCGACACGTTCGGCGTATTTAGCCAGTGATTCCCTCTTCTTGGCGCCATCCTTGATGGCCTGAGGCAATTTGTTACTGGCTTCTTCAAGAGCTTTGTTACTTTTCTCCATGCTCTTGTCAACTACCTTAAACGCGTTAAAAATCTCCGCAGAGACGTTGAGGGCGAGCAGTGCGGTCAATACCAGATACATGATATTGATCATCAACTGCCGGGGCTCCTTAGGAATTGACATATCGTATTACTTGTTTTTCTTAGATAAATAAATCATTTAAGCATCAAACCTGGTGCAGGCATTAGGCCTTGCCACCGGTCATTGCAGAGAGTACGTTACCGTATACGCTGTTGAGTGAACGCAGGTTCTTGTTGAGGGTTGCCATTTGGTCTGTGTATGCCTTGGCATCACCTTCAGAACTTGCCAGTTGGGTCAGTGCATTGTTCATATGTGCAAGCTGATCCTTGGAGGCCAGAACACCCTGATACATTTGGCTTACGCCCTGGATGTTTTGGTTCAATGCTGAAATGTGTGTACGATATGCTTTGGTTTCTTCCACGCTGTGGCTGAGTTCCTGCATAGCCTGATTCATACGATCGTAGAAATTGCCCATAGACTTGATCTGGTCAGAAGTCTGTGAGAAATCTACTTCCTGAAGGGCTTTCAGTGAGCTCATGCTCTTGGCCATGATCTGAAGTTCAGAGAGCATGCCACCTAGTTGTGTTTCTACTTTGGCGCCATTCAGTGGACGGGAATCTTTATCCAATTCACCAGCAGAAATCGGAGCGATTTTGCTGTTGTACTTTTCCAAACCTGGGTAGAGTTTTTCCCAATAGTAATCCTTTTCAGGTGGGATGATACCCAGCATGAGGAATAGGAAGGCCTCTGTGAGCAGACCGGCTGTGATAGCAGCGTCCCCCCATGGGTAGCTTCTGATTTTACCAAGGGCCCCGATCATGACCACAGACGCTCCGAAGCCGATGATGAAGTTTTTGAGATACTTGAATGAGCTAGATTTAATAAACCTGTTCATGCTGGTTGAGATGTTTTTGTTGTTAAATGATAAATTATTCAGATCTCAAGGCCCAACCGGAAGTACGATCTCTATCCGGGAAGATTCCCTGATTTACGTTATGACTATTATTATAACCTTCGATTTCTGATTCCTGATTACCGATTATTCCTGCAGTGTACCGGTCAGGGGTCAGCTTTTCATCCCATTATCAATTGGTATCATCAATCGCACGGCCCAGGAATGTCAGGGCACAGCGGAAACCTATATATGATTTGGTGGTGTCTTGATATTCCCAATGGCGGGTACTGTTTTGCAGATAATACGCTACATCTTTCCAGGATCCGCCACGGATCACTTTGCGTTTGTATACCGCAGGATCATCTTCCTTGGCATCGTATTTAATGTCAGGATTGTTGTCATGCACGATATAGTGTGCATTTTCGAAGAATGCGGTTTCTGTCCATTCCGCAACGTTACCGGCCATATTGTACAAACCGTAATCATTGGGGAAGTAAGCATCTGCTTTCACGGTGTAGTGACCACCATCTTCGGGGTAGTTACCACGACCAGGCTTGAAGTTAGCCAGGAGGCAACCTTTAGCATTGCGCAGACCATAACCACCCCATGGGTATGGAGCCAGGTCGTGACCACCGCGGGCTGCATATTCCCACTCATGTTCAGTAGGAAGGCGGAATTCTTCGGTATTGGGCTCATCACCGCGGAAGGTATTCCACAAGTTGGTTCTCCAGGCGCAGAAAGCCTTGGCCATTTTCCAGTTGACCCCAACTACTGGATAGTCATCAAAAGCCGGATGCCAGAAATAGTTCCGGGTGAATGGCTCGTTGTAGGAGTATGCGAAGTCGCGGATCCAGACCAGCGTATCCGGGTAGATGCTGACTTCTTCGCGGTTGATGATTTCAGTACGTTTTCCTTTGAAGGAGGGGCTGGCTGCTTTTTTCCAGTCTTTCCACTCATAGTTATAGACCAGTTCGCGGGTATCCAGTTCTTTCTTGCCGGCGAAAACATCATCACCCTGGAAATACATATCGTCCAGCGTCTCATCGTTCCAGTCGATTTCATATTCCCAGTCAATCGTCTGGTTACCATCTTCATCTTCCTTGAAATGATCCAGGGCAACGTGGGCGATGGAGTCCTTGACATAGGTCACAAACTGACGATACTCGTTGTTGGTGATTTCGGTGTCATCCATGAAGAAACCTACAATAGATACCGCGAGCGGGCGCTGCATATAATCACTGTAGATATCCTGGTCTGATTGGCCTATGTGAAAGGTACCACTCTTGATGTATTCCATCCCATAGGGATTGATACCTGAATAATTGGGCCGGTCCATCACGCCGACCAATTGGCCGGACTCTCCTGATCCGCAGGCACTAAATAGAAAAGCCACAGACACCATGGCTAATGCAGAGATTAGAATCTTCCTCATCCTTTTATAAAAAGTTTCGCTGTTGTGGGTGCTTAAAAAAGAGGCGTAAAGATAGTTTTTTGACTTTGATATCCAACACTTATCTTTTTAATATTCACCCCGCAAACAACATAATTTATGCCAACAAGGGTTACAACGATATATAATTTGACAATATTATGCCTTCCAAAGAATTTAAATATAGACGCTTTGTTAGTGCATATATTAATTAAACTATATGTATAAGTAAGCCATTGCAAACTAGTTACAATTTATTTACGGCCCACCCAACCCAAACAAAGGGTCCGGCGGTCCTTTCAACGGTCATCTTATTGCCGCTGTCAGAGGTTTCTGGGGTTATAAATGATTCTTGGGGGAAGTCCTGCCCCGATCCGTTTACCGAGGTTGTATGTAATCAGTATTTCGTGGGTGCCCTCATGAACAGAATTGAGTCCACTCAGTCCTATATCGTAAGCATAATGGAGGAAGAACCTGGAGGACAACCGAACCCCTGCTGTGAGAATCAGCGCATCAACACTGTTTCGGCCAAAGCCCCGGTACCCAATTCCACCTGTCACCACTTTTTGCCATTCGGCCCGAACCGAAACTTCGGCCTGGGTTTCGGCAAAATCTGATTTGACATACACGACCGGATATATAGAAAGCTGGTCGAAGGTTTCCACAAAATACTCCCCAAAGAAATGAAAGACCGGTTTGGGAACATAGTCGATTTGATCGCCGAGTTTTATTCCAGCCGGGTACAACCCCGTCATGGACAAACCGGACTCGAAATAGTCCCCCGCAAAATAAACGCCGGCTTCCACTACCGGGGAAATACCGGATATTATACCATTAGGCAGATTGACATCATGATGATCAATGATCGATCCTTCATAGGTTCCATCTGGGGCTCTGAGCTTGGTCCCGTCCAGCGATTTCTGGTAGATACCGGTCCGGAGTCCCATGGAAATCAATCCCACCTGTGATTCATATATATAGTTATACGAAAGGAGAAAGCCCGTTTGCTTCTCAGCGCCTATAGACTCGTTGACCAATTGAAAGCCGATAGCACCTTGCCAGAGATAAAATGGCATATGTACATTCAGCATCCTGGATTCAGGGTTACCATCCAGGCCGGCCCACTGGGACCGATACAGAAGACCTGCATACAGGCTACGCTCCATGCCTGCAAAGGCAGGATTGAACGCATACCGTTCATGCATGTAGAGGCTGTATTGGGTACCGTATTGGGCATGCAGAGCACTGGCAGCCATTAGGCACAACATCCAAATCCCGTATCTCCACCTGGTCATCATGGCTTCAATTACTCGTAAACCTGCAGACTTTACTGCGGGAGGCAGGAAATACCCACCATCTGTTCTCACCCTTTCGGTAAAAATCACAGCTAAATATACTACAGGTCCGCATATCCATCCCTTTTCAAAAATGTCTATTTGTCATCCGGCTGACATCCGTGCAGATTGATGGTCAGCCCATCATATCCCAAACGCATGTTTTCGGGCAGCATTGCTTCCACCTCCTGGTGCAATCCCATTTCATGACTGATGTGGGTAAGATAACAAATCCCCGGTTTAAGTTGCCTGCACAGGTCAATGGCCTCTTCTACATTGAGGTGGGTAAGGTGGGGTTCAAACCTTAAAGCATTAAGAATAAGCACTTCCAATCCCTGCAACCGTTGCATGCTTTCAGCCGGAATGGTCTTGGCATCGGTGATGTAAGCCAGGTTCCCGATCCGATACCCGAGTATAGGCATATCCCCATGATCTATTGGCACAGGAATAATTTCCGCCTCGCCTATCCTGAGCACCTCTGTCCCTACGGTCACAGCATGTACCCTTGGCTTGCCGGGATATTGATAAGCCGGATCGAATGCATAATAGAAACGTCTACGCATCTCCTCTAAAGTGCGCGGATGACCATAGATCGGGATATCCCTGTGGTATAAAAAATTGACCGGGCGAATATCATCCAGACCTGAGATATGATCATTGTGCTCATGCGTCAACAATACTGCATGAACATTCCGGAGTTGATTGGTCAACATCTGTTGCCTGAAATCGGGTCCGATATCAAGGGCGATTCCCAGATCACCGTATTGGATAAAAGCGGCAGTACGTAACCGCCGGTTATGTGAATCCGCAGACGTACACACTTCGCACCTGCACCCGATGACAGGAATCCCCTGGGAGGTTCCGGTACCAAGCAGAATGATGCGAAATGGTGTGATCACACGGCGCGTAGAACGGATTTGCGGAATTTGGAGAGCCAGTCCTGATGCTCTTCCATGAGGCTATCGGTGGCGATGTCGCCATCTTCCAGAATCTCGAGCAGGGTATTGATCCTGGCCTCGACGTCAAAAAATTTATTGACAATCACAATATTTTTTCCGGAAACAATGCAATATCCGGACTGGAAATTGCCTTTTTCATACCGGATCGTAATCTGCAACTCCTTAAAAATATCTTCCAGCCGGTTGAGATTATGCTTGGTATATTTGATCATATTTTCGTCCTCTTTATCTGTAAAACAGCGATTTCTGAACGGGGGAACCCCATTTGGAATCGCTCCAATCCGGCCATGAAATTAGAAAAATCTTTGATATATCTCCGGTTGTCTGCCATCATGATGCCTTTGCTCCTCAGTGCTCCTGAAGTGACCGGTCAGCGATTTTCAGCTGGTATGTCCGCCGGCTTCAACGCTTGTCAAATCGATGGTGACCTTTTGGCCGGCTTTGACAAGATAGGCCTGACCGCAGGGATCCGAACCGTCATCGAATTTGAGTCGGTTTGGAATGTGAGTATGGAATTTCTGTATTCAGAACGAGGCAGCAGACCGGATGTTTTCAATCCTACATATGATCCAGACATTAATATCAGTCTCAAGTATGTAGAGATCCCCGTATTTGTCTCCCTTGGTGACTGGTACCAGGAGGAAGGCGATTATTATAAAGCTTCGTTTCAGGCCGGACTGAGCTATGGTCGGTTGCTCGATGCCAAGACCACTGATTATTATCATTCCGAAGAAGAATCCTATGACCAGCTGGTGCAATACTTCAGCGAAAATGATCTCTCCTGGTTGTTTGGCGCTACGATCCGATTTAGTCCCAGATGGGGAATGACCGGCCGGTACACCAGTAGCATCACTCCGCTCCTTAATCCTGAGAAACATAACCTCGCCATTGACCGGCTACGTGGCTATTTTCTGACGTTTAGACTTGACTACTATTTCAAATGATGAAGCTCCTCCCCACCCTGCTGATATTGCTGTCGATCATCACGATGACCGGAATCGCCTGTAAAAAGGCAGCACCTGAAGAAGTTAAAGCAGAGGAACCTGCCCCTCCACCCGTGCCCAAATATCCATCGTTGTCTAATCAGGATATCTCTCTATTGTACAGCAAAGCGGATAAGGTGGATATCATCTTTTACAAACTGCCGATCAGTGTCAACCAGGAGGATCTGGCCAGTGTAAGAAATACGGTTTTGTATGTTACCCCTGCCTCACCGAATATCACTGCGACTTGTCAGTCCATCGCCAGGCTGAGTTGGATGGCTGAAGGCACCATCATGCAGGAAGCGGATGTCTATTGTGATGCCGGATGTGAATACCTCCTTTTTATGAAAAACAATCAGCCATTTGCTTCCAATGCGTTGGCCCCCGAAGGTGTAGCATTTTTTAAAAACATCATAGCCCAGGTTGAAAAGGTTAAATCAGGGCAATGAACGGTCGTCGCCTGGCTATCGTCGATCTGGGATCCAACACCTTTCACCTGCTGATTTGTGAGGTACAGCCCGATGGAACCAGGACTATTCTCTATAAAGAAAGGATTTATGTCAAACTAGCCTCCAAAGGGCTGGGAATGATTGACCCCGACAGCGAACTCCGGGCCATCGAAGCCATGCAAAGGTTCGGAGAACATGTCCGCAACTATGAAGTTACATTTGTCAGATGTATCGGTACTTCCGCCCTTAGAGAAGCAGTTAATGGAATAGCTGTCGCCGAAAGGCTTACAGCGGCTTCAGGTCTGCCTATAGAGATCATTGACGGGGATCGGGAAGCCGGATACATTTTTCGAGGCATAACCTCCGCATTACCTGCACTTGATCGTCCTAGCCTCATCATGGATATTGGTGGTGGAAGCGTGGAATTTATTTTATACCTGGGCACCACCATTTTATTCAAAGGCAGTTACAAGATTGGTGTGGCTGTGCTCTACAAGCATTTTCACCATACTGATCCCATAGCGACAGATTCGATTGAGCAACTGGAGGCTTTTGTGAGCCAGGAATTAGCAGTGCTCTTTGCTACGGTCAAGTCGTATCCGGAATATTACCTGGTTGGGGCGAGTGGCTCATTTGAAGTCTTGCATGATGTATTGCCGAGGCTCATAGATCGGCCTGAGTGGGCGGAACTGGACATGACCGGGATTCGTGCTTATCTGGACGAGATCATTCAAATGGATATCCATTCACGAAGAAGTATTCCGGAAATCCCGATCGAAAGAATAGACTATATCGTGGTAGCTTATATTTTAATCCGGTTGATCCTGCAAGAAATACCGCCTTCCAAACTTTTCTTTTGTGATTACGCGCTCAAGGAAGGGGTGCTGGATGAAATGGTAGGTTCGAGTGAAAAGTGAGAGTGGAATTCGAGAGTGGAATTCGAGAGTGGAAATCGAGAGTGGAAAATCGAGAGTGGAAATCGAAAGTTGAAAATCGAGAGTGGATAGTGGTAATTGAAAAATGAAGATTGAAAATTGAAGAATTAAAATCCCATTAAAGTCTACTCACCATTCACTACTCACAGCTCACCTCTCACAGCTCACGCTTCACTGCTCGTCGGAGCCCATTTGGTTTTCTGCCCTGAGTTTGTTGAGGATTTGATCCATTCTGAAAAACTCATCCAGGGTTTCGTCCAGGAAAAATTTAAGTTCAGGAATTTTCCGGAGTTGTTTTCCGACTTTGTTGGCGAGCGCAAAGCGGAGGCGATGGATGTTTTCATCCATGGCGGCCATCACTTCCAGCTTATTTTCGGTGTTGAAGACAGAAAGGTAGACTTTGGCGCTTTGCAGGTCGGGGGCGACGACCACGCGGGTCACGGTGACCATGGCTTTGTCAAAAATATAGGATCCCTCATCCACGAGGACCATACTGAACTGCCTGCGCAAGAGTTCGTTGATCTGCTTCTGTCGCTTTGTTTCCATGGTGGTAATACGATTGGGATCAAAAGTAAGGTATAAATCGTTACAGCATCCCTTATCTTTCCTCCCTACAAACCGGAATACGTTTGCACCAGGGCGACTCCATACTCTCACAACCAATAGAATACCTCAAGGGTGTCGGGCCCGTGCGCGGGGAATTGCTCCGCAAAGAGATGGGTATACATCGTATCGGTGATCTCCTCTGGGATCTGCCTTTCCGGTATATCGATAAATCTGAAATCTCCACGGTGCGGGAAGCCCGCGCAGGGCTGGAGCAGGTTCAACTCAAAGGCATTTTTACGGACAAACGCATTGAAGGCAGTGGGCATAAGAAAAGGCTCATTGCCACCTTTGAAGATGGTACCGGAGAACTGGAGGTCCTGTGGTTTCAACGTGCAAAGGATATTGATCAATGGATCGTACCGGGGCGACCTTACCTGATCTATGGTAAAGTGCAGGATTTTAGGGGCAAGTACAATATCGTTCATCCTGAGATTGAAGAACTCAATCAAGAGAAGTCCGTTTCGACGGGTCTGGAACCTGTATATAGCAGCAGTGAAAAGCTGGTTATCCGTGGCTTGGACAGCAAGGGCCGCAGGAAGATTGTGCGTCAGCTTTTAAGTCAGATGCGGCCAGAAGATATGCCAGAGAATCTCCCTCCCGAGTTAGTGTCCAGGTTAAGATTTTACAGCCGGTTTGAGTCGATCGTCAAAATACATTTCCCCCAAAACCAAGAGGAATTAACCCGAGCCAAGAACCGGCTGAAGTTTGAGGAGTTGTTTTTTCTGCAACTCATGTTGTTAAGGGCCAAAGTCAAACGCGAAGAAACGATCAAAGGATTTGTCTTTGGTGAAGTTGGTGATCTGTTCAATACTTTTTATTCAAAACATCTTCCCTTTTCACTTACCGAAGCACAGAAGCGGGTGATGAAGGAGATCAGGAAAGACATGGGGTCGGGCCATCAGATGAACCGACTTTTACAGGGCGATGTAGGGAGTGGAAAAACTATAGTGGCATTGATGTGCATGTTGCTTGCGGCTGACAATGGATTTCAGTCAGTGTTGATGGCGCCAACGGAAGTTTTGGCGATGCAACATTACAAGTCGATCAGCGAACTGGTTGATGGGCTGGAGATTCAGGTAGCTTTTCTTTCGGGAAGTGTTACAGGCCTGCCTCGCACGGAAATTCTGGAATCGTTGAAAACCGGTAAGACCAGCATACTCATCGGTACGCATGCGGTTATTGAAGAATGGGTAGAGTTTGCCCGCCTTGGCCTTGCGATTACAGACGAACAGCATCGCTTTGGAGTAGCCCAGCGGGCACAGATGTGGACCAAATCCCCGTTGCATCCACCGCATGTCTTAGTGATGACCGCTACTCCGATACCGCGCACGTTGGCGTTGACGGTGTATGGTGATCTTGACGTATCTGTATTGGATGAACTGCCACCTGGTCGAAAGCCGGTAGTTACTACGCAGCGTACGGAGGCGCATCG
Organism: Saprospiraceae bacterium; assembly: GCA_044227555.1. Lineage (GTDB taxonomy): Bacteria > Bacteroidota > Bacteroidia > Chitinophagales > Saprospiraceae > Opimibacter. Next base: position 61,332 of record JBGAWQ010000007.1, on the reverse strand, counting down.
ATCCAAGGTGATGGAATTCGTCCGAAGTGAAATTCACAAGGGCCGGCAGGTCTATGTGATCTTTCCGCTCATCGAAGAGTCCGAGAAACTTGATCTTGAAAATCTTCAGGATGGGTATGAGCGATTACTGGGTACGTTTCCAAGACCTGATTACCAGATCTCAGTGGTGCATGGCCGCATGAAAGCGGAGGAGAAGGATATGGAGATGCAACGATTTAAAGAACTCAGGACGCAGATTATGGTCTCGACCACGGTGATTGAGGTTGGGGTCAACGTACCTAATGCCACGGTGATGATCATTGAGAACGCTGAGCGATTTGGATTGTCGCAATTACATCAGTTACGTGGACGTGTGGGTCGTGGAGGTGATCAGTCGTATTGTATCCTGATGACCAGTTATAAACTTTCCAAAACGGCCAAAGAGCGGCTTGATGTGATTTGTAAGAGCAATGATGGCTTCGCGATTGCTGAGGCGGATCTCAAATTGCGTGGGCCAGGGGATATTGCCGGGACGAGACAGAGTGGTGCTTATGAATTTAAAGCGGCCAATCTGGTGGAGGATCAGGCGATCCTGAAGACCGCGAGGATGATTGCTGAAGACATTCTGACCAGAGACCCGGTTTTGCGGTTGCCGGAACATGCCGGGATGGCAAGGTTTCTGTCGTCGGAGTTTAAATACAAGCAGGATTGGTCGAGGATATCGTAAGTCATTACTTTAAACCAGCTTTTATCGATATGGAGACGCAGGACATCGAATATCGGAGCTGCTTACTGGAAATTGATTGTATTTTTCAATAGTCAAATAAAATAGGTGTCATGGGACCAAAATATAAAGTCACGGGTTGTGCGCGATTCTTTCTCTTCCTGGTGCTATTTGTGCCGGCGGTCTTTTTTGGCGCGGCGTATATGCGGGGAGAAAATGGTGTGCAGATTATAAAGGATTACTACCATCAACTTGTAGGTAAAAAGTCAGCGGATCCGGAGAAAAAGGAAATGCCTTCAAATCCGGGAGCCGGGGCCACAGGAAATGAAGCACAACTGCAGAAGGAACTGGATCAGGCCCGGGAAGAAATAAAAGATCTCAAGGCTAAACTTTATGAAAAAGACCAGGAGATCAATCAGTTGAAATCCGGGAAGAAATAAAAGAAATTCGGATGGATGGTTGCGGGGGGCTATTTTTACAGTCCAAACCATAACAACGACCATGAGCACTATCCGAATATTGGCCAATGACGGTATCGACGATGCCGGAAAAGCAATGCTTGAAGCTGAAGGCTTTGAAGTAGTCACTACCCATTACAAGGCAGAAGAACTGGAAGATGTCCTGAAAGGATTTGATGCCATTACGGTGCGCAGCGCTACACAGGTCAGGAAGCCTTTGATCGATGCTTGTCCTAATCTCAAAGTCATCGGACGTGGAGGAGTGGGGATGGACAATATTGATGTGGCCTATGCCCGTGAAAAAGGATTAGGGGTCTATAATACGCCTGCGGCTTCTTCAAGATCTGTTGCTGAGTTGGTTACGGCACATGCATTCACCTTGATGCGACATATGCATACGGCCAACCGTGCTATGCCAGTCACCGGGAATACAGAATTTGCCAAGCTCAAGAAAATATGCAGTGAGGGTAATGAACTCATGGGTAAGACCATAGGGATTATCGGATTCGGTCGTATCGGGCAAGAGGTGGCCAGGATCGCATTGGGTTTGGGAATGCATGTCATCGCTACTGACCCGTTTGTCAAAGAAGCTACCATCGTGATATCTGTAACAGGTGCTGATCAAACCATTCCGGTCAAGATCACAACGATCGACCTCCCTACCCTGCTAAGCAAGGCAGATATCATCACGATTCATATCCCGAAAGCGGACAAGCCGGTGATTGGAAAAGAGGAACTCGGACAATTGAAAAAAGGCGTCATCCTGATCAACACGGCACGAGGCGGTGTGTTCGATGAAGATGCGTTGATAGAAGGTCTGCAATCCGGACAGATCGGTGGAGCTGCGCTTGATGTGTTTGTTGGAGAACCGACACCCAGGCAGGACATTCTGACGCATCCGCGTATTTCACTGACTCCACATGTTGGCGGATCCACGGCCGAAGCGCAGGAAAATGTAGGCAGGGAATTGGCAGGTTTGATTATCGCCCATTTCCGCGGCAAATAACCCGGGGCGCAAAAGCTAAGAAACTTCTTTTGCCCACGATCCTGGCTGATCGCGTTCTCTTAGATTATTTCGAAGGATATCCAAATACAGGGCTTCATTGATGGTGTATGCACCCAACGTGCGCATATGTGGTGTATCCTGCTGACAGTCGATCCAGTGGTAGCCTTGCGATTCCAGAAAACGGGCTAGATTGACAAATCCAATTTTGGACGCATTAGGTTGGAGGGCAAACATACTTTCTCCAACGAAGATCCTGCCTACAGCTATACCATAGAGACCACCGACGAGAGTGTCGTCATGCCATACTTCAACGGAATGTGCATAGCCTAACTGATGTAATTGGGTATAGGCGTGAATCATTTCAGGCATAATCCAGGTGCCGGATTGCCCCGGTCGTTGTGTCGAAGCACATTTTTCCATCACTGCTCCAAAATCCTGATCAAATGTGACCCGATAAACTTTGCGATTGATAAAATTTCTGACCGAATGGGAAAGGTGTACCTCTGAGGGGCGAAGCATGAGGCGCGGGCACAGCCACCACCATAGGATGGGTTGACCATCGTGAAACCATGGAAAGATACCCCAACGATACGCAAGGAGGAGTCGATTGGGCGAGAGATCACCTTCGACAGCCAGCAGGCCATCGGGCTCTCGCAATTCAGGGTGTGGAAAAATGAGTTCCTCGTCCAGCAGGAATACAGGCATCAGGCTTTAATCACCTGTTAACCTTTTCGTGTTCGATGATGGCATTCAGGCCACGATCGGTCAGGGCATCTTTGTAGGGCTTCAATTCGTCCAGCGTACCCAGTTTGACACTGGCGCGGCCTTTGGTATGAATGATCCATGCCAGTTGTTCTGATTGTTCACTGGTATGATTGAGTACTTCCATAAAGCACTCAATGACCCAGTCAAAGGTGTTGAAATCATCGTTGAGCACAACGAGTTGTGTCTGCTGGCCATCCGAGGTGAGCTCTTCCATCAGCACATCTTCTTGTTCTTTGGAAAGACTGTCATACATCATGGGTGATCGGATTTGATACTAATATACTATTTTTTGGCGGAAGCCGGCTGCAAGGTACGGAGTGTATTTTGAATGCCCTCAAAATCCGGAAGCAGTCCGGCATTTTCAAGCACCTCCGCATACCGGATCATGCCTTCCTGATCTATCACAAATGCCGCGCGCTTGCCTACACCACGCATGCCATAGCCGAATTCTTCATACACGGCATGGTACGCCCGGACCGTGTCTTTATTGAAATCGGAGAGCAGCGGAAAATTGAGTTGATGGTCCTGCTTGTAACGATTAAGGCTATGCAGTGAATCAACAGATATGCCGAACACCTTTGCATCCAAATCCTTGTAGGTGGACAGATCGTCTCTTGTCGCACAAAGTTCACGGGTGCATGTGCTGGTGAACGCGAGCGGAAAAAATAAGAGGACCACCGGGTGGCCAAGCATGTCGGACAAGCGGGTCAACTCCTTGTCAGAAGAGTAGAGTGCAAAATCTGGTGCGGGGTCTCCCACTTGTAATGCGGAGGGTTCAGTCTGGTGTTGGCTCATAAAGGTATCGTAGCGATTTGTGTATACTTGTGCAAAGATAACGACTTACCTACCATTGCAGAAAAGACGGGCCTATATCGATCTACACATCGCCGTGGTCTTGCTGGCGGGCACGGCTATCCTGGGCGACTTGATTTCGTTACCGGCTAGTGTGCTGGTGTGGTGGAGGACATTGATTGCAGGCCTGGGGATTGCCGTTTATCTCGGAGTCACAGGCAAACTGCAGAAAGCCTATGTCATAGAGCACAAAAAGATCTATCTCCTAGGTGCGATGGTCGCGATACATTGGATTTGCTTTTTTGGGTGCATCAAACTGGCGAATGCTTCTACCGCGCTGATTTGCTTTGCGACCATTTCGTTTTTCACCGCATGGATTGAACCCTGGATCACCCATCGTCCGCTGGTGCGACATGAGGTGGTCTTTGGCATGATGGTCATTCCCGGCATTGTATTGATTGCTGGGCGGGCAGAAGGGGATCTTCTTAACGGCATCATTCTGGGGATAACCGCTGCTCTATTGCTGTCCGTGTTTTCCAGTCTGGAGAAAAAATGGATTGAAGTAGTGGATCCTGAGCACATGACGATGATGCAGATGATGGGTGCCTGGGTCACAATGTGTGTCTGGCTCGGTGGTGAATATTTTGTAAACGGCATCCCACATTTTTGGCCAAACCTGCAAGATGCAGGGTACTTGCTGATCCTTGGATTGCTTTGTACTTGTGTGGCCTGGGTGCTTTGTACGCGGGCTGTGCGAACGGTCACGGCCTATGACTCTATCATGGTCATCAATCTTGAGCCGGTCTACGGAATTGCGATGGCGTTGTTGTTGCTGAATGACCGCAAAGAATTAACGTTATCCTTTTATATCGGGGCCGCCATCATCCTGGCTTCCGTCATCCTTCATCCTATCTGGCAAAATCGCTATGCTCACACCTGACCTGCAGAAATATATGGACACCTACAGCAATGTCCATGATCCGGTGCTCCATGAAATCGAGCGATCTACCCATCTGCACACCATTGCACCGCAGATGTTGAGTGGAAAAGTGCAGGGTGCCTTTTTGACCCTGATGACATCTCTTTTGCAAGCACGGAATGTCCTCGAGATTGGAACGTTTACCGCCTATGGCACGATATGCCTGGCGCGTGGACTTGATCCCCGGCCCGGAAGTAAAGTGGTCACCATTGAGGCCAATGCGGAGTATGATTTTCTGATCCGCAAACACCTTGCCCTGGCGGGAGTAGAATCTCTTGTGGAAAGCGTATTCGGAGATGCTGTCAAGGTTATCGCCTCGCGTAGGGAGACCTGGGACCTGGTGTTTATTGATGCGAACAAACAGGAATACCAGCAATACTATGAAGCGGTGATTGGGCATGTTCGGCCAGGGGGATTCATCCTTTCAGACAATGTACTGTGGAGCGGCAAGGTGGTCAGTGCCCGGGATGATGTCGATGCCAGGGTGATTCACAGGTATAACGAAATGCTGTATAATGATCCGCGGGTGGAGGTGATGATCCTACCGATCAGGGATGGGCTGAGCGTAGCGAGGGTAATGGGGTGATGGGGTGATGGGGTGATGAGCCAGATAAATTATAACTCCGTATTCTCCGTGCCTCCGTGTGCCTTTTTTTGTTGACGTGAGGTCATGAAAAATATTTAAGGATATTATTGTCCTTAATTTACAAATATCGTTTACCTTTAGTGCGATACTCCATTTTCATTTCCGTACTAAATGCACAAACGATGAGAAAAAATGTACTCCTCCTGGTCATTGTCATTGGTGGGTTATCGAGGGTAGTGGCGCAGGACACATTGAGTCAAATGACGGCCTCCGACAGCAAACTTGCCGGATACCATATCGGCGTGGTGCAGATCCTTTTTGCGGCTAATCACGGGGAGGTCACCTGGTTGAACCAAAGCGACTTCTATTCCATTGGATTTCCGATGGGCATTACCTTTCATTCAAAGGGAAGCAGCAAGTTTGATCTCGAGTTTGTTCCGGTGTTCAAACCCTATGCCAGCCAGGAAGACAAACCTTACGAAGTGCATTTTATAGTTCATCCCGGGATATTGTTTCCGATGCATCACGGATGGACGTTTGGCCTGCGTGCCGCGTTTGAAGTAGGTGATGGCGTATTTGGATTCACTCCTCTGCTGAACAAATCCTTTGGAAATGGGGACCGGTCCCATTTCTTTATTGAAATAGTCGCCCCAGGGAGATTCGGGCCTAATAAAGATTCAAGTTATACTCAACTGGCCGGTGTCCATTTGGGCTTTGGATTTTAAAGTCCTCGTCATCCCCGGTGACAAGCTCAAGGCCATTTAATGCCTATGTTTGCATCCATGGCCGGCATATACCTTCACATTCCTTTTTGCCGAAAGGCTTGTCATTACTGCAATTTTCATTTTTCGACGTCCTTCCGGATGAAAGATGAAATGGTGCAGGCGTTGATAACAGAATTGGAGTTACAATCCGGCTACCTGCAAGGGCAGCGAATTGAGACGCTCTACTTCGGAGGAGGAACACCTTCTGCACTATCCAGCCAAGACATAAGCATACTCGTAGACCAGGTTCATCAACACTTTGAAACCACCGATGATGCCGAAATAACACTTGAGGCCAATCCGGATCATATCCATGCCGATAATTTAAAAGCTTGGAAAAAGGCAGGCATCAACAGATTAAGCTTAGGCATACAGGCCTTCCAGGATGAACTGTTGGGGGCATGGAACCGAAGTCATAGTGCAGACCAGGCTTCGAAATCGCTGGAACTGATTCGTGAGGCTGGCTTTGAAAATATTACTGCTGACCTGATCTATGGTGGACCGGGGTTGACGGATGAGGCCTGGGAAAGTAACATCCAAAAATTGATTGATGCGGGCATACCACATATCTCAAGTTATGCGCTAACCGTAGAAACAGGCACTGCTCTGCATCACCAGGTCGCTAAAGGCAAAGTAGTTGCTCCCGACGACGACCAGGCTAACCGGCAATATGCCATTCTTCAGGAACGATTAAACGCGGCGGGAATCTTGCAATATGAGGTAAGTAATTTTGGAAAACCTGGTTTTGAATCGAAACATAATATGAGTTATTGGTCCGGGGTGCACTATCTCGGCATCGGGCCATCCGCCCACAGCTTCAATACTGAATCCAGACAATGGAACATCGCACACAATATCAAATACATTGAGGCTTTGACTGCCGGAAATATTCCATTTGAAAAAGAACAACTGACGCCCAGGCAACAATATCATGAACTTGTGATGACCGGACTTCGAACCATCAAAGGAATTGATAGAAAAAGGCTTGACCTCCTTGGTGATCGTTATGTACAGCACCTCGAGGCTCAGGTTTCAGCCTACCTGGAAAAAGGAATGATCACGATTTCGGATTCCGGCAATTGGGTTTTACGGCCTGCTTACTTCTTTTTTGCGGATGGCATTGCGTCTGATTTATTCATGGATCCAGCCTGAAACACAAGTCCATCAAAGTCGGTGCAGTAATTGGATTGCCGCTTCCGCGATGACTGTACCTGGTCCGAAGATGGCCATCACACCTGCATTGAATAATGCTTCATGATCGTGCTCGGGGATGATACCTCCGACTACCACACCGATATCTGGTCTGCCGAGCTCTTTCAGAGCTTTGAGTGTTTCAGGGACCAAAACATTGTGCCCTGCGGCGAGTGAAGAGATCCCCAGGATATGGACATCGTTTTCAGCGGCTTGCATGGCGGCTTCTGCGGGGGTTTGAAATAATGGGCCGATATCGACATCCCAGCCGAGATCTGCAAAGCTTGTGGCGATCACCTTAGCCCCGCGGTCATGTCCATCCTGTCCCAGTTTGGCGACCATGATCCTGGGCCGGCGTCCTTTGCTGCGTGCAAACTCATCGGCAAGTGCCCTTGCCTTTTGAAAGGATTCGTTCATGCTGATTTCTTTTGCGTATACGCCGGAGATCATCACCGGTGATGCTTTGTATCGGCCGAATGCGACTTCCATCGCATCGCTGATTTCGCCCAGGGTCGCTCTGCAACGTGCAGCCTCTACAGCGGCTTCCAGCAGGTTGCCTCCTCCGGATTTGGCGATCATCGTGATCTGCCTTAAAGCAGCCTCTACCCTACCCGGATCTCTGTTGCTACGCACTTGATTCAAGCGATTCATTTGTGCCTTCGTCACGGCTGTATTATCGACTTCGAGCAAATGGAGTGGCGTTTCTTCTTCTGGCGCAAAAATATTGACCCCGATGATTTTGTCTTTTCCTGAATCAATCCTGGCCTGGCGTCTTGCAGCGGCTTCCTCAATCCTCATTTTAGGCAGACTGGACTCCATGGATTTGGCCATGCCGCCGAGATCTTCGACTTCACGGATATGGGCCCATGCTTTGTGAATCAACGCATCGGTAAGTGTTTCGACATAGGTGGAGCCACCATACGGATCAACGATTTTACTTAAGCCGGCTTGTCCTTGTAAAAAGAGTTGCGTATCGCGTGCTACTGCTGCTGTCTGATCGGTTGGCAAAGCCAGGGCTTCATCCAGCGCGTTGGTATGCAATGATTGAGTACCTCCGATAACGGCTGAAATCGCTTCAATAGTGGTGCGACCGATATTGTTATAAGGATCCTGTGCTGTAAGGCTCCATCCGCTGGTCTGGCAGTGGGTACGCAGCGCCAGGGATTTAGGATCGCGAGCTCCAAATGTTGAAACGATCTGTGACCAGATCACTCTTGCAGCGCGCATCTTGGCCACTTCCGTCAAATGATCCATGCCGATGCCCCAAAAGAAAGACAGACGTGGCGCAAAATCATCAATATCTAATCCGGCAGCGATGCCAGTGCGCAGATATTCCCAACCATCGGCAAGGGTGTAGGCCAACTCCAGATCAGCGGTAGCTCCGGCTTCGTGCATGTGATATCCCGAGATGCTGATCGAATTAAAACGAGGCATATGGGTATTGAGGTAAGAAAAAATATCTCCGATGATCCGCATCGACGGGGCCGGCGGATAGATATAAGTATTCCTCACCATGAATTCCTTGAGGATATCATTCTGAATGGTTCCGGTCAGTTGGGATGGAGCAACGCCTTGTTCTTCCGCGGTAACGATGAAGAATGCCATGATGGGAATTACGGCTCCATTCATCGTCATGGATACAGACATCTGATCCAGGGGGATCTGATCAAAGAGGATCTTCATGTCCTCTACGGAATCAATGGCTACACCCGCTTTTCCGACATCGCCTTTGACGCGAGGGTGGTCAGAATCATAGCCGCGGTGTGTGGGCAGGTCAAAGGCTACCGAGAGTCCTTTTTGTCCGGCGGCGAGATTGCGGCGGTAGAAGGCGTTGCTTTCTTCGGCGGTGGAAAAGCCAGCGTATTGTCGGATGGTCCATGGCCTGACCAGGTACATCGTGGAGTAAGGGCCCCTTAAAAAAGGTGGAAGTCCGGAGACGTAACCATGCAATGGCGACTGCGAGGGTGCAGGATTTTCGGAACCGGACCAGTCCCATTGCAATGGATGTGTTTTATCGCCGAAGGGCATGGGGTAAAAATAGCGAAAAAGCATAGAGCATAGGGCAGAGAGCAGAGAGCACAGGACAAAGGGCAAAGGGAAGGATTTCAATGAATTGGCGCAGGAATGCAATGTATTGCGTTCCTGCGCCAATTCAGGGCATCGGAAAATGGATATTGGACATCATGATTGCCATTCAGTGCGCGATCATTCTGAAGGCAAAAGCCGTCTTTTCAGTACTTTTGCAGGCTCACCAAGAACAATTACGTTGGTATCATTTGAAAAACATGTGCTGGACAATGGATTGGTCGTGCTGATCCATCAGGACACCAATACCCCGCTGGCTACGATCAATCTGTTGTATAAAGTTGGATCGCGGGATGAATCGCCGGATAAGACCGGTTTTGCACACCTGTTTGAGCACCTTATGTTTGGAGGATCTAAACATGCGGATTCGTACGATGAGATCATCCAGTTGGCCGGAGGGGATTCCAACGCTTATACCAATGCGGATATCACCAATTTTTATTGCACCCTTCCGGCGGTCAACCTGGATACCGCATTATGGCTTGAGGCTGATCGGATGCAGCATCTCAACATCAATCAAAAGTCGCTGAGCACGCAGCAGCAAGTGGTGACGGAAGAGTTTAAAGAGACCTGTATCAACCAGCCTTATGGGATGGTATGGCACATGATGTCTGACCTGTGTTATAAAGTGCATTCCTATCGCTGGCCGACGATCGGCAAAGTCATGGAACATATTGCTGATGCACGACTTGATGATGTACGGCAGTTTTATCAATCTTTTTATGGCCCAAACAATGCGATCCTTTCCATTGCGGGGCCTATGCCTGCTCATGAGGTATTGGCATTGGTGAAGAACCGTTTTGATTCCATACCAGCACGACCTATTGCACGACGGCTGAGGCAGGAAGAACCTGATCAATATGATGCCCGCACGCTTGTGGATGAAGGTCAATACCCTTCGTCCGTATTATATCTCGCATGGTTGATGGATGGACGGAATGGGCCGGATTATTATGCCTTTGATTTGCTCAGCGATGTCATGAGCCTGGGGCGCTCATCGATATTTTATCAGCGGATGGTCAAGGTATTGAAAGTCTGTGCCCACATGGATGCCTATATCACCGGCTCGGAAGAAAAGGGGCTGTTTATCCTGGAAGCCAGACCGGCTAAAGACATCACCATGGAGGAGATGGAAGATCATCTGTGGAATGAATTGGCCAGCCTGCAAGCCGGTGAAATTCAAACCGCCATCCTGGATAAATTGAAGAATAAGAATGAAAGCTCCGTTTGCTTTAGCAATGTGAGTGCTTCCCATAAAGCCACCAATCTTGGATATTATGAATCCCTCGGGGATGCCAATCTGATCAATACAGAAGCGGATCGAATCGCCGAAGTAACTACGGCGGACATCTACAGGGTGGTCAATAAACTAAGCAAGGAAAATGTTAATACCATGCGGCTCATCAGCCAGGGCCCGGTTGACCCCGCATTTGTCCTTCAGGCTGAAGATGAAGATGAGGATGAATAGAATTTAATAACCCAGTTGCACCCGATCTTCGATATTGAGCGGATTGACCAATTTGACATTGGCCCGAAACGAAATCCTTTTATACCAGATATCCTGTACCGTATAGGTCAGGCTTTCCCGGATGTCTTTGCTTTCCAGAATGGGCACGTAGACTTCGAATACATCTTTCCACAGCACCAATGCTACGCCACCGCTATAACTTCCGGTTACTTTTTCGGTAACGGATGATGGAAATAATGCTGCATCCATATATGCATGGATAAAACGAAATGGCAGCGCCGCGCTGACACCACCTCCCAGCATCCATTCATCCCCATTGCCAATGGTGGAAAGTGTCTTGAGGTCTGCATCCTTCTGGAATATCTGATGCGCAAACAACCCATCGACTGCATTTCGCCCACCCAACCATTCATCAAACATATAGTCGCGAGAAAAATAACCATGTGAAGCCGTCCCGTTAAGGGTAAAGCCGGCACTGGCATCGGGATTATTATAGACTGGCAACCAGCCCGCATAACCATGAACCCATACTCCCCTTGACGCCGTTCTACCCGCAAAATGCTGTTTGTATTGCACATTGAGTCTCACGAAACCTTTACCGGCCTGTACATTAGCCATCGCTTCATAAGGACGGAGTACATCATTGGTTCGCACCTGGAATAACAATTCCTGAATGCCATAGCTGCGATGTTCATCATCATACACATAGCTGTCATAATCTACACCTCTGCCATAATATTGGTCGATATGCACATATCTGTATTTGATCCATGCCGTCCGATGTAGATGATCAGCGTCAGGGGCAAACCGTACGGCTGCTGTGGGGGACCATTTGAAATAATGATCCCGAAACAGATAGTGGGTGTCAATATTGTACCCGAAATCATCAAGCCCCAGGGACAACAAATATTTATCAAACTTGCCCGCGGGCATATCGCCGATATAGCGAAAGGTAGCATGACCTCTCCACTGATTACTCCCGAGGCCAAACATAGGTGCTAAAAGAAATTTAAAATGTTGCTGCGGAAAAAGTCCGGAAGTAAAAGCAACACCAGGCATGAACCCATCTGCCAGATTGACTCCAAAAACCGGCGTCACCGCTATCGTGGGTCGGGTATAACTCTCCTTTCGGGGCAATAGAGTCCATCGCGGCCAAATATTTTGCGGCTTAATGTTCGATGACCATTTCTGGTTGAAGCCCATCATGCCTTCGTAAAGCCTGACTTCATCCGCGCGATCATCGAGATGAATGGTTTTCTCACCGGCAAACCCATTGATCCAGTGCTCCAACAACGGCTTTCCCTGCTTATACGTATTCAGTTTGAGCGGGACCTTAGCTTCACCCTTGTTGACCAGCGTGATTTCCTTTTCGTTTTCGTCAAACCTGCTTATACGATAATCTACTTCATGGGCGCGATGTATCCATTCCTTAAAAAACCAGTTGAGATCGCAGTCACAGGAGGCTTCGAATGAGGATTGCATGTCGGCCGGTGCCACATGGGTAAATTGATGATCTCTAAAATAGGTACGGAACATCTCCTTCATCTTATCCGGACCTTCCATGGACTGCATCATCTCCAGGCCCTGCGGAGGAAGGACATATGCGCTAAAAAGATATTGCTCACTTGCTTGTTTTTCCGGTGGGGCAGCCGGTGGTTGTAATCGATGTTCAAATCTGACCGCATGCATCAACATATCCTGGTCGGACATTGAGCCATTTGCGGAGAAGATGGATGGTAAAAAAGCATCTGTATATCCCGTGTGATACATTTTGGTATACTGCCATTCTAAAAAAGAATTGAGTCCTTCGTCCATCCAGGGATGTGTTCGTTCGTCATTGGCAAGAATGCCATAGAGCCAGGAGTGGCCTATTTCATGCGCTATGGCCTGATCCAGGAGAATGGAGTCCGAAGTATAGCTGATCTGTGCGACCATTGGATATTCCATGTAGCCGCCCTGGCTAAAGGGTGCATACACGACACTCATCTGTGGGTAAGGATACGGGCCTAACCAGTCGCTGTAGAATTGCAAAGCCCGTGTAGCCCAAGCTTGAGCGCGGGTCCACAACTCTTCGCCAGGCGTATCGTGATAAATATTTAACTCCACCTTTTTATGTTCACCGACTTCGACTGTGGTTGTCTCCTTTCGAAACGTGGAGCTGGCAAACCAGGCAAAATCAATTACGTTAGTGGCTGTGAAATACCAATCCTTTTGATTTGATGCATTACTGATTGAATCCAATATGCCCGTGGCTGCCACCATATATCCGGAAGGAACCTGCAAGTGAACTTTGTAATCTGCGAAATCATTGAAAAACTCTCCCTGATCGAGGTAGGGCATGCGGTGCCAGCCGAGGCTATCCAACACCGCAAGATGTGGGTACCACTGGGTGAGTTGGTAGGATGATCCTGTGCGGCCCATGCGGGAAAAAGATACCGGGATCGTGAGGGTAAAATAGGTTGAAACAGTAACGGTTTCTCCCGGAGCAAGGGGTTGGTCGAGGATCAACCAACCCATATCCTTGTTGAGCGAATCCAATACCAATGGGATCCTGGCCTTGTCTGTATTGAAACCTGTTACCACGATACCACCCATATCCTGAAGTCGTGCCTTCATCAAAGACAAATCACCCTGATCGGCCATTTGATGGGCCAGGGCGGATTGCCTCGAATGGTAGGCGTTGGGCCACAGATGAATGCCCAGTTTGTCGAGAGATACATCGGCATGATTGGTGTATTGAATTTCGATCATTCCGGTCAACTCGTGTTTGACGGTGTCTAATGTGGCTGAAATGGTGTAGAGGGGTCGCTGGGCAAAGAGTGTTGGCTCAATCGAATATGCTGAGAGGAATAAGCAGAGGATGACCAGCTGGTATGATCTGGTCTGGCCCTGCAGGATATTCCTGGTTGGTTTTCGCATCTCTCAAAGATATACAGGTCAAATAGATCGCATGATCAAATATTCCCGAAAGGAATCTTCCACTTGATTAGGTTAATGTATGTGGAAATGACAGGATAGAATGTCTGTACTTTTTTACAACTTGTGCGGATGCTGTCCAATATGACTGATCTCCTCTTACCGGTGCTTCGTGAAGCCAGCCGGGCCATCCTGGATATATATGCTGATGAATCCAGGTTCCATACCGAGATCAAAGCTGATGATAGTCCGTTGACGGAGGCGGATAAGCGTTCGAACCGTATTATTTGTGCTGCCCTGGCTGATTTATTTCCAGGGGTTCCGGTCATATCTGAAGAGTTGAGGCAGGCACCTTTTGAGTTGCGTAAAGATTACTACGAATATTTTCTGGTGGATCCGTTGGATGGGACCAAGGAATTTATCAAGCGTAATGGGGAGTTTACGATCAACATTGCATTTCTCCAGGGGCATCGTCCGGTGGGAGGCTATGTGTATGTTCCTTGTACGGATCTGGCTTATATGGCTGAATATGGGCAAGGGGCCTATCGGATGAATTGGTCTGGTGAGCAAACAAAACTCAGGTCGCGGGCTTTTCGACTGACGGATGAGGGCATACATGTTGTGGCATCGAGGAGCCATCGGGATCCATTGACTGAAAAGGTGATCGGTTGTCTTCAAAAACCGCAATTAGTATCTACGGGGAGTTCGTTAAAATTCCTGCTGCTTGCAGAAGGCTCTGCGGATTTTTATCCGCGATTTGCACCGACCATGGAGTGGGATACGGCAGCGGCGCAATGTGTGCTGGAGGAGGCGGGTGGACAGGTGATCGGGCGGGATACCTTACTACCATTGATATACAACAAACCTGACCTGGTCAATCCGCACTTTATTGCTACCGGGGCTTTGCTGGATCCGGAGTCATTGGGAGGCTTGCCGGGTATCGGACAAAATTCATATTAATATTTTTTGGCATATGTTTTGCATCCGGATAGTAACGCTAACTATCTGAATCAACCACATATGATTGTATCTCCCAAATCCATCCTGGCTGGGGTTGCCCTCTGCGCCATTCTTTGCTGTTCACCCAAGCCGTACACCAAGGTGGTCGTTCGGCCGGCGACTTGCTCGCAGGATGTTCAGTTTGCAGATTGTGCCAATCTTGGATATCTCCTTGAGTTTGCTGATCTCATGCAGAAACCTGTCTTCATGTACTTCTATGCCCCATGGATCGAATCCTGTAAGCGAATGGATCAGTATGTCTTTACCCAGGACGAGTTAGCGACGTACTTCAATAGTCACTTCATCAGCTACAAGATCAACGTAGGCGGGCCGGAGGCAGAAGCTGCGCTAGCGGATCGCTATGGCGTAGTCAATTTCCCTACGTTGTTGTTTGTCGACGGGAAGGGCAAAATCATCCAGCGGCACGAAGGGCCTGCTTCAGCATCACAGGTATTGGAGATGGGGTATTATCTCCATGATGCCGTGGCGAAGGAGGTGGCGTCGCTTGGAGGAAATTAATAGCATAGAGCAGAGAGCGGAGAGCAGATCGAAGTGCAACGAAGATCCCGCAGTGTTGCGAAGCCACTAAGCGGGAGAGCAGAGGGCATAGAGCAGAGGGCAGAGGAGAATTGGCAATAAGTAATAGGCAATTTTGATCCTGCTGAAACCCAAATAAGATCATGAAGTCCCCGATAGGCGCTGTGATGAGCGGAGTCGAATCAGGATTTAGGGGCAGAAAGGCAGAAGGGGCCCAGAATTTATAGCATTAACAAGACGAAACCCTACGAATTTTCCTTTTCTGGGTTTTCACTAAAAAGAGAAGACGCTAACAGATGTTTGGTTGCGGCCTGACCTGCTATTTTGGCGATTTCTTCCTGTGGTGCTTCCTTTAGTTTCTTGACGGATCCGAAATGCTTCAATAATTTTTCGGCGGTCTTGTCCCCTATTCCTTTGATGCCGGTGAGTTCGGTACGGGTAAAATCCTTGCTGCGGGTATTGCGATGGAAGGTGATCGCAAACCGATGGGCTTCGTTACGGATTTGCTGGATGAGACGGAGGGATTCTGATTTCTTGTCGATATACAGTGGGATCGAATCTCCAGGGAAATAAATTTCTTCCAGTTTTTTCGCAATGCCTACAACAGTCAATCGATCGCGAATACCTAATGCTTCGATTGACTCCATGGCCGCACTGAGTTGCCCCTTGCCTCCATCGATTACGACCAGGTCAGGCAAAGGCTGATTTTCATCCAACATTCGCTTATAGCGACGTTCGACAATTTCCCGCATGGAGGCAAAGTCATCCGGCCCTTCTACGGTCTTGACGTGAAAATGTCGGTAATCCCGTTTGGCCGGTTTGGCATTTTTAAAGACTACACATGAAGCGACTGGATGTGTCCCGTGAATATTACTGTTGTCAAAACACTCGATATGCATTGGCAGGGCATTCATCCGCAAATCAGATTGCAGCGTGCGCATGATACGTTCTGCCGGGGTCTGTTTTTGCGTGTGACTGATTTTTTCCTTTTGCTTTTGCAACAAAAAATAGCGGACATTTTTCAACGACAGGTCCAGCAGTTCCTTCTTTTCCCCACGCTGCGGTACCGTTTGCGTGATATTTTGATCGACAAGTTCTACTTTAAAAGGCACCACAATTTCCTCTGTGACCGAATTAAATTTTTCACGCAGCCGATCAATGGTGAAGGCCAGGAGTTCATGCTCATCTTCATTGAGGTTTTTTAGTAACTCCTGGGTATAGCTATTGATGATCGCGCCTTGCACGACTTTGAGGTAATTGACATAGGCGTGCGTCTCATCCGTGGCGATGCTGAATACATCAAGGTCCCGTTCCAAATGACTCACCACGGTGGAGCGTGCCTGGTAATCTTCAAACACGGTCAGCCGCTCTTTGATCTGCTGGGCTTTTTCGAATTCCATCGCCATGGCATGGGATTCCATTTCGCGTTTGAGATGCTGGAGGACATCCCTGAAATGGCCCTTCAGGATATTTTTCACCTGATCGATGCGGGCGTTGTAGGATTCCTCAGATTCGAGACCTTCACAGGGACCCAGGCAATTCTTAATATGATATTCAAGACACACCTTGTATTTCCCCGCTTCAATAGGTTGGGGCGTCAGCAGCAACGAGCAGGTGCGCAAAGGAAATAGTTTACGCACGATCTCCAGGATTTCACTGACTCTTGCTTTGGAGGTATAAGGACCAAAGTAGGTTGAGCCATCGCGAATCAATCGGCGAGTCAGAAATACCCTTGGAAATCGTTCGTTGCGGATGCAGATATAGGTATAGGATTTATCATCCTTGAGGTTGACATTATAGCGCGGCTGGATCTGCTTGATCAACGTATTTTCGAGCAGGAGCGCATCCTGTTCACTTTCGACGATTGTAAATTCGAAATGATGCGCATGGCGCACCATGGTTCGGGTCTTGAAATACTGGTGTTTCTTATCTCCAAAATAGGAAGACAGGCGGTTGCGCAGGTTCTTGGCTTTGCCGACATAGATGACCTGTCCTTCCGGGTTGATAAACCGGTAGACGCCCGGATCTTTGGGAATCGTATCGGCTACGGATTTAAAATCCTCATCGGTCATATATCGGTATGCTCGTCAGCGATCATGCCCTTGAGGAGATATTCGGCGGATGCGGGATTGGTGGCCAGTGGCACATTATGGACATCGCAGAGCCGCATGAGCATTTGGACATCCGGTTCGTGTGGATGTTTGCCCAGGGGATCCCGAAAGAAAAACACAAAATCAATTTCCCCATTGGCCACCTGGGCGCCGATCTGGGCATCGCCTCCCTTCGGTCCGGAGAGCACTTTCTTGACATTGAACCCTGCTTTTTCAAGAAATCCTCCCGTAGTAGCGGTGGCAATCAAAACGGTATTTCTAAACAGGTCTTTATGGCTAAGCAGAAAGGAGACCAGATCAGCCTTCTTACCATCATGAGCGATCATTGCGATTCTGAGCATAGGTCCAAATCTTTTTACTTTGTGGGGTAAAGTTCCATAAAATTCATTGTATCCGAATACGCCTGTTTCATGCCGCATCTGATGAAATCCACAACAACCACTGTATGCCTTTTGTTGACCGCCCTGCTTGTCCATTCGCAGGATGCGCCCCTCAAAATCCTTGACCATAGCGATTTTCTGATCTGGAATAAAATCCAGGACCAGCAGATTTCAGCGGATGGCTCTTTTACCATCTACCGGATGGTGCCTGGCGAAGGCGATCCCCGACTTGCGATTTATGATGCTGTTACAAAATCGACCAGCATCATCAACCGGGTGAGTAAGGCCGGCATCGATTACAGCGGCAAATATATCTACGGGGTTATCACTCCACCGCGCGACACCTTGCGCAACCTGGAGCGACGTAAAGTGGACAAAAAAGAATGGCCCTGTGATACCCTGCTGGTGATGCAAGGACCATCCGGAAACATCGTACGCATTCCTTTTGTGGTTGACTACAAAGTACCCGCACGGCAAGGCGATTGGCTGGCCTATACCGTCAAAGAAGCTGCGATGCCAGCCGATACCAGTAAGGAAAAGAAAAAATCAAAAAAGGAAATACAGCATCTCATTGTACGACAATTATCCACCGGACAGCAGGATACCTTGCGTCATGTCACCGATTATACCTGGGCAGAAAAGGCCGGGGTATTGCTGGCCATTACTGAATCTTCTGATTCCACTGAGATGGCAGGTGTGGCGTATTGGTCTAATTTTCAATGGACCTATATCAAAAAGCAAAAAGGCAGTTATGCTAAACTTTCTTTGCCTCCCGATGGCAACCTGATCGCATTCCTGGGAAATGTAGATACCACCAAGGCCCAGGTAGAGCCCTGGGAACTGTTTTACTATGATTTCAAATCCGACTCTGCGAAAACGATCGCGTCAAAAAACAAAACGGCGTTGCCCCTGGTGAGCAAGGATGCGGATCTCCGATGGAGTGAGGATGGAAAATATTTGTATTACGGACGGTCTGAAATGCCTTTCATCCAGGATACGACTTTGTTGCCTGATGAAATTGTGGATGTAGAAATCTGGTCTACCCAGGATCCCCGAATCTACACGCAGCAAAATGTAGAACGGTCGAAGGATGAAAAGAAATCATACGCATATGTCTACGATACGGGTTCGAAACAACACATTGCCATCTGCTCTCCGACCTGGGAGTCCGCGGTCTATGGTCCTGAGCGAACTGGGCGATATGTATTGGTCTTTACCGAAAAGCCATATCTGAAAGAAACCACCTGGGCAGGTAGTGATCCCCGTAAGGATCTGGCTAAAGTGGATCTGCTGACAGGCGCAGTCATCCCTATTCGAAAAGGGATGCTGACACAACCCAGAATTTCACCAGGCAATACATTTGCCTATGGGTATAGCGAAACCGACAGTACCTGGTGGGCGTATCGTTTTTCCACGGGGACCTTTGCGTTGATGAGTAAAGCCAATTTACCATCATGGTACGATGAAGAAAATGATGTACCCTCGTATCCCTCTTCTTATGGTTCGGCTGGATGGGTAAAGGATGATCAGTCCCTGATCTTCTATGACCGCTATGACTTGTGGGCATGGCCAGGGGAAAGTGCGAAAGCACCAGTGGCCTTGACCAAAGGGCGTGAGAGCAATATCATGTACCGCTATATCCGCACAGATGCTGAAGAAAAATCACTTCATCCGGTGACTCCATGGCTCATGTATGCCCGGAATGATATGGACAAGTCGAGTGGGTATAGCTGGTTTGATCCAACGACCCGCACCCATGAGGCACCGACGTTAAATGCATATGAGTACAGTCGTTGGGTATCAAAAGCCCGGGCAGCAGATGCGTATCTGTATACCAGAGAAAACTTCTCCACCTTTCCCAATTTGAATTTGTCTGCTGACCGATTAAAAACAGGTGACCTCATCTCTGATGCCAATCCACAGCAAAAAGAGTATGCGTGGGGCAGTATACGATTATACCGGTGGATGGATTGGGATAGCACGATGCGAACCGGGTTATTGGTTTTACCAGCCGGATATGATACCCTGCGTTCGTATCCGACGATCGTTAATTTTTATGAGCGGTCTTCAGATGAACTGCATACCCACACTGCTCCAGCTCCGCACAGGTCTACGATCAATTATGCATTCTATGCCAGCCGAGGGTATGTGATTTTCAATCCAGATGTTACGTATCGGATAGGTATGCCGGGTGAGAGTGCGTATCAGGTAGTCATGTCGGGCGTCACCAGCCTGGTCAAAGACCGTATTGCCGATCCTGAGAATTTGGCTTTGCAGGGGCATTCATGGGGCGGCTATCAGATTGCGTATATCCTGACCCGTACCAATATGTTTAAATGTGCCGAAGCCGGAGCTGCGGTCGTCAATATGACCAGTGCGTATGGTGGTATCCGGTGGGAAACCGGTATCGCCCGGATGTTTCAGTACGAGCATGATCAGAGTCGTCTCGGCAAATCCCTTTGGGAAGATCCGAATCTGTATATCAACAACAGTGCTTTGTTTAAAATCAACAAGATCAATACGCCTTTGCTGTTACTGCACAATGATGAAGATGGGGCTGTGCCTTTTGAGCAAGGCATTGAATTTTACCTCGCCCTGCGCAGGCTTGACA
Organism: Saprospiraceae bacterium; assembly: GCA_044227555.1. Taxonomy (GTDB): domain Bacteria; phylum Bacteroidota; class Bacteroidia; order Chitinophagales; family Saprospiraceae; genus Opimibacter. The sequence continues at coordinate 40,981 of JBGAWQ010000007.1, read as the reverse complement.
AAACCGCCTGGTTGTTGAATTACCGTGGCGAGCCGCACTGGCCGGTCAAGTGGCAAAACCGGAAAGACTTTAATATCCGGATGTCACAGTTTTTTGATCATTACCTCAAAGGAGCGCCGATGCCAGAGTGGATGGAGAAAGGAGTGCCGGCGGTGGAGCGAGGGATACGGAAAGGATATTAAGCAGTGAGCATAGAGCATAGGGCATAGAGCAGGTAGGGGCGCAACAACTTGCGCCTGGAACGCAGATATCCGGCAAGGATAATGCGTGACGCGGAAGGGCGGAAGGGCAGAAAGGCGGAAGAGGCTGAAAAGGCTCAATTAATATTTTGACGCAACAATTTGCTGGTCAAATATTTTTTCTTCGCCGGGTATCCGTTGATGCGCCCGGAGCCTTCGATGATCATCCACTTTTTTCAATTTTCACTTTTCACTTATCACTTTTCATTTTTCATTTACAGCTGCCATGTCACGACGACTTTGCCCATGGATTTGCGGTTTTCGACATAGGTATGGGCCTGATCAAGTTGATCGTGCTGAAATACTCTATCGACATGGGGTCGTAGAATACCTTCAAGGTATAGTTGGACGACACCTTTAAAACAAGCTTCGATGAGGTCGGGGCGGTAATCTGCTATTCGTAGCATGTTGACACCGATGAGGGATTGGGATTTTCCGAGAAAAGAGATAGGCGAGAAAAATCCGAATCCGAGGGCGAACCTAACCAGTTGGAGATATCCCTTCTTGCCAGACAGTGCCGCGCCGCCGAGTGTTACCATTCTACCGCCCGGAGCCAACAAGGTTTTTCCTTTTTTAACGGAAGTGCCTCCCACATTATCGAATATTACATCTACCCTACCCTTGAGGTGCTGTTGAATATACGATTCATAAGAAGTCGTGTGATGATCAATAACATGTTGCACACCCAGTTGACGCAAGTGATCTGATTTATACTGGCCACCTGCGATACCGATGACTGTGCAGCCTTTCCAAAGGGCGATCTGAACCAATGCGGTGCCGAGTCCTCCGGCAGCGGCGTGGATGAGTACTTTTTCTCCGGGTACCAGGGTCTGGGTATGGATCGCGGCGTAGTAGGCCGTCACGCATTGTGTAGCCAATGCGCATCCCGTTCCGGCCGGCATACCCTCAGGCATGAGGCTGACGGCAGCGGCCTGGGTTACCGCATACTCGGCATAGGCACCGAAGCGAGTCAGGGCAAAGACTTTGTCTCCGGGCTTGAATTCTTGTACATCCGGAGCTACCGCGTCAATGACCCCTTCAACATCATATCCGATGACACAGGGCAACGGAGGGCATTCGCGGTATAAACCCTGACGGGCCATGATGTCCGCGAAGTTGAGTCCGTACGCCGTCACGTGAATACAGACCTGACCAGGTCCGGGAACAGGTTTAGCGATCTCTTGTAACGTGAAGGATGCAGAGGGTGTGCTGTTTTTGGTCAATACCTGAGCTAACATCTTGAGAGGGATTTAGACATGAAGCGAGATCAAGTGATGGACTCTAAAGATAACCTAAGCGTATGGGATAGAAGCGTAAAAAGGGATGAAGCACATATTAAATATTTATATAATATAAAATTGATGACCCGGGCATAATGACATGAATAAAAAGTTTTTATTCACCCAATAGCCTTGTGGATATTGAAGATTGGCAGTTATTAGAATCTCCTTAGAAAAGAGGGATGAATTGCTCCCTCCCGTCATTACCTTGCTTTTTAGGTACCTTTGCGGTTCACAATATTTCTGTTATGAAATCCTTTATTGCATTCGCCCTGACCCTCTCCCTGCTCATCACCGCAGCATGCAAAAAAACCGATTATGATCCCGCCCTATGTGCCAATACATCGTTGATCCACCGCTCCGTCAATAAGACCACGGAGATCATCGTGCATGATATTTTTTCACCGGTGGTAGCCGGCCGGATTTATGCTTATACCAATATAGCCTTATATGAAACGCTTCGTCACGGGCATCCTGAATACAAGACCCTTGCCGGACAAATCCGGGATCTGACTGCCGTTCCTGAGCCTCCAGCTGATCCTAAAGTGGACATCAACCTTGCAGGCATTCATGCTTACCTGACCGTCGCCAAGGCCTTGATCTTTTCTGAAGAAGAGATGCAAGCCTATACAGACAGCCTGTATGCTGAACTTAAAACCAAGGGATTGCCGGATGATGTATTTGATGCCTCTACGGCGTACGGCAAGACTGTCGCTGATCATATTCTTGCCTGGTCCAAAAAAGATAACTATGCGCAAACCCGTAGCTATCCAAAATATACCGTGACCAATGAGCAAGGCAGATGGCAACCGACGCCACCGGCCTACATCGAAGCGGTAGAACCTCATTGGCGCGATATTCGTTCGATGACCCTTGACAGTGCCAGCCAGTTTGCTCCTCCTCCACCTACGGCATTTAGTACGGACAAATCTTCTCAGTTTTTCAAAGAAGCCCAATCGGTCTACATGTCCGTCGATACCAATAAAGCAGAGCGTGTGGAGATTGCCAATTTCTGGGATTGTAATCCATACGTCATGCACACGGAAGGTCACCTGATGATGGCGACTAAGAAAATCACCCCTGGTGGTCACTGGATGGGTATTGTAGGATTGGCTACCCGTAAAGCGGGTAAGGATATGGTCGGTACCGCCGAGGCCTATGCACTGGTTTCCATTGGCCTTTTTGATGGTTTTATCAGTTGCTGGGATGAAAAATATCGCCGCAACCTGATTCGTCCCGAGACGTATATCAATCAAAACATAGATCCGAATTGGGAGCCAACTTTGCAAACCCCTCCATTTCCTGAGCATTCCAGTGGTCACAGTGTGATTTCCGCGGCATCATCGGTCATTCTTACCAAATTGTTTGGCGATAATTTTGCCTTTGCGGACAGCACCGAGGTGCCCTATAATTTACCGGTTCGTTCATTTAAATCCTTTAATGAAGCGGCCAATGAGGCCTCCATCAGCCGGTATTATGGAGGTATTCACTACATGAATGCGCTTACTTATGGTTTGGCCCAGGGTACCAAAGTTGGCGAACATGTACTGGCCACTGTACATACCCGGACAGAGTAATCGATTCGCCCTGCAAGTCATCTGGTTTACTCAAATCAGTCCATTTGATGCCCTGGATCATTGTGGTCCGTGGTCCTGTGGTTATCTTTACGCCACAAACCAATCTATATGGACTACAGAATCGAAAAGGACAGCCTGGGCCCGGTCAATGTACCTGCGGATGTCTACTGGGGCGCACAAACACAACGAAGCAAAGACAACTTTAAAATCGGCGGACATCGCATGCCCACCGAAATCATACGCGCTTTTGCCATCCTGAAAAAGGCAGCGGCGCTGACCAACTTGGATCTTGGGGTATTGCCTCAACCTAAAGCCAAACTCATCGGCAAAGTCTGTGATGAAATCCTGAAAGGGCAGCTCGATGATCATTTCCCCCTCGTCGTGTGGCAGACCGGATCAGGGACGCAGTCCAACATGAACCTTAATGAAGTCATTGCCAACCGAGGTCATGTCATCAAGGGTGGCAAACTGGATGATGCCAAGAAGGTGTTACATCCCAACGATGATGTCAACAAATCGCAGTCATCGAATGATACCTTTCCTACCGCGATGAGCATTGCTGCTTACAGCTACCTGGTGGAGCATACCCTTCCTGCATTGACTCTCCTGCATACAGCACTGGATGCAAAAGCTAAGGCCTTCAAATCCATTGTCAAGATCGGTCGTACGCACCTGATGGATGCTACCCCGCTCACTCTGGGCCAGGAATTCAGTGGCTATGCTTCACAGGTAGAGCACGGCATCAAGGCTATTAAAAACACATTGCCTCACCTGGCTGAATTGGCGCTGGGCGGTACCGCTGTGGGAACCGGTCTTAATGCACCAAAGGGTTATGATAAAAAAGTAGCCAAAAAGATTGCCGAATTGACCGGACATCCTTTTGTAACCGCCAAGAACAAATTTGAATCCCTGGCTGCTCATGACGCGATCGTAGAGGCGCACGGTGCACTGAAGACTGTTGCTGTATCGCTCAACAAAATAGCCAACGATATCCGACTCCTGGCTTCAGGACCTCGCAGTGGAATCGGAGAAATCAATATTCCATCCAATGAACCTGGATCATCCATCATGCCAGGCAAAGTCAATCCTACCCAATCCGAAGCCATGACCATGGCGATGGCCCAGGTGATCGGAAATGATGTTGCCATCAATGTCGGAGGAATGCAGGGACATTTTGAACTCAATGTCTTCAAGCCGGTCATCATCTTTAACTTCCTGACTTCAGCGCGTTTGATTGCCGATGCCAGCCATAGTTTTGTGGAGCACTGCGTTGACGGCATCGAACCCAATCAGGCCCGTATTAAAATGCATCTTGACAATTCACTCATGCTCGTGACGGCGCTGAATACCCACATCGGTTACGACAAGGCTGCAGAGATTGCCAAAAAAGCACACAAGGAACATAGCACATTGAAGGAAGCTGCCATCGCATTGGGATATTTGACCTCTCAGCAGTTTGATCAATGGGTTCGGGCAGAAGATATGGTTTAACGTAGGGGCACAACATCTTGTGCACCGGAACGCATCCATCCTGAAAGGATGAAGCATCCCCGGTGCACAAAGAGTCAGATTCGCTTGGAAAAAGCATAAGAGGCTTAAAGGGCTTAAGAGGCTTAAAGGGCTTAAGAGGCTTAAAGGGCTTAAGATGCTTAAGAGGCTTAAGGCATTAGTTTAAGGGATAGGACCGTTGTGAGGTAGTGCATATTTTTCGCATACTTTATAAGCCCTATAAACGCTATAAACTCTATAATCTTCCTAAACTCCTCAGCCCTAAACTTTCTAAACGAAATAGTCGCATCAATCATCATGGGTATACCAAGGACCTTCCTTAGAACTTGATGACTGCCCAGATGCTGCCGGCGATGAGGAGGACCAGCAACAGAGCCATCCCCATGATATAGGCGGTGCCGACGCCTGGACCTTGTTCGGTGTAGGCCTGCAAGGAGCGGCTCAGCACGTAATGGCCTCCGACCAGTCCCGCTATCCAAATGCGCAGGAGGAGCATGGGACGGGTCACTCCGGGCACGTAGTACAGCATAAATGTCAATGGAATCAAGACCAGCGGCACGACATAATACATGGAGCTCCAGAAGCCATCCATGGATTTCATGGGGGAGCCGGAGGCGCGGATGACGATGATCACTATGCCATAAAATATCAGCCAGAGTAATTCGGGGCCGAGTAACAGGTTGGGAAGCTTAGACATATATCAGGTTGGGGGTTACTGAACAAAAATCAGGATGGTATCATCGCCGATCAGGTATTGATAATCTGTGGCCTGGTCCCGGATAATGCGCTTCGCGACAAACTCCAGGATCGGCATGCGCTGGTCCAGGGCTAAACGGGTCTGATACTCCCATGTTTCCGGCGTGGGTATATGAATAATGGCTAACGTTGTGCCACCCCCAAATTCCCTTTCAAATCGCAGACTCAGGTCTTCCCGGTAGAAGATTACCGTACCTGTGGATCCACGGTCTTCATATGCCACATGGGCGATATGCTGGTCGCCCAATGCCTCAAATCCGATATCCATCCAGATATCTGCCAATACCTTGGGATCGAGTTCAAGGGCGGTTTTAAGCTTATTGGAGGGCACTTCATCCAGGATCAGGTTCTTTACCAACTTGCGGGTCAGGTCCCGCTTCATCTCTTCCAGGTATTCCTTGCGGTGCTGATCCATATAGGCCTGCGAAATCTGTGTGGCTTCACGCTCTATCCGTTTCAGTTCTTCGCGGGCGGCCATCTCCAGATCTGCGACTTTTTCCCGCTCTCTGAGAAGGTCTGCATTGGCTTTATCGATGTTGGCCAAAGCAGCTTCCATAGCGGCTTGAAATACTCCCGCCTCCTTGGTATAATCAGGGGTTTCAGACATACGTATTCATAGGTAATGAAAAGCAAATAAAAGGCTATCCTGGTTCAATTCCAGCGTGGCTTGCTTATGATGACCACCAGGAAATATAGTAGGACCAGCACACCTGGTACCGCGGCAAATCCTAAAAGCCATTCCGCAAGAGGTAACCTATTGTGTTCTCTAAGCCAGTTGGACCCATAGAGCACTGCCCCAATAGTCAATAATATACCTAGCCATAAAATCAGGTTGCGGGAGGTGATCGAACCATCCTTGAGCCCGATGAAAAAGAAGTATACCGGGATGACAGACATCACTGCTGTAAAAGTCCAGAGTATCCAGAAGAGGTTCATATGCAATACTTAAAGATGAGTGCCAAACAGTGCATCCGCTGGTCAACGACAGGCTTTGGAGATCACTGCTTTATAAAGATAACAGATAAGCTTGGAAAGCGACCTATCCGGGACCCGGATCAATTCCACCGGACATCCCCAAAAATGATCATACCCATGTAAAGGATGGCGATCAAAGAGGGTATGGAACTGATGATCAGGATGATCTTGGCGAAAAATATTTGATTTTTAGTTTTAAGCCAATAGGTACCTCCGAGGATCAATCCTACCGCACCGAGGATCAACATCCATATCCCAATGTTATCCCCATCAATGGATCCGTCCGATAATCCGATGAAGAAAAAACTCACCGGGATCAGGCTCATCAGGGCATTAAATCCCCACAGTATCCGAAATCCATTCATTTGAGGTAGCAAAATATATGATGAAGAGAAAGATATCAGGAAAATTTGAATTTCTGCTTGCCGAAAGTAAATACCGAAACAAGGAAAAGACTGAGGCAACCCAAAACGGCGAACCTGGCGATAAGGTCACCCCATCGTGTATAAAAAGTAATCCGGGTCTCAGGAATGATTGTTCCTCTAATAGCGGTGGTCTCGCCATATTTCGTGGGTTGAATTATATGACCACGGATATCGATAAATGCTGAAATGCCGGTGTTGGCACTTCGGGCAATAGGGCGTCTGTGTTCGATAGCGCGCAAGGCACCAATTTTGAGATGTTGGATGTGTCCGGGTGTGAGATCCCACCAACCGTCATTGGTAACAATAAACAATGCGGTTGCGCCTTTGCGGACATAGCCGCCGGTAAAATCTCCATAGATGGATTCGTAACAAATCACCGGAGCTACATTGAGCGGCCCTCCGGTGAATACACTGCGTTCGGCTTGTTTGGTATGGCCTTCCAGGGTACCCCCCAATTTGTCGATAATGGGTGACAAGAAAAAAAGCATGTGTCGGAACGGAAACATTTCCGGACCCGGAACGAGTTTGGATTTGAAATAAATCTGATACGCATCTTCCCTGCTGGTGAGTTGCACCGCAGAGTTTTGAATATCATAATACGTGGTATCCCCGCGGCTATTGACATGTGTTCGCAGACTACCTTCCTTCAGTTGTCCCGGTTCCAGGATTCTAAATGATGATATGCCGGTCACCAATCGCAATTGGGGGAAGGAGTCCACCATCCCCTGGAACAAATGGATGACAGGATTTTCGCGAAACGTATTGAGACGTATCCCTTCAAAACTGGTTTCTGGATAGACCAGGTATCGTGTGGTGGAATCAATATTTTCCAAAGAAAGCCCCATGAATCTTCGGGACTGCTCGGCCTGAGAGACCACAAATTTTTCATAATGGGGTTCGAAGTTGGGCTGGATGATGGTCACTGGAACCGGTCCTGCCTTACTATCTTCCAAGGTATATGATATCCAAATGGATAAGGCGATGGGCAAAACGAGGAGGCCGATGACTATCGGAAGCATTACTTTTTGCGATACGGTCTTTCTTATCCTTAATTGGTATGTACTATAATTGACCAACAGCACCCAAAGTGATCCACCGAATATGCCGGTGTATTCGTACCACTGAATGGCCCATGGATACTCGGCCAGTGCGTTGCCCAGAGTCAGCCATGGCCAGGATAAATCCCAGAAATGATGCAGGTATTCGAATGAAATCCAAAATGAAACCAATACCGCGAGCGACCAAACAGGACGCAACTGATGCCGAATCACATGGAACAAGACCATAACTGTGGCCATGAAGGCAGCATTTAAAAAATTTGCTACGATTCCGGCCAGCAATGCGGTGTTCATCACCCAGAATGTGGCAATGTCATTCCAAAGGACAAAGGCGTGAAATGAATACCAGAAAACTTTCCCGGGTTGAACTTTCTGATGTTGCTTAAAGAGATCATGTTCTAAAGCTAATAATGGCACCCAGGCAAACATCACTAACCAGGTCAGGGGTGAAGGCGGAAAACCAAGTCCCAGCATAACCCCCGAAAGTGTAGCCATGCCTAACCACTTCCGTCTTATGGGATCTGTCGGCATAAAACACATCATGCCCGCAAGCCAAAGTGATAGGATCAAGGCTAAGGGCCACCATCCCCAAAGCGGGAGATGCAACATCTTCCAGGCCGAAAGCCCACCCACCGCAAGCAATGCAGCCATGGTCACCCATCGGAACGGGCCAAGGAGAAAATGTTTTGGTGAATCTTGTGTCATAGGTACATCCTGCCTGACTTGAACATCGCAAGAGGGCACAAGATACAAACGCTATGAACCCTAAAGAGGTATCAGCTGATGCCCATTCCTGAATCCGGAGATGCGGCTTGCACGAAATGTAAGCGGCCATCGCCGGATTCGGCCATGAGGATCATGCCTTGGGACTCGATGCCCCTGATTTTCCGGGGTTCGAGATTGGCCAGAATAACGACGTGCCTGCCCGGCAATTCTTCTGGTTGATAGTGCAGGGCTATGCCGCTAACCACAGTGCGTTCTATGCCGCCGACTTCCAGGGTCAACTTGAGTAGCTTATCTGCTTTAGGTACACGCTCAGCAGCTAGAATCTTCGCCGTGCGGATGTCCATTTTTGCGAAATCATCATACGACACGGGAGCCTTCGATTCAACTTCCTTTGCGACAACCGATGCTGGCACAGCAGTTGTGGATTGAGGTGTTGCCGCAGCAGACATTTCATGGAGTTTGGCGATTTGCTTGGCTACCCATTCATCTTCGATTCTGCTGAAGAGGTGTTCAGGTTGATTGAGCTTATGCCTTTCGGGAATAAGTTTCTCGCCGGCTGCCAATGCGTCCAATGTGGTCACCCATGAACCTTGTTCAGTGAGTGGTTCAAGGGCCAGCAAATTTCTAAGTCTTGCGGATGCGCCTGGCATAAATGGATGCATAGCATAACTCATCGCGGCCAGATACTGGATACACAAATTGAGTACTGCCGCAACCGTCTCCGGCTCGTCCTTATGGGTTTTCCAGGGTTCGTTGAACTGCAGGATTTGATTACCCGCGGAGGAAATATCGAGCATGGCTTTGAGGCCGCTGCGGAAATCAAATTTAGAGATGGCGTCCTGGACAGACCACATGCGGTCAAAGAGGTCCATCATCTCTACTTCATGCCATGAAGCTTCGTCATCACCGCGGGTTCCGACGATCGGTGTATCCTCATCGAATTCCGGCACCTCGCCATTATAGAACTTGTGGGTCAGCACCAGGACGCGTTGTACGAAATTGGCCAGGTTGCCTACGAGGTCAGCATTGACATCGGATTGGTAACCTTTCCAGGTAAATTCTGCGTCCTTGGCTTCAGGCATATTTTTGGTCAGGACATACCGTAATGCGTCGGTCTGTTCCGGATAATCATTCAGAAACTCATGCACCCAGATGGCCCAGTTACGTGAGGTAGAGATTTTTTGTTCTTCGAGATTGAGGAATTGATTGGCCGGCACATTGACCGGAAGGTTATAATCTCCGTGTGCCTTGAGAATGCCCGGAAAGATGAGGCAATGGAAGACGATGTTGTCTTTGCCGATAAAATGGATGAGTGCGGATTCCGGGTCTTGCCAATAGGCTTTCCAGTCTTTGCCAGTATCGGCGGCCCATTGCCTGGTGGCGGAGATATAGCCGATAGGCGCGTCCATCCAGACGTATAATTTCTTACCCTCCGATCCGGGAATTTCCTGTGGTACATCAACACCCCAATCCAGGTCGCGGGTCATGGCGCGGGGCTGCAGACCACCGTCGAGCCAGGATTTGCATTGACCAATTACGTGGGTCTTCCACTCCGAGGGGTCATGGTGTTCTGTACCATCAAGTACTCCGGTTTCAACCCAGGTACGGAGCCATTCTTCATACTTGTCGAGTGGTAGATACCAGTGGCGGGTTTTTTTAAGTTCCGGTTTAGTCCCTGTTATTGTGGAGACCGGGTTGATCAGATCCAATGGGCTGAGGGATGAACCGCAGCGTTCGCATTGGTCGCCATAGGCATCGGGATTGCCGCATTTGGGACAGGTGCCTTTGATATATCGGTCGGCGAGAAACTTACCGGCTTGGTGATCGTAGTATTGTTCAGATTCTTCTTCTACAAACTGACCTTGCTTGTACAGGGAGCGAAAAAACTCCTGCGAGGTTTCATGATGTAATGGAGAAGACGTGCGGTGATAGATATCAAAGCTGATCCCTGCCTTTTGGAAAGTATCCGTAAACAGTTCATGATACTTATCGATAATCGCTTGTGGGGTGGAGTTGTCCTTGATAGCCCTGATCGTGATCGCGGCGCCATGTTCATCGGAGCCGCAGATAAAGGCCACGTCATTGTCGAGCATGCGGAGCATCCGGACATAGATATCGGCGGGGAGATATGCTCCGGTGAGGTGACCGATGTGGAGCGGGCCATTGGCATACGGCAATGCCGATGTCACGAGATATCGCTTGGGGGGATGGATCATAACTTGTGCAATCGAAGCGCGAAGGTAGGAAAAAAGCAAAGAGCAAAGCCGACATCCTGCAAGGATGAGGCGCGCCAGTTAGGGGCACAACAATTTGTGCCCCGCACAACAATTTGTGCCCCGCACAACAATTTGTGCCCCGCACAACAATTTGTGCCCCGCACAACAATATGATTAATACAGGGAGGGAAAAACGTAGGGACGCAATGCATTGCGTCCCTACGTTTTTCCATGACCAAATTGTTTTGTTTTTTTATTTCTATTTCAATTCCTTGTGCCGGAAACAGGTCACCATATGATCATTGTACATCCCGACGGCCTGCATGAAGGCGTAGAGGATGGTGGAACCGACGAAACTGAAACCACGCTTCTTGAGGTCTTTGCTGAGGGCATCGCTTTCGGGGGAGGTAGCGCGAAAATCATTTGCTGAACGGACGGAATTGATGATGGGTTTGCCATCGACAAAAGACCAGAGATGCTGGCTGAAGTCTATGCCCTGATCTTGCAGGTCGAGGAAAGCCTGCGCATTACTTCGGGCTGAAAACACTTTCTGGCGATTGCGAATGATGCGTTCGTCGAGGAGGATTTTTTCCAGTTTTTTGTCGGTATACCGGGCCACTTTTTCAGGATCCAGGCCATCGAACACCGCCATGTATCCTTCCTGGCGACGGAGGATTGTGATCCAGCTGAGTCCGGCCTGGGCGCCATCCAAAACGAGCTTGGCGTACAGGGCTTTAGGATTATATTCAGGGACTCCCCAGACGGTGTCATGATAATGGACATACAAGGGGTCTGAACCGCACCAGGGGCAGCGGGAGATGGCAGTGGATTTCATGGAATGAAGATAAGGAAGGCAATCGTAAAGCGGGGCGGCTGGATGGCCCCTCTGCCTCCAATTCCTTACTTTTGAAAAAAAATAGCCATGCCTATCTATCATAAACTCGGCTCCATCCCTCAAAAGCGACATACCGTTTTTGACAAACCTGAAGGTGGCATTCATTACGAGCAGCTTTTTGGCACTGTTGGATTTGACGGAATGTCTTCCCTGCTCTATCATCTGTATCGACCAACCCAGGTTCGCAGTGTAGCAGAACCCCGAAATGTCATGCCTAAGATCGCAGTAGAGCATAACATGAAAGCGCGGCTCCTTCAAGGGTTTGATGTTCCCAAAGCGGATGATTGGTTGGAAGCAAGACATCCTCTGCTGGTCAACAAAGACATCCATGTTGGACTAGCCGCACCTACCCGGTCACTGACTACTTATTTTTATAAAAATGCGGATGCGGACGAGATGATCTTCGTCCACAGAGGTTCTGGTACACTCCGAACATTTCTGGGAAACATTCCCTTTGAATACGGAGATTACCTGATCATCCCCAGGGGCATGATCTACCAGATCGACTTTGATACGGATGACAACCGATTACTGTATGCTGAATCTTTCCATCCCATCTATACCCCAAAACGATATCGCAATTGGTTTGGACAGCTCCTCGAACACTCACCATACTGCGAACGCGATTATAAGTTGCCCGCACAACTGGATACCTATGATGAAAAGGGGGACTTTGTCATCAAAATCAAGAAACAAGGGTATCTCCATGAAATGGTGTACGCCACACATCCATTTGATGTGGTAGGCTGGGATGGCTATAACTTTCCATACGGCTTTTCGATTCACAATTTTGAGCCGATTACCGGTCGGGTGCATCAACCCCCTCCCGTACACCAGACGTTTGAAACCAAGGCCTTTGTAGTATGTTCTTTTGTGCCTAGATTATATGACTATCATCCACGATCCATACCCGCGCCTTACAATCATAGCAATATTGATTCGGATGAAGTCTTGTATTACGTCGATGGAGACTTCATGAGCCGGAACAATATCAAGCAAGGCCATATCACCCTTCATCCTGCAGGCATCCCACATGGACCTGCGCCCGGTGCGTATGAAAGAAGTATTGGACAAAAGGAGACGCAGGAGCTGGCGGTGATGATTGACACGTTTGCCCCATTGATGGTGACCGAACATGCGGTGAAGATTGATGATGGGAAATATTTCAAGTCCTGGCTGGAATAGGGAGCAAGGGACTAAGGGGCTAAGGGGCTAAGGGGTCTAAGGGAGCAAGGGGAGCAAGGGGGTGGAAAGAAATTAAAAATAAATTTTTTAACTGATGATGCAATCGTGGATTGAGGTTTCGAAGGATTCGGATTTTAGCATTTATAATATTCCGTTTGGTATTGGATCGGTGGACGAAGGGCCATTTGCCTGTACGAGGATCGGGGATCAGGTGATCAACTTGTACAAACTTGCAGGTAGCGGTTTTTTCCGTGGGTTGGTGGATGATCATGAAGTTTTTCATCAGTCTTCGCTTAATGCTTTTATTGCTTTGGGGAAGAAGATTACCAATGAAGTCCGTTTGCGTCTGCAGGACACCCTTTCCAATTCGCAGAGTCCATTGCGTCACATGCCGGAGTTATTTACCTCCTGGAACAAAGTGACTATGCATGTACCGGTGGCTATCGGGGACTATACTGATTTTTATTCCAGTATCGAACATGCGACGAACGTAGGGCGAATGTTCAGGGATCCTGAAAACGCCCTTTTACCAAACTGGCGACACCTTCCTATCGGCTATCATGGCCGGTCTTCTTCCATAGTCATTAGTGGCACACCGATTCGTCGTCCTAAAGGACAAACTAAAGCACCTGATGCAACAGTTCCTACATTTGGTCCTACGCGCAGACTTGACTTTGAGCTGGAGATGGGATTTGTGATAGGTAAAGAGACGCCATTAGGCGAGAGCATTACGACTACAGATGCTGAAGAATATATTTTCGGTCTTACCCTTTTCAATGACTGGTCGGCGCGCGATATCCAACAATGGGAATATGTACCCCTGGGCCCGTTCCTCGCCAAAAATTTTGCGTCAGGAATTGCTCCATGGATTGTGACCTTAGAAGCGCTTGATCCTTTCCGGGTGGCCGGCCCAAAGCAGGAGCCGGAGGTACTACCCTACTTGCAATATCAAGGGTTGAAAAATTATGACATCCATCTTGAAGTCGAAATCAGTCCCGACCAAAGTCCATCGGGTGTTGTTTCCCGATCTAACTTTAAATACATGTACTGGAATATGTGTCAGCAACTTGCTCATCACACCAGCAATGGGTGTAATGTAAGAGTTGGTGACCTGATGGCTTCCGGCACCATCAGCGGTCCGGATGCGGATTCGCTGGGCTCCATGTTGGAGATCACGCTCGGTGGAAAAAATCCAGTCACTTTACCAGGGGGCGCAACACGGGCGTTTATTGAAGACGGGGATGCCGTGACCCTTCGCGGTTGGTGCGAAAAAGACGGTATCCGGGTGGGATTTGGATCAGTGACCAACCGGATAGAACCTGCTGCCTGATACCTCCTGTCGGTCAATAGGCCGTATATTTGCAATCTCATTTTAATACACCACTTATCATGTCCGTATTAACGCAAAAAGAAGCGCCGCAGCAAACCCTCCAGCAGGATTTCCTGCCACTCAATGGCACTGATTACGTTGAGCTCTATGTCAGCAATGCCAAACAGGCGGCTCATTTCTACAAGACTGCTTTTGGCTTTCAGGATCTGGCCTACAAAGGTCTGGAGACCGGGGACAAACAGACTGAATCCTATGTGATCATCCAGGACAAAATCAGGCTGGTCCTGACATCACCTCTTCATAGTGATTCAGCGATCGGACGACATATTGACAAACATGGTGATGGTGTGCGTGTCATCGCCCTTTGGGTAGATGATGCCACGGATGCCTGGAAGCAAACCACATCACGCGGCGCCAAATCTTTTATGGAACCTACGGTTGAGGAAGATGCACATGGTCGCGTGGTACGATCCGGTATTCATATCTATGGAGAGACCGTTCATGTGTTTGTTGAACGCAAAGATTATCACGGAACATTCCTCCCTGGATTTATGGATTGGAAAACCACCTATAATCCTGCTCCGGTGGGTCTGAAATATATAGACCACATGGTGGGCAATGTATCACTTGGACGGATGGACTATTGGGTCAAATTCTACGAGGACGTCATGGGCTTCAAAAACATCCTTTCGTTTGACGACAAAGACATCTCCACGGAGTATACCGCCCTGATGAGCAAGGTCATGAGTAATGGAAATGGGTATGTCAAATTTCCGATCAATGAGCCGGCTGCGGGAAAGAAGAAATCACAGGTCGAAGAATATCTTGATTTTTATGAAGATGAAGGTGTACAACATATTGCCGTAGCCACTGACAATATCGTGGATACCGTGACCAAACTCAAAGCACGGGGTGTTGAGTTTTTACGTGTGCCGACCACCTATTATGACAATATCCTGGACCGGGTTGGCCATATCGACGAAGACCTGAGTCCGTTACGGGATTTGGGGATATTGATTGACCGCGATGATGAGGGTTATTTGTTGCAGTTGTTTACCAAACCGGTGCAATCCAGGCCTACGATGTTTTTTGAGATCATTCAGCGCAAGGGAGCGCGTTCGTTTGGGAAAGGCAATTTTAAAGCATTGTTTGAAGCGATAGAGCGCGAACAAGAATTACGGGGAACGCTTTGAGCAAAGAGCAGAGAGCAGAGAGCAGACCACTGGTAGAGCCTCTACCAGAAACGGATCCCTCTATTGCGGAGTTGGTCGCCTTTTACAATGAGACCCTGGGATTTTGTCCCAATAGTGTCAAGACGATGCAACGTCGTCCGCATATTGCCCAGGCGTTTATCCAGATGAATAAAGCGGTGATGGAAAATCATGGGCGGGTGACCAGCGCATTGAAACGACTGATCGCCTATATCTCCAGTTATACGACAGGCTGTCAGTATTGCCAGGCTCATGGCATCCGCGCGGCAGAGCGATATGGTGCCTCTGAAGATCAACTCAACCATATCTGGGAATATCAAACTCATCCCTCCTTTAATGAAGCGGAGCGGGCTGCCCTTGATTTTGCCGTGGCAGCTTCATCGGTTCCGAATGCGGTAGACGATGCCATCGCACAGCGATTAAGGCAATACTGGGATGAAGGCGAAATCGTTGAGATCACAGGCGTCGTGGCGCTATTTGGATATCTCAACCGGTGGAACGATTCCATGGGCACAACAATAGAAAGTGGCGCTATCGAATCCGGCGAAAAATTTCTGGCCACTCATCAATGGACCGGAGGAAAGCACCGGCGTTGAACGCAGATTTTTAATTTGACTATGTCCATTAAAAGTGTTCACAAGCGTGGGTTCATCTTCGGCAGTGTAGTTGTACTTCTGGGATTGTTGTCCATCCCTGAATTGACGCACACCAACGCAGGAGAAAGTCAATCCCTGGGTAGTGTTCGCGATGGAGGATTGGACAATGGTTGGTTGCTCCCCTACCGGGGAACGAACTTCAGATATTTCAGTCTCTTCAGTTATTACATTCTCGACAATGCCTATGTCAACCATAGCGTTTGGCAAACCGTGATCGATGCTTATCACACTTGCGAATCTTCGTGTCCCGGGACCGAATTTGTGATCATGGAGTGCACCCGAAAACGTGGTGGACGGATGTTGCTGCACTGGACACACCAGAACGGAACCAGTGTGGACTTTATGGCCCCTGTACTGAAGCCAGATCTAACGCCTTCTTTTTCCTCCCATGCGGGCCTCTTTCATTATCTCCTTCAATTTGATGAGACAGGCAGGCTCAAACTGAGTGGCGGATCCAGGATTGACTTTGAGACCATGGCTCGGCACATCCTTGCGGTGGATGATGCGGCCAAACAGCATGGGCTCTATATTTATAAAATCCTGTTTAACACCCACATGCTGGATGAGTTGTATGCCACGCCTTCAGGGCAGGAAATCCAGCAGCGGGGTATTCGCATCATTCCCCATGTCAGTGATTTGGTCAACCGATATCATGATGACCATTATCATATTGATTTTGGGTTTGGGAAAAAATGAAAGATTTCGATTCTGTCGTTTCGACTCAGCCTTAAGGAAATACTACATGTCCTCCTAGTGTCGTTTCGGCTCCGCTCAACGACCAATGTCTTAACCAAGTCTGAAGTCCCTATTCCTAATCTTCCCTTTGAAGCAACATTCCTCTTTTCATCTCGACTCCGCTCGATGAAATAAGTGTAATTTAATTAAAGAAGAAATCAACACCATTGGTACCCCCTTTAGGGGGTTAAGGGGGCAAAACAGTGCATGACCTTCCCTGCAGTTAAAAACTGCCATCGATAATCTCCATTTTGCAAAGACTCTTTGGATCCGTAGCACGCAAGTACTTCGACCGCCTGTCGCACTTCCTCGTCCTTCAGCTCAGTAACCACTGAGGTACAACCTCAGCTTAACAATGCTTTTTTTTAATGAGGCCTGTGGCCTCATTTGTCACTATTGTATCCTGGACAATTCAAGTTAATTAAAGGGTCTCGGTATAATCCAGATCGGCCTTGAAGGTCTCCTTCATCTTCCAGAGGGCCAGGAAGGCAATGGCCGCGAGGATAGTGGCCACCACCATGCTGGCCTGGAGGATGTCTCCTGCATAGACCTTGTCTCTGAAGTATTGGTACATGAGGATAATCGGTGGCAAAGAGCCCCGGACAAAATTGGGGACCGTGGTCGCTACGGTAGCACGGATATTGGTGCCAAACTGCTCGGCGGCGATCGTGACAAAGATGACCCAGTAGCCTACTGAAAAGCCCATCGTCATGCACAACAAATAGAAAGC
This sequence comes from Saprospiraceae bacterium, assembly GCA_044227555.1. Taxonomy (GTDB): domain Bacteria; phylum Bacteroidota; class Bacteroidia; order Chitinophagales; family Saprospiraceae; genus Opimibacter. Next base: position 23,478 of record JBGAWQ010000007.1, on the reverse strand, counting down.
GGTGGTCGATATGCCCTGAGCGTTGAGATAGACAAAGACCATGATGAGATTAAGCCCCAGGAAACTGGCCATGACCTTTTTACGGCTGTTGAGATACTGACTGAATAAACCACTGAATATATCCCCAAACACGAGGCCTCCATAGCACCAGGCTATCGCCTGTCCGGCTTTAATGGTCTCCGCGGCTTCGACACCAAGGGCTTTGGCAAACTCCGGGGAGAATGTAATCAACACGCCTATCACAAACCATAGCGGTATGCCAATCAGGATGCAGCGCAAATATCTGGCTAAGCGAATCCTGTCCGTAAACAATGCGAAGAAATTGCCCCGTCCAGTATCCGTGTTTTCGATTTCCTTATACATCATGGACTCACGAACACCAATCCGAAGGAACAGTAGCAGGAGACCCAGAACACCTCCGGCATAATAGCACAATCGCCAGTCGCCGAAAAATTGATAGACCAGATTGGCCACAATAGCGCCTGTAAGCCCCACTGCGGCAACGATCATAGTTCCATATCCACGCTTGGCCTTTGGGAGGGATTCTGCCACCAATGTGATGCCTGCCCCTAATTCGCCAGCCAGGCCAATACCCGCAATAAACCTCCATACGGCATACGCTTCTACCGAATGCACCATTCCATTGGCGATATTAGCAACAGAGTACGTGAAAATGGACCCAAAGAGCACAGATAATCTTCCTTTCTTGTCCCCGAGGATTCCCCACAGAATACCGCCAAGCAACATGCCATACATCTGCATGCTGATCAAAAATTCTCCCGCGTCCCGATTGGCCTGATCTACAAGACCAAGGTCTATCAGGCTGGCTTTGCGAACGATGCCAAAGAGTAACAAGTCGTAGATATCTACAAAATAGCCCAGTGCTGCTACAATGACTATCGGAGTAAGTAACCGTTCAGATTTCATGCTTGTGGATCAGATCATTCTTATGATAACTTCTTCAATCTCCGGCAAGGATATTGGAGATTCGCCAGGTGCCCTGTTTGTTTTTATAGAGAAACACCCTGAAATCCATCGGGCTGTAGACATAGCGCCAATTGACCCAACCACGTTGCTGCCGGTCATAGGTCTCGACCATAAACCATTCTGTTCCTCCCAATGGACTGGTGCCAGATTGTGTTTTTCCATATTGCTCCTCCTGCAGGTACCACACTACATCATAGGTTAATTGCACCCTTACCGGAGAGGCCGTCTTTGGTCCCTCACGAAGATTAACTTTCTTACCCGTGATGACTCCAATGCTGTAATAATCATCTTCGATATCCAGCGGCATGTCATATACATAAGGAAATACAAACTGATATCGACCGGTCATATCGGCGGTATCGTGCAGAAACACACCCCCCATTTGGATCACGCGATCCAATTGCAACCAGAAAGCACTGGAGTCATTGTCCGTGTCCCACTCCGTTTTGAAGTCCCGAAGAATATCCCCGGCAGACACGCCACGCTCCACATCCAAATCAAGAGCCGTGTACAGAAATGTTTGATCCCTGTCCTGGATAGCCTTCTCCAATTGGTCGACAAATGCCTGTAATGATACATCATTCAGGCTTTCATCTTTCGGAGGATACGTGGGATTCTGCGCCCTGATGCCAGATAATGATCCCAAACACAGCATGGAAAAAACGAAATACTTCATAGCTTAGACATTGCAACCAAGATACATGAATCCTGACGTAAGGAAGTGCGTTTGATTCAGCCGAGGTATTCGGCGAGCAACCGATGGAAATGATGTGTCCCCTGCTCACGGTTGACTGAATACCGACCATGAGCGTAACTCCTGGATCGTACCCCTCTCTGCACCGCCTGCACGATGGCCTCATCTTCCATTTCCACAGTAAATAAATCTGAGCCTGCGCCTTGCTCCAACTTTGCCTCATCCCATACATAGGTCAGGAAAGAAACGATCGTATTGGCGACGCCAACCGGTCGAACGATATTGATCGAAAGACCCCAGGGATAGAAATTGAACATCATGTTTGGGAAAATCCAGAAATAATAGGCCCCTACCTTTTTTCCATAATCGGGACTTGATACAGGCAGATCGAAAGACAACTCACCTTCCCTGGCCAGACCCAATTGAAGATTAGACCGCGAGAAAAGTTCGGTGGTATAGTTGCCATAATCAATGACCGCATTGAGTCCCGCATGAACAAAAGGGATATGAAATCCCTCCAGGTAGTTTTCCACGTATAACGCCCAGTTAGCCTCGACATAATAATCTCTCGAGAGATCCGCCCTATATTGGAAATCTTGCACCGGAAGCCACGAAAGACGTTTAGTCATTTCGCCAAAAAATGTATCCGCAGTTGATTCCTTAGTCAGGGAAGTAAACAGCCATTTACCCCATTGATGCAAAGGAAAAGAAATGAGGTGGTCTCGTTCGGATGGAAATCCTTTTACCCCCTCAAATTCAGGCATGAAGACAAACTCTCCATTATGCTTAAACCTTCGTCCATGGTATTTGCACTGGAGATGAGCAAGTGTACAAGGCTTATCCACCAAAATGTTTGCGCGGTGGGTGCATACATTCGACAGGCAATGCAGCTGGTCATTCTTGTCCCGGGAAAGAAGCAAAGGTTCGTCGAGACATCCTTCCGAAAAGGTAAAAGGATATACTGCTCCCGGACTGGCCAGCATATCAGTATCGCCGACCAACTGCCAGGAAGAAGCAAATATTTTCTCCCGGCATTCCTTGTAAACGGCATCATCAAGGTAGACCGCGGTAGAAATAGTCTCTGCTTCAGCAATATTAGGATGAACGAAAAAGCGTGACATAGGCACTGTACTTTATTGAACCATACCCCTCAGTGTTTATTCCATTTACCACGTCAACAAGCTAGAAAATTTTCGGGTAATGTTGATGGTAAATTTCTATAAAAACTATGTCTCCTTCAAGTGCCTCAAATCTCTTCTCCAGCGCTGAAAGCCCCATATGGAGATCAGGCCATAAACCATAAACAGCAGGGCAAAGAGATATCCCTCGGTATTCCAATACAGGACCGTATAGACCAGGTCGATGACGATCCAATATACCCAGTTGTGCAGGTCCTTACGAATGAGCAGCATAGTAGCCCAAATGGAAAGCAGGGTTAACAACGTATCCGGATAGCCATACCGGGCCGCAGCATGATGAATCAGCCACCAGGATAGAGGCCAACTCAGTACTGCGCATATACCGATCATAATGAGATGGGAGGACCAGGACGAAGTCACCACAGGGCGTTGATGACCTTCCCCGGATTTACGTAGCCATTGCCAGAGTCCGAGTACACCTATGACGATATAAAACACTTGCAGGGCCACATCGGCCATGAGATGGTAGTCGGTATAGCTCTTCCATGCAATGCACGCCGAACTGATGATCCCAAAAATCCAACAGGAAGGGCGTTGGTACGTAGCGAGAAACACATAGATGAGACCGGTCAAAAGGCCTGTCCACTCCACCGCATCCTGACCGGCGATCTGATCGTACAGGATGGTCGCATCCAATAGTAAAAAGTTTTGCAGCGTGAAGGGCAGCCGTTACTTGATTAACTCAAACTTGTACTGCACCTTGTAGACAATCGGGTTCTTCGTCTTTGGATCCGTTTGCTTGAGGATGATCTCAATGTCAGTGGTCTCCCCTACTTCCTTTTCCGTGCTGTCGAAGATGGCATGAATGCTTCCTTTCTCCCCTGGCTTGAACACTTTGAATTGAGGCCATTCGAGTGTTGTACACTCACAGGAGCTCACTAACTCAATTTCAATGGGTTGATTGCCCGCATTTAAGAAGTTAATCGTCATTTCCCGCTTCTCTCCCTTCTTCACGGCACCGAGATCAATGAGTTTTTTATCAAAGCGCACTTCGATCTTTGGATCCGTGACAGGAACAGTTCCTTTCGATGGATCCAAAACTTTATTGCCTGTGGTCCCTTTCTTCTGATCACCGAGGTCAGACTTTTTGACTTCGATCGTGGTTGGGCCAGCGATGATCTTAAACTCTGTGCGGCGATTGACCCGGTGCAGATCATCGGTACAGTCGATACCATTGACGCAATCGTTGAGGATTTGTGTTTCTCCATAACCGACCGCTTCGATGCGATTCTCTTTGATGCCATGAGCGACGAGCCAGTTCTTGGCGGATTGAGCACGACGCTGTGACAACTTCATGTTGTATGCATCATTGCCCTGGGCATCCGTATGCGATGACAACTCGATCACCATATCCGGATATTGCTTCATCAGGTCCAGCAGAAACTGCAGGTCTTGTTCGGCATCTGGCAGAATCTTATCATCATCAAAATCATAATAGATATTGTTGAGACGGATCGGCTCATTGATCGTGACGGTCTGCGTCGCGGTATTGTCACCAGGCTTCTTAACGAGTTTGGCGGTGCGGCGGATGGGCGTATTGGCTACGACCCCAACCGTATTCAATTCGAATTCAGCAGGTGAATACCCGTCCTTTTCTACAAGTACTTTGTATGCTTTGTCGGGATCAAGGGCGAACTGAAAATCATTGATATCGTCTTCGACCAATTGCTGTGACTTGCCGGTCTTGCCTCTATCTACTTCGAAGACGGTTACCTTAGCGCCCATCAGCGGCGTAGTGCCATCATATACACTGGTGACGAGATCGATGATGACTTCCCGGATGTGGAACTGGTAGATATCGTCGCAGCATGTTTTAGACTTCATGGATTTGGACTCCGCATCAGGGCGGTTAGATACCAGGAAGCCCAGTTTGCCTTCTTCATTGACAGAAAAGAAAATATCGTCGTAGGAAGAATTGTATCCAGCGCCGAGATTTTCGGCTTTACCCCAATGTTGTCCATCCCAACCGGATCTGAAGATGTCGAATCCTCCGAGACCGGGATGGCCATTGGAAGAAAAGTAGAGTTTATTGTTCAGATAAAATGGAGTCTGTTCATCTCCGGGAGAATTGACTTCAGGGCCGAGATTGACAGGCTTAGAGTAGGTCTCGTCATTGATGCGATCCGCATAGTAGATATCGAATCCACCAAAACCCCCTGGCATGTCTGATGAAAAGAACAAAACTTCTTTTCCAAACAACAAACCCGGTGCAGGGTGTCTTGCGATATAGTTGCCATTGATGCCACCAAGTTCAATCGGTGCGCTCCAGTTCTGGCCTTTGGAGATACTGACGAAGATTTTGCTTTCGGAGAGATCATTCCCGGTCAGTTGAGACCTGGTGAAGAATAATCGGCTTCCATCCGGCGAGATACTTGGGTTGCCGGTGTGATAGCCTTCGCGGTTGATTTTATTATCAAGGGGCTTGGGCGTTTTCCAATCGCCGTCTGTTCCGGGTTCGGCGCTATAGATCTTCATGTAATAGTCCCCTTCCTTGCCATTGAGCGTGATCAGCTCGCGAGTGCGCATTGAGGCGTAATACAAGTTGCCATCTGTTCCCAGCCATGGTGCGGCATCGGTGTAGGAGTAGTTAATGGATTTGCCCGCATTTTCTACGACAAGGTCCATTGGCGGCTTGGATTTTACAGCCAGTTGGATACCGGCTACTTCATTGTCCGCCAGAGCAAGAATGCTATCAGGCACGGTGAGGCCTGCATAAAAATTGAAGGCATCGATAGCGTCCTGGTATTTGCCATTGACCTTGAGTACCTGGGCATATTGAAATACGGCGTAAGGATATTTTACACCTTGATCTTTTTCAACGATTTTCTCCAGCCATTTTTCGGCCTTGACATAATCGCGGATCTTGATCTGTAGTCCGGCGATTTTGTAGGCGATATCCGGGTCGCGTGTTTCCTTGTAGGCATTTTCATACCATTCCAGGGCGGTATAATAATCGGGTATTGCCTCGCTGGCCTGGGCGGTTTCTATCATCATGTAGACCGGCACTTCATCCAGGGGTTGTGCGGAAAGCCAGGTCGCCACCATGGACAACAGCAGGGTAGAAAATAGGAATCTGCTCATCTTCATCATTAAAATCTTGGGCAAAAGATTATCGGATCCGGTTTTGGGCGTTTGTAAATCTTGCCCAGGTATTGGGCAGCGAGTTCAAAACCACCCTGTGAATTGCTGGCCGAAGCCAATGGTGACATATTGATATCATAACCCAACATCACCCGAAGGTCTTTGATGTCGGCACCGATCATCAGCTGTACAGCATCGCCGATGCCCGCACCACTACGATAACCAATTCCACCTTTGAGTACGAGTTGTTTTTCTTTGCTCTGGAGGTAGTCCAACATACCCTGGACAACGAATGTATTGGCACCGGTATTGAGTACTTTCTGATAAGAGATGTTAGGTAAAAACCTGACTTTGTCGGAAAGAAGGGAGGACATGCCGATCTGACCGTGTATGCGCGGGTTGACCCTGTAGCTTCCGCCGGTCTTGAGGAGTGCCCAATCCGGATTGCCAAATTTACCGGCTGCAATCCCGATGTTAAACTCATCGGTCTTGTTCATCTTGGTGGTCAGCTTGAGTCCGCCGACATGATCCAGATATCCTTTCTTCATGTCATCGATGTTGGCCAGCTCCAGTGACGTACCCCCGGGGCCCTGAAGTAATCCATCTGCAAAAACAAGTTTTTGCACGTCCTTGATCTCCCGTTGCACAGAGCCAGTCTGGTAGGCAATGGAGAGGATGGTGGTTCCCTTTTTATTCATGGCCCAGTGGTAGGCGGCAGACACTTTAAAGGTGGATTGTGTCAGGCCCGCATCACCGGATTTGTCGGAATAGAAAAACATTCCGACACCGACCCAGTCGGTTTCTTTAAAACCGCGGATCACGGGCACATCTACCGAGAAAGTTGGCGTCTGATAAGCACCGGCTCCTGTAACACTCCGATATTGATCCCGGTACAAGCCGGAAATTCGGTAAGAGCCATAGAAGCCGCCGGTATTGGCCGGATTAAAAGCCAGTGGCGTCATCTGGTAGAGGGTGAAATGGATGTCCTGGCTTTGAATATGTCCAAAGCCAAAGCCCATGGCCAAAACCACAAGAATGCGCAGGCGTAGTCGAAGTATCTCCATATAAATGAGTAAGCGTTCTTTCAACCGGTTTATTACTCTAAATTGCCTGCAAAATATCAAATATTACTGTTTTTCTTAACGGATGTCGACCAAAGCCCGAATAATGTGTAGAAATGTCCGTTGGAAGCCGCGGTTACTCCTCGTTATAGCCCTGAGTTGGGCGTTGACGGCCTCTGGCCAGAAGGATACCCTGGACTTCTGGGACCAACCGGATTCCTTACACCAGGACCGGTTTTGGCTCGCCCTGGGCACCGGTACGGTCGTGTATACCGGGGCAGTGATTAGTCTAAACCAGCTATGGTACAAGGAATACCCACGTACGTCCTTCCACTTTTTCAATGACTGGGCGGAATGGCAACAGATGGACAAGGCCGGACACATGTTTACCTCCTACTTCGAATCCGATTGGGTCTACCATGTGGCCCGGTGGACCGGGATGAAACGAAAACCCAGCATTTGGACCGGCGCCTTTGTGGCTGTAGGACTTCAGACTACCATTGAAGTATTGGATGGCTTTTCTTCAGAATGGGGATTTTCACCTTATGACTTTGCTTTTAATGTTGCCGGAGCCGGTTTGTGGGCAGGGCAACAAGCGGGATGGGATGAGCAACGGATACGACTCAAAGTATCTTCAACCCACAGGACCTATCCGGCCGATCCGATTATGGGGGATCCCGGAGGTACCACCACGTTGATGGAAAGAACCGATGATCTCTTTGGCACAAATATTTTTCAATCCTTCCTCAAGGACTACAATGCGCAGACGATATGGGCTTCGGTCAATATCCATTCTTTCCTGCATGATAAAAGCCGGTTTCCCCGGTGGCTCAACATAGCTGTAGGGTATGGTGGGGAAAATATGTTTGGTGGCTTTGAAAACAAATGGACCGAGGATGGAAACACGTATCAAACTTCATCGGTGGATTATCCGAGGTATCGTCAGCTGGTCTTCTCCCCGGATATCGATCTGACCCAAATCAATGTCAAAAGCAAACCGCTGCGGATGCTATTGGGCATGGCCAATATCTTTAAATTTCCCGCACCGGCATTGATCGTCAACGGCAAGGGAGGTGTGCAATGGGATTGGTTGTACTACTAAACTCAAGCTGCGTTGGTCTTAAAACAGCCATTGAAATAAATAGTAGAACATGAGGGAAACGGCAAAGGAAACTGGCAATGTAAGTAACCAGGCCAGGGCGATGGTAGTAACCGTTCCTCGCTGGAGATTTTTCAATCCACCCGTACCGACCATACTACCGGCTACTGCTGAAGAAAGGACATGCGTGGTACTCACCGGTAAACCAAGGCCGCTACTCATGCCAATCGTACCAGCAGCTACCAATTCGGCTGCGGCCCCCTGCGCATACGTCAGGTGTGATTTTCCGATCTTCTCCCCAATGGTGATCACGATTCTTTTCCATCCGACCATGGTGCCGAGGCCGAGAGAAAAGGAGATCAAGAGGATGGCTTCAAAGGGTGCAAAATCAGTAGCGTCGTTGAGTGCAGACAATCCATGTTTGAATTTCCGGCGGTCGGCATTTTTATGGATAAACTCAGGATCATCCAGCATCCATTTTGCGCTTTTTAAAAAAACCTGGATTCGTTTGCGTGTCTCCAGTTTGGCGATTTTATCTGCCGTCGGATAATTTTCAAGATCGCAGGCGATATCATCGAGCACACTCAATTGCTTGGCATACGGACTGGCCGAAAAACCCGGACTGTGCATGCCTGCGGCTTCCTTCATCATTTCAATCTTTTCCTGCAATTTATCATAGGACAGATCCGGATTGAGGGCGTAATGTGCCGGCAGGATAGCCAGCAAGACGATCATGAGGATACCCACTCCTTTCTGTCCATCATTATTTCCATGAAAAAAACTCACCAGGGTACAGGTCAGCAACAGGATACCGCGGATCCACCACGGAGCAGGCATAAACTGATTATCCTCCGGCTCCTTAAAAATGTCTTTGTTTTTGATCACATACCGGAAGATGTACAGCACCATGATGACGGCGGTGAATCCAAATGCAGGGGATAGTAGTAATGATAATCCGATATCCTGGGCTTTCCCCCAGTTGATGCCTACTCCGCCATGTACCCAGTAAAAGCCCATCCCTGCGCCAAGCAATGCACCGATTAGCGTATGCGAACTACTACAAGGGATGCCAAAATACCAGGTAAAGAGATTCCAACTGATGGCAGAGAGCAGGACCGCAAAAACAATGGCCAGATTTTCATGCTCCGGCATACTCATCAGTTCAGAGATCGGCAGGAGATGGATGATGCTCATAGCTACAGCAATGCCGCCCATCCAAACCCCGATAAAATTCCAGGAACCCGACCAGATAACCGCGACAACGGGCTTGAGGGTTCGGGTGTAAATCACAGTGGCTACCGCGTTGGCGGTATCATGAAAACCATTGACAAATTCGAAGAGGCAAACAGCACCAACGGCCACGAAAAAAAGCAACAGATGAAGCGACGTCAGTTCCGAGATGGCCTGCTGTATCATTGAGTAGTTGGTCCTAAATGTGCCGCCAAGGTATTGTAAATCTTTTGTAAAGCAAATGTAAATCAGCCGTGAAAATCAAAGATTTCTTCCGTTGGGCTGCCAACGTCACCGACACTTGGAAGAGGACAATACCTTGACCACCAAATCAATAAAAAAAACAATCGTCCAGGTGCAGGAGAGAAACATCACCTGGCTGATTAGGATTCGAATGCTGTATTGTTCTTGTCCGTAAAGGTCTCCTCCCCTTCCCACTTGGCAATGACCGTCGAAGCGAGGCAATTTCCTACAAGGTTGATGGTTGTCCGCGCCATATCCATGAGTTCATCAATCCCCAGGATAAGGAATATGGGTTCCACAGGAAGGCCAAAAGCAGTGGCCGTGCCCATCAGGATGACAAGTGAGGCTCGCGGTACGCCCGCGATACCCTTCGTAGTCAACATCAGGGTGACCAGGATGAGGATTTGTTGGCCGATCGGCAGATCAATTCCTGCCGCTTGCGCCACGAAGATGGTGGCCAGGGATAGGTACAGGGTCGAACCGTCGAGGTTAAAACTATATCCGGCCGGCAGCACGAAGGCCACGATCTTACGGGGCACTCCAAATTTCTCCATGTTTTCCAATGCCTTCGGAAGAGCGGCTTCAGAACTTGTCGTTGAAAATGCAATCGTAGCCGGCTCAGCCACCGCGCGTAAAAACTTGCGAATGGGGAGTTTGATGATCAACGCTACCGGAAGGAAAACGAAGAGCACAAAAGCAATTAATGCAACGTACAGGGTGGCCAGCAATTTAAACAAGTTGCCCAGGATTCCGAAACCCATGTGACCCACGGTATAGGCAATCGCTGCGCCCACCGCAAATGGAGCGAAGTACATCACTATGCCTGTAAACTTAAACATCACTTCTGTGAGGCTTTCGCAGAAATCAAGCATGTGACGCTTGTGCGGTTCCTTGACCATGGCGAGGCCGATGGCAAAAAGTATACTGAACACCACGATCTGCAACACCTGGCCTTCTGCGATAGACTTGGCGATGTTTTCCGGAAAAATATGGAGTATGATTTCCTCCCATCCTGATGGGGGAGGGACATCGAGTTTATGCGTATCCGTTGTCGGAGGCAATTGGATACCCACTCCTGCTTTACTGATATTGATGGCGATCAAACCGATAAACAATGCGATCGTCGTCGCCACTTCAAAATACAGGATAGATTTCCAGCCCATGCGGCCCACTTGTTTGAGGTTGGCATGCCCGGCGATCCCGACGACCAGCGTTCCAAAAATCAGCGGCGCAATAATCGTCTTGATCAGTTTGAGGAAAATCTTACTGACCACTTTGAGTTCGGTGGCGATCGCGGGAAAGTCGTGTCCAAATTCTGCGCCAATGACCATGCTAAAGAGAATCCAGGTGGTCAGGTTGTTGCGCTTCCAGACATAATACGTCACACCCGTTATGGCCAGCCAGCGAAAGATCGCGGCCGCAACCGGATGGATAGCCACTAATCCGATTACCTCTACGGATGTAATCGCAATGGCTATAATGACCAGGCCTATGATAAACGATCCTGCGCGTTTGCTGACGATGCTAATTTTTTCGGTTGTCTCCATGGTTTAGGTAGTGGCAACTATTTTCAATTCTTACACGCTATAAGCATGTAGGAGCGAATGATGTCCATTCCGATGAATATGGATTCAAGGTATTCAAATTTCACAAAACCTCATCCCGGACCTTGTTGATCCGTCCCGGACCCATTTGAAGGAAATATATATCTTGAACCAAAATCACCCACATGGCGGAACAGCAAACTTCTTTCAAGCAATCCCTTACGTTGATGGATGCCACGATGATCGTGGCGGGTTCCATGATTGGCTCCGGGATATTTATCGTGAGTGCCGACATCACCCGTAATGTCGGAAGTGCCGGATGGCTGCTTGCGGTGTGGCTGATCACCGGATTTATGACCATTACGGCCGCGGTGAGTTATGGCGAACTGAGTGGCATGTACCCTAAAGCCGGTGGTCAATATGTGTACCTGAAAGAAGCCTTTAATCCGCTCGCCGCATTCCTGTATGGATGGAGTTTTTTTGCGGTCATACAGACGGCGACGATTGCTGCGGTGGGTGTGGCTTTCGCAAAATTCATGGCCTACCTCGTGCCCTCCGTCAGCGAGAGTCTCGTGGCGCTGGATTTGGGATTTGTCAGGATATCTCCCGCACAATTGGTGTCCGTAGTGCTGATCCTCTTTCTGACCTATGTCAATACCCGGGGAATTAAAAGTGGCAAACTGATACAGACCACCTTTACGGTCACCAAACTGGCGAGTTTGTTTGGTCTCATTGTTTTTGGGCTGATCATGTTCAAGAAAGAGGTGTGGGCCGCCAATTGGACAGACGCATGGAATCTGCACAACCTGGGCAGCAGTGAAAGCTTGACCCTTGCGGCAGGGCTCGGTGCTATAGCGGCTGCTATGGTGGGCTCGATCTTCAGTAGTGACGCGTGGAACAACGTGACCTTTATCGCAGGGGAAATTAAAAATCCGCAGCGCAACATTGGGTTGGCTTTGTTTCTGGGCACGTTGATTGTTACCATCATTTATGTTTCAGCCAACATCATGTATACGGCGGTATTGCCATTGGATGAAATCGCTTCAGCGGATAAAGACCGTATTGCGGTAGCCGCCTCCCATGTGATTTTTGGAAATGTAGGGACGATCATCATCGCCCTGATGATTATGGTCTCAACTTTTGGATGCAACAATGGATTGATCCTGGCCGGCGCGCGGGTCTATTACACTATGGCCAAGGATGGTTTGTTTTTCAAACCCGCCGGGCAACTCAATAGCTTTTTTGTGCCGCAGTGGTCGTTGTGGGTGCAAGGCATCATCGCATGTCTCTGGAGTATGAGTGGCAAGTATGGCCAGTTATTGGATATGGTCTCCTTCGTGGTGGTCATATTTTACGTGATGACCATCCTGGGGATATTTATACTCCGCCGCAAACAACCTGATTTGCCACGGCCGTATAAGGCTTTTGGTTATCCTGTCCTACCGGCGATCTATATCGTGATGGGGATTGCGTTTTGTATCCTACTGATTATCTACAAGCCCCAGTTTACCTGGCCGGGGCTGATCATTATGTTGATGGGGATTCCGTTGTACTATTTTGCGGTATCTAGGCGAAAAGCATAGAGCAGAGAGCAGAGGGCATATCCTATTGAAACATTTTTGGATCGCAGATGACGCAGATATATTTTAATATTAATTTTCGCAAATTATGCTCATGCCATATAAATGTCGTGCTATTAATCTGCGTAATTCGAATTGAAATAATCTCTGCGTAATCTGCGATCCTCGCATCCAGTCTTGCTACTCAGCGTACCTGCAACCATTTTGGGATCGCAGATGACGCAGAGATATTTTAAAATATATTTTCGCCAATTAGTCCTATCTGACTGAACCATGGTTAGCCAATCTGCGAAATTCGAATTGTAATAAATTCTGCGTCATCCTTGTGCTGAGCGGAGCCGAAGTATGCGATCCCTGCGCATCAATGGCTACTTCACAACAGATCCATGGAGTTCTACGTCGGCGTGGGCCCAGGCGGTTTTGAAGAGCTGGTCGGTTTCCCTGGCTTTGGCGGATTGATGGGCTTCGTTGCAAGCCAGGGTGAGGCCGCTAAGTGCCCAGCCATTTTTTGGAAAAACGCGAAGGTCTTCCTCATACACTGTGATCGCATCTGAAGGTTTGCCGGAGCGGATCAGGACATCACCAAGGAGATGACGGACGGAGAAAAACCAATCCGGGGGTTCGTCATAATTGAGTTGATCTTCCAGCACCACAGCTTCGCGAAGTAAGGATATGGCCTCATCAGGTTTACCTGAAGCTGATAAGATTTCGGCTTCGAGTACTTTCTCTGCGATGGACGTGACGGAAGCCAACGAGTTGATTCCCCAAATGGTGAGTTTTTGCAAGGTATCCAATGCTGCGAAGGTCTTGAGGATTTGCAATTCCTTTTGAGCCTGCTCCAACTGCTGTGTGCCCAGGTAAGCCATGCCACGAGCGTAGTGGTAGATAGCCCTTGGATAGATGAGACTTGTGTCTGGTTCGCCGGTGTGAAGGATTTCCTGCCATTTACCAAACTTGATCCGGATGAAATAGGGAATGGTGTAGTAATGTTGCAAGGTAGCCAGGTCAGGAATCAACATGCCTTTATGATTGACATGCTTTGCCATTTTTTCGGCGGCATCTATAGCCCATCCATAATTGCCTTCCAGGGTGGCGGTGGCGGCAAGGAAGTGATAATTGTGCGGATAATAGGCCAATGGATACGCACCCTGGGCATGGCATTGGGTCACATATGTACTGTCTTGTTTCAGCGCATTGATATTGGCCAATGACCCAAGATGATAATCTCCGGTGTTGATGTAGATATGAGACGGCATGTGCACGAGGTGGCCGGCATGGGCTACTAATCCATCATCAAATACTTTGGCGCTGGCCAAAGCTTTTTCCGGATAAGGTGATGCTTCTAAAGCATGGATATAATAATGATGACCTCCGGGGTGGCGCGGATCAGTACCAATGGCCACTTCTATCGCCTTGAGGATTTCCGGGGTCCAGGGTCTTGGCGTTCCATCTTTGCTCCACAGATCCCAGGGATGCATATCCATAAGAGACTCCGCGTACATCGCTGCGATATCCACATCTGCAGGATATTGATGATGTACGGCTTTCATGCCTTCCATGTATGCACTATCCAATGCTCTGCGATTTTCAGGTGCTTCAGGGGTGTACCGAAGCGCCATGGCGCGGATTAAAGCTTGTTCTTTAGCCGTTGCTTTAGCAGACCACTTCACGGCTTTCCGGATCGCCTCATATGCCCTTGCATAATGGTCGGCATCCATGCCTGCGTTGTAGTTGGGTCCAAGCACAAACGCATATCCCCAATAGCACATGGCGCATGTCGAATCCAGTCGCATAGCCTGGTAAAAAGAACGTGCGGCTTCGGCATGATTGAAAGCATAGGAGAGTAACAGGCCCTGGTTGAAATATTTCTGGGCTTCCGGATTGGAGGTGGTCACAGGATATTGAAGGACATCCAGGCCATCAAAGAGAGGAGCCGGTGTGTTTTGCGTATACCAGTCCGCGTCAGACAATTGTGGAGCACACATCATCGGGGCAGGCGTAATGGTCTCCTGCACTACTGCAGGCTCATGGCGACAGGCGATCAGCAGGATCACCCATAGCAATAGGAAAATACGGTTCATAAGGAAGTGGTGTGGGTATAAAAAGAATGGTTGATTACCTAAGATACAATACCCTCTGTAACCCTAATAAAAAAAAAAGAACCTCTTGCTGCAGCCAAGGCTGGAGAAAGAGGTTCCTGAAAATTTTGTCAATTGATTTTAGGCCGCGTGATGCCTGATCTTGCTGTGGTGGCGGCTATACAGGAAATAGACCACCAGACCGAGCCCCATCCAGGCAAAAAACCGCACCCAGGTGGGCCATGGCAACGATACCATCAGGTAGATGCAGATGGCTACACATCCCGCGCAGACTACAGGATACCAGGGTACTTTAAACTTGCGTGGGATATCAGGTTGGGTACGACGAAGGATAAATACACCGATCGCCACCAGGACGAAGGCGAATAAGGTTCCGATGTTGGTCAACTCCGCGGCGACATCAATATTGATGGTAGCAGCACAGATCGCCACGAGTGCGCCTACGGCAATGGTACCATAGGCAGGTGTCTTAAACTTAGGATGCACTTTGTGGAAATTGCTGCCCACGAGACCATCGCGGCTCATCGAGTAGAGGATGCGAATCTGTCCAAGTTGCATCACCAGGAGTACGGTGGGCATCGTCAGGGTCACCCCCATTGCGATAATAAAACCAATGGTATGCTCATTGACAGCCTCCAAAGCGGCTACTACAGGTTTTTCATTACCCAATACCTGGAGAGGCACCATACCGGTCAGCACAGCGGCAACTGCGATATAGAGTACCGTACAAATCAACAAAGAATAGATCATCCCTAACGGCAGATCGCGCTGTGGATTTTTAGCTTCTTCGGCGGTAGTACTTACCGCGTCAAATCCAACGTAGGCAAAGAATACTAACGCGGCACCGGTCATGATCCCTTTCCATCCATGCGGAGCAAAGTCTTGCCAATACACATCAGGATTGAAATGTGGTAAGCCGAAAATCAGGAACAAGGCGATCAGGACTAACTTGACAATCACCAATGTAGCATTGACGCGTGCTGATTCTTTGATCCCGATGACCAGCAGGATGGTAATGATCGCTGTGATCAGGAAGGCAGGGAGATTGAACATAGCCGTTGTGGTCTGGACGATCTCGGCATTCATGGCTTTGGCGGAGGCCAGATTGATCCACTGGCCGCTGGCCAGCTGGGCCATCTCAGTGCCGGTGGATGACATCAGGGCTCCGGGCATGTGGAGCCCGAATCCCGCAAGAAAACTCGAAAAATATCCGGACCAACCGATCGCGACGGCGATATTCCCCACCGCATATTCCAGCACCAGGTCCCAGCCAATGATCCAGGCCATAAGTTCACCAAAGGAATAATAAGAATAAGTATAGGCACTGCCGGAGATGGGAACCATCGAAGCAAACTCGGCATAACAGAGAGCGGCCAGAGCGCATGCAAAACCGGTGACCATAAAGGAAATGGTCAATGCGGGTCCGGCTCCAAGGGCATGTTCTGTACCGGCTGCGGCTTTGCCGGTGAGTACAAAAATACCGGTACCGATAATGGCCCCGATACCCATCATGGTGAGCTCGAATACACCCAGGGACCGCTTGAGCTGTGAGGCGTCGGCCTGGGCATTGAGTTCGGCATGGCTTTTCCGGGCAAATAATTGGTTCTTCATGTACAATACGATTAAATGGCGTGTAATTGGTTATCGTTCCACATTCAGGGAAGCCCCCTGTCTTGCGCGTGTCAAAATAGAAATAATGATTAGTTCCTTCAATTTTATTTTGAAATCACCGACGAGCGCAAGGAAATATCAGAAAAACAGCGCATTGGCAAACAAAATCTTGCCGCTGTTCCAGAATGAACGGAACAGGGGATTGTCGACGAGGTAGACGACCGAACCGCCTCCGTTGTATTCCAGTCCGGCAACAAGGGTCTTCCTGGTATGCTCCAGGGCCTTATAGCCGGCAAATCCATAATACTTTGGCGTATCATCCAGGTAGATCGCATTGCCATTGTCCTTAAGCCATGTATAATTGGCGGTCGATGTCTTGAGTGTCCAATAGGCCTTTCCCAGGCCAAAGGTCAATGGATTAGAATGGTCAAGCGTGGTCTGAAAAACAGTACCTGGAATATCATGGGATAGCGACTTTCGTTCACCGCCGGCGTATGCTTCCGGCAATTCGGGCTCTTCCACCACGACAGGGACTACAGTATCCACAGATGTGGGGGCTTCGATACTAAATCCCTTTTTGCCGGCTACTTTCTGAATGCCTGATCCTATAACAATGAGCCGGCCGCCATTAGCTACCCAGGAGTCGAGCTTGTCTAACATAGAATCTTCAAGGGTGTAATACCCATCTGTAAGGATGATGACATTGTAGTGGTCCAGGTTTATATGCTGAGCATCTTCCAAATCAACCATATTCAGTGGGAAATGCAATTCCTGCTCGAAGTAATGTCACACTTCACCAACATTGCCCGGTGAGATGCCCTGACCGGTAAGCACCAGCGCTTCCGGTCTTCGGACCAGGTAATAATCATCAGAGCCCAGATCCTTGCCTTCATCCGCAAATCCGGTATTGAGAATCGTCA
Source organism: Saprospiraceae bacterium (assembly GCA_044227555.1). Taxonomy (GTDB): domain Bacteria; phylum Bacteroidota; class Bacteroidia; order Chitinophagales; family Saprospiraceae; genus Opimibacter. The sequence continues at coordinate 6,130 of JBGAWQ010000007.1, read as the reverse complement.
TTGGGATGGTATAGATACGACCCCAATGTTGGCGGCACATTCTAAAGAGGTTATACGCCTTTTCATCAAACGCGGGATCCTTTCGATTGTCTGCCCTAAGCATCAGGATCGTGCCGGCATCATATGTTTTCCCATCAATGACAAAAGGAGAAGGAGCCACACGTACGACAATACCTTGCTGCATGATTTGAGTCAGGACTTCGGTCGATGCCATACTCCCCCACTCCAATGCGTATCCAAATGGTTTGCCTTCAACCTTCGGAACGGTTCGGTCTCCGGGCATCATAAATTGAAAATCAATGTCGGTCTCGGTGGCATAGGCTTCGAGGCCATACGCCATGGGTAAGCACCAGGCGGTGATGTCATATGACATTGAATCCGCCAGGTGGCTTTCGGGTTCAAACAACACATGAAGTAACACGGCCCTGGTTTGTGCGGCCGGGATCATCACATCTCCGGGCATGGCCGAGAATACCGTGTTTTCGCCGGTCTGATAATTGAAGCCCTTCAAACCTTTGCGTTCTTCAGTGATCATACCATAGATGATGTTATGTTCTCTCAGTAACCGCATGAGATCCTCTACGCGACCCGGGTAGGTTGATGCCCTGATGATATAAGTGTTGTAGGCTCCGGGAGGATCGGTCATGGATTTTTTAAAATAGGCTTCGTACTCCGTGATCAATCTTGCGGCATTTTTAGAGGACACCTCTATGGTAGACAGAGACGCTTCACGATGATGGGCTATGCGGTCATAAAGCGTCAGGGTATCTCCGTTTTCAAGCAATACACCGCGATTGGCATAGCCTCCACCACCTTGTTCGTAGGTCATGCCAATAGCCCCGTTAAAAGTCGGATAGGTATCTCCAAAGCCCGGATAGAAGAGATCAAATTGTTCGCGGGTATAGTATCTCCAACCCTGAGCATCAAAATGAGACGCATGATTCTTTCCGATTTCTACCTGGAATGCCGCTTGCCATGGCGTCACATCCGGATGATAGGGTTGAGCAGCAGGGGCAAAGTAGTATGGGGATTCTGAACCCATCTCATGAAGGTCAGCGTGTACATGCGGCATCCATTTGAGATAAAATTCAAGCCTGCTTTTGGTTTCCGTTTGCGTTTGCCAGGCCCAGTCGCGATTGAGGTCAAAGTAGTAGTGGTTGGTGCGTCCTCCGGGCCAGGGCTCATTATGCTCACGGGCATCGGGGTTGGGGTTAAAGGGATCAGCACTGACGCTGTTGCTCCACTGCGAATAGCGATTGTATCCATCGGGGTTGAGTGAAGGGTCGAGGATCACGATCGTGTTGTTGAGCCAGGCATTGATTTTTATATCCGTGGAGGCCAGATCATAGAGTACGGCCATAGCGCTTTCTGAACCGGCGGCTTCATTGCCATGAACGGAGTAGCTTAGGTAAACGATGGCAATATCTTCTGGCATCGGCTGCCCGTCTGTAAATCCAGTGCGCTTGATATTGTTATCCCGGATCTCTTCTATGCGCTGCATATTGGCCGGGCTGCTCACGATGGCGGCGATGAGAGGTCGCTTTTCGTAGGTCAGGCCGTAGGTGACCAGCTGTATTTTATCACTTGCGTTATCCAGTGTTTTAAAATACTCGACGACTTGTTGATGTGGGGTGAAGCGGCTGCCGAGGGGGTAGCCAAGGAAGGCATCGGGGGTTACAATCGGGGTGGTCTGACTGTAGGACAGGGCAAGGACGGTAATAAAAAACAGGAAGGAAAAAATTGATCTGTGCATCATGCACCTAAGATAAAAGATATGCGGAATCTGAGGGGATTACCCAATCCCCTTCAATATCCTCGATATCGTCCGGACATCACCCATGGTATAGAAGTGGATACAAGGCACCCCGGCAGCCACCAACTCTTTACATTGGAGGATGGCCCACTCTACTCCAATATCAAGGACTTCAGCATCGGTCTTGGCCTGGTTAGCCGCCTTGACGAGGTCGTCTGGCATATTGACAAAAAACTTACGGGGAATAGACGCGAGCTGATAGCGCTTGGTCAAAGGTTTAATGCCAGGAACAATCGGGACATTAATGCCTGCAGCCCTGCATTTGCTGACGTAATCAAAAAATTTACTGTTGTCAAAATACATCTGGGTGACGATGTAGTCCGCACCGGCTTTGATCTTCTCGGTCGTGAAATGAAGATCATAGTCCATATTGGGTGCTTCAAAGTGCTTTTCGGGATAACCGGCAATACCGATACAGAAATCTGTTCGGCTTCCCTTCTCGATATTCGGATCCAGGTATTTGCCGGAATTCATATCGGAGATCTGGCGAACCAGATCCAGCGCGTGAGAATGCCCGCCAACCGTAGGATTAAATTTTTCTTCGAAGGTCATCGCATCTCCCCGAAGGGCCAGGACGTTTTTGATGTCTAGGAAATTGAGGTCAATGAGGGCATTCTCTGTATCCTCTTTGGTAAAACCACCGCAGATCAGATGAGGCACCGCTTCAACACCATACTTATGCATAATGGCCGCACATATGCCTACCGTACCCGGACGTTTGCGAATGGCCGTCTTTTCATAATACCCACTATCGTGACGGGTATAGACATACTCCTCTCTATGATAGGTCACATCAATAAATGGTGGCTTGAATTCCATCAGCGCATCCAACAACTTGAATATGTCAGACATGCTCCCTCCCTTGAGTGGAGGAAGGATTTCGAAGGACATCAGGGTCTTGCCCGGGGATTGCTTGAAAAAATCAGTGACTTTCATATGAGGCGGGTAAAGGTAGTTGATCCGTCCTGAAACGACAAAACCCCGGACCATTGTCCGGGGTATTCATCACCATTGACTTGCGTCAATGTTTACTCAGGATCAACATTGTTTTTGTCAGTTGGGTATCTCCAAAACGGACGGTATAGTAATACAATCCCTGGGGCCAACTGTGGTTTGATATCTTAAACTGCTGCTTACCGGCAGCAAAGGTTTGCGTAATCGAATGTACTTCTTCACCCAATGCATTGGTGATGTTGAGGGTCACCTCACCGGATTCAGCGATCTCAAATGGAATCACCGTCTCGGTATCCCATGGGTTTGGATGATTCTGGTGCAGCTGGATTTCTTCTCCACCTGCCAGCTCTGATTCACTGACCCAATCGAGATTGACCGTATATACATTTTCATCCTCATCATAGATCTCAGGCATCAGGACCTCATTGGTGATCGACATCATCTCGCTGATCTTACCGGATTGTGTGGCCCGCATAACCAGTTTGATAACAGTTCCCGGTCGTACAGCTTCTCTTGGTGTCCATGCAAAACGAACATCATTTTCCCCAACATTCCACATATCCTCTGTCAATCCCGGAGCCACTGGAAGGATCTGACCGATGACGGCATCTTTAAACTTCAGATCCCACTGACCACCCAACACCATACGTCCATTGTCTTCCAATTGAAGTTCAACTTCGAAGGTCTCACCGGCAGTCACAAAGCGATCGACGGCACGCAGAGCGATAGCATTATCACTTCTAGGCGTCACCATGCCTGCATGAGCAGCAGCCGAAGCATTGAGGTCACCGATTTTGACACCCATGAAGTCCTGGGTCACACTGCCTCCATTGACCATAAAGGAAGTTTCCTCAGTGAATGGCCATGGATGATATGGATCCGGGAAATCGTAGTTGGCCGGAATAAACCTCCAAGAGGTATTGTTCGGGAACTCGGTGTACTTACCCAGGATCAGTTTACGTATTTCAATCAAGTCCACTGCTGAAACATTTTCGCTGTTATTGGCATCCGCGGCGATCAGCAAGTATGGTGATTGCAATGGAGCAATCCCCAGGAGGTGCTGTTGCAGACGGACCAGGTCAAGCGTGCTGACCCCGTTTTTCGGATTGTCATTGCGATCCGCTTCCAGGGTATAGACCTGACCTGCAGGTACTACAGGGAACTGGAATGCGCCATTGACTGTCGTTGTCCAGGTACCAAATACTTGTCCTCCGGTATTGAGCGTAATTCCAACGTTTGACACCGCATCTCCATCAGCAGGTGTGGACACAACACCCACAATACCCCCTGAAGGCAATCCACAGACGCCGGATGGGTCAGTGAATACTATCGTTGTAGAGCAATACTCAGTGTTGTTCCAGTTGTCCCATACATATACATCGATCGGTATTTGCACCCCTAGAGCAATGATGTCATCACAAGTAAAAGTGCGACTAGGTTGCAGAGTAGTACCTGAGAACGAATACCGAAGCTCATCATCTGACGTACAGTTGTCATAGCTGCTGGCATTGAAATCCTTGGCCCAGATGGTGACACTACCACTGCTTGGCATAGGTACGGTGCTCAAACCATTGATACATACCGGTGTAGGTTTCTTGCAATCTTCCAGGCGGATACGATCCTCACATGTGGAGAGGTTACCACAGCCATCCCATACCGACCACAATACTTTGTAATGTTCCTGTGGCTTGTGCGGATCATTATACTCCAGTCCATATTCACGCAAGGTGAGATTTGGGCTGAAGGCTGTATTCATCGGAAGATCGAACGTACCATCAGGGTTCATCGCGATTTCTGTCTGTGCTACCGCCACAATACCAACCGAGCTATTTGGCGGATAGATTTTGACGTCGTAGCGTACAGTCTCCGAACAGATATCTTCTATGTGCTTCTTGATATCCAGATGTACAAAACATGTGGTCTCAAATGCAGGATCAACCACCTGGGTCACTTCCGGATCGAGAGTGCAATAGGTCCGGATATCATTCGTGCAATCCGTAAACAATGCACCGCTGTCATCCTTGACCTTGACGACCTGGGTGTGTCTCCAGATACCGGCACCTGTAGCGGTGTTGTACTGGCACCAGTCGATGATCGTCCAGTCGCGAAGGATCTTGACACAAGCTCCTTCGGTCTGTTCAAAACGACGCTCCTTAAGGTTGATACCGATCGTAGCACAAGCATCGTTGAGGATAGTTGGCTCGATGGTATCGGGAATACCGCAATCGTAGACTTCAATATCACCAGGCCAGATGACGTCATCGGTCGGATCGTTATGATTTTCATTGTTGATATAGAATGGATCGAAATTGATCACCCAGATCCGTTGCGTACATGAACCTACTCTACCGGCAGGGTCAGTGGCTGTAAATCTGCGCTGAACCAATTTGACGGCGCCCAATGGGGCATCTCCAGGAAGGTCATCTCCGCTGCAATCATCAAAAACAGTCACCCGAAGGTCGAGATCCAGATTACAGTTGTCCGTCACATATCCATCCCGTCCCCAAAGGTGAGGTTGTGGGAAATTAGGATTGCCCGGATCATCGATGACGATATTCTGACGCTCGCTCTGGCTGTATGTAAATCCATCGACAACTGTACCAAAGGTCCGATTGTTTAGATTTTCAAGTGAAGCAGGATCAAACCAGTACTTGCAGCTCACAGAGATATCTGGTGGGCAGGTGATCATCGGAGCCACTTTATCCTGCACAGCTACCTGAACCATACAATAGTTGACGTTGCCACGCTGGTCTTTGACTTCCAACTGGACGAGGATATAATCCTGGCCTGCATCGCAGCATGACACCGGTACATATTCATTATAGGTCAATCCACGGTCATAGTTATCTACGTCACCATCAGGGGTATGATCGTGACCATCACCGGTCCAGTCAAAATCGATGCAGCTATCCATACGGCGAGCCCTGAAGGTCACCGGTCCGCAGTTGTCAAAGCTGCCATCATCGAGGGTTGTGGCAGGCAATAAAGCCACACCCATCGGATCCTGGTTGTTGATACTGATTACGGTATGGGCATCACAATAGGCTGTTGGGGGTGTGCTGTCATACAAGTCAAGCGTAGAATTGCAAACCGTAAGGTTTTCACAATCAT
>JBGAWQ010000007.1:0-242 GCA_044227555.1 Saprospiraceae bacterium | reverse complement strand
CAGGAAGGATATACTCTCCGTTGACCGGGTGTATGATCTGACCATTGAGTTTCAATACATAGGTCAGCGGATCTGAACCGCAACCATCATACGCAGGAGGCGGGGTCAGGTGTACCTGGGCACCGCAATCTCCAAAATCAGATGGCGAGCTGAAAACTTCAGGGCACTCCACTACCGGAGGCTGATTGTCTTCAACATTGATAATCTGTGTGTATTCAATGATATTGGCCGCGTTGCACCAG
>JBGAWQ010000079.1:0-7534 GCA_044227555.1 Saprospiraceae bacterium | reverse complement strand
GGGCAGATCGTAACGCAGTGAAGATCCCGCAGTGTTGCGAAGCCACTAAGCGGGAGAGCAGAGGGCATAGGGCAATAGGCAATTTTAATCCAGTAGGTTAAAAAGCATTTATAACAAGTCCCCTTTAGGCGTCGTGATGAGCGGAGTCGAATTAGGATTTAGGGGTCTCCTTCGCACGAAAAGGTGCTTCGGCGACTAAAAGCAGAAGGCAATAGGCAATCAAAACTGCGGCTCTGCGCGAGATATTCATTTCATTTGGAAAGGCGATGGGCAAAAATCATGAGGCAATACGTCATATTGATTTTGTTGCCTAAAGACCTTCTTTTAAGCCCCCTTCAGGCGTCGTGATCCATATTCAGGCTTTTGAACGTTTTCAACAAAATGTTCAACTCAGATTTTCACGACTTTATAGACGAAGGCTCCTGCATCTGTCTTGATTTCCAATACATATAAACCAGGATTAAGATTGGCATCGATGATTTCGATGTCTTTACCAGAACGATGTTCCTGCCATACCGTAATACCATCGAGATTTCGAAGGGCTAGGTGGATCAAGCCTTGCGGATGTGAAAATGAAATCTTCAACTGATCCGAAAATGGATTTGGAAAAATAAAGCAGGCGTGATTCGAAAAGGGATCTTCTGTTGCTGCAACAATCCAATCCCAACAATCAGAGGTATCCCTGCATATCCCGTTGTCCAGAATGACGGCATACATCCCATCTGTCCGGGGTGTAAACATCCTTGCCGTTTCTCCATCAATCCAGGAATATCCGTCCGCGCAATCTACCCATTGATAGGTTGCATTTTCTTCTAAGGCGGTCAGGAAATCCAATTCAGGAATCACTCCAATGGCTGTATTGAGTATCGTAAATGTCAGGTTTATGGTAAGAAAGCTATCGCACCCGGCTACATTCACTAAAGTATCCAGATATGTACCATCCTCTACCCAGATGTACCGGCCACTGGGGCTGGTGAATATTTCATTGCAGGAAATGGTATCCAATGCATGGGAAGTCGGCAAACATTGTCGCCAGCGAACTAAAAAAGCATCTGATCCACCATGAGATGTGATGCTGTCTGTGGCTGTAGCGTCCGGATAAAATCCTGCTTTACCAACAAAGCCGCCTGTGATCAAAATGCTGCCCCATCGATCGACCGCCAACGAAGAACCTATATCATCCCCAATACCCCCGAGTTGATGAGCAAAAACAAAATGGCCATTGGCATCCAATATCGAAAGGAATGCATCATCGGTATCGGATTGACCCGTGCTTTGGATGGCTGCTTGTCCTGGTCCGGGATCAAAATCTACTTCTTCTCCAAAAAAGCCGGTCGTATATATGGACCCGTTCCGATCCAAACGCAAGGCATTACCACGATCATAACTCGTGCCATCGAATACAGCATCCCATTTCCATTCTCCATCTGCGTTATACTTCGCAACATACGTATCAAACAATGTAGCCGTATGGTATGACTCTTCCATGCCGGGATCGAAATCAAGGGTGCCTGAATAATAACCGGTGATTACCATATCATCCAGGGAATCGATACGCAGGTCGAACACCCAGTTATCTGCTCCATTGGAATAGGTCCGAACCCATTGAAAATTTCCATCAGCATCCAATTTCTGGAAGAACGCATCCCAGGCTCCGGTAGCAATAAGTATGAGGGAATCCGGTCCGGGATCAAAATCCCTTCGGTCATCAAAGGCGCCGCCGAAATAAACATTGCCATGGCTGTCTGTTTCCAGTGCCCTGATGCCTACCTGGAAATTGCCCGTGTGATGCCGGGACCACAGAAAATGTCCGTCCGTATCAAATTTGGAAATGAATCCATCCACAAATCCTGATGCGGTAAACACTTCGGTACCGGGACCAGGATCAAAATCCCCTGATCCGGTAAATATGCCGGCACAATACACATTACCCAAAGCATCTGTGGCGATTTCGCTGCCATATTTCTGACCGGTGCCTTGGGTTGTGTTGGCCCAAAGCAAGTGGCCGTCGAGATCCAATTTGAGTACAAACGTTTCAGAAGCAGTTCCGGTAGATGACAGATTGAATGTGCCGGGGCCAGGATCAAAATCAACTGTACCAGAATAATCACCGGTGCACAATAAGGCTCCTTTCGAATCGACAAGGATAGCTTTGATATTGATGATCGAAGTCGTGCGCAGGATGATGACCCATTGAAACTGACCTGCCGAATCGAATCGGGTGATGTAGCTTTCCCGGGTAAAGGGTGTTGGGGTAATATTGGCAATTCCCGCGCTGGGATCCACATCGACCGTTGCATCGAAGGTTGACGCGCAAAAAATATTGCCATCCTGATCAACTGTGATCATTGGGGCCGGATCATTTTCTGCCGTCCCCCAGCCATAGGACCAGGCATGGGTAATCGATTGAGCAAAAAAATGACTACAAAGCAAAAAGCAAATGGAGGTGGTCAGGGCAGGTTTCATTGGATACAGGGTGTGATGAGAAAAGAACGGGCTTCCACTAAAGATAGCCAATTACCCTAATACATCCAAAGAAATTGGGTAGCCTGTCTGGACAAAAAAGTAACCTTGTAGAAAAAAGAAAGGGGCTAAATCATGTTACTCTGCTTCTGCTTTTTCGGCGGCTACCTGGGCCTGATTGATCGCTTCGATTTCCTTGTCGATAAAGTAGAGGCTTTGCGGGCCGGTACCTATCAGATTGATCTTATCCAGGATCGTGCGCATGAGGCTTTCTTCTTCGCGTTGCTCTGTGACATACCATTGAAGAAATGCATAGGTGGCATGATCGCTTTCTTCGATGGCCAGGGCTACAAGTGCATTGATCGATTCCGTCACCCGTTTTTCGTGGGCCAGGGTATCCGTAAAGATGGATTGTACGTCTTTAAAATCCGATGGGGGTTGTTTGATCGCCGGGCTGATGGCCATAGCATCCATCTCGAGGAGATAATGAAAGATCTTCATCATATGCATATGCTCTTCGGCGGACTGACGGTACATGAAGGCGGCGCATCCTTGCAGGGATTTATTTTCAAGCCAGCCGGCCTGGGAGAGATAGAGAAAAGAGGCATAGCCTTCAAAAGCGATTTGCTCATTGAGGGCGGAGATCATTTTGTCACTTAACATGAGCGGTTTGTGTTATTGGCGGGAAAGATAAGGAGAAAAGGTCTCCTTCGCGCAAAAAGGCGCTACGGCGACTAAAGGCGGAAGGATGAGTGGAGATCGAGAGTGGAAGTCGGGAGTGGTAATCGAGAGTGGAGGTCGAGAGTGGTAATCGAGAGTGGTAGTCGAGAGTGGAAGTCGGGAGTGGAAGTCGGGAGTGGTAATCGAGAGTGGAGGTCGAGAGTGGTGGTCGAGAGCGGTAAGACTAAATTATCAAACGGTCAGATTGCATCGTGAATACTTCACCTAAGCCCGCCTGGAAAGATCATATCCTGTAATGACTTCAGTCATCCGGTTAAAATGCCTGATGGGTTACCTTTACGGCATGCTGGTCGGCAAAGCCAGGTAAAATGGCCTTCAAAATCAGCTACTTAGCAACAGAATTTGAATATCACACGTTTTTAGATCATACCACGAATCCATGGGAGACAGTATAGGGATAGGCACAATGGCGGGCATAGTGAAAAACATATCCATCAGGGATATGGCCACTATCAAGGCTATGCAGCACGATGAGGCAGGCACGAATGAGTTTAGGTGCCAGGCTATGGATGTGTACTTGTTGTGTGCGCGCCAGGGCAAAGTCAGGATACAATCATCGTTCATTCCGCATCCTCTGGAGTTGAGCGGCGGCGAGGCTATATTCCTGGCCTATCCAAAAGGGGAATGGCAAACCCGGTTGATCTGGGAAGCGGATACAGAGTATTATATCGTGCAGATGGAGGCCTCTACCCTGCACACCATGATCAACCCGGCATTTGATTCGCAACAAATTGATCAGGCCAAGCCCGTCAACATGCGGGACCTGATGAAACTCATTCCGGTCAACCCATCCTTGCTTTTGTGTTTCGATCAACTGGTGCATCATAAAATCCAGCCTCCATTCCATGCGATTTTTGAGCAAGCCAAATTCATGGAAATTTTCAGCCTGATCATGGAGGCTGCCTTTGGACAACATCTCGAAGCTTGCCCGGTGATGCTGAGTCCGGCCATCGAACATAAGATTCACCTGGTACGTCGTCATATCATTGACAACCTTGACACTATTCCGGATCCGGATGAGTTGGCCGTAACTTTCGAATTGCCTCGCAACACCCTTAAGGAGGGATATCGATATCTGTTTGGTAAAACGATCCATCAGTTTCACGCGGATCACAAACTCGAATCTGCGATGCAGATGTTGGCCTCCGGGGAATTACTTGTCAAAGAGATAGCGTTCCGTATCGGCTATCAGAATCCGAGTCATTTTATTTCCGCGTTTAAGAAGAAGTTTGGGTTTACGCCCAAGCAGTATCTGAAGCAGGAGATAGGAATTGCGAATTAAGAATTCGGAATTTAGAATTAGGAATTTAGAATTAGGAATTGGGAATCGCGATTACATTCCCTTATGCTTCATAAACTTCTAAACCATAAGCGTCTTAGTCCTTGCTCCCAGGTCCTAGCTCCTAGCTCCTATTATTCATAGCTTTGCCCACAGATGTATCCAACTCAACTCACAGATACTATTGTGGCATTGTCGACTGGCCAGGGAGTGGCGGCGATAAGTGTGATCCGAATGTCCGGAGCGGAGGCTGTGGATATTGCAGATCGGGTGTTTAAGGGGACGAGGTTGTCTGGGGTGGCCTCACATAGCCTGCATTACGGGCGCATTGTGGATGAGGATGGCCGGCACGTGGATGATGTAGTGATCGGCATTTATCGCGGACCTCATTCCTATACCACAGAGGATATCGTGGAAATCAGTTGCCACGGGTCGCCGTATATCATCCGGGAGATCATCTCTTTGCTTATACGCCAGGGGGCGAGGCCGGCGGAGGCGGGTGAATTTACGATGCGGGCATATATCCATGGCCGGATGGACCTGTCGCAGGCGGAAGCGGTGGCTGACCTGATCTCGTCTCAATCACGGGCTTCCCATCAATTAGCGGTGCAGCAGATGAGGGGCGGCGTTTCGTCGGAGATTAAAATTTTGCGGCAGAAGTTGCTCGACTTTGTGAGCCTCATCGAACTGGAGCTGGATTTTGGGGAAGAAGATGTGGAGTTTGCCAACCGGGATGCCTTGTCAAAATTGGTGCAGGAAGTACTTCAGCTCACTTCGCGCCTCAAAGAAACCTTTCATATCGGCAATGCGATCAAGGAAGGCATTCCGACGGTAATTGCCGGAAGGCCGAATGCGGGAAAGTCCACATTACTGAATAAACTGTTACAGGAAGATCGGGCCATCGTATCTGACATCCCCGGCACGACCAGAGATACCATTGAAGAGATTCTGGTGATCGATGGTATACAATTCAGATTGGTCGACACCGCAGGTATCCGTGAGGCGCATGACGAGATCGAGGTGCTTGGTATAGGGCGTACGATGGAGAAGATCGGGCAGGCTTCCATCCTGATTTATGTATTTGATATCACCACCCTATCGCCTGCCGATGTGGCACAGGATCTTGCCGCCATCCAACCGGCCAATGCCAAAGTCATCCTTGCGGCCAACAAGATGGACCTGCATCCGTATGCCAATGCTTCGGAATGGCGGATCAATGACTACCCTGTCGTGCCGCTCTCCGCGGCGAACAATATGAACATTCATTACCTGATGGAGGTGATCAGTGAGTCGGTCAGGCAAGACATTCCGGCTGATCTTCCGATGATTAGTTCGGCGCGGCACTATCATGCGCTTGAGCGGACGCAAGCGAGACTTAATGATGTACTAAGCGGACTGGCTGCTGAGGTTACGCATGATTTTCTAGCTCAGGATATCAGGCAGGCGTTGTATCATCTGAGTGAGATTACGGGAGAGATATCAACGGAGGATGTATTGGGGAATATATTTGGGAAGTTTTGTATTGGAAAGTAATTGAAAAAGCAACTCATCAGAGAACACATGTAAAAATTAATGAATGGAAAAAATAATCTCGCGAGACAAACAATTAACTGGTCTAGCTGGTGAGTTCTTTGTTGCAGCTGAACTGGCAAAGCGAAATTTTCAAGTGGCTTTGACCATTGGAAATGCAAAATCTATTGATTTATTTGCGACCAACCAAGAGACTGGGAAGATTTTTGAAATTGAGGTAAAAGCATTAGGAACGAAGCCAAACTCCTTTACTTTGCCCATTAATTGCTTACAGAAAAATAAAATTTTCATCTTCGTTTACCTTAATGGATATGATGTTCAACCTGACTTTTACATTTTAAAAGGTGTTGAGATTATCAAAGACATGCATCATTTCTATGGCGCCAGTATTACAACGGATAGACAAACTATAAACTATGGCCCACTAAAAGTTCACAGAAGCGCATGGACCAAACTTGGTTGATATATCAGTCAGTTTCAATATGTGTACGAAACGATTTTACGTCTTTGAAATTGCCAACCGAATCTCCTTTCTATCACCTATCCTCTTATAAAAGCTACCCAAATATTCATACAGATCCAAAGAAATCTCTTTTCTAAGAAAGGCCTCCTCAAGATTGCTGGGATCCTCTTTGATAATTTCTATAAGATCAACATCATACCCCCATATCTGCGTTCTTGGTGTTTTAAAATCAAAAGGTTTTACCAGTCCTGAGGCGGTATTAACTAGCTGAATCTTGAACTTACCATTCCTTGCATCCCTTATAAGACTTTGCCATATGTTATATGATCCGGGCATAGTTAATGTTTTATCACATATAATTGGATACTCCTCCAATTCGATAGCAGCTTCATAAAGCGATTTCCCCAGACCAATTCTACGGGTCTCAGACGCAATTTTTGAAACCTGCCAATATTCCAAACCACCAATATTCACACGAACTAGCCTCAACAAGGATTTATCTCCACTTTCATTGTGAATAGCCCTATAGAATTTCTCGGTATCTGACCTGGCACCAAATTGATAATTATAATTTTCCACACCTGCAAATTCTATATCCTCAAATTTCACTCCATTATCCATCTTTAGAAAATATCCCTTCGGTATGTTTCTTTCGTCATTAACATTAGGCATCAAATATTCTTCTTTTGATAAATAATAAAACTGGGCATCACAGAGATGCAATGCCCAGCATTAAAAATATTAAGGAGTAGAAATAACTGCCGGAACCAAAACCTTCGGCAGGAAAGCTTGAATTTCCACCAGATCTATCCCCACCCCATTCTCAATGGTCAGTGGGATTCCGTTTGGCCGAGGGATCTGTCTTGTAAGATTCGCCGAGGCAACACCTACAACTTCCCCGTTCAAATCAAAGATGGGTGCTCCACTCATTCCATTTAATGAAGCATCCTGCGTGCCAGAACACTGCTCGCTGCACCCGAACAAATTTGGCTTTTGTTTCAACGCGTTGGCCGTCCGCACCCAGACAAATCCAGTTACGTGTGTCGCGCCGATGTTCC
>JBGAWQ010000078.1:0-7785 GCA_044227555.1 Saprospiraceae bacterium | reverse complement strand
TTATTGCATTTAGTACCATTGGCTATAACGATCAAGGATGCTCGTAGGCAGGCTGTCTGTGTTTGAGGCTGTCTCCAGGATTCCTTTGCTCAAAATTACGTCTTCATTCTCAATGTGGATAGCCCTGCTTATGAGCATCCGGTGTTATGGGAGGACTTTTTCTATTCACTTGTCTGTGGCTACTTATAGACTGTTTCAATGGAATTATCCTTTTGACGTCCTGTTTCAACTCTATTCCCTAATCTTTCGATTTGATGGATCCGTTTCATGGTCGTAATCTGAATGAGACCCTTTTGTCATAGAACCAGGATGATATCAACTGACCAGGAAAATCCGTTTCAAGGGCTGCATCAAGTGAAGTGAAAAAGGGCGGCAAAAGCGATCCAGAAAATCTGAATAAAAGGCCTCGCTTAACGTGGTTATATACGCAACTCAATATACAACATACCCTTGATTCTCAATGACGTTCTATTGCGTTTTTCAATATACTCATTGCGTATAGCCAAACTTTCGTATAGGATATATGCTTATATAAGAGGATGCATATCACGACATCGCTCTCACCGTCTACAGTCATGCCCCGGCTCCAATCTCTTTTTCTCATCAGGCAGCTCCCCCACATCCCCCCATCCACCACCAGATCGTTGCCCCGGACCCACTAATTTTAACAATTGGTTTCCCCGGAATCCATAATTTTGCCCTGCATTTCCCCTACCACTCCTGAAAGAACAAGTTGGATCCCCCGTAATGGGGTATTGTTTTTGCATTAAATCACTTCGTATGAAGAAGATTGTCATTGCCATTACGATTGTTGCCATGGTGTACTCCCTGGCCGGTGCCCAAAAACCGGTAGCGGGTAAAGCCATGACACTGTTTGAAGGCAAGGAACCTCAGGCCTATTCGCTCTTTAACGCCGCCGCTCAAACCAAAGAGCAGGAACAACCCTATGTGTCCAGTTCCTATACGCTCACCCTGGATCGTGAAGTCCTCAGCACCCTGCGGAATGCCAATGCAGGCCTGGTTCGTTTGGTGTTGCCTGATCCATTTGAAGTGCAACTGGATCTCTATCGCGCCGAAGTGTTCAGCGAAGACGCGCGGATACAAACTTCCGATGGGCAGACTTTCCTACCCAATGCCAACTACAGGTTTTACCGGGGTATCATCCACGACAATCCCAAATCCCTGGCCATCGTCAGCGTGTTTGAAGATCAAATCCAGATCATCTATTCTGATCAATATGGCAATACTCGTATCCAACAGACCGAAGGGAACCAATACCTTCTTTTCAAAGATCAGGATATCCTCATCCCAAAAAGCCTGGGCTGCTTTGCGGATGAGTTGAAGGAGAATCAACCGGTCCACAAACCCGCGGAAAGTGGTCAGAGGGTCATGACAGGCAACTGTGTCGAAGTCTATGTCGAATGCGACTATAAGTCCTACCAGGATAATGGATCGAGTGTACCTAATACGGAAGCCTGGGTGGCGGCATTATGGAATGAAGTCAGCACCCTGTATGAAAATGAAAGTATCCCTGTCAGTGTGTCCAGTGTGCTGGTCTATACGTCCACAGATCCATTTGCAGCCTACAATACTACGAGCGCTGTTCTCAACGCATTTCAGGCCCACATCGCCGGTCTCTCGTATGATGGTCGCCTGGCTCACTTGCTGAGTACACGTACGCTCGGCGGAGGTATTGCCTATATCGATGTGCTTTGTTCTACCACCTACCAGGTCGCCTTTAGTGCCAACCTCACCACAACCATTGTCCAGTTTCCTACGTACTCCTGGAATGTGGAGGTGGTCACCCATGAGATGGGCCATAACATGGGGTCCCCGCATACGCATGCCTGTGCCTGGAACGGCAACAATACGCAGATCGATGACTGCGGTAATCAGTGGGCCGCCAATAATGGCAGCACCCCTGAAGGTGCAGCATGTTACAATCCAAATGCTCCGATCATTCCAGCCAGCGGAACGATCATGAGTTACTGTCACCTCATTGGCGGGGTAGGCATCAACTTTAATAATGGTTTCGGACCTCAGCCCGGGGATTTGATCCGTAACCGATATAACAATGCGTCCTGCAACACCGGGACGTGTTCACCCCCTGCTTGTACCTCACTCACCTTGCCCGCGCCGAATGCCACCAATGTGGATATCAACCAGGACTTGTTTT
Organism: Saprospiraceae bacterium; assembly: GCA_044227555.1. Classification (GTDB taxonomy): domain Bacteria; phylum Bacteroidota; class Bacteroidia; order Chitinophagales; family Saprospiraceae; genus Opimibacter. Next base: position 5,609 of record JBGAWQ010000078.1, on the reverse strand, counting down.
GGGCTACCTCGGATGGTGCGGACGGTTACCGGCTCACGATCGGGACGACACCCACCAATGGAAGTATCCTGAATAATGTTGATGTGGGTCAGACTACGACCTACAATCCTGTCAATCCACTACCGTTTACAACCACGATCTATGTCAAGATCGTACCTTATAATGCCCTGGGCGATGCGACAGGTTGCTCCACGCAATCTTTCACTACCGAAGCCAATGTGGCACCTTCCTGTACACAGGTGACTTCGCCATCAAATGGGGCTACCGGAGTTGCGGTCAATACTATCATCACCTGGGCTCACTCAGTAGGTAATCAGACCGGGTATAAAATTTCTATCGGCACCACCCTCAATGGAACTGATATCGTCAACTTACTTAATGTGGGTAACGTCACGTCATACGATCACCCCACGGATTTTCCTTATGCCACGACGATCTACGTAAAGATCACTCCGTATTGGGCCGGAGGCGATATCAATGGATGTGCGTCACAGAGTTTTACGACAGTAGTTCCTGTTGCCGGAGACTTTTGCACTACAGCCATCAATCTGCCATGCGGAGGTTCTATCGCCGGAAATACGGGGCTTGCCTTACCTGATCCGGGCATTCCTTTCTGCGGCACCTCAATCGATGCACCAGGTATCTGGTATACGTTTGTCGGGGATGGACAGAATGTGATCATTTCCACATGTTCACAGTACAACTTTGACACTAAGCTTAATGTATATTCAGGGACATGTTCTAATCTCGTATGTGTAGCCGGCATTGATGATTTCTGCAACACCGGTAGTCTGCTTACGTTCAGTACGACCAATGGCACGACCTACTATGTATTGGTCCAGGGATGGAATGGTGCGACGGGTACATACACCATTACGCGTTCATGTTACACCGGACCGCTATATTGTGCGTCTATGGGCAACAATGCCAACGTGGAATGGATTAAAACCGTTGCGGTGGGATCTTTTTCCAAAACCACAGGGGCATCGATGTATAGCGCGTTTCTGAATGATACCATCACCGTATCCCGTGGAGGCAGTCATACGATCACCCTGACACCGATGTTTGCCCAGGGTGCGCGTAATGAATATTACAAAGTGTGGGCCGACTTCAATAAGGACGGAGATTTTGCGGATGCCGGGGAGGAGATCTATAGTGCGGGGCCTTCTACCTCCGCAGTCACCGGCACAATCAATATTCCTTTAACAGCCACTACCGGCAACACAAGACTACGTGTAGCGATGAAGTACAATTCAGCACCGGCGTTATGTGAAGCTTTTGGCTTTGGAGAAGTAGAAGATTATACGCTCAAGGTCAAATGCAATCTCGTAACCAGCACATCAGATAGCGGTAATGGTTCACTTCGAAATGTATCGCTCTGTGTCGATGATGGAGATCCTGTGCTTTTTGCCCCATCGCTCAACAATCAAACGATTACGGTCACCGGTACTCAGTTGATATCGGATGGGATCTGGAAATGGATGGCTACCGCTGGATCCAACATCACCATTCAGGCAGTAAGTGTCAACCGGATCATCAGGATTCCTGTCGGCTTTTCAGCGGAGATTCAAAACCTCAATCTGATTGGAGGCACGGCCGCGGAAGGAAGCGCGATTGATAATCTTGGGTCATTGATATTACGCGATACCAATGTGCATCCTGCTGCCGGATCTGGCTCTATACCCATACGAAATACGGGTTCGATCAGCATCTATGGGGATTGTGATATTGTATATTGATCGTTATTCTACGACCTGGACGATAAAGAAGCCATCATCACCTTGCGGTTGATATTTGGGCATGAGGATCAATCCATCCATTGGACTGGAGACCGGTCCGTGTTCATTGTGTGCCAATACATCCCCGGTTTTGATGGTTTGAAAATTTTTAAATCCGGGAAGCATGTCAAACTTTTCATCGGGCCGGATTCGGTAATGAAAGGCCAGCCGCGTCACTTTAGGTAATCCGGTGGACATTCGGATCAACATGCCATCATGCCGGTGGTCCACATCTTTTGAATCTACCGATCCAATGGTGCGCATGCAGTTGACAATGGCTGCCGCAGTACGGTACACACTCTCCGGGTCATGATGCTGGCCTGCTTCAAAGACGATGCAGAAACAATCTTCATCCGGTTTATTGAGATAACTCAGGGTCGTTCCTTTCAGTTGTTCTGCAAAACCCAGGATGACCGGTGCATGCAAACCTTTTCCCAGGCTACTACTCAATTGGTCATCTGCCGCTATCGTAAATATTCCGCCATCGGCAGTGGTGGTATGGAGATCCAGAATGAGGGTTAAGGATGGCTTATAACGTTCCTGTTCGGCCCTGATCGCCCGAATGAGGCCGATGCACTCCCGGTCTTCCGGGGTCCAGAGTTGTTCGGGTGTACCTTCAATTCTCTCCAGTTCTTCCTGGAGCAACATCCGGTTGAGATCCCGGTGGATAAACCGTTGTTTCTTTTCGATTGCGGGCATGTTGCCCTGCAGACCCACAAAAGATCCAAAGTATCGGAAGCCCGGATTGGCTATGTTTTCAATACTCAGTAGTCGGAAGACTTCCCGGATGGCCAGAATACCGGCCGGTTCATTGCCATGCATGCCGCCAATGCAGATCAGCAAGGGCCCTGGCGCTGCCCCTTCATACCGGTCTATAACTCTGCTCTCCACGTCCGGCAATGATACTAAAGAGAAATGAATCTACAGGGGTGAGCCTGTATGGAAAACCATCGCGGCCTTGCGCATGTTTCCTTCCCGTTATCTTTGTATCACAAGCCGGGAATGGACCTGGCAGATAAAATCGAAATACACATGAACCCATTTTTTAAATCTGTGGTACCCGTGGCCGCCATTCTTATGGGCAGTGCCACTTTCAGCCACGCTCAAATTATGAATGCCAAAACGGACACGGTCCACGTCTATGGCAATTGCGGGATGTGTGAAACCACCATCGAAAAGGCGGCATTGAAAAAGAATGTTTCGGAAGCCAACTGGGACCGGAACACGAAAATGGCGGTCATCACCTACGACAGTAAAAAGACCACGCTGAATGAGGTGCTTAAGCAAATCGCAGATGCCGGGTATGACAACGACGCCTACAGGGCTCCGGATGCGGCTTATAACAAATTGCATATGTGCTGCCAGTATGATCGCAAGCCGCAGTAGTACTGCATAGGGGCTAAATAAAAAAGGATCTGTGGTCAACCACAGATCCTTTTTTATTTAAACCAATTACTTAATTCTATCGTGATACATTGAGTCGCATGGTCTTGCGCTCGGCACCTGTGGTCACCATCAGGATATACATACCCGGATGGAGTTGATTGATGTCGATCGTTTCGCGGTGCTTGCCATTGACTTGCTCACCGGAGAAGCGGGAGATCATTCGGTTGCCGGTCAGGTCATAGATTTCAAAGCGGACCACCATTGTGGACGAAAGTGTATAGTCGATCCACAGTTCGCCGGTAGCCGGATTGTTGTAGCTGATGACCTTGAAGTCCTGTGGACGCCCACTTGGAGGAGGTGCAGCGGTACTCAAGGTATTTTGAGCACCATTAAAGCCAAGTTCTTCCCAACCCATGTTATACGTCAGATTGTGGCATACATCATCTACGCATCCAATGATGGTATCGGTCATGATGAGGCACACGGTATAGATACCCGGCTCATCATAATGGTGCTCAGGATTTTCCTGTGTGGAACTATGGCCATCGCCAAATGTCCAGAGCCATGTGGCGTGCGGAGTACCTCCAGTTGAATGATTAAAGAAGTGGTACACATCATTGTCATCGAGATCCCAGGTGAAAGACGCATTGCAGGCCTCAGCCGCTCCGACATGTACTTCGTGGCATACATCGCTTACGCAGCCGGCATTGTCTGTGATGATGAGACAGACGACATAGGTTCCGGGTGCGTCATAGACATGCGTTGGGTTGGCTCCATCTCCGGTATGACCATCGCCAAAGTTCCATTGGTAGGATACGATGTCGTGGTTGCTCGTAGAGGTGCTGTGGAAATGAATCTCCAGGCTGTTGCCTTGTGCTGCTTCCCAGGTGAATGAAGCGTTGCATTGTGCTTCACTTTCCCCGACATGGACTTCATGGCATATGTCACTGACGCAGCCGCTATTGTCTGTAATGATGAGACAAACCAAATACGTACCGGCAGAATCATAGACATGGGTTGGATTAGCGCCATCGCCTTCTGATCCATCACCGAATATCCAATGGTAGGACACGATATCATGACCACTGGTAGACGTGCTGTGGAAATGGACTTCCAGGTTGTTGCCCTGGGCGATTTCCCAATTGAAAGAGGCATGACACGGAGCAGGCGCTTCAACATGCACTTCATGGCATATATCGTCTACGCAGCCGGTGTTGTCTGTGATTACCAAACAGACTACGTACACACCAATGGAGTCGTAGACATGGGTTGGGTTAGCACCATCCCCTTCTGTCCCATCACCAAAGATCCAATGATAACTCACGATATCATGGTTGCTTGTAGAGGTGCTGTGGAAATGAATTTCAAGGTTATTGCCCTGTGCCGTTTCCCAGGTAAAGGAGGCATTGCATTCGGAGCCGACGGCTTCCACAACGATTTCATGACAGACATCGTCTACGCATCCTGAATTGTCTGTGATGGTCAGGCAGACCAAATAGGTACCAGGTTCCTCGTATGTGTGGTATGGGTTTGATCCGTCTCCGGTATGTCCATCTCCAAAGTTCCAGAGATAGGATACAATATCATGATTGCTGGTTGAGGTGCTGTGGAAATGAATCTGCAGGGAGTTGTTGAGTTGTTCCCAGTTGAATTCCGCATGGCACTCACTGTTGCCGCCACCGACTACCACTTCATGGCAGACGTCAGAGACACAACCGGTGTTGTCCGTGATGATCAGGCATACGACATATACACCGGCAGAATCATAGACATGGGTTGGGTTAGCACCATCGCCCTCTGATCCATCGCCGAAAATCCAATGATAGGAGACGATATCGTGGTTGCTCGTAGAGGTGCTGTGGAAATGGATCTCCAGGTTGTTGCCCTGGGCTACTTCCCAGTTGAAGCCGGCCTCACATTCGGAACCAATGGCTTCCACGACCACTTCGTGGCATATATCATCTACACAGCCAGAATTGTCTGTAATGGTCAGGCAGACTACATAGGTGCCGGGCTCTTCATAAGTGTGGTATGGATTGGGGCCATCGCCTGTGTGTCCATCCCCAAAGTTCCACACATAGGAGATGATGTCATGATTGCTGGTGGCTGTATTGTGAAAATGGAGTTGCAATGTATTAGGGAGTTGCTCCCAATTGAAATCAGCATTACATTCTCCGGACACTGGAGCTACGGTGACTTCGTGGCATACATCGCTGACACAACCTACAGAGTTGGTGATGATGAGACAGACCAGATAAGTGCCTGGCTCTTCGTAGGCATGTGTGGGATTGGCACCATCGCCGGTTTGACCATCCCCGAAATTCCATTGGTAAGAGATGATGTCATGGTCGCTGGTGGAGGTATTGATAAAATCGACTTCGAGGGTGCCGGCATATTGTTCCCATTCAAAACCGGCATGGCAATCTGAAGGTGCGGTTACGGTGA
>JBGAWQ010000077.1:0-7915 GCA_044227555.1 Saprospiraceae bacterium | reverse complement strand
TCGTATCGACTTCGCCATTGCGGAGGAGGCCCAGGTGGCGGATCGAGATATGTTCAGGATACCGGCTGGCTGCAATTTCAGAGACCATCCCTTCCTTCTGACCATCCTCATTGATGCCCACAAAGTGCATGGTGTCGCCTTCTTTCCACCCGCCCGTAAAATGGGAGGTGGGCTGGAATACACTGGTCCATCGACGGTATGAGGCATCCTGCGTAATAGCGTCCCAGACGGTTTCGCGGGGCGCATTGATATCCATTGAAAGTATGAGTTTTTCCATCGGAAAAGTGGTGTGTTTTGAGTTAAGAATTGCAGCAAATTAAAGGATTGGATGCCGAAAATAATGCAATTGCCGGGAAGTTGTGCTGCCGAAATACCGGGAGGGTGTAAAATGTGTGTAATTGTCAGGTTTGCACCTGATTATGTTAGCAAACACCTGAAGCTATGATCGGCATAGGCTTTACCTGTGTCCTATTCAAAATCCGTTCGGCTTAGGCTCTGCTTGCCTTAAACACCCTCCAATGTTAGGCGTAGGCTTCGCCTGCTCAAACATCCACATGTTCAGCATTGGCTATGCTTGTGTCAAACATCCCCCTGTTCAGCGTCCGTGCGGACGTCGGTGTGTAAACAAGTTTTCAACTTGTTTGCACGTATCACGATATGATACATACTGTATTTGCTGAACGAAATCGAAACAAGAAGGAGATTCTTGCTTTTTCACTTGAAACAGTATTAATCACGCAAGTTGAAAACTTGCCGTCGCACCGACGCAGGCAAAGCCTCCGCCGAACAATGATTTAGGAATGATGTTAAATTCATCACTTGATACAGCATTAGCCTCGCAAGTTGAAAACTTGCACACTCACCGGCGTCCGTACGCCGAACGGATGATTATTATGACGCAGGGATAGGCAGTAGGTGCAGATTTAGAGTCGCCATTATTTAAAATCTTCAGCCCGTATTCTGAGGTAGACTCGACCTATACCTTCCTTCTTGTCAGGATAAACCCGTTTCCACCATTGAATATCATTTTCATCTTTTTTGTATTCAATGCCTTCTCGGTTCATAATTTTAAGTTCCATGGGGATAGCTGTCAGGCGATCCAGGTAATCATCCGTGGTCTGCCCAAGACCTGAATCATCGAAGAAGACCAATTGTGTGCCGGTACCAATTACATTGGTATCTGTGAAACCTAATTCGGGATAGGACGTAATCACCTGGATGGAAGCTGGAGTATCATTATGCACTTCATAATCGACCGTGTATAGTGGATCACAAGCCGTGAAAATCAACAGGCTGATCCAGGGAAGGGAGAGCAGGCCAAGGTGTCTTTGGTTTTGCATGGGTTTAGGGTTTTAGCCTGGGGCAAAATTAGGGCATACCCGGATGGAGTGCAATGATATCCCGTCAGTTGTCTGCTGGCTGACACACCGATGGCACATTCGCCAATGACGCATGGATCGTGCATTTTGGGTCAAACCAACACCAATGCGGTTTCAGGGATATATTGTACTTTTGAATTGAAATCCACCGTCAGGTTTAAATCTCAATCCAGTATCAGGATGAAAAAGATGGGTATGTTTTGCATAGGGGTCTTGTGCTCATGGAATCTGGCCATGGGACAGACGGCTCCGGATTTTACGGCTGAAGATTGTCGCGGTAATACACACAATCTCTATGCGGAGTTGGCACAGGGCAATGTGATCGTACTCGAATGGGTCATGCCATGTGCTTCCTGTATTGGTCCTTCGCTGACGGCCTATAATGTCATTGAGAGTTTCAGTGAGCCCAACCTGCATTATTATCTCATCGATGACGCCGCCAATACCCCTTGTGTCTCCCTGATCACCTGGGCGACCAATATTGGGATCGGTACGGGCCGGACTGTGTTTTCCACACCGGTCATTGTAGAGGAAAATTATGGAGGTATCGGTATGCCCCATGTGATGGTGGTTGGACCCAACGGGACCATCTATTTCAACGGCCTTGGGGCTGAGGTCAGCAACTCTGCTGCCTTGCAGGCGGGCATAAGCAATGCACTCCTGGCTACCAGCACCGAAAGCCCTGTAGAAAATGCCATGCACGCGACCTTGCTTCCAAATCCTGCTGATGCTGCTGTGACGCTACAGTATGAACTTCAGGATCCGGCAAGCATCACTATTGCCTTGCTCGATGCCAGCGGGCAACGGGTCTCCGTCTATGAACCTGCGCAGCAGGATCGCGGACCGCACACGTATTCCTTTGATGTTCGTGCATTTCCTGCGGGTCATTATTTCGTCCATCTCAGTGACGGACATCATGTGCAAGTTGTGCAGCTGGTGGTCCAGCATTAAGCATCCGGCAACCGGTATTTCTCGTTCCTGATTTAATTTCTACATACATGCGAAGGGTGTTTTTATGGGTGGCCATGATCCTCTTGGGATATGGTATCGCTGATGCACAGTGTTGTGCGGGTGGCAGTGGTTGCACCGTAGCCGGAGGTATTTCTCAAGGCGTTCTGGCACCGGGGATACTCGAGATAGACAACAACCTGCAGTGGATTCAATCTGATCATTTTTACCAGGGGAATCAACGAGCGGATTACAGGACCTTCGATTCGTTTGAGAGTTGGTATGATTACTTCCGACTGGCTTACGGGGTCTCTGATCGACTCACCATGTCGCTGGAGAGTGGATATTATTTGCAAAAAAAGGAGACTGGCCTTGATGGAGATCCGGTCACTACGTATACGTCCCAGGGGATTGGTGACCTTGTGATTTTTCCACGGTATGATATTGTGCAGCGGCAGGGGCCATCTTCCAAAACAGAAGTGTTGCTGGGCCTGGGATATAAAATTCCCCTGGGGAGCTATAATGATTCTGTAGCCCGCATCGAACCGTTTTCAGGCAATACGTATTATGTCACCAAGCCATCTACGGTGCAGTTATCTTCCGGAGCGCAGGATATTATTTTTTACACCTTTCTCTTTCACGGTTTTGTCCCTCAGGATTTCCGGGTATTCGCCAATGCCATGTATGTCAAGAAGGGCTGGAACCCCAATGGGGAGCGCCTGGGTGATTTTGCGAGTATTGCTATTTTCGCCAGCAAGACTTTTTTCAAGAGCCTGGGCACCACACTGCAGTTGCGTTACGAGTGGCTCGGCCGGATGCAGATCAATCAGAGTGTGTTGTATTATGGAAAACCCACCAACTACTTTCCGGAAGCTACCGGCTACCGCAAAGTGTTTCTGACGCCGCAGGTGAGTTATACTAAAGGGTTGTTTTCTGCTTACCTCTCCGCAGACCTTCCGCTGTATCAATATCTGCATTCAACCGATTTATATACCCAGGTGGGCTCACGATACCAGGTGACGGCAGGCGTTTCATTCCGCATCAAGACCGGCCGTGACCCAGCCAAGGATGTAGAGTCAGGAGTGTATTATTGTCCAATGCATCCCGAAGTAACCAATGTGCTTCCATCCACCTGTCCAATCTGTGGGATGGCCCTGGAAAAGAAGCATTAGCATTTGTTGGATATAAGCTTTGAACGAATTCCCTGAGGCGGCAAAGCATAGCTTGGTTTTTAGTATATTAGGAGTTCATTCAAAACAAATCGATATGGACTTCATTTCTGCACTATGGCTGCCGATTCTACTGTCGGCGGTTTTTGTTTTTATAGCCAGTTCTGTGATCCACATGGTCCTGGGCTATCATGCTTCCGATTATGATAAGCTGCCAGACGAGGACGGAACGATGGATGCTATACGTAATCTCAACATCCCTCCGGGCCAGTATTTGATGCCTAAAGCTTCCAGTATGAAAGATTTTAAATCCCCGGAATTCCAGGCAAAGCTGAATAAAGGTCCGGCCGCTATACTCAATATTCGCCAACATAAACACGACATGGGCAAGAATCTCCTGCAATGGTTCCTGTACTGCCTGGTCATCAGTTTCTTCACCGCTTATGTGGTGTCTCATACCGTGGCCCAGGATGCCCATTACCTCGTTGTATTTAGGGTCGTGGGCGCGGTGGCCTTTATGGCTTATGGCATGGGTCATATCACTGAAAGCATCTGGGCGGGAAGAAGCTGGAGCGCCACAGGCAAATCCGTTTTCGACGGACTGGTTTATGCACTGCTCACAGCCGGAACCTTCGGATGGCTGTGGGTGTGACGGACGAAGCAAGTTAAAATATACATATCCCTGTTCGGCGTCCTTACGGACGCCGAACAAGTATTTGAAATGACGCAGGCGAAGCCTACGTAGATCGATGGGTTATACAGGACAGTTTACACCAATCACTTCACAGCAAACGTCTGGGTTTGTCCTTGTTTGGAAATCACTACGGCGATTTGCTTTTTGTGTTTGTAGATGAGTGAAGTTTTGGGTTCGTCAGGTGAGGTGATCTCTATAACATCGATCGGAACGGCATGGTGGAAGTCATCCGATTCCATGTAGATCTTTACAAGACAGGGATATCCGACTTTGATTTTTTTGTGCAGGTCTTTGAGTTCGGTCTCCGGTCGGACCAGCCATCCCGGACGATTCATGATATACCGGGTATCCGGGTGGTAGATACTGAGATCGGCGCTCTTGGGCGGATTCGCGGCATTGAAGTAGTGCTGAGTGCTGTCTACAAAAACCGCATCGTAGTCTTCATGGATAAGTTTGCGGTAACGATTGCCTATAATGCCATATTCTGACAACTCGGTCTGGTCGATCGTGAGCGGGTTGATGCCTGTCAGTCTTTTGAGTTGTCCTGCCATCGGAAGGCCCATCCAGTTGTGGAGGCTGTCTTCGTAGACATGATCATAGCCGCAATAGATAATCATCTTCGCACCAGGGTTACGGTCGATGATCTTCTTGATGTTCATCGCCTGCGCAAGTTCGCGGCCCATCGAATTTTGCAGGCTGTCATCAAAGTCCTGCTCATAGGGAAACAAGGTGAAGCCTGTTTCCTTCGCGTCCCGGATCAGGTTGCCAAAGCAAGGATCCTGCGTGTAGTACCCCGTAGATAATACGGGATACTTCCTCTGGTTGAGCAGCGTGTCGTTGTGAGCAAGGGCTTCCATGCCGAGATAAGTATATCCCAGTTGGTGCAGGTCCTTAAGCAAGGTCGACAGATACAGCCGGTGCATCCCGCTGAAGTGGGCTTCGTTGAGGATGACGATGCTGGTTTTCGCCGCCTGTTCGAGGATGACATCTTTGGCAGGGACAGGCTTATACCTTTTCATCAGGGCTTCCTGTTCGGCGTCCGGGGCAGAAGGCCTGGCATTCGGATATTGACGATCCTTCATTTGCAGGGCCATCTGGTAATCCCCGGCAAAGGCATAGAACCAGGAGATGGTCTGAAATTTATACGGCGTGGTATCGGCGAGCAGGAGGCTGTCGATCTGGGTTGAAAAATAGTATGGGCTTTTCTGTGCTTGGATGCCGGTCGATAACAGCATCCACAGACCCGAGATCGCAACAAGTGTCAGTGGTCGTTTCATATTTCAATGCATGGTCTTACGTGCAAGTTATTTCAACCGAACCAATACGCCCTTGCGTTTGACGATATTCTTATAATCCCACTGGATATCCTTCGCTTTGCCCAACCAACGCTTGAGGTCTTTTTTGACGATCTGGGAGACATCGGTATAGCGGGCTTCCGCGGCTTTAAATTTTCCTTCAGGCAATAGATCAGGTTCGTCGAAGGACTGGCCGCTCCAGAATAACAGCCGCACATTGCCTTTCAATTTGCTATAACCTGCAACAGGGTTGCCGTCGAGAAACCAGACCGGATGCGCATGCCAGATTTTGTTTTCAGCGCCCTTGAGGTGTTTATCTATTTCACTGGCCAATAGTTCGCAGATCTCGCGATCTGTATCGGCTTGAGCATTATTGTACGCATGGATTCCGGGATCAATCATAATGGAAGATAGATTAGTGGTGTTAAAAAATGAAGACTGATACGATGATGAAATTACAATTTAACAGGACATACAAAACCATTGAAAATCATTAATTCGCCCTTCAGGCGTTGTGCTGAGCGCAGCCGAAGTAGGACAGGGGCCGAAAGGGCAGTGGCCTGGATCAAAGGATAACTTTTGTATTCTTTTGCGCCCCCAAATCGATTAAGTTGGTACGTTGCATTCTCCGTACTTACGTATTTGATTCATTCCTGTGATCAGTAAGTATGATATAGATAAGGCTTGATGTTTTTCATTCTTCTGGCGAATCCTCTGGCCAATTTATCCATATCGTCGGATTCATATTGGTTCATGCAGTAATGTAAAACACAATCTCGGGTTGGGACGAGCTCCCCGGTGTCATGTTCATCAATGATCTTTACGTCCAAATGGATTTGTTCAGCCACCAAGGCACTCATGCTATCCACTTGCAGAAAACTCAATTTGTCCAGACCGCTATCGTCTAAAGTGCAAACTTCATCCCTGAATCCATGATCTGGTTCAAATGTTTCCGTGCATATAGACAGAAAGAAAAGTTTGTAATGGAATATCATTTCCCTCTTCGAGAGTTGAGCAGCACAATCATCCAGATAGAATAGCATGCAGGCAAGCACAGATGTGATTTTAATGATGTTCGTCGTCATAATCATAATTTTATTGGCATGGCCAAGGTAAACATGATTTATTTTCCAATCTTGACTAGCATTTGGTGGGTCTGTATCTGGTCAGGCCAAAGCAGCCAATAGATACCGGATTCTCAATCCGTGGCATCGATAAACGTCTCATTGTTGAGTGTTCCTTCAGCCACAGGCCTGCCGGTCAGCTTGGTAAATTAATACCGATGTCCCAGTTGCGCCCCCATAACGATTACGTAAGCACGTAGCATGCTACGTGCCTACGTAATCGTTAAATGGATGATCAATTAATGTTGTATGCATGGACCCTAAATGCCGGGGCCCGGCATATTTCAATACCCGATTTTAACCAGAATGTGAGGAGCCTCTCGCTCCAATGCACCCCATCCACAAAAAATATACATCCCAGGTGCCCAATCCGATACATCCAATTCCAAATGGCCTTCCAATAACCCTGTGTACAATGTTCGCCCGGTCAGATCGGTAACGTGAAATGGTTTGGCCGTAGACCCGGCTTCAGATTCCAAATGCAAAATGCCATCAAAAGGGTTTGGATAAATTTTGAGATCTGATGCTTTGGATGTCGGATGAATACCCGTCATCTCCTCCGGCTCTATCGACAAACCATAATCCTCCACCTCCCCAATATTCGAATTGGCGCAAGACGTGAAGTTGGGACCAAATCCGGTATCATGCAATCGAATACGCATCCGGGTAAAATCTTCCTCCAGGCCTGAAGGTGGGGTGATGTCGACCTCATAGCGAGTGATGTATCCGGGTCCGGAGGAATAGACCTCTTCACCATCATCTGCAAAGTCACCATCGTGATTGTAATCCACCCAGATGAGCAACGCATTCGAATTGTGCGGTGAGGGATTGTCAACAGTTATATGAAATGATGTGCCCGACGTGGCTTCATAGACGAGGTGCGTGTAATCCTCATATCCGCCGGGGCCTTTGAGGGAGGTCTGTTCAATGTCTCCGATAGTCACTTTGCTGATATACTCTGATCCTAAATTGGTCGAGCCCGCATCGCAATACACGATTTGTATGAGCCGGTTGCTGTCCGGTGAGGTAAGGTCGGGTATTACCACATTGCCCAGATCAATGTTGGTGCAAGCCGCATCCAACACATGCCCTTCAGTAGCGGAGAAAGGAAGATCGTAAGCCAACCAAAAATAATTGACGCCACTGCCCAGCAGCTGATCACCGGTGATGGTAAAGGTTCCATTAGGATGTGCCACCGGATCGCCAAAAGGAATCGTAGTCAAAAAGCCATTGATATTACCGGAGTAAAATAATCGTGCCTCTTCAAGATCTGTCGCAGGGTCAGTAGAACCTGCCGTTGAAAACG
>JBGAWQ010000076.1:0-8032 GCA_044227555.1 Saprospiraceae bacterium | reverse complement strand
GGCGTTTTCGGATCGCAACGTAGCATCGCGGAGTGAAGAGAAGAAACGCAGGGGGCGGGGGAAGGCGTGCTACGGATCAAAGTGTTTTGTCTCCGTGGTAATGGATATACAATTGGTTTATGAAAAATCTTTCCTGCAGTTTCTGACGTCCCATTTCTTGCTATGGCATCCGAAGAAAAACTGCTTACATGCCTTTTCGTGCCCCCATCTACCCCTTCGTACCCCCTACCCCCTGAAAGGGGGCGTTGCTTTTTTTTGACCTGCCATACCCGAACGCCCGCACGGGCGCCCAACTTTGCTTGTATTGGGATGAGGCCTGCGGCCTCATCCAGGTTAATCCCTATCCTTCTAGACCCTAAACACTAAACCCTAAACGAGTTTAGCCTAATCTGTCTTCCCGCTTCCACATCTCTGGCGTGGGCGGGATCTACGCTGCGCTTCGACTTTCTTGCCTTAAGCCTATTTCGCCCCTTCCGCCTTTACCCCATCAATCACCTCCAGCAACCCCCCTTTCGGCTTGTCATCGCACAACTGCCAAAACATGATGCCTCCCAAGCCCTGGTCCATCGCATATTTCGTTTTTAAGGTCATCGAACGCTCATCCTCATAGGTGGCGAGGAGATTGCGATCCTGGTTTAAAGCATACGGAGCTTGCGCGACACTGTCCCATAGGATAGTAAAGCCACGCTCCGGCGCAAGCGAATCCAACATATGCTTGTACGAAAAGCCATAGAGAAAATGACAAGGCGCATTGAGATCCACAAGACTGTCGACTTCCATTTGGAAAAACCGACCATAGGTCACAGCACCTATCACGATCTGATGACGGGGCACTCCCTTGGAGAGCAACAACTGGACAGCATGATCCGTAGATTCGGTTTGTTGAGGAGTGGAATAGAGTGGGGTATGATGCCCACTGATCCGGCTATACCCATGGATGAGATCATAGGTCATAAGGTTGATGAAGTTGGTATACTTCATAACCTCCGGCCAGTCCAGTGATTTTTCAATGAAGGTGGTAAACCCACCGGCCGCAATGCTGGTCTCGAAGTCATCCCCACATGCCTCGCGGATGTCTTTCATCAGTAAAGTAACATTGACTTTATCCGCATCTTTGTAGGGATGACCAGGAGGTCCGGGAATCACAGGATATTCCCAGTCCAGATCAAAACCATCGGTATGAAAATGGTCGGAGAGCTCTTTGAGCGAAGCAGCAAACTCTTTTCGACCGGTATCTGTATTGAAGACATCGGAGCAAGGTTCACATCCGGTCCATCCCCCAAGAGACAACAGTACTTTGAGATCAGGATTACGTTGTTTCAGTCCCACCATCTTTACTATGGTCGCGGAATCCCTGGCCGAACCAATATCCAGGCGATTGCCCTTGAGATGGCCAAAGCAAAAGATGATGTGCGTGAGTTTCTCCACTTCAAAACTATCCACCATCGCGGTAGGACCACTGAAATACCCAATCACCCGGAATGGCGCAGCAGTGGGCTTGGGCTCTGATTGGCAACCAACAAAAACAACACTAGCAAATAGAATGAATCTAATCAACGACATAAAGAAAGGCAGATAGTTAAGCTTTAAAAGTACAAAGTCAGACAAGTATGAAAACCATCTTTTGTGTATTGATCACTATCCTGTTGGGATATGGTCAGGTGCGGGCGAATTTTATCACCGCGACATCAGCGAATTACACCTCTTATATCTCAGGACTTGGACCCGGTGATACGCTGTTTCTCAGCGCGGGGAATTATACCAACCAGCTCAATCTCAACAACAAGAACGGAACAGCCCTGGCACCCATCGTGATCATGGGCGATGGACAAAACACTGTTTTTCTGGGCAATGCCTGCTGCAATACAGTCAATCTCACCGATTGCTCGTATATCGTGCTGAAGAATTTCAAGATTGACGGGCAGAACATTAACTACATCGATGGAGTAAAAGCCGGAGGTGGAGCCAATCACTTTGCCCATCATATCACCGTTGAAGGACTAACCATCGTGAATAATGGAGGCAACATTGAAGGCGATAACCAGACCGTGGGTATCAGCACCAAATGTGCTGCATGGGCTTGGACCATTAGGAATAACACAATCATCGCGGCCGGCACAGGTATCTATCTTGGTAACTCCGATGGCACCAGTCCATTTGTAGGCGGCCTGATCGAAAACAATCTTGTGATCAACACCCGTGGGTACAACATGCAGATCAAGGCACAGAACAATGGTGTCCGGGATATCTTCCCCGGCACGTCCGTAGATAGTCAGAAGACCATCGTGCGTTATAATGTCTGGAGTAAAGATGTGGGTTCAACCCAAATCGGCCAGGGTGATGGATCCAGGCCTTGTGTGTTATTTGGGCACTTCCCCCCTTCAGGTAATGGGTCCCATGATATCTATGAAGTGTATGGCAATTTCTTTTACAACAATCCCACAGAGGCCCTGATCCAAATCACGGCTAATACAGCATTGTACAATAATGTCTTCGTCAACCAGGTCTCTCCTACGGATTATGGCACAGTAGTGATCACCAATCATGAGGGATTCCCTCCAAGGGATATCCGGGTATTTCACAATACGGTAGTATCTACTTCGCAGGAAGGAGGCATAGTGTTGTACAGCCCGAATACCAGTTACCAGCAATACTGCTATGCCAATGCTGTGTTTTCCAATGGAAGTCCGGTATTGGGTTTTGGTGCCAATGCGGTGGATAATATCACTGATACTTATCTCCATGCCTCCAACTATGTGAAAGCACCTTTCGAAGTGATTCCGGGACTTGATGTATTTCCTTTAAGTGGCCAGCTGCAGGGAGCGCTGACGTCGTCGTCATTGTTTACAACCCATGCTGATTATGGATTGGATTTCAATGGAGACACGTATGATTGGACGTATCGTGGGGCGTATGCTGATGATGGGGTTAATGAAGGATGGGCTTTAGCGCTTGAGATACGACCTACACCGGAAGGGACGCCGACGGCAACGAAAGATGTGCATGGAGAGAATGATTTTTTGGGGATGGTGTATCCTAATCCGGCAACGGATGCTATTCAATTGAAGATTCAAATTGAAGAGCCATCCAACATACAAATACAACTTGCAGACCTCGATGGTCGGGTGATTGAACAACTGTATAGTGGTAGTTTGGAATCAGGGATGAACAAGGTGCAAGTCCATCTGCCGGATGTGGCGAGAGGGTTTTATTTGGTGAAGGTGAAGACCGGATATGGTGTGGTGACGAGGAAGGTGTTGGTGGAGTAATTTCCGTTGATTCTGCTTTACGCAAGTTAAAACTTGCTGACACACAAGCTTAAGTAAACTTAAGCTTAACGTACGCGAAAGTGTTCAAGTTAAAATTTGCTGACGCGAAAGCGTAAGTCAACTTACGCTTAACATTAAATAGTTGAAGAGCAAGTTTAAAACTTTCTGACGCTCAGAAGTCCTTGTACCGAACAGTATCTATCCATTTTGAATTCAACTCCCCCTTTCAGGGGGCAGGGGGTCCGGATGAACAACCTGCGCCGAACATTTGGTGGAAGGTTTATGAATTAATCAATGATCAGTCGGAATGTATAGGATGATGTATGGTCATCAATACGCAGGGCATACCATCCTGCCGGCAGATCGCGGACATCAACGTAGCCGATGAAAGCACCACTGCGAACTGTACGACCTTCCGCATTGCTGAGTTGAAAGACTTCATGGCCGTTGAGCTGCTTGTTGCTGTAGATAAATTCTGTGGCTGGATTGGGAAAGACCTGGTAGGGTGCTTCGGATTGATACTTTACTGCCGTATTAGTCAGGCTCTGGATCATAGAGATGACATCCAGCTTGCCGTGGCCCCAACGATTGTGGCCTTCGGGGCCAATCTGGCCGGTAAGATTATCCTGACGAGCATGTTTGATCACGATGTCTTTGACTTCGTGTGCAGACAAGGATGGATCGGCTTCCAGCAATAAGGCTACCGCACCGGTCACCATCGGAGCACTCATGCTGGTGCCGCTGAGTTTGACCCATTCGTATTCTTTGCCATTGAAGGTATACTTCGCCACCGCCGTAAGATTGGTGGATGAGAAGGAGTTGAAGGAAGAAATAATATCCTGTCCCGGCGCGGAGATATCCGGTTTCTGGACGTCATCCATGCGCGGTCCATAACTGGAAAAGTTGGTCAGGAGAAAATTGGTCTGGTGAGCGGCCGCGGTAATCACACTGTTGGTGACGCCGGGATGCCCGATGCCATAATTCTTATCGCCATTGACATACCCGGCCACTGGAGCGGTAAATCCATACCCCCAGTTGCCAATACCATATACGGTCAATCGGGTGTTCCAGCAATGCACGATGCCGGAATCGGCCTGCATGTACAGGATTTTCTTGAGGTCCGCATTCTTGTTGCGCACATCCAGGGTCATCTGCGGACGACCGTTGAGCGGATGAGCCGCATCCGTGGTGACATGATAGACAATAGTGTCCGGCCCGATGATGAAGAAGGTGTCGATGTAAGGTTTTGCATCAGATGTGCGGATGAGTTCGCTCTGGCCCACCAGTTGATTAGACGCATCGAGGATCCGCAGTTGGGCAGAAAAAGAATGGCCGGGTTCGCCCCACATGCCCACAGACTGTCCCCAAAGGTCATGGTCGTTGGTATAATCAAAGCCCATGATCCTTGTGCGGACCGAGTCACTGTGGAAAGTCTTCTTCAGGTGGAAATTGATATCCCCGTTGTTGCCGCCACTGAAGACAAACACCACCCCCAGGTCTGTAAACGCATCAATCGCCTGCGACATCAGGGAGGTGCCGTCGAGAGGAAACAGTCGGTAATTGCCCCAGCTGTTGTTGATGACCAATCTCTTGCCGGTAGCTTGTGAGATGTTGTACATCCATTGATAGGCGTCGATCGCGCTGCTGACATCATTGCGCATCTGGCTAAAGAGGAGATCGCTTTCAAATCCTACGCCTCTGTAGACGGTGCCGCCTCCGCTGCCTCCGGCTATCCCGGCCACATGCGTAGCGTGATAATCGGTAAGAGGTGAAAGGGTGTCATGTTGTGCCGCTAGCAATTCATCCGCACCGGTGTATAATGCCCCATGTGAAAAACCATCCGGCGGAGTACCTGCCACTTTCACCTGGTCCCATGCGGCCATGATCCTGGTATGATCCAGGGTGGTGTCGTAAAACATCGGATGGGTGTAATCAAAACCCCAGTCTACAATACCGATGAGTACATTCTTCCCGGTGTATGGTTGTGGAAGGTCCACGCCTTTATGCACGAGATCGGCCCGTATATCTTTCAGTGCCTCCTTCAGGTCAGGTCCGATTTTTTCCGCGACCTCGAGGTATTCGATGCCGGGATAGGCAAAGTCTTCGTGGAGCATGGCTAATGGCATGCGTAAACTAGCGATTGACCCAATGATAGTACCCACATCCAGTCCGTCCTGCACTGCACGGCTTTTATCAAATCCTGCATTGACCTTTGCCAATACTGCTATCTCATAGCCATGGCGGGTAGCATAGATGGGGTAAAAGTCCGTGATATCCTTTGACGGCTGGTTTCTCTCCTGAGACATGGAGCGCTGTATTTGATGTATCGCCGCCAGGGTCTGTGCAGGCATGATGGTGTGCTGGCCAAAGGCAAAGCTTGGCAGTATGAGGCCAAGCAAGTAGAAGAGTCGTTTCATGTATTCCGGTCTTTGCGCTTCAAGATACGAAGATGCATGGGCAGTGGTGAATAGTGAGTGGTCAGTGGTGAGTGGTCAGTGGTCAGTGGGGAGTAGTCAGTAGGGAGTAGTCAGAGGGGAACTCCCTTGTCCGTACGGGCGATACCTTTTTACCAGAGCAATATCATTGCCCCGTAGGGGCTACAGGTCGGTAGCTCATGAAAACGAAACACACCCCGCTCCGTAGGTGCGGAACCGATTTCAGCAGGAGCTGTCGGATCAAAAGCGAAATCAAATTAGCGTTAATTGGCGTGAATTAGCGGCGCGTGCGATAGTTTCGGATCGCTGATTACGCAGAGATATTAATAAATATATTTTCGCAAATTGGATTCACCCAAATGTTCACGAATTGCCAATCTGCGTAATTATAATTTAATATACTTCTGCGTCATCTGCGATCCGAATGATAGTTTTAGATCGCTGATGACGCAGAGATATTTATAAATATATTTTCACAAATTAGATTCACCTAAATGAATCACGATTTGCTAATCCGCGTAATTATTATTAATAATACTTCTGCGTCATCTGCGATCCCCGCATCACGTCTTTCATCTGCGATCCCTGCATCTCACCGGCATCCAAAAGCCAGGGCGGTCCTAATAGATTTCCAGTCCATCATGGGTACTAAATTGGATATCCCTGAATAGACTAAATCGGGTCCTTATACGTTAACCTCAAAAGCAAATTATGAAAACCACCTTATTTACTTTCCTGCTCGCCCTTGGCTTCGTGGTCAGTTCAATCGCACAGGGCAAAGACCTTAAGGTTCGCTACTACATATCCACCGATGACTACCTGGCCGATCGCCTGAGTATCGAAGAGGTGCAGATCGAAACCAAAGACGTAGGCGCTGACTACATTCATGTCAAGTCCATAATTGACCCAGCCACCCAGAAAAAATCAGATGATGCCGCTAAGCCATGGGCGATACAGTATGAAGGCAAAGATTATCTCAACCTCCGCTTTTCCAACGGCACTGTGGCGAAAAATCTGTTTATCCAGGTAGACCTCAAAGGCCGTTTTTGCCTGGCCGTGATGGACCCTTCCTTTACGAAAGTACTTGATGATGCCGTTCATTCTTCTCAAATGAACATCAATGGCATGAACCACCCGGTAGATGGCACCATCGGCGGTAATTTCCTCGACGAGCAGGGCGTTGAAAAACTGATCTTCCTCACAGACACTAAGGACTTGTCCATTGTCCTTCCCTACAAAGCCAAAAATTCGCCCATTGATCTTCTGTCTAAGAGCACCCTGAAGTGGCTGGTGGGCAAGGAGAATTATACAGGCAGCAAGAAGGACTATACGGTGGAGGACATCATCGCGATCGTGGAGGATTTGAATAGGAGGCAGTGAGCGGAGGGACTGCCTTCCCATACCCCCTACCCCCTGAAAGGGGGCGTCGCTTTTTTTTGGTCTACCGTATGCGGACGTCCCTACGGACGCTCAACTTTCTTTTTTTTATGGTTAAGCGTAGCCGAAACAATAATAATTCATAATCAAAAAAATAATCCGTGCAATCCGTGTAATCCGGCTAATCCGTGATTCAGACAAAGGGGCTGCGCTTGGGCCTGCTTCCTGGCTCCTAGGTCCTAACTCCTTACCTCCCTACCATCACCCCTCCAACCCGGATAACTTCCCCGCCATAACTCTGCAGGATCACAAAATGGAATCCCGCTTGAATCTCATGCATATCCAATGTAGCCTGAGAAGCACCATCACCGATGTGTTTTCGTAAGATCTCTTTGCCGGTGAGATCACAAATCCGGATGGTATACGCTCCAATCTCTTCACCCACTAATACATTCAGCTGGTCAGTCACGGGATTCGGATAAAGCTGCACAAGACCATCATCAGACAAGGTCGTCGTCACTGTCACCGGTGTAAACTCACCAGGTGTGCCACCTGCATGCGCACTCGGCTGCCAACTGGTGGCAAAGTGATTGTCCAGATTCGCGGCCACCAGTTCGAGTGATCTGCCAAGTAAAGTATTGCTCTCCGGCCACGGTGCATGATTGTTGTAGCGCACAAAATCTACGAGCAATCCATTGGCATCAAAAAGATAAATCACTTCACCTTCATTCTTCAACTTTCCATCCGACCACTCATATACCGGGAAGGATGCTCCATTGAAATTGGTAGCATCTTTGGCCACCACCAACACTTCTCCCGGAGCTATTGTAGATCCGGCTGGGAAAGAAAAGTCAACCGCAGCAGATAAAGTATAACCCGTCAAATCAATCAAACCACTACCAGGATTGAAGATCTCGAGAAACTCACCGGTAGCCGTAAGCGTATCATTGT
>JBGAWQ010000075.1:0-8233 GCA_044227555.1 Saprospiraceae bacterium | reverse complement strand
TCGGTAACAAATGGACAGAATAAACATCATCCTGCCCTGTAGGGGCAGAAGAGACTGTGTTAAATCTTGTCCTAAGGCCGATACCTTCTGGCATTTAAATGCCATTGAACAGTAAATCAATAGGGTTCGAGATGGATGTGTTGCAAAATCCAAAAGGGGAATTATCCATATTTGATAGCCCCATCGGGGCTTAAGGTCGGTAACAAATGGACAGAATAAACATCATCCTGCCCTGTAGGGGCAGAAGAGACTGTGTTAAATCTTGTCCTAAGGGTAACATTTTGACACCAATAATACACTATACAATGGACGTCATTAATGTACCTCCCCACCTCCTCAATGGCAAATACATACACCCAAATCCATATCCAGGCCGTCTTTGCGGTAAAATACCGTGATGCACTCATTCATCCCTGTTTTAAGGAGCGACTACATCAATATATGACCGGTATAATCCAAAATCGTGATCACAAATTGCTTGCGATCAATAGCATGCCAGATCATATACACTTGGTGATTGGATACAGGCCCCATGAGTCTTTGGCTTCTTTGATAGGCAAGGTTAAAGGGGAAAGCTCTGAATGGATAAACCATGAACATTTATCCCGAACGCAATTCAGATGGCAGGAGGGATATGGTGCCTTTTCATATTCAATATCTGATGTTCCCAAGGTGATTCGATACATTGAGAATCAGGAACAACATCATCAAAAGAAGACCTTCTCCGAGGAATATAAGGCCTTATTGAAAGAATTTGGGATTGAGTCTGATCCCGGATATCATTTCAGACCTCCGGAATAAATTGGTAATTATTCAAACCTAACGATGCAAAACAGATGCGCCCTTTCGGACGCATCTGTTCTCAACCTATACCGACTTGGATGTACTTATGTTCCATAGGGTGGCGCAAAATTGGCATGCCTTACTTCTTCCATGAATTTAGGTTTCAAGCCTTGAAAAGCATCCCAGATCAACGCGCTTTCTGAAGGGAAAGGCAAAGGAAGGATCTTTCCACGCAATCCCTGGTCTATAGCTCTTTCATCACCATATACTACCCGGGCTACATGGTGGAATATCTCTTCTACTTCAATATTTTCAGAACACAGGCTGGCACCGGAGCGGGCATTGTTGATGTCCACACGCGCACGGACCAAGGCCCTTTTATGTTGTATCGTTTCCACGATCGTAGCGTTCACCCGGACCAGTTTATCCCTCTTTATATCATTGCCCAGGGAGTCTTTGGCTACATTACCTCGGGCATCGAGCACATATTCCCAGCCATCAACAATCTCTTTACTATAGTTAGTAGGACGCTCCGCAAGTTCATCTGGTGAAACCAGGATATCCAGTATGGAAAGTGTGATATTGAAATCAGGGTCTCTATCTATTGAGCCGGGCCTGTAATATCGGTCCCAACTATCACCGAGGCGGCTGAAGTCAGCAGTCATCAGTTCATCTTCCAATCCGGCAGGCAAGAATGCCCTGCTATTGTTTTCGATCTGTACCAGGATATAGTTGAGACCTAATTCATGCATTTCATTGCGCAGTTCAGGACGGATATAATCACTGCTGATATTACGCATGCGACCGAGTAGGTTGTACGCTTCGCGGGCAGACCCTTTAGAGCCTTTGCGGGCTGCACTGACCAGCTCCACCAGGCGTTTTTCATAGAGGTTGATAAGGGTGGTATTCGCTTCGGCGATGATTTGGTCGGTGTGGACAAAATTGAATTTGGCATGATATCCATTCTCACTGACGAGAGGTAGCAAAGGATCAATACGGTTTTGGCGTCGGTTGATATTATGGCTCAGCCGAATGATCTCCTCCCAGTCCTCGGGACGATTGGATTGGCGTAGGGATTCGATGCGGGCCATATCGTTTCGGGTGACTTTTTCAAATCCCTTTTCGAGGGCGATCACATAATCCTCTTTCTTCTTTTTCCCGCTCAGTTTATTGACGGCGAGGTTGATCATGTCATCATAGTCTCCGCGTTCAAGCATTTTATCGGCTGATGCGCAGGACGACAACAAGATGATGAGACTCAGGCTCAGTGCGTGTAGTGGATTTTTCATGGCTGTGTTGGTTTATTACCGTATAGACGACATTAGGGTAGCTGAGGTTTCAAAGGAAGCGTTAAGGTAAAAGATGGATTCGTTAATTTTCCTATAAATTGCACAGCTAAGACAAGAAACAAGCTTATGCGGATATTGACATTGATTCTTCTTTCCTTGTATCAGTTGGCATGGGGTCAAAATGAGGATAAGAAGATACACGTTGGACTTTCTTTGACACCACAACTTAGTGTTCCGGTATTTGATGATGCATATTTACAGCGGTATGAACCAAGATTTGGAGTAGCATTCGGTGGAGATGTTAATGCGGATCTGAGTAGCAAATTCCAACTTAGGACAGGATTGGAATATCAACTGGCCAGGATAACCTATAGAGACTATTCTCCAATGTTTCCGGGGGATGTTGAAAATGGTGAGGTAGATGTTTATAAATCTTATTTTGATTTCAGGTATGTGAACTCATTTGTTGGCGTCCCCATTGATTTGAAATATAAGCTCGCCAAACCTGAATCAACCAATCATGTCTTTGTGTCTGCAGGTATAGCCATCCGATATCTGATTTCATCTTCCGGGGAGATCCAGTTGGTAGAAAGTGGGACTCCCACTATAGCGTATGATCCGGAAACCTTTTTGTTTTCCGGACAGGATGTTTGGTTTTATTTTGCCGGAGGTATAGGGTATGAGTTCAAACTTGGAAGGGGTAAATGTTCCATTCAACCCAGGTATGAGTTTTCACCTGCAAAACTCCTGGAAGAGGACGCTTCAGCAATAGGGAATGGTCATCCCGCTTACGTCGGAATTAGAATGTCGTATTATTGATGGTCTCGAATCGCAAGTCTGAGCAGATAGTCTATTGGATGGCTCAGAAACTTCTGATGGCACGTACGCCTCTGCCTCCACCTTTTAATTCATGGTATCCGAACCCGCTGCCACAACTGGCGAAATACACGGTGTAGGCGTTGTCTATGTTATGTTCTGTAGAACTCCAGTAGGTGGCTTGGTAGAATACTCCTAAATACTGTTGGTTTTGACAAAGTAATACCAGTTCATCACTACTCGGCAAATACCAGTCCGAGAATCCATTGTAAACGAGTTCATCGCAGATTCGTGCTGCTATTCCAGATGTACCGCAACCCGCAAGGATCAGATTGGTATTGGCCTGACCACTACCTAAGTTGAAGGAAGTTCCGGGAATAGAACCGCCCTGACAGCCCCAGGAAGCAGGTTGCAGATCTTCAAGCACAGAAATCAAGCCATGGGTTTCTCCTTCAATATAGCCCGGATCCCCTGATTGAAGGATGTAGAAGATGATGCCCCCTTCATATTCATCGCCAATGCCTGGCGGCGGAGGAGGCGAAGCCGTTCCTCCAATCATATTCGTCCATGAAGTTCCGTTGAATACCTGCATTTCACCATTGGGACCGCAGTTGTTGCACCAGACCTGCAATCCCGCTGCAGGACTGATTATGGAGTTTCGTTGGGTATAGGTCATCCTTGGAGGTAGAAACCCTTGCGAAGTCGATGAGATTTCGATGGCAGCAGAGGTATGAGGCGAAGTGGTGCCAATGCCGACCTGACCATGCATTAAATGGGTAGTGGCTAGAACGGACAAACCAGACAGGATGATGTGC
This sequence comes from Saprospiraceae bacterium, assembly GCA_044227555.1. Lineage (GTDB taxonomy): Bacteria > Bacteroidota > Bacteroidia > Chitinophagales > Saprospiraceae > Opimibacter. The sequence goes on along the minus strand of JBGAWQ010000075.1, from coordinate 4,530 downwards.
AGCAATTTCATAGGTGCGTATTTAATGAACCGAATCAATGCGCGTGACTCTACGATTTATCATGCGCCCTCGCATCTGACAAGCATGGCTAATGTATCCTTGTTCAGGCTCCAATGAAATGATTTCGCTCACAAGCAAGGATGACGAAGGTCGGTGGGGTAGTGAACTACCGGACGAACTTACTGGGATTGAGTTGTAAAACTCGTTGGCGAAGGGGCAAAAAAAAAGCTCCGTTTTCACGGAGCTCCTTGGTCTTAAGAATTAAACTATGCTTTATTATGCTCTTCTGACATTTACGGCATTGAGTCCTTTTCTTCCTTCGATGAGTTCAAAAGTAACTACATCGTTTTCTTTGACTTTTTCGGTGAGTCCGCTGACGTGTACGAAGTACTCTTTGCCGGTAGACTCCTCTTTAATGAATCCGAATCCTTTAGATTCATTAAAAAATTTGACAATTCCTTTGTTCATTGTAATATAAGATAAGTGATTAATTAGTGGGCAAAGATACAGTTTTCTGATTATCAATGGGTTTATTAACTTTTTATTATTTGTAAGCCTTCCGGAAAACTGGTGGAACCCCAAGGGCAGAATAACGTCCAAAAAGCTGGGGGCAAAGTTGCTTTCAAAGTCAAACGCAGAGGCCCTAAGAAAGGCCCAAAAAGTCATTTATTACCTTGATATATAGCTATTTATATAATAGTTTGGGTGTAAAAAAAAAGGGGGCCGTTGTCGACAGTGGCCCCCTTTTTGGCTTTTCATTGGAAAGGACCTACGGTTTTACCTGGAATTCGACCGCCTCAGATTCTTCTTCCTCACCATCCTGGTCGCCCCAGACTGTGGCTACCAGAACCCAGGTTCCGGCTGAAACACCATGGGCTGGAGACAGGACAAATTGATCTTCATAGGTATAAGCCCCGGAAGTATCATGGATATGGGCCTCTGTTGGTTTGTTGTAGACCTCGGTCAATGTGGACTTATTGTAGATCCGAATATTGATATGATGGATCGTTTCGCCGGTATGGCTTTCAAACTCTACTTCTATGGGAAGGGTATCTCCAACGATACGATCCGTGCTGTCGGGTTGATGGATATGGGCATGGTATTCATAAATGCTTGTTGGTTCATCATCCTTACAAGCGAATACCGTCATCACGCCAAGGGTAATCATCAATATAAAAAAGTGTTTCATTTGTTTAAGGTTAGAATAAGTGAGTTAATTGTAACGAGAGCCGTTGGTCAGGCTGGACTTCGCCATCAGAATATGTGCCGGACATCGGCAATACATATTGAAATGTGCAAAGCCAGGTTTTGAATTTGAGCTGACCACCAGCAGAAAAATAAGTGCCCTGTCCTCCGGTGCCATGGACGTTGTTTCCATTGGCATAGTGATCCGAAGCGACATTTTCAAACTGAAAACCTGCCATCGGCAATACGGAGAACTGAGTGTCAATCGGTAATTCAATAAAAGTCAACAGGTTGGCTACCCATTGGTCGCCATACTGATAGCCTGCAGGAGTGCCTGTAAATTGAGTCCAGTTGTTCTTGATCACCAGCCCTATGGAGCCATATGACAGGGAACTGGTCTGGGATAACGAATAGCCCAGGCTACCATTTCCAGGATTGAAATTTTCAGGAAGGTTCTGGTCGTGCAGATGCGGATCGTATTTGCCAGTCGGCAAACTCAACCCAATGCCGGCATCGAGGTAAACCTCAAATTTGCTTTTGGGTTTTGTTGCTTGGAAAAAGGTGTAGCTGCCTTGAAGCCGGGTGTCTGAAAATCCATGGACTTCTTGTTGTCCCTGACCTCCATTGCGCGTATTAATGCGGTATGGCTGATACAAACCTGCATGAAAGCGCGATGAGAAGTAATACTGAAACGTCAGATCGAGGGTATGAAACGCATCTGAAGATCCTTCGCCAATGCCTGGTGCAGATGTAAATCCGGAGCGACTGTAGCCCATGGAAAGATAACTTTTCCGGTACTGTGAAAGCAGTCCTGAGGGTTGGCCCATGATACTGCATCCACAGGCATCGCAACCATTTGCAACAGGCCAGGCTGTGAGCAACCAGAGTGAGACAAGTATTAACCTATACATATAAGGAGACCGGTTGGTCTGTTTGAAATGAAGGAATTGTTCCATGCCAATCCATAAGGCATGCAACATTAAGCCAGGTAGTTTGAAAGGAAATCAGATCCTGGGTGGATGTAGAATGTCGCTGGTACTGCATCCTGTCACTGTTGGCAGGTATGCAAAATTGGGTGAACTGGTATATGCTGTTGCTAAGCACTGTAGGCCTGGTAGCTGACCATCCATGATAACCGGTGCTTTCTCGTCCGGTGGAGCAACAGGGAGAGATTGTTTTTCTTCACTGGATTTGGTGAGCGATTTTTTCAGGTAGCATTTGCCATCACATTTCATCTCCGGTTTGTCCCGGTTGATGCAAAGCACCGTAGCGATATAATCCTGGTTGAGTTTAAACATGGCAAATTCGATCAGGTCCCGGCAGGAATTACACCAAAGGACCAAAGAAAAAAATATGGCCATGCCTTGTCGCATCCATACAAAAATACAGCTTTATAGTAGAGGGGATACGATATGTAGGTCAATGACCATTCCAGAGGTATAAAATATATTTCTTCAGGTATTCTTTAGTCTCATGACCCCTCAAATAAGGACAATACCTCATGAGAATCGTTACTTTTGTGCTGGCAAAACCAAATCTGTGGGGATGCCTTATAACCAACCTCTAGTCCATGCTCCGGGATATCGCAGTTGATCAACTCAAGCTCCACAAAATCCGTAACCAGGAAGATGAATTTATCCGAGAAGTCCTGTCCGACTTTTGGATTTGTTGTGTCAGTCGCGAAGCCAGTATCATTGGCCGTAAGGAAGTATTAAGCGGTAAAGCAAAATTTGGCATCCTGGGTGACGGTAAGGAAGTTCCCCAGGTAGCCCTGGCTCGTTTTTTTCAAAAGGGCGATTGGAGATCCGGATATTACCGGGATCAGACCTGGATGTTTGCCACCGGCGTATCCACGGTTGAAGATTTCTTTGCGCAATTATATGCTGACACCACTAATGATCCTTTTTCCGGAGGACGTCAGATGAATTGTCATTTTGCCACTCCGCTAATCGATAGCGATGGTCGATGGTTATCCCAGGATGACCGCTACAATATATCCGCTGATCTGTCTTCTACCGGAGGACAGATGGCCAGAGCAGTTGGATTGGCTCAAGCATCAACCTGGTATCGCCAGCATGCAGAACTTGGCAGGCAGATGCAGGCCAGTCAGGATGGCAATGAAATTTGCTTTGTCACGATTGGTGATGCCAGTACCTCAGAAGGAGCTTTCTGGGAATCTATTAATGCTGCCGCCGTAATCAAAGCCCCTATGGCTGTTTCAGTTTGGGATGATGGATATGGTATCTCAGTTCCTACAGCCTTACAAACCACCAAGCAAAGTATCTCCCGTCTACTGGAAGGATTTCATATTGATGAAAACGGAGAAGGGATTTATCTCTATACCTGTAAAGCATGGGATTATCCAGGGTTGTGTGAGATGTATGAAAGAGGGCTTCAGAAGGTGCGTAAAAATCATCTCCCTGCGGTATTTCATATTCAGGAAGTGACACAGCCGACCGGACACTCTACATCCGGTAGTCATGAACGATACAAATCTCCTGAACGCCTGAAGTGGGAGACGGACACAGATTGCATCGTTCGCATGGCAGACTGGATGGTCGAATCAGGAATAGCTACCCGCGAGGCACTGGATGAATTGCGGCAAAATGCGATTCAGTATGCGCGGGCTTGTAAGCAAAGAGCCTGGGAAGCATTTATCTCTCCGGTTCGTGAAAAGAAACAACAACTTGCTGCAGTATTTAATCAGTTGCCTGAAGAAGTCCGTAGTGATGAAGCATTAATGCACATCGGCAACGAATTGACCAGTCCCGTAGAGATCCTCTTTTCAGAAGTGATCGCCTTGGGGGCCAAAATGAAAAATATCCTGAGTGGCCGTTATCAGATCAAGGATGCGATACTCGATGGTTTGTTGGAAGCCTGGATGGAGCAAGGCCGTCAGGATTTTAACACCCATCTATATGCTGAGGGACCTGGTAGTTGCTTATCCGTTCCCATTGTTCCTGCACAGTTTAGTGAAGGGTCGGAGACGCTCAATGGATTTCAGGTGCTCAACCGGTTTTTTGATCAGTTGTTGGCGCGTGATGAACGCGTAGTCGCTTTTGGTGAGGATGTAGGGCACATAGGGGATGTCAACCAGGGTTTTGCCGGGTTGCAGGAGAAATATGGAAAAGACCGCGTGTTTGACACTGGTATCCGCGAATGGACCATCATGGGACAGGCCATTGGACTTGCGCTTCGGGGTTTGCGGCCTATAGCGGAGATTCAATATCTCGACTACCTTATTTATGGTCTGTCACCATTATCGGATGACCTTGCTTCGCTGCGATACCGCACGAATGGTATCCAAACTGCACCCGCCATCATCCGCACAAGAGGACATCGACT
>JBGAWQ010000074.1:0-11040 GCA_044227555.1 Saprospiraceae bacterium | reverse complement strand
GGGCAACTTCTTCGCTCACTTTATTTCTCAACACCATACGACCATCCAGGAAGACACCGGGGGTCAATTCATATTGAACAGAAGCGCTCACGTAAGTGATATTTGCCCCAATACCCTGACCGATATAGTGGCCATAATCTCCGGGACGCTGTGTGTTGGGCACAATGACGTTGGCGCCATAGGAAATACTGTCCTTGTCTTCGCCGGTGATCATGCTATACAACGTGCTTTGCAAAACGATACGCTTTGTGGGTTGATACCGCAGCGAAAAGATCCATTCGTTAAAGTTGCCTCCAAGTGGATGCGCAAGGGTCTGCCGGTAGTTGGAGTAGTTGGCCTGCGAATCATAGTGTGAATAGGTATACGGCCTAACGCGATTCCATTCCAACTGGGCATCGAGGAAAGAAATACCAAAAGCATTGAGATACTTGGCTCCGAGTTGATAGCCAAACTTATTGCCCCACCAATCCAGGTGGCCGTCAAAGATCTGGCTCACTGAGATATCATCCAGAATCAGTTGTCCATAAAGTGAAGCTGTCTTTTTAATATCCACCCTTCCATTGAAACCCAGGAGTACATTGTCAGGACTACCTATCCAGCTTTCGACGGTACGATAGAGAATGATCGGGTTGAGATACTGCAATTCAAATTGATTGCCCGGACGATCGAAAACGACGGATTCAAACAACCCTATGGTGATGGTGCGGTTGGGCTTGAAACTCAGATAATGTGCGGCCATGTATTTCTTCGGTACCGCTTCGGAATACCCCGATACCGACATAAAATTGTCTGCTGAGATCTCCGCGAAAATATTCTGGTAATGAAACTTCCAGATGCGGGTATTGATCTTGAGCGAAAAGAACGGGGTTGAATAATCAGATAGCAACAATGATCGAATCCCTTCACCAATAAAAAACTGATTATGTCCCAGCTGGAAGCCAATATATTTTCCAAGATTGACGCCGACGTATGCGTTGGCCAACAGAAAGTCGCGGCCCTCCGTCACATTTAAAATACTGCTGTTGTAATTTTTCCATGAAGCGGCACCCGGCACGACGCCCGTGCTGTCGGTGTACTGATTGATGAAGTTGGGATAGCGGACCTGGCTGTCATAGAAGCTGGTCTGGAAAAACACATTTTGACCCACCCCCCCACGGATACTTAATCCACGCTGATTGATAAAGGTTGATACCCCCTCTTCAGATTCATGGCCCGCGGCGATTTGAATCATGGGGTTGACCCGTAGATAAAAATCCTTGACATCCACCTCGTAGAACTGAGCGGGCGTGCGATAGAAGGTATTCCACAGGGGATGGCGACTTAACGCATAACGGGCATCATGAACAAACTCGTTATTCTGATTATAGATCGACCGGATCTGATGTCGTGCAATCGTGTCGCGATGATGCACCGCGAAAGAATCAGCGAGTGTAACCAGATCCCCCCGCCAATACGGTTGAATCGCGGAATGGAGCGATGAATCTGCGCCACCGCTCAGGATGATCATGCGATCGTAAATCCGGTGGGCTTCGTGATCCATCTCCGTGAGGATGTTTTGTGCCTGGACGGGTATGAACCCAAGGGACAGGATCGATACCATGATCGAAAGCGTACGAAGGCGGTGGTACATCATCATTGTTTAAAATTAAGCAGCCACTCCTTAATGGCATGATCAAAGGCGTCGGGATCCGTATCCATAAACTGCACGGCTACCGGCAGGATATAGACAGGCCACCCAAGTTGTTGCAGGTGTTGACGATGACTATCGAGACGCATGGCATCTTTTTCGGTCGTTAATATGATGCATTCTTTGCCATCTTGCATCAGTCCGAAGTGTTGTGCGATTTCCTCCAGGTCGCTGGACGTAAAGGGATGATGGTCGTTGTATGAAAGCATACGGACGTTGTCGCAGATCCCGGTGACATATTCCATCAGGTATTCGGTGCCGGCGATGGCCACCACTAGCAAGACATTGAGATCCTGCCGCAGCGTGATGCGTTCGCCGTGGCCATACATCCTGTAGGGATTGCCGTAGCGGTACCGGCTGAAGAAGACCTTTTGATCGTCTCTTCGTTTAACACTGGTGCGGATTGTGTCCATTTCTGAGGGCGAAAGATTTTCCGGGCATTTCGACACCACAATGAGGTCGGCGCGTTTTGCTCCGGCACGCCATTCTCTCAGGCGGCCTACGGGCAGCAGCCAGTCTTTGGTATAGAGACGGTTGTATTCTGTCAGGAGAATATTGAGTCCGGGGATGACTTCGCGATGCTGATACCCATCATCGAGCAGGACCACTTTAGTAACAGGATGATGGCGGATCATCTGGGGGATCGCGAAACTGCGGCTTTCGGCCACCGCGACTTGTACCTGGGGATACTTGCGTTTGTATTGCAGGGGTTCGTCGCCAACCTGTGAGGCATCATTGTACGGCGCCACTTCGAGATAACCTGTGGTCGTCCGCTTGTATCCTCTGCTTACAACCGCAATGGGCAGGTATTCATAGAGCAGGCGGATGAGGTATTCGGTGTGTGGAGTTTTGCCAGTTCCTCCGACGGTGAGATTGCCTACACTAATCACGGGGATGCTGAAACTCACGCCGCGGAGCAAGCCTGAAGCATAGAGTCCATTACGGATCGCTACACCTAGTCCATACAGAATGGCCAGTGGCAGCAGGAGCAACTTGAATATCCATTGATTTACCATGAGCGACCGGCCGGTGGGCAGAAACAAAAGTAAACACGTGCAGGCATTGATTCGTTGTGGCCGGGGTTATTTCTGTGCTTTCGTGGTGAGGTACGCGGCCAGCGAACCAAACACCAGATTGGGCAACCACATCGCCAGCATGGGGTTCATGTGCAGGTTGGTCGAGAAGGTCAGCGCAAACTTGCTGAGGAAGACAAACATCGCTCCGATCCATACGCCCAGCGCGAGGTTGAGACCCATTCCACCGCGTTGCTTACGAGAAGCGATCGAAGCTCCGATCACCGTCAGGATGACGATGGTGAAGGGTTCGGCCCAGCGACGATGATATTCTGATTTCATAATCCGTGAAAAGCCGATACCGCGTTCTTGTTCGTATTGAATGAAGCGCAGCAACTCCGCCGAGGTCATCATCTCCTTGTCGTTGGTGTAATAGACAAAGTCTGAAGGATAGAGAGCGATGGCCGTATCCAGTTCCTGGCCTTTGCCGGAGATATAAGCTTCGCGGCCATCCTGCCATTTGCGGATTTCGTAATCATGAAGCCGCCATTTCTTCACGTCCCGGAGATATTCAAAACTCTTGGCTTGCAACAGGAATGTGAGTTGAAGATCATGGTACTGTTCGAGCCGAAACCCGGTACCACTGCTGTCGTTAGTGAGATAGTTGGAGATATAGACTTTCGATTCCGGTCCGATAAAGAGATGGATGTTGCTGCTTTTGACCTTGTAGTTGTTGGGAAAAACATATTTGTTTTCGAACGTCATCATCGTCTTGTTTCCTTTTGGGAAAAAGAAATGATTACCGACGAGGTAGAGTCCGGCCAGGAAAAAGGACGTGATGAGGTAGGGCCGTAAAAAGCGCGAATAACTCATTCCGGCATTGAGCAGCGCGACGACTTCCGTATTGCGGGCCATGCGGGACGTGAAAAAGATTACCGCGATCAGCGAAAAGATAGGCCAGAGGAGGCCGTTGATATAGGGGATGAAGTTGAGATAATAATCAAAGAGGATTTCCTTTTTCGTCACCGGTTTGTCCACAAATTTTTCGATATGCTCACTGAAATTGATCGTAATCGCGATGATCGTAAACAGCAATGCCGTAAAGAAAAACGTACCGAGAAATTTTCGGATGATATACCGGTCGATGGTCAGCAAAGGATGCCTGGGTTTGGAGACGTAAACATAGGGGTTTGCAAGCGATTGAAAATTGAAAATTGAAAATTGATGAAAGCCAATGACTTACTTTTTAATAAAAAGCCAGTATTGAGGCCGCAGGCCTCAATACGAAAAGCAATGTTGGGCGTAGGTTGTACCTGCGTGGTTGCTGAGCTGTAGCAAAAGGATGCGCGTCAGGAGGTCGAAGTACCCGCGTATGGGGGATCAAAGAGAGTGTGTTCAATTGGTAGAGCATGTCAGCAGTTTTTAACTGCAGGGAAAAAAATAAAACCCCCCTTCGCGGTGGTTCGCTCCGCGTAGATTGTATCTGCGCAGCGTACGTTAGATCAAAGCTGTCGGAGCGGCCTCCGACTGTTGATAAAAAGTGCAAATGGTGTGTAGGATGATCTAACACGCAAGTTGGAAACTTGCCGTCGCACCGACGTCCGTACGGACGCCGAACGGGATTTAATGTAATCGAAATGATCATGCTGGAGTCAGGTTGGAAACCTGTGAACGCACAAGCTTAAGTCAACTTAAGCTTAACAGGGGCTTTGGGAACTTAAGCGTAACGGTAAAAACTCACGAAACTGATTCTTTAGATTTCCCCATCAAATGTACGTAGGCATGTAGCATGCTACATGCCTACGTACATTCGATGAGGAAGGCTTAAAATGCAGAAAAGTCCAAACTCACCACTCACCACTCACTACTCACCATTCACCAAATTTGAAGTACCTTGCTGATGGATTTCATGAACACTATCCTATGAACGAAACCGGGCAGCTCAGTATCGAAAAGCTACAGGAGGAGCTCAGCCTCAAAAAACTCCAGATGAACAGCCTGCTGGCGATCACGCAGGCGATCAACGACAATGTGGCGGCCCCCGAATTGTACAATATGTACAAATCATTTATCGGGTGGGAGATGGGCATCAAACGCATGGCATTGTTTTTCCGGCAGGATGATTTGTGGCAGTGTACTACCCATCTGCTGGCCGATAACCTGGCGATGCGGGAAGACCTGGGGCCCATCCTCAAGAGATATGTCAAGCGCCAGCGGATCACCGAAGCTGATCCTGAACCCCTGCAAGGATTTGACCTGATCATCCCGGTCTATCACAAGAAAAATCCAATCGCGTTTGGCCTGGTCGGCGGTATACGACCGGATATGGATGAGTACAACCAGATCCAGTTTATCACCACGATCACCAATATCATCGCGGTGGCGATTGAAAACAAACGCCTCTTTAAAAGACAGATCGAGCAAGAACGATTTGCCCGTGACATGGAGCTGGCCAGCAGCGTACAGCAAATGCTGATTCCCGATCACTTGCCCAAGAGCCGGTATTTTGAGATGGCCAGTGTGTATAAGCCCCACTTTACCGTAGGTGGAGATTACTTTGATTTTATACAATATGACGAACGGCGGCTGACCTTTTGCATCGCAGACATCAGCGGCAAAGGAGTATCCGCCGCTATCCTGATGGCTAACTTCCAGGCGATCCTGCAGAGTTTGATTTACCAATACCGGGATCTCGAGACGTTTGTCTTTGCGCTCAACGAAGCCGTCTACCGGATCACGCGAAGTGACCGGTTTATCACCTTGTTTATCGGCGAACTCAATCTGCACACCAACACCTTGCAATACATCAATGCCGGGCATTTTCCTCCATTCCTGATTCAGAATGGACAGATCACCCGACTGGAAAGTGGATGTACCATCATCGGGGCGTTTGATACCTTGCCCGAGATCCACATGGGTGAAGTCAAGCTCACCCATCCCGGGATTATTTTTGCCTGCACCGACGGGCTGACCGATGTCGTCAACGAACTCGATCAGTACTTTGATGACACCCAACTGGAGGACATCCTGGAACGTGCTGACCCCTCCACTTCGGCAGAGAAAATCAATGCCGAGCTCATGCGGAGAGTGGATCAATTCAGAGGATCCCGATCCTATCCCGATGATATCGCGCTTCTCACGTGTAAGTTTACCCCGGGCAAATAAATCAACTTCGGGACAGCGGATAACCGACCCCCTGCTGGAATACGGAAAATTCCGACCTTTGACCCCATTATCTAACCATACAAGCTACAGCAGCAGCGACCAATGAGGAATAAAACAGCCGCAGGATTATTTGCCTTGTTTCTGGGGTGGGCCGGTGTACACCGCTTCTACCTCGGGCAGGTGGGGCTTGGCATCCTGTATGTGTTTCTGACCATTTTTTCCCTGGGGATCGTGACCGGAATTCTGGGTGTGATCGACGCGATCCTGTTTTTCAGTATGAACGAAGAGGATTTCAACCGCAAATACAACATCCAGCCTGGTATGGTGCCGCCGATCTACAACCAGCGCAATCAAAGGGGATATCCACCCGTCGCCCAGCCACGGCAACGAAGCATGATGCCGTCCCTCCCGAAAAACATGCAAACCCCGAAACGCGATGTCCAGAATCCTTACAAAGTCAATGGCATCAAGAAGTACAAAGAATTTGATCTCGAAGGCGCCATCGATGATTTTAAAAAAGGACTTGAGATCAGTCCCAACGATATTTCCCTCCACTTTAACCTGGCCTGCGCCTATTCCCTCACCGAGCAGGTCGACAAAGCCTATATGCATATTGACCGGGCCGTAGCCCTTGGGTTTAATGACTTTGACAAACTCAAAAGTCATGACGACCTCGCCTACGTCCGCATCCAGGACCGTTTTGAAGCTTTCCAGAAAAACGGATACCGACTTGAATTGCCACCCACTTTACCTGAACAAGAAAAGGAAAAAGAACCCGAAGAAGTAAAGACCGAAGTGGTGCAGGATGATATGCTGCTGGCCCAACTCAAACGGTTGGCCGAACTTCGCGACCGGGGGCTACTGTCCGAACAGGAGTTTCTGATTGAAAAAAGAAAGCTGACACGTTAAAAAAACTTTAATCCCTGCCACATTTGGCACAATCTTTCGTCTTACCTGTATAAAAGCATGACGGCATGATCGCCAGGGAACTCTTATCTCACCTTATCCACCCATTGCGCACTTCAGATACCGGAGAGCAAGCGCTCACCTATCTGCAGGTCTATCACCTCAAACATTTGCCCATTGTCAACAACGAGCAACTGCTGGGTACCATCGCCGAGGAGGATATCACCACCAGCCCGATTGATGAGCCGATCGGATCGTTTTCACTTGGGCTCAACAAAGCGTTTGTGCGCGATACCGACCATATGTTTGAGATCATGAACACCATGGCCGAAAACAAACTCACCGTCATCCCGGTAGTCGACCAGAAAGACAACTATCTCGGCCTGATCACGCTCGAAGACCTGATCCAATACTATGCCCGCAGTTTTTCCTTTGCGGAGCCCGGAGGCATACTCGTGATCGAACTGCACAAATCCGATTACAGCCTCGCTGAAATATCACGAATCGTGGAAGGTGAAAACGCACTCATCCTCAGCACCTTTCTGACGCACGACGAAACCACGCAAAAGATGTACCTCACGATCAAGACCAATCAGCAGGATGTCGCCCACTTGCAGGCCTCGCTCGAGCGATTTGGATACACGATCAAAGCCACATTTTCTGAAGATGGCTATTTTGAAAGCCTGCAGGATCATTATGATGCCTTTCTGCATTATCTCAATGTCTGATGTTCAATCCCTGGCGGATAGGAATCCTCATCACGGGAATTTTTTTACTAGCCGCTCCGGCCTTCGCGCAGTATGTCACGGTTGAGAAGATAACGGTCAATGGCATAAAGCGTACCCGCCCACCTATCGTCTACCGCGAACTCACCTTTGCCGAAGGCGATACTCTCCAACAAAAAGACCTGGGCCCCATCCTCGAGCGTAACCGCAACAACCTGCTCAACCTCGGCATCTTCAACGAAGTGGTCGTCAACATCTCCGAATGGGATACCGAAAAGAATACCGTAGATATCATCATCGAGATCAAAGAATCATGGTATATCTACGCCGTTCCTATTCTCGACCTCGCGGACCGCAATTTTAATGTGTGGTGGACGACGTATAATCACAGCCTCGATCGTCTCAACCTCGGCGCGCGGCTCGAATGGCTCAACGTGACCGGATGGAATGACAAGCTCAAAGCCAAAATCCAATTTGGCTATACACCTAAACAGGACCTTGAGTATCGGTTTCCCTATCTCAACCGTCGACAAAGCCTGGGCATCACCACAGGCTTTTCGCACAGTATAAACAAAGAGATCAGCTACGCCACACTTGACAACCAGGAACAATTTATACAACTCAACGAGCGCAAACTTGCCGAACGATGGCAGAGCCAGGTCACCACGGTATACCGGCCCAACATCTTTGCCAAATATGAATTGGGCATCGGGTATCAGTATATAAAAGTGGACCAGGAGATCGTAAATGATTACAATCCCTATTACTTCTCCAATGGAGATTCGACTCAAAGTGTGTTTTCCATGCGCGCGCTGTTTGAATATGATGACAGGGATTTTAAACTCTTTCCTTCATCTGGTATCAAGGTGGCGATTGAAGCAGAGAAAATTGGATTTGGTCGTCAAGCCGATGAAAATGCGATGATCACCAACGTGACCGGCGAATGGAATGCCACCACAGGTCGTCGATTCCAGCATCGCATCTCGATGGCGGCCAAGTATAGCATCAGCCGTGACCTGCCTTCGTATGTATACTATCGTGGTCTGGGATCCAGTAAAAAGTATGTGGCCGGGTATGAATTGTTTATTGTGGATGGCCTTGATTTTGTGTTAGGCAAATATCAGCTTGCGTATACGCTGGTCAACCGGCAGACTGATTTAGGAAAGATGATGCCGGTGCAGCAGTTTAGGCGCGTGTCGTATGCCGTGTATTTATCCCTGTTGTTGGAGACCGGGTATGTCAATGATCCGTATACGTCGGAGGGCAATCCCTTGGCCAATCAGTGGTTATATGGTGGTGGGCCCGCGGTAACGGTGTTGTTGTATAATAATTTTTTATTTCAGTTTAGTTATTGTGGGAACGCGGAAGGAGAGTGGGGGTTTTTTATACATAACAGGACGAGTTTTTAGGGGGATCGTGGAGGGCAAGTTAAAACTTGCAGACGCGGTAGGGATCTCGGTGCCCGAGGGGCTTGTTTGTTACTTTTTTCATTGCCAAAAAAGTAACCATGGTTCGACCTGCAGCGCGCAACCTTGTGCTACAGCTCAGCAACCAAAGTCTAGCGCCTCAAAAAACTCGCTTTTAGTTTTGTTCGATTGCATGGCGTCCTGGAATGCTTTCACGCTTAGTTGGATTTCACGCTTTCCTTTTTTGCGGCTTTATGGCCATAAAAAGGACGTCCGGTCGGCTCGGACAGTTTTGAGGCGCATGGTCTTGCTGCCCGAGATGATTTTATGGTTGATTTTTCCAACATCAAAATGACCAATCGTTTAGTAGATCATTTTTTACCCCCATTCAGGGGGCAAGGGGGTATACGCAGCCAGTCGGTTCGGACAAAAAGGAGCGACATGATTTGTCCCTATTCGAGATGTTTTTTAAATGTTAGTAATAAATTAGACGGCTGGTTTTATTTAAAAAAAGCAAAGTTGTGCGTCCATACGGACGCCCGCGTACGGAGGGTCAAAGAGAGTGTGTACTATTGGCAGAGCTTGTAGGCAGTTTTTAACTGCATGGAAGATTAAAAACAAAGGCCTGTGAGCAATCAGCCGTTTTTTACGCAAGTTGAAAACTTGCTGACACACCGACGCAGGTAGAACCTACGCCGAACAGGATTTATTAGAATTTTATACATTGACTATATATTTTGATTGATATGGCAAATGCGAATGAGCCGCCGGGCATACCGCTGGTGACGAAATACAAGTTTAGGGACATGAAGGTCCACTCGTCGGATGAGTGGATGGCCGATGCGACCAAGAAGTACCGGAGGGTGTTTGACCGGTATGAGACGACGTGGATGCGTGTCGAGCTTTCGTTTTACAACAAGTTATTTGATGAAGTGGAGTGGGAGGCTTCGTTTCGGACCAAGTGCTATGTCGTCAATGGAAGTCAGCGCAATGAGATCTCCAATTATGAGGAGCGTCGAAAGGTGACGAAGGAGGAAAACATCGTCTATATCCGGCACTCGTGGGGGACGGCCACGCCCGGAGGGTATTGGAACAAGGGAATCTATGTGTGGGAAGGATACGTCGATGATGTCAAGATCGGCGAGACGACCTTTTATATTGAGGACGTGGGGCAGCCGGTGGCGAATGAGAATCTCTACTTCGAGATTGAATCCCTGAAGCTCTTTGAAGGTGACGGACAAGCCTCAGGCATACCAGCGAAAAAGTATCTCAAGACTTTTAGCAAAAAGGAGACACGTTACATCTGGGGAGAGTTTTGCCTGAAACCCAAGGTTACTACGTGGTTTTATGCTGAGCTGATGTTCAATTTTTATGACCAGGCGGGGCAGTGTAAAGGCAGTAATCCGACCCTGGTCTATATCGCACCGGAAAGCAAGGGGGTGATCAATCCGGTCTATGCGGGTTGGGGCGGAGAGACCCCGGATCGATGGGAGAAAGACCTGTATACGCTGGAGATTGTCTTTATGGACACGCTCATCGCTACGGTGCCGTTTGAGGTTGGGGATGCGTTTGAGGAAGGAACGCCGGAGGTGATCACAGATCATAAGGAGCTCCTCAAACAATCGGTCCATGGGGCAGGGGTAGCACCCGAAGCGGACAAAGACCGCGAAACCATATTGCGGGAGAGCCTCGAAGAATTGAATGGGTTGACGGGCCTGGACTCCATCAAAAAAGAAGTCAATGAGATGGTGACCCTGGTCCAGTTTTACCAGGAGACCGGTAAGGATGTACTCAATACGTTTTCGTTGCACACCGGATTTATTGGTAATCCCGGAACCGGAAAGACCACCATAGCGAGGATCCTTTCAAAAGTGTACAAAGGATTGGGTATCCTCGAAAAGGGACATCTGGTGGAAGTGGATCGTGAGGGACTTGTAGCCGGGTATGTCGGACAAACCGCCATCAAGACCGGCGAGAAGATCAAGGAGGCTATGGGTGGTATTCTGTTTATTGATGAAGCGTATTCATTGGCGCAAGGCAAAGGATCCCAATATGATTTTGGAGGTGAAGCCATCCAGGTATTGCTCAAGCGCATGGAAGACCTGCGCGGAAAATTTGGGGTCATCGTCGCCGGCTAT
>JBGAWQ010000073.1:0-11312 GCA_044227555.1 Saprospiraceae bacterium | reverse complement strand
GTTGAACCGTATAACAAACATCTGACGTGAAATCAGACATACTAAACCTGTTATTTGACCTCGGCAATGTCATTGTCGATATAGATATTCCCGGTGCGCATCAGCGATTAAACCAATTGTTGCGCCCAGATGCACAGCAAGATCTCATTCAAAAAGTATTACAGGACTATGAATGTGGGCGTATCTCCACCGATTTGTTTATCAACGGACTGATCAGTCAAAGTCATCGGGATGTTCAGGCGCTGGATATCATTGAGGTCTGGAACAGTATACTCATTGGTGCTCCAAAGCATAGGCTCAAAATGTTGGAAGATATGAAGACCCGATATCCAGTCTATTTGCTGAGCAATACCAATGCCATGCATATCGAATGGCTGCACCGCTACTTCCTTCGTCAGCATCAGGTCGATTCGTTTGAAGACCGGTATTTCACCGGGGTATATTATTCGCACGTGGTCGGAGATCGAAAACCCAATGCATCTATATTTCAATTTTTGATAGAGGATACCGGCCTCGATCCGCGGCGCACATTATTTCTTGATGATTTGCAGGAAAATCTCGATACCGCCCGGACCCTTGGGTTTCATACTCATCTGGTCGAGCCTTCACTGGATGTGGCGGATTATCTCCGTAATGAAGGATATTAGGAAGCCTATTTTCGTTTACCCGCTAAATAGAAAAGCAAATCAGGATAGGATTTGGCATAGTCAGCTACTGCCACAGTGGGTATTCTGGCACCATCCAGATATGGAAAGATACGGGCATCGGGAAAGCCCATCTCCATGAGATTGGCCAGTTGCCGTTCGGCATCTTTATAGGTGGGTAGCATACCGGCCATGTAGAGATAATTGCCTTGAATGGGATCTATTTCTATGTACATGTCCTCGATAGATTCAAGCGCCGGGTTTTGTAATATCTGGGGAATGGATGCGATTTGAACACTATAGTACAATCCATTGCGCATGGCTGAAAAGCGGGTTCCTTTTGGATCACGGAGATTATCAGGCACCTTTATTTTTTCGACATGGAGGATGACCGGTTCGGACTCGAAATGATGCGGCGTGATCTCCAGGCGTTGGTTCAGTTTCTGATAAACAGGGCTTGGTGTTTGGCCGGCAGGTTGTGTAACCAAAGGAAAGGAACTTCCATACCCTTTGAGCAACAAGCGGCCTGAAGCTATTCCTTTGGTAGACATGTAAGCGGCTGCTTCCTGAGCTTTCTTAATAGAAAAATACAGGTTGAACGTTTTTTGACCGGAAGGAAGTTCAAAACAACTGAGTTCTGCCGTGATGTTTGGGTAGACCATCATGAGGTTGGCAAGCAAATCCAGTTTCTTCGTGTTTTGGGGAGTGAGTAATTCACCATGCTCATCCAGGAAAAGGTGTGAAAGGAAATACTCCTTATACTCCTGATCAGCGGGTGGAACAGTCACAGGAACAGCCGGTTGGTTGTCCGCTAATAATTGCAGCTGATAAAAAGTTGGAACCTCTGAGATGTGTTGATGCGCGGTGATCGGTTGTTTGAAAAATATACGGTAGATATCTTCCTCCCCATAGCCCTCTTTCCGGTTAGAGCTAAGGTAGCCGGTCATCCCATCCGGTGACAATACCAACCGTGTGTCATGCAATGGGGAGTTGATCGGAAAGCCTGGATTTTCAGGATGAGACCAGGTGCGCAAATCCGGATTAAAGGTGGAAGAAAAAATATCAAAGCCACCCATGCTTTCCAGGTTGTCCGAAGAAAAATACAAGGTCATACCGTCCATCGTCAGGAACGGAAACCGTTCGTCGTAAAACGTATTTATCTCCGGTCCCAGGTTGGTGGGTTTGGACCAGACTCCATGGCTGAGTAATGAAATGTACAGATCATATCCTCCATAGCCCCCCGGGCGATCCGAGGCAAACAGACAAATAGTATCATTGAAAAAAAATAGATCGGTGCCTCCATGGCTTGAGAGGAATGGACCGATAAAACTGCCGGTATAGGACTTGCCTTCTTCGGTGCTGAAGGTATCTGTGCGGACCACAAAGTTTTTTCCCGAGACGGTCAGGTAATAGAGAACCTGGCCATTGTTGCTAAAGCCACATACTTCGTCATACCCACTGGAGTTGATATGCGCGGGAAGCGCATTAGGCGCAGCCCAGCGTCCATTGACAAGAGCGGTGGTATAGATGTCAACATTTCCCGCAGTCTGTTTGCCGCGTGTTACATCCTGGCGATCGGAGTTGAAATAGATTTTATCAATAACCGTTGGACTGGTACGTACACCAAACTCCGCAAATTGTGTATTGATCGTCGAACCTGCGTTTTCTACATAAGCCAATTCGTCCGCATACCTGAGCCGGTTGCCGTGCGCGCATCGGATCAACTCATCCTTTACGGCGATCCGCAGAGGATCAGATGATTTACTTTTCTGGAGATATTGTTTGTAATAGCCTGCGGCTTCGATAAACATATTTTTGGCCTGAAGGCACCGACCATATTCGTAGTACACTTTTGGATCGGTCTTTTTTTCTTTCATGAGATTTTGAAAGAGCGTCATCGCGCCATCCACGTCGTTGGTCTCATAGAGGCATACCCCGATTTTATAGAGTGTCTCCGGATCCTTGGAATGTTCAAGGTCACCCTGGCGATAGGCATAGAGTGCGGATCGATATTGATGCTCCTTATAGAAGGCATCACCCTGCTTGCGACTGGCAGAAATGGATTGGGCATTGAGTCCGTTTAGCATTCCACAGATACAGCATAGCATCAATGCTATCCTGACCAGCCTATGGAGTTTTATGCTTGTGGACACGATGATCGCCTGGGATTAGATCTCGCGATTTGGATCGAAAGCCTCGAGGTAGTCCGCGACCTTTCGAAGGAAGGATCCGCCCAGTGAGCCATCTACCACACGATGGTCGTATGACAGGGACAGAAACATATAATGCCGGATCGCGATGAGGTCACCATAAGGCGTCTCCACTACACCCGGTTTCTTGCGGATAGCTCCTGTCGCCATAATGGCCACCTGAGGTTGAAAGATGATAGGCGTACCCATGACATTGCCAAAGGTGCCGACGTTGGTGAGGGTAAATGTACCGTCCTGGATTTCTTCCGGTTTCAGTTTGTTGCCTCTGGCCCTGGCGGCGAGATCATTTACTTTTTTCGTCAGGCCTACGAGGTTATAGCCATCCGCATTGTGGATCACTGGAACGATGAGGTTGCCGGATGGAAGGGCCGCGGCCATACCGATATTGATATTCTTTTTGAGCAGAATATTTTCCCCGTCTACCGATACATTGATCATTGGATAATCCCGTATGGCCTTGACTACGGCTTCGATGAATATGGGGGTGAAGGTGATTTTCTCTCCATATTTTTTTGCAAAATTATCCTTGACCCTGTCCCTCCAAAGTACCATTTCGGTGACATCAGCTTCGACAAAGGACGTCACATGGGGTGAGGTATGTTTTGACCTGACCATGTGCTCGGCGATCATCTTGCGCATGCGGTCCATTTCGATGATTTCGATAGATCCGTCTACGCTTGATACGGCTGGTTTGGATGCCGGTGCTATTTCGGATCTCACTGGCGTAGTGGAGGACTTCTGTACCTGTGGACGAGAGCGATTCTCGAGATAGCTGATGATATCACTTTTGGTGACCCGGCCATCCTGTCCGGAGCCCGGGATTTCATCGAGTTCGGCCTGGCCAATACCTTCTGCGGCAGCAATATTCCTGACCAGCGGTGAATAGAACCTGCCACCGGAGACTTGTGCTTTAGGAGCAACGGCTACTGGAACATGAGGAACAGCGGGCGTTTTTGGAGCAGGAGGAGCTACTTCAGAAGTGACCGGTTTAGATACTACAGGCGGGGGTGCTGTCACCGGAGCAACAGGTTCCGACTTTCCATTGCCGGTGGATGTCGAGGATTTGACTTCTGTGGCGATCACCGCGATGGTCTGTCCTACGGGGACAACAGCATTTTCTTCGAAGAGGATTTTCTCAAGTCGGCCTGCTACCGGGGAGGGGATTTCGCTGTCCACCTTGTCCGTGGCGATTTCGAGGATGGTTTCGTCAAGAGCCACCATGTCGCCTGGTTTTTTGAGCCAACGGAGGATTGTCGCCTCCATGATACTTTCGCCCATCTTGGGCATGATCAGGTTAAAGTCTGCCATAGCCGCAAAGATAAGCATTGTGCCGCTTAGCCCCCGAATCCGGGTCAAATTCCGGTAGGTGGTGAGCATGGAAAAGTTTTAGGGATGCTATCCAAAGCATCGTTACTTTTATGTTCTATAAACCAACCATCCCACTTATCATGAAATTTCCATTGCGTTTCGCAGTCGTTTTGGCCTGCTTCGTTGCTTTTTTGGCCTGTAAAAAGGGGTTTGATTCCACTTCGTTTACCCCCGAAGAAATCGGTCGTTATATCGCAGCCCGTGTACCGGCGGCGATTGAGCCCGGGGATGCGGTACGGATCCGTTTTTCGGTACCGGTCGATACGAGCCGTAAGGATGGTGTATATGCTTTCAGTCCGGATATTAAAGGACATGCCTGGTGGGAAGATGCACTTACCCTTGCCTTTCTTCCGGATGGAGGATGGCAACCAGCGACCAAATATCAACTGCAGGTCAGCCTGGACAAGGTGATTGCGGATGTAGATCCCAAAATGAAACGGGTGGTCTTTGATTTTACGGTGATGCCTGTGCGTCTGACGGTAGCATTCGAACCCCTGATCCCTGAATTTGAAGGCGACCAGCCCACCTATCTGTTGCGTGGCCGAATGACCACTTCGATAGCTGTGGATTCAGAGCGTATGGAGAAAATGTTGATGATCAAATCAACCGGTAAAATGAATCCCGTTCAATGGTCACATCATCCCGAAGGAAATGTTCACGAATTGGTCATTTCCGGAATTGCACCTGATGGAAATCTTGATTTTAAGTGGAATGGCAGTGTGATCGGGGCGGAAAATTCCGGATCGAGAAGCATACGCATACCAAAGGCGAACGAACTCAGTGTGCTTTCGTTTGAGCCGGGAGGTGATGGTGAAAGAAAGATTGCTATTTATTTTTCGCAGCGTCTGCAATCCACCCAGGATCTCAATGGCCTGGTGACGATCAATGGAAGCACTGAAGGCTTTACCCTTCGCAAACAGGATCACATCCTGTCTGTGTATCCCGGCGAAGAACTGACCGGACAATTGTCGCTGCAGTTGCATGAGAAAATTGCGTCCTCCCGCGGAATAGAACTTGGAGCACCTGTGACGCTTGATATATCTCTGGATGATGCCAAGCCCGCAGTCCGGTTGGTAGGATCCGGAGTGATCACTCCAGGTAATACAGCCGTTGTATTTCCATTTGAAGCGATCAACCTGCATTCGGTTCAGGTCGAAGTGGTGCGGATTTTTGAAAATAACATTCTTCAATTTTTGCAACGCAACAGTCTTGATGATCAATGGGATCTCGAGCCGGTAGGTCGAATCATTCTGCAAAAGGAAGTGGACCTCACGCAATTGGCTGATCGTGACAATCAATACATCTGGACGCGTTATGCACTGGATCTTGGACCGTTGGTCAAACTGGCTCCAGGTAGCATCTATCAGGTGCGTATTGGATTTAATGCCAATGACACCTATCTCGATTGTGTCAAGGACGTACAACTGGATCAGGCCCGGCCTGCATTTGGAGAGATGGCCTCGATGTGGGAATATCATTTCGATTATGATGGCTTCTCCTGGGATCAGACGGATGACCCCTGTTATCCCGCATTTTATAGCCCTGAGCGGTTTGTCAGTCGTAATCTTCTGGCTTCTGACATCGGGCTTACAGCCAAGCAAAACGACCAGGGCCAAATCTGGGTCTATGCCAGTGGTCTTGGATCAGTGATGCCATTATCAGGCATTGATGTCGAAGTCTATGATTTTCAACAGCAATCCATGGGGCATGCCATTACAGCTTCAGATGGAAGTGTCATGTTTGATTTGCCGAGGAAAGCATTTTTTGTGGTAGCTACTTCGGGTACCCAAAAGGGATATCTCCGGCTTGCAGATGGTTTATCCCTTTCGCTTAGTGAATTTGATGCCGGAGGCACCGGATACCAGGAGGGATTGCGGGGGTATATCTACGGTGAGCGTGATGTGTGGAGACCCGGTGATAGCATCCATCTCAACTTTGTGCTTTGGGATCCGGAAGGAAAGATTGACAATCGTCATCCGGTACGCCTGACAGTGACCAATCCACTGGGACAAAAGACGGTCGAGATGACCAGTCCGATGGCTGTGGGCGGTATCTATAATCTTGAATTCAAGACCGCTTCCACGGACCCAACCGGTAGTTGGATGGCCCGAGTTGAAGTAGGTGATGCGGAGTTTTCAAAAGCGCTGCGTATCGAGACCATCAAACCAAACCGGCTTAAAATTGATGTTCAATTGCCGGAAAGTATCCTGGCTACTGAGGCTAATCAAAAAATTCCAATAGTCTCTACCTGGCTGTTTGGCGCACCGGCAGCCAACCTCAAAGCTGTTGTCGAAGCCCAGTTTAGTCCATTGACTTTTGCACCGGCAGGTTTCCGTGATTTTATTTTCTCAGATCCTGCCCGCAAGACACCTGGCACGGTTACCACCATCTTTGATGGTAAGTTGGATGCTTCAGGCAAGGCCACTATACCTGTTCCCGACATTCAGGATTATCTCCCGGAAGGACAATTGACTATGGCGGTTAAAGCCCGCGTTTTTGAAAACAGCGGTGATTTTAGCACGGATCGCACCTCCACGGTTTTTAATCCGTATGATCATTATGCCGGTGTTTCGATTCCTTCCAATCGATGGGGATATGAAGAACTCAAGATCAATGAGGCTAACGATATCCGGTTGGCATCGGTCAATACTACAGGTAAAGGAGAAGCGGGTCGCACCTTGAGTATTGGTATCTATAATGCCAATTGGAGATGGTGGTGGGATCAAAGTGACGAGTCGATCACCCAATACAATAGCCAGATGCACCTCGGTGCGATCAGCACAGATACTGTTGTGACTGGCAAGGACGGCATGGTCACCTACAAAATCACTCCGCAAGCATATGGTTCGTATATGATTCGGGTTTGTGATACGGAATCTGGCCATTGTACCGGACAGTTTTATTACGCTGGTTCATGGGGTGATCCTTCCAATGCCAGTGATGCCGCAAGCCGACTCACTTTTACGACGGATAAGAAACAATACGAAGTCGGTGAAAAAATAAAAGTCAATGTTCCCTCTGCAAGCGGCAGTAAACTGCTCCTTACGCTTGAAAAAAACAACAAGGTCATTTCCTCCAAGTGGTATGCGGCATCCGGCGATCAGACAGAGATCACCTTTGAGGCTACTGCCGAGATGATGCCCAATGTGTATGCTTTTGTCACTCACATTCAGCCTTATGAACATCCATCTAATGATATGCCTTTGCGGATGTATGGTGTAGTTCCGATTCTTGTAGCTGATCCTAAGACCAAATTGCATCCGGAGGTCAATGTGCCAGATGTCCTTCAACCGGATAAGGAATTTACGGTGACGGTAAGTGAAAAGGATAAGTTGCCCATGGCGTATACCATCGCTGTGGTGGATGAAGGCTTACTTGGCCTTACCCGCTTTCAATCACCGGATCCATGGGCATTCTTCCATCGTCAGGAAGCTTTGGCGGTGCAGACCTGGGATATGTTTGATGATGTACTTGGTGGCTATGGTGGTGCCCTCGACAGAATGTTGAGTCTTGGTGGGGATGGTGCTGCTGCATTAGTAGATGCCCCGCAGGCAGAGCGCTTCAAACCTGTGGTCATGCATTATGGTCCGTTCTATCTTGAACCCGGTCAGAAAAAAGTGCATAAACTCAAGATGCCCAATTATGTCGGTGCGGTACGCACGATGATCGTGGCTTCGGATCGTAAGCGATGGGGTTCAGTCGACAAGACCAGCACTGTCAAATCTGACCTGATGATCCAACCTACTTTACCAAGGTTAGTATCACCTGGTGAGACCATTTCCTTACCGGTGAGTGTATATGCTATGGGAGATCAGATCAAATCGGTGGATGTCAAAGTGACCACTAATGATATGGCCTCGGTCAATGGTGCCGGAATGCAGACGCTTCGGTTTGCGTCTCCTGGTGATCAGATGGCCACTTTCAGTCTTCGTATTCCTGAGCGTCCGGGATTGCTCAAAGTGGAGGTGAGTGCTTCATCAGGCGGTGTGACGACTACGCAGCAGATGGAGTTAGATGTACGCATCCCAAATCCACCATCGACACAGGTAGTTGCTGCTACCATAGCAGCCGGCCAGAAGTGGATCGGAAAGTTGTCCCTGACCGGTATGAAGGGGACCAACCAGGCCAGTGTTGAATTGTCCAGGATGCCACCAATAAATTTGCAAAGCAGACTTCAGTATCTGATTCAGTATCCGTATGGATGTCTCGAGCAGACCATGTCATCGGTATTTCCACAACTTTATCTTGCCGAATTGACAGAGCTCAATCCGACGCAGGAACAAGAAATCAGAAGAAATATCCAGGGAGGTATTCAGAAGCTAAAAACCTTTAGTCTTCCTTCCGGTGGATTTACCTATTGGCCCGGAGAAAACTACAGGGATCCATGGTGTAATAGTTATGCGGGCCATTTCCTCATAGAGGCTTCCAAGTATGGTTATACGGTAGACCGGACGATGTTGGATGGATGGCGGAATGCTCAAAAGAAGGATGCGCAGGCATATCGGCCAGGCCAATATTATCGTGATGATCTTAACCAGGCCTATAGGCTTTACACCCTTGCCCTGGATGGGCAGCCGTTGTGGGGGATGATGAACAGGCTCAGAACGCAAAAGGATCTTGATCCTGCGGCAGGCTGGATGCTTGCTGCTGCGTATGCGCTGGGTAAACGAAATGATGTGGCCAATGAGATCATCCAGAAGCTCAGCACGGACGTCAAGCCCTATTCCGAGATGAGTTATACCTATGGTTCTGATTTGCGTGATAAGGCGATCATTCTTGAGGCATTTATAGCGCTCGGCAAGCAAAATGAATCCATGACCATGGCGAGGAGCATCGCGTCATCCTTGTCGGCCGATAATTGGTATAGCACGCAGAGTACTTCTTTTGCGTTATTGGCGATGGGTAAGATGGCAAAGCAATTTACCGGCAAAGACATCAAGGCACGTATTACACAGACTGGAAAGGCTGCGGAGACTATTTCATCTGTCAAGAGCATCGTGACGCGCAGTCTCGATGTCAATGTCGATGGCTTGACGATTGATAATACATCCGGTGATCCATTATTTATCCGGGTGACTACCACAGGTCGGCCATTGAAGGGTGTGGCTACAGAAGTGAAAAACAACCTTAGCTTAAAATTGAGGTATTTGGATATGGAAGGAAAGGACCTGAGTCCTGATAAATTGAAGCAGGGGCAGGACTTTGTTGTACAGGTCTCGGTCACTAATCCGGGGACCTTCACATCGCATCTCGACCAGATGGCGCTGAGTTATCTTTTTCCATCCGGATGGGAGTTGACCAATCAGCGTCTGGATCAGTTTGGCGACCGGTTTACCAACAGTGGTGTTCGCTATCAGGACATCCGGGATGATCGGGTCAATACCTTCTTTAGTATGGACCGTGGGGTATGGACACATTACTTTGTCATGACGGCTACGTATGCCGGTAGATATTGGTTGCCGGATATAATGTGTGAAGCCATGTATACGCATCAGGTCCAGGCGAGAGTTCCTGGCAGATGGGTGGAGGTATTGTAGGGGCACGTTACTCGTGCCCGGAGCGCGGATATCCTGCAAGGATGATGCGTGACAGTTGGGGAAAGGGCTAAAGGCAGAAGGGCAGAAGGGCGGAAGGGCGGAAAGGCAGCGGAGATCCCGCAATGCAGCGAAGCCATGATGCGAGAGGCTGAAGAGCAAAGAGCAAAGAGCATAGTGCAGAGAGCATAGTGCAGAGAGCATAGTGCAGAGAGCAAACTGCAGAGAGCAAAGTGTAGAGCAAAGTGCAGAGAGCAAAGAGTGTTTATTGTTAATGATTTCGTTGCTTACGTTGCGGCGTTGCGCGATTCATAAATTTTCAGTTTTCAATTTTAATTTTATTGAGGTGGTCAGCAGACTGCGGGCGAATAGGAGGAACATATTACTTATCATGGTGGCCATACCCATACTCATGTGGTGGTTTTGGCTGCCTGATCCTTTGTTTCATACCAGCTACAGTACGGTACTCGTGGATCGGCATGGGCAGTTGCTGGGCGCGAGATTGGCCAGGGATGGTCAATGGCGTTTCCCGGGCGATGACCTGGAGGTACCGGTGACGTTTGAAAAAGCCATTATCTATTTTGAAGACAAGCGATTTTATGATCACTGGGGGGTAGATATGTTGGCCCTGGGTCGCGCTATGCGGGACAACTTCAAGTCAGGCCATGTGGTCAGCGGGGGCAGCACACTCACGATGCAGACTATGCGACTTGCGCGACACAAAGATTCACGCAGTGTTTGGCAAAAAGGCATTGAAATTTTGTGGGCCTGGAGAGCGGAGATACGGTATTCGAAAAAAGATATCCTCAGATGGTATGCCGCGCATGCTCCATTTGGTGGCAATGTAGTAGGCCTTGGTGCCGCGAGTTGGCGATATTTCCACAAGACACCAGATCAGTTGTCCTGGGGTGAAGCAGCCACCCTGGCCGTACTGCCTAATTCTCCCGCCCTCATCCATCCCGGTCGTAATCGTGATGCGCTGATGGAAAAACGAAACCGCCTGATCCACCGACTGGAAGAGGAAGGGATCATCGATGCTACGGAAGCTTCACTGGCCATGTTGGAGCCGTTACCGATGGCTCCACATCCATTGCCAGACCTGGCCCCTCATGTGATGGTGCATCATACCGATGCAGAACAGACGTTACACAGTACGATCGATATAGACTTGCAGCAACGACTCACAGAGTTAGTGCAGCGCCATGCCGATATCCTGAGCCTCAATGGTGTCAACAATGCCGCATTGATGGTGATGAAGACCGGCACCGGAGAAGTGAGGGCGTATGTCGGTAATGTCTCACATGCCTCCAAAGCGCATCAAAACGATGTGGATATTATTCGCGCTGAACGAAGCTCCGGGAGTATCTTAAAACCATTTTTATACTGTGCATCACTCGAAGAGGGGATCATCACGCCCCAAGGAATCCTGGAAGATATTCCAACGTACATCCGGGGTTATCAGCCGCTCAACTTTACCCGCGAGTATATGGGAATGGTTCCTGCGGATCAGGCTCTGGCCATGAGTCTAAATGTGCCTGCGGTGCGTCTGCTGCAGC
>JBGAWQ010000072.1:0-11546 GCA_044227555.1 Saprospiraceae bacterium | reverse complement strand
GGGTATAGACATACATACTATGGCTAGTCAGGATGGAGACCTGGTCCTGATTGATTCTCACCCCTTCAATCCTTCCGGCAAACTGGAAATCAAATTGAGTTTGGGTCACGCCATTCTGATCCAGAAGATAAAACCGGTGGGTTCTTCTATATTCCCCGCATACAACCCCAATCCGTTCTCCCTGTGCTGTTACTGCAACAACAGGGTGATCTGTCAATGACGGCGGAAAAGTCCAAAGGATCTTTTCGTCTTTTATGGCCGCAACGATAGTATGCTCAACACTCATCCCACCGTTTACCCGGCCATACTGGAAAGGAACCATCCATACACCATGGGATGTCCTGGCGGGTTTTTTATAGGTGAGTGACATGCCTAATCCATCTATGGCTATAGGTTGCAACGGTATAGAATCCTTTTCAACCTCAAAGTCATTGTTGATGGTACCTATGGTTATGTAAGAAGATTCAAAACGATCCAGTGGCTTGGTGAAATAGACATGGCCTTTTGTGGTCGTGATGCGGGCGTAAGGATTGCCGCCAAAGCCCTTCCCCGTTGCGATGAGGTCACCTTGCGCATCAAAGATCCTGGTTTCTCCCCATTGCGAAGAGATATATCGTCCATCCCCAAACGGTGCAAACGTTGCTTCAGCAACCGGATTTGTCATCATGATCATGCCATTGAATCTGCCTTTGGCATCCAGGGCGACCATGCCTCCGCCCCGATACGATCCATCGGGACGTTGGGTGCTGATATTGGTAAAGACCTCTTGGTTTTCATCTACCAACAAATCACCGCTTCGTGTATTTACGGCATAGTCAAAGACATATCTCCATTCGAGTGTTTGGGCACCCAGCCGGCAAATACCGACGCAAAGAAATGCCGAAATAAACAGGTGTCGGAAATATAATCTTGCAGTAAGCATGGTATTGAAAATACAGTTATTTATCAAATCTCTTAGGAATGTTCAAGCTCTACTCGATGATTAGAGTGCCGCGGCAGGAACGGTGCATTGAGCCAAGTTGAAAAGTTTACTGCAGCTCCACTCTAAACGTATTTCACCAAATATCAAGTATTAAATATAATATAGTGATTGGTCATATTCGCTATGGTATGAAGCCAATGTTATCACCAGTACAAATTTTAGTACTCGCGAACTAATACCTCTGTTGGTATACCTAACTCTTCATTCAGCTTGCGAATCATGTCGAGTGTCAATTTTCTTTTTTTATTTAAAATTTCACTAACACGACTTTTAAGGCCCAAAACTTCTGCAAGATCTTTCTGCTTATATCCAAGCTGCTCCATGCGAAATTTTATAGCTTCAATTGGATCCGGATAGTCTATTGGAACCTGCTCCTGCTCGTAGTTATCAATAAGAAGTGAAAGCAACTCAAGTTCATCTCCTTCCTTTGAATTTCTTGTCGCATCAAATATCAATTCAAGTCGGCTTATGGCCTTTTGATATTCTTTTTCTGTTTTAATTACTTTCCATTCCATGGCCATTAAATTTTTGTTGCATTTATTTTATCATATTCACCATGAGTCCCTATAAACCTGATCCAAACTACCCCATAATCATAGTTGATCCGAACAACAAGTCTGTACTGGTTGCCCTTGATATTAAAGACAATTCTGTTGCCTGGTAAAAGGCTGGCTGAAGGGTAATCCCGCTTGATATCTTTAACTTTTTTCCACCGAGCTTCCTGTGCCTCCTTAAACCAGGCTTTTAACTGTTGTTCACAGTCTTTGTGCTTACTCCAGAAAGTCCTTAGCGTTCTTTTCGCGATTACTCTCACCAGGCAAAGATATGAAATGTTCCCAATATGGGAACATTATTTTTTAAGGGTTACTGGAATAGGAAAGGTTATTCATATTGGTAATCCAAGGTATATCCTTACAACTTAAAATACCGAATTACCCCTGAAAATTGCGTTTTCCGATATCCTCATGACGGGGATACGGCGGTTGGTGCGTAGCATAACAGCATGCTCTTCTACTAACTTCTCTTTGTGCCAGGACAGTCTGCGGGAAAAACCAACTCCCCCTTACCCCCTCTGTCTCCCCACCTCATACATCATGATCCCCGCAGCTACGGCGACATTGAGAGAGTCGAGGCTACCAGCCTGCGGAATGAAGACGATGTGATCTGCCAGGCGGAGCAATTCAGGGGCGATACCCTCCCCTTCGGAACCCACGATGATCGCTACCGGCTGGGTCAGGTCGATTTCGGAGAGTGGCTGACGGCCTTTCTCATCCGCGGCCAACACCACGACTCCACTATCTTTGAGGAACCGAACGGCAGTGACAAGATCCCGCACGCGACAAAGCGGAATCCGAAGCAAAGCGCCGGCCGAACGCTTGACCGCATCGGGGTTGATCTGCGCGGACTCCCGGACCGGAAAGATCATGCCATCCGCCCCCAAAACTTCAGCCGACCGGCTGATAGAACCGAAATTGCCCACATCGGTGACCCGGTCGAGGATCAGGAGAAGCGGTGAATGGCCACTTTCAAACAAATGCGGCACGAGGGCTTCCAGGTCAGTATACTCTACCGCGGAACGATACGCAGCCACGCCCTGGTGATTCGTACCATACCGATCCAACTTTTCCTTGGGTACTTTTTGCACCGGAATCTCATACTGTTTGCAGATATCGATCAGGTCCGGAAAACTGACCATGCGGTCGAGCATGACCTTGTCAATCGTCTGTCCGCCCTTGATCGCTTCGAGTACCGTATGCCGGCCGATGATGACCTGGCTCCCTTTTTTTGTCATATGTACGGCCAAGATAGAGAAGAAATTAGACGGGAACGAAAGAGTAGAGCCTAATGTTTACATTTGAACCTGCATTTCTTGACCATTTAGCGTATGAAAAATTTACTCCCCGCACTGGCAGTACTCCTGCTGTCATTGTCTATCGTACTCCCCGCTCAAAGCCAATCCGCCGGATATCTCCAGCAAGCCTACACGCACATCGCGTCGAAATACGGACTGGATGCCACCGCAGTAGGCGACCTGCAGATCAGCAAACAATATGTTACATCCCATAACCAGGTTGTGCATGTCCAGTTTGTCCAGACGCTGCAAGGCACCCCCATCCTGGGTTCCGGCATTAACATGGCATTTCTTTCCAACGGCACGTGCAACAGTGTTGGACATAACCTTTTCCGACTGGATAAATATCCAGCTAAACCCATGACCCCATCCATCACCGCAGGCGAATCCATCACCCGTGCAGCAGCTACACTGGGCCAGACCGGACGCTCCGCTCCTACATGGACCCGTGATACGAAAGCAGGTATCCCGGTGTATGACAAATCAGACATCAGCCTGCAAGACATCCCCGTCGAACTTGGCTATATACCAACCCCGGAAGGCCAACTCCGACTGGTTTACCGCATCTACATCCAATCCGCCAGCTTAGGCAAAAGCTATCTATCTACGATTGATGCCATAAGCGGTGACCTGGTATCGAATGACGTGATGACCTTGCGTTGCCATTTCGATGAAAACTATCTGGTTCCAGATACACATGCCGAAGCCAACTGCAACGACAACCAGCTCACTATGCGGCCCACATCTCCATCAGGTGCACTGGGACAATATCGTGTATTGCCGGTGACGATCGAAAGTCCAAATCATGGCAGTTTCCAACTGCTCACCGGAGTAGATGATCCAAATGCTTCCCCCTTAGGATGGCATGACGCAAACGGTGTGGCCGGCGCGGACTTTACCATCGCGCGAGGCAACAATGTCCATGCATTTCCGGATCGTAACTGGGATTATTTTCCGGACAACAATGTAAGCGGAGGCAACAACCTCATCTTTGATTTTCCGTATGACGACGCTGCCGAACCGCTCACCAATGTTAATGCGGCGGTGACCAACCTGTTTTACTGGAACAACATCATGCATGATTTTGCCTACCAATATGGCTTTGACGAGGCCGCCGGAAATTTCCAGGAATATAATTACACCAGCTTTGGCGAAGAAAGTGATTATGTAGAAGCTTTGGCTCAGTTTGGCGCCAACGATCCGTTTAATTGTGGTGCCCAGGCCAATGGCGATGTCGAGTGTAAAAACAACTCCGACTTCAGCACCCCACCGGATGGCTTCAACGGCACTATGCGGATGTTTATCTGGGACCGGGACAACAGCAGCAAATATCTGGATGTCATCGAGCCTGCTGATCTAGGCGGAAAAATCCTCACAGGGCTGCCCGAATTCGGAGCCGATATCACCACGTTACCTGTAACCGGACAAGTCATCGAAATCAATGACGGAAGTTTTGAGCCTACACAAGGTTGTAACCCGGTCACCCAGCAACCCGAACTAGCCGGAAAAATCGCCCTCATCGACCGGGGTGTATGCGATTTCAGTCTCAAGGTGTACAACGCCCAGGAAGCCGGGGCTATCGGTGCTATCATCTGCAATTTTGAAGATGTCACCATCCCGATGGGTGCCGGTGAAAATGCCGGTGATGTGACTATCCCTTCTGTATTTATCAGCAGCGTGGAATGCGAACGTATTCGTGTAGCCATAGGCACCGGACTTGTAGTATCGCTTGTTGCTCCGGAAGCTGGAGGCCCTGCTACGCGTGATGGATCTTTTGACAACAGTGTCATCTCACACGAATATGCCCACGGTATTTCCACCCGTCTCACCGGTGTCGGTTGCCTTTCACCCAATGCGGTCACCGGCAATGCGGAAGAAGCTTATGGCATGGGCGAAGGCTGGAGTGATTTCTTTGCCCTCGTGACTACAGTACAACCCGGTGATACCGGTGAGAAACGTCGCGGAATCGGCACGTATGCCAATAAAGAATCGACTAACGGACGTGGAATTCGTTCATATCCTTACTCTACGGACATGACGGTCAATCCACACACGTATGATGCGATCCTCACGGAAGTGGTGCCACATGGCGTTGGCTCTGTTTGGTGCGCGATGCTGTGGGATATGTATTGGGCATTGACGGATGTGTATGGTTGGGATGCGGATCTTTATCATGGTACCGGTGGCAATAATATCGCTATACAACTGGTGATGGATGGATTGAAACTCCAACCCTGCAATCCTAGTTTTGCGGATGCGCGTGATGCTATTCTTGAAGCAGATCAGAACAACAATGGAGGTGCCAATCAATGCCTGATCTGGCAGGTCTTTGCGCGCCGTGGTCTTGGTGTCGATGCGGAAGTTGGTCAATCTTCTTCAAGAGCTGATGGACGGGAAGGATTTAAAGTTCCGACCTCCTGCCTCGACGAATTGCAGATGACCAAAAGCATGACGCCTGAAGTCATTGCGGGTGACAACATCGAAGTCACCCTCAAGATCAATAACTATAAAGATCAGCCACTGTCCAATGTGTTTATCGAAGACCCGATTCCGGCGGGATGTACGTATGTCCCCGGATCTGCCAATATCGAACCGTCCACTGGCAATACATTGGTGTGGAGCTTTAACAATATGAATCCGGATCAGGAAGTGATCATCACCTATCAGTTGCGAACCGATCCGGCCAAGCCATCGATCCGACTGCTGTATGATGATATCGAAGGCATCGCGGATGAGCGCTGGAATGTCAACTTCGATCCCATGGGTACGATCACCAATTTCTGGAGCCAGCAGGACAGCATCGTGCATAGTGGTGTCGCCGCATGGCGCGTAGGTGATGTAGGATCAGAATCCAAACACTACCTGGAAAATTATGATGCCTACACGATCTCCGGCAACTATCCCGTGTATCGATTCTATACCTACTACAACACGGAGACCGGTGCCGATGGTGGTTTCCTTGAAATCTCTACTGCCGCTCAACCGGCGTGGAAGCCTCTGCAAGATGAAGTATTCCGTAATGGCTATCCGCGCAAACTCCAGTACACTACGTTTGCTATCCCGAATCTGAAAGCTTACTCAGGACTGAGTTCTGCAGACAAGACCATGCGTCCTTCGTACATCGACCTTCGTGATTACAAAGGTGCTGGCGTCAAGATCCGGTACCGCTTTGGTACGGATGCCATGCTGGGCGGTGATGGATGGTATGTGGATGATGTGGAGATCATGGATGCCGTGCTGTACAACTCCACCGCATGCATCACCAGTGATCAGACCGATGTGATCTGTGCTGAAGCGCCTGAGCGGGGTACTATCGTAGATACCCAGATCCCGAATAGTACGGATGATCATGGGGATGAAAATGCGTTTACGCTAATGCCTAATCCCGCCGGTGATTTTGTTCGGTTGACCCTGACTGGCCAGGCCAATGAAAATGCGGTGATCAGGATGTTTGATCTGACAGGGCATATGATGAGCGCATCTGCATGGAATTTGAGTCCCGGCGAAAATGATCATACGATCAGGACTGCGGGAATACCTGCAGGATTGTATGTGGTGCAGGTGCAGACGGCGAAGGGGATATTTAGTAAGAAGTTTGTTAAGGAGTAGGTTATTGCCCCACGCAAAAAAAATGTAGGCACGCAATGCATTGCGTGCCTTTTTCCTGTTAGGGGCAAAACGTCTATGCGTCTTTGCCTTTTTCTTCCTTTTGATCCTGCTCCCACTCCTCTTTCTTTTCAGTAAAGATCGATTTCAGGTCTTCGAATTTATCCTTGATGTCTCCGGCGAGATCTTCGGCTTTTTTAGAAAGGTCTTCGGCCAGGTGTTCGGTTTTTTCCTTCACCTTGTCAAAGGTTACACCTGCTTCGTCTACCAGGTGTTTAGCCCCTTCTTTCAGGTCATCGATTTTATCCCCGGCCTGATCTTTCAGGTGGCTGGCACCTTCCTTGACATCCTCTGCTTTTTCTTTGGATTCTTCCTTGATGTCTTCGATGACTTTTTCCAGTTTATCCCCTACCACAGTAGTGATAGCGCCAATACTGTCACCAAGATCAGTGAGTGATTCACCAAGTGTATCGCCAATAGCGCTGAGCAGAGATTCCTTCTTGCCCTTACCCTTATTGGCTTTTTGTTCGGCAATCGCCTCCGCCGCTTTACCCAGCGCGTCGGCATCGACCTGCGTAGATTGTGCCTGGATCGTATCCGCGATTTTCTGTTTGACGCTTTCCTTCGCTTCCTTCAATTCTTCCTTGAGGGATTCCTTTTTCTTTTGCTCTTCGAGGAATTTTTTCTCCCGGTTGATGCGCTCTTCGAGTTCAGCTTTGGTCTTAAGCATCTCCTGGAGTTTCTCATTCTTCGAGTTGACCCTTTCGTCGATCATCTTGAGTTTGGCCAGGCGGATCTGGGCTTCAAGCTGACCTTCGGCATTGGTGATGCGGTCATCCTGGAAGTGTTTGTCCTTGTCATCGCGGCGAATGGATTTCTCCATCTTGTCTATGGCTGACAACAGCCCTTCATAGCGACGGTTGAGTCGATCGAGGGCGGATGTATCGCGTGCGCTCTTCTCACCAAACTTCTTTTCCTTGACGGCCTTGAAGGCGTTGTCGATCCGCTTCCAGATCTTCGCGCGATCGCCTTTCGACAATTCGGCGTCTTTAAATTCCAGTTGCAGTTTTTTCAATTCATTGAAGAGCGGCTGGAGACCGAGACCCCCTTTGATCTTCTCTTCGACCTCATCGAGTTTGGTATTGAACTTTTGGGCAAACTCCGTGGATACCTTATCCATTTCGGAGTCCAGGTTCTTGCGCAGGTTTTTAAGTTGCGTAAAGATGTCGTTGGTCATCTCCCGCAGCTGCTGCCCATGTTCGCGCATGAGGGTCTTGTCAAAAATATTTTTCTGGATCTTCTCCCACGATTCCTTCATCTCTTCCC
Organism: Saprospiraceae bacterium; assembly: GCA_044227555.1. GTDB lineage: Bacteria > Bacteroidota > Bacteroidia > Chitinophagales > Saprospiraceae > Opimibacter. The sequence continues at coordinate 3,780 of JBGAWQ010000072.1, read as the reverse complement.
AGAGATGATTTTTATAATTATCCGCGCCCTTGAGTTTTTCCTTGATCTCCACTAATTCCTGGTGGAAGGTCTGATAGAGTTTATTGGACAATACCACGAAATGCCATTCGGTCTGGGCCCGTTGGAGGATGTCCGTGCGGTCTACCTTGAGTTCGTCAGGAAGGATTTGGTCCGATGCCGTCAGGGGTCTGACGATATGAGAAAATCCTTCAGGGAAGGTCACCTCGTGGTTTTCACGCCACTCATTCAGCATAAGGTTGTAGAACTCTTCGGTTGTGGTCTCGAACGGAAAGGTGAAAATATCCACCACGTTGTCTTCGGCCCGGAGGGAGATGGCGATCAGGACTTTCTGGTCCTTATCCGTATTTCCCCACATGACAATTCTCGTCTTCATTTCGTTAGTTTTTTACTGCTATGGTATCGTCTATTCGTAGAGGGCATGGATTTGGCCCTGCCCGGTACAACAAAGGTTATGGTTTCAATAGTTCAATGGCGTAATGTTAGGGTTTATTGTGCTGAATATGCAAGGTATCCGAGCTTTTCACTTTTTATTATGCCTTTTTCAAGGAGGTATTCGGCGATCTGGACGGCATTGGTGGCGGCTCCTTTGCGGAGGTTGTCCGCTACTATAAACAGGTTGAAGCAGCGATCCCGCGATTCATCCTTGCGGATCCGGCCGACCCATACACTGTCGCGACCTTCAGCCAGAATAGGCATAGGGTACTGATTGTTTTTAGGATCATCATACACCCTGATGCCCGGGGCCACGGCCAGGATACTGCGGATTTCATCAGCCGTGGTGTCCGCGCCCAATTCGATATTAACGGCTTCGCTATGGCCTCCCAGCACTGGCACACGCACAGCCGTAGCGGTCACGGGCATATCCGGCACACCCATGATCTTGCGGGTCTCATGGACCAGTTTCATTTCTTCCCGCGTATAGTCATTATCCAGGAATACGTCACAATGCGGCAGACAGTTGGCAAAAATCGGATGAGGATAGACCATCGCTTCGGGGGTTTCACCCTTGACTTCGTCGCGATATTGTTTGACCGCTTTCATCCCGGTACCGGATACGGATTGGTATGTAGACACAATGATGCGTTTGATCCCAAAGCGCTCGTGGATAGGTTGGAGCGCAACGACCATCTGTATCGTGCTGCAATTGGGATTGGCGATGATACGGTCTTCCGCTTTGAGGACATTGCCGTTGACTTCAGGAACCACCAGGGGTATGCCTTCGGTCATGCGCCATGCGGAGGAGTTGTCGATCACCGTACAACCTACTTCCGCGAAACGCGGAGCCCATTCTTTAGAGACCGTACCGCCTGCGCTGAACAGGGCGATGTCGGGATGAGCGGCCACTGCATCTTCCATGGAAACCACGGGATGTTCGGTGCCATTAAACATGACTTTGCGTCCCACCGAACTTGCGGAGGCTACGGGCAGGAGGGTCGTCACGGGAAATGCTCTTTCCTCCAGCACTTTGAGCATAATTTGTCCCACCAGTCCGGTGGCGCCTACAACGGCTACTTTCATTGGGTCAGGTATTGATTTCAGCCTACAAAGGTAGTGGAGTCCGGGCATTTTCGGGATATGGGGTTTACCCGGGTTTTGTGGGTAAAAAATCAGCCGGAATCCCCTTCGGACCGCCCATCCGTGTGCCATTTTGGAGTACCTTCGAAAAATGAAATATGCGTGGCTGGTTTTATTCCTAACCTGGCTCATCACTTCACCGGTATACAGTCAGTTTTCAGCGGATTTCTCCGATGGTACGCTGGATGTATGGCAAGGTGATAAGTCCAATTTTATAGTCAATGCCGGAGCACAGCTCCAACTCAATGCACCATCTGGTTCTACTACATCATGGCTCTATACGCCGGTGACCTACATCGACAGCATGGTATGGGAGGTGTACTTTAAAATGGATTTCGCTCCATCCACCAGTAATCAACTCCGATTGTATCTCGGGGTGGATGGCACTGACCTGTCGGGGGCTTCAGGGTATTATCTTGAAATCGGTGCCAGTGGAGACCAGGATCCTATCGATCTTAAATACCTGGATCATGGGGTGAGTTCGACTATCGCTTCTTCAGCAGCGGGTATAGCCGGAGCAGAGCCGGTTGAATTTACCCTGAGGATCACCCGACATGACGATGGGGCGTGGCAATGTTATTCCTTAGGTGACGTGGTGCCTGAATTGCTTTTTGCGACAAGCCATGATCTGTTGCCATTGTCTGGCTTATCCTATTTTGGGATGTATTGCAAATACACCGATACGCGCAGAGATAAATTTTATTTCGACAATATCTCTATTCAATCTATCATGCCTGATGTGACGGCACCACAATGGGTAGGTCTTGACTTGGTTGATGGCCATACGGTCAACGTGGTGTTTGATGAAGCTCTTGATCCGGTTTCTGTGCAGGATCCTAACCACTACACTCTTACCCCAGGCAATGCACATCCGGATGTCATCACTGCCGGTCCCGCAGGCGCAACATTGACCTGGAATACTGCTTTCACCAGTTTGCAGGAATACACGCTCCACATCGATCAGGTCAAAGACCTGGCCGGCAATACGATGACGGCGAGTCAGAAAACATTCACGTATATCCAGGTGGATCATGCGTTGCCCAATGAATTACTCATCACGGAGATCATGGCGGATCCTTCTCCGGTGATTGCGTTACCGGATGCGGAATACATTGAGATTTACAATGCGTCCGCAGGTGTGGTTCGTCTGTCTGATTATCGTCTTCGGGCAGGGAGTAGTGAAACTGCATTGCCGGATATTCTTTTGTTTAGCCAGGCATACATCATCATCTGTGATGAAGATAAAGCTGCTCTCCTGGAAGGTATCAGCCCCGTAGCGGCGGTGACGAATTTTCCATCGTTGACCAATAGTGGCTCGACCGTTTTGCTTAAAGATGAAGATGGTGTCGTCCTGCATACTGTCACATATGATCTGTCATGGTATCGTGATCCTGACAAATCAGATGGGGGTTGGGCACTTGAAATGATCAATCCTACACATATCTGTAGTGATCAGGAAAATTGGAGTGCCGCACAAAATCTAACGGGAGGTACACCCGGGCAAATCAATACGCAGTGGAATGAATTACCTGACGAACAAGGACCGTCTTTTATTTCTTTGTTCACCGCAGCGCCTGACAAACTTCATCTGAGCTTTAGTGAGCGCATGGATGCGGACATCATGGAAAACCCAGCAACGTATACCATCCTGCCATCAACTCCTATTGCTTCGGTGCAATTCATTCAACCCACTGTTGCCGAACTAACACTAGCCTCGCCTTTACAGGAGGGTGTTATTTATACGTTGATTCCCTTTCAGATGTTTGATTGTTTGGGAAATGCTTCCCTTTCGTCAGATACCATCGTATTTGGTTTAACTTCAACGCCTGAGCCGGGTGATATCCTGGTCAATGAGATTTTGTTTAATCCTCAATCCGGCGGAAGTCGTTTTGTGGAAGTGGTCAATGTAAGTCAGAAATTTATCAGCCTCAACACCCTTGCTATCGCGCGTATCCATGGTGCGCAGGCAGACATTTATCCGGTGAGTGTCAATGAGACCATTGCGCCCGGGCAACTTGCCGTTTTTTCTCCTGATCCTTCGGATGTGGATTTTCGGTATGAAGTACCTGCTCCAAGCCGAATGTTTACTTTGACGTTGCCTTCGTGGGATGAAGACCGTGACAATGTCACCATACTTTCCGGAAGTGTGGTTTTGGATTCATTGACCTATTCGTCAGACTGGCA
>JBGAWQ010000071.1:0-11810 GCA_044227555.1 Saprospiraceae bacterium | reverse complement strand
GAACAATAGAGATCATTATTATTAGAAGTAAGATTTCCAAAAGTGGAATATCCAAGTGCAATGCATGCCAAACGCAATGTTGCTCCTGCATTTCCAATTTGAGTGTTGACTAAAATATTGTCTCTTATATCCAGCACAGGCTCCGTGGAGTTTGTAACAGCAATACAAGCAGAGGTTTGAGATGCCCCGCTTGAACCTGTTATAGGTTCTTTCATATTGATGGTGTTACAATACACATTGGTTGTTGAGCCTGTTCCACCACCCAAAGCAAGTCCTGCGGAATAATCCCCACCGGTTCCGTTTGCCGCAACACCATAAATCATATTGTTGGCAATCAAATTAGTTCCCGATGTGGCCGAGGCAACGGTGATCCCCGCAGCAGAAAAAGCCCCGGTGTTGGTAACCGTTCCAATTATGTTTTTTGTAACCGTAGCATTGGTTACTTCGTTTCCGGAAAAAGCAGTTGCGGAGAGTCCGGTCATACCCAGTGCGATTCCAAACAAATCCACACTCGCCTGGGTCATTCCAGAGATCATATTGCCTGATACGGTGAGATTGTTTTCAAACCCGGTCCAAATAGCTCCTTTAGAAATATGATTTGGAGTTGTTGTGGTCATCACGTTTTGATTGATAACATTCCCCGTGTTTTTATTGGCTAAGCTGGCTCCCTGTGTATATATACCAAACTGGCACTTACTGACTTCGTTGTTGACGAAGGAGTTGTTGTTACTGTTCGTTCCCAACGAAGTCGTGTTGATGGTAGACGACCCGCTACCAATTCCAAAGAGTGTGGTAGTGTTGGAGTTGCCAATCACAATACAGTTCATGACAGTATTGTTGCTTGCGCCATCAGACCCATTGCTTTGAAGCCAAACCACAGCACTGGTGGTTCCTGTGTTGGTGTTTGTAATCGTCAGGTCACGACTGGCAGCAGATGGAGGGCAAATGGTATTTGCGGTCGATCCTATAGAACCATCAATAATCACATTGTCGGCCGCATTAAGCCGGATAATCGCACCGGCAGAAGAACCAGTAAGAACAGTGGTTACAGTCGGCTTGATAGTCAGATTATATGGCCCCCCACAAGCATAGGCTATCGAATTAAGGGCAACCGTACCCGGCTCAGCTACACTGGCATCTAAGATTGTGGCTGTAGTATTTGCGGATAAGCCGCCATTATTGATGGCTTCAAACAAACCCCCGGTGCCGGTTAATGTGGTATAGGTGCCTGCCGCACCAATAGTTACACTGGTTCCAATGGCCGTCAGAATTTTATAACTGTTTGTCCCAGTTACCGGGAAGGCACCAGCCCCAAGGGCTACTGAACTTGGTGCTGAGGCAAATGTGGCCAGGTTGACACCCACATTGGGTGTGGTAGCAAGATCCTGGGCAACCACGAAGTACCGAATCGAATCTCCTGCAGCGACGCCACCGAAAATAAGGGAGTAATCTAAGGTCAGGGTGAAAGGACTTGTCATACTGGTGCTTTCCACATATTTCCATCCATCTGTGGTATTGTCATTTGTACCAGGAAGCACATTGGCGTTGGTAGTTTTCCTAAACCAAACGCGAGGTTTAGTGCCACCCGCTGTATTGACACCCGTCGCATCGGTGATGGTTGCGCTGATCGAAGGCCCCACCAAGCAAAGAGTGTTGGTAAGGGGTGTGTAGCTAATTGCGGGAGCGATCACATCAATACCTTGTTCATAGCCACCAATAGAAGGTGTTGATGGATTTCTGGTCACTCCGAGGATATCTGTAGTAATACCACTGATCGTTACACCAGCCCCGATAACAGGCGATCCCACCTGAGGCTGAAGGTTAGTGTTGGAGTTAAAAAGTGGGTCAGACTCAAGGGAGCCCGCATCCACACCGCTCGCGGTTTGCCAGGCAGCAAGTGTGGTATAACTGATACTATTGAGTCGTGCGGTATTGTTGGTAGCACCAGTACCTGCGCACCTGATGACGTTATTGGATTGCGTGGTTCCGGCCAGGGTTGTTGCCTTTGAATAATATGCCCAGACATTACCACCCGCAGAAGTACCGGTGATGTTGAAAATATTATTTCGAACATCCAGGTTGGTTCCAAAGGTGGTGATGTTATCATCGCCATTGGCAAAGGCAGCGCTTAATCCGGCACTACTATTATTGATTTGACCAGAAAGGTGAATAGAGTTGTAATAATATTTATCCCCATACCCCTGCCCTGCAAATAATCCACTCAGGTTCCAGACGGTCGTACTGGTACCGGAACTGGTGATATCATAGATGGCGTTGTTGAAGATCTGCGATTGTGAAGGATTGCCCACCGTAGTATAGCTTGAGCTTTGTACGGCCAAACCATAAATTTTTGTAGTACTGGTTCCGGTATAAGCCAGGTTGTGCACCTTATTATTATAGGCCTGGCCGGTTTTAAAATCAAGCAAGCGAATACCATACATCGTGGTAGTAGAGGTTCCCCGAACATTTTGTACGTCATTGCCAGAAACCACCAGGTTTTGCTGACGGTCTGCATGCAAAGCTTCAATATTAAAACCCTCTCCAGACACACTGGTGCCAAACAAGTTGTCTGAAATCACGTTGCCCATATCCGGAGACGCTGCCGCAAAACCAAAGAGCGCCAGACCATATTGTGTTTTTCGGAAGAGGTTGTTGTTGATCGTATTATTGTTGTTTAACTCTGTTCCGGCCGCAGTAAGCGAAATCGTTGCATTACCCCCCACATACATTCCCAGGAATGTCGTCGTTGAAGCGTTGCCCTCGATGATGCAGTTCTTGATGATATTATTTGTTGATCCATTACCTGTAGCCGGAGAAGCCAACCAAACGACGGCATTTCCAGAGGTGGTCGTGGTTAGGTTTTGAATAGTCAGGTTGCGACTATTTGAACCGTTATTACTACCATCGATGATTACGTTATCTGCGCCATTAAGTTTAATAATAGCGCCCGCTCCCACAGTACCCGTCAACACCGCATTGACACCGGCACCGGGTTTGATGGTCAGCGTAAACGGACCGCCACACCCATAGGCTATAGCATTAAGGGCGTTGGCTCCACTCTCCGTTACTGACGCATCAAGGATGGTGACGGTGGTGTTACCAGACAAACCTGCAGCATTAATAGCCGCAAACAAGCCGCTCGCACCGGTTATTGAAGTATAGGTTCCTGCTGCACCAATAGTCACAGAGGTAGCTATGCTTGGAAGAATTTTGTAGCTGTTGGTTCCTGTCACAGGAAACGCCCCCGCATTCAACGCCACAGTTGGCGGTGGTGCGGCAAACGTGCCCAGATTGATAGCCAGGTTTGGCGTGCCTGCATTATCCTGGGCGACCACGAAGTAACGAATGGAGTCGCCGGAAGCCACGCCACCAAAGATTAAGCTATAGTCAATGGTCAGCGAAAACGGACTTGAGGCGTTTGATGCTTCCGCATATTTCCAACCGTCGGTAGTGTTATCATTGGTGCCAGGCAGCGCATTTGCGTTGGTGGTTTTGCGGAACCAGATCCGGGGTTTTGTGCCCGCGGAAGTATTGACACCGCTGGCATCGGTGATGGTAGCGCTCAATGTGGGGCCTGTAGCGAGACAAAGAGTATTCGTCAGTGGAGTATAGGAAATAGTTGGACCAATGATATCCACAAGGACGCCGGCAAATTCGTCTGCGCCGATATCCGGGGTGGTAACATTGCGCACATCTGAGTCATAGTCATCAGTAATGCCAGAAATTGGAGCAGCACCACTTTCTACCTGCGTGGACAGGCCCGTAACCATGTGCAGGAAACCGGCATCAGCACCATTAAAGCTTTGAAAGAAAACACCAGGAGTGGACGAAACCATCTCTGTGGCAGACGCTGCATCCCGGGGAGCAACCCTGGCTTTGTAAGCAGCCAGAGTCTGGTCGCTATTGGTGCCATCATAAAAAATCAAGTTAGATGCACCCGGTGTGCCCGCATAAAAAAAGTTATTATTTGAAGCGGATCCGTATGTGGTGAGTGTGGTGGATGATCTGCGATGAGCGACAGCCAAACCAGAGCCACTCACAGAAGAAAGGTTGACAAAAATGTTGTTTCGCAGGGTTACGGTTGGTGTGGTAGAAGCCGAAATCGCACTGGAACCAAACAAGGCACCACTACTGCTTCCGTTGAGATAAACCGTGTTAAAATAAACATTGGTGGTGGTGCTTCCGGTAATACTGATACCTAACAAAGGGTTGGCTGCGTTGGCAGCAGTAGCACGAAGGTCCCCGATTAAATTATTGGAGAGGGTGTTTGTAGTGTTACCGGAAATGAGAATTCCAGCGACAACCGGGTTGGTACTGGTTGATGAAAGATTATAAATCTTGTTTTTGGAAACATTTGATGTTGTTCCCCCGGTGATTTGAACCCCATATATGGTCCCTCCAGTCCCTCCGGTGCTTCCAGTACTGTTAAGCGCATAGATTTGGTTGCTGCTTATATCAATGGTACCGGTACTGCAATGAATGCCATTGAAAGTAGCACCGCCCACACCACCGGCTGTGGTGCTGAAATTATACACCTGGTTATTTTGAAAGTTTTTATTTCCTGCTACGCCAAATTCACGAATGCCTGTGATCGTACCCGTGGTTGGTGTTGAAAAATTTCGAATGATGTTGTTGGTTACCGTAACATTTACCGCCGAACTGAGACCATAGAACCCGTCAATACTACCGGTGGAAGCGGCAGCAGACCAACTCATTCCATCAATGGTATTTCCATTGACTGTGAGATTGGACGGGCTGGTCGTTTTAATAATCCGCCAGGAACCGGAAGCCCCGTTGCGGGTGATATTGGTAATCATATTGGAATTGACCGTGACCGTACCCGGAGAGCCGGTTTCAATAATAAGGTGAGTACCCGTACCGGCAAGTGCCACACTGCCGATTTGTCCTATAGTGTTTCCATTGATGTTTAAAGTGGCCGCCGAACTTGAATTGTTGATCCCGATTAAAACCCCGGAAGTAGCGGTGGGATAGCCAACATTTATAGTGTTATTGTTTATAGTTATAGTATTGGCGGCGGCCGTAGAACCAATGCCGTTGTCAATAACATTACATGAAGAGGTGGTCGCGCCGGATTGAACAGAGAGGGTGTTATTGTTTATCGTGGCATTTGCGCTGGTACCGGCCTGGGCATAAATACCCCGCAAAGTTGTTACGTGATTAACCCCCGATCCGTTGTTGTTATTCACGGTGTTGTAGGAAATATTTACGCTCCACTGGTTATTGGCCCGTATACCCGCGGATGGATTTGTGGCCGTAGCCGCACCGCCATAATTTAAAATAGAGTTACCGGTGCCGGCCGAAGCTCCACCCACATCATTACCCAGGTCACCAAGAAAGGTGGTTGCGGTTGGATTGGGTCCAACCCCCGAGCTTGCGGCATAACCGGACAAACCAATTCCATAGTTACCGCTATTAATGGTGTTGGTGTAAAACTTATTACCCGAATTGGTTCCATTGGTGGCGAGCGTGCCACCATTGGTAGGGGTGATGGCTGTAGTGGCCGTGGTAGCCGTGGAATTGATCACCAGGATTCCCACGGCACCTTCTATCATTGGAGCTGTACTTGAAGCGTTATTGATGCGCTGCATATTAATGGTACAGTTCTGAATGGTGTTGTTGTTACACCCATCACCGGCTCCAGCCTTAAAAAGCCCAATTCCAAATTCCATGGTAGCCGGGTTGGTACCATTACCATCTGTAAAGGTTAATCCATCAATAGTAACATGATCAGCGCCACGGATACTGAACATACCATCGGGCGCCGCGCTGGCTGGTGTAGCCGTCCCTGTGCCCGCATTGATGGTAACGGTTCCGCCGGATTTATTAATGGTTATCGCATTGGTAGCACTCAAAAGGGGATTAAGGGTCGCACTACCGAGGACGAAACCGGTGGGTGGGGCCGTTTCTGAACTACCAGCAGTACACGTAAGAATAATAGTTCCTGGCGTTGAAAAACTCGTCACCGCATTGACCGCCGTGAGCGCGTCAGCCAATGTAGTATAGCTGGCTGCAAGCGCTGGAGAGGTGACCGCTGTTCCGGTGACCGTCACCGGAATTTGTGCTGTTGTGGTCTGCAGATTAATGACAGACAGGAAAAGGGTAAAAAAACCGGGAATACACAACAAACCGGTTTTCTTGAGCAAAGTGGGTAAGAGATACTTTTTCATATAAACAGGAGTAGGAAACATGTAGATAAATGATGGATGCTATTTAAAAGGTGTCAACGCGACAAACCACACCAAGAAGCAACAGAAGCCCGATGCAACAAGCTGCAGTCTATAACCCGTGGCGCGATTTTTTGGTGGGATTCCAACACCCGTTGGAGCGCGCACAACAATGGTGTATCTTTTAACACCACTGTGCAGGCTACCTCATCGGGCGGGCGTCTTTCAACTATTGACCGGACACAATAAAGTTGAGTACGGTGTATGCAATGAAGCCTGCTGGATTAATTCCGGGACAGGCTGCGTGTAGGTAGTAATCGATAATGAAACCTCAATTAGGATCAGATAGGATGTCCATGTTTTTTGGATGAAATCCTAACGAAGCCGGAGGATAAAAATAATCAAATTCGTCTTTCGCACCTCCTCAGCAGTTGAACAAATACTTCAGGCCGGCGCGAATTTGAAAGTCCAGGTTGGAGATAACAGCATAACCGGACGGCCAGGGATCCTCAAAACGAGTATAAGTCCCTGACAAAAAAACACTTATAAAATATTATCTTATCGATACTTCCCAATAGCACCTTAAACGTTTATAAGTATTACACCGTGGGCGGGATTAATTTATTTTCCTTGCAACGCACAAAACCTACTTTTGACCACCAAAATCCAGCAATCCCTCAACACACCATCTTCCAGAAAAACATCCTTCAACCGTTTTGAACACCAATCACATCACCTATGGCCAAAGGCATCAACGCTAAATTTATGGATCCGGAAATCCGTCCGGAAGTAGACTTTTATCAATATGTCAACGGGGGTTGGATGCGGACCACCGAGATTCCGGCCGACCGCAGTTCCTGGGGCAGTTTTCACGAACTCTCAAAAAATACCGACCAAAAAGTGCTGGAGATCATGGGTCAGGAACTCGCCACCCCCGGCCCGGCAGCCAACAAAGCCGCCAGACTCTTTGAAACCGGCATGGATCTGAAGACCATTAACCAAAAGGAATTGTCCGCGATTTCCAGCCGGTTAGATGAAATTCAATCCCTGGCCAATGTGCAGGTATTGCCGGCATTGTTGGGCAAACTCACCGCCCGGGGAATGGGCTCCCTGATCCATTTTGGCGTTCACCCCGACCTGGGCGATAGCAGCATATACGCTGCCTACCTGGAACCCGCATCCCTCGGACTGCCGGAAAGGGAATATTATCTCGAAGAAGACGAAAAGACCATTCAGATCCGGGCAAAATACCAGGAATACATCATCAGCTTGCTGCACCACGAAGCGGGCTACTCCGGAGAACGAGCCAAAGAAACCGCTGACGCGATCCTGGCTTTTGAAAAGGAATTGGCTACACATATGATGTCCAAGGAAGACCGAAGGCAGATGGATAAGTTGTACAACCCCCATACTGCCGACGAGCTAAAGACTTTGATGCCGCAATGGAATTGGTCTGACTTTTTCGAAGCTATGCAGTTGTCCATTCCATCACGCTCCATAGTCACCGACCCCGGCTACTTCGATTTTTTTCAAAGCTATATCAGAAATGTGCAGGCATCTCTTATTCGTGATTACCTCACCTTTCAACTCATTCATCAGGCAGCCCCATTTGCTCACGCATCCTTGGAGGAATTACACTTTGATTTGTATTCCCGCACACTCGAGGGCACCGAACAAATGCGGCCACGAAACGAACGACTCGTCAGGGTGATCAACCAAAGCCTTGGTGAATTGCTGGGACAACTCTTTGTCTCGCGATATTTCCCGCCGAAGGCCAAAGAGACCGCCATGGAGATGACTCAGGATATAGTCACCGCCTTTGGAGCAAGGATCTCCCGGCTCGAATGGATGAGTGAATCCACCCGGCAATATGCACTTGAAAAACTATCCGCCTTTCGGGTTAAAATTGGCTATCCGGATCAATGGAAGGATTTTGATGCCCTACAAATCACCGGCGCGGAAGACGGAGGACATTATCTGCAAAACATCATAGCCGTAGCGCAATGGAAATACCAAAAAGATATACAGCGCATCGGCTGTGCCGTGGACCGCGAAGAGTGGTTTATGGCCCCACAGGTAGTCAATGCGTATTACAATCCGATGTTCAATGAGATCGTTTTTCCCGCGGCCATACTTCAACCGCCATTCTTTGATTGGGAGGCAGATGCCGCGGTCAACTACGGAGGAATCGGCGCGGTCATTGGTCATGAGATCACGCACGGATTTGATGATCAGGGCAGCCGCTTTGACAAGGATGGTAATCTCAATGAATGGTGGACCGCGGAAGATCGTCAGCGATTTGAAATGCTCACCCGTAAATTGATAGATCAGTTTGATGGCTATTTTCCTTTTGACGATCTTTCGTTGAATGGCACCTTTACGCTGGGTGAAAACATCGCCGATCTTGGCGGACTCAGTGTGGCGTATGATGCGCTACAGCTCTATTATCAACGGCATGGTCAACCAGGGCTCATCGATGGATTTACGGCAGACCAGCGATTTTTTATGTCGTGGGCTACCGTGTGGCGTACCAAGACCCGACCCGAAGCTATGCGCAATCAGATTAAAACCGACCCTCATCCTCCGGGCATGTATAGGGCCGTAGCCGCACCGTCCAATATGGACGCGTTTTATGATGCCTTTGACATCATACCCGGCACACCATGGTACCGGAGCAAAGAGGATCGGATAAAAATTTGGTAAACGGCGAACAGGGGTAATATTTTGCCCTTCCGGAGACACTATAGGATAGTTGTCTAAACTTCCGGACCCCATGGCTTACGAAAAAAGATACTGTTACGTCTGTGATGATGAAATGCACGGGCGTAAAGACCAGCGCTTTTGCTCGGATTATTGCCGGGCCAGGTATCACAACAAACTGCACCAGGGAGGCACAGCGTTTATGCGCAGTATCCAATATATACTACGTAAAAACCGCTATATCCTAATGTCTTTTGCGAAAACGGATCATGCGACGGTCATTAAAAAAGTTTTGCTCGATCAGGGATTTCGATTTGAATATCATACCCACCATTGCAGGTCCAGGGAAGGAAAAACATATTTCTTCTGCTATGACTATGGCTTTGCGGATCTCGGTCACGGCAAGGTAGAACTTATCAAAAAGGAGATACCGACGGATCTAAAGGGACACGCACCAGAAGATCGCAACGGGATTATTCGACCGTATCAGAAAGAAAATCTTCCGATGCGATAATGGCTCCGCCGGTTTGGGCAACATGTAAACCAATCCTGATAAATTGGTCTACACTCAGTTGTTCGGGTCGTAAATCCGCGAAGCCCATATCCCTTAATACTTCTTCCGCGATCAATGGCTTAAGGGTGTTGCGCAATTTTTTTCTGCGTTGGCTAAATCCCATCTTGACGACCTGGCGCAATACCTGGAATGGAAGACCATCGATTTCGGCGCGTATCCGGGTCAAGGCAATGACAGCGCTGTTGACCTTGGGTGGTGGAGAAAACGAACCCGGCTTGACATAGAACAACATAGTCGTTGTGTAATAGGCCTGCGTCAACACAGAGATGACCCCATACTCTTTACTTCCGGGCGGCGAACAAATACGTTCGGCCATTTCCCGTTGAAACATGCCCGCCATAAAAGGTACACGGTGACGATGTTGCAGACCCAGGAAGACGATCTGGCTCGAAATATTATAGGGGAAGTTACCCGCAATCACAAAAGAGATATCCGTTCCCAGGATTTCATCAAATCGCACACGCAGGATGTCGCCTTGAACAATTTTAAGTGAGGTGTCTTTAAAATCACGTTCGAGTATTGGAATCAGATCGCGATCCAACTCCACCGCGATCACCGGCAGCGGTTGTTGGAGCAGATATTTGGTAAGAATTCCTTTTCCGGGACCCACTTCTACAATAGCCCCACACCCCGTAGTCACAAGAGATGTAGCCAATCGTTCAGCGATCGGTTCCTGCGTTAGAAAATGTTGTCCAAAGGATTTTTTGGCCTTCATGTGAGGGGAAAGATAAGTATTAGATTCAGTAGTGTTTTTGTAGGGACGTAGCATGCTACGTCCCTACAAAAACATTATTGTAATGCTTTGGTCAACGCGGTGTTTCGATAGAGATAGAAGGGGCCATCATACGGTATGCGGACAAAACCATGGTCACGCATTTTTATCGTATCAGTTGATTCGAGATAATAATATTGCATGGTGGAATCCACCACGATATTTTTTTCATATTTCAATCCGGCCAGGGGCAATGATTGTGCGGATCGATAATATTGTAATGCGGGATTAAAAATCCAGGAAGAACCCAAACGAACACTGTCGCCATCCGACATCACCACCTTAAACAATTGCGGATAGTATGCATCATAATACCACTCCCGAATGTAGGGCCAGGGTGCGGCAAACGAAAAATGAAACACCAGGAGTACAGGAATAATAATCCCCGAGATTCGTTGAGTCAGATGATGACGAATAAAATTGAGACCTAATGCAAAAACGAGAAAGAATACCGGGATCAGGTAGATCGATTTGCGACCTATGGGTGCCAGTGCGCCGGTCAGGACTTGTAAGGCAACAATAACTGCCAGATTGAAGATCATAAAGAGTATGACCACGTTAAGAGCCTCAGAAGTAGTATGCCGTTTTATCCATACCCATATGACGATACAGCACAGGCCACCAACCAACAACCACCCCATCCATGAAGCCGTACCCATTCCAAAATAGGTAGCTCCATACATCAAACTGCCGGCAAGATCTTTGATCATCTCCAACAGGTTGCGCGAGCCAAACAAAAACTCACCCGAATCGGCCAGCATCCGGATCGGGTATTCCAACAAAGGATACAGGATCAGAGCAGACAACAACCACATCCAACCGTGCCGATATAGAAGCGTATATTTTTTTTGCAAAAGAACCCAACTCATCCAGGTCGCTCCCAGTGCCGCCATCGGTAGCAAGCCGGTGAAATTGGAAAGCACGCCCAATATCATGATGGTGACTATACCAGCCAGATAGGACCAACTAAAGGTTTCAAAATAACGCAACAGTAAAATAACCGACCACAACACCGCACAAGAAAGAAGGCCATATCCCCGGGCGAGAGAAAAGAAATCCAACAGATAGACATGAGCGGTCAGCAACAAAAAGCCAGCGACACGCAACGTCGTAGAGGAAATATATCGTTGCACAAAGAGGGCGGCCCCCAATGTATACAACATACCTGCTATGATGTTGGGCAGCCTCAAGGCCCAAGGCGCTTCACCAAAAAGGTTGGCAGAGCCCTGGAGCAGGATGGTGTTGAGCCAATGATTGTTGGCGGTCATCCAGCAGTAATACTCTGTCGCACAGGACCACATATTGAAATGCCGGAAATTGAGCCAGGTGCTGGCTTCGTCATGCGTGATGGGGACAATAATGGCTCGCCGGATGATAAATACATCCAGTAGCATCATGCCGGTTAAAAGAGGCCACCACCGCTTCATGGCTACAAAGTAGAAAAAGCAAGAAGATCTATGGGAATTGATCTCGTTGCACGAGGGGCTTATTTGTTACTTTTTTCATCGATAAAAAAGTAACCAAAAAATCTAGCCCCTCAAAAAACCTTTAGAGCAGTTCCTGCTCTTTTTATGCATTT
>JBGAWQ010000070.1:0-12407 GCA_044227555.1 Saprospiraceae bacterium | reverse complement strand
ATACCGTAAAGAATATCAAGGCTATTGTAAATGCTATTGATTTATTTTTCATTAGCTTCCATTTCGCCTACATAATACGCAAATTGTAGTATTCAGATTAAAGGTTTCAGCCCAATGCAGAACTTCAAGTCCGCCCAGTATGCACGTCCGGTGGCATAGTAACTACTTTCCCATAAAGGGAGAAATGACAAATAACCAATAATGCTGGTTACTACTTTTCATATATTCATTCAGCAATTCATTTCAATTTAATTACCTCTAAAGTGTTTACATACCAGTATGATTATAAGGCTTAGACAGTGAAATTCAGGAACAGAATTGATGTATTCTGGCATTCATGCACTTTTTCCCCGCGCATCAGCGCAACGACTGCAAATGCTAGTTCCAGACAAAATTTCCGTGAAATCATTCAATCCGTTTAATCCGTGATTCAGACTTTATTTCATTGGCACCTTATTTTCCCGGCACACCTAAATCATGTATTCGCCCTTTAGGGGACAGGGGCCGAAAAATCTGTTTGCTCCTGCCACATTTAAGAGGCGCAAATCAGTAATCCTGATCTACTCTGTATAATCGGTAAAACGACTTCCATCCCATCGACACAAACCCGTATTCCGTGTACCAAACCATAGGTTTCCATCCCTGGTTTCGATCATGCAAAACACATGGTTATGGCTCAGCCCATCCTTAGTGGTGAATATCGTTATGTTTTCACCGTCATATCGCAACAATCCACCATCTCCGTCACCACCCATTTTTCCGCTGCTTTGTCCAAGCCACAGGTTACCGGCATGATCCTCTATCATCGAGACCAGGGTGTCCTTAGTGATGCCCATCTTCTTCAATGCATTCGAAAATAGGCTTCCATCATAACTATACACACCATCAAACGGGCTCAGAAACAAAAGGTCCCCGTTTTTCCTTAAGATGATAGCCCGAAAGGACCGGAGACTATCCGGCATAAACCGGGTCAACGATGTCCCATCATATCGGATGATGCCTTCCCCTTTGTTCCAGGCCGAAGCAAACCAATAGGTACCATGCCTGTCCTGATGCATCGTGGATATGTCCGGCATTTGGAGATGTTCCTTATTTATAGAAGCCACTTTCGCCAGAAAGGGACTAAACAACGGACCTTTGTCATCGGAATCCTCAGGGAGGTCGCAGGTATACACTCCGGTGCTGGTGCCAAACCATAGTGTGCCCATCTGATCCTGCATGATGCTCCACACAAAATTTTCATTGGGCTTCATGACATAAGCCATCCTAATTCCGGTAGAAGGGTCGGGTATATTTTCCGGAATGAGCCAAAGGTTAAAGTCCTTTGCCACCGGTGTATTGCCCGTCGGATGATATTGGATAACGCCTCTTCGGGTACCAAACCAAATGTTCCCGGACCGGTCCTCCGCACAGCAAAGGATATCATCGTGGTTCAAATCATCTTTGAGTGAAAAGTGGTTGAACGACCGGTGTGTAAAATTTAGAAAGTTCTTTCCATCAAACCTATAGATTCCGTTTCCGGCAGTGCCAATCCACAAATTCCCCTGACGGTCCTCCAACCCGCATTGAACAAATAGATTTTCGTCAGGCACCTCCGGAAAGAAGTGGTTCTTAACCAGTTTAGACTGACCTTCCTTTAAGGAAGTTGTGCCTTGTGGATCGGTATTGCCCTGCCCATGGCATGAGGGGAAAGACAAAACCGAGCATAACAGAAAGACCAGCACTAGGTGTGCAAAAGAAATGGAACCGGGTGAGGAATACGATGACATTTTCGGGCCTGGCATTTGGGTGGAAGAGTAAGCACAATACTGGATTGAAAACCTCTGGTACAAATCTAGGAAGCCGTACAGTACAAAAGCTTCCGTCCGATGGATGTCAAAGCCTGTTTAACGACTTGTTGTGACATGTTCGCCATTCACATATTCAAGGATATCCCCCGGCTGGCAATCCAATGCCTTGCATATAGCCTCCAGGGTGCTGAAACGAATAGCCTTCGCTTTTCCGGTCTTTAAGATGGAAAGGTTGGATAAAGTCAAATCTACCTTTTCTGAAAGTTCATTGAGCGACATCTTTCGCTTCGCCATCATCACGTCCACATTTACAACTATAGGCATAGGTCAGATGGTTAGGTCGTTTTCAGATTTTATATCGATAGCATTCTGCAGAATTTTTTGAAAAATAGCTGCTACCGTTGCGACCACGATACCCACAAACGTAGTGATCATACACATGGCCAGGAATCCTGCCGGATCATCGTCCTTAGGATGTGACAAAATGATATAGATACCGGCGGCTACGATGAGGATACAGAGTACAATCGCACAATGTTTGATGCTTCGCAGCGCAAGGACTGCTTCGGTTGAAAATATCCTGCCTTGTCCTACGTAACCCAGCAACCTAAACGCCTTATAAAGTGCTACAAAAAAGGCGATGGACGCCGCATATCCATACAGGATAAACGGGTCAGTGTAAATGTGGAATATGTCCAGGTGGGCAGCCCTTCCTTCGGTCATGGGCATCCGGATCAATAGAAAAAGCGCCAGGATGGCGACCAGCACGACAACGGCCTGAAGAAATACGGTAGAACTCTTTTTCATGATGCAATGCAGTATTGATTACACCACAAAAATAATAATTATTTATTGTTTATCAATAATTATTTGCCGTAAAAAGAAAATATTTCAATAAAAACCATAACTGGCCCTACCGGACGGTTCACCCCTGTTCCAAGATTGAATTGCCACCTAATATTTATCTTCAACGTTCACCACCTACCGGCGTCTATCCAATTGATACTTCGGTTACTGGAGCACATTTGTATTAAGCCCCTCCACCCCACCTTCGGCTGGCATGGAGCTAAACGACTGCGCATGCTCACGAGCCTCTGCGTATTGTGGTTTTATGGTCATGCCTTACATGCGCAAACCAATCCCGTTCCGGTCCGCGCCCAACTGCTGGTCACGCCACAGCATATAGCTGACTTTGCTCCCAATAACGATATCCAGCTTATCACTAAAGACCGGCTCAACAGGCTTTGGTTTTTATCCAAACACGGGAATGGGGCATTCAAAACTTCGGACTTTCTCCAACTGACCTGCTTCAATGGCGTCCAGGCCATCGACTATCGCCTGGATAGCCTCCCCGGGTTGAACATCCACATTAAAATCAATAAGATCATTTTCCAGGATCCTCAGCATATATTTTTCATTCCCGGCTATGAAGATGCTTTCCCCCTGGAGAAGAGAGGTCTCTATTATTTTGATATCCCATCCCGCTCCATCAGAGAAGCAAAGCTCAATGGACAGTCCCTCCGTTTAACCAACCCATTTTTAATAGAGGACGATGCGCTGTGGGTGAGTGCTGTCCTGGATGGTAAGCCTTGGCTGTTCATGATCAGGGATACGACGGTTAAACCGGCCTTCAAACTGGAAGTAGAATCGCAAAAGCCGATTCATATCACCACAGATTCCGTCTGGACCTACACCGATAAGGAGATCATTTGCTACAGCTCGCAGGGTCACGAACTTCATCGCATTTTATTTCCGCCAGCCATCATCGGCCAGGTTTCCATGCTGGCCTGGACTACCGGCCAGATAGAAATCATGACGCATGAAGGAAAACTTTTTTGGTTCAATCCCCAAAATTTTTCATTCCGCCTTTCACCCATTACCCTTCTTTCCAACACGGGATGTTCGGGCATTTATTCCGATGCATCAGGCAACAGGCTGTATCTCTATTCCTTTCCCCATACGTTTAAACAAGCCTATCTGCTTACGGCTAACGGCATCCTCTATGACCTGGGCGATGCCGTGAAAGTCATGGCTTCCGTCTCGGATACCTGGCACCACGATTTCATGGATGTGATGTGGTTTTCACGCAGCCAGGATATTTTCGAAGTCAGGCTCCAGAATCTTTCTGTACGTCGGTTTCTTTCCAACAGCAGTATCCGCAAAATCTCCAGGTCATCTGATGGTCACCTCTATGTCGCTACGGAAACCGATGGAATTTACCAGTCCTCCTATGGCCCAAACCTGAACTTTACCAAATCTGCAGATCATGGGTTCAACCGCTTTTATTATAAAGATGGCGATACGGAGTTATACAATGCCAATTACTTCCTCTGTCGTAAACGGGGCAGTCATGCTGACACCCTGAGGCTGGATGGAAATCCACATGACATTGTCCAAACTGATCCTCACCATCTGGTGGTCGCAAGCCAGGCCAATGGCCTGGCCCTGGTGGATCTGGATGCCTGGACCATCCGCTTATGGATTCCAATGAAGGCGAGGGTCATCCATCATGTGGTCATGCCTCATCCGGATTCGGCCTACATCACCACTGACGAAGGGCTGTTGATCGGCGATGTTAAAAACGGGATTACTTCAAGGCTGTTCACTGCGGATCCCCCCATTTGTATGCTGCAGGACAAGGACCACCAATGGATACTCGGGACCACCGGCGGGTATCTGATCAGGACCACGCTGCCCAATACAGGAAACATCGATACGCTGGCCATCACCGGCAACAGTATAGTGACCATCACGCCGGATGATCAACAGAACCTGTGGATCGGAACTTTCGCTGGCATTTACGTGTACAGTCCCGGGGCCAACTCCCTGCGCAAACTGTCTTATCCTGAACTGGAACAGATCGAATGCAACCGGTACTCCGCCTTTTATGACAGCCTGTATCACAGGATACTGATCGGCACACTCGAGGGACTGTATGAAGTAGACACGCGTACTGCCCGATTGTCCGACACGGCACCATCCATTTTCCTCTCCTCCCTTTATGCCTATGGGTTGACCGGAAATCAAAGGGACACTGTGTATTTCAATGGCGATGACCACTATGCCTTTCGTCTCGGAGCCTACCACCGCTCGTTTACGGTAACCTTTTCTCCAGGCCTGATGGCAGATCGCGCATCCATACGGTATGCTTATGTTTTACTGAAGGGTCAAAACCGTCCGGATGACATGACATCATGGACTGAAAACGGAAACACACCCACCCTAACCCTCAGCAACCTGGAGAGCGGTACGTATACCCTTTGGATCAAAGCCATGCAACCCGGCAATCACAAAGCGTCTAATTATCTTAGGTTGACCTTCAGGGCAGACCCTTATTTCTACAACCGTTGGTGGTTCTACGCCCTGGTCGCTTCACTGATAGCCCTTGCGGTATATTATCGTAACCGGTTTTTGAAAGAGGAAAACATACGCCTCGAGCATGAAGTGGACAAACGCACACGCCAGATACAGCAGGACAAAGAGACCATCCAGCAACAGGCCGAGGCCCTGACCGAGCTGGACGCCATGAAGAACCGTTTTTTCACCCACATCTCCCACGAACTGAAGACCCCGTTGACGCTGATCAAGGGGCCGATTGAACGACTGATGCGGCATCACCAGGATCAACCCAAGGAGGAAAAAGAAATGCTGGAGCTCATTCAACGAAACGCGGGGTTGCTGACTGACCGGGTCAATGAACTATTGGAATTGTCAAGGCTGGAACGAAAAACCGTGCAACTGGATCTACATCCGCAAAACATGCAGGCCTTCATGAGCCAGTATGTCGACCTTTTTAAACACCAGGCTGGATTGCTTGGAATTCAACTTTCCATCGAGACAACGTTTGAAAAACCGGTATATAATATTGATGCGCCTAAAACAGGAAAGATTATTCAGAACCTCATCACCAACGCCCTCAAATACTGCCCCAGGGGCACGAACTTACAGGTCCGGATAGCGATCAGGGACGAGACCTGTTCCATCATCGTTAAAGATGACGGTCCGGGCATCGATCCCATCTATCATGAGCGGATCTTTGAAAAGTTTTACCAGGTGCCAGACCAGCAGCAGCATCACGATCCCGGCTCCGGTATCGGACTGTCCATGGTCAAGGAATATGTGGACTTGATGCACGGGATGATTGAGTTGAATTCGCGCGCCGGGCAAGGTGCTGAGTTTCGGATTACGTTTCCTGTTCGTGAATTCAATGACCTGTCTTCCGCTGAAGTCGCTGACATCAATGATGATATTTCCGATATGGAAACCCCATTTTTTCAGATTCCTGAAGGGGCATCTATCCTTGTGGTGGAAGATAATCCTGAGCTTAGGCTCTATCTTGAAAACATCCTTAACGACCACTTCCGTGTAGCCTCGATCGCTAATGGCCGCGAAGCGATCGAATGGTTAAACAGTAACCACACTCCGGATCTCATCCTTTCGGATATCATGATGCCTGAAATGGATGGTCTGCAGCTATTGGAATGGATAAGACAACAAGAGCAGTACGCCATGTTGCCTTTCATTTTTCTTACCGCCAAAAACCAGGATCATACCCGGCTGCGGGCTTTGCGGCTTGGCGTCGATGATTATATCCACAAACCGTTTTCAGACCTTGAACTGGTCCTACGGATCTCACGCCTTTTGCACCATGCCCAGGTCAGGCAACTGGAACACTCCGGCGCCGTTGAAGAAGATGCGTCCCTCGGGGAGATTCCAAGGGAAAATGCAACGATCCTCCAGGTCCAGGAGTTTATTCGGACGCACATGACCGATCCGACGTTTAGCGCCATTGCAGTAGCGGAATATGTTGGCGTTAGTGAACGAACCTTGCGGCGGTTCATCCGTCGCGAAACCGGAATGTCGACTAAAGAACTGATCACCGAGGTCCAATTGGATCAACTCCGCCGGCTGCGGGAAGAATATCCGCACGATACAATCACTTCCCTCTCTGCCCGGGTAGGGTATACGGACCCCAAATACATGGCCAGGATCTTCCATGAACGATGGGGATACCGGTTATAATTACCGATCCGCTTCCCTTAGTTGTTTTTTAACTTATTGAAATACAGCACCATAGTGTGCATTGTCCGGTATTTCACCCATGGTGGCCGTTTCTTCAACCACGGAAATGACGGAGGTAATATGCTATTGACGCAGTTTTGCCGGAGTCAATTCTTTGTGTGATGAAATTCATTTGCCTTACGTTTTTTACCCTCGGTACGTGCACCGGCCTTATGGCCCAGGTGCAAACCCCGACGTTGCAAACCACATCCGGTGGGTTCTGTCAATCCGCTTCCATGGACCTGTCCTGGTCCCTGGGAGAGTTAGCTGTACAGACCTGGCAGGGACAAGTGATTATGCTTACTGAAGGTTTTCATCAACCGTGTCCTGCCATTCTTCAGGAGGGCAGTTCCCCGGATTTGGATTTCACAAAGGGAATCGCACGACCAGGATTTGAAACCACGGTATCCCCCAATCCTTTTCAATCCGATATCACCATCACGTTCTCCTCCCCGCTTCTTCAACCGGCGATGCTAATAGTGTATTCGCTGGACGGAAAAGAGATGTATAAAAAACCGGTTGAAAAAGGAATGGAATCAATGACCATTTACACCGGCCTTTGGACACCGGGATTATACTATTTGCAATTGCTTCAGGCCACGGACCGAACTACAACCCGGATGGCTATTGTCAAAATATAAAATCATGACCACTAAAATCAAAAAAATGAAATCAATACTCTGGATCAGTTGCTTGCTGCTCGCAGGCATCCCTTTCTTGCAGGCCCAACAAGTGCCAATGGGAATGAATTATCAGGCTGTGGCCCGGGAGGCCACGGGGGAGGTAATGGCAGACGTGGAACTTGAAATCCAGGTGTCCCTTTTTTCCGAACAGGAATCTACGGCACCGGTGTACGAAGAACAACACAAGGTTAAAACCAATGCCCTTGGGCTTTTCTCGATCGTGATTGGACAAGGTGAGGAGACAGTGGGTTCTTTTGAACGTGTACCCTGGAGCGCCGGAGAAATCTGGATGGAGGTAGCGTTGCAAAACCAGGCCCGTGGATATGAACTGATCAGCAGGAGCCAGATGCTCTCCGTTCCGTATGCGCTTCATGCCGGAACCGCAAATGAAGTGGTTTCATCCGGGGATCGCGGACTGTCAGGCTCCGGTACCACCACTCCAACCACCTGGTGGAAGCTTGGTGGTAATGAACTCACTAATCCATTGCGGGATAAACTGGGTACCACGGATGGACAAGATCTAGTCATCGTGACCACTGACCAGGAACGGATCCGTGTCAAATCCGATGGTGATGTTTTGGTAAATCATTCCCTGGGGGTAAAAGAAAACTTTAGCGTGGATCAAAATGTAATCCTGAATGTACGTGGTGGAGAAACGATCAATAACGGGCCGTTTACTGTTGAAAACACAAGCGATACCTACCTGACCGGCAATCTCGAAGTGGACGAGCGGACAAAACTGAATTCCAGTCTGGAGGTTGCGGCCCAAACATACTTGCATTACACCCTGGATGTAGACGGACAAACCCACCTGGGTTCAACGCTGGAAGTAGAAAACCAAGCTACCTTTCATGGACCTGTGACTTCCGAAGGGCAAGTGCAGATAACCGATCCAGAAAACGTTACTTACATCGGAACCGGTGCTCTGGCGGTTACCGGTGGAGTGAGTATCGGTCAGGATTTATTGGTAGGTGGAAGTATCCATGCTTTCAGTCCCATCCAATTTGAAGATGAAGTGCACATTTTGAGTGACGTGGAATCTACCGATACTGACAATGGCGCCCTTACGGTCGCCGGGGGTGTAGGCATCGGAAAAAACCTGAATGTCGGTGGACGTCTGGGTGTCAGTACGTATGCCACAGAATTTGCAGCCGCTATTGAAAACACGGCTGAGGAAGGCGATGGACTGGTGATTAAATTGGGAAAAACGCATCCCGCTTGGAATGGCTCCGCATACCTGCATGTGACAGAGATTCTTCCGGAGTATTATAATGGAGCGCGTGACATTGTCAACGGTTGGTTTAACGGACAACCCTTCTATGTGGACCAGCTCGGCGAATTAACCCCAATCCCCATACTGGCAGGTACCGCCTGCAACCTATTTAACCTGCTGACCTCCGCTATTTCAGAGGCTGTAGATTTACCTATCGATCCGCTGGACTGTGCACCTGACCAAATCCCCTCATATACTTTGCCAGTGCTATCCCTAACTGATGTAGCAAATTCCTTGAATAGCGAAAACAATTTCATCAGCTTCCAGGACAAGGAAGGACGTGTATTGGGATCGATCCAGGCTGAATCGGTTTCAGAATGGACCAACCGCTATCTCAGCGCTCAATATGTAGTAGATATCGCCGGTGAAATCGTTGGGATCGATCTCGTGGGCGCATTCTTCGGTGGTCTTAGCGAGATTATCAACATCAGCTCCAGTTACAATGAAATTGGAGTAGTCTATACATCCGGTCACGGAGACTATGCCGAGTGGCTGGAACGCCGTGATCACAGTGAAATGATCCATGGAGGTGACATCGTAGGCGTGAAAAGCGGCATGATCACTAAAAATCTTGAAGCGGCAGAGCAGGTCATGGCCGTATCCACGAAGCCTATCGTCCTTGGCAATTCACCTTCAAAAGCAGAGGAAGCTAATGGCAATACCATTGCGTTCGTTGGCCAGATCCCGGTCAAGATCATGGGTCCTGTGCAAACCGGTGATTTCATTCTTGGCCACCCGGAAACGCCGGGTTATGGGATTGCTCGCCAACCCGATCTCATCACACCCGAAGAACTTAAGCTTGTCGTGGGGCGCGCCTGGGAAACCCGCCTTTCTGCCGGTCCTAAAATGGTGAATACGCTTGTAGGAATTGATAACGGTTACATGGCAATCATGCTTCAAAAGCAACAGGCCAGGCTTCAACTGGTGGATGACCGGCTTGCCATGATCGAAGCCAGGCTGGATATGGTCAATGCCAATAAGAACGGATCCCAGGGTGAGCCCACAAAACAGGTGTCCCCGAAATAATCATTCATAACCAGGCAGGTAGTTTACAATACGGCTACCTGCCTCTTATATCTCCCTAATACCCGCGATAATGAAATTTATAAAGCATTTTTTGATCCTGATAAGTATAGGTTTTTGTACATCAGGTTTCGCCCAACAGGCTGATGGGCAAGAGCCATTGAATGCAGACGATCAGATCGTATTGCAACAATGGATGAACAACCTGTATGAGCACGGAGTGCGCATTGACGGGGATTCGATTCATATTACGGCAGAAGCCAGGCTAGCGGCTACGGATACTATGTGGAGAACGGTCTTGTATCCTAAAGAATACTCGTGGCTCACGGCAAAGAAATTGATAGAAACTCAGCACCTGAAAGAAGCCCTTTGGTTCCTGATCAACCTTTATACCCTTCCGGAAAATCAATCCCTTGTTTTGGAAGTGGTTAAGGATATGCAATCATATTTTGATATACCCCGTGCACTGGTAGCGAGTTATTATACGTTTGCCTTTTTCGACCCCAATGTAAGTACACTACAAGACGGTAAGCCTGTAATAGAACATCCGGATATCCTCGAGGAAAAGCTTAATGCTATGACAGATATCACCGCCAAAATAAACCAGGGCATTTTATCGGTTGAAGCCAGCCGTGAATAGTAACTATATTCCAATGGAATCAGCAGAATTAATATGACTCCCCTTTTCATTTAAATTATTTCTATTCGTCCAAAAAAATTTAACCCGATCTCTGTACAATCTCACTCCATCACCCCATCACCCCTTGCTCCCTTGCTCCCTTTCCCCTTGCTCCCTATTTCTCCAACTCATTTAGAATCTGCCCAATCACCTCCTCCGGACTCCACGCCTGGTCATCCTGCGTCACCCCAAGGCGCGCCAACATCAATCCCTTTGACGGTATCCCCACAATCCACTGCCCCTGAAATCCCCTGAAGAAAAAAGCATCCGCCGGCAAACCCGGACAACGCCGATGTGACGGATCCGCAGCCGCATTGAGCCAGATCTGCGCACCATAACACGAATCAGTAGCATGGGGCGTCGGCGTCAGGGCATATTTCACCCATCCTTCAGGGAGGATCTGCTCCCCATTCCAAATCCCATTGTCCATATACAACTTGCATACGCGCAACCAATCCCGTGCACTCATGTAGAGATAACTGGACCCGACAAACGCATCCGATTCATCATGCTCAAAGATGGCTGAGGTAATACCGAGACGATTGAAAAATTCCTGATACGCCAGGTGATGCAAGGCCCTGGGCGTACCCCCCATACGATCATACAATACATCAGCCAGGATGTTGGACGTGCCACTCGAATACGCCCATCGCTCCCCGGGTCCTGCAGCCGATGGATGCATGGCAGCATAGTGCCCCATATCTGTTGATGCATAAAGCATTTCGGTCGCGTCGGCAAAAGGGGCATAGTTTTCCTCAAAGTCAAGGCCACTCTCCATACGCAACAGATGATTGATGGTAATTTCCTTTCGCTCATCACCGACCCACTCCGGCAGACCCACGGGCAGCGTAATATCAAGTCCATGCTTCTGGACCATCACGCCCGTCAGCGAACCTGTGATGCTCTTGGCCGCCGACCATCCAAGAAGTGGAGTATCCTTATGTACATCTGGAGCATAGCGCTCACCAATAATGCGGCCCTTCCAGGCCACGACGAGAGCAAGGGTATTCCATCGATCATGCGGATCATCCGTATGCTCCTCCATCGCACGATCCAGGATCGAATCGATCGCGGACCACCGGATACCGGCATCCATACTATCCCGACTCACGGCCTGTCCCTCAGGCCACAAAGCCGCAGAGGTCTTCATGGCCATCGTCATCGAATCGATCGATGGAGGATCATATCGACTGCGCAATTCTTCTTCAGTTTGATCCACAAGTAATGTGCATCCGCATCCTTCGCGCCATACTGCCTTACGTGGTCTTAAAAACCCAAAATAACGGGAGGTCACAGTTTTATGCTCCCGATCAATCTCTGGTACCACGCCAGCAAACAACACATGCATCGGCTTGACATACGTATCAAATCCTACCTCCGGATCCAAACCGGAATTGAACGCCAGCGAACACAGGTATTTCGAGGTATATCCGTTGGCGATGTAGGATAAGCGCCACAGGAGCCAGGAGGCTAAAAGGAGTATAAGAACTATAAGCGTGAAGAAGAGCTTCTTTAGTTTCATGTCGTCTCTATGAATATCCCTAAAAATAAACTGAATGTGCTGAACACGCTTTAATTCCCGCATTTAAATAGTGCCCTCTCCTTTTCCCACCAACTGCCAACTGCTAACTGTCAACTTTTTTTGGGATCGCAGATTACGCAGAAGTATTTTTATTTAATGTACGCAGATTTTGACCCAATGGCCTCTAATGAACTGCTAATTCATTTTCCTGCCCACTGCCATCTGCCATCTGCCAACTTTTTTCCTGCCGCTAATTCACGCCAATTTTCGCTACTGATATTCTTCCAACTGCTAACTACCAACTTTTTTTGGGATCGCAGATTACGCAGAAGTATTTTTATTTAATGTACGCAGATTTTGACCCAATGGCCTCTAA
>JBGAWQ010000006.1:116854-133100 GCA_044227555.1 Saprospiraceae bacterium | reverse complement strand
TAGGATTCTTACCCAAAGTGGCAATGATTTTAGGCAGGACTTCATGAAGATGTCCACCCTTAATAAGGTCCTGTATCTCCATGATCTCAGCGTCCTGAACAGACATACATAAGAAGGAAGCGATTTCCCTGAGGTGTGAGGCTTTATCATAATAAGGGGTTCCCATTTTGACAGGCTCAAGGATCTCTATCACTTTGGCCGGTTGGTCCCATAAGATCAATTGACTGAGCACAATCCGGATTTCCGGACTATCCGGGTACCTTTCAAGCAAAGATTCAACGGCAGTTGCCTCAGGGTTTGCATGTTCGGCCAGTAGCTGATCCAAAGCAATCAAGCCGGGTTTAGGCAGGCCTTTTTTTAACCATTCCAGGATCATCTGTCTGGGTAATGCCCCTGTAAATTCATCAATCACCTCTCCCCGATAGAACATCTTGACATTGGGGATACTCCTGATGCCGTATTGGTGAGAAATTTCTTCCTGTTCTTCAGTATTTAGCTTGACCAATGCCCATTGCCCTTCTTGCTCCGTAGAGATCTGCTCAATGACCGGGCCCAAAATCCTGCATGGACCGCACCAGGGCGCCCAGAAATCAACTACAATGGGCATTTCGAAACTTCGATCAATTACTTCCTTTTGAAAATCAATCATAATTGTTTTGCTTTGTCAAAATGCAACAATATACGTTCCTACAGCGCCCATTTGCCGGATTGGCAGTATTTTACAATATTGGTGACAGATTGTCGCCAATTATTCAATGAGAAGCTTGTTTATAAACCTGATTCGACAGTGGTAAATCCTTTCGGCATTAGTCTTCAATCATTTAAAACAAATATACTTCTATGTACATACCTCCTGATTGGGGTTGGGCAGAGCTATGCTCAAATGGCCGAAGGATATGATGCTGCCCTGGTAAAACAATGGACCAACCTAAACCTGGACAGCAAGTATCACGTAGGCTTGTCGATATACGATATCCGGAAGAAGAAATCCATTTTCGATTCCAGGGCAGACAACTATTTTATTCCAGCCTCCAATACCAAAATACTAACCATGTATGCGGCTCTCTACTTTTTAGGAGAGCAACTGGATGCGGCATGGTATGCCGTACGCGGAGATAGTGTCATTCTTTGGGGTGGTGGAGACCCGGGTACGCTGTATCCAAATATTGATTCTTCGTGTACACTTATTGATTATATCCATTCCAGTGCCAAGGACATCTATTTTTCCAATACCCATTTTCAGGATACCCGATATGGCAAAGGATGGGCCTGGGATGATTATCCCTTTACCTATCAATGTGAGCGCAATGCTTTTCCTATTTATGGCAACCGGCTATGGATTCGTCGTCAAGGGGACCAGGCCATCATCACACCTGCTTATCTGAGCTCACTGGTCACCCTCAAACAAGACTCTATTAACAAGGTCAATAAGTCAGAATGGGGAGATGGGTATTACTATTCCTACACCGTGGATCGGGACAGTGATGAAGTGGAAATTCCGATCACGTATTTCCGGAATGATCTCCAGTATTGCTGGTCCGAAGCTACCGGAAAATCTATTCGATTCGTTCAGGATCCGCTTCCGTCGGACGCCATACCTGTAAAGGGTTCAGTAAGGGATAGTCTGATTAAAATCATGATGAAGGAAAGCGACAATTTTATCGCTGAACAATTGTTGCTGGCATGCTCCCAAAAGGCGTTCCGGCGCATGTCAGATAAGGAGGTGATCGATAGTTTGCTTCATGGGCCACTACATGATCTCAAGGACAACATCCAATGGGTGGACGGATCTGGTCTATCACGATACAACCTGCTCACACCTCGCAGCATCATTGATGTATTACAGCGGATTATTGATGAAAAGGGCGTCGCCTACCTGGTCAATATGTTGCCTGCGGGTGGACAGCCCGGTATGTTGCAAAGCTGGTATAAGGGTAAAAATGGAAAGCCCTATGTATTTGCCAAGACCGGTACATTGGGGAATACAATGTGTCTCAGTGGCGTATTGGTGACCGCTTCCGGAAAAATCCTGCTTTTCTCCTGGATGCACAATCAGTACAGAGAAAATTCAGGAGCTATAAGAGCCGCCATGGACAAATTATTCTCGTTTCTTTACGAACATTATTAGTCCCTGTTTACATGTTTTTATCCATTCCACCACACCAGTTACAGTCATTGGCTGCTACGCATGGTTTACCCTTGTTTGTCTATGACGCGGCAACAATTAAGCGTCAGGTGGATCTGCTTATCCGGGCTTATGAGGTGCCTGACCTGGATATTCGATATGCCTGCAAAGCACTCAGCACGATTGGGATCATCCGTCACATCCATAAGCTGGGTTGCGGCATCGATACCGTTTCACCCACAGAGATCATCATGGCGTTGCAAGCGGGTGTACCTCCGGCGTCAATCAGTTTTACGCCATCCGGTGTACATACAGATGAATATGCTTTCGCTATCGAGAAAGGAGTACATGTTCATGTGGATCAGGTGGATATACTTTTATGGCTCGACCGGCATTACCCAGGGACCTCAGTGACCTTGCGATTCAATCCGGCGGTACAAGCCGGGGGCCATGCCAAACTTCAGGTCGGTTCAGAAGGTTCGAAATTTGGCATCCTTTCTGGTCAGGTAGAAGAGATTGCCCGACTTACCCGAAACCTTTCTATCCAAGTGACGGGGATACATATGCACCTGGGTTCGGATGTCGGTGATTCGGGTAGTTTTGATCAGGCCTATGATTACTTATTGTCTACTGCCCATCACTGGCAGGACACTCTAAGCCGCATTGATCTTGGTGGGGGATTCAAGATCCCATATCATCCCAATGACCATGCGA
The DNA here is from genome assembly GCA_044227555.1 of Saprospiraceae bacterium. Taxonomy (GTDB): domain Bacteria; phylum Bacteroidota; class Bacteroidia; order Chitinophagales; family Saprospiraceae; genus Opimibacter. The sequence continues at coordinate 130,261 of JBGAWQ010000006.1, read as the reverse complement.
TCGATATTGTTGCCTTTGGAAAGAAAGTGAGTGCCCGGTTTAATCGTTTTTGTGAAGAAGTGGGTCGCCCCTTGACGCTTGTACTTGAGCCGGGAAAATTTCTGGTCAGTGCCGCTGGGCATTTGCTGATGGAAGTCACCGGTGTGAGAAATCATGGATTGGTGCCCATGGCGTATGTGTCGTCAGGCTTTAATCATTTTCTTCGCCCCATGAGCTATGGAGCGTATCACCATATCATCAATCTATCGAACCTTGATGGGGATATGTTGCATTACGATGTGGTGGGGTACTTGTGTGAGACGGATACCTTCGCGACCAATAGGCCCATCGCGGAAATCCGGCGCGGCGACATCCTTTGTCTCATGAATGCGGGTGCCTATGGGTACACTATGGCGTCGAATTACAATGGCCGGCCTAGACCTGCGGAGGTATTGATGCATGCGGATGGTGGTGATGAATTGATTCGTCGGGCGGAGAATATGGATGATCTGTTGCGTACAGACCTCGGGTACCATCCTTAAGCCTTACCGTTTGCGGTTGATCCCCAATCCCGGAGTTTCATTGGTGTGAAGAAATCCATCTTCGAGGATTACCAGGCCTGCGAAGGGATCACCTTCTATATCCAGCCAGCTGTCGAGGTCCGCGTGACTGATATTGGGCCGGGCCAGCGCTACGTGCAAGCCTGCGGCTATGCCTAAACTACTTTCGTCCATACAACCCATCATACATCGCACGGCAGCTGAGCGGGCACTTGAATTGATCTGCAGTGCCGGAGTAATACCACCCACCTTCATCAACTTGATGTTGAGAAAATCTACGGCCTGCCTGCTGGTCAAACTAAAGGAGTCCGCCAGCTTTTTTAAGCTTTCGTCCGCCATGATGGGGATATCACTTTCCTGGCGCAGCAGATGCCATTGAAAGGTCAATTCAGGGGACGTTGGTTGCTCGATGAGATCCAGGCCAAATTGTTTGGTGTTGCGAATAAAATGTGCAGCTTCGATGAGGCTATATCCTTGGTTGGCATCGAAAGTGAGGGTAATATGTTTGCCGATTTTTTTTCGCACCAACCCGGTAATACGGATATCGCGTTCCACGTCCAGGCCACCTTTGAGTTTGACGGAGCGGATCCCTTTGGCGAGTAGTCGATCCACGCGTTCCAGGACATCAGTGTCCGGGAGGATGCCTATGGTCACACTGGTGATGATTTTTTGCTTAAATCCCCCCAAAAACATATAGAGCGGGACACCGGCTTTTTGGGCCATGAGATCATACAATGCGATCTCCACCATCGCAAGAGCAGAGGCCTGGCCCGGTAATGCTTCGCGAAGTTCTTCGTAGAGCCGGCTGTAGAAAAAGGGATTTTCACCCTTCATGCAGGCTTCGATATGACCGTGGTAAGATTGGAGGACCGTGGTGGCATCTTCCCCGGTAACGATCTCATCAGGCGCGGCCATTCCCCAGCCCGTCAGTCCATCTTCGGTTTCGAGGGTCAGGAATACATTGTCACAGTGACTGATGTCCTGCTGATAGGCAATTGAATAACTTTCTTTCAGTTGAAACCGCTCAACCCAGCATTCCGAAGCAACGATTTTCATAACCTTGATTCTCCTTGATAGCGCTGCTAGATACACAATCCTTGATCAATCACCCAGCTTGCTGTTTATTTTTTACGCAGCAGATGTTTGATCGTTTGCATCAAACCCTCCGGGCCATCGTGCAGCACATCGAAGGCAGGAAGTCCCGTCTGATGAGATATCTCCTGACAGGCGTGTGGGATCTCACCGGGTTCCATGCCTTCATGATTGACGGTGACTGCAATCACTTTTCGGCCGGAAATAAATTCTATAGCTTTAATCTGGTGATCCAGGGGATGCAGGATATACCCTGGAAAGCCATCATATTCAAGTCGTTTGGGGGCATGCTGAAGAATTACATATTCTGGCCGGCCGGCCGCCAGCAACTCGAATCCTCCCGGGTAGGCCGGGTTCATCAGGCTGCCTTGACCTTCGAGGACGATTACATCCGGCTTTTCATTTTTCCAGGCCTCATGTACAGCGTGTTCGATTTCACCGGACACAAAATCATTGATCAGAGAGTCCAGGATGATGGAGTACTTTGCGCCTTGCATCCAGGCGGTCTGACCAGTTCCAATAAGCTCTGCCTTGAGTCCGGCCTGCCGCAGGCCATGGACGATAATCCAGGCTGTGGTTCTTTTTCCAATCGCGGAGTCCGTTCCAAGCACGGCTAACTTGAGGCTATCCACGTCTTCAATTTTACCACTAAAGAAATGCAGGTCTTTGCGCTCCGGTGGCTTACGGATATCACGGATGCGAACGTTTTTTTCCCGGGCAAGTGAGGCGATCACCGGATCGTCAGAAAGAAAATCATGCAGACCGCTGTCGATATGCAGTCCTTCAGCCACCGCTTGCTTTACTACCTCTCGTGCATCATCTGGCAGTCGTCCACCATCCGGTGCAAGTCCAATAACCAATACGTCGGCCTCTCCGTGAAGTTGAGCTGTTGCCATGGCTTCACTCAGATCACTCACGATCGGAATACCGGTCATGACGCCATCCAAAACCCAGCGTGCATCCTTGCCAGCATAGTTGGGATCAATTACAGCCAGTACCTTATACCTTTCGGTAAAACGGACCAGGCCATGGGCGGTTTTTCCATTCGGGGTGTTAAAAGCGCCCGCGCAATACACAATCGCATTCATAGGTATGATTATTTTCTTCCAGTGATTACTGCCACATATCGGTCTGCATCCAAAGGTGAGGCTTTGTGCATCTGCATCAATGTATGCAACCCCGCAGTTGAGGCCGGCAGTACTTGCATACCTTCTTTCTCCCGCAGGTTTTTAGCATATCGTAACATTTGTTCGTCGGTTACATTGCCTGCAGTTCCATTGCTTTTATAAATCGCATAGAGTGCTTCATCCCCATCGAAACTATGCCAGTTGATGAGCGGTTCGTTGACTTTAGATTCGGTGATGCGGCTTTCTTCGAGATCTACGCAACTTTGATAGCCCAGCCTGAAGGATTCCACGATTGGATTTTTGCGATACGAGGAGCCAGCAACCATAATGGGTATTCTACTCGTGCGGCCTCTTCTGAACAACGTGACGAAACCTCTGTAGATGCCGGCCAGGGTCGTTCCGTTACTGACAGGAACAGCTACGATTTTCGGAGCGTCCCGTAAAACGTCATAGATCTCATAGGCAATTTCGGCATAGGCACTGATCTGAAGACTGGCATTGTGCCCACCAGGGTTGGCATCGTACCAATCGTGTTGCTTTGCTTGGTCCTGCGAGTGATATACATTGTCCTCATAGCTGCCTTCGAAACGAATCACCTCAGCGCCATACGCCTCCATTTCCGAAATACGGTCGGTATGATAGGATTCGGGGATGAATACTTTACAATGCAGTCCGGCGAGATAGGCGGCTTGAGCCATGGAGGCTCCAAAATTGCCACAACTCGCAATAGAGATAATGTCATAGCCTCTGCGCATGGCATCCAGGCATTGGGCAAATGCAATTCGATCCTTTTGGGTGCCACTGGGATTGCCTCCTTCAAATTTCAGATAGAGCTGACGTAACCCGGTCTCTCGTTCTACCTGCCTCATTCGCGTGAGTTGGGTATCACCCACTTCAATACTCATGATGTCCTGATAGGACTCAAGACGATCCACGAGGGAATGGGATTTGTCCCTGACATATTCCGCGAGTTCGAGTGACTCTTTGGAGACCGGATTGGCAGAAGGCATGACTCCATCCTGCAAAGGATCAATCCGGATATGATGTTCATCCTTCATGGTTTTCCTATTCGTTGATGATGTGGATTTCCAGCGGTCCGCGATTGTTGGCCGTCAAAATGGCTTCTTTTCCATCGCCGGTATGGATTGTATGTAATTCCCTTACTTCTCCGTTCGCCCAGAAACCATGTTCCCGGTTGTTGATATAGGCAAAAGTTCCATCCGCACGTTGGAGCAACAGGGTTCCAAGACCTGCATCCATTTCCCCGGTCTCTGTTTCTGCGTAAAGAAAATTGCCCGCCATCAGTATGTCTTTTTTTCCATCGCCATTGAAGTCCCTGATCATGATGTCATACATCGGACTGAGTTGGGCCTGATAGGGCAGGGGAGCGACCACAAATTTTTTATTTTCATTTTTATACAGCCTCGTTTCGAATGTGTTGCTGTACAAATACGTGCTTGCCTCTAAAGCTTGCTTCGAAAATAAATCGGATATCGTAGCCTGAGAATACACCGCATACTTAATAAATTTCTTTTTGAGCATCGGGATCTGACTGATGATAGCATCTCTGCCTGCATAGGGGTAGAGTTTGTCCTCGTAATAATAACAGAAGATGGGATCCAATGACCCATTGCCATCAAAATCGTTAACCACGAGGGTGGCAGGCTCTTGCTCGGAAGCCAGCAGCCGGTGATTTAAACCCATATTTCCTGCTACCAGATCTAAGTCTCCATCGCCATCCATATCATCCAGGGTGATGCACTTCCACCAACCCGAAGATTTTTCGAGGCCATAGGATGAAGTCACATTGTGATATCCTTTTCCATCAAAGGAAAATATGCTGATGGGCATCCACTCTCCCGCCACAACGATTTCAACTTTTCCATCCTGATCCAGATCCCCTGCGCGAATACAGGAAATCATCCCCAGTTGTGTGAGTTCAGGAAATACCGTGCCGGTGATATCTGAAAACTTGCCGTGATCATTACGCAGCATGAAACTTCTGGGGGCAGTGGGAAATTTTCCGGGTGTACACCGGCCACCAATGATCAGATCTTGGTCTCCATCCTGATCAAAATCCAAAGCCAGGATCGCTCCGGCATTGGTGCGTATGTCCGGAAAATCATCCACCCGTTTAAATTGCCCTTTGCCATCATTGTCATAAAGTCGAACCATATATTCCGGTGCATTTTCAGGCGATGCATTGCCTCCGGACACCACGGCCAGATCCAGATCACCATCCCCATTGAAATCCTCCAGTACGGAACCACAACTTTCAAAGGCGGCATCCAACGCGAAGGCATGCTCCGGAATATCCGTAAATGAGCCCGATGCATTTTGCAATAAGATAGACGCAGGAAATCCTGCACCATTGCCAGCAAAAATGTCCTCCAGTTTGTCCCCGTTGAGATCGCCTACAGAAATGCAAGGGCCCTCTGCGGAGAGCATATAGGGTAATAATTTTTCCCGTTTGAAATCAACAAAAGTATTTTCCCGGTGAACCCATTTGGCGGGTGAAGAAACCGTTGTAAATAATGCTTTTGTTGGAGCCGGTTTTTGGGCCTTATAGGGTTTTCCATCGCCTTTTTTCCAGACCAATCGCTGATTGCCTTTTACGCCTGTCCTGATTTCAGAAGTGCCATCAGGCCAGGTCAGGATGATGGTGTCTGCCATAGTCGTCTGACCTAATCCAAAATGCATGAGCGCTTCAGAGGCGGAAAGAAAACCTTTGGAGGTGATCAGTTCCTGGTACTGTGATTTTCCACCCGTACGCACTTCTGCTTTTGTGCCCAATGCCGGTTGTGATGCATTGGCCACCCGAGGATCGATTTGCAGCCAGTTGGTGTTGGTGACATCATTGCGGTAGATGTATACCGGATCTTCAAAGTTTTGTACGATGAGGTCCAGGTCACCATCTTTATCCAGGTCCGCATAGGCCGCGCCATTCGAAAACGAGGGCAAATGCATTCCCGCAGATTTTGTCTGATCGCTGAAGGTCAGGTTATGATTGTTGATGTACAGGAAATTGCTAATGCGTTGTTCAGGTATGTATTTCAAGTAATCATAGATATCAGGAAACTGTTGGGGATTGATCCCTTTCGTCTCCATGATAGAATCCCTGACGAAATTGGTGTAGTCGAGATCGGTGATATCCCGACGGTATCCGTTCGTGATATACAGGTCTTTCCACCCGTCATTGTCGAAATCACCCACCACGGGCGTCCAACTCCAGTCGGTTGCCGCTATACCCGCATATTGTCCAATATCGATCCAGCTATTGTTGCCGGTATTGAGTTGAAGCATGTTGCGCCCATCCTGACGGCCGTAACCATTTTGCACCAGCAGATTGTACCGGTCATACTGCATCATATTGGCGATCTGCTTATACCGAATGGGATCCTTGACTTTCATATCCAGAATGACAAAGTCAGGCAGTCCGTCATTATTGATGTCGGTGACATCAGAACCCATGCTGGTCAAACTGGTGTGTCGGAAATATTCATTATAATGATCTGTAAACGTGCCATTCTGGTTATTGATATAAATCGCATCCGGTTCGATAAAGTCGTTGGCTACAAATAAATCCAGCCATCCATCCTGGTTGATGTCCGCCGGAACCACACTGAGCCCAAAGGCGGAGTTGACCAAACCTGATTGCTGTGTGATATCCGTAAAGTGACCGTTATCATTTCGATACAATCGATTCGATTCAAAAGGTGTCGCCGGAGCCGTAACACGTTTTAAAGAACCATCTGGTTGTTTGTTCATTCGGATCTTGGCGGCGTCCTTAAAACCTACACGATGGTTGAGTAGGAATAAATCCAGATCTCCATCACGATCGAAATCAAAAAAACTACCATAATTGCTATTGCAATTGTCTGCCAGACCTAAAGCAGCAGCCTGGTCTTCAAAGACAGGAAACGGTACTCCTTTAATTTCCTGGTTTCCTTTGTTGATAAAGACGTGATTGGTTTTCAGCCCGTCATCTGATCTACTGGTCCGGCATACATAGATGTCCAACCTTCCATCCCCATTGATATCAGCCATCGATACACCGGTTTTTAATCCTTCTGCGGCAGCCACACCGGACAATCTCGTCACATCCAGGAAGGTAAAATTGCCAAGGTTGATATAAAGCCGGTTCGGGCCAAAGAGTGACGTGAGGTAAAAGTCAGGCCAGGTGTCGCCATTGACATCTCCAACGGCCACGCCGCTTCCATTATAGAGATACCAATAGCTTAGAATGTTATAATTATAATCTTCCTTGAGTTTATTGCTGAACAGAACTCCTGTTTTCTCAGGAGGCATGAGGGTGAAGCGGGCAATGGATTCTGCCTTTTCAGTCACATCTATATTCGATTCTGGCAATGTGGCATCCTGGCTTTTCCTGCACTGGACAGTAGTTAAAAGGCACAGCAGCAAGAGCCAGGAAGGATTGGGTGTGAGGGATAACTTCATTTAAAAGGTATTTGGTAGCATTGTCGTTTCGATGACAATTTGTCAAATATAAGGGGTAAATCCTGGTCTCCTAGTATTCCAGGCCATGCAAGGCAGACGATTCTGATGGAGGGGCATGTGAGGCAAAAGTTTACCTTTGAGGGGCCCGTCAGCCCGGTCAGATTCAATTAAAAATTCAGACCGAAAAAGGCACAGCAATATTTGCTGGCTGATTGATCCTGTCACGGGCACTGCTAAATACATGGAGCTTCACCTCGACCGCAATCTTATCTTTTTTGACATTGAATCTACCGGGCTCAATGTGATCCGTGACCGGATTATCCAACTGGCTATGATTCGATATCATCAGGATGGCAGCCCGCCGGAAGAAAGGTCCTATCTGATCAACCCGGGAATACCGATTTCAGAGGAGGCTATGGCGGTGCACGGCATCACCCCACAGGATGTTGCCAACAAACCCACTTTTCAGCAACTGGCCAAAGAAATTTTCACTTTTATCGGTGATGCGGATCTGGCGGGATATAATTCTAACCGGTTTGACATTCCGGTGCTTATGGAAGAATTCGCCAGGGTCGGAATCGATTTCGATGTGGATCAACGAAGGACCATTGATGTGCAACGGATCTTCTACAAAATGGAACCCCGCACATTGTCTGCCGCGTATCAGTTTTATTGCCAGAAGTCGATTGCCAAGGCGCACGATGCCCTGGAGGATGTGCGTGCCACAGTCGAGGTCTTGGATGGACAATTGCGACGTTATCAGGGAGTGGATTTAGTCCCGGAAGATGGGGAGCCTATCCCTGCTCCGATCCGGAATGATGTCAGCACGCTGGATGCGTTCACCAATGACCAGCAGATGGTAGATGCTACCCAACGATTGAAATATGATCACAATGGAGTCATCGTTTTCAACTTTGGAAAATATATAGGTCGCCCTGCGGCTGAAGTGCTTTACACGGATCCTCAATATTATCAGTGGATGCTGCAAAAGGAATTTTCCCATCAGGTCAAAAAAATCATCAAACGCCTTGTTGCCGAATATAAACAGAAACTTTCGTCCTGATCCTTTACGAGGGGTCTTCATCGGGATGGTGATGCTATGGGTAATGACTTCCTGTAATACCCGGATCGAAGGTTGCCTGCAGGCCAACGCTGAAAACTTTGACCTGAATGCAGAAAAAGCATGTGATGGATGTTGCACTTATCCCTCTGTGAGTTTATCAATTTCTCAGAAATGGAATGATCGCAATTTCGCCAATACCGATACCCTTTATGATGTTCATGGTCAGGCCTACCGGATTCAGGATTTGAGATACTACCTGACGTCCTGGTCATGGAAGGATACCGATGGTGCCGACTATACCGTCGATAGTGTGAACGCGGAGTGTGGAGATGCGGTGTTGACCTATACGCCCGATATAATGGTGATCGACACCCGTCAGTTTAGTTATACCTTAGGAACGATCAGGCAATCCCCGGAGATTCAAACCGTAACTTCTACGTTAGGACTTACTGAAGATTTCAGTTGCCTGGACTGGAATAGTGCCGACACGCCAGATGCATTGACTGATGCCAGCCCGCTTTGGAACCCGGCAACCCAGCGATTGGAAGCCATCCGACTGGTTTTGCAAAAAGATCTTGATTTGGACGTATTTGATACCCTTTTTATCCATACCCAGTTGCCCGCTACGATTTCCTATACCGCACAGTGGTCACCAGGTATTGACACCCAACTTAAGCTTTCGGTCAATTACGGCCTTTGGTTTAAAGACGCAGACCTTGAGGAATCATTATCATTTGAAGCTTCAATAAACGCTAATTTTACTGGAAGTATAAGTCAGTCGCCTTAGTCGCTGTGGTTGAACGATTATGACTTAGTATACGTTATAAGATCGCTTTACTTTAATAATGAATTAAATTATGAAACACCTGATTTTTGCCGTATGCAGTATCTTCCTTATCGGATTAATATCGTGCAAGGATGATCCAAAGGAAGGAACCTTAACCCTGCATTTTAAGGCAGTGTATGAAGGTCAGCCGTTACAGACTTTCACCACTCATCCTTTTGATAACGGACAACAGATACAGTTTTCCCACATGAGTATGTTTATCTCAGACCTCGAACTGGCCCAGGGGTCCACTACCAGAAATCTAAAGGATATCGAATTGGTCGATTTGAGTTACGATGATCTGGCTTCTGCCGAAACAGGATATACCCTGTCCCTTACCGGAATTCCTGCAGGAACCTATGATGGTATTCAATTTGGAGTTGGAGTACCGGCAGACTTGAACGCGATGAATCCCTCGGATTTTTCGTCCTCGAGTCCGCTCAGCAAAACAGGATACTATTGGGATGCCTGGCAAAGCTACATTTTCTCCAAGACAGAAGGTCGGCTGGATACAGTGGGAAATGGTTTGCCTGAACTGGGTTTCGCCTTGCATGTGGGCTCGGATGCGCTGTATCGTGTGTTGCAGGCCCCAATTCCCTTGACCATCGAGGATGGTAAATCGCTGAACGTTGATGTAATCGTTGATTATAGATTGTTGTTGCAGGGTATTGATATTAAGTCCAATCCCCAGAACCATAGTCCTTCTGATGTGACTAACATCACAGCACTGGTAAATAATATGGCTAATGCGTTTAGCCTGGCATTTTAGGGACTATCTTTGCGGATATGGGCTTCATGGTCATTCGCCCCGGTTTTATTTTGGCATGTATTCTATCCTTTGTTGTGATGGAGAGTTGTCAGGACACCGGTATCACGCCTGGTGATGACCTTACCTCCATTCCGTATCAGCCCATTCCCTATACTGTAGCTATACCGGAGGGATTCCCTGCACTGGAGCAGCCGTTGGACAACCCTATGACGGTGGACGGTATTCGGTTGGGACGCAAACTCTTTTATGATCCCTTGCTTTCCATCGATAGTACGGTTTCATGTTCATCTTGCCATTTGCCCTCAAAGTCTTTTTCAGATGGACTTGCCTTCAGTCAGGGGGTGGCTGGGATAACACGTCGCGGGTCTATTGGACTGGTCAATGTAGGCCTGGCCTATCATGGCTTGTTTTGGGATGGCCGCGCCAAGACGTTAGAAGATCTCGCCCTTATCCCTATAGAAGATCCGATAGAAATGGCTGAGTCCTGGGATCGGGTAGAGCAAAAACTCCAAAAGCATTCCCACTATCCAGGGGATTTCAGAAAAGCTTTTGGTATTCAATCCGTTTCAGAAATAGACCGGTACCTGGCGGCTAAGGCCATAGCACAGTTTCTCCGGAGCATTGTGTCCGGAGGGAATACCAAGTATGACCGGTTTATTCGCGGGGAGATTTTTCTGGAAGAGAATGAATTCAACGGGTATCTGATGTTTTTCGATATCGATCAATCTGTGCCGAGGGCAGAATGTGGACATTGCCACAATGTTCCGCTCTTCGCGACGAATGATTATTTCAATAACGGTCTTCAGGAATCCCCTGATCTTCTGAGTTTTAATGACCTGGGATTGGGGAAGGTAACAGGCGTTCCTTCGGACAACGGGAAATTCAAGCCACCTACACTTCGAAACCTGGCCTTTACGGCCCCTTACATGCATGATGGCAGGTTCAATACCCTCCAGGAAGTGATCGATCACTATAACAGTGGGGGTAAAAATTCCCCAAATAAGAGCACATTTCTCTATCCTCTCCATCTTTCAGAGAGTCAAAAGGCAGATCTTTTGGCCTTTTTGATGACGCTGACCGACAGCACGACCCTCACCAACCCCGAGTACCAAAGTCCTTTTTAGGTGAATTCCGGGGATGGGCGAGCGTTAAAATCATCTTTTTGCCTGTTTTTTTTCTCACTTTTCCTTGGTCAAATCTTGTTGTGCATTCACAAATATGATGGGTCATGCAGTTATCTATTTTGTAATACGCAGTATATCAATGATATATATATTGCGTTAAACTGTAATGTTAAAATTTAATCTGTAACAATTGTGTTTTTTTGTACTTGTCCGGGGCTGACAATCTCCTGATTATTGTATCATCAATCGAAAGCGAAATGATGATCTGGTAGAAATATCAGATTTTAATTTAGATATGTTCATGGGATTATAATTTGTAAAGCTGGGTAGTTCTGACGTGAACCTCCCAGCTTTTTTTTTGCCCCTATCCGGGTTTCGATTGACCCACCTTTAGGCGTTTCCAATGCCATCACCACCAAACTTCCTCCTCTGTATCTGGTCATTTTATTCCGACAGAAGCCTGAAAGGCCATTTTATTATTGGAATTATGCCTGGCCAGTATTAAAATGTTTTGTAATGGAATGTTTTTCCTATTTTTCGGTATTCAAAACCAATTTCCATCATGATGAAGCACTATCTACTACCTATTCTAGTTGTATTGGCCGTCTTGATACCTTCGGTATCAAAGGCTCAGCTACCGGACGGCGCCACCGCTCCGGACTTTACGTTAACCGATATTTTCGGCCAAACCCATCATCTATATGATTATCTGGACCAGGGCAAAATGGTAGCCCTTGATTTTTCAGCTACCTGGTGTGGTCCTTGCTGGAACTATATGCTGTCCGGTGCCCTGGAAGATTTCTGGGATGAATACGGACCTAACGGAACCAATCAGGCCCAGGTTCTTTTTATTGAAGCTGACCAAAGTACAGGTCTGGATGATTTGTATGGACAGACTTCAGAATCCCAGGGTAACTGGGTAGCCAACATCCCATATCCGATCATTGACCTTCAGGTAGGGGAGAATACGGACAATGATTATCAGATTGCCTATTATCCTACCTTATATGCTGTTTGTTCAGACAAAAAGGTTTACGAACTAGGCCAGGTGCCCGCATCTGAATGGGCTGAATTCCTGACCAGTTGTACACTCGCTGCTGAGGTCGCCAGTGTTGAGCCGGCATTATGCTATGGTGAAGGCGCCGTTTATCTGGATGTTTCGGGTGGGGTCAATCCTATTACCTACAATTGGAGCAATGGTACCCATGGTGCTTCTTTGCAGGGCGTAGGTGCTGGAACGTATAGTGTAACCGTCATCGAAGGCAATGGTAAAAATGTTGCTTTAACCAATATCGTAGTAACCGGTGCTGATGCTCCCATTGCATTAGCCAATGCAGATATTGAAAATGCACTTTGCTATGCTTCCTCTACCGGTAGCGTTCATGTGCAGCTTGAGGAAGGCCAGCCTCCATACAGCTATGACTGGAGCAATGGCGCTACCTCACAGAATATCAACAATGTTCCTGCAGGGATATACACCCTCAATGCAACAGATAACAACGGTTGTACTTTTGAAGATACTTTTGAAGTGACCGAGCCGGAAGAATTAGTGGCTGAGTATGAAACTACACCTGAATATTGTGATCAGGGTAATGGAACAGTCATCCTCGATATCAGTGGGGGTACCGGAGCTTATGACATCAGTGCTTCAGAAGGAACCGTATACAACAATGAAATCATAGATCTTTTTGCTGGCAGTGTGACTGCTACCGTTGAGGATGGTAATGGCTGTATCTGGGAAGAATCTATCGACATTGACTATACTGCCGAACATGAAGTCTATTTTTCACCAGACCCAGTGGTCACCTGCGCCCAACCTAATGCCGTTGTCACCGGATATGTTCAGGGCGGAAGCGATGATTATGAATACCTATGGTCTACAACTAATGGACATATCGTCGGGCAAAACAATCAACCTTCAGTAACCGTCGATCAAGCGGGTAATTATAACCTGATCGTATTTGACCTGGTTACCGGATGCCAGGCTGACAATACAGTTGCTGTTGCCTCCACGGTTGATCCTCCCGTAGTTTCAGCCGGAGATGATACTCCTGTGAGCTGTGAAGTGCTTGAACCCGTATTGCAAGGATCAGGTGCCGCATCCAGCGTGATAACTTGGAATACATCCAACGGCCACATTGTTGGCGGCGGAAATACATACACACCTACGGTTGATGCCCCGGGTATCTACGTGATCTCGGTAGTCAATCCGGCTAATAACTGCACCAATCATGATACCGTAGTCGTCATTGACAATATCCTGCCAGCAACCGCAGAATATCAATATCAGACCAGTGGATTGACGATGATTGGCACTGACGTCTCTTCCGGCAGCAATCTGTCCGGATGGACCTGGACATTCGGTGATGGCAATTCCTCCACCGAGCCAAATGTAGTCCATGCCTATGC
>JBGAWQ010000006.1:0-116844 GCA_044227555.1 Saprospiraceae bacterium | reverse complement strand
AGCAATCTGTCCGGATGGACCTGGACATTCGGTGATGGCAATTCCTCCACCGAGCCAAATGTAGTCCATGCCTATGCTGCTGCCGGCACATACAGCGTTTGCCTTAGTGTTCAGAATGGTTGCGATACCAGTGTTACATGCCATCAGGTAGAAGTCACTCCAAATGGAAGTACCATTGCTGTAGATGCCACGATTCAAAATGTGCTTTGTCATTCAGGCTCTACAGGAAGTATTACCCTTGTAGTTAATGGTGGTAGTGGAAACTATTCTTATTCCTGGACCGGTCCTGAAGGTGCGGCTTATAATACACCAGATATCGATACCCTATTCGCCGGGTTGTATCAATTGGTCATTTCTGATGATCAGGGCAATCTTTTTATAGGGGAGTTTACGGTCAACCAGCCTGATTCTATTGTTCTCAATGGATCAACAGTCGTGGATAACCTGTGCAATGGTCAGGCTCAGGGTTCGGTGAGCGTAGATATCGCAGGTGGAGTAGGGCCTTATAGCTATTCATTTAATGGAGGCCCATCTCAGTCTGAAAATATCATAGGCAATCTACCTGCGGGTGTTGTTGAATGTCTCGTCACGGATGCCAATGGCTGTCCATTTCTCGCAGGCCCTTATACCATTCAGGAACCCACCGCGCTTACGCATGAGTCTGCTATTACCTCTGTTCGTTGCAATGGTGAATCCAATGGCGCCATAAGTTTGGTGACTTCTGGTGGTGTCGCACCGTACAGCTATTTGTGGAACATTGGTGGTAGCACCACTCCGGATATCAACCAACTTCCTGCAGGCCAATATGTCTGTCAGGTAACTGATCATAATGGATGTGTCAGCAATGCCGTAGTGGATGTGACTCAACCTGAGGTTTTGACCAGCACCAATGTGCAGGTAGTTGATGCCTCCGGCCCCGGACAGAACAATGGTAGTATTACGCTTGAAGTGACTGGCGGAACATCGCCTTATGCGGTTAACTGGAATAATGGAGCTTCAGGCACCTCGATCCAGGGATTGACCCCAGGTGAATATGTGTATACGATCGTGGATACCAACGGTTGTACTTATACTGCACCAACTCCTGTTGTGGTTCTGGGTACTACATCAACCACTGGAGTAGACTGGTCTCGCTTTGTGACTATCGCTCCGAATCCATCAAGTGGGAATGTAGTCGTTCAATGGAAAGGACTCGATATCCAGGGAGGTACAATGTCACTATTGACACTGGAAGGCAAGAAGATCACCAGCCGGACTATGAGTGCCGGAACAGGTCAGTGGGATTTGTCTCCTGTTGGTCTCACTAGTGGGGTATACCTGGTCATGTTTGAAATGAACAATCAGGTGGCTACTTTTAAACTGGTGGTTTTATAAATGAATGATGTAAACAAATAAAAAAGCCCGGTGACATCACCGGGCTTTTTTTATTTCATAGCTGAAAAAAATAAATCAGTTATGCAGCTGCAACGGGTGCTACAGCATTCTTACGAGGTCTGCCTCTGCGCTTGCCGGTAGATTTGGCAGCTACCTTTTTAGCGGCTTTCTTACCAGAGCCAGCGGGACGACCACGTTTACCTGCTTTCTTAGCAGCTTTCTTTTTGCCAGAGCCAGCAGGGCGGCCCCGCTTTTTAGCAGCAGGTGCAGCAGCACTGGCAGCAGCGGCCTTTTTAGCACCAGGTTTGCGACCACGCTTCTTGCCTGGCTTCTTGGCAGTCGAGGACGTAGAGGTGCTTTTCAGCTTGTTCAATACCCAGTCAGTAACTCTCTTCTGGGTATCACCATCCAGGCCTTGCAGCGCGTCATAGACGGCAGCCATTGCCTTTAATTCCGGATCATTCATATTAATACGTTTAGTTAAGGATTAGAAATAAATTAGTTCTCTATAAACGGGTGGGTATAAAATAAAGTGCAATTCACTTTACGGTTTTATATTATTTAACAAATGTAGTATAAAATAGATTAGGAGAATTAAAAATTCAATTTCCTGATTTCTGGTTTCTGCTATTCTAAACTACGAATAGGAATTATTTCTCCCCGGGAATAGTTATCCTGCCAGATGGTCAGAGATGGCTGTTGACCAAAGACGTCACACTGACTTATCTGCTTGATCAGTTTGATCAGTTGATATGAGTACACAGGTCTGTTTTATGACTCCTATAACAACGCTCCAGACCTTGACAATGTCATTATAATGACGGATAGAATGAAAGACCTGGTTTAGAACGTGATTGCTCAGCAGCACGCCGTAACTTTTTTATAAATTTGAACAATGAAATCTATACTGCGCTTTCTGAATTCTATTAAGCATCCTAATGGATGGATGTTTGTCTTGGTTGTATTTAGCTCCGCTATGCTGTGCCCAATTCAGGCTCAGCAGTATTATACTGCCGAACAGACCTATGGTGTGAAACTGGGGACCACCAAGCCTTTGTATGACACGCCAGCCATACTGCCCACCGATGAAGCTAAACTGAAGGACCGAAAGGCTAATAAACCTAAAGTCATCCCAAATTTTGGAGGCAGGCGACAGCTCATTTCGCATAATCCGCAAGCATTACCCCAGGGTATGGATCCATTATTTGATGTTGAGGGCCACAGGATGCCTACCAATGATATTCTGCCGGTTGTCAATATCGAAGGTATTGGCGAAGCTTCTTCCGGGGCAACACCTCCGGATGTCAATGGAGACGCAGGCAGGGATTACTATGTAGAGATTGTCAACTCCACCTATTTCCGAGTCTATGACAAATCGGGAACGCCTGTCAGTGGGCTGATTACGGCCAATTCCATCTGGAGCCAGGTACAGCAAACGTCTGCAGGGGATCCCGTTTTACTCTATGATCAGGCAGTAGACCGGTGGTTGCTTACTGAATTTCCATCCAATAACCGGGTGCTGGTGGCCATATCGCACACCAGTGATCCGCGCGGTAGTTGGGATGCTTATGCTTTTCAGACCCCCAGATTTCCTGATTTTCCAAAATATGGTATTTGGGGGGATGCCTATTATCTCACCACTAATGAAAGTGGCAATAGTATGCCCGTTTATGCCATCAACAGAGATGATATTCTGGCTGGAGTTGAAACTGTACGAATACAACGACTCACTGTACCCAAAATTGGTGGAGTAGGGTTTGAAGTTGGCCAACCGGTCGATTGGGATGGTATTGCACCACCGCCAGCCGGGAGTCCCGGAATCATTGTTAAGCTAAATGATGATGACTGGGGGACGACAAGTAGTGACCAGATCGTGGTCAACAAAATCTATATTGATTGGGCCAATGTCAACAACTCCCATGTGGATGTTACCTCTCTTCCTACCACGCCTTATGATACGGATGGTTGTCAGTTGGAGAACACGGGTGGATTTTCATGCATCCCTCAACCCAATGGGCAGGGTATTGATGGTGCGGAATGGATCATTTGCAATAAAGCCAATTATCGGAATTTCGGTACCTACGAATCCTTTGTAATGGCTTATATGGTCGACGTAAATGGGCAGGACGTTGCCGGCATCCGCTGGATGGAAATGCGTAAGACCTCTACAGAGGACTGGCATATTTACCAGGAGGGAACGGTAGGCTCAGACGATGGAATCCATCGGTTTATGCCCTCCATAGCCATCGATGGTCAAGGGAATATCGGCCTGGGCTATGCCGTATCCGGATTTGATAAATTTCCATCCTTACGATATACCGGTCGCTACCTGAATGATCCTCCGGGTACAATGTCATTTACGGAATATGAATTTATTTCCGGTGGCGGCTCACAAGGCTTTGATCGTTTTGGGGATTACTTTGCTATGTCTGTAGATCCTGCAGATGATGGCACTTTCTGGTTTTCGGGTCAATACCTTCCCAATAGTTCGAATTGGGGTACCCGTATCGTAGCTTTTCGTGCAAGCCGGGATACCCTGGATGTGTTGCCTTTGACATTGCTTTCACCTGCCAATGATGCTATGGTGGGACCACAACAGGTTAGTTTCAAAGTGTTCAACCGTGGATTGAAGACAGTCTATGATTTTCCGCTGGGTTATAATTTCAATCAACAAGGATGGGTGACTGAAGCCGCAGGCATTGATAGCCTGGAGACTGATGATCAATTTGATTACACGTTTACCACGCCAGTAGATATTGTCGCACCCGGAAATTATCCAATTCAAATAGCGACGTTTCTGGATAATGATGGAAATAACAAAAATGACACATTATCTTTTGTTATCACCAAATACGGACATCGGGATATCGCATTGGAATACCTGGTTGAAGGGGAAAGCAATGTAGTGTGTTCGAATGAAGCTCTGTTTTCCCTCCGTGTAGCAAACAATGGTTTGGATACGATCAGGCATATAGCTTTTGTGTTGTCTACACTTGATACTCCGATTGACACCATCATCTGGACAGGCGCTCTTGCTTTTGGTGAAGAGACCAGCGTTCCATTTATAGCTCCGGTGGGCGAGGGAGTCAATACCTTCAAAATGGATATCGATTCGCTCAATTATCTCTTAGGGGACGAAGTGCCGGCCAATAACCAACCGGTCTGGGAAGTGACTGCCCATCCGGATGGACAAAATGTATTTTTAAATTTTAAAACCGACAATTTCCCACAGGAATCAACTTGGAAGTTGTTTGATGCCAATAACGTAGTCATTGCTACCGGTGGACCGTTTACAGAGCAGCAATTTGTCTATACTTCACAATTCTGTCTTGACCCTGAGATGTGCTACAAGTTTACCGTATTTGATGCTTTTGGTGACGGCATGTCCGCGCAAGGGGTACAAGGAGATTATGAGATTTTCAATGAGGATGGTGAACTCATCGCTGAATTGGCTAAGCCCAATTTCGGAGCACAATCATCCAGCAACTTTTGTCTGACCGATAGTTGTCTTTTTGATTTGCAAGTGGGTGTGGCCCATGAATCTTCGCCAGGAGCTGGAGATGCTATAGCTATTGCTGAGACCAGTAATAGTCTGGGTACCGTACAATACAGCATAAATGGAGGAACCACCTTCCAGGCAACTGGGACATTTAATCAGCTGTCTGCCGGGGAATACCAAATGATTGCTAAAGATGGAGCAGGATGCCAGGACACTTTCGCATTCTCAGTTTTAGCCTGCACATTGCAATCTTCGATTACAACCGTACCTGCGATTGGTGGGGATGTAGGTCAGATCCATGTCGCTGTGACCGGTGCCATAGGCCCGGTGACATACAGTATACAGGATGGCTCATTTGTGAGTGATTCATTTTTCCTGATGCTCGAGCCAGGCAATTACCTAGTAACTGTAAAAGATAGTGTAGGATGTGAGACTATGGATTCCGTAACGGTCTCCACATCCGTCAGCACAAAGACGTTGCATGACGATCGCTTTATTCATATTTATCCCAACCCCGGCAAAGGAGTTTACCAGGTGGATTTGATTTGTGATGAGGCGGCTGTTTTCCTGCCATATACTATGTACTCCGCTACCGGCAATGCGTTGTTTAATGCTACTCTGGTCAGGTATAATGATCAATACAAAGGAGAAGTATCGCTGGTAGCCTATCCATCAGGGGTTTATTATATTGGATTCAGGATCGGTGGTGACCTCATCGTCCGTAGAGTGATCAAAGTAGACTAGCCGAATGGTCAAAAGAAAGTACGCTGGAGAAAAGGAAATCCGGGATAAAATTAGTTTACTGTTTGATTATCGCAAGTTGACGGACGCGTTGGATATTGCGGGTCTCAGTCAAGACCGGAAATTTGTGGATCAACTCCATGCGTTACAGTTAAAAATCTATCTATTAGATGCTTACCTGGAAGGGCACTGGGAATTGGATTCGAAGGAATTGGAGGGTTATTGGAAAGAGATCAACACTGCACTCGCTTCTATGCAATGTGCACCCGGGGATATTGAAGAATTGGTACACGAAATCCGGGACTATGAAAAGATCGAGCGAAATTGTCGTGCGGATGTATGGCCTACGCGCATTTCATTTACCCGTTTTTATACCACCAAATCCTGTGATGTCAGGCTGAACCGTCGGTTGATCTATATGGCGCACCCTGATTTGAACAAGATATGGAAAGAAAAGGCCTGGAGGTATTATGATCTGATCACGGAGATCAACGATGATATCGAGGATATCCGTGAAGATCTGGCTACCTACAATGCTAATCGATTTTTGATTTCGGTGCTGAGAAAAGGAATGCGTAAAACCGCCAGACAATATGAGGCGTATTTACTCAAGATCACTGACCGGGCTATAGCGTATTTCGAAAAACATCGTAAAACAGGCCGCCACGATCAATTATATACATGGACGCTTGAGCGATCTCAGGAAACCATCCAATTGCTGCATCACACCGTTGAGAACACCGATCCTGAAACAGTCAGCCGATCCTATTTGTTACCACACATGAAATAAGGTGCAGCCAGCGGTTTAAAACTTGCAAGAGATCAGGCCAACGATCCTGTTTGAATTTCCACTCAGGGCAAGGGATTCTCCGTGGATAGACATGTGATCGGCGTAATTGTTGAAATCCATTTGATAGTTGAGGCCAAATCGGAAATTAGCCACTTTAGCCGCTACACCTGAATGCCAACCGAAACGCATAATATTCAGATCTTCCGAATAGCCTTCAATATTTTCAAGTTGACTATTATGAGACACCACAAACTGTGGCAGTAGGCCACTGGTCACCTCTACGGCGCCAAGATCTACACCGAGTGTCAAAGGGACATTGATGACGTGCATGGTTTCTGCATATTGCTGTACATCCTCTGTACGCACAAATTCGGGATAGGTGTATTGGATATCATAGACATACTCACGCTTATTGTATTGCGCTTCTGCCATAAAGAAGAAAGGGTTGAGGTCATGACGGACACCGGCGCCAAGAAAGTAGGAAGCTTTCACCTGGGCCAGATCAAAAGTGAATTCTTCTCTGGGTGTATTTCGGTTTACAAAAATGTAGTGACCACCGGGTGATTGTTGAGGAGCTATTCCGATTGAATAGACCATTGAGGTCTGTCCATGGCTGTCATTAATGTTTAAAAGGCTGCAAATAGCCAAAGCGAGCAAATACGTTGTGTTTTTCATAGTATTCAAGGGATAAATTGGGTTCATGTTCAAAATCTACAGTATAACGTCCTGCCGGGAGGGCGTTATTTTGTCCGGATAGAAAATATCATACCTTTTTTGGATATACGAAGCCCTGTATGTAAGACGGTTAAAGAATATTATTTGCCAAACAGGCCCATGGCAAAATGAAAAGAAAGAGAGGATGCGAAAGAGGAATATTTATGCCTTTATCGGGTTGATTTGTCAATCGATCCGGAATATTCAATATTTTTTAAAAAAATGGAATAGAGGTATCGCTTAATGGCTCCCGGATGGGAGAATGCAGTACGGGATAACTAAGTTGTACCTTTGTCGGGCACGATGCCATCATGACCGAAGGTTCCTTACAAGTAGATTATATCGGTAGTTACTCGGATGTAAAGAAATGCCCCGCTTTGTCTTTGCCTGAGTATTGCTTTATCGGTCGCTCGAATGTGGGTAAATCGTCCATTATAAATTACATCACAGGCAACCGGGAGATCGCGCGT
This sequence comes from Saprospiraceae bacterium, assembly GCA_044227555.1. Classification (GTDB taxonomy): domain Bacteria; phylum Bacteroidota; class Bacteroidia; order Chitinophagales; family Saprospiraceae; genus Opimibacter. The sequence continues at coordinate 109,256 of JBGAWQ010000006.1, read as the reverse complement.
ACCTCTAAAAAGCCGGGGAAAACCCAATCTATTAATCTGTTTAAGGTACAGGAGGCACAGGATTGGATCATCGCCGATTTACCCGGCTATGGATTCGCTCAAGTATCCAGGTCTACAAGACAACTTTGGTCAAAGTTGATCGACCGATACATCCTGCAAAGAGATGATCTGGTGTGTACTTTTTTACTGATTGACATCAGACATCCGCGGCAGGAAAATGACCGTGCTTTTATGAATCATTTGGGTCAGCATGAGGTTCCATTTTGTGTTCTGTTTACAAAATCGGATAAACTCAAACCCGGAGAACTGGAGCAAGCGGTTGAAGCCTACAAAGCCAGTATCCTGGAAGAGTGGGAGAGTATGCCCCCTTTTATGATTACCAGTAGTCTAAAAGGGTTAGGGCGAATGGAAATTCTGGATTTTATCCATCAGACGAATCGTATTTTTACACCACAAGGTCAATAAATGACAACTAAGGTATACCCACAGCTGATTCCGGACATTAAGGATTGGCCCATTCATAAATTGTATGAAGATCGCGATGAACTCATCCAAACGGTGGATCAACATACGCTGGATTTCTTGCTGGAGAAGCATGGAGATCGCATAGGCGATCTCATCTCTAGGGTGTGTTACCTTGAACTGATTCGACTCAAGGAAAATCCGTGGAAAGTCGATCCCCCAAACGAAGAGCAGTTCTGGAAAAAGATACGGATAGAGGTTTCGGCCAATGATAAACTCAAACCGGAACAGAAGCAACAGAATAACACGGAGATCCTCAGGCGAATCATTCATCGGTATACCACCGAGATCGCCGGCAATTTCAAGGAGAGTACCTTTCTCTTTGCGCGTAAGTTTCTAACCCTCTTTTTCAAACGTCTCCTCAATGCGGCAGCCGGTAAAAGCCATCGCCGTTTGTGGAGTACTAAACTTGAACTCTACGAGCGTCTCAAAATCCATGGCAATGTGGAGCATATCCGGAATATGTTCCAGCATGGTACCGTGGTGATCCTGCCCACGCATCTTTCCAATCTGGATAGTATCATGATCGGCTACGCCCTGGATTCTGTGGTGGGACTACCGGCCTTTGCCTATGGAGCGGGGCTCAATCTTTACGAGTCCGAGATTTTCGCCTACTACATGACCCGATTAGGTGCATACCGGGTAGATCGTCGAAAGAAAAATCCGATCTACCTCGATAGCCTTAAGATTATGTCACAGGTCATGCTGGAACGCGGCACCAACAGTCTCTTCTTTCCGGGAGGAACGCGATCCCGTTCAGGAGAGATCGAACGTGAATTGAAGTACGGACTGCTCAATTCGCTTCTGGCCGCACAGCGTTCAATCTATGAGCATGGCCGGGATCAAAAGATCATCGTTGTCCCTTTGATCCTTGGATATCACTGTACCCTGGAAGCGCAATCACTGATCTCAGGATATCTCAAATCCACCGGCGAGGAGAAATATGTGAGTTCGGGCAGGAGAGGATTTAAAGTCCGCAACCTGCTTTCCTTTGCCTGGAAATTTTTCTCCCAGTCCAATGAAATCCATCTTTCGTTTGGTGAACCCATGGATGTGTTGGGGTATAAACTGGATGCAAATGCCGTATCTATTGATGAACGGAATCAGCCTGTCGACATTCGGGAGTTTTTCTCCCTACATGGTAAAATTGAAGCCAATCGTCAGCGGGAAGCCGTCTATACGCGCAAACTTGCTGAAAGGGTCGTGGAGAATTACGAGCGATATTATGTAGTACTCACCAGTCATCTGGTAGCGTTTACTTCATTTGAAATCCTGCGGAAAATGCATCCAACCATGGACCTTTATGCACTGCTGAGGTTGCCCGTCGATATGCTTTCGATTCCAATGCCTTTATTTCGTAAGACATTTGTGCACATCCTGGACATCCTCAAAGGCATGGAACGGGAACACAAGATTCAAATCCAATCTGAGCTCCATGTGCTTGAGACGGACGAAGCCATTCGTCATGGGGTCAAATACCTGGGCTCTTTCCATGCGATTTGGCCATTGAAGTTTGGGCAAAAGGACAATATCATCGCCAAAAATCCAATGTTGCTGTATTATTATCACAATCGCTTGTCTGGCTTCCATCTCGAGGAAAAGATCACCTGGGATATGGATAGTATCCATCAGGCTCAGCACTTACTCCAGGAGGCTGATTAATCGTAACCACTGATGCATTTTATCATTCTTGATCTCGAGGCTACCTGTTGGCAGGGTAACGTTATGGACCGGAATACAGAGATCATTGAATTGGGCGCGTATCGCGTCAATGGATATGGTGAATGGCTGGATCAGTTTCAGTCCTTTGTACGTCCTGTTCAGCATCCACGACTGTCAACGTATTGTACCGATCTTACCGGGATTACCCAGGAACAGGTCAATCGGGCCAAACCTTTTTCCCATGTTTTTCTTCAGTTTGAAGAATGGTTTTTCGCCCAGGATGGGCAGCACCTCCTGGCTACCTGGGGGGCAAAAGATATGGAAATCATCCGCGATGAATGTATGCGGCATGACCTGGATGATGCGTTTCTGCCTCCATCGATCAACCTCAAAGCACAGTATGCCATGATGCACCGTTTGCCACGCGAAGTGGGTCTGGCCAAAGCATTGGAATATGCTGAAATCGAATTTGAGGGTTCGCCACACCGGGCGCTGGATGATGCATACAATACCGCGAGGCTCTTTTTACGGTTGTTGGATCGTTGGCAATATTGAGGATACTCCACGCTACCATCCAAGTCGCGTTTGGTCGAATAATACCTTCCATTGGACGACCAGGTATAAGATCCAGGCCTCTTTGGGTAACATTTCTTGTCCTTTCAGACGTTAATAGTGCGAATCCGCAAGAGCGGATCCTCTGGATAAGAAGTAGAGTTTTTTTTCATACTAATCTGGTCTTTTGTTAAAGGAAGCTAAGAAGTTAGCTTCCTTTTTTTGTTTGTGGCCACATGTATCTTTGCGGTCGCATGGGCGACAAGGTGGATATCCGGGAGGTGTTGAAGCATAGGGAGGACTGGCAAATCATTGATGTGCGGTCACCGGGTGAGTACGCAGCAGGGCATATCCCCGGAGCGATCAATATTCCATTGTTTACAGACGAACAAAGAGCCAGGGTGGGAACGCTATACACTCAGGTATCCCCCGAATCCGCTTTTCGAGAGGGGTTGGATATAGCCGGTTCCAGAATGGGCTGGATGATCGACTCACTGAAGCGTTCAGCAGATCCATCCCGACGAAAGCAATTAGTTCACTGTTGGCGAGGGGGCAAACGCAGCCAGGCTGTTCAATGGTTATTTAATTTTTCCGGTGCTGAAACCATTCGGCTGGAAGGAGGGTATAAACAGTACAGGAGTTTTTTGCAACAGTTCTTTACCTCCAATCCTTTTACTTTAAAAATACTGGGCGGATGCACCGGTGCCGGAAAAACTGAAATCCTGCAAGCCCTGGCCGTGCAAGGTGAGCAGGTTATTGATTTGGAGTATCTGGCACATCACAAGGGAAGTGCCTTTGGTGCCATAGGGGAGCAGGATCAACCGACTACAGAGCAATTTGAAAACAATTTATTAGAGGCGTTTCTTGGTTTAGATCCGGATAGACCGGTGTGGTTAGAAAATGAATCAAAGAGTATTGGTAAAACGCATATCCCCGATGGTCTTTGGGAGGCTATGCGGGAAGCCGTATTGTATTCCATTGAGGTGGATATTGACATCCGTTTGGATCGTGCTTTGAAATATTATACAGAACCTGTTGATCTGGACAAACTCCGGCAGTCCTTTGAAAAAATCTATAAACGTCTGGGAGGTGAAGCATATCAACGAGCGTTGGATGCTTTGGACCAACAGGATCTGCGCACAGCGGCTTCAATTGCTTTGACCTATTATGATAAGGCCTATCGATTTCAAATTAGCCAATGGCCACACGATCGATTGGTTGAACTGGGTGTCTGTAACGATGTTGAGCAGACTGCCCAGCGGCTGATGGCGTGCACGTAACGTATTAATCACTATTTCCTGAAGAACACTTGATTTTATGCAAGAATCAAAAATCAAATTGACCCAATATAGTCATGGTGCGGGTTGCGGGTGTAAGATATCCCCGGCTGTACTGGACTCCATCCTGGCTGCTGCGGGTACATCTACCATGCATTTTCCCGAGTTGTTGGTGGGAAATGAAGAGCGTGATGATGCAGCCGTCTTGAATCTTGGGGATGGCACAGCGGTGATTAGCACAACGGACTTTTTTATGCCTATTGTTGACGATCCGGAGACCTTTGGACGGATTGCGGCCACCAATGCGATTAGTGACATCTATGCCATGGGAGGTACGCCTTTGATGGCCATTGCGATCCTGGGCTGGCCGATCAGTATGTTGCCGCCGGAAGTGGCAGGTGCGGTAGTTAAAGGGGCCCAGGCTACGTGTCGTGAAGCGGGGATTCCATTGGCAGGTGGGCATAGTATCGATGCCCCTGAGCCCATCTTTGGATTGGCCGTGACCGGTAGGGTGCGACTGGCGCATTTGAAAAAAAATGGAGGAGCAGTTATAGGAGATGTGTTGATGCTGACCAAACCGATTGGCGTGGGAATTCTGAGCACGGCACAAAAGCAAGGCAAATTATTGGCGGAACATGAGCCTCTGGCCATTCAGGTGATGACCCGGCTGAATTCAATAGGGGAGCGGTTTGGTAAAATCAAAGGGGTGCACGGGATGACGGATGTAACCGGATTTGGATTGGCGGGTCATTTGCTGGAGATGTGCCAGGCCAGTCAAACTTCGGCGGTGATTGATTATAAAAGGATTCCACTGATCGATCCCTGTGTCCTGGACTACATCCAGCAGGGGTGTGTTCCGGGAGGCACCAATCGAAACTATGATAGCTATGGCTCCAGGTTGTCCTTGTCTGACGAGCAACAACGTACGATTGTCTGCGATCCTCAAACCAGTGGTGGGTTGCTCCTTGCGGTTGATCCGGCCTCTGTGGATGAAGTAAAAGCAGTAATCGAAGAAGAAAAACTCTGGCCGGAAACCATAGGTCAAATGGTAGCGTCGGGTGAATATGGGGTCATGGTACGTTAAGGCCGTTTAGACAAAATCCGAGTCCAGGGTATTTTCCTTTTCCTGTTTTTCGATCCATTTCTGCCAGGATTTTTCATCCAGGTTCATATAGTCCTCTATGAATCCACAAGCGGTGCAAACATAGCGGTCGAAGTGGGCGATTTGGGCTCCCCATTGACTCAGTCTTACTGCATTGCTGGTAGAGGCCAGGCCGAAGTTCTTGACGCGGACAACACCGGCGGATTGGCATTTCGGGCAGATATTGGATTCTTTCATGGAGTAGATGTGGTCTAAAATCTAAAATAACTATTTAACATAATATAAATTATGGGAAAAAACATTGAGCTATTTCAGGACGCTTCGGTGGATAAAGCCCTGGTCACCATGTTCTTCTTCATTGGTGATATACACAGTATCATCATCCAGGAATAGCACAGATTCGGTTTGCATCGTCCCATTGTACATATATCGCCGCGCAGGAGCCTTCAAAAAGTCTCTGCCAGACACCGGTGAAAATAGAATGACAAAAGGATGATAACCTAGATCTTCTGTCGTGTAACCAATCAACGCCAGTCGTCCAATATGATTATTCGTCCGATATCCAGCTCCTGTAATAAGTCCTCCGGCGTCAAACCGATCCATATGCTTTGCAGTATACTGACCTGGAACTTTAGGTAAACTGTAGAGATCTGTCTTTAGGTTTCCCCGGTTTTTAGTAAAAAGGAATAAACTGTCACCGACGGAGACCATGGCTTCACAATCAAAATTGTGTGTATTGGAGGGCTTGAATTTCTTTTGTTCCGGATATGTAAAGACAATCTTATCGGCACGGGCTATGGATTCTCTTAATAAATCCAACCGCTGAATCCGATATATCGTCAGATCCTTTCGGGTTCCGCTGTTGTTGCCAAAGTCTCCGATATAGATATATTCATCATCCGCGGCAAGTTCTTCCCAATCATGGTTAGTAGCCCCTTTAATCGCCACCTTTCGAATCGTTTCCGGGCTACCACCTACTGGAAAGACGATCAATTCGGCAGGATTTCCGCTGTCATTAGTGCCTGCATACCAGCCATCACCAAGTTCGACCAACCCGGAGCATTCCTTTAGTTCAGCGGGTAACGGTGCCACGGGAATCAGAGAATCAAGGATTTGGGCCTGCGTGTTCTTGCAGCCCATCAGTAACAGCACCAGTATAAATGGATTGATCTTATGGTTCATAAGGGCTAATCTAATTGTTTCTGCGTAACCATTATACGTGACCCTAAATTGTAGTATTAATGTGTTACTTTAAATACGGGTTTGAGTCCTTCCCGAGTCATTTATTTTACTTAAAGCTTTACTTGAAGTGAGAACTTTCGCTGATCTGATACTGGATTATCATTTTGCGTTGAAACCACCGTTCCGATTATCCGGCGGTATTGAATGGTTATTGCCATATGAAGCGGCTGAAACCCGTCGATGCATGTCTATCTTTTACCACAGGTATTATGACGACGTTAATCCCAGGACTTTTATTCTTGGGATCAATCCGGGACGGTTTGGTGCGGGATTGACAGGTGTCCCATTTACTGACCCGATCCGTCTGCAGAATTTGGGGATAGAGAATTCATTTGCCCAAAAACCAGAATTGTCCAGTGTCTTCATCTACGACATGATCGGAGCATGTGGTGGTCCGGATGTTTTTTTCCGACAGTTTTATATCACGTCTTTGAGCCCGCTTGGCTTCGTTAAAGACGGAAAAAACTACAACTATTACGATGATCCAAAACTCAGCAAGCAAGTCAGACCCTTTATTATCCAAAATCTGGAATCACAGCTTGCATTTGGATATCGGAGGGATACTGTTTTTTGTCTTGGGCAGGGGAAAAACTTTGACTTCTTATCGAAACTTAACCATGAGTTCGGCTGGTGGGATCGGGTAGTGCCCCTACCCCATCCCCGCTGGGTGATGCAGTACCGGCTTCGACGCAAGCAAGAGTTTGTGGATGAATATGTTACTGCCTTATGCGGTAGGCAATAGGCTTAGCGTGATATTGGATCGCAGATGACGCAGAAATTATTGGATTAGCATTACGCAGATTATTCTGTTCGACAATTAGCCGAACCAGACTAATCTGCGAAATAGTAAATAAAAATATCTCTGCGTCATCTGCGATCCCAAAGAAGCATGCAAGTACAGATGCTTGACTAAAAGGCTTCAATGAGATGTCAATACTCGGGTCTACCTTACCACGGATAAGGCAGATGTCCAGACGCCTTCACTTGTCAAAGCTTTAACGATATGGAGCCCTGCTGGAAGTCCGGAGACATCAAGATTAGTCTGGGTCTCCCCTATAGTTTCAATCATCAATCTCCGGCCATCCATCGTGTATATTTCAATGCTTTGGATATTGAGCTCACTGGACAATTGAATACGATTTGTCGCCGGATTTGGATTCATGGTGATGGCCTCTTTGCTGAGTTGTGGAACCGCATCAACGACATCGAATAACTCCACGGCAAGGATCTGATAACCGGAGGTAAATGGAAATGAGCTGTCAAACTGAGTTCCCAAACCGTAAGTATATACCCAAGCGCCGACATTGAAATCTTCAGGCTGATAAGGGATGTTGGCGTCTGCATCCACCCGGATCTGAACCTTTGACCCGTTGTTATGTGTGGTATAGACTGTATATCCCGTAGCAGAAATGTTGCTAACGCTGTCCACTGCTAAATCAAAAGCATGGAGGTAGCTCCCTTCATCTGTTTCGGTGAGGTTGGATACCTCACGCGGGCTGACGAGTGCGTTACCTGTGGAAAGGACTTCGATGGAATCTGGAATGATTTCGAGCTGACCATTGAACTGATCAATTACCCCGTATACTTTCACCAAGTCGCCTTGCTGAACGGTATAGGTGCCAGGATCAAACGAGAATACATTGATCCCAACGTTGTTGGCGTCCACGATGTAAAAGGAATATCCAGTGGGCTGGAAGTTGACGCCATGGACTACGGCAGTCACTGTTGTAGGTACACCATCATACAGGGCAGAACCATTGGCATTGACCATCCTGAGCCTGGACAAAGGGAAGTCAGTGTAAGTCGAAGGGTCATAAACGGATAAGGTGCCAACCATACCCATGGAAAAATGAGGATTGCAGCGGTAATTGTAAAATCCAGCAGTGAGGGGGATATAGTCATACTCCCAAATGCCTTGATTTGGACCTCCGCTGGTAAAGCTTTCAGGGTTGGAGGGGTATGTGGCCTGCGTGCCATTGACATTATGAGCGACCGGATCAGGATTAGTCCATCTGACAACGTCCCCTATTTTGACAACGGCATCTTTAGGCGTAAATTCAAAATTCGCGAGGGATATGTTTACAGCCGGACCCGCGGTGCCGCCTCCGGAGTTTTCGGCTCCAGGTGTGCCACTGACTTCAAAGCCATTAATGATAACGCCTGTCGTGCCCCCGCTGAATTGCCAGTTGGCGGCATCATTATTGTCTGTAGCTGCATCTTTGAGTTCGAGGGAAGGTCCATTGCCGTCTGGTTCGACAGGCCATGGATCTGCATCATCATATAGGACGCTATCCACCAGAAAGCCGTCCCGGTCTACAAGTTTGATGAGTTCACCACTATTGCTCAAGGCGCCACCTGACCATTGCTGAACAGAAATGCCAAAGACATTAAGCATAGCCTGGGCGCTAACCGCGGTAACGTAATATTCACCTGCGCCGAGGACAATGGAAGGAAAGGTATCCTCTATTCCGGCCGAAAAGTGCCATCCGCCAATATCGACAGGCGTGCTGCCGGCATTGAGGATTTCAATGTATTCCAGCGAATCATTTCCGGATTCGGGGGAGTTATAACTGATTTCATTGATCACCACCTGGGCCTGGGTGAATGAGGACGACATCAACAGTGCGGCAATGACGAAGAGAAATGGGAGGTAGATCTTTTTCATACAATGGGTTTGTAACAGGTACGGTTTATAAGAATCAAATATAGATGAATTCAATCAATGGCGAATTGCTTTCAGCCGGTTGATATTTAGAAGATAAGCGCCCCATAATTCCATTCAAAGGATGCAGAAAGGTATAGCACTGTCAATTAATTAAAGCTTTTGGAGAAAATTCTCCGCGATCATACATCTTACGCTACCTCCGCCGATAGTTTCAATCGTGTGTACATCACTGGATAAGATGCGGGCATGCCGTTCGATACTTGCTTTTTGATTTTTATCCAGGCTTTCATGGGCTGTTCTGGACATGACCATGAGTTGCTCACCCGTCTTACTACGAACGGCAAGCATGTTGCCCGCGAAAGCATCAATTTGGTCTAGCCGAAGCTCAACCACTTCGCGGCCAAACGACATCAGGTGTTCACGGGTCTTTTGACGAAGCCCGGGTTCAATTACTTCAAGGCATATGACAGCAACGCCATCCCCAATGGCCATCATGACATTGGTGTGATAGATTTCTTGTCCGTGATATGTAGCATGGAAAGTAAAGGGTTGATAGCCCATCATATCGCACCATTGTTTAAGCACTTCAGCATCTGTCCTTGGGCTGATGCAGGCGTACGCTATCTTATTGGCCCGATCCAAAACCATACTACCTGTACCTTCCAGAAATTGCTCATGAATTTCACGGATTTCCAGGCTGAGTCTTTGATGGATTATAAACTCCCTCGACAATTGGTCCACAAGATCTTCTCTTCGCTCCTGTCTGCGGAGCGCGCTGTACATCGGATAGGTCACCACCGTACCGTCTTCATGTAAGGAAAACCAATTATTAGGGAAGACCGCATCCGGTTTGACGGGAGTATTTGTATCCTCAACCAACAATACATCCACCCCGGCATCTCTCAAAGTGGCCACCAGGCGATCAAATTCTAATATAGCCTGTGCTTTGACTTCATCCTGGCCGGATTGGGGCACATGCTGGAAGGTATTGTTGGCTGCGGTTTCGACATTGTAACCAAACGCTGCTGGTCTGACCATGATGACGCGGGACGTAGTCTGTTGGGACATGAATGCATTGATTTTAGAACAACAAAGGTAGCAGACAGATGATTTGTCAGTATGGTGTGTGGTTTAGAGCACTTAAATACTTACTTCATGAAGTGGATCTGTCGACCCGAAAGGCATGCTGGGATGAGGATTTTAGGCATTTGGCCGAAATCCCATAGCTATATGATCCGTTGGGTATCAATGTTCAATTGGAATAGATAAGTTTGTCTGCCTTTGAGACTTTTGATTTTCTTGAAGTTAGCATTTGTTTTATTGCACCAACGCTTTTTTATCTACCGCCACTTATGAAAAAATACACCATTTTTATCGGTCTGACGATGTTATGGGCCTGCTCCGCCTTGTTCTTTGCCTGTAAATCTTCAGTAGACTCCAATGCCACTGTTTCAAGTTCGATTATGCAGATGATGACGCAAAATATAGTGCCTCCGGCCGCCACCAAAAAACCAAAGGAACTAACCATACACGGGGATACACGAATGGATCCCTATTACTGGCTCAACGAGCGGGAAAATCCTGAAGTGATCGATTACCTCACTGCTGAGAATCAGTATCTGGACACCATGATGTCCCATACCAAAGGATTCCAGGAGAAACTCTATAATGAGTTGGTAGGACGTATCAAGCAGACAGATATGTCTGTACCATTCCGCGATAATGGATACTTCTATATTACCCGATATGAAGAAGGCCAGGAATATCCAATCCACAGCCGTCGAAAAGGCAATATGGATGCGCCGGAAGAGATCATGCTCGATGTCAACCAACTTGCCAAGGGGTTTGATTATTATGCTGTTGGGGGCAGAAGTGTCAGTCCTGATAACCGTCTGCTTGTCTATGGTGAAGATACCCTGAGTCGCAGGATCTATACGTTAAGAATCAAAGACCTGGTTACCGGTGAAATGTTACCGGATATCATTCCCAACACAGGAGGCAGTGCTACATGGGCAGAAGATAACAAGACGATCTTCTATGCGACCAAGGATACTACACTGCGGGAATACAAAATCTGGAAGCATAAAGTCGGAACGCCTTCATCCAAAGACCAATTGGTCTATGAAGAGAATGATGAAACCTTTGGCGCATTTGTCTACAAGACTAAGTCCAAAAAATATATTGTGATCGGATCATGGTCTACGCTCAGCCAGGAATTTCAGATTGTGGATGCCGCCACACCGGATGCGCCATTAAAAATGTTCCAACCTCGAAAACGTGGGCTCGAGTATAGTATTGAACATTTCAATGACATCTGGTATATCCGTACCAATAAGGATGCTAAGAATTTCAGGTTGATGAAGACGCCGGTCACCGCTACCGGGGAAGAAAACTGGACAGAAGTCATTCCCAACCGGGAGGATGTTCTGCTGGAAGGGATGGATGTTTTTCGTGATTTCCTCGTGTTGTCTGAGCGTAAAGCAGGGATAACCCAGCTGCGCGTCATTCCTGGCCAGGGCCAGGAACATTACATTGAATTTGGGGAGAAAGCATATGTAGCTTTCGTCTCGACCAATCCGGAATTTGATACCGATGTCCTTCGGCTCAATTATCAATCGATGACGACTCCCAATACGACGTATGATTACGATATGAAGAGCCGGAAGATGACGTTGTTAAAGCAACAAGAAGTGCTCGGCGGATTTAATCCTGCAGATTACCGAAGTGAGCGAATCATGGCTAAGGTGCGTGATGGAGTTGAGGTTCCGGTATCCATCGTCTACCATAAGGATACACCTTTGGACGGTACAAGTCCCTGTCTTCTGTATGGATACGGTTCCTATGGAGCAAGTATGGATCCCAGTTTTAGTATGTCTCGTTTGAGTTTGCTCAATCGTGGCTTCGTTTATGCTATCGCCCATATCCGGGGTGGAGAGGAAATGGGTCGTCAGTGGTATGAAGACGGCAAATTGTTGAAAAAGAAGAATACGTTCAATGATTTCATTGATTGCGGAAAGTACCTGGTGGATCACAAGTATGCTGATGCCAAAAAACTGTATGCTATGGGCGGATCAGCTGGTGGCTTGCTGATGGGTGCAGTAGTCAATATGGCCCCCGAGATGTGGGCCGGGGTGATCGCGGCTGTTCCATTTGTGGATGTAGTCACTACCATGCTTGATGAAAGTATCCCGTTGACTACCGGCGAATTTGATGAATGGGGCAACCCTAAGGAAAAGGAATACTATGACTATATCAAGAGTTATTCTCCTTACGATAATATAGAAGCCAAAAACTATCCTCCCATGCTTGTGACCACCGGATTACATGATTCGCAGGTACAGTATTGGGAACCCGCGAAATGGGTCGCCAGGTTAAGGGAAATGAAGACGGATACAAATCCTTTGCTGTTGCATACCAATATGGATGCGGGGCATGGCGGAGCATCAGGACGGTTTAAGCAATTCAAAGAAATCGCTCTTGAGTATGCTTTCCTGCTCGATCTCGCCGGTAAAATGGACGAGGAGATCAAAGGATAGGCATGCGCAGTTAAAGACTGGAATATATGGAAATGAGGTTTGCGGCCTCCTTCTCCCAAGTGAACACCTTCGATGCCTGAAGACAAGCTTCATGCATAGCGTTCCATTTTTCCGGATGCTGCTCCAAATCCAGGATGGCATTAACGACGTTGTCATCCGTGATTTCATGGAGTAGTATGCCGCAAGGATATTGTCCCATAATCGTCGCATATTCCGGATAGTCCATGTGTATGGAAGGCAGGCCGGCATGGATGGCATCGAAAAATTTATTAGGCAGAGAATAGTAATCATTCAGGCTTCCCTGTTCCCTGAGATTGATCCCTACCCTTGCCTTTTTAAGGATCGAAGGTAGTTGATCCGGATGCACCCATCCCAGGAAAGTGACCCTATCCCCCACTCCACAAGTTTGAGCCAGATCTTTCAGGCTTTCCGTAATGTCACCCTCCCCAGCCAGCCACAGTGTCCATTCCGGGAGTTGGGTCATTGCCCGTATGCATGTGTCAAGACCCCGACCAACATTTAATGCGCCCTGGTATAAAATAATTTTATCCTTAGGATCATGATCCTTATGGGAATACACGATTGCGGATGACGGCGCAATATTCCGGATCACGTCGAAGGAAACACGATATCGCTGTCCCATGAGTGCGGCCAGTTCTGCGCCAACCGTATACCTGGCATCAAAACGATGAATGGACATTTTGGCAATCCATTCCCAGATGGATTTGATGGCAGGACGATGGTTTAACTCCGGAACTTCCGAAAAATATTCGTGCGCATCGTAGACTGTTTTTTTTCTTTTTATCCAGGAGGATAGCAAGACAGCAGGCGCAGTATCCAGATCACATGCACAGGCAATGTCAAATTTTGACCAGAGCAGGATCCACCACAGTCGGATATTGTATTCTGCATAAAACAAAGCGCCAGTATTAAACCAGCATCTGAATCTATAGGACTCAAAACTGCCAGGCCGGAAGTCCTTGGAGTTCGATCTGTGGCGTCCGATCAGGGTTACGATTGAACCTGATTCGGCCAACGCGTTACAAATCCTGTACATGCGCCGGTCGTATGTCAGGTCATTGGTGACCGCCATCACTATCCTTTTTCCTTTCATCGGTTATTTCTTCTTGCGGTAGATTCTGTCTTCCGCAATATGGATTTTATGTTCTTCCGCCAACTGTTGTAATTCCTTCTTAATGGATTCCTGGTGACTGATGTTGTATCCGGCTAAAAAATCTTTAACCAGTATTCCATCCGGATCCTCCAGCGCACGGTCCAAAGCTTCATACCATTGCACCTGTCCGCCTTTCCCTTTGATGCATCGGTCACAGTGACCGCATGGTTTGGCTTCTGTTTCGTCGAAATAATTTCGGATGAATACTTCACGACAAGGGACATCATCCTGGAGATAAGCGATCATGGCTTGCATGCGGGCGATAGCTCTGTCCTTGCGAAATTGATAAGCTCGTATATCCAGCGTAAAGTTATTCTCGGGGACTCTTTCGCGCAGCAACGTAATCTGACTGGCGGCTGTAGCTGACCGGTATTCGATGAGTCCGAGGGCATGTAAGCGGACCAGTAAGCTTTTGACTTCTTTTTCCTGCCATTGAAGATGTTTGGCCAATTTGTTTTCACGAACGTGTACAGAAGAGGTCCACAATCCTTCATATCCACGGAGGAGTGCTTTGGTTAACAAATCGGTGCGTTGATCTGCTACCTGATAGGCGTATAGTGTCTCCGGATCAGTGAGGATGCGGATGGTACTGCCCCGCAAGGCTGTATCATCCATTGCCAGCCATCCATCCCTGGCGAGGATGTCCAGGGCATTGTGAGCCTGACCGGGCTTAAAAGCAAACCTACTTGCGTACTGGTCCATGTCAAAAGAATATGTTTCACCCAATCCCGCACCGATCGCTGTATCCAGGTAGATATGCAGAGATTTATAGAATCGTCTCAACGTATCCATGTCGGGAAAACTCTCTTCGATACGGGTGATGAGGTTGGCCTCTCCAGAAGGCTTTGCGACAATAATGCAATACGCGTCTTTGCCATCGCGACCGGCCCGGCCTGCTTCCTGGTAGTATTCTTCCAGCCCCGGAGGCAGGTCTGCATGGATCACCAGCCTGACATCGCTTTTGTCCACGCCCATCCCAAAGGCATTGGTGGCTACCATGACGCGTTTATTTCCGGCTATCCATTCCGCCTGGATATGATCTCGTTTGGCCATGTCCATGCCACCATGATAAGCGGCGGCATCGATTCCTTTGGTTGTTAACCAAGTGGCGAGCTCTTCACATTTTCTGCGGTGACGTGCATAGACGATTGCTGAACCCGAAGACTTGAGGAGGAGCCTTTCGATGTAAGGCATCTGATCCTGTCGGTAGATCACATGATACCGAAGATTTTCCCGTGCAAAGCTATCCTTGATGACCCGGGCTTTTTGTAGTGCAAGCCGGTCTATAATCTCTTGTTTTACTTCCCGTGTTGCTGATGCGGTAAGCGCTATCACGGGTACTTTGGGTAAAAGTTTCCTGAGTTCGCCCACTTCGAGGTAGGCCGGACGGAAGTCGTGACCCCATTGTGAGATGCAATGCGCTTCATCGACCGCGATCAAACTGATGGGCATGTGTTGTACCCGTTCCTTAAACATTGAGGTCTTGAGTCGTTCGGGAGAAACATAAAGAAGCTTGGTGTTTCCAAACCTGGCATTGTCCAGGAGCCGATCTGTTTCATCGTTTCGTAATCCTGAGTATATGGCTTCCGCAGCTATTCCAAGAGATTTCAGCCTGGAGACCTGATCCTTCATCAGGGCGATGAGTGGGGAGATGACGATGGTCAATCCTTCATTGGCCAGGGCAGGGACCTGGTAGCACAGCGATTTTCCGCCTCCGGTTGGTAATAAGGCCAATACGTCCTCATGCGCCATGACATGATCAATGATGTTTTTTTGCAGCGGCCTGAAGGCAGGATATCCCCAGTATTGTTTTAGTATGTCGGTAGGCGAAGTCAATGCAGGTCGAAAATAGAGGAATCAGAACTTTGGATTGGGAATAGTACGGTTGTTATGCCTGCGAACTTTAAACGTATTTCCCCACAAGGTTACGGGTACACAAGCCCTGACAGTGATGGTTCCGAAATAATCCCTGGAATTCGCATTCGCGCGTGCAGCACCGGTTGGAACAATGACGGGTTCGGTGCCAAGGTACTCTCCTTGTCGGTTGGCCAGTGCTGCAGTTAGCGGTCCTGCCTTTTCCAACAACTCAGGGTAAGTGATATAGATTGTGCTTGCGTCATCCAGATAATCTGTGAAGGTGTAGGAAAGCATTCCTTCAAGCGCAATAATGATTTGATCGGAAGGCATCCATTTCAAACCACCGCCAAATTGCAAGGAAGTCTGAAAACGGGAATAGGGTTTTTGGTCCGGGTAGTCAGCCAGGTATTGTCCTTCGGTGCCAAGGGGTTTCAAGGAGACTTTCTCCCCTTCGTATCGGGTCCGGGGATTGAAATAAAAAATGCTTCCGCCTGCCGAACCATAAGGGCAAATCTTGCCGGGAGTAGACGTGCTGAATCCAAAAATATTCCAGTCCATACCGACTGCCAGTTGGATGACCGGAGCAAAAAAATCAAGATTCCTGGCGATGACATCAGGTTTGTCGCCTAATGCATCATCACCGGACAATCGGATATACAGAAGGTCCGTCCTGACCTGAAACCGATTGTTCAATTCATACGCGCCATGAGCACCAATCACTGGTCCTATCAATACCCTAAGGCCATCATTGAAATTATAGGAGGGAAGGTCACCTTGATAATTGGAGATTCCTGCCACTATGCCGATCTCACCCTGCGCTAAGGCGGGACTATAGAGCCCGCAAAGCAGGCCTATCCACAAGATGAACGGTTTATGCAACTTCATTCCTGTCAGGATGACCGTGGGCTCGGTCAGGATACAAAGATATAGAACATAACATATGTTAGGTTTTTATATGTAAGATGATTTATAGGTGAACCCCTGGACTTCAGTCCTGAGGGAGCCGTCTTTTATCCAAATTATATGCGGAGTCGTTAACTATCCTTTATCATTGTGCAATCAACATGGTTTAGTCATCCTCCGTTTAGCACGTATGCAAGAAATTTTGAAAACATTCAGTCTAGGGGTACTCTATTGCGCTGCATGGGTCACCAATGTGCAGGCTCAGCAAGAATTTCAGCGCTGGCATCAGTCAGGATCGGGGAGCGAATTTCCCACCTCCATCCGTTCGGATGAATGGTATCAGCAGGCCAAACCCGGTTCGGTAAAAACGGTGATCGTAGCCGTACTGGATTGTGGCGTAGATACCCAGCATCCTGATCTTAAAGACAATATCTGGGTCAATCCCGGAGAGATCCCCGGCAATCAGAAGGATGATGATGGCAATGGGTATGTCGATGATTTGAACGGCTGGAATTTTCTGGGTGGAAAAGACGGACAGAGTGTAATGCATGAATCTCTTGAGGTCACCAGGCAATATGCTGCCGGTCGTGAGAAATGGGAAGGAAAGGATGTTGCTCGCCTGAAAGGGAAGCAAAAAAAGGAGTATGATGCTTACCTGGAGATGAAGAAAGTGGTCGAAACCAAGCGTGCAAGCGCGCAGAAAACCCTTGACGAAGTTTCCGCGACCCAACAAATCGTGATGAAAGCCCTTGCCGCTGCGAAAACAGAACTCCATGGTGATTCCATTGATGTGGTCCGGCTGGAGAATTCATCCAATGAAGATGTCAAGATTGCCGGGCAAATCATTCGTAATATTCAAGACCAGGGCGTTGAGATAGAAAGTATTGACTGGATTATGGAGGTGGCTGAGCAGCAATTCAAAGAACAACTGGAGGACAGTCAGAACACGCTCAACTACAATTATAATCCGGACTTTAACAGCCGTACAATTGTAGGGGATAATTACACGGATTTCGCCAACCGCAACTATGGCAATAATGACGTTAAAGGGGACTTCTCTTATCACGGCACGCACGTTTCTGGAATTATTGGAGCTGTTCGAGGTAATGATGAGGGCATGGATGGCGTAGCGGATCATGTGGCCATCATGTGTGTCAAGTTGGTGCCAGATGGAGATGAACGGGACAAGGATGTGGCCAATGGGATCCGTTATGCGGTAGACAATGGCGCGTCGGTGATCAACATGAGTTTTGGCAAGGGCTATTCACCCGAAAAATACCTGGTCGATGATGCGATGCGGTATGCCGCCAAGCATGATGTATTATTGGTTTTAGGTGCTGGTAACGATGGGGCTAATGTGGATAAGGATCCCAAGTTTCCTAATGACACGTATAGTAAAAAGCCCTTGCTTGGTGCTAAACGGGCGCCCAATCTGATCGCGGTTGGCGCGGTAGGACCTGAAGGCGGCCAAAATGCCATTGCTGAATTTTCCAATTATGGTCAGAAAGAAGTGGATGTATTTGCTCCCGGGGTGTATATCTATTCGACGACTCCGGATAGCACCTATGATTATGCAAGCGGTACCAGTATGGCTGCGCCGGTCGTAAGCGGTGTGGCTGCGTTGATGAGATCAAGATATCCGGATCTCAGTGCCCGGCAAGTCAAGGAGATTATTATGAAGAGTGCCCGCACGTTGCCGGATATGGTGATAGAGCCTGGAACTTTCGACACCGTCAAATCTCATGAGTTGTGTGTCAGTGGTGGAATGGTAGACGTGCTCACGGCTATGAAGATGGCTTCAGAGACCAAGGGAAAGGCTAAAAAGAAAAGCAGGATAGCCGGTTCGGATTATACACCGGAAGGGCCGAAAGCATAGGCGTGTTCTCTAATGCATATTAAAGAATCTTCACTTCACGTACATAGTCTTCCCCTAACCGCTCATTGACGGTATCCTTGATTTTTTCTTTCATGATCGCCAGTTCTGCTTTGAGCGATGATGAATCAATAAACAGGAGTAGAGTATGTTCGTCCAGCTTGATCTTACGGGTATAGCCACTGATGACCGGGCCCATCATTTCGGACCACATTTTTTCGACTCTGGTTTGATAAAGTTTAGACCGCAATTGCGGGGATTGGATAAACACCTGTAGCCATTCCTTGAGCGGTCTGTTATTGTCACCCTGCATGGTATAAATATACTCAATTTCAGGAGCGCGGCACCATCGGTTCATCTCCAGTCATATCGATCGTGTGCATGAGGTCAGCCGTCACGAATCCACCTACTCTTTGGCTACTCGTATCAGAAATAAATATCTGGCCGAAGTCTTGTGCGGTAAGGATCTCCATCAATTGCCGAAGCCTTCGTTCATCGAGTTTATCAAAGATATCATCCAGGATCAGGAGGGGTTTAAACCCACTACTGTCCCGAAGGATGCAGTATTTGCTGAGATGGAGGGCAAAGATGAGCGACTTGATCTGGCCTTGCGAACCGAATTCCCTGGCGGTCATATCCTTGATGTCGAGACGGTAGTCGTCTTTGTGGATACCGGCATGTGTGCGACCTGTATTCTTATCGGCCTCCCAATGCATATCCGCAAGTATGTCATAGCCATAATCTTCCAGTCCCGATTCATAACGGAGATCCACGCTTTCCCGGTTTTCTGAGAGGGTCAGATAATAGGATTGAAGCAAAGGGATCAGTACACTGACCACCCATCGACGTTTGGTATAAATCAATGTGGCGAGTGGGCTCATCTGTTCATCATAGGTACTGATGACTCTACGAAGATCCGAAATCCCTTTTTTCAATGCGGCATTGCGTAATTCAAGCAAGTGATTGTATCGGACGAGGGCATGGAGGTATTCCTGGTCTATCTGGCATAGGAGATGATCGATATACCTGCGTCTGGAAGGGCTCGATCCATATATAAGATCGATATCTCTGGGTGCTGAAAAGACTACCGGAACATAGCCCAGGTGATGACTTATCCTGGGTACTGGGATTTGATCCAGCAGAAGCTCTTT
Organism: Saprospiraceae bacterium; assembly: GCA_044227555.1. Lineage (GTDB taxonomy): Bacteria > Bacteroidota > Bacteroidia > Chitinophagales > Saprospiraceae > Opimibacter. Next base: position 89,740 of record JBGAWQ010000006.1, on the reverse strand, counting down.
GAGTTCCCCTGGTTTGACTTTAAACACGATTCGGTGGATTTCTTCATCTTTAGAGATTTGGCAGTCCAACCTGAAAAATTCCTCGCCCTGGCGGACAACGCGATGGTCATAGGGCGTGAAATAGCTTTTCCCGACGCAACAGTAGTAGATGGCATCCAGTAAATTGGTTTTCCCTACCCCATTGAGGCCGGCGACCAGGTTAAATTTGTCCCCGAATTGGAAGCGGGCTTCTGCATAGTTTTTAAAATTGGTCATTGCCATGTCTTGGACCACCAGAGACTTCATAGGCCGGGGAAATGCAGATAAGCTTATCTTTGTGAGGCGGCTAATATAGTTTTTATGGCTCAGGTAAAAGAAAAAAAGACAGGTAAACCGGCTTCGGGATCAGCTAACGGGTTGGATGTGAACACCTACAAGGTGTGGTACGAGACCATGATGCGCATTCGTCGTTTCGAGGAACGGGCGCTAAAAATGTATTCGATCAATAAGATCCGGGGGTTCCTTCATGTCTACATAGGGCAGGAGGCCATAGCCGGTGCGATAGTGACTGCATTGCGTCCTACGGATGCTATTGTGACGGCTTACCGTCAGCATGGTATCGCGTTGTGCCGGGGCATTTCAAGCCAGGCCTGCATGGCGGAGTTGTTCGGTAAAGAGACCGGGATCAACAAGGGCAAAGGCGGTTCGATGCATTTTTTCTCCAAGGAGCATCATTATTTTGGAGGTAACGGTATCGTAGGTGCACAGATTCCTATCGGAACCGGGATTGCGTTTGCTGAACAATACAAAGGGACAGACAACATCTGCCTGACTATGTTTGGAGATGGGGCATCTCGCCAGGGGGCTCTCCACGAGTCTTTCAACATGGCAATGACCTGGAAGTTGCCGGTACTCTATGTCGTTGAAAACAATCACTATGCCATGGGGACCTCCGTAGCCAGAACCAGCAATGTCACCAACCTGTCAAAACTTGGATTGTCCTATGATATGCCAAGCTCTTCTGTGGATGGTATGGATGTGATCAAAACGCATTATGCTATGGCCGAGGCTGCTGCGCATGTTCGGTCCGGAAAAGGGCCTTATCTCCTGGAAATCAATACCTATCGTTACCGCGGTCACTCGGTGTCCGATCCGGCTAAATATCGGACTCCAGAGGAACTGGAATCCTATAAGGAAAAGGATCCCATCGAGCAACTCCGGGAATATTTGATTGAGCATAAAATTTTGGATGCTAGCGAATTAGAGGCCATTGATAAAGCGATACTTCAGGAGATAGATAAGGCGGAAGCCTTTGCTGATGAGTCTGCTTATCCTGCGGCTTCTGAACTCTTTACGGACAATTACCTGCAGGCGGATTACCCTTATATCAGGGACTAAATCAAGGTATTAGCTGTGGCACATTAAGGTTCTGCTCACTTTCCGCATGTCGAAGTCAGCAGACATTACATTTTCCTTTAATATTTGTGGTTTGCCGTCAAATGGTTACATTTGCACCACTTTTTAAAACACGATCTCAATGGCTATTAAAAGAAAGCTGGAAAAGAAGAATGATGAGACACTGCTCGACCTGACCCAGGCCCGGATGCAGGCGAATACATTTTTTGAGAAAAATCAAAAAATGATCGTCGGTATTGTGGGTGGTTTGGTGCTGATCGTCGGTGGCTGGTTTGTGTACAGTAACCTCATCATGCAACCGAAAGAGGAAAAGGCGATGAATCAGATGTGGAAAGCTCAGTTTCAGTTTGAGCAGGATTCATTCCAAATGGCGCTTGAAAATCCAGGCGGTGGCTATAGCGGATTTCTGGCCATTATCAAAGATTTCGGTGGTACAAAAGCCGCTAACCTGGCCAACTATTATGCCGGTATCTGTTACCTCAATCTTGGCAATTTTGACTCTGCTTTAAAGTATCTCAATGATTTTGATCCTGAAGGCATGGTGACTCCAGGTATGAAGCATGGTGCGTTGGGTGATGTCTATTCTGAACTCAATCAAATGGACAAAGCATTGGAGCACTATAAAAAGGCTACTACCGCTTCAGAAAATGAATTGCTCACGCCATACTACATGAAGAAGTTGGCCTTGCTCCATGAAAGCCGTAATGAAGTGGCCCAGGCCCTGGAGATCTATAAGACCATCAAGTCAAAGTATCCTAACAGTAACGAGGCCCTCTCGATTGATAAATACATCGCCCGGGCGGAAGGGAAGTAACTATGGCTTCGCGGGATGCATCTCCTTCATTGGTTAACCTGCCGGATGGTTCATCCTTCAATATTGGTATCGTTGTCTCCCAATGGAACCCGGATATAACAGGTGCTCTTTTAGAAGGGGCACGGGAAGTATTGTTACGTGCCGGGGTTTTACCGCAGAATATAGAAATACTGTATGTGCCAGGATCCTTTGAGCTTCCCTGGGGAGCCCGACAGATCATGAAACCCGGTAAACGGGATGCGGTCATTTGCCTGGGATGTATTATTGAAGGGGAAACCCGGCATGATGAGTACATCGCTCAGGCAGTAGCTTCAGGCATCATGCAATTAGGCCTCATGTCTGGTATCCCTGTGATCTTTGGCGTACTTACTACCCATACGGAAGAACAAGCCAAGGAACGGGCTGGGGGTAAGCATGGCAACAAAGGTGCAGAGGCTGCGGCTACGGCCCTTCACATGGCTGTTGTCCGTTCTGGTGACAGTATGACCAAAAAGCGAATCGGTTATTGATATGAAGGTTTTCTCGATTGATACCGGCCACTTCAAACTTGATGGTGGCGCTATGTTTGGTGTTGTGCCCAAGACCATCTGGAATAAGATGATCCCCGCGGATGACAACAATCTGTGCAGTTGGACCATGAGGTGCCTCCTGGTCGATACCGGGGATAAAGTTATCCTGATTGACACCGGCCTTGGGGACAAACAAGATGAACGTTTTTTCAGTCATTATTTCTTGCATGGTGAAGCTTCACTGATGAGTTCAATCCGACAGGCAGGTTATACCCCTGAATCGGTCACGGATGTACTGATTACCCACTTTCATTTTGATCATGTCGGTGGTGCGGTAGCCAAAAATGACGATGGCAGCCTCTCCCCTGCTTTCCCGAATGCCAGGTATTGGACGACCCTGCGGCATTACAATTGGGCGTATACGCCTAATGCCCGCGAACGAGCTTCCTTTTTAAAGGAAAATTTTGTTCCCTTGCTGGAAGCCAAAGTGCTGCATTTTATTCCGGAAGAAGAGGGATTTATCTGGGACCAACATATTCGGATCCGATTATCCTACGGACATACCGAATCTATGATGTTGCCTCAGATCCGGGTCAATGACAAGGTCACCCTGGTCTATGCGGCCGACCTGATTCCTTCCGCGCACCATGTAGGGCTACCCTATATCATGGGCTACGATATCCGTCCGCTGGTTACCCTCGAAGAGAAAACCTCATTTCTTAAAGAGGTGGCTGAAAAAGGATATTACCTTTTCCTGGAGCATGATAAAGACACGGAATGTATCAGTGTGCGTCTTGATGCCAAAGGACGTCCTGAAGTGGATCGCAGACTTTCCCTGCAAGAGGTTCTGGCACAATAGACCCGGATTGATTCCGAGCTTTCCTTTGCCATAGTAATTCGTCTATCTTTAATCAAACAAAACGTTATGACCATACTGGGTAACGCACTACTTGTTATCGCAACGCTGCTCTTTTTAGGGCTGGCTTCAATGTTGTTAGGCAAAGCGCCTTCTGGATCAGGAGATAGTTTGATGGGCTTTGCCTGGGGAATGATCATCCTCAACCTTGCCTTTTCGATATGCATTATCCTGGTATATACCCTGGTAGCGATAAAGGGAGGTCTTGAATGGGCAGGCAGTTCTTCCAGTCAAAGATTTTGGAGGGTCACTTTGCTCCTGCTTGCTGCGTTGATCACCTCAGCATTAGCCGGGTTGTTTAAATACGAGCATGGCCCTGTCCCAGGGTTACTGAGGGTGTATTCTTCTTTTGCGCCATTGGTGATTCCATTGGTCCTGATTGGTGCAGCCGGCATCCTACTAAATGACAATCTGCGGACTTCGGTTTCCCCTTCATTATATAAATATCCTCTATACCTGGCTGCGATAATCGGGGTCACCGGAAGTGCATCAGCGTTGTTTGGATCTATTGCTCAGTCTATGCGGAATCAAAAAGCCAGGGTGGAAGCCGCGGCTAACTTCGAGGATGAAAATCATCTGCGGATCCTCGGCGAAATTGATTCCTGTAATGTCATGACCAGCATGGTCAATATTCTGGTATTTACCGGCGACAATCAGCCTGAGGAAATCATGCAAAAGGCAGTTGCCAAAGTAAAGACCAATCCTGAATGGCAACAAGAGTTGATCCGACTGATGGGTACGGATTGGGCGCCGGAAGTATTTCAGTTTCTGGCTTCCAATCCTGTGGATGATCCAGCCTTATTCGCCCAACCTCTTAAAGAAGCAATTCAGATCCAAGCCAGGCTCATCCGTGAATCCATTCAAAGTTCTTCACATCCCTCTCATTTCTATGCAGGGCGATTTGGCTGGGAGATCGAACGTGTCATTCGCACCGTAGACAAGTTTCAGGGCAATGGCACAGATTATCTGCCTGACATGAAAGATTTACGCGCGGCATTGGATGAGCCTACAGACTTTGAGAAGGTTGATTTTTCATGCACCCCTATTCTGGATAAATGGATCAAGGATCACTCCTGAGCCATTTAATCCATATCGGAGAAAGGAAAAAAAATTGCTGGGCGTTTATTCTCCTAAAAGTGATTTGAGTTTATCGATATCCAGTTTCGTAGCAAAGGCGATCTCTTCCTGTTCGGTGGCAAATCCATTGGCTTTGATGGTAATCAGGTTTTGGCCCATGGGCAGTTGAAATTCACTGGAGCGAATTTTCTTCGAATTGCCATTGTCATCGTAATAATCCTCCATTTCCGTTTTCAGGATGCCACGGTACGTGCCGACCCGGACGCTTTTATAGCCTTCTCCCATCATGGCAGGATTGCCCATAAACATATTGATGGAAGCGACCATGGGTGAATTGCCCAGGATCTGGACTTCTGCCGTGTTTTCCTTTTTGCTTGGATGCTGATAGTTTTTGGATATCTGAAAACCACCACCCATCATGCCGAGACCGGCTGTATTGACCCCTCCGTCATCGGATGCTTTCAAGCCATTGATTTCATTGGGCATGGCTGCGGCAATCTGCCCTGCGACCAGGTTGTTGATATCATTGATGGCATCCTGCAAACTGAGTTGGGCTTGTTTGTAATCTTTCTGAGCCAGGTATGTCTGCGCCTCCTTGATGTATGTTTCTGCCTGTGATTGAGCGGCCAATCTGAAACTGAAAAAGGACAGAATTAATAAAGTAAGCATGGTTTTCATAACAAGTCAGGTTTTAGATGATTCAATAAAATTAGGGGAAAAATGCGTCACCTTTACGTCTAAATTTACAGATGACCTGATTCAGTTTGTTTAAACCATTCTATCCAACTTTTGCTAAATATGCTGCATTCACTCAAAGAGAAATATGGTTCACTGGCGCTCATTGCCGGCGGTTCGGAAGGCATTGGCGCTGCTTATGCTCATTATCTTGCCGCAGCGGGGTTTGACCTGGTACTCATCGCCAGGCGTCAGTCTTCCCTGGAAGACTTCGCGCAGGCGATGCGGCTTCAATACCAGGTACAGGTGGACTCCATCTGCATGGATCTGGCGCAACCCGATGCTGCTCAAAAATTGGCTACGCAACTGGATGGCCGGGAAATTGGAATCATGGTGTATAATCCCGGACTCTCTTACATCGGCAGATTTGAAGAACGGCCTTTGGAGGTGCACAGGGAGATCATGCAAACCAATATGCTCACGTTACTGGAGCTGATCCATCATTTTGGCCAGAGTATGCTTCAACGTGGCCGGGGAGCTATCATTTGCATGGCTTCGCTGGCCGGATTCCAGGGTACCGGTTTTATAGCCACCTATGCGGCCACTAAAGCCTTTGATCAAATGCTTGCTGAAAGTCTTTGGTATGAATGGAAAGGACGTGGCGTGGATGTTATCGCATGTTGTGCCGGAGCAACGGCTACCCCTAATTTTCTAAATACCCGTCCCGCAAAACAGCATTTTCTCGCACCAAAAGTTCAACAGCCGGAAGATGTGGTCCGGGAATGTTTTAAGCATCTGGGCAAACGGCCTTCGTTTATTTCAGGCAGAGCCAATAAGTGGGCTACTTTTTTTATGGTTCGTGTTTTGTCGCGAAAGAAAGCGGTACAAACCATGGGAGATACGACCACCAGGATGTATATGCTAAAATCTTAAAATGGTGTTTCTCTGTTACCTTTAATATATAAAAGGGATAATCCTGTATTTGACCCTTTGGGTATAGGTATTCCAGAGCGCTCCATATTTAGCTGCGCAACGCTTGTCATCATCTAATTGACGCGGCAGGAGTAAAACCAAATAGTATAAGGGATACAGCCATGGCCATGGCAAAGCGGGATATCCGACAGCCAGTACTATGCCTGTCGCCATGCCTATTTCACCCAGGTAATTGATGTGCCTGCTGAGTCCCCAGAATCCATTGACGAGCAGGCTTTTTTGTCCGTCAGATATGGTTTCGGGGGTTATCCCAAGAAACTTGCGTGCAGGATCTTTTTTAAAATAATACTTCTGCAAATTGGCACCACGTGATATACTCCAACTGCCCAGGAAAATGATGGCATACAGGATGAGCATTGGGGTTGAGGTGCCGGGATCAGGCAATGCTGCGGTGGCCCACAATGGTATAGCATAGAAAAAAGGATAAAAAGCGATGCAACCCCACCCTAGTTTGAACCCAACACGCTCCGCAAAAAGATCATACGTATACAGATGTACTTCTTCAAAAGTGAGGTAATCGACAACAAAGAATGTGAGCAGGCCTGCAGAAAGAAACAAACCGCAAGAGGCTTCTGATCCAAAGGTCATATGGTGATGGGCAGCAAAACTGAGTACATTGACTTCGAGCATGACCGCGCCCACCAGGTATAGCCACATCTTGGCATCCACCTTATCCCCAAACCATTGTAGGTTGAGCGCGCGGCCCAGATAGAAATCAGCCAGGAAGGAGGACCGAACCGCAGGTTGTGGAAGAACCATCGCAAATGAAAACACCAGGCCAAAAACTATCGCCCCAATCAACCCTTCCCATCGATAGGTATAAAACCAATCCCAGGGTATCCACTTAAAATATCCTGCAAGGAACCAAAGTAAAACCACAACCCCCAGCACGATGATTCCATTGAGCCTGTAGCGAAGTTTGGTTTCTGTTCCTGGTCTGGTTACATATCCTGTGACCCAGCGCGCAGGCAGTAAGAGATGGAGGATGAGGATCAGCAGATATACAAGGACAGGTGCCAGGTAGCTGAGAATCGTCTGCATAGGTTTCAGGTATTGTCTTGAATTTATTGATTATGTGATCACAGCCCGAAGGTCAGCCGCTTACCTGCGGGCTCACCGATCACCTGTCCGGATTCAAAGAGCCTGGTGCCATTGACCCATGTGCCTTCGATCACACCAGGAAGGGTTTTACCTTCAAGTGGTGACCAACCACATTTGTAGAGGAGGTTGTCTTTGGTTACGTTTTGATGTTTTGCGAGATCGAACATGACGATGTCTGCAAAAGCACCTTCATCCAGATAGCCTCTATCCCTGAGCTTAAAACAGAGTGAAGGTGCATGACACATTTTTTCCACGATGCGTTCAAGGCTGATTCGTCCTTCGACATGGTGAGTGAGCATTAATTGTAATGCGTGTTGTACCAGTGGCAATCCGGAAGGTGCTGAAAGATAGGGTTCAGATTTTTCTTCCCACGTATGCGGGGCGTGATCTGTGGCGATGATATCGATGCGATCGTCTAACACAGCGGAAAGGATGGCATCGCGATCTTCTTCCGTCTTGATGGCCGGGTTACATTTGATTTGATTGCCCAGTGCTATATAGTCCTGGTCTGAAAAGTACATGTGATGCACGCAGGCTTCGGACGTAATTCTTTTCGATTCGACGGGTCCGGATTCAAAAAGCAGCGTTTCCTCTTTGGTGCTGATATGGAGGATATGGAATCTGGTATTGTGTTTTTTGGCCAATCGGATGGCCATGGAAGAACTCAGCCAGCATGCTTCGTGGTTGCGGATCCAGGGATGGGCGGATGGAGGGATCATCGTTCCGTATCTGGCCTGGGCTTCCGCCATATTATTTCGAATGGTGGTTTCGTCTTCACAATGGGCGGCCAGTAAGACGGGGCATGATGCAAAAAGTCCGTCCAGGGTGTGGGGATCATCAACCAGCATATTGCCGGTACTGCTACCCATAAATACTTTGACACCGCAGACTTTGTGAGGATCGGTCTTCATGACTTCTTCCAGATTGTCGTTGGTGGCGCCCATAAAAAACGAATAGTTGGCCCAAGCGGATTTGGACGCAATCTGATATTTGGCTTCGAGTAGTTCCTGGGTGGTGGCAGGTGGCCTGGTATTGGGCATTTCCATAAAACTGGTGATCCCACCCGCAATAGCTGCCCTTGATTCTGTAAATATGGTGGCTTTATGTTCGAGACCAGGCTCCCGGAAATGGACCTGGTCATCGATCAGGCCGGGGATGAGATAACGACCCTGGACAGGTATTTCCAAGGCTTGTTGTGGAAGCGCAATGGATGGGCCGATTTTTTCAATCCGATCCCTGCTGACCCAAAGGTCGCCTTCGATGATTTTTCCCCGATTGATGATCCTGGCTTCCTTAAACACGATATCCTTCATGCGGCTAAAGATACCGGCTTTTCGTGCTTGCTTTCCGGCAGGCGCCCGTAAAAATTTATAGTTTTGCACCTCCAATTATTGTCCTGATGCATATCACCAATCCATTTGCAACACCCGGAAAGATCATTGGGATCTGTGGGGGCGGTCAACTCGGTAAGATGCTTTGTGAAGCAGCTTCTGCCTGGGATTGGCAGACCGCGGTCCTGGACCATTCGCCTGATGATCCGGCGGCCCGCCTTGCACATCGTTTTGTTCAGGGTGATTATACCCGGTATGAAGATGTACTGACCTTTGGTAAAGAGGTCGATGTCATCACGATAGAAATCGAAAAGGTCAATTTGGAGGCTTTGATAGAGCTGGAAAAAATGGGTAAAATCGTCCATCCCAGTCCATCGGCTTTAGGCATCATACGGGATAAAGCCTTGCAAAAACAATTCTTCCTGGATGAAGGATTGCCTACCACCTCGCAGCAATTATTTTCCAGCAGACAGGAAATCACGGAAGCGCTGAAAAACGGTCAAATTCATTATCCATTTGTCCAAAAATTACGTTCCGGTGGGTATGATGGCCGCGGAGTCGCAGTCGTGCGCAGTGCAGAAAACCTGGATCTTCTCCTGGAAGGAGCAAGCCTCATCGAACCTCTGGTTGACATCGAAGCTGAAGTATCTGTGATTGCGGCCCGTAATGAAAATGGTGAGATCAAGACGTTTCCACCTGTGGCCATGGCCTTTCACCCTGAAGCTAACCTGGTGGATTATCTTTATTGTCCCAGTGGTCTTGGTCCTGCCCTGGAGCTTGAAGCTACACAGATAGCCCAGGCCACCATCGAAGCTTTTGATCTCTGCGGTTTGTTAGCGGTCGAATTGTTTCTCACTACAGATGGAGACTGGCTCATTAATGAAGTGGCACCACGACCTCACAACAGCGGGCATCACACGATCGAATGTTGTAATGTGAGTCAGTTTCAACAACATTTACTGGCCATCTGCAATCTGCCATTGATCGATCCTCAATTACATCTGCCTGCGGTGATGGTCAATTTATTGGGCGAGGAAGGATTTGAAGGTCCGGCAAAGTATATCGGTATCGAGCAGGCGCTTCGTTTGGGGAGTGTCTATGTACATTTATATGGCAAGAAGACCACTAAGCCTTTCCGTAAAATGGGGCATGTCACGGTGGCCAACCGCAGTGTGAGCAGGGCTATCCGAACAGCAAGTTTTATTAAAGATCAAATCAAGGTCATATCATGAGCAATGCATTAGTCAGTATCGTGATGGGGTCCGATTCGGATCTTCCGGTGATGAACCAGGCCGCGGAGATGCTTTCGTATTTCAAGATTCCGTTTGAGCTGGACATCGTTTCCGCACACAGAACCCCTGAGAAAATGGTTGAATTTGCGCAGCAAGCCCATCAAAGGGGTATCCGGGTCATCATTGCCGGAGCTGGCGGTGCAGCTCATCTTCCTGGCATGATTGCGAGTCTGACCCCACTGCCCGTGATTGGCGTTCCGGTGCGATCTTCTTCAAATGTTACGGAAGGATGGGATTCCATTCTCTCCATCCTGCAGATGCCGGGAGGAGTGCCTGTAGCCACTGTTGCAGTCAATGGAGCCAAAAACGCGGGTATTCTTGCCGCTCAAATCATTGGGGCCAGTGACTCCCAGGTCCTCGATAAAGTCAGTCAATACAAAAAGGAATTGCGCGAAGAAGTCGACCGGAAATCGGCTGCTATCAAGAGAAGCGAAGACTGACCTCTTATTTCAGCGCCAAACCGTATCCCACGGTTATAGAGTGAATGAAGCCATCGCTATAGTAGCTATTGGATTGGTAGGCCCATTCATACTCAAGGTTGATATAATGGTCTGCATTGAGGTGTATCATTCCACCCAGTCCCAATCCTGTAAAAAAGCCTGCATCTCCGGATGAAGCGTCTTCCAGTGTCCCTGTTCGTTTAAGGGTGGAAAATTGCATACCGGCTAAAGGTTTTACATAGCCCTGCAGATTGTTGTTACCGATCAGAAATTTGGGTGCGTAATATAACGGCCAGGTACCAATGGTGTATTTGGATTCAATGGGTTGACCGCCGCTCATTTCTGTGATTGTAGCGGATGTTGTGATATGGCCCAGCGTCACCGCATGCAACACTCTGTCATGTTTTGAAGGGTATTCCAGTGAAGCGCTTATGCGCCAGCCATCGGCATTAGTGTCGACGGACTTAATATTCGCCAGAGCATACCCTGCGCTCAGGTTGAGATATTTAGATTGGGCGAAACTGTGGAATGCAGCTATAGTAAGGATGGCTGCGAAGAAATATCTGGGCATAAAGGGAATCGATTTAAAAAGTTAATCGCGCTTGTCGGCCAGCAGGTACAATACGGCCATGCGCACCGCAACCCCATTTTCCACTTGTTGAAGGATGATGGAATGTTCGGAATCAGCTACGTCGCTCGTGATTTCCACACCCCGGTTGATGGGGCCAGGGTGCATGATCACTATAGGTTTGGAGAGGCTGTGCAGGACTTCGTTTGACAATCCGTAGTACATTGAATATTCCCGCAAGCTCGGGAAGTATTTGGTTTGTTGTCTTTCGAGTTGGATGCGGAGGACATTGGCCACATCGCACCATTCGAGGGCTTTGCGGAGGTTGTGTTCGACTTTGACCCCAAGGCTTTCGATGTGCTTTGGCATCAGTGTGGGCGGCCCGCACAATTTGACTTCAGCCCCCAGTTTATTGAGACAGTAGATATTGCTTAGTGCCACACGGCTGTGTTTGATGTCACCGATGATGACGATCTTTTTTCCTTTGATACTGCCGAGTCGTTCGCGGATCGAATAGGCATCGAGCAGGGCCTGCGTGGGATGTTCATGCGTGCCATCACCGGCGTTGATGATATTGGCTTTGATGCGTTGGGCCAGGTACATATGGGCTCCGGGAGCCGGATGTCGCATGACGACCATATCCACTTTCATGGACAGAATGTTATTGACGGTATCCAGCAGGGTTTCGCCTTTACTGACAGAGGAAGAGCTGGCTGAAAAATTAATGGTGTCCGCACTTAGTCTTCGTTCGGCAAGCTCAAAAGAAATGCGTGTGCGTGTAGAATTTTCAAAAAAGAGATTGGCGATGGTGACATCCCGGAGTGAAGGGACTTTTTTGATCGGACGGTTGATGACTTCTTTAAACTGGTCGGTGGTCTCAAAGATGAGATGGATATCATCGGGGGTGATGTATTTGATCCCCAGCAGATGTCGCGTACTCAGTTGTTGGTTGGCCATACGATTATTTTGCGTCTTCTTTACTGGCATAGATCCTGACCTTTCCGCTCTCGCCTTCATGCCATTCGACTTTGACATAGGCCTGGTCAAGGGCATCTACCGCCATCCCTGAATAATCGGATTGAATCGGAAGATCCCGGTTAAAACGACGGTCTATAAGGACCAGTAGTTCTATTTTCTCCGGACGTCCGAAGTGTTGCAGGGCGGAGATAGCGGCCTGGATGGTTCGTCCGGTATACAGCACATCGTCGATGAGGATGACTTTCTTATGATCTACCAGGAAATCCATTTTCATGGCGCTGGCTTTGAGCGGCTCATTACGCGTCCGGAAATCATCGCGATGGAAGGTGACATCCAGCAAACCATATTGAAGGTTCTTGAGTTTGCCGATTTTCTGAAGACGGGCTACAATTCGATCTGAAAGGGCCTTTCCCCGGGGTTGGATGCCGATGAGGCAGGTATCTGCAAAATCCCCATGATATTCAATGAGTTGGTGTGCCAGCCGGTCTAGAACCAGGTTGAGTTTTTGTTCTGAAAGGATAATCCTGCCGGCAGCCATCGATTGCAAATATAAACGATAGGTGCGATATGACGGGGTTGACCGGTGGACAATAAAGCTAGGTCAGGTTTAATAATGGGGACTCACTCGATGGATTTTCAGGGATTTAGGGTAATCCTTTAGTTCTGCCTATTTTTGCCTTCCCTAGAACATAAAGAACTATGAAACTTGATTATCAGGCTATAGAAACCAGGTGGAAGAAAGTATGGGAGGAAACGCACTTGTACCGGGTGACCGAAGACCGGTCTAAACCAAAATATTATGTGCTGGATATGTTCCCCTACCCGTCCGGAGCCGGCCTGCATGTGGGTCATCCGCTTGGATATGTGGCCAGTGACATCTATGCCCGCTATAAGCGTATGAAAGGATTTAATGTTCTTCATCCGATGGGCTACGATGCATTTGGTCTTCCCGCTGAACAATATGCACTTGATACAGGAGTACATCCCGCAAAGAGCACATCGGACAATATTACCAGATACAGAGCCCAATTGGACAACATCGGGTTTTCGTTTGACTGGAGCCGTCAGGTTCGTACGGATGATCCTTCATACTACCGGTGGACACAATGGATTTTCCTGAAATTATATGGGCACTATTACGATAAGCGTGCTGATAAGGCTCTTCCAATCGAGAACCTGGTAGCCGCATTTGAAAAGGCAGGAAGCGATGGGATAGCCGCAGCTTGTTCACCTCACGATCCTTTTACTGCTGAGATGTGGACGCAGATGAATCCCGCTACCAAAGAGTCCATGCTCATGAATTACAGGTTGGCCTTCCGGAAAACCGGTTATGTCAATTGGTGTGAAGCCCTGGGCACCGTGCTGGCCAATGATGAAGTCAAGGATGGACTCAGTGAACGTGGAGGTTTTCCGGTCGTGCAGAAAGAAATGATGCAATGGTCTCTTCGGGTTACAGCCTATGCCGAGCGACTGCTTACCGGCATGGACAGCATACAATGGAGTGATAGCCTGAAGACGGTACAGCGGAATTGGATCGGCAGATCTGAAGGCGCTTATATTGATTTCAAAGTTGAAGGACTTGATGGAACTTCCGTAAGAATATTTACGACACGACCTGATACTTTGTTTGGTTGTTCTTTTTTGGTTTTGGCCAAAGATCATGATCTCGTGCCCATGATCGCATCACCTAATGAAAAGGGAACGATCCAGGAATATCTTGAGCGATCCAGGTCAAAAACTTCAGACAGCAGGGCTTCGGGTCAAAAAACTACTGATGGAGCCTGGACGGGTGCTTATGCGATACATCCTGTCACCGGAGAGAAGATGGAGATATGGATTGCTGATTATGTGCTGAAAGATTACGGTACGGGTGCCATTATGGCTGTGCCCGGTGATGATGAGCGTGATCTTGCCTTTGCAGTGTATCATCGTCTTCCTGTGCTTGAGATTATTGATCGCAGCGGTGCTCATCAGCCTGTGATGGAAGATCGTCAGGGCGTATTGATGAATTCTGATTTCCTCAATGGGTTGACGGTGGATCAGGCGATCAGCCGGATACTGGATTATTTAGAAAAAAATCAATTAGGTACGCGGCAAATTGCCTACAAATTGAGGGATGCCAATTTCAGTCGTCAGCGTTATTGGGGCGAACCTTTCCCGGTGTATTATGATGCTGAAGGATTGGTTCATGAAATGGAGCCTTCTACCCTACCACATGTGTTGCCGGAACTTGATGATTTTAAGCCCTCACCGGATGGACGTTCGCCACTGGCCCGTCTTGATGATTGGGCGCGACCTTCGGCAGGAATCTCGAGAGAGACCGATACCATGCCTGGCTATGCAGGATCATCATGGTATTTTCTCCGGTATATGGATCCATCTAATGATACCGCATTTGCTTCTGATGACGCATTGCAATATTGGCAGGATGTCGACTTGTATGTAGGTGGGATTGAGCATGCGGTTGGTCACCTCATGTATTCCCGTTTCTGGCACAAGTTCCTTTATGATCTTGGAAGGGTGCCTACGCAGGAGCCATTCCGCAAGTTGATCAACCAGGGAATGATCCAGGGGATTGTGGAGAGTCTGTTGTTGTACAAAGAACGATTTAACGGGAAAGCACGATTTATAAGCTCCGAATTGGCTGCTGCCCGAGGGCTTTCGGATGATACTTTTTCCCGGATTCCGGTACATATCCAGTTTGTTTCGGCTTATGGTCAACCCACCTCCCATCTGAATGCAGAGGGTGTCGCCGCGTTTGTAAAATGGCGGCCAGAATATGCAGATGCTGAGTTTGAGTGTTTCGATGGTATCCGTAACGCAGCAGATATGGGTGATGCCCTGCTCTACACGCATTCGGAAGTTGGTAAGATGTCTAAGCGATATCATAATGTTGTCAATCCGGATGATGTGATTGATCGTTATGGAGCGGATTGTTTCCGGATGTATGAGATGTTTCTAGGCCCGATTGAACAATCCAAGCCGTGGGATACCATGGGTATTGAGGGGATCAGTAAGTTCCTTCGAAAATTATGGTCGCTTTATGTCAACGACCAGGATGAATGGGTGGTGAATCATGATGCACCTGCAGAAGCATCGATGCGAATATTGCATGCTACCATAAAGAAAACGAATGAAGACATCGAACGGTTTTCATTCAATACAGCCATTAGTCAATTTATGATTTGTGTCAATGAATTGCGTAAGACAGGAGAACGCTCAGCTGAAGTATTGACTCCTCTGGTGCAATTGATTGCCCCTTTCGCCCCATTTCTTGCCGAAGAACTCTGGGCTCATCTGGGTCAAGCCGGATCCGTGCATACTTCCGTTTTCCCGGTCGTGGATGAAAAATGGTTGGTCAGCAATACTGTATTATATCCAGTATGTGTGAATGGTAAGAAGCGCAGTGAATTGATTTTACCAGCCGGCACCTCTAATGAAGTGATTGAACAGGAGGCTAAAGGACTGCCGGATGTAAAGAAATGGCTCGAAGGAGAGACCATCAAGAAGGTGGTCATCGTACCTGGTAAAATGGTCAATATTGTAATCTGATCAGTCGAGAATTTTAAAGGTAGTGCGGCGGTTGGCCTGATGTTGTTCTTCCGTACACTGTTCGCACACGCAGTTGACCGCAGGATTGGATTCGCCAAATCCCTGAGCAACTAGTCTGCGTTCTGGAATACCTACCGACATCAGGTATTCAATGGCGGCCTGGGCTCGTTTCTGGGATAATTCGAGATTATATTCATCGGTGCCCCTGCAGTCCGTATGGGAAGATAACTGGATGCGGATAGCGGGATTATTTTTCATGATGATAGCCAGTTTATCCAGGGATGGTCTGGCATCTTCGCGGATCGCCCATTGATCATAATCGTAGAATATATTTTCAAGAATGATCTCTTTGTTCTTGAAGATCGGATCGAGTTCAAGGGTTTGATTGATGGTCTTTATGGGTTTGGCCGGATCCTTTTCTACGTCGGCCGTATTTACTTCGTAGGTCACCGCAAGGTGATCGCGATATCTAGCCGTGAACGTATATTTCTTATCCCAGTCTAATCGGATGATTAATTGGCCGAGGTCGTCCGTGACGAGTCGCTGATCGGAAATGCCATCAGAGACAATCACAGGTCCGTTCGGTAGTGGTTTTTTTCCGATGCGCTTACTGTTAGGGTCCTCTTTGTTTTCAAAGACAGGTTCCATGACCCGCAGGGAGAGGAATAACTGGTAGTCAATGTATTCTTCTTTCTTGGAGGAATCCGGAACTATAGCCACATCGGTCCCGGATGGTTTTCCCTTTAGTGTAAAGGCAAAGATGTCATCGTTGCGGGAGGTTCCTGAGCGTGACGATGTAAAGTATCCCTGGAGCAGAATATTTTCTTTCGGAGAAGAAAAGGTATCTACGATCCAGCCGAAATCATCAGCCCCGCTGTTGATTGGTGCGCGAAGGTTGATTGGAGATACCCATTGATTGTTGTTATCCAGGTAGGTCTTGAAAATATCCAGCCCTCCAAGGCCAGGAAGGCGATCTGATGAATAATAAAGGGTATCCCGATATACGGTTGGGTACTCTTCATCGCCCATGGTATTGATAACCGGTCCCAGATTGACAGGTTCGGCCCATTGACCGCGATCATCCATTTGGGTAAAATACAGATCGTGTCCACCTTGTCCACCGTCCATGTCGGAGGTAAAAAATAAGGTCGTCCCATTGGCTGCAAATGCAGGATGGCCATAGTTGCTTTTTTCTTTGACAAATGGCATGAGTTGCGGTTCAGACCACTCGGTGCCCCTTCGGGAGGTGATCATCAGTTTACACCAGGCATTATATTCCTGGCCGGCGTAACAGCGCGTAAAGACCATTGTATTTCCATCCGGGCTGAAGGTAGCGGTGCCGTCATTTTCGGATGAATTGATCACAGGATCATAAGGAGCTACATCCAGGCCATCGGCTTTACTGATAAAGAGGTCGGAGAATGCCCTGCCCGTCCATAGGTAGGTATCAGAGGATTCTTTTGAGTTCCGGTCGCTGGTAAAAAGGACCTGACCCGGCCCTACGGGAACAGGAGCGTAGTCAGAGGCATCGCTGTTGAATGGGGCGGATGAAATCTCCCAGGCCGGATTACTGTTTTTTTTCCAGTCTATGGCTTGTTTACAGATGGTGATATTTGATCGGTACGTAGCATTGTTAGGCGAGGTTTTAAGAAGATCTTCATAGGCTTTGATGGCTTCGGGGTACTTTTCCTGCTGTTTGAGCGCGTCAGCATACTGAACCATGGCATCTGGTCCGAAACCGTCCTGATGGGCTTTAAAATACCAATTCGCGGCCGATGCAGGGTCATTCAGTTCCATAAAGGATTGTCCGGTGTAATAAGCAATCGTAGCCTGGTCTTGCTGGGAGTGGCTGGCGGTATATTCCTTTTCAAACAGTTGGGTAGCCACTGCAAATTGCTTGACTTCGTAGGCCTGCATGCCGGTTTGTACTTTCCTTGTAAACGTACATGCTACAACTCCAAGAATCAGAATAGTTAGAATGGCAGGCTGATGACGCATTTTCACATAACGTTAGACGAACGGCTACTGTTGTAAAATCAACCCGAATGAGCGGGCTGGTTTTTGAGCAGGTAAAGTAAATAAAAAGGGGAAGACTGAATCCGTTCAGTCTTCCCCTCGATGGATTGGATTATACTTGTTATTTGACGTGTGAGGTCTTTTTGAAGCTGTGCAATGCGGTGTTGGTTGGCTTGATCTCTCCGGAGAGGTCAGCGAGGAGCGGAGCCGCAATGAAAATGGAGCTGTAGGTACCCGCAACCACACCTACAACGAGCGCGAACGCAAAGCCCTTGATGCTGGCGCCCCCGAAAAGGAACAGCACAATCACCACGAAGAATACAGTCAACGCGGTAATGATCGTCCGGCTCAACGTAGAGTTAAGGGACATATTCAGAATCTCGTTCTTCGGTTTGCCCGGATGAAGATTGAAGTTTTCGCGAATCCGGTCAAAGATGATCACCGTATCATTGAGTGAATACCCGATGATGGTCAGGATGGCTGCGATAAAGGTTTGGTCAACCTCCATGGAGAAAGGAAGAAATCCCCATCCCAGGGTGAAAAACGCGAGCACAATAAATGAGTCGTGCGCAGTGGCTACTACCGCCGCGAAAGAATATTGCCACTTGTTGAAACGGATCAGGATATACACGAAGATCAATACCAGCGCAAGAATACCAGCATATACTGAACTCTTCTTGATGTCGTCGGCGATGGTTGGCCCTACACGGCTTGAACTCGTAATGTGCGTACCGGAGAAGTCGGTTTGTACAAAGTTTTCCAGAACGAGGTTTCCACCGGAAATTGCATTGACGCCTTCAAACAGCTTTGCGGTCACCCTGTCATGGGCGTCCTGAGCATTGTCATTGATCAGGTAGCTGGTAGCTACGTTGAAGGAATTTTCAGCATCAATGGATTTAACAATAGGAGCACTTTCAAATGTTTTGGTCAGTTGTGCGCGTAGTTCATCAGCAGTGATCTTGGTCGAGTTATCAAACTGGATATTGTAAGAATATCCCCCTTTGAAGTCTACCCCGAGATCGAACCCGCGGGTAAACATGGAGATCAGACCTAACACTGTAAATGTGATAGAACAGATGTAGGCAATCTTCCGCTTGCCGATCCAATCTACGTGGATGTTGGTAAAGATATTTTTAGTCGGTTCGATCCAGAAATTCATGGTCTTGCCTTTGCCGATCCACCATTCGATCATCATGCGACCTAAGAGAACTGCGGTAAACATGGAGGTCATGATACCGATGAGGAGGACTACAGCGAAACCTTTGATCGGGCCGAGACCATAATACATCAGGGCCAGGGAGGACAGGATCGTGGTGACGTTGGAGTCAATGATGGCTGCATACGAATGCTTGAAACCTTCGGATATAGCTGATTTAAGCGTCTTACCGGCTCGCAGTTCTTCGCGGATACGTTCGTTGATAATTACGTTAGCGTCGACGGCCATACCCATGGTCAATACGATACCTGCTATGCCAGGCAGGGTCAGTACAGTACCAATGGAGGATAAGGCGCCAAAGATGAAAAACAAGTTGGCCACCAGGGCGATGATTGCCACGATACCACCACCGCTATAGTAGAAGATCATGAAGATCAGGATGATGACCAGGGATGCCACCAATGAAATCACGGACTTGTTGATGTTTTCCTGGCCAAGAGAAGGGCCGATTAGTGATTCCTGAATGATGGACGTACTGGCCGGAAGTTTACCGATCTGGAGGATGTTGGCCAAATCCTGGCCTTCCTGGATGGAGAAGTTACCGGAGATGCGGCTGGATCCTGTGGTAATAGGTTCGTTGACGCGAGGCGCGGAGACTACTTCATCATCGAGGGCGATAGCGATTTCGCGGTTATTGTCTTGTGCTGCCTTGGTCGTCATGTCTGCCCAGGTCTTGGCACCGAGATTGTCCATGCTCAAGGTCACCGCTACTTCGCTGGTGATCGGGTCAGGACTAGAGGTTGCCTTCACTACGCGGTCACCTTCCAGTGGAGCTTTTTCCGAACCACGTTTCATCTTGATCGCGTACAATTCGTACTGGTCGGTGACCTTACCATCCGGATCCATCATCGGTTTTGAAGCCCAGAGGAATTTTACATCCTGGGGGAACAGTGTTTTGATTTGCTCGTTGGCGAGCATTTCATTGATCGCGTTGATCTTATTGCGATTGGCTACACCCATCACGGCGAAAGGATAGCGAATGGATTGGCCGTTGAAATAGTTGAGGCTCAGTTGTGATAACAATGGGCCTGAAGAAGTAGCAGGATTTGCCGGTACTTCCTGGGTGGACATGGTAGAGTCCACGATCTGGCCTAATGAGTCATAGACTGGAGTATAGACCGTATCAATACGCATCGGTGTGGAATCCACAGCGGTGGTATCACCGGCAGATAACTTAGTGAGTTTGGCATCGGCGGCTCCAAAAGCTTCCATGATACCAGGATCGGAGATGCGGTACACATCCCAGAATTCCAGTTTGGCTGTAGATTGGAGATATGATCTTGCGCGCTCAGGGTTGTCAACACCGGGCAATTCCACGAGAATCAAGTCACGGGTATTGTCAAGGGAAACGTTAGGTTGAACTACCCCCAACTTATCGATACGATCCTTGAGCCTTTTGAAGGTCAGGTCAACGGTTTCGTTAGCTTTTGCACGAAGGATCCGCAGGATATCTGCATCGGAAGTCTCATAGGTGATTTCTTCACGTAACGTGGCGTTCCGGGAGAAGATAGGTCCAAGTTTCTGGCCATTGGCGACTTTGGCCCACTCGGCGCCAAACAGACTGATGTAATCGGTCTGAGCGTTCTTCAGAGCTTTGTCCGCGTTATCCAGGGCCAGTTTGAAAGCGGGCTCTTTGGTGTTGTTGGATAGATTTTCCAGAAACTCTCTCAGGTCGACCTGGAGTACGGTGCTGATACCGCCTTTAAGGTCAAGACCAAGCGCTATCTGTTGTTGTTTGAGTTTTTCATAGCTGAATTCACCGAGCAGGGGAATTTTGATGACCGGCTCACTCGACATGGAGTCGAGATAGTTGGCACGAGCCAATTTATAGGCTGTGCTTTTGGCAGCATCTTCGGTCATGCCTGCTACAGCAGCCTGGGCATACTGTTCGGCATTCTTTTCCACCTTTCGGGTAGGAAGCAAATAAAGGTATTGTAACAAACAAACCACAGTAAGCAGAATCAGAAAAAACCTGATTATTCCTTTGCCTTGCATATCAAATTAGTTAGGTAACGGGTATTAAAAAACAGCCGCAAATATAAGGCTATTTACCTAAGCCATAGGGTCTGCTCACATCTTAAAATATTAAAATTGTTGATTCGATTTAAGTCATTGATATTCAGCAATATATTCCGCCAAATGGGTCATGATTCCGAGGGCGGCAGGGACGTTTTAGTATCCGGATTGGTGATTTCTCCGCAATTCCTGCCTGGAATCGCTGATGAGGCTATACGACAAATTGCCTAATATTGTGGCTTAAATCAAGTGAAGAACCATGGATCGTGAATTGCGTAATTTAAAGCCGGAAGAATACAGTCTGCTCAAGGATGCAGCGGCCTATATCGTTGTATTGGTGGCCGGAGCAGATGGAAACATCGATGAGCAGGAAATTGAATGGGCGGAAAAAATAGTCCATATCAGGACGTATACCGGGGATGAGCGCCTTAAAGAATTTTTACAGGAATTGGATGCAGAATTACCCGCAAAGATTACCCAGTTCATCAATGAACTTCCAAAGGATGTAGCCAAGCGGAGTGAAATCATTTCCGGGCGACTGGAGGGCCTCAACCCGATCCTGGCTTCGTTGAGTCCGGCTATTGGTGCCTATTTGTACAAAGGATATGTTACGTATGCCCACAGGATTGCTACTTCCTCAGGAGGATTCCTCGGTTTTATGACCATCAATGCTGAAGAAAAGAAATGGATCGGGTTGCCTATGCTTCAACCCATTGTATATAACGCTGAGGAAGAAGAATAACTTCAGCTGATCCTATCCAAATAAAGGGCATATTATTTGCCATTTGGGCATATCATCTAAAACTGTCCTGGTGTCATTTGTTATTTACTTCTGTGCCCATCTGATTGCAACGATATCTGTTCAGCCATTGGCCAATAAGGCATTGCCTTTACCAGACCATACGTTATGGAATATTGAGTTGCATAAATATTGTACAGCAGAGGGACGTGTTGATTTCAAAGCCTGGGCCGCGCATCCGGAAGTACTCCATGATTACCTCGATGCGATCACACCATCGGCTCCGCTACCCCACTGGAGCAGGAATGTACAGTTGTCTTATTGGTTGAATGTGTACAATGCCTCAGTGGTTAGCATGATCATTGATCAGTATCCCTTGAAATCAATTCAGGATCTTCATGAGGGGCACCCGCTGGAGTTTGTATGGATTAAGATTGGCTCCCAGACGTATTCTTTGAAACAATTGGAAGAGGAGGTTATTCGAAAACAGTTTCATGAGCCTGAAGTTGTTTTTGCGCTATACCGCGCAGCTCAATCATCCCCTCCATTATTCTACGAGGCATTTGATCCGGCCAGACTGGATATTCAATTGCAATCTATCGTCAGACGTTTTGTCAATGATCATCGGTATAATCAAACGTCAACTGATCCTCTGCTGGTATCGCAGCTATTTGAGTGGTATAGATCCGATTTTAAGCCCGACATCCCGACGTTTTTAAGAAAGTATGCGGAACCACCCATGGACACCACGGTGACGAATGTTCAGTTCAATTCGTTCGACTGGAAACTGGACGATTGAGTCTTATTCCTGGATCAGGCGTTCCGGTTGATACAATTTAGATCTGTAAAAGCTTGTTGTAATCGCTCTACAAACGTTTTCTCTCCGGCCCGAAGCCATACCCGTGGGTCGTAGTATTTTTTGTTTGGCTTGTCCTCCCCTTCCGGGTTGCCGATCTGACCTTGCAGGTAGCCTTCATTCTTAACATAATAACCGCGGATGCCATCCCAGAATGCCCATTGCATATCGGTATCAATGTTCATCTTGACTGCACCATAGCCGATCGCTTCACGGATTTCTTCCTGGCTGCTGCCGGATCCTCCGTGAAAGACAAAGTTGATCGGGTTAGGCCCGGTTTTGTATTTATCCCGGATATAGTCTTGTGAATTTTTTAAAATGACCGGCTTTAGGCTCACATTGCCTGGTTTGTAGACGCCATGTACATTTCCAAAAGCGGCCGCGATGGTAAATTCGGGACCTACTTTTTTCAATGCTTCATAGGCTTGGGCAACTTCTTCCGGTTGGGTATAGAGTCTTGAATTGTCGATACCTGTATTGTCTACACCGTCTTCTTCACCACCTGTCACACCGAGTTCGATTTCAAGGGTGATGCCCATCGCTTTCATACGTTTGAAGTATGCCGTACAGATTTCTATATTCTCATGAAGCGGTTCTTCCGAAAGGTCAAGCATGTGTGAGCTATACAAGGGCTTGCCGTGCGTCTTAAAGTAGGCCTCCTGGAAATCGAGCATGCCGTCCATCCAGGGTAAAAGGTTTTTAGCGCAATGGTCGGTGTGCATCACCACCGTGACGCCATATGCTTCTGCCAGCCGATGTACATGTTCTGCGCCGCTGATCGCTCCAAGGACGGCTGCGCGCTGACCGTCATTGCTCAGGCCCTTACCCGCATAAAATGCCGCGCCTCCGTTACTAAACTGGATGATTACCGGTGAATTGACCAGTCTGGCCGTTTCCATAACTGCATTGATGGAACTGGTACCAATGACATTGACTGCCGGGAGGGCATAATCATTGGCATTGGCATGTTGCAGGAGGTCGGTTACTTCCTGGCCGTGTAAAACACCTGGGCGAAAAAGGGTCTTGGTGGACATGTTGAAATATCTGTTGGTTTATTCAAAAGACTTACTACGTTAAGTTGGCAGTTGGCAGTTGGCAGTGAGTGGTGAGTGGTGAGTGGTGAGTGGTGAGTGGTGAGTGGTGAGTGGTGAGTGGTGAGTGGTGAGTGGTGAGTGGAAAATGGAGAGTGAATTTAGGATTTTCCTGGGTAATGAAATGCTTGAAGGTGATCAAACGATCTCTTTGGCGGAAAGATATCTTTCCGCATCGAGAGCGGCCATGCAGCCTGTTCCTGCTGCCGTGATGGCCTGGCGGTATACCTTGTCCGCGGCATCGCCGGAAACGAATACGCCGTCGATTTTTGTTTTGCTCGTACCGGCGATCGGAATGAGATAACCGGCTTCGTCCATATCCAGCCAACCCTGGAAAATTTCGGTATTGGGTTTGTGCCCGATGGCCACAAAAAATCCTTTGACCGGAATGGTTTTGATCTCAGCAGTTGCCGTGTTGCGGATGCGAATACCTTCCACTTCATTTTCACCCACTACTTCTTCTGTCACGGAATTCCAGTGTACGATAATGTTGGCTGTATTCAAAACGCGTTGTTGCATAATCTTGCTGGCACGCATTTCATCGCGACGAACGATCAGGTGGACATTAGGACATAATTTGCTGAGGTACATCGCTTCTTCGGCTGCTGTATCTCCGGCCCCAACAACTGCAACGTCCATGTGGCGAAAGAAAAATCCGTCGCAGACGGCACAGGCGGAAACACCTTTATTGGTCAGTCTTTTTTCGGATTCCAGTCCAAGCCATTTTGCGCTCGCTCCTGTGGCGATGATGACCGCATCAGCCGAAATTTCTTCCCCTCCATCCGTCCAGACTTTATGCACCGGACCGGTAAAGTCCACCTTGTTGATGATCGCATAGCGAATATCAGTGCCAAAGCGTTCTGCCTGTTCTCTGAATTCTTCCATCATCTGTGGGCCTTGAATGCCTTTCGGGTATCCCGGATAATTTTCAACTTCGGTTGTGATCATCAATTGACCCCCGGGTTCAACGCCTGTATAAAGGACTGGTTTTAGCCCGGCTCTGGCGGCGTAGATGGCTGCGGTATATCCTGCGGGTCCGCTGCCGATGATCAGGCAGTGTGTTTTTTGACTCATGGGTATTTGTTTTAAGTACTCAAGATGGACCTTAAAAACCACAAAAGCATGAAAAGGTTACCAATCTGGCGCAAATGTAATTGATTACTTCACATCTGTTAAGCGGCTGTCTTGGCAGATTGGTCTAAGTTAGTTGGCATCATGCGAGATATTGCCCTATTTTGAGGCTGGAACTGAAATCCGGCAATGCTTTATTTGCTCTATCCCATAAGTTATCTCGTATCCCTCACCGGGTTGATCCTTTGGTTTTACTTTAAGGACAACCGTTCGATGAGTCACCGGATGAGTAGTTTGTTCCTGGTTGCATTTCTGGTCTATTTGTTTTCACTGGCTTTTACGGAAGCTACCCTGGCGTACAAGCTGCTAATCCTTTTCAGGGATTTAATGATTCTCGCGCTTATTTCATCGGGATTCAATTATTTGCGAAACCGGGCGGTGGCGATGTTGGTGGGTGCCATTGTTTTGTATGCCCTGGTGCAGTTTTTTGGATTCAATATGCTCTATAATACCTTTCCGGAAGTGGAGGATTCTGCTGTGACAGCTGATGATCAGTTTGAATTGCTCATCGAAACCCGGGATGGTAGTATACCGAAAGCATACGAACGGCTGATTCGTCAGTATCAACTTACGGTAGAGCCCGCCTTTCAAGTAGGTGATGGTGCAATAAGCCAGTTGGATGAATTTTTGGTGGTGGGCATAGCGGACGCATCAGAACCCATGATCCGGGAGATCATTCGTGATTTGCGCCGTCTCAAGGGTACGGTATATACCGAGTACAATGAGGAGGTGAGTTTGGAACAAACATCTTCCAATGAAGGTGCTGTTTCCGGCAGCACCACTGCGGTCAATGATCCGATGGTGGGTCGGCAGTGGGCCTGGGAGGCTATTCAAGGATCTCAGGTGCACGAGCGAATCCGGTCGTCAGGTATCAGGCCACGCAAAAAAGTATTGATCGCTATCGTTGATTCGGGGGTTGAAGCAGGCCATGAAGACCTGGCAGGTCAGTTTAAATCCAGTGGAAGCAAGAATGATACAGATCCACTGGGCCATGGGACCCATTGTGCGGGAGTGGCTGCTGCCATATCCAATAATGGGATTGGTGTTGCCTCCTTAGTGCCTGATCCTACTTACGTGCAGGTGACGAGTTTTCGTGTAATGAATTCCAGCGGAATAGGGACTGAGCGTACCATCATCCAGGGGATCATCCAGGCCGCAGATGCCGGAGCAGATGTCATCAGTTTGTCGCTTGGCAGTCTTTCCTCAGACACCCGTCAGAAAGCCTATGATGAAGCTGTACGGTATGCCAATACCAAAGGAGCTATTGTCGTGGCTGCAGCCGGTAACAGCAATCAGAACGCCCGAGGCTATTCGCCGGCTAATGCAAAGGGTATCATTGCTGTATCCGCACTTGATCCTGAACAACGAAAAGCCTCTTTTTCCAATACGGTCAATGACCTTCAATATGGAATTGCTGCACCTGGAGTAAAGATTTTATCGACGTATCCTGGTGGTCAATACAAAGAATTGGATGGAACCTCCATGGCTACTCCAATGGTTGCCGGGCTTATAGCCATGCTGAAATCGTACAATCCCGATTTGGATACGAGAGCAGTCTATGAAATTTTGAATTCAACCGGTAAGGATATCTCGGGAGGAAAATCAACCGGGCGAATGATACAGGCAGCAGATGCTATCGAGCGGATCATAGATTGATGTGCTCTTGCCTGGGAGCATGATGTGTCTGATCCATTTACCAGATATACTTACAGGCTTTTTCAACGACTAAGAAGTCCGCTTCCAAATTGCCCTTCAATTCAAGGGTGATGGCTGCCTGTTCGTAAACAGGTTTTCTGGACTGCAATAAAGTCGCTATGGATTCTTCTGCCTTTATATTATCCAAATGGGATAATAAGGGACGGGATTTCCGGTGCTCGATGACATGTTTCAACAATACCTCATCTGGCCATTGGAGATACATAGTGATACCATTGGTATTCATCCAGGCCATATTGTCTTCATAGCATGGCAGGCCTCCACCGGTGGCATTAATGGATTTGGGGTAGATCGTGGTTTGGCGGAGAATATCTGCTTCCAGTTGGCGGAAATAGTGTTCGCCAAAGGTTTCAAAAATCTCCGGAATCGTCATGCCGGACTGGGCTTCCGTAATGGTATCGGTATCAAAGCAGGGCACATGTTGGGAAAGGGCGACCCGTTGGCCCAGCGTGGATTTCCCGCTACCCATAAAACCAACCAGATAGATTCTCATGACGCAGTCAAAAGTAATAGATTTGCGACGTGAATAGATTGACCTTTTGGTACGGTTTCCTTTTGGTGATAGTCTTTGCTTCTTGCAAGCCAGAGCCCGCTACGGTTACGGAGACGCCGGATCCTATTTTTCAGCCCAAAGGGGGTATGGCCGACCTGGTATACAATCCCATGCGATCGGATGGAACGCTGGACAGCTCGTATCTGCCGGTCTTGACCTGGAAGGAAGATCAGTTTGATTTTGGAACCCTATTTGAAGGGGATATCGTGACCCATGATTTTGAGTTTACCAATACCGGAACGGCGCCATTACTGATCACCCGTGCAACGTCTACCTGTGGTTGCACGATCCCGGAATGGCCCAGGAAGCCCGTTCCCCCGGATAGTACCTCTTCTATCCGTGTGAAATTCAATAGTTTGCACAAAGAAGGAGGCCAGAAAAAAGTGGTGACTATATTTGCAAACACTTTTCCCAATACCACAACGGTAACCATCCAGGGAAAGGTGGAGATAAAAAAATAACCTGATGATGAATTTCTTGTTTTTCCTGCAGGCCGCCGCGCCAAGTTTGATTGGTTCTCTTTGGCCATTGCTCCTGATGTTTGTTGTAATCTTCTTCTTCTTTATCCGGCCCCAGGCTAAAAAGCAGAAGGAACAAATGAAATTCCTTGAGAGCCTGGATAAGGGTGAGGAAGTAGTGACCTCAAGTGGGCTCATCGGCAGGGTCAATAAAATTGATGGTCAGATTGTCACTCTTACGATTGCGGAAAAGACCTTTGTACGTGTGACGAAAGGAAGCATTTCAAAAGAAATGACGGAAGCTTACCGTAAATCAGAAACCGGTTCGACAGATACGCCTGCGAGCTAGCACTACCTCTACCGCGCTATAATTATTTTGCTAACCTCCTGGTGGCCATTGCAGGTCCATTGCAGGAAGTAGATGCCATTGGCCCAATCCGAAGGTATCTGGAAGGTAAGTTGGCTATTCTGTGAAAGTTGGATCGAGGTAAGGGGTTGCCCAATCAGATCGACCAGGATTCCGCTGGCATCGAATGATGTGAGATTGGAAAGTTGAAGACTGGTCGATGCCGGATTAGGCCAGAACGATAAGGATTGACCAGATATGGTAGTAACCGCGGTAGGAAAGAGTTCTTCCCATCGCGCTTCATATTCCTGTCTGAAAATATTTGCAACA
Source organism: Saprospiraceae bacterium (assembly GCA_044227555.1). Lineage (GTDB taxonomy): Bacteria > Bacteroidota > Bacteroidia > Chitinophagales > Saprospiraceae > Opimibacter. Next base: position 61,631 of record JBGAWQ010000006.1, on the reverse strand, counting down.
GATGGATCATGGAAAATGATCGTGTTTTCATCATTGATATTGTCGGCGCTCCAGGTCCAGTTGTGCGAACCGGAGATGACCATCGGATCAGAGTCCGGAAATCCTTCGTCGATGATGGCGTATTTGTGATGGAAGAGCGGAGAAAAATCATAGATACCCAATGGTACGTTTGCTTGTCGTAATCGGGATACAGCAGTTGTAGAACTGGCTTCATCTTCCAGAATGACGCGTACGGCTACCCCATCTTCGTGCAAGGATATAATTTCATCGATGAGGTCTTCTTTGGTTAGCAACAACAGGCCTATTTCGACATGGTGGTTGGCCGTCCGCAGGGCTTCCAGCAGATGACAATTGGTTTCATCCGATGGGGAGAAATAGGATTCAATCCTGGTGTTTCCAATCAAAAACTGATGAGCTGTATTGTCGGTCTTGACATCTCCGTATCGCGCGTCGCTATGATTGGCCTGTCTGCCCCACATTTCTTCGAATTCCTGTTGGTAGGAAAGGGCTAATGCCTGGTCGTGAATGATGTAGGCATGATTAGGATCTGTGGAAAGTTGATTGGTGCTGAAATTGGTACTCCCCGTCCAAACCCATGCATGCAAACTATCAGTGGCATCGGCGATAATGAATTTATTATGCATGATTCCATCGGCGGAGCGGAACCATACCGGGAAAATCAGCGCCCCGTCGATGGCCGAATTGGAAGTTGTTTCTTCAGCAAGGTAACGAACCGATACACCGCGTTGTGCAGCCCGGGTAATCGCCTGGACGATGGCACTGCGAGTAGTGTTATACATGGCAATGTCAAGGGTCGACTGGACCTGATCTATCCGGGCAATGATGTCGGTTTCGATCGCAGAGGAGCCGGTTGCAATTGGAGCACTACCATCAGAAAAATTTGTGTTAACGGAGCGATTGAAAAGGATTTCGATTGGAGATGGAGAGGTAGTGGGTACAGCAAAAATCACAGGTGGTGAAAAAAAATGAGCCCCGTTTCCATCTGTTTGTTCAAGCCTCGCTTGGTAGATTGTACCTGTGTGTAATTGATTCGGTGTGACTGTCAGATTTCCTTCCCAAAATCCAAAATCTAAGGTGGTAGAAACCTCCTCCTCCCCTATCCAAACTTTGGTATTTGCTGGGGGAAGATCGTTCCAGGTGAGTTGTAATTGACTATTCACAAAGGCAATCTCTGCTGGTGGCAGGATATGGCAATCTCCTTCTGACGCGTCTGCAATATTTTGTCCAAGGAGTTGATATTGATCTTCAAAAGCGGTCCATATACCCGAGATGACTACCGGATGTGTCGTAATTGGATAATCATCTAAAGGCGTACTGGGGTCAACTAAAAGACGGGCTTTGTTGCCTGTCTGATCGAAGATGGTATACCAGCCATCGGTCAATGTGTTTTCACAGGATTGAATACCGATGCAAGGCAAATTTATTCTGCGGGAGGCAAATTGTGGATTTGCGATTTCACTTAAATCATCAACCTGTATGTCATTGGTGATTTTACCTGAGGCGATGATCTGGAAAGAATTGACCGGAGAGATTTGTAATTGACCACGATATACCGATAATAACCCACTGACTATGATTGAATCACCTGGTTGCAATGCATCCAATGCGGATGAGTATAAGGCGATACCCGCTTCATCATCCTGCATGTAATGCAGCTGGCCAAATTCACCACCCGTGGTCATAGTGCCTGTTGTAGTGATGACACTGCCTGGAGGCAAATTGTTGACCTCAGCAATGGAGAGTTGGGCTACAACATGTAGGCTATACCATGAAAAAAATATAGCAATGATTACTCTGGCCTTGATGGTGCTAACCGCCATTAGGGTTACAAAGGCTGAACCTGCACGTTATCAATACGGAATGAAGTCGTCTGTCCGCCCGGGCCACTTCCAGTGTATTTAAATCCAATTCGCACCGGTCCTGAAAAAGATGACAGGTCAATGGTGCCAGAAGAAATAAACGCACCTTCCGTATCTGTCGATGTCGCAATAGTAGCCGTCAATGGCTGCCAGGTAGCTCCAGTTACATCTGATCCATTGAAATTGGACGAGATATACACGCTCAGTCCATTATGGGTGAAAAACCCATACGCACTTTCGAAGGTGAGTTTTTTAGCAACATCCAGGGTCACTGGCGGAGTAATCAGCCAAGCTTCCATTTCGTTAGCGGCATCGTTGAATGCAGTGGCCTGGGCGTAAGTATTACCGCCATCGACCTGGGAGCGCCAGAGTCGCGAACCTTTTACTGCAATGTTGGCCCATCCGGACAGTCCTATATCGACATTGTCTGATAGGCCTTCGAAATCTTCATCTACATCATCCCCTCCGCCGGAGCCACCTCCTGAAACATCCGTTGTATTCCTGATGATCAGTTGCGGTGCATTGAATTCAGACACCAGCGCGGTGATGGTCACCATGCCTGTAGGTAATGCTGTTTGTGCAAAGACGGCCTGGCTGCGGGTAAACAATACCATGCTGCCGGTAGCATCTGTCACCGTCACGGAGCCGCTATATACGGTATTGTCGAGTAACTGGACATCCTTGATTCTAACCAGTGTTGACTCCCATGCCTGTGCATTGTTTAACACTTCGAGTACCGTAGCATCTCTTGGGGTCACATCTCCCGGATTACCACTTACCAATGCAGCTCCAAGCGTCAAGCCATCCAATTGTAAGAGTCCGTTGAACTCGCTCAATGAAGCTCCTGAAATGTCTACCGAGATTTCAGTGCCCAGGGCAAAAGAATGATTGGCATCAAAGCGTATGACAATACCGCCCGTAGCATCCTGGATATAGAGGTTGCGACCCGTCACGGATTGTGAACTAAAATCACTCGTCACTACGCCTTTGAGTGTTCCGGAAGGTGCGGTTGTAGTGCCGCCGGCAAATAAATCGCGAAGTCCGCCGATAGTCACTGCTGTAGAGGAACAACGATCGCCTTCCATGGAAACGTCGTTGAGGTCGCGCAGGGTAAGCTGGTAGGTCGAGCCAAAGATGCTGAGCACGCCGACCATTGTACCATTGCCAAGTGGCGTGGTGTCACCGGCAAACGTGGAATATCCGCTGGTGCGAACGATAAGACTATGTTTGGCACAGTCCTGAATTTCACGATTGACCGTTTGTTGCAGTTCTGCATCAGCATAGGTTTGTCCAGCATCCGCAGATGTAAATTGCACGCCGTCCAGTTGGATCAATGTACTGACGTCAGACAGGCTCAATTGATCGATGCTTATAGTCTTAGGGGTGATGGTATTGCCGTAGGTGGCTGTCACAATGTATTGATCGAGGATGGATTCAGGTATGCGGATCAATTCAGGGTTGCCGCTATTATCTGTCCCCACACCTGCTCCCAATTGCACCAGGCCGTTATAATCTCCTAGGTAGAGGCCTTTGGCTTTGACATATACTTTCCTTCCTACCGGATAGACATTATAGAGGTCGCTCATTTCTATACGGATCTCGATACCGCCAGATGCATCCTGGACGACCAGTTGCTTGTAGAAATTACCTGCCTGGTCATCAGAGACAACATAGGCAGCGAAGGTGACATCATCGGTGATGGCTTCATACTGGTCAAGCGTATGACGGGATTTGAGTTCGGCAATGGTGATATTGACCGGGAGATTAGGGTCATCGCCACCTGCCGGGGGCTGATCATAATCGAGATCCACGCATGCAGAAGGTATCGTGAGGAGTAATCCTCCGAAAAAAGCGACTAAAAGAATATGGAGTATAGATTTCATAGTATTGTTTGGACTGGATTCCAGTTTGGAGAAATTGATTTTCTGCTAAAATGATGAGTTAAAACCGCATGCTGCCTTGAATGAAGAAATTAAGGCCTTGCATGTAACCGTATTTTGAAGGGAATGTACTTACGTCCTTAGTGGCATAATCAAAGCGGTATTGCTCGTATCCGTTGTTAATATAGTTTTGATTGTTGAGTAGGTTGGTGATACCGATATTCAGACCAAAGATGGTTTCGTTTTTTGGCCAGTCGACTTTCCATGATTTATAGAAAGAGATATCCACAGTCCAGGCGGGGTCGACTTTTTCCTGTTGCAGGATTTGGTTCCACTGTTCACTTTCGGGATCTACCAGTTCGACTGCGGCTGTGGTGCGACGCAGTGGATTGAAATTGATCCAGCTTTCCTGGAACAGGTTTACGTTAAGAAAGAGGGACCAGAATTTTTTGGAGCGGTACGAGAGACCACCGGTGTATGCGGATTGCGGGGTTCCGGAGACGTAAAGGTTTTTCGCATATACCGTTATGTTTTCGAGCAATACATTACCGTCATTATCCTGCGTTACGGTAGCTGTTGGCCGCGACGTATAGATATACTGGCCAATGGCAGCAGCTCCTTGAATCGACAGGCGTGGCACAATTTTGTATTCAAAAGACGCTTCGATGCCTGTGTATTCTTTGTCTATTCCGGTCAGGCTAAAATTGACGAAGGTGTTGAGGTCATCGTGATAAAAGCTGGTGGATTCAATAGCGTTTTTGTCGGTGATATAAAAACCGGCAAGTGATGCTTTCAGGTTCGGCGCTTTCAGGTCATACCGGAGTTCCACCAGACTCAGATTTTCTTTCTCCAGTCCGGTGACTACATTGTCACGGGTTCTGGGCGAGACGTAGGCATTGTCGAAACTGGGGGCCATATCGGTGATCATTCCGGAAAGGGTTACATAATTTCTTCCATCAATCTTATAGCGGATCAACGCTTTCGCGGAAGGAAGGAGGAAGTTGTTTTTAGTGCTTTCACCATATGAGTTATCCGGGAACTTTCCATTTTGGGTTTGGCCATCCCGCCAATAGGTATGATTCTTCACCCCGCCGGCCAGGGCGAATTCCCAACTGGAGGCATTGAGACTATAGGAGGCCCATGCACTTTGCTGGCGGATCCTGGAGTAAAAATCATAACCGAATTGATCTCCTTCGTACAGGATGCGATTGGGTCTGAGCAAGTCATTTTGCAGGGCATCTTCATTCCCCGGGAAATCCTGTTCGGCAAACTTATCCCAGTCCACATAAAACTCTCCGCCCATAAGGTCATTGACGGCTTTGTAATTACGGATGTCCTGGGCTATGGCGCTGACACCGATACTGACCTGGCTTCGGTCGGTCCATTGATAATGCAGAACGATATTGGCGATGGCTTTATTCAATTGCCCGATGCGGTCTTCCATGATATATTTTGAAAGTGCTCCCTGAACGGAATTACCGGGTATGCCATTTGCATTTTCTACTGTAAAATCACTATTGAGGTTGACTTCATACAATTTGTCCCATTGGATTTGCAACAGACTTTTATCGGCGGTGAGGATTTCGGTCATTTGCGCGGCCAGGGCAGGATCATCTACATAACTGGGAAGGCGGCGATAATAATCGGGTCTGGGGTCATTGGCATTGAGCCAGTCTAATGCACTGACATTGTTCTTGCCGGTTTGGTAGCCCAGCGCAGTGGTCAGATATAGTTTTTCATTGATGTGATAGTCATGCCGAAGCATAAAGAGGGGCTGATGGCCGGAGAACACTCTTGCACTTCGCTTTTCTCCCTGTTGATATCCCCAAAAGGCATTGTAATAATTATCGCCATAGAGATCATACATTTCCTGCACTGCGGTACTGCTTCCCCCACGTTTGTATGGAGCGCCTAAGGCAACGAAATTGAGCGTGTGATGATCATTGAAACGTTTGTCTACGGATGCGAAGTAAGACCATGCGTCATAAAAGGTTCCTTCAATATAGCCTTCCTGAGCCCATCGGCGGGAGGCAGAAATGCTGATAGCCCAACCAGAGGGTAGCAAGCCGGTAGACCAGGTACCCATAATTCGGTTGCGGTAATTGCGATTGGTTACGGCATAACTGATTTTTGTTTGCTTCCATTGCGAGGCGGCGCGCAAATCGGTATTGAACGTATTGGTGATGCCTCCCATACCCCATTCTGGAATTTCGGCACCTATCACATTCGCGTCCTGGCGCATTACTTCATTGAGGCCACCCCAGGTATTCCAATAGAGGCCGCCCGATTCAAGGTCATTGATCGGAAGATTGTTGAGATAGCCGTCAGAATATTCGGAGGTAAGACCGCGTCGATTGAATCGGGTGGGGCTGAATGTATAATCTGTGATTCCGGCGAAAAGGTCATCCCCTGAAGAAAGCAGTCCTGAAATATTCGCATTGGCGTCATCATCACCTTCCTGTAGATTGATCGAAGGCAATTCCGTTTCATGGGTGGCTTCCATGGCTGTGGTGAGAGTGATGGAGCCCAGGTCTACCTGGTTGCTTTCATCTACCTGACCATTGTACTCCAGCGTACGGCCATTGACTTCAAAAGAAAGTCTGATGTTGGTACCGGGAGCATGTCGAATGATGAAATGGCCCTGGAAGTCGGTACGGGTTTCGTCCGGCAGTAAGGATTGAACTTTGATCCCAGCCAGGGGCTGTTGGGTAAGTTCATCCAGCAGGGTGCCGGATACCTGAATCTGAGCATGGAGCGATACGGCCGTGCAGAAGAAGATGAGGAAAAGCAAGCGATGAGATAACATAGCGCCAAAAGTAAGAAAACGGCTGTAGTAATTGGTGGGCTATAAAAATCCCGCTTTTTTGCGCAATCTTCGCAGCATGAGTCGAATGGTTGGTTTTCTATTCTGTTTGCTTTTCCCAATGTTTACCTATGGGCAGAAAGAATTTACAGTAGCGTGTATTGCGTTTTATAACCTGGAGAATCTTTTTGATACGCTCGACAGTCCAAATACGGATGACATAGAATTTACTCCTTTTGGAGAAAATCTCTATACTTCTCATGTGTACTATGATAAGCTCGAACACTTGTCGAGGGTAATCAGTGAGATTGGGACGGCCTACACGCCTGATGGGCCGGCACTTTTGGGTGTTTCTGAAATTGAAAACCGTTCCGTGCTTGAGGATTTGATCAAGCAGCCGTCTATTGCGGCACGGGGATATGAGATCCTGCACCAGGATTCAAAAGATGCCCGTGGTGTTGATGTGGCCTTGTTGTATCAGCCAAAATATTTCAAACCGATACAGCTCTTTTTTTACTCTCTGCAGACTAATGATGAAGGAGAAGAAGTTCGCTACTCCAGAGATATCCTATTTGCGATAGGTGATTTGAATGGTGAGCGGGTGATCGTGTCGGTCAACCATTGGCCATCAAGGCGAGGTGGTGAGCAGACTACAGCCCATCTTCGAAATGCTGCGGCTGCCTATAACAGGCATTTTCTGGACAGCATGGCGATCGCTCATCATATTACCAAATCTGTAGTGATGGGAGACCTCAATGACGATCCGATCAATGACAGTGTCCGGAAAAATCTGGGAGCTCGTCGCGAAGCGGAGGGATTGACCTCAAAGGAAATGTATAACCCTTTTGAGGACTTTTACCGAAAAGGCCTGGGGACTACTGCTTATCAGGATGCATGGAGTTTATTTGATCAGATCATCCTGAGCAAGGATATGGCCAATGCGAAGGAAGGATTTCGGTTTTATAAAGCAGGGGTATTCAATCCTACGTACCTTACGCAGAAATCGGGTGCCTTCAAGGGATATCCAATACGTACCTATGTCGACGGTGTGTATGCCGGAGGGTATAGTGATCACTTTCCCGTATATGTACTCCTGGTCAAGGAGAAAGGATGAAAGAACCATTATTGCTGGATAAGGCGTTTCAGGATATCCTGCAACAGCTGGACGAACAGCAAGGCCATTTCTTTATCACAGGTAAGGCAGGCACCGGAAAATCCACGCTACTTCAACTTTTCAGAAAGACCACCCATAAAAAAGTAGTAGTGCTCTCCCCTACCGGAATTTCCGCGTTGCATGTCCAGGGGCAGACCATTCATTCATTTTTTCAGTTTCCTCCCAAACTGATGCACCCTGATGAGATTCATATCAATCGTCGATTGGTCAGGATGTTGGGAGCCGTAGAGGCTATCATCATTGATGAGATATCCATGGTTCGGGCGGATGTGCTGGACGCTATTGATGCTTCGCTTAAACTGCACAGGAAGTCTACATTGCCTTTTGGCGGGGTCCAGATGTATTTCTTTGGTGATTTATTCCAATTACCTCCGGTGGTGAGTAGTCAGGAAGAAAAATTGTATTTCCGGACCACCTATCCATCGCCCTATTTTTTTGATGCCCATATTTTTAGTGAGCATGTAGAATTGCAGATGATTGAATTGAATCAGGTGTATCGGCAACGGGATCGTGGATTTATACGTTTGCTGGATGCCATACGGACGATGATGTTTGACCAGGATGACCTGGACACGCTTAATGAACGGTATTTGCCGGATGAGATCATTGAGGAGCCTTACCTCACCTTATGCAGTACCAATGCAGCGGCGCAGCAGATTAATAAAGAGCGGCTGGAGCAGTTGACTACCTCGACCTATTATTATTCGGGCGAGGTCAAAGGGGAATTTAATCCAAAACTTTTTCCTACCGACTACAAATTGGAATTACGTGTAGGTGGCCAGGTGATGTTGATTCGTAATGATCTGGAACGGCGATTTGTCAATGGCAGCCTTGCTGTCATCACCTCGCTCGAAGAGGATAAAATATTTGTTGCCCTGCAATCTGGTGAGCAGGGAAAGGAGGTCATTGAAGTCCCTAAAATGACCTGGGAGGTCAATAAATATACCATCACGGAGGATGTGGGCAATCCAATCAAATCAGAGGTCATCGGTAGTTTTACGCAATATCCTTTGCGGTTGGCCTGGGCTGTTACGGTGCATAAGAGCCAGGGTAAAACGTATGAGCGGGTGGCTATTGATCTGGGCAAAGGTGCTTTTGAGCATGGACAGACCTATGTGGCGTTGAGTCGATGTACTTCCATTGAAGGGGTATATCTCAAACGAAAATTAACGCCTCGCGATATCATGGTGGACGAACGGGTCGCGCAGTTTTATGACATGATGCGCTAAGGTGATTTTGGGGGTCAAGTTGGACACTAAAGTTTTACGAGAGGAGATTTTCCAGCGAACACATTCACTCTTTTTTTAGTCTTCAGGTGTTTTCTCTTGTTGTATTTGTTGTATCAATTGAAATCCCAGGTAGCCGCTGAGGATATCGATGAGGATATGCAATACAATGACTAATAATAAGGAGCGGGTCAGCAGGAAAATTGCCGTAAAGAGTAATGCGAGTGCGAGGATTTTGATCATGGATTTCAGTCCCTGGTAGCCATGGAGAAAGGCAAAGAGCGCGGATGAAAACAATCCTGCGCTATAGATGCCCATAGGTGCATTGCCGGTCCAGAAGATGAGATAGTGAATGAGGAAACCGCGGAAGATGATTTCTTCTCCTATGCCCGCGGCTATGGCAAGGAAAATAAAATGAAGCCATTCTTTGCGGTCTGCGGGAATAAAGTTCAGCGATGCCTGGCGGTGTTCGAGGGTCTTGTCTCTCCATCGTTGCAAGCCGTACTGGAAAAAGAGATCCAGGATGTAGAGCAGGCATATGATGATGAGTAGGCTTGTAACAATTGGGCTCCAGGTTGGCCAGACTATACCTAGTGCTTCCAGGGTTCGGCCAGGCAGTCGCCAGATGGTTACGACAACCAGGGAGAATACAATCAGCAGAAGAGCATTGCTGTGGTAGAGGTTGATTTTTTCTCCGGGTTCGAAGCTGATTTCCTCAGCAGGGACGTTACGTGAACTGTAGGCTAATATAGGGGCCAGGATGCAGATGACCAGGGCCACTACGTGGTCGGGGAAGTGCATAGCATACCAGGGAATCTGTAGATCCATTGGTTACAAATGTAATCATTGTAAGGGCCATGTGGGGTGCTGGGTATAGGTGGGGGTTTGGGTAAGGGGGTAAAGGGGAAAGGGAGTAAGGGAATAAGGCATAATGGAGGGAATTTTAGGGTATATATTTTTGATACTTTGACTATTAACAGATTGTTACATATTCAAATAAATCCTAAACCAGACGTATATTTTAAATTTATGTTTTACTCTTAAAACTTGACTTCAAAGCCATTTCAAACGCTTCTCTTTGTATCTTTAACCAGATAAAATGTACATCTGATGTCTCATTCGAAAAGCCGCCTGCAACGCCAGGTCCGTGATCATAAGCAGGAAAGACGTTTTTTCATAACCATAGGTATCATTACTGCCCTTTTGATCGTGGTCCTGTACTGGATCTATAGCTAATCACTAATTCAGGGTGAAGCTCAATCTGGAAATTGGTGTGCCCAGCCCACCGGGTTGGATTGATTGCGTCTGTGCAGATTTCAATGCCTTCCTCCAGGATCATGCTGACTGCGAACGAAAAGCTTCTGCAACAGCGATGAGCCTTGTCGCCAAATATCCCAACCGGACAGAAATTATTCCCGAACTGATTGCCATCGCGGTTGAAGAGTTGGAGCATTTCCAGCAGGTCTATCAGGTGATTGAAAAAAGAGGCCTTCAGCTGTCCCATACCATTCCTGAAGATCCATACATCAAAGCATTGATGAAAGCTCAGCATGACGGAATTGACGAAAGATTCCTGGATCGATTACTGATTGCCTCAGTAGTTGAAACCCGTGGCGCTGAGCGTTTCAAACTGGTTGCGGATCATATGGATGACGAAGAGCTGGCACGCTTTTACAAATCTCTTTGGACCTCAGAGGCAAGGCATGGACATGTCTATGTCAAAATGGCTTTGCTTTACTTTGAATCATCCAAAGTGTATCAGCGATTACAATGGTGGGTAGATACAGAAGCCAACATCGTCCGGTCGCTTCCGCTTAGAGCAGCATTACATTAAGACCCGAAAACAGGCCTATCCTTATTTGGCCAATATCTTCTGGGCGGCACTCTCCTGCCCTTCCTTACCTTTTCCGGAGTGGCTCAATCTGTAGTCCAGACAAGCTCGTACAAAGGCTACAAATAATGGATGTGGTTTTTCCACTGTGCTCTTCAATTCGGGATGATATTGTGTGCCGAGAAAGAACGGATGTCCTGGAATTTCCATGATCTCCACCAATTTGGTATCCGGGTTTATTCCGGAGGCGATCAATCCATTGGATTCAAAATCCTTCAGGTATTCGTTGTTGAGTTCATAACGGTGACGATGACGCTCATATACCACATTGGATTGATAAGCCTGGTAGGCCAGCGAATCTGATTTGATATCACAAGCGTATGCGCCCAGTCTCATGGTACCGCCTTTCATCTTAATGCTTTTCTGGTCAGGCATAAGATCGATAACCGGGTGAGCTGCATCGGGCTTCATCTCGGTACTATAAGCATCTTCAAGGCCGAGCACATTTCGGGCAAATTCCACAACCGCACATTGCAGGCCCAGGCAAATGCCAAAGAAAGGTACTTTTTGTTCACGCAGGTAGCGGATAGCATTGATCTTGCCTTCAATGCCGCGTTCACCAAATCCGGGAGCCACCAGCACCCCATCAAGGTGGCCAAGGGCATCGCCAATATTGTCCATCACTTCGAGTGCTTCGGCATGAATTGGTTCAACCTCGACTTTGCATTCATTGGTAGCCCCTGCATGTACAAAAGCTTCATTGATGGACTTATAGGCGTCAGGCAGTTTGTTGTATTTTCCGACAAGGCCTATCCGTACTATATTCTTTGGCTCTTTAAGTTTCTTAAGAAAAGCCTTCCAGGCCGTCAGGTTAGGTTCGTTAGGTACATCCAGATTTAACTTGGAGAGTACAATCTTATCCAGATTTTCATCCTTCATCAGAAGGGGCACGTCATAGATCGTTTGGGCATCAATAGCTTCAATCACGGAGTGCCGGTCTACATTGCAAAAGAGTGAAATCTTGCGACGGAGTTCATCATTCAGCGGATGTTCTGTCCGGCATACCAGGATGTCAGGCTGGTTTCCGGTCTGCAGCAATTCTTTTACACTGTGTTGGGTGGGTTTGGTCTTCAACTCGCCAGCCGCATTGAGGTAAGGGATGAGCGTAAGGTGGATGGTGATCGCGTTGCCTGTACCTAATTCAAGACGAATCTGGCGGATAGCTTCCAGATATGGGAGAGACTCGATGTCACCTACTGTGCCCCCGATTTCAGAAATCACAATGTCATATTCACCGGTTTTACCGAGGGCACGAATTCTTCTTTTGATTTCGTCGGTGATATGCGGTACGACCTGCACCGTCTTGCCCAGGTAGTCTCCGGCTCGTTCTTTATTGATTACTGACTGATAGATCCTTCCAGTGGTGATATTGTTGTCCTGAGACGTTGGATGGCCCAGGAATCGCTCATAGTGGCCAAGGTCCAGGTCGGTTTCTGCGCCGTCATCGGTCACATAGCACTCGCCATGCTCATAGGGATTGAGGGTGCCGGGATCAACATTGATGTAGGGGTCAAATTTTTGAATCGTAACAGATAATCCTCTGGCTTGTAATAGCTTAGCCAGTGATGCTGAAATGATTCCTTTACCTAATGAGGAGGTTACACCGCCCGTAACGAAGATATATTTGACCATGACCTGAAGAGGTTGTTACGGGGTTCAAAGGTACAAACTTTATGATGTTGCCGGGAGGCAATTCTAGTTACATTGAATTTACAAGACATCCGAAGGGCTTACTCCATTTATAGTTTACTTTACACCAATTACGTATGGTAGAATCCGGCTGGCTGGGCATACTACAGATCATTGGGGCGTTGGCCCTTTTCATCTATGGCATCAAGGTGATGAGTGAGGGGGTGCAACGCATTGCCAGCCTGCCACTCCGTGAAGCATTGGGGAAAGTGACCCAAAGTAAGTTTTCAACGTTTCTGACCGGTTTTTTTACTACTGCCGCACTACAATCGAGTTCCGCTACTACCCTGTTGACCGTAAGTTTTGTCAATGCGGGCATAATCTCCCTGACTGCCGCGGCGGGTATTATCATAGGGGCCAACGTAGGCAGCACCGTGACGATTTGGGTAGTTACGATTTTTGGATTTGAGTATAACCTCTTTGCCTTATGTCTGCCGATGATCGCAATGGCGATGCCTTTTGTTTTTATCCAAAATGGAAAAAACCGGCATTGGGCTGAAACTGTTATCGGATTCGCGATCGTGCTCATTGCGCTTCAGTTTCTCAAAAGTGTGGTGCCGGATCTGCAGAGGCATCAGGAAGTGATTTCCTTTATTTCAAATTTGGGTAATCAAGGCTGGATGTCCATTATTCTTTTTTTGTTTATCGGCCTTTTTCTGACAGCGCTGATCCAGTCCTCAAGCGCCTCCATGGCGTTGACCCTTACGCTATGTCTTAATGGTTGGTTGCCTTTTGATATTGCGGCGGCGATGGTATTGGGCGAAAATATAGGAACCACGATCACTACAGAGGCGGCTTCGTGGGTGGGTAATGTGGATGCGAAGAAAGCCGCTCGAATGCATGTGTTGTTTAATGTGCTCGGGGTTGTGGTATTTCTTCCATTTCTCCCTTTGCTTCTTGAAGGTATTTCCTGGATGATGATCTACATGATCAAGACGGGCAATCCTTTTGTGGATAAATGGGCCATGCCCGCCGGTTTGGCCTTCTTTTATACGTGCTTCAATGTTGTTTGCGCGTTCGTCAGCCTGATGTTTATGCCCTTGTTTATTCGGTTGGCTTCGCGGACCGTCCCAAATCATCCAGGGAAATCAGCACAAACCAGTTTTCTGGATACCGGCAGTCATACTGCGGATTTGTCCCTGCCGATTGCGCTTCAGGAAATCATTGAACAATGTCAACGGCTAAAAAATCTGAATACCATTCTCAATCGCATTGTTCATTATTCGGGTGAAACTGAATTTGAAAATCATCTTTCAGAAGCCAGAGCCTACCTGGAAAAATTGCAGAGCAATCATCAGGCGATCACGCAATACCTCATCAGCCTTGTCGAAGACCGTAGTTCGCAAGTCACTTCGGCTCAGATAAAAAATTTGCTTAGCATCAATCTGTTGACCGGGCATATGGCCGGGGTGTATAATAGTATCTATCTATTGGCCAGTGAAAAGCGGAAACAGAGAATTTGGTATGGTCCAACACAGCGAACGATGCTTCTGCACCGGATCAATGATGCCGGAGTCATGCTCAAACGCTGTATCCACCTCCTCCAGGCCGGATCTTTTGGCCGGAATGCCTTGCGTGGATATACGCCGGATTTGAAAGAGAAAAATCTGGATTACCAGGACTATGAAAATGAACTGCTGCAGGAACTGGAGCGTGGAGAAATGAAAATGATCTCCGTCATCACGTACTACCGAATGGCGCATTATCTCGACAATATCAATGAGGATTTGAAAAACATCCTGACTGAATTGGCTGTCGAAGAGGCCTGAAGGAAATCAAGCTATTTCCGAAGGGAATGTTCGTATATCAGAACCCAATCAGATCAATGTAAGTCTACCCAGCCCTGGGTGTTGATCAGAGATTTGACTCTGAAATCCATATCATCATTGGCTGACGGTTCATACACACCAGTACTCTGGTCGTATGAAAATAATGTACCTCCTACATGTTGTCCCGGGGGACTGCTATTGCTTTGAAGGACACCCAGAAAATTGGAGGATATCACAGTGGGTTTGAGGATGACATGATAGACATGGCCAGGGCTGAGATAAAAGGTAGGCGGAAAGGTGACGCTATTCCATCCCAGCGAATTGACGATGACATTTTCCTGACCGAAGTAAAAGCCTGAGCCTGGATTGGCACCTTCATAGAGTTCTACAGTGAGTTGGAATCCAGGGGAGAGACTGCTTACTTTAAAGTCAAACTGATCCAGATAGCCCGGGAATTGGGGAATAAACGTCTGCGCGGCAAAATCTTCATTGACTCCGTCATTGCCGACAAAATAGGTAGCCTGGGAAATTTCACTGCCTGCCACTACAATAATCCCGGAGTCGCCGACAAATCCCTGGAATTTCTGGGTATCGGTATTGTAGATCATCATTCCTTCTGTCGCGTTTAGAGCATTTCGCTGTTGCGTATTCATTCGGGGAAAAAGCAAAGCGCCGTCGACGGATTTTATTTCAAGTGCTGCATCCGGATTGATGGTGCCGGCACCAATCGTCATGTGGTTGGAGACCTTGTCATAAAGCAATTCCTGGTCACCGGAAGATTCATCGTTGTCATTGAAGATGATTTGTTGGTCCTCTCCTCCGCCAGGGCCAGGAGTTCCCATAGGTCCCTGCGGCCCGGTATCCCCTTTTTCGCCCTTGTCCCCTTTTTCGCCCTTATCTCCTTTTAATCCTTCAGGACCTCGTTCTCCGGTTTCCCCTGTATCTCCTTTCTCGCCTTGAGGGCCAGGAGGTCCTTGTTCACCTTGAGGCCCTTGTGTGCCGCCATTGGCAGCAAATAAAGCATAGGGCACACTCAACAGTTCAGAGGTGCCGGAGATGCTATATACGCTTCCTCCGTCGGGATCTATTTCGGATTTGATATAATAGGGCCCCTCGCTCCAATCTATATTTTCAAAAGATCCATTGACCAGGGTGCCAGCACCAATTTCCAGGGTCGCCAAGCCATTTGCGTTGGTGGTGATTTCATGCGTTTCGGAAAATACAATTATACCATTGGGCGTCCCTTTGATCAGGCTAATCCGGACTCCAATGATTTGGTCTTTCAACAATACACCCTCCGGGTCCCGAACAACTGATTGATAACTCATTTTGGATGGAGCCTGACTGAATGCCTGGGGTGACCATAGCAAAAGTCCAAGCAAGCAAACGGAAATATAAATGGTGGTGATTTTCATTTTCATTCAGTTTTAATAACCTTAAAGAGTTTGATAACGGTGTCATTTTTGAGGATGCGCATCAGGTAGATGCCGTTTTGGTAATCCTTTACGGGGACGGCCGTTGAGAGTTCATCCATTTTTTGACGGATCAGCAGTTGACCATATATATTTCTTATCTCAACTGAATATTTGGCCCTGGGGTCAAATTTGGCATCCATATTAATGATCAGGAAGTCGTTGTTCTGAACGGGATTAGGATAGAAGCTCACCGAAATACCCGGATCAGGTTCGATATTGCCAACCATAATTACGGTATAGGGTTGCTGCACGCCGAGACCAGCATATCCTCCCTCTCCCCGGATACCCGTATACGCTACCTGGCCTACAGAATAGGAAGCACTTCCACCTAAACCACCGGCATTTCCTCCAGAGGCAGGCAGGGCTTGTTGAGCCCAAATACTTGAAAAACTGATCACCAGAAGGAGCCCTGTAAAACTCGTCAATTGTAGATCACCCATAGGCTGGTCTTAATATCCCGTGCCGGTTTGATGATTCCGGCAAATCAAGATACAAAGAAATATAAATGCAGCCGAAACTGACCCGACCTATGAGAGTCAAGAAGGAATGGATATTTGGAAAAAAAAATAGGGTACAGGTTCATCGAAATGAAACCCATACCCTTACCACACCAAAAGTCATATTAGTGTATGCCGTATAAAAGCAGCATACTACCATACACGTTGAAAACTGACTATTTCTTGCTGCTGAGTCCCAACATCATGTAGATGGGACAAAGGCTAATCAGCCCGGTAATCCCGAGGATCAAGCCAACGATTAATAGGATTATCCCAGTGGTCCCGGTGATTTGCCCGGTGAGATAAAGAACCACCATAGCGATGGCGAAAAGGATTCGGATTAGTCGATCGAGGGAGCCTACATTCTTTTTCATGATTTCAAGATTTACACTACAAATCTCTTCAACCAGGATGAAAAAGTGTGTGATATAAGTTACAAATCGCGAAGGAGTTTAATCTGGTTACGATACAGCAAAACTTTCTTATCGTTTTCCAGGGCCTTGAGCAGACGTGATATAACTACCCGGGTGGTGGCCATCTCAGCAGCGATCTGCTCATGGGAGAGATTGATCAGCGTGGAACCGGTCACTTTGGATTTCTCCTTGAGATAATTGACCAGGCGTTCATCTAATTTTTGGAAGGCGATCTGGTCGATCACATTGAGCATTTCATTAAAGCGGTTTCGGATTGTTTTCATGACAAAACTTTTCCAGGTAGGATATTTGACCAGCCACTCGTCCATATATTGAATAGGAATCGTCAGCATGGTGACATCCTCTTCCGCTACCGCTTTGATTTCACTGGGATATTGCTGCATACAGCAGGTGAAGGTCATGGCGCAGCTTTCATTGGGATTGACATAATACAGGAGGAGTTCCTTGCCATCGTCATCTATACGCGAGACTTTGACAGTTCCGGCCAGGATGATGGGCATCGTTCGTACAGTCTGACCGATATCCAAAATAGTCTCGCCTGCCTTTATGTTTACCAACTTTGAGTGTTTATCCAGGGCCTTGACGAGGGCTGGCTCAAACAGCGTCTTGAATTGCTCCACGATATCCATACCGCGAAGATAGTGGATAATCATATCCTACTTACGGCAAGGCCTGGCCGTTACTTTGAGGCCTGCTGGCGGGAAAGGTAAATTCCTTTTAAAAAATCAGGATTTCGTCACCGGAAAATGGTGATGCTTCCAGTCATCGATTCCATCATCCAGTTCGACGATTCGCGTAAAGCCTTGTTGCTTCATGATGGTGAGAGCCAACTTGCTACGCCCCCCACCTTCACAGTAGATAAAGTAAATCTTCTGCTTGTCCAGTTTAGCCATTTTGGATTTGAAGGATGTATCCTCATAGTCGATGTTGATGGCTCCGGATATATGCCCCGATGCGTATTCCTTTGGCGTGCGGACGTCCAGGATCACTTTGTCAGGAGTTGTCCTGAGTTTTTCCTCAAAGGTTTTGGTGTCCGTGCTCTCTGAAAATTTCTGGGCCTGACATGAATGGATCGCGAAGGCCAGAATAAGCAGAAGGAGTAAGCGTGATTTTATCGGCATAGCTATGGTGACTAATTACTGTGGTGACTGGTGATAATTTCCTTGAGCATGGAGGCAGGCACCACCCCGGATTGCCGCCAGACGATGATTCCGTTTTTGAAAAGGGCTAGTGTAGGTACCCCGCGTATCTGGAAGACCTGAGCAGCCTTCGGGTTTTTATCTACATCCACCTTCAGGATTTTTACCTTATCGCCTACGGAAGTATGTACTTGTTCAAGTATGGGCTTCATCATTTTGCAAGGGCCACACCATTCTGTGAAAAAATCCACCAGGACGAGGGGTTCGGAATCTATGATGCTTTTAAAGGTTTGCTTTTTATTTCGCGCAATCATGATTGATGTTCTTTAATGTTCATTTTAGTATCCGTGTCACATGCACCGCCACAGCAATTGCCGGAGGCACAACCAAAAGCAAAGATGCCCATGGCGGCAAAGTATCCCCCCAATAGCGCACCGATCCATTGGTGATCCGAAATCGACATTACAATCAAGCCAACGCCGGCAATCAGGTAGAATACTCGCTGAATATTCCAACCTGTCAGGATTCTGTCTTTCATAAGTTATGAATTTGGTGTACTAACTTCTTCCAAGTTTGCGGTTCAGGCTCATCCAGCCTCCGCCGTTATATACCCTCGTAAAACCATTGGAGGTCAGAATATGTTTCGCCTGGGCACTTCGGACGCCTGATGCGCAGCATGTGATGATCGGGGTGTCCTTCTTCATTTTCGCATAGTGGTTGGACAAATTGTTGAGCGGAATGTTAATGGAGCCCTTCACATGTCCTTGCTGGTATTCTGCCTTAGTGCGTACGTCAACGATTTGTGCCTTTTCCTTCAGCAGTTCTTTAAAGTCAACGGCAGGTCCACCACCAAATAATTTCTTAATGAATCCGATCATGGGGTTACTCCTTTTTCCAATTGAATACGATAGTTGACTTCCATCCAGCCGCCTCCATTCTCGCAAGCAATGCCTAGCCCGCTGAGATAGGCTTCGGCCTGGCCGCTCCGTCCACCGCTGGCACAGCACAGCAAAATAGGCTGCTCCATGGCTTTGATTTCGTCCAGCCTTTTGGTGATTTCCTGGAGAGGGATATTGATACTTCCGGCCACATGGCCACCCTGGAATTCTTCCCGGGTCCTGACGTCGATGATGTTTTTAAAATGCATAGGTATCTGATTTGATGATGCAAAGTTGCGGTTGTGGTGAATACCCACGGGTGACATTTGTTACAATTCTGAAGGGACTTCAGCATAACCATATAAGTTAAGCGTATACGCGCACCTTTGGAGGATCTTCTGTTTGACTTCTTCATCCAATGGATGATGTCCCTTTTCAAATCTTTTTTGGGATTCGAGGTAGGCTTCAAATGCAGGGCGGGCTTGTTCAAACCCAGGAAGTCCTATCGCCGAATAGATGGATTCCAGTCCAGTAATTGGGTCTTGCTCGAAATCTTCATACTTGACTTCGACGAGGTTTTCCTTAGGGATTAAGCTTTTTTGCTCTTCATAATCCCGGATGATCTGTTCGTGGAGTTCAAATACGAGTTCTTCAAACTCAGCCCTGGAATAGGATTGCAATTCCAAGGCTTCGACCGTCACTTGAAAGAAATTGACAGTGGATAAGTAGACCTTGACCGGATTGCGGTAGATGTAGATAAACTTTGCCTCAGGAAACATGTTCAGCAGATGTCTGATTCGTCCGGTGTTGGAAGGGTTTTTGGAAATGAATTCCTTGCGTCCATATTCGATCAGTGCCTGGGCGATGACTTTTTTGTATCGCTTGCTGTATTGATCCAGTTGGCTGGCCGATGAGGTCTTGCCGCTAATGTATTGTTGGTAAAAGATTTTCCATTGGCGGGGGAAATAGAAGAAATTGTAAAAGGAAAAGGAATTGGTATTGCATAAGGCAATCTCCTCCTCTTGCGGAAAGTCCACTGAAAGGTGAACATTATCCGCTGGCCTTTTTTCAGGGATCAATAGTCGCATCAAGGGTTTGAAGAGCCAGCGATTGAAGAAAAACTGGTTGGTAAAGACACTTTGATACGTATTGATGTAAGCAAATTGTTTGTCCTGGCACATGGCATTATGCAATAGGGTCGTTCCACTCCTCCAGTGGCCCAGAATAAATACCGGGGACTTGGGCAATCGGGTTTTGGTCAACCGCCGGTCATAAACAAGTTTTTCCAACCATCGGAAAGGTTCGATCACCATGCTGATGATTCCGGCGATGAGGCAGCGCAAGTAATAACGGACATCGACCGGATACCTCCAGACTAAAGCTAAAAAGCGTGGAAAGGCAAGGGTGGCAATCGAACTGAATGCTATTACAAATTTCCTTGAGGCCATAAGCCCTAATCTACAAAATTTGTTTAAGATGAATCAGCCGGCTACAGAGACGCCAATCAGATGGCCTATGCCAAAAGTAATGGCGGCCGCAAGCAGGCCGAATATCATTTGTCTGAATCCGGAGTACCAGACGCTACGGCCGGTAAAAAGGGTGATGGCCGCTCCAATCAAAAAGAGGCCGACAGCACTGCCACCAATACTGATCATCAGGGCTTTGGAGCCCGTAAAAAGCAGAAATGGCAATACCGGGATGCTGGCCCCGATAGCAAACAGAAAAAAGGAATACAAAGCAGCCTCAAGCGCAGACCCTTTGAGTTCTTCCGCATTGATCCCGAGTTCTTCACGAACCAGCAGTTCATGGGCAATTTTAGGATCTGTCATGGCCTCCGAAGCCATTTGATGAGCTTGTGATTCAGGAATGCCTTTGGCCATATAGATCAAAGCAATTTCCTTTTTTTCGCCTTCAGGATTAGTTTCAAGTTCTTCCATCTCCAGTTGCATCTGGTTTTCATACAACTCCTGCGAACTTTTAACAGAGATCCATTCTCCAAGCGCCATAGATAATGCGCCGGCCAGCAATCCGGCAAGACCTGCAAGCAAAACACCTTGTTGGTCCGGGGAAGCACCGGCAACCCCCATGACCAGGCTAAAATTGGAGACCAGCCCATCATTTCCGCCAAGTACTGCGGCGCGGATAGCATTGCCTCCTACGGACCTGTGTCGTTTTTCAAATTTGGCCAGGCGCCCCCCTGTTACCTGGGATTCTTGTTCCAGGATGGTACGGAGGATTCGAACATGTGACGTATCTGAGCCGGTGATCTGCTGATTTGATTTCTTCTTCTCTGCAAGGATGGCATTGGAGAGTGATTTCTCAGTATCCAGCAATACGCCAAGGACATAATCATAGCCAAAGACTTTACCAATGATGTTGAACGTTTTTGCTCTCCAGGAAGGCCCGGGTAATTGGTCAGGACGCAAATTGGATTTTTTAGCAAAGGCCGTCACATGTCCGCCTTCAATTTCACTCATTTGGCGGTATACATTGGCTATAATTTCGTCCTCTTCGTGGGCAGCCAGTTGCTTGTAGAGATAGCTGGCATCTATTTCTGTTTGCAGGTTATTATTTTTCATGGCATCCTTTTGTGCAATCCCCGAAGCTACAACAACTTTATGGGGCCCACTAGAGTTCCATTTCATTCAGTATCATTCTTTACCAGAAGGCAAAGGAGGTAATGAACCATTTTCAATCCATGGAGCTCCGGCTTTAACCGCTTCCTTTTCCAATTGATCCAATTCGGCAGAGAGCGAGGTAAGCTTCTGATGCATATCCGCAAGGTCCTTTCTTATGATCTCCATCGCTTGTTGATTGGTTTTGGTTGGACCGTAGGTAGAGGTGCCGATACTCAAGAGGATTTTGAACATCCTGAAATTGACTGTTGGATGGTATTTCTCGCCTATTTGCCCTTTGGAACCATTGCCATTCATTTGCTCTTGTAGGGCAAGGTATTTTTCACGTGCCGAATACACCTGCTGATCCAACGTGCCCGGCGCTACTTTTCCAATTCGTAAGGCTTTTTGTAAAGCGATAATTCGCGCATTGCTGGTAGCAAGTGCCAATTGTTCGGCACTTATGATACTGGTGACGTCTTCGTATGACCTCCAGAATGCATTGGTGACCGCGTTGTTGTTGCCTGGCAGTGCCCCACCTTTGCGAAGGGGCTCAACCGTAAATGTGACAGGCTCTCCAAGCGGAGTGATTACGCCATCCACTTGTTTGCTCAAGGCAGCGGTATAAATTCCCGGAGGAGCCAGGAATCCGGTGTTGTTAAAGTTTTCTTCTGCGGTGGCATCATTCAGGCGTACCGGATCTGTGGCCGGATATTTAAGGTCCCAGGCTATTCTTTGGAATCCTTTGCCGGTAGGACAGGCTAATCTTCTGATGACCTTCCCCTGGCTGTCCGAAATAGTCAACCAAATCCGTGCTACATCTTGCGTTCTTTCCATTTCCAGTGTGTCCCATCCCGGGAATGGTATATCCGCACCAGAAGTCTTGAGCGTCTTCTCTTTTTCTTGTCGGATGGCCTTCAACGACTTAATTTGATCCCTCAGATAGTAATTAAATACTGCGCCAAAAGGAGGATTAGGGGCCATAAAATGATCGGCTCCCATACTTCCTTTTTCATCATCAAAACTGAGTTGGGGCCTGGGTATATACCAAAGCGCCTTACGAGGAGTGAAGAGTGTGGCTTCCTTTCCGAGCTGCTCATCCGATACCTCCCGAAGGAAACTATAATCATCCAGGATGTAAATACTTCGGCCAAAGGAAGCTCCTACAAGGTCATTTTCCCGACGTTGAATAGCCAGATCCCGGAATGGAATGGTAGGGCAACCGCCTTTTATTTTTACCCAACTGGTTCCACCATTGAGGGTAAAATAAAGCCCGAATTCAGTCCCTAAAAACATAAGGTCCTTCTTGACATGATCCTGTACGATTCGCCAAACGAGTGTTCGATCCGGTAGATTATTTCGTAGTGATTTCCAGGTCTTGCCCATATCCATGCTCTTGATGAGATAAGGTGTAAAATCACCATACTTGTGATTGTCCAGGGCAACATAAACGGTGGCCGCATCGAAGAGATCGGCTTTAATATCATTGACAAATGCCGTAGCGGGAATACCTGGAATGGTTCCAACTTCAATCATCCTCCAGTGGGCGCCGCCATCTTCAGTCACTTGTATGCGCGTCCATCATCTGTTCCGGCGTAGAGTATTCCTTCTTTTACCGGTGACTCTGCAAGTGAGGTTATAGTATTGTAATTGGACATGGCATTGACATCCCAGGGTTCATCCCAACTTTGGACTTTACCCATCAAGGGCAGGGTAAAGCGTTCCTGGTGTTTGGTGAGATCACCAGAGATAGCTGTCCAACTGTCGCCGCGATCGTCTGAGCGCCAAATGCGTTGTGATGCAAAGTATACTCTTGCCGGGTGGTGAGGACTGATCAGAATAGGTGCATCCCAATTGAATCGTTCAAAGGGTTCACCGTCGCCAGGTTCTGGCTGAATATCGATTGCTTCACCAGTGGTCATGTCTATTCGGGACAATTGTCCTTCTTGTCGTTCGGCATAGATGATATTAGGATTGCCAGGTTCTGTGGCCGTCTGATGGCCATCCCAGTCCAGGACTACTTTCCAATCGGAGTTTTGGATTCCGTGGCGATTGTCGGTTCGTGAAGGGCCTCCTTGTGTAGAGTTGTCCTGTGTGCCGCCATAAATGTTATAAAATGGGAGTTGGTCATCCACGGATAGTTTATAAAACTGGGTGACCGGAAGGTTTCTCATGTGTCGCCAGTTTAGGCCACTGTCGAAACTTTCATATACGCCACCGTCAGTGCCTACCAGAAGATAATCAGGATCGTCTTTTCGGAATGCCAGGGCATGGTTATCGACGTGTTTGTTTTGCGTATTAATCGCAGTAAAGGTTTTGCCTCCATCTTCAGAGACCTGCATCATATAGTCCATCATATAGATGCGATCAAACTGATGTGGCGATGCGTAAATCTCCTGGTAATAATGAGGCCCAGTTCCTCCCGCCACCGCGCCGGAACGTTTTTCCCACGAATTGCCTCCGTCTGCTGAGCGGAAGAGCCCCCCTGTTCTTCGATCCAATTCAATTCCGGCATAGATGACATCCGGTTGTTGAGGAGAAATAGCCAGTCCGATTTTGCCCATGTCTGATGCAGGCAGTCCATTGGTCAGCTTCATCCAGGTTTCACCACCATCCGTACTCTTATAGATTCCGGTTCCGGGTCCACCTCCGATAAAATTGTACACGGTCCGGTATCGTTGCCAGGTGGCGGCATAGAGGATGTCAGGATTTCGCGGATCCATGATGATATCAGTAGCCCCTACCCAGATACTATCTCCAAGGGTTCGTTTCCAGGTAGCTCCTCCATCTGTGGTTTTATAGACTCCCCGCTCACCGCCTTTGGACCATAGAGGGCCCTGAGCGGCCACCCATAGTGTTCGAGAATCGGTGGGATGCACGATGATTTTAGATATGTGTTCTGAAGATTTCAGACCCATGTTTTTCCAACTGGAACCTCCATCTTCACTTCGGTATATGCCGTCTCCAAATCCTACGTGACGGCCACCGACGTTTTCACCGGTGCCTACCCAAACTCTTGAGGGTTGGTTGGGGTCAATGGTTACACAACCGATCGAATAGGATGCTTCATTGTCAAAGACAGGAGTCCATGTAACACCTGCATTGACTGTTTTCCATACACCGCCGGAGCCTGCCGCTACAAACCAGGTGTTGTCGTCTTTGGGATGGATAGCGATATCGGCAATTCGACCGGACATAAAGGCCGGGCCGATGCTGCGAAGCGATAGATTGGCGAAAGTGGAGTCAGCGATTCGCGTAGGGGTGGGTTTATTTGCAGAAACCGACTTTTGAGATTGGGTTTGGGGAATAAGGGTTGATAGTAAAAGTAAAGTGATAATAAGACGTGGCATGTAAAAGTGATTTAAATGCCAAAATACCAAAATTCAATATGCAGATGACAAAGGGTAGACTTATACCGGAAGTATTCGACAAACGGGCTGTCTGTCGCAATAAACGTCTATTGAAGATTTAATAAATTCTTCATCTTGTCAAAAATGGCAGTATTCTCATAGATTCCGAGGAATTCTTCCGCGCCGGGCCCATCCGCAAACACGGGTACCATTTGGGAGGAGTGCACTTTGCTATTGAACTCGACTCTGGGCGTCCGCTTACCCCTCAGGCTCATGTAGCTGCATTCATGATCGGCTGTGACGATCAGAAGTGTATTTTCATCTTGTTTGACTTTTTCCAACAAGCCTTCCATCATCGCGTATGCATCCTGCATTTCTAGCGCAAGCCATTCTTTGTCATTTGCATGAAGGGCCCAGTCGATTTGAGAGGCTTCGACCATCAGGAAGTACCCTTTGTCGGAACGTTTTTCAAGAGCTTCTATGACTTCAAGGACCATCCATGGAAGGTAGGTGCGGCCCATGGAGGCCCGAATAGGATCTTCCAGTGCTGTAAAACATGCGATCTTGCTTTCCTTGCGGATATTTTCAAGTTTGATCCGGCCATGGATCTCATGCATGGGGACTACCTGGTATTGTTTCTTCCTGAGTGTATCGAGGAGATTCGAACGGTCGGAGTGTCGATCATAGAAATATTTTTCACCTCCACCGGCGAACACATCAATATTTGAAGCCACTAATTGTTTGGCGATTTCTTCATAGGAACCTCTTGACGCTACATGGGCGTAGAAGGAAGCAGGTGTAGCATGCACCACCGAAGAGGTCACTACAAAGCCAGTCTTGAGGCCATGATCGCGAGCCAATTCCATAATGGTTTCAGCCCTGGTGCTGTCGGCTTTTACACCAATACCGGCGTTAAACGTCTTGACTCCGCAACTGATGGCTGTACCTGCAGCTCCACTATCGGTTTCAAGGTGAGATGCTGAATGTGTTTTCTGGAGTCCGACGACCTCCATTTGGGCGAGCGGAGAAGGCGGACGGTATAGATATTCCGCTAAGGCTATTTGAGCAAGACCCATACCATCCCCGATCACCAGGATGATATTAACCGGTTTGTCAGGCGCAGTAGCTTGAGCAAAAACCGGAGTCCATGCAAGCCAACAGCTGAACAGTAAACCGGGAAACATGCTGCAAAACTACCTTTTGCATTTATACTCTTAACAATAATTTTACCCACGTACCGGCATTTCTTGCCAATTTTACAGCATCCATTCATCTTCTATGCGATTGTACCGATTACTCTTCTTAATGCTTATGGCATTTGGCA
This sequence comes from Saprospiraceae bacterium, assembly GCA_044227555.1. Taxonomy (GTDB): domain Bacteria; phylum Bacteroidota; class Bacteroidia; order Chitinophagales; family Saprospiraceae; genus Opimibacter. The sequence goes on along the minus strand of JBGAWQ010000006.1, from coordinate 35,607 downwards.
CCAAAGGGTTTGGGCAGTCCACCATGTCCCTTTTTGACAAGCTCTATGGATCTGAGGAGGTCAGCATCACCCTCACCTACCCTTTTGATTCTCTGTATAAGACTAATCGGGAAGAGATATCTGCGGTGATCAGCATCTCCAGCAAGGAAGGGGTACTCCTGAAAGATGAATCCATGTCCCTTAACCTTCGCGGGAAATTCAGGAGGATGAAATGTACCATGCCTCCCCTATTGCTTAATTTTAAAAAGTCAACCTTGCGAAGCCTGGGCCTCAGTGAAGAAGATGAAATAAAACTGGTCACGCATTGCCTGGAGACGGAGGAGGGCCAGAACAATCTGGAGGAGGAGCTTCTTTGTTACCAGATTTACGAAAGCCTGACACCCTACGCTTACCGCACGATTTGGGTGACGGTAACCTACGTTGATACCTTACATCGCAGCAAGCCTATTGTGTCCTCGGGTGTTTTGTTGGAGCCAGACAAAGTCATTTGCCATCGACTCGGGCTAACTGAAAGAAAACTATTCAACCTGGCACAGGATTCTTTGCATTTTGAATCCTATAGTCGCGCCGCAGCCTTTAATTTTCTAATTGGCAACCGGGATTGGAGCGTAGTCATGTCACGTAATGCAAAACTTTTCTTTGATCCTGGCCTCTCCAAGTATATCGTGATCCCGTATGATTTTGATTATTCCAATATCGTTTCCCCCAGTTATCGCCGGGAAACAAGACCAGCAGGAATGGTCAATCCGTATGACCGGATTTACCAAGGGGAATATTTTCAGGATCGGGCAGGTGAAATCCTAAAGTCCTTTGCGCAATCAAGCCCCATTATTCTCAACCGGGTCAATACAGCTCCGAATTCAATACAGGAAGCGAAACGCAAGGCGATATATAAGTATTTCGAGTTCTGGTTTGATTATATCGCAAAGGCTTCTCCCAGAGAATTGCAATACAATCTGATCATTCCCTATAAAGGTAGTTTTTAAAAGGTCATTTGGATTAACTGTCAGCAATCTTAAGCAATGCTGAGATCAGCCGGTCCAGGTCTGCCTTGACGGTGTAGACGTGTGGTGTTATTCTGACGCCATGCACATTGCTGTAGTCAATCGAGGTCGTGTGGATTTTATACTGGTTTTGCAACATTTCGCCGAGTTCGGCTGGTGTATGCCCATCAATCAGCACGATCGCTATAGCACAACTGCGATCAGGACGCATGTCTGTGTTAATGTGGATTTTAGGATGATGGCGTACGGCTTCGGTCCAGTATTGTTTTAAAAACTGTAGTCGTTCCTGCTTGACATCATTGCCTATGGAATATTGAAAATCCAGCGCCTGGCCAATGGCCTGTTCGATGGCAAAGGACCGGGTGCCCAGCGATTCAAATTTGCGGATGTCTGTACTTTCTGGCTGGTCATTGGCCAGCAGAGGATAGGTTTGACCGATATGTTCTTTCTTGACATAGAGCAGTCCGGATCCGAAAGGCGCGCAGAGCCATTTGTGCAAGCTGGTTCCAAAATAATCAGCCCCCAGATCCGGAATCTTGTATTGAATATGGGCGAAGGAATGTGCGCCGTCCACGACGGTTTTAGCACCGACTGCGTGGGCCAGATCTGCTATCCGTTTAGAAGGAACGATATGACCGTTCCAGTTAATGAGGTGGGTGATGTGTACGACTTTGACATCGGAGGTGATCTGCTTGGAGTAAGCATCGACAATATCTTCGTTGGACATTGTGGGCAAATCCAGTTCGACCCATTTTAGGATGATACCATCACGAAGTTCGCGTTGTTTCCAGGCATTCATCATGTTGGGGTAATCGAGTCGGGAGACCACCACTTTATCCCCTTTCTGGAGGCGCATACCGAAGATGGCGGTTTCCAAGGCTTCGCTGGCATTGCGGCAGATGGATACTTCATCGGGTGATGTGCCGGCAAATTCGGCGAGACGCTGGCGTAAAGGTTCGCGGCCCTGATCCAGGATGCGCCACATGTAGTACGAAGGGGCTTCGTTGCACATCCGGTTGTAACGTTCGAAGGCTTCCTGCACGATGATCGGTTGAGGGCTTACACCGCCATTGTTCAGATTGAGCAAGCCTGGTGAAGCGGCATACATCGTCTTGATCCGGTACCAGAATTCTTCGTCATAGGCCAATGAGGTGGTTCCTGATTGCTTTGTCAGTGCTGATTTATAGGGTGCGATCCAGTCGGAAGAGGCATCCGGTTTGAGAAAAGCAGGCATGATCGGGATGGCGGAGGCGGTGGCCAGGGTACCCAGAAAAGAACGGCGGCGGAAAGGTTTCATGATCGTGGTCGTTATGGTTTTGTTAAACCGATGGTTGAAATTAAAAAATCATATGATCTTGGCGGCACATTCAGAAGTCGTTGACTTAGGATTGTACTTCATTCCGGTTTAAATTCATAAAAATTGCCATGATGCATTTTGTACAAAAAGATTCCGCTCGTCTTTGGTCCGTCCGGACGAGTTTGTTGTTGACCTGTATACTATTTCTTTCCAACCAGTCGATGGGTCAGGATTCTTTTTTATCTGATTACAAAATCAAGTGGAAAAATGCCACTGATTACACTATGGAATTCGCACGGGCTATGCCTGAGGATTACTATGGATATACCCCTACCCCGGTAGAAATGACGTACCGGGAGCAACTCAAACATATGGCTGGGAATATGGTATGGCTATGCTCCTCTTATCTGGGAGGATCCGCAACCCATGTCGATCCTCAGAAGGCAGGCAACAGTAAAAAGGAAATTATCGCGATGCTGGAAAAGTCCTTTGCCTATGCCAACCAGACCATTTCTGTACTTACCGAAAAGCAACTCAATGAGAAGGTTGACTTTATCGCGGGTACCATGACCAAGCGCAGGATCCTGATGTTGATGACCGATCATGTAACCCATCACCGCGGGCAGTTGGTCGTCTATCTCCGGATGAAGAATGTGGAGCCCCCGAAGTATGTAGGATGGTAATTATGGAGTGATGGGGTGATGGGGTGATGGGGTGATGGAGAGATGGGGTGATGGAGTGATGAGGAGATGGAGTGATTTGATGGGCGAAGGCTATTTTATTGTGTAGCAAACAAAGGAACTGCTTAGCGCGCCAATCATAGGGGAATGCGAGTATGTTTAGTGATGGGGTTGCTTTATTTTGCTTCCAATTTTTTTCCGGTAGGCGGACATCACATATAGAATTTCTAGCGCTTCTTTGGACATGGGAGCTACTTCCTCAGCGGAGATAAAATCGCCATCCACCAGCATCTCCAACCAGAAAACAGTTTCATCGGTTTCCTCTACTACGATACACAATTTTGAAAATAGTTCCTGATCAGACCTTGCTCTGCAGGACGCTCTGAAGTTTGCGGCCATCGAAGTGGATGCTTTGATCAATTGCTTCCGAATGACGCCAAGCGCATCCGAATATGGAATGGATGACACCATTTTAATAATGTCAAGCGCCAATTGTTTGGTTCGCCTTCGGAATTGCTCATTAAATTCCTCCTGTTTCATGTTTTCAACTATTGGTGGAAGTGAAAATTAGAGTCTACCTGGGATAAAAGCAATACCTTATTAACCTTTAAATCACCCCATCACTCCCTCACCCCATCACCCCATAATTCACGTATCTTTCTTCCTGAACCTATCCTATATGGCTGAAGACAAATCCGTCCTACGCATTCTGAGCCTGCTGAGTTTGTTGCACCGCGATATGTATTGGTCGGTGGACCGGCTGGCCCAAAGGTTTGGAACGACCAAACGAACGATATACAGGGATCTCAAGGATCTGGAGCAGATGCATTATGTGTTGGTCAAGGATGACCAGAACAGGTACAAAATCGCCTCAGGTCCTCAAACCGGATGGATGCCGGAATTTGATCCGGATGAATATATCTACCTGAGAGCGCATGTTGCTGCCATCAAGCCGGATCATCCTTTACGCAATTCCATTCTGCAAAAGATTAACGAGAATATCCAGGTACCTATGATTGGAGGAATGGTCGCGCGGCAATGGACCAACAATATCCTGGAGATCATCCAGGAGGCCATGCATGACAAGGTCTGCGTCAAACTGGTGGATTACTATTCCCTACGCTCTGATACGGTGTCGGATCGGATCATCGAACCGGTGCGGTTCATTCGGGGCATGCGTTATGTCCTCGGGATTGAACGGGATAGTCAGCAAGTCCGGCAGTATAAAATCGATCGTATGGGAGGCGCGGTCAAATTAAAGATGAAGATCATCCATCAACCGGATTTCAGCACCTGGGGTGTGGATGACTTTTACATGAATGGCTACAGGAGTACAAAAGTGATCCTTGGCCTCACGCAGCGAGCGGCCAGCCTGCTATGTGAAGAGTATGGCGTAAAACAGGAATCCCTGATCAAACAGGAGCACAAACTATTTCCGTACCGGTATGAAGCGCCGGTGTATGGGATGGAAGGTGTGGGGCGTTTTGTCATGGGACTGATCGATCAGGTCAAAGTATATGGACCGGAACGCCTCAAGACGTATTTAAGAAAAAAATATGTGGATGTACATTTAGAGTGACAGTCCGTGTCACTGATGATGGGCAACTTTGGGTGCAGTTAAGGATAGCCTGCGCACTCCAAAGCCCCAATAAACCATGGCGTGCTCCCTGTAGCCTTGTATTGCCGTATTTTCAGCCTTGAAAACATTCTGACCCTGTCCATGAATTCAACATCCAGAATCAAGTGTCCCAACTGTGGACATGATATTGACGTGCAAGACATCCTGGCCCATCAGCTGGAGGATGAGATTCGCCTCCGGTATCAGGCCCAGTGGGCTGAAGAACAAAAGAAGATAGCGGATGACGCAGCCAGGCTGGTCCAGGCACGTGAACAATTTGAAGAACTGAAGAAAAAGGAAAATGAATTATTCCAGGATCGGCTGGATCGGCAATTGAAAGAAGAGCGACGGATCATTGAAGAAAAGGTAAAAGCCAAAACCCTCGAAGAAACCAATGATCAGTTTGCTACCCTGCAAAAGGAACTCAATGAGAAATCAGAGCAGGTCAAGGAGTTTAACCGTACCAAAGCGGAGATGGAAAAGCTGAAACGGGAGAAGGAAGAATTGAAAACGGTGATTGAAGCGGAAGCCCAGTTCAAGCTGAATGAGGCGCTCGCCCAGGAAAAAGAAAGGATTAAGAAGACTGAAGAAGAGCGTAATGAACTAAGGATCCGTGAGCTGATGAAACAGCTGGAAGATCAGAAAAAGCTGACGGAAGAGATGAAGCGCAAGCAAGACCAGGGTTCTATGCAATTGCAAGGTGAAGTCCAGGAATTGGCGATTGAAGAATGGCTTGCATCAAGTTTCCCACTTGATACAATAGATGAGATCAAGAAAGGCCAGCGAGGCGGAGATTGTATACAAACCGTCAACACCCACAGTCGTCAAAATTGTGGTACGATCTACTATGAAAGCAAACGGACCAAAGCCTTTCAGCCTTCATGGATCGAAAAATTCCGGACCGATATGCGGGAGCATAATGCTACGATTGGTGTACTCGTGACTGACGTACTCCCTCCCGGGATGGATCGTATGGGTCAGCGCGATGGGATATGGATCTGCACCTTCAATGAATTCAAAGGACTTTGTTTTGTATTGCGGGAGACCGTCATCCAATTGAGTCAGGCTTTACAGAGTCAGGAAAACAAGGGAGATAAGATGGTGATGCTGTATGATTATCTGACGGGTAGTGAATTCAGAATGCAGATTGAAGCCATGTTCGAAGCATTTCAGGCCTTGAAGGGATCGTTGGATCGGGAAAAGTCCGCTATGCAACGTATATGGAAAGAACGTGAAAGACAGATTGAAAAAGTAACCATCAACACGATCAATATGCATGCCTCTATACGAGGGATTGCCGGGAACGCCATACAGAGTGTCAAAGCTTTGGAATTGCCGGAGGAGAATGAAGAACCTGATATCATTTCGGATTGAGATGAATAACCTCAGAAGGAAAGCCAAACCTTACCAATTTTATCTGCGCAAATTTATTTGAAATAGTTCTGCGCGATCTGCGATCCAAGCCGAAGTCAGTCAATAGAAATAAAAAAGCCTGGTTCCTTAGGCCAGGCTCACAACTATGAAAATCTATTACCCTTCTTTGGTCGCAGTAGCCTTGGCGAAGGCGACTTCATTCAGATGAGGTCGCAGGCCACCTGGTATTAAAATCGTTTATTCTGTTTTGGCGGAACACTTCAGGACGAACCGCAATTTGCGTTTATCGGTTTCCGGCACCACTTGCTGATTACGGATATAGGTCAGGTTGTAGACGTTCGCGATCGAGTTGCTGAATTTCTCAAACACCCGACCGAGTTCGTCGATATTCTTTGGAAAGGCGGCGCTTCCACCATTTGTCGCCAGTTGTTCGAGTACAGGTTTGTCTACCCCACCATTGCCTTCCAGGCCTATAGCAAAGCTGGTGATCCGTGTGTCTGCGGTTGAAGCATTCAGACGATCCAACAGGTATGACGGAGTAAATTCCGGGTTGGAATTGTTGTCTGTTCCATCTGTAAAGATCAACAAGGTCTTGCCTTCGGCATCCGCATTTTCCAGGACATCGATCCCCATATTGACCGATTCATACAAGGTGGTAAATGGACCTTGTTCAAGGCTCGATATGTAGTTTAGCAATGCTGCTTTATTGCTGGTCGGAGGAAAGCTGTGAATCTGATCGGCGAAATCCACAATACCGATACGCGCATCAGGTATTTCATCCAATACATTGGTGATAAAGCTGGCCGCGTAGTTTTTGACTTTGTCAAAATCCTGACCAAGTGAAGCACTTTCGTCCAACACCATCATGGTCATCAGATCCTGTACCTGGGTGTAATTCATGGTAAATTCCACATCCACTTTCCAGTCATCGATGTCTTCACGCCATTCGTAGGCGGTGATTCCGTCGATCTGGTAGTTGACACCCGCATCATCAATAATGCGCACATTGTCGATGATCACATTCGTGAAGTTTGGAGGCACCGCTACACCGGCAAATGTCTTGGTAAAGTCGATCTTGACTTCCGGGGAGGAGTTGACCCCATCAAACGTAATCTGTGGATTGGTGCCTTGCGTATTCCAGTAGTCAATGTAGAGTTCGAATTCCCGTTTTTTGGGATTCTGAGGATCTACATTGTTTCCACCGCAGGAAACCAGGGTTGCTAAAAGGGCGGGTAATGCTAAATACTTGAAGATCTTCATGATATATAATTAAATAGTTTAAGGTCACTTGTTGGTCTGACGTACAACGATCCTGGGAATACGGATCGTACCTGACGGCTGGGTGATTTGGATCATTACGATTTGACTGGACATAGGGGGTGATTATATGATATATTTTTATAATACAAGATTTATGCCATATTTTATGGGGTGATGGGGTGATGGAGTGATGGAGTGAGTGGTGAGTAGTCAATAGGGATAGGAAATGATTAATGGTGATTGGTATGGTTGATATTCTGATTTACGGTCTGGAATCTGGCATCTACTGATCTGGCATCTGATTATTGGTTATTGATTTATTTTACGATGCGCCTGGCTCCCATGGATTGTGAAGCAAACAGGGGAACTGCTGAACGCATTGAAGCAGAGAGGTTTCTAGAGAGGTAGATTCGATCTTATGTCGATAAAGAGGATCTGGCTTGTATTCAATAGCGAATAACCAATAACCAATGGCCAAGTAGAAGTATTGAAGAAAAGGTGTTGAGTAGCGTAATAAGACATTTCTCCGTGTTCTCCGTGCCTCCGTGCGCTATATTAAATGAATAGTAAGCGCATAAGGGTTAACCCCGAATTTTTGCCGGTGCTATGACATAGACCTAAGAATCCCTTACCTTGATCTGGTCTTTCCCTTTTACTTTAATTCTCTTTACTTTGGCATCGCATGCTTAGTCTTCGACGCCAACGAAAGATTTATTTGGATGGATTCGCCGGAAAGAAACCTCTCACCCCGGTATCCTATGCTGACCTGGAAGCCCAGGCCAAAACACGGTTGTCTCCCGAAGCGTTCGCCTACCTCGCCGGTGGCGCTGGGAATGAAAGAACGATAGAGACCAACCGCTCAGCATTGGACAGTATTAAAATCCATCCAAGAATGCTTGGTGGTGTGCAGGAAGTCCGTATGCAACAACAATGGAGGGCGCATACCCTTCCTGCACCTTTTATGCTTTCCCCGATCGGTGTGCTTGAGCTGGCCCACAAAGACGGTGACCTGGAAGAAGCCAGAGCCTGCAGAGCGTTGGGTGTTCCGATGATCATCAGCAGTCAGGCTTCGCATCCCATGGAAGACATCGCGCGCGAACTCGGAGATGGTCCCCGGTTGTTTCAACTCTACTACAGCAAATCCAAGGAACTCTCCAGAAGTTTTATTCGCAGAGCAGAATCGATAGGTTGCAGCGCCATTGTCATTACCCTGGACACTACCCTATTGGGCTGGCGCCTGAGAGACCTGGGATTGGGATACAATCCATTTATTCAGGGCAAAGGTATCGCACAATATTATTCGGATCCGGTGTTCCAGGCATTGCCTGATCCGGTGACGGATGGATCTGCAAAGCCTCCTATTACTTTTGAACTCATTGCTAACCTCTTAAAGCTTTGCAACAGGTTGCCAGGCGGACTCCTCTATAATCTGAAAGGTAATCGCGGATTGAAAACGGCCACCAAGTTTACCTCCATCTTTAGTAATCCCGGGATCCAATGGGAGGACATTGAATTGATTCGTAGCTGGACCCCACTTCCGATTTATCTCAAAGGTATATTACGGCCGGACGATGCACTCAAGGCCATCAGTGTTGGCGTAGATGGCATTATCATCTCCAATCATGGCGGACGACAGATTGATGGGTCTGTATCAAGTGTTGAGGCGCTGGCCAGGATCGCACCAGTGGTAAAAGGCAAGTTGGACCTCTGGATGGATAGTGGTATCCGCTCCGGCAGTGATGCCTACAAGTGCCTGGCGCTTGGTGCCAACGGCGTGATGATTGGAAGACCCTATGCGATGGCGTTGGCTTGCCGTGGCGAACAAGGGGTCAAGGATTGCATCACCAATATTTTTTCCGAACTCGAACTCATCATGGCCCTATCGGGGTGCCATACGATTGAAGATATTAATACTGATCTCATAACTCATCCATGGAAGACCATATAAGTTACATTCTCAACGATCTGGGCGAGCAGCGTGAAAACTATTTCAATGCCATGTCTCCCCCTGTCATTCAAACCAGCAATTTTGTTTTTCCGGGCGTGGCGGATTTTCAGAAAGCTATTCTGGATGAGTTAAACGCCCATATCTATACCAAAGGCAATAATCCAACGGTCGAAATTCTTCGTAAGAAAATTGCCGCGCTGGAAGGCACGGATGATGCCCTAGTCTTTGCCAGCGGTACTGCGGCCATCTCCATGACCATCATGAGTTGTGTCGGACAAGGCGATCATGTCATCTGCGTACGTCATCCCTACAGTTGGACCTCCACCGTATTAAGTCGTTATCTCCCCAGATTTGGCGTTACCCATGACTTTGTAGATGGCAGTGACATCAACGCTATAGAAGCATTGATCAAACCGAATACCCGGCTCATTTTTCTGGAAAGTCCGAATACATTTACCTACGAATTGCAAGACATCCGGGCTTGCGTTGCGCTGGCTAAAAAGCATGGCATTAAAACAGCGATTGACAATAGTCATGCTTCACCGATCTATCAACAGCCGGCCAAAATGGGTGTGGATATCGTACTTCATAGTGTCACCAAGTACATCAATGGTCACAGTGATGTAGTGGCAGGTGTAGTCTGTAGCAGCCATGAGATCATCAAGAACATGTTTATTGATGAGTACATGGTACTCGGAGGGATCATTTCTCCTCATGATGCGTCCCTGATCATACGCGGCCTGCGCACGTTGCCGATTCGTATGCAGCGGATTCAGGAATCAACGCAGCAGATTGTAAAGGCATTGAAGGGACATCCGAAGATTAAAAGGATTTTGTATCCGTTCGATCCTGACTTCCCGCAATATGATCTGGCCCGTCAGCAGATGTCAGGGTGTGGTGGCTTGTTTACCATCGAATTTGACGTACCGGATATCCAAAGCCTGTTGGATATCATCGCAAAGATCAAGCGATGGAAAATCGCGGTTTCCTGGGGAGGGCATGAAGCCCTGATGCTGCCTATCGCTGCGCTCTACAATCTTCCGGGGCGAAATGATCCTCATATTCCGTGGAGCTTTGTACGGTTTTATGTAGGGTTAGAGGAGCCGGAGTATTTGTTAGAAGATTTGGTGAGGGCATTAGAATAAAAACTTTTTATTCCCCCATTTCCCTGTGACTCAAATCATTAGTCCTGATGATGGCCCTCATCAACCAGGGACGCCGTGCCTTTTACCTTGTGGGCGCATAAGTCTGTTGCATTTCAAACCGACTTGACTTTCATTCCAACTGTTCAAATAAACGAATATGCCTGTCTATCATCGTCTGGGGAAGATCCCTCACAAGCGCCACGTACAATTTCGTCGTCCCACCGGCGAATTGTATCATGAAGAATTAGTGGGTACCCAGGGTTTCTCCGGCGTGTCCGCCCTGGTATATCACCTCTATCCGCCGACCATCGTCAGTAAAAAGGAAAAACCATTTTCAGTCCGACCGGAAATCGCAGTTGAAAAGAATCTGGCCGCCCTGAGCTTCCAGGGTTTTCAATTGCCTGCCGAGGATCAATATCTCGATAGTCGTGTTGTTCTTTTTATGAACAATGACCTTCGTATAGGGCTTGCGGCTCCTCGCCTGTCCATGACTGATCATTTTTTCAAAAACGCAGATGCCGATGAGATGATCTTTGTGCATGAAGGCAGTGGTCTGCTCCATACGATGTATGGTGAAGTGCCATTTACCAAGGGAGACTACATCGTGATCCCCCGAGGCACGATCTACCAAATCCAATTCGAAACGGAATCAAATCGTCTATTGATCGTCGAATCCTCCAGCCCGATCCGGATTCCTAAACGGTATCAGAATGACAGTGGGCAACTGCTCGAGCATTCTCCTTTCTGCGAAAGAGACTTTAAGTTGCCTGAAAATCTGGAAACCCATGATGAAGCAGGTGAATTCAAAGTCTATATCAAGAAGCAGGATATGATTTATCCCTACATCTATGCCACTCACCCGTTTGATCTAGTGGGTTGGGACGGATGTCATTACCCGTACGCCATGTCGATCCACGACTTCGAACCACTTACCGGCCGGATCCACATGCCGCCACCGATTCACCAGCAATTTGAAGCCGATGGATTTGTGGTGTGTTCCTTTGTGCCTCGTCTTTATGACTACCATCCTGATGCTATCCCGGCCCCTTATCATCACAGTAACATCGATAGTGATGAAATCCTGTACTATGTGGACGGTGACTTTATGAGTCGTAATAATGTCCGCAAAGGTCAATTGACCCTTCATCCCGGAGGTATCCCTCACGGCCCGCATCCCGGAGCTATTGAAAGAAGCATTGGAAAGAAGGGCACGGAAGAACTGGCGGTGATGATTGACCCATTCCGTCCTGTGATGATCACCAAAGCGGCTATGCAACTGGAGGTCGAAGACTATTACAAATCCTGGTTGGGCTACGCCCCTGAAATCGAAGCATGAGACATTCATCCATTCACACAAACTTTAATCCCTCACATCTATGGCTAATCTAACCGAAGTCACCAATTACAACTACGGGCTGGAGAAAATCTTTAATGAAGCCGAAGACTTTCTGCCGCTGCTCGGCACAGACTATGTCGAACTCTATGTCGGCAATGCCAAGCAAGCTGCCCACTACTACAAAACCGCATTCGGATTTCAGTCGGTCGCTTATGCCGGGCTGGAAACCGGTGTTCGGGACAAAACATCTTACGTACTCCAACAAGGCAAAATCCGTCTGGTGTTGACGACCCCTCTCCATGCCGATCACCCGATTGCCGAACACATCCGCCGGCATGGCGATGCTGTGCGCGTGATTGCATTGGAAGTGCCGGATGCGGTCGATGCATTTGAACAAACCGTCAGAAGAGGCGCTCAACCTTATTTTGAGCCTAAAGAAGAATTTGATTCGGATGGTCGAGTCATTCGTTCGGGGATTCATACCTATGGCGATACGGTCCACATCTTTGTTGAACGCAAGGACTATAAAGGCGTATTCCTGCCAGGATTCGAACCCTACACCAGTGAATATAATCCTCCACCTACCGGACTCAAATTCATCGATCACATGGTAGGTAATGTTGGCTGGGGAGAAATGAATACCTGGGCTGCCTTTTACCATCAGGTTATGGGCTTTGCCAACCTGATCTCCTTTGACGATAAAGACATCAGTACCGAATACTCCGCGTTGATGTCTAAAGTGATGACTAACGGTAACGGGCGCATCAAGTTTCCAATCAACGAACCTGCTGAAGGCAAGAAAAAATCACAGATCGAAGAGTTTATTGAGTTCTTTGAAGGACCCGGCTGCCAGCACATCGCAGTGGCTACAGATGATATCCTGTTTACCGTTTCCGAGATGAGGAAACGTGGGGTTGAATTCCTGCATGTCCCGGGTTCATACTATGATACGGTCGGAGAGCGTGTAGGTGAGATCAACGAAGACCTTATGAAATTGAAAGAACTCGGCATTATGGTGGACCGGGATGAAGAAGGATACCTGTTACAGATATTTACCCGTCCAGTGGAAGATCGTCCAACTATGTTCTTTGAAATCATCCAGCGTAAAGGCGCCAAGTCCTTTGGTAAAGGAAACTTCAAAGCACTCTTTGAGTCGATAGAAGAAGAACAACGACGCAGAGGAACATTGTAGAAATGAAAAGAGCCCGGATTCGGGCTCTTTTTTTTTATTGTTTGTATTTATTCAAGAACTCTTCGTTTTTGGCGATGTCCTGTTTCAGCTTACCCAGTTTCTCCCCTTCCTTCATGAGTTTGGATTTGGTCTTGGAGATGTCGTTGGGTGACAATTTACCGTGTGCCTGATCTTTGTCAAACTTCGCCTGAGCTTTCTGTAACGATTCCGTGTCCTTCAGCAGTTGCATCTGATCTTTAGCCAGGTCCTTAGTGGCTTTGTCTACTTTCTTTTGAGTTTTCTCATCCAGCGCAGGCATGGTTTTTTCAGGCGTGGTACTGGTAGAGAGGGTTTGGGCACGCAAGACGGACACATTGGTCAGTGCGCTGTAACCCAGGATAGCAAGTAATACAAGAAGTTTTTTCATATACATGATGGATTAAAAAATAAGGTCAAATTTTATCTTCCTTTAAACTGGCTCATCATCCGTTGCATATTGTCTCCTTTGGAGAGGGTATGCATCATCTTGCGCATCTGGTCAAATTGCTTGATAAACATATTGACTTCATGGATATCCCGACCGCAGCCTTTAGCGATACGGTTCTTACGAGCCATGTTGAGCAATTCCGGATTTTCCCGTTCAGTTGGGGTCATCGATTGAATGATGGATTCGATTTTTACAAAAGCCTTGTCGTCGATCTCGATATCCTTCATGGCTTTGCCGACACCCGGGATCATGCTCATGAGTGATTTGAGATCACCCATTTTTTTGATCTGCGCCATCTGGCCGAGGAAGTCATTGAAGTCAAATGTGTTTTTCTTGATCTTCTTTTCAATCCGTTTGGCCTCTTTCTCATCAAATTGTTCCTGCGCCTTTTCAACGAAAGAAACGATGTCACCCATCCCGAGGATTCGCTGTGCCATCCGGTCTGGATAGAACATATCGATGGTCTCCATCTTTTCACCGGTGCTGACAAACTTGATGGGCTTGCCTACGGTGTATTTGACGGAAAGGGCCGCACCACCGCGTGTATCTCCGTCAAGTTTGGTCAACACTACCCCATCGTAGTTGATCACGTCATTAAACGCCAGAGCAGTATTCACGGCATCCTGTCCTGTCATACTGTCGACCACAAACAAGGTTTCGGTAGGCTGTGTGGCTTCCTTGACATTGCGGATTTCAGTCATCATCGCCTCATCGATGGCCAGACGTCCGGCGGTGTCGATGATGACGACATCGAATCCATGATTTTTTGCATGTTCGACAGCCTTAAGCGCTATGGCAACAGGATCTTTGGATTCGGGTTCTTTATAAACCGGAACATTGATGGATTCCCCGAGGACCGTCAATTGATCCATAGCTGCAGGACGATAGACGTCACAGGCGACCAGGAGGGGTTTGTTCTTGCGTTTGGTTTTAAGGTAGTTGGCCAACTTGGCCGAAAAGGTCGTTTTACCACTACCCTGTAAGCCCGCAATGAGGACCACGCCGGGATTGCCCTTGATGTTGATTCCCGCTGCCTGGCCTCCCATCAGATCGATCATCTCATCCTGGACGATCTTGATCATGAGTTCGCCCGGCTTGACGGAAGCAAGGACGTTTTTAGTGCCTAAAGCCTGGTCTTTGACTTTATCGGTAAACTCTTTGGCAATCTTGTAATTGACGTCCGCTGCTACAAGACTCCTGCGGATTTCCTTGATGGCTTCAGCAATATTGAGCTCCGTGAGTTTGGTATCCCCCCTGAGGGTTTTAAACGCATTGTCGAGGCTGTCGGTAAGGCTCTGGAACATAAAGAGTTCGGTAATTGAAATAGACGGTTAAAGGACCGCAAATATAGGGAAATTGACGCAGGGACGAAAGCGCAATATACCAGGTCATTGCACCCTATGATCATGGTCATTGACCTTGGTCCCGGTCGTTCTGTAAATTGCAAGTGACTGATTTACAAAAATTTCTACATCATGAAATCTTTAATCATCACTTTTGGAATGATGCTTGGGATGACGGTTCTGACCTGGTCCCAGGACATCCGGAAGGGTGGATATCCGGATTGGACGGCAGTCGAACCGATTCCGTTTGACGAGCCAGATTGCTGGTCTACCTCCAATGGATTTTGCACTTCCCGCGGCTTGCCTGAAAATGTAGGCCTAACCGATGAGGCGTACTCCGGTACGTATGCTCTTTTCTTACAGACCAGCATGGATTCGATGGGTATGCCCTTGCCGGCTGTAGCGGTCTTCAAAAATGCTATTTCAGATCACCCGGAAAAACTAACCGGTATGTATCGTGCCGATCTGAAAGGAGAGGACTATGCCAGTATCCGCATTTCATTAACCTCTGATCGTGGTGCTATTGGATGGGGCGCTCTCGACCTAAACAGCAGTGCGTATATCTACACGCCTTTTGAAGTGCCAATACAATATATCAGTAATGCGGTAAAACCGGATTCATTTACGGTTTATATCTATTCGTCCTTTGATCGTCCGGTCACCGGAACCATGTTGATGGTCGACAACCTCGTGATGGAAGCGCCTACAGATGTGACGATTCCTCTTCAACAGCGGTACACCACGCGTATAAGTCCAAATCCAGTTGTAGATAATATGCTGGTGGAGGTGCCGGAAAATCTGGGCATCGTATCGCTAAGAATTTTTGACAATAGCGGTCAGGTGCTGGACTATCAGGAATTCGAATGCCAGCTCCAGGTGGATGTATCCAACATGACACCGGGCATGTATTACTATGAAATCCGGACGGATCACAACCAGGTGATTTACGACAAAGGAAGGTTTAAGGTGGTGGATCACGGATTGTAAACGGACCGCAACCTGAAGAGCAGAACCAATCCACCTTACAGGAGAAATGGGCTATTTGGCCTTGGGCTTTTTACCAAGAAATTCAAGGAAGTTGTCGTACTCCCGGCGATACGCAAGGCCTACACCTACTTTATTTTTTCGGCCCTCGACCGTCAGCGTGTTTTCGTTGTAGGCTTTGATTTTAAGTTTTCCATCAGGACTCAGCGAATAGAGGAACGTTACGTCACCGGCCCAATACTCTGTTTGTGATACGGTAGTGGCTCCGGTGACATAGTCCCCGCCTACTTTAACTTCAAGCCGATCGTTAAAGAATTCAAGCGGTAGATCAAACTCCACTACTGTAGCATTGGGATCTTCCAGGGTATTGGTTTGATCCGCTATGTTGCCTTGCGTGATCGGCAAGTCCAGATTCATCTGAAACGTAATGCCGGATAAGACCGTCCCCGTTGGAATCAGATTGCCGACAAGTCCCCCCAGGTAACTCGATAACGTGGAAGAAATAAGTTCGCTCAGTGTATTATCAATGCCTTCCGTCAGCAAAATGCCTGAAGCCGTACCTGAAGTCGTGGGGAGAAATGTCCGGGTAATCAGTAATCCCACCACTTGCTGGAACATCGCATTTTCATTGGCTTTGAGGGTGTTTACTTTGGTGGTGGTATAGCCCTTGATTTCACCACTGAGGGATGGAAAGGAAATATCAAAGGCAATATCAGGATGAAGGAGTGAGCCCGAGAGTTTCATCATTAGATCCACATCCGTCCGCTGACGGGATTCATCATAGAGGTTCTTTTGTCCTCCTGTCGGGTCGGTGATGTATTCCTGGATGAGGTTATACACGGGTGCCTGAAGGTCTTTGTATTTCGCCTGCACATTGAGTTGGGCATCATAGGGATCACCATCCCAGCGAATTTCTCCACCCTGCACCAGCTCAAAAGGTTTTCGGACAACCCGAAAGTTGGTAAACAGATAATCTCCACGCGCGATTTTATAACTCCCATACATATAGAAATTACCAAGCCGGTTCATGGTCAGGGTAAGGTCACCGCTCCCGACCCCGCGCAAGACTTCACCGGTGTTGTCATCAAAGATGATGTCAACATTGGCATCCTCTGTAATCGTCAGGTTCATGGTGAGATCGATACCGCTGATATTGATCTGGGTAGGTGGAGTTACCGGCAAACGCCCGTTTTCAAGGAAGATGACAAAGTCCTTGTCGGTATCTGCCCGACCTCCGGTGAGTGGAATATATATATGAGTGCCTTTAGCGGTGGTTGAATTGATGACCATCTTAGGATTCGCTACCGTACCGGTAAAGGTGGCATAGACTGAACCAATCCCTTTGCCATAGAAGATATTGTTCTCTTCAGACGTGACATCCAGCCCAAGGATCTTATCTGACCGGAGCGTCGCATTGAGGCCGAGGTTGCGCAGGTAACGATGTGTGATACCGCCTTCCACCGTGGCGGTATTTCCCAAAACATCGTAAAGCTTGCATCCCGACAAATCAATCATCGTCTCTGTGATCGTAAACGACTGATCATGGAAAGAATAAGCAGCGCCCAGGTAATCAATCACCGTGCTGCCGTTATACACCTTGCCTTTGCCATTTGGGTTGAGGGCATTGACCTTCCCGGATAGCCCGAGGGTCATATCTACGGAACCTTCTGTATCCCGAATATTTCCACCCATCAGGAACTCCAGGAAGTCCAGCGGAAACTCAGTGGCCTTGAGCGCCAGGCGCAGATAATTTTGTTCCTCTTTGGGGATGGACTTGATCGGTGGTACATATGCGCCTTCACCGACCAGGCGCGTTTCGTCCTTGATGAGGTTGAGATTGATCCGGACACTATCCTTCGGATCTTTCATGGTGGCGTTGAGGACAAACTGACCGTATGGCACATTGTTGACTTTCAAGGCCGGCAGATTGAGTACCATCTTCATCTGCTGGATATCGTAGAGATTGTCGACCTCTGCATCGAGCGTGTACAGGCCGGAAAAATCAAATTTATCATTGATCCATATCTCATTGAGATAACTGATATCAAATCCGGAGATGTAGGCTTCCAGGCCTTTGTGATGAATGTCATCCAACGTGATTTTTTGACGTGGAGAGACGAGTTCAAAATTCTCCAGGTTGAATTCGTCTTTTCGGATTTCAAACTTGTTGCCTTCAGGGATCGTCCAGTCATCGCCAAACATGGACAACTCCAGGGGGTTGAAAGAAATGGCCCAGTTACCATGATCCGGTTTGCCGATAATATCCAGATTCAGTTCGTTGACAACATCCGCTAATTGATCTGTTTTGAAATTGATGTACACACTGTCATCCGTGGCTGTTCCGCGGATAAAGACATCTTCGAAAAACATACTCTCATTGATATCCGCGGCAGTAAGTTCAAGATCGATATCCGTATGGCCTTCATTTTCCTTAAAGGTCAATGTCGTACCATACGCGCTCATGGTTTTAAAATGAAGTTCAGGCAGGACCACCGTTCCTTCTGTGATATTGGATTGTAAGTCCAGGGAACCATTCGTTGTAGCCCGCAGGATGCGAAGATCCTTGATGCCTGCGAGGTCAAACCAATGATGGGTGTCATGAATATCGAGATCCCATACGAGATGCTGTTTCTCACTATTGACCAGCGGTTTGTCAGGCTCCGGCACGGCTCTGGGGTATTGATCATGCAGGTAATGTCGGATTTGATTGGGTAAAAGTGCCGGATCAAACCAACCTCCAATCGTGCCGGAGACCACATCACAATCAATATAGAATTTACGCTCACCGGTCAGTGAATCAGGTCCACCGGATACCATAAACGTATCCAAAGCATAATCGACACCATCGGACGTCAGCACAAAATTTTCACCGGTCACAGAGCCGTTGAGTTGTTGCACTTTTCCGGCGGTGAGGTGGACATCAAAGATGCCTTTAACTGTCAATGCTTTTTTACTCAATCCCAACTCCCAGAAATGAATGCTATCGACGCGGGAAATAAAATCAAGTCGTGGCAAGCTGTCCCGCATATCCACAGATCCCTCAAAGTGCATGTCCATGTTGGGATCATTGATGTCCAGCGTGCCATTGAATAACTTTCCAGTCACCTGGCCATCCACACGGGCATCCCGATAGATATAGCCTTTGTAACCTAATGAATTGAGTTGCGCGGTGAGATCGGCCTGCATAGAACCTGAGGTCAGTCCCTGGCCATCAATCACCCGGCCTGACATCGTCACCCGGCCCAAATCAGGATTGCCTGTAAACGTACCGAGATCAAAATCCTGCATGGCGATACTCCCGGTGTATTTTCCTTCCTCAATCCCTTTAACGATATTGAGATTCATGTCCATCCGGACTTTGCCTAAGGCTGTGCTAAACGTTCCAAAAGCAACAAAGTCGTCAGGATATCCATCAAAGTCACCGGTAAAACTGATCTGCCCCAGTTTGTTGAGCACCGGCGGCACTTTCATTTTTGGGAATATACTCTTGAGGGCTGCCGCGCTGAATGCAGACTTCTGCAGATCAAGGCTGATCAGTTGCGATCCACTCACCGCCAGATCTCTGGAGCGCAACTCTCCCGTGAGACTCAAGTCTCCCAGGCCGGCTTCCATGTTTTTAATACGTAAGCGATTGACGTGACCGCTGACGCGTCCTTTGAGTGTAATATCCTTATCCGCATTGTCCATGAAGAAGGCCACGTTTTGCAATCCTGGTGCGATAGAGAGCAGGTCATCAATGTTGAGCCGAATATCCGCCTCAGGAATATTCATCCTGACGGAGTCTACAAAAGCCGCCCAGTCCTTATATCCCGAGTATAAAAACCGCAGGGAATTGTGAATATCACTTTTCTCCGTTTTAATCCGCAGGGCATCCAGGATAACACTGTCTTTGTTGATCGAAGCATGTTGTGCCGCAAGCGTATTGATCTCAAAACCATTTTGGTGTTTGAGGTGCATATCAATGTCCCTGGCCCTGAAATCCCAGCCACGAATCACCAGTGAGTCCATTACGATATCGACATCTTCCAGTGCCATGTGGGGATAATCAATTCCCCGGCCATTGGGATAAAATGTCACAGGCCTGGTCCGGTTGTCGATCGTAAACCGGCCATTGGTAAGGCGCCAGTAGTCTACATCAAACTTCCAAATCTTCGAACTCGTTGCTGCCATTCCAACACTATCGGCCAGGGGCAAGCGATTGATCACACGGATATCCGGATCATCCAGATCCAGATCTGCTATATCGATGTATTTGCCAATAATATCGAGGGTATCCAGTTCAACATCTGCACGTTTTAAAAACAGGTCCATCAGTGTCCCTGTATTTTCGTCATCAATGCGTACTTCCAGACTAGTTGCTGTAAGTGTCCTGAGATCAAGGACAAAATTGGGTTTGGTGGGATCTTTAGGCGGAAGCAATCTGGCCAGGGCCACATCCAGATTGGTGAGGCTGTCTCCGGCAATTCGGTGGATATTGAGCAACCCATCCTCCGCGCCGATCTGGGTGATCGTGATGCGCCTTGACAACAGATCCCAGATGCGTTTATAATCTATCGAAAGATTCTCGGCGTAGATCAGAGTATCGGTGGGATGTTCGGGAGAAGCAATAAATACCTTTTGCAGCGTCAGGTCTGAGACTGGATGTAAAGTAAACCCTTCGATCCTGACCGTGGTATGGAGTGCTTTGCTGAAACCAGCGGTGAGTTTTTGGATACCCCAGCGCTGCACGGGTGGCAAATGAATCGTTACAAGGACTATGGTAGTCAGGATGATCAATGTCACCAGCACGATGCCCACCCAGTGGAAGAAATGCCTTCGCTTTTCCTCCCCTGGATCCGGGTGCAGTATATCATGGACTTCCTGAGATTGCATTACTGGAGGAATAACGTATGGAGGGCTCTTGTTTTCATGCAGGCTTTAATCTTTTGTTATTTAAGTCTTTCGCCTGGGTTAATTGATTAAATACAGCAATGGTGTCCATGGCAGGCTGGACGTCATGTACCCGCAAAATCGATGCCCCGTTTTGAAGCGCAGCCATGTGCAATGCGGTAGTGGCTTCCAGGGTGTCTTCGGCTGGCCGGTTGATGGTTTTGGATAATGTTGATTTTCTGCTGACGCCAACCATCAAGGGACGATTGAGCAGCGCAAATACCTTTAGTTGATTGATCAGCGTATAATTCTGCGCCGGGGTTTTCGCAAATCCAAAACCAGGGTCCAGTATAATTTCTTCAATACCGGCTTTGTGGCATTGTTGAATTTGTTGTATAAAATACTTTAATAAATCAGACACAACATCCTCATATTGTGTCAAATGAGTCATAGTATTTGAGTCCCCCCGCATATGCATGAGGATGTAGG
The DNA here is from genome assembly GCA_044227555.1 of Saprospiraceae bacterium. GTDB lineage: Bacteria > Bacteroidota > Bacteroidia > Chitinophagales > Saprospiraceae > Opimibacter. The sequence goes on along the minus strand of JBGAWQ010000006.1, from coordinate 14,602 downwards.
TAGCCTGATGCTCCGCGACTACTTTTAACAATCCGGGATCGCGCACTCCTCCTGAAATATCATTGATGACTGTTGCCCCTGCTTGCAGACATGCTTTTGCTACTTCCGAGCGGAAAGTATCAATGGATAGGATCGCTTCGGGAAAGGAGGAATGAATCGCTTCGACGACCGGAAGGACTCTTTGGAGTTCATCGGCCTCAGAAATTTCCCGGGCTCCGGGACGGGACGACATCCCTCCAATATCCAGGATTTTTGCCCCTTCGGAAAGCATTTTGGAGGCCATTTGGAGCGCTACATCGATAGATTCTGCACTTCTACTGGGCGCATAAAAAGAGTCGGGCGTGGCATTGACGATGCCCATGACCAAAGGACTTTGCAGTTCAATGACCTGATTTCCACATCGTAAGGTAGCAGGATACTGACTTCTTAACATTTCCTTAAGGTCTGGTTTAAAAAGGTTTAATCTATCTTGCGACAAAATTAATCCATTGACCAGGACTCATCTCACAAGGTATGCCATTTCTGTGCTGTTGATTCTGAGCACAGCCGCGGCGCTGAATGTAGCGAAGACCCTCAACCGGGAATCCAGGGCCTTAGACCCTGAAAAAGCAGCAGCGGAACGATGTGAGCAATACCTGGGATGGGATCTCGGCCTGGTCAGCCTGGAAAAACTCCTGATCCAACCGAATGACATGTTGGGCAACCTCCTCTCCAGCCGCGGGGTTGAATATTTCAAGATCGACCAACTCATCCAAGCTGCGAAATCTATCTTTCCTTTCCGCTCTATCCGGGCCGGCAAAGAACTTACCATTGTCAAAGATCTCGCCGACTCTTCTGTTCAGGCTCTCGTCTACGAACCCGATCCCTACCGTCGCATACTCTTTCATCTTGAAGACAGTATCCGCGTAGAGATTATTGAAAAAGAAACCGTCACTAAAATTGAAACCGCCAGCGGCGTTGTAGATCAATCCCTTTGGGCCAGCATGGAAGATCAAAACATGCCTCTTGAATTGATTGCCGCTATGGAAGACGCGCTGGGTTGGTCCGTTGACTTTTACCACATCCAGAAAGGAGACAGTTACAAACTAGTTTATGAACGCAAGTATGTGGAAGGTCAGCCACTGGGCATTGGCAAACTGATTGGTGCTGAGTACAAATCAGGCGATACTGAATATTACTCTATCCGTTACAATAGCGGCAAGCATGATGGCTACTTCGATCTCGAAGGCCGTCCGATGAAGAAAGCGTTTTTGAAATCGCCGGTGGAATACGCTCGTATCTCCAGCCGCTTTTCCAACAATCGCTTCCACCCTATCCTCAAGCGCAATAAAGGTCATTTTGGCACAGACTATGCCGCACCTTGTGGTACACCGATCCGTGCTGTAGCTGATGGTCGCATCACCATGGCCAGCTATACTTCAGGCAATGGCAACTATGTCAAAATGAAGCATGACAAGACCTATGAAACCCAGTATCTCCACATGTCCAAATTCGGACCTGGAATCCGCCCGGGTGTCATGGTCAAACAAGGCCAGACGATTGGGTATGTAGGCCAGACCGGACTCGCAACCGGTTGCCATGTGTGCTTCCGTTTCTGGAAAAACGGCAAACAAGTCGATCACCTCCGGGAGAAGATGCCGCCACCACAGGCGATGGAACCATCACAATTGCCAGACTACTTCAAAGTGCGTAATGAGGTTAAGTCCTTGTTGGACAGCATAGGTACCGAGCAGCAACCTACCGTCGAGTCGCAGGATGCTTACTCCCAACCATGAGTTGTGTAGGGCTTAAGCCAACCGATTATTCTCCCGCTTTATCCAGTGTAAATCCAAACGTTGATCCCTGTTCGGGTGTAGATCTTACGTTGATCGTTTGGTGATGGGCTTCGATCACGTGTTTTACAATGGAGAGTCCCAGACCTGAACCTCCGGATTCCCTGCTTCGGCTTTTATCCACGCGATAAAACCGGTCAAAGAGGTGTTTCAAATGCTTTTCCTCAATCCCAATGCCATTGTCAGAGACTTCGATGAGGATATGGCGATCCATGACATAGAAGCTCACTTTGGTGACCCCTGAGTCCTTTCCGTATTTAATGGAATTGAGCAAGAGATTGGTCAGCACCTGGCGAATCCCTTCACGGTCAGCAAGCACATTATAGGGTCGGTCAGCTCCTTCCTTAAACATCAACGTGATATTTCGTTGGCGGGCATTTCCTTCCAGGTCTTTAAAAACTTCACGAACCAGGGACTTGATATCAAACTTCTGAATGTCGAGCACCAGGTCTTCTGATTCCAGTTTGCTGATCTCCTCGAGGTCTTGTACGATCGTGAGCAGGCGCTCAACATTCGAAGCCGCGCGCTCGAGATATTTCATGTTGACATTTTCATCATAGAGCCCGCCATCGATCAGGGTATAGATATAGCCTTGAATAGAAAAGATAGGCGTCTTGAGTTCGTGTGACACATTACCGATAAAGCGTTTTCGGTAGGTCTCCAGGGTCTTGAGCGTCTCGATTTCATTTTGTTGCGATTCGGCCCATTGCTGAACTTCCTGCTCTACACCATCCAAAATCGGCAAACCCGCCTGCTGTAAATTTTTTCGATCCGGAAGGGAGGTTTTGGAACGGCGGATGATCTTATAGATGAGTTTGATCCGACGATAGACATACCGATCCAGGATAAACTGAAGCGTGAAAAACGCTGTGATCCCAACACAGGCCACCATGATCAGGCCAAACTGACTGTCGACCGGGAGATAGTACATTTTTCGGCCGATCCAGATACATATCCAGGCGATCAGGGTGATAAGCAAGGCACCCAGCATTGATAAGGTGCGCAGGCTGATGTTTTTAAACATGCGGATTCGTTTATCGGATCGAGTCGGTCAGGGTCTGCACGCGTTCCATGATCATCTTATACTTGGCAGGATCGCTTTCTACCTTCTGGATTTCTTCCCTGATGGCCGGTTCAGTCATTTTATAAATCGTGGTCAACCGCAGCCAGTACATCTTTCGCAGGGAATCCTGCTTAGTGGTAGTCAATTCATTGACGGCAACTTCGCCCAACTGCACGTCCAAGATAAGTCGTGCCAGTTGTTCGTCACTTAACACATAGTTTACCTTGACATCCTGGGGCTTGCAGCTGGTCATGCTGTATAGCACCAGTACACCCACAAAGAGAATATACCGGATCATTAAAATTGTTTTGGATAGTGAAAGCCAATAAACGCGGCATATTCCGGTTTGAAGTTGGCCCATGAGGTCAGGCTGGCTTGTACATGGAATACCCCGCAGGTGGGAACATTGTCGATATGGACACCGGAAATATGGTTGGCGATCCAGGTCAATGTTGGATTATGGCCAAAAAGGTAGAGAAACCTGGCCTGGTCGGGAGCTGACCGGATCACTTTATAGATCGTTTCGGCAGAGGCTTCATAAATATCATTGTTGATTTCAAAATACCGGTCCGGGAGATTGAAGGTTTCTTTGAAATACATAGCCGTTTTTCGGGCTCTTTTTGCTCCTGAAGTGATGATATAGTCGGGGGCCAGGCCCATTTCTTTCATTTTCATGGCCATCATCGGGGCATCCCGACGGCCGCGGGCATCGAGCGTGCGGTCAAAATCGTCCTGGCCAGGCTCATCCCACGATGATTTGGCATGGCGGACTAAACAAAGATCACGTACTTCCATAGGACAACATTAACTTAGCAAATTTATGTGGAAGGAAGGGGATTGACTTCATCTGTAGCCCAGATTTGCACACATTCTCACTTTTTCCTCCTCAAACCCTTAAATACCAGCAACGACCTGAAATGAAAGTGGCCCTGTACGAGTTGGAAAACCATTTTTCGCCTGCCGAACTGGAGGAGGCGATGACTTTAGTACGGGAGACCCACGAGTTTTCCATTACCCAACCGGAGGAAGGTTACTATCACTGCATTTCACGCCAACCTGACTATCACGTCGAACTGGCCATGAAGACAGATAGTACAGTTACGGCCAAATGCCATTGCACGGTTTTTAAAAAGTCTAAGGAATGCAGGCATGCCCTTGCTGCTTTGTTGCTCCTCCGTGATCACATCCTTCGCAAACGAAAGGGCAAAACCAAATCCCGGCAGGATACCCAGGCCATGGAAGACGTACTGCGGAAGGTATCGATCACAGAGCTTCGTTCCTTTTTAGCAAGCTATGCCTTATCCCATAGTGGATTTCGCTCCGAATTTCTGGCCACCTACCTGTACCGGGTTAAGAAGCCGGATTACCATCGCCTGCTTTCGGATATCATCCCAATCGATAAGTACGGGCATGTCAAGCTCAACCGAAATCAGGTCAAATCAGTTCGTAATATCCTGACTACCCTACTCAAGCAAGCACAACATCTGCTCAAAGAGAAAGCGCTTGCCGAAACGCTCAGCATCCTGGATGCATGCTTGCATCACCTGTATCGGCTACTCACTAAGGTGCCGCAATACCAGGAGCAACTGACTACAGAACTCAAACTCGCCACGAGACTGTTTGACGCGCTGTGTCACCAGACCATGGCGCCCCGCTTGCAACAATCGGCCATTACGCTGGCCGTAGATATCAGCAATAGGGAAAACTATATTTTCCTCAAAGGCCTGCGACCTCTGTTGTCTGCCATTGAGCCCTTCGTACTTGAAGAAAAGGACCGGCAGGCTGTATTTAGCCTGGCTGAAAAGAAGACTTTGCGTGATGCCCGGCAACAAATCACCTGGGCATGCCTGGTGATGCGCTGGATGCGGCTCTGGGGAATGAAATCAAACGGCAAGGAAATCAAAGCCATCCTCGTGCAACTGATGCCTGAGGTGATCCAGGAATTTAATCGCCAGGGAGAATGGGAAGATGTGATCGGCGCTTATAAATACACTGAATCACATGCATACAACCGGGATGTGAAGCAAGGTATGCTCAAAGCAGCGTGGAGGGCATGTCGCCATAGTACTAATACGGTCTGGATGTCAAAGTTATCCTATGAGCTGAGTCTTACCTATCTGGATGTTGAGGCCTGGGAATCGTTGTTTACACTGGATCACCAACAAGCCTTGAGAGTACTGCGGACGTTGCATGAGTACTACCAGCCCGGGGATGAAGAGGCTGCCGATCAACTATTATTGACCGGATACCGCACCATGGGTATGAAGAGCGAATTGATGGATCGTCTGCTCAAGATAGGTGACCTGGCCCGATTGACTACCTATGATGCATACCTTAAAGAAAGCCATTCCGCGGAGCTGATCGCTGCCTATGCAGCCCACATTCTTGAAGCCCGCGAAACCTATGGTGGAACTATCGCCAGACAGAAACTGAGTAATATCTTTGGACACCTCAAATCAATTGATCTGTATACTCCGGTTTCGGAGAAAATAAAGCAAATGGAAAAGAATACAGCTGCCGCCTCGGGCCACCCTTCGCCAATCCGCGGATTTGTCTTTGACCTTGATGGCGTTATTGTGGATACGGCCATTCATCATTTCCAGTCGTGGAAAAAAATAATGCATGAGTTGGGCGCGGAGATCACGGAAGAAGATGATCATCATACCCGTGGTGCCAGTCGGATGGAATCGCTTGAATATTTACTCCAGCGTTATGGCATCTCCATGTCCACGGAGGAAAAAGAGATGTGGGCTGCCCGCAAAAATGATATTTATCTCCAGGCTATTGAAGAGATTACCCCCCGGGATCTTTTGCCAGGCGCACTGGCCTTTTTGATTGATAGTCGTAAAGCGGGTCTGCTTTTGGCATTGGGTTCAGCCAGCAAGAATGCAAGAAGTGTTTTGCGCAAACTCGGCATTGAAGATCGTTTTGACGCAATCCTGGATGGTAATGATGCCAAGGAATCGAAGCCTCATCCCGAAATTTTTACAAAGGCCAGTCTCGCACTCCATCTTGATCCATCCGAAGTGGTTGTCTTTGAAGATGCTGCCAAGGGTGTACAGGCTGCCGTGGCTGCGGGTTGCAAAGTGGTAGGACTCGGGCATCCCGATACGCTCAGTCAGGCCGATATCGTCATTAGTGGTCTGGACCAGGCCACCCCTTCACAAATCATCGAGCAATTGTCATGAAACACTATCTCAAACAAGATCCCTGGCAAGTCATCGAAGAGGGATTTCATCCGGAATACCACGAAGTCAGTGAAAGTCTCTGTAGCCTTGGCAATGGACGCTTCGGTTTGCGAGGCAATTTTGAAGAGGACTATTCCGGGAAAAGCCTACGGGGAAGTTATTTCGCAGGCGTCTATTATCCTGACCTGACCCGAGTAGGTTGGTGGAAAAATGGTTATCCAGAGTATTTCGCCAAAGTGCTCAATGGAGTCAATTGGATCGGCGTGCGCATCGTCATTGATGGACAGCGTCTTGACCTGGATACCATGCCGGTCACGAATTTTGTGCGGGTCTTGGATATGCAGCGAGGGGTATTGAGTCGCAGCTTTTCCATCAGCCCTGCTTCAGGAGGACAACTCACATTTCATTTCCAGCGCTTCTGCAGCATGGCAGAACCCGATGCCGGAGCGGTCAGGGTGCGTATTGTTTCAGATGGCTATCATGGTGCGATCAATATTGAGCCTTTGCTTGATTTTGACGTGCATAATAAAGACTCCAATTACGGAGATCAATTCTGGTTGCGTGTAGCGGAAGCCCAGGATGAGACCTATTCCATGGTATCCGCCATTACCAAAAAGACAGACTTTACGGTGAGTTCGCTGATGCATGCCAGCCTGCTCCACAATGGCCAGCCCGTCAGGGAAAGTAAATCTTTCGTAACTCCGATGAAAGCGAGTCATCTGTTTATGACTGAGGTCAAGAGTGGCGACGAACTGGTATTGGAAAAAACGGTAATCAACCTCAGCAGCTTATATGTCGCTGCCGAACAACAGCATCGTGAAGGGAAATCAAAACTGCAAGCCCAGGTGAGTCTTGGATATGATACCATGCTCAGGCAACATGCAGAGGCCTGGAGCAGCATCTGGGAAAGTGCGGATATCGGCATCGATGGAAATGTGTCGGCGCAACAAGGCATTCGTTTCAACATCTTTCACCTCTGGCAGACCTACACCGGGGCGGATGCGCGGCTCAACATCGGACCAAAAGGATTTACCGGCGAGAAATACGGTGGTAGTACCTATTGGGATACCGAAGCGTACTGCATACCCTTCTATCTCGGCACAGCAGATGCACGTATTGCCCGCAACCTCTTGGTCTACCGATATCTGCATTTACAAAAAGCCATCGAGAATGCGCAGAAACTAGGCTTTAAAGACGGAGCCGCGCTCTACCCTATGGTCACCATCAATGGTGAAGAATGTCATAACGAATGGGAGATCACCTTTGAAGAAATCCACCGCAATGGCGCGATGGTCTATGCCATCTATGATTATATCCGTTATACCGGTGATACCTCTTATCTCCTGGAGGGTGGTCTCGAAGTGATGATCGGCATCTCCAGGTTTTGGAGTCAGCGGGTCAACTATTCAACCGACAAACAAGCCTGGGTGATGCTTGGCGTGACCGGGCCTAATGAGTATGAAAACAATGTCAACAACAACTGGTACACCAACTATCTCGCTAAATGGTGCATGGAATATACCCTCGAGCAAATCGAATGGGCTAAATATCACCATGCAGCCGATTGGAATCGCATCCGCCAGGCAACCGGGTATCGCGATCAGGAGTCAAGTGATTGGAAAGAACGAATTGAGCACATGTATTTCCCGTATGATCCACAGCGCAAAGTATTCCTTCAGCAAGATGGCTTTCTGGACAAAGATTTGATGCGTGCCGATCAGTTGCCCGCATCCGACCGGCCGATCAATCAGAAATGGTCGTGGGACCGAATCCTGCGTTCTTGCTTCATCAAACAAGCGGATGTACTGCAAGGCATTTATTTCTTTGAAGATCATTTTGACATCGAGTCGATCGAAAGGCATTTTGATTTTTATGAGCCGATGACCGTGCATGAGTCATCTTTGTCACCCTGCGTGCATGCGATCCTGGCGTCAAGGCTGGGTCGGTCTGACAAAGCCAATGAGATGTACCTGCGCACCTCCAGGCTCGATCTGGATGATTATAACAACGATACAGAAGATGGGCTGCATATCACCAGTATGGCCGGATCCTGGATGTCCGTAGTACGGGGATTTGCGGGTGTTAAAGTCGAGAACGGCATGCTCCATTTCGCGCCGCATCTGCCGGAGGGCTGGGAGGCTTTCCGGTTTAAGATGCACTTCAGGGACCGGTTCCTGGCGGTCAGTATTACATCAGACCGTCTGGAATGTACCCTGCTGTCTGGCGAACCCATGGAGATCACGGTCCATCAGGAACGCAGGCAGCTTTAAAGTTGTTTAGTTTGTACTTTTGACAGGATTTCTATAGACACCGACCTTATGATAAGAGTGATGATAGCGGACGACCACAACATGTTTGTGGAAGGGATTGAATCCATCCTGGACGGGATGGACAATATCCGCGTGGTGTCCAAATGCTACACCGGCCCCGAAGTTTTTGAGAAACTTGCCCATACCCCGGCGGATGTCATCCTGCTGGATATCAACCTGCCAGGGATGAATGGCATCGAAGTATGTCAGAAACTCAACAAGGAATATCCGGATGTCAAAGTCCTCGCCCTCTCTATGCACAACGAGGAAAGCTTTGTAACCGAAATCCTCAAGCACGGCGCGCAAGGGTATATCCTGAAAAACACAGGAAAGAAAGAACTGCTGGCAGCGATTGAGGCCGTCTATAGCGGACAGTCCTATTTCAGCGAAGAAGTGACCGAGACTATCATGAAAAGCCTGGTCAGCCAGAAATCCGGTGGCAAAAAGACGACCATCCTCGCGCCCAAAATTTCCAGGCGAGAAAAGGATGTGTTGGATCTCATCGTGAAAGAACATACGACCCAGGAGATCGCAGACACCCTTTTTATCAGCCTGAAGACGGTAGAGTCGCACCGGCGCAGCCTCCTCACCAAACTGGGTGTACGCAATACCGCCGGTCTGGTGCGCGTTGCGATAGAAAACCAACTCACGACCAAGCCTTAGATAAATCCATCATACAGAACTAATGATCAGCACGCACCCACAACTCCCTTTCTCTTCCTCATAACACCTCACAGTTAGGTATTGACCGGTTTATCGCACCCCTTCATACATTCAATCAGGATATCCACACCTCAATCCCGGGATATGAAGGATGCTTTTGTCTCCACTCTACGTCGTTTAAGGACCAGCGCACTGCTGGCCTTGATGCTGTTATTGCTATCTGCCACTGCTGTCAAGGCTCAGATCAATGACAACCTCTCCAATGCCGAGCTTTATCGCCTCATTGCTCAACTCGAGCAACAAGGCAAACTGAGTGAAGCCGCTGAAGCCTACCGCATCATTGCAGAGCGGGACTTGTCCGAGATCGAAAACCTCGATCGGGCGATTAAAAATTATATCGAAGCGCAGAAACTCTTCCGTCGCGCGGGAGACAGCCTGCGGATGTACCAGACCATTACGGATCTTGGGCGTCTCTACTGTGCCAGCGAGTATTACCTCGAAGCCGTCTCCATGTTTGAACGCGTCGAATCCTATGCCGAGCGTAGCCTGGATACGTTACTGGCGGCAAGAATGTTGCAACAGATTGGTGAGATCCACATAGCTCGTAATGAACCACGTGAGGCCTCCCGTTATTTTGAGCGTGCCAGTAAACTCAACTTATCCATCCAGGACACATTGCTGTCTACGATCAATCAACTGACCATCACGGCACTGACCGGTCGTAAGCAATTGTTCCAGGATCTTCCGGACTCCTTGAGCATTGAGCTTTCCAAATATGACAGTATACGGTATCAATCGTTTTTACCGTCGATCCATCTGCATGTAGGGTTGTACAATATGCATGCTAAGAAATACAAACTCGCACAATACTATTTTACGCAAGGCTTACGGCTGGCTGGAAATGATGTATTTGTTAAAAGGGAGTTGATGCGGATGCAGGCAGAGTGCTATGAGAAAATGGATGACATCTCTTCAGCTCTGCGTGTGATGAAGGCTTATAACCATTTCAATGACAGCCTCAACGAAGCTTCCCGGTCCGCCAGCATGGAGCAGACCATGCTCAAATACAAGGATATCCAGCGCGAGACCGAACTCCAGGAAATGGCCCGTGACCGCAACATCACGGTGTTGAAATCGCGCATGCAGAAAGTTGTGAGTTATGCCTTGATCGTAGGTGCGGTGATCATGCTCATCGTCACCTACATCATCATCCGCAGCTATCAGTCCCGGCTCAATGCCAACCAAATCATCGCTATGCAGAATGAGGAGCTCAACCGGCGTAAGATCAGCGAGCTCGAAACCCAGCAGAAGATCGAGACCATCAACTCTATGTTGCAAGGCCAGGAAGCAGAGCGCGAGCGTATCGCGCGTGACCTGCACGACAGTCTCGGCGGACTCTTATCTACCGTCAAGTTGCATTTTGATGCCATCCAGGCTAAAAACCCGGATATCGCCGGACAGAAAGAGTACAACAAAGCATACAACCTCCTGGACACAGCCTGTAATGAAGTGCGTACCATCTCCAACAACATGCAACCTGGCGCATTATTGAAGATGGGTATCGTCCCTGCCATCCGCGACCTGGTCAACCGCATTGAGTCAGAAGACACGCCTCACATGGAGTTTATCCACTACGGTCCACTGCAGGATCTTCCCGTTGGCGTCACGCTCAACATCTACCGTATAGTACAGGAATTGCTCTACAATTGCCTCAAGCACTCCCACGCCAGGGAGATCCTGATCCAACTTATCCGTAATGACGAAGACCTAGAGATCATGGTAGAGGATGATGGCAGGGGCTACGATCCTGCCGAAGTCAAAAAAGGGATGGGCACCGAAAATGTGGCCGCGCGGGTTAATTATCTGAAGGGGGAGATTTCGGTACATAGTGAGAGCGGTGTCGGGACGACGACGACGATTACTATTCCTTATGCCTAGATTGAAAGAGTTGGCAGTTGGCAGTTGGAAGTTGGCAGTCAGCAGTCAGCAGTGTACAGTTGAATTTTGAACTGCGTCTTTGCGTCTCTGCGCGATATTAAGTGGGCAGTCAGCAGTTGGCAGTCAGCAGTGTACAGTTGAATTTTGAACTGCGTCTCTGCGGCTCTGCGCGATTTTAAGTGGGCAGTCAGCAGTTGGCAGTCAGCAGTGTACAGTTAAATTTTTGACTGCGTCTCTGCGTCTCTGCGCGATATTAAGTGGGCAGTTGGCAGTCAGCAGTTATTGATGAAAATTATTTGCGCCGTTGCGTCGTTGCGCGATATTAAGTAGGCAGTTTGCAGTCAGCAGTGTACCGTTGAATTTTGAACAGCGCCTCTGCGTCTCTGCGCGATATTAAGTGGGCAGTCAGCAGTGGTATTAGTGCTTTTCCACCAATATTTCTCTATAATCTCCCGCTTAGCGGCTTCGCAACACTGCGGGATCCTCGTGCTGAGCGGCGCCAAAGTATCCACTGCGTTACGATATGCCTCTCTGCTCTCTGCTCTATGCCCTTTGCTTTTGAATTGCGTAATTTTACGGGACAACAGAAAAAATCTCCATGCTCCATAACATTTCACCTATTGATGGCCGATATGCAGTAAAGACAGCGGTGCTGGCGCCCTATTTTTCGGAGGCTGCGCTGATGCGCCACCGGTGCCTGGTTGAAATCGAATACCTCATTGCCCTGGCCGACACCGGTATCATTCCCGGAGTGAGCTTGCAGCCGGGACAAAAGGAGAGCCTCAGGAATATCGTGGCGTCCTTCACTGATGAAGATGCCAATACCATCAAGGAGACTGAGGCTACCATCAATCATGACGTTAAAGCCATCGAATATTTCATCAAAGGAAAGCTCGATGCCCTCGGGCTGGAATCCATCAAGGAATGGGTGCATTTTGGCCTGACTTCGCAGGATGTCAATAACAGCGCGTTTCCGCTGATGATCCGGGAAGCGTATCAGCATCATGTATTACCATCCCTTAAAGAGACGAGGGATACTATTCTACACTTTGCCAAAGAAAATGCGGAGGTCCCGATGCTGGCGCATACGCATGGACAGCCGGCATCACCAACTATCCTGGGCAAGGAAATGATGGTCTTTGTAGAAAGGTTGAATACGCAGATCGAACAACTGGAGGCCATAGAACTCAAAGTGAAATTTGGAGGAGCCACTGGCAATTTCAACGCGCATGTGGTGGCCTTTCCCAGGGTGGACTGGGTGGAATGGGCGGATCATTTTACGTCCCAGTATCTGGGGATTCGGCGTTATCATTTTACCACTCAGATTGAGCATTATGACCAGTTGGCCGCATTATGCCATGCGACCATGCGGATCAATACCATCCTGCTTGATTTTTGCCGGGATGTCTGGACGTATATATCCATGAATTACATTTCTCAGAAGGCGAATCCTAATGAAGTGGGATCTTCAGCGATGCCGCACAAAGTCAATCCTATTGATTTTGAAAATGCGGAAGGTAACCTGGGCTATGCCAATGCGATTTTTGGACACCTGGCGGATAAGTTGCCTATCAGTCGCCTTCAACGGGACCTGACGGATAGCACTGTTCTGCGCAACATTGGGGTGCCGGTGGCGCATAGTTACCTGGCGTATCACTCTCTGCTCAAGGGCATGAAGAAAATCTCGGTCAATGACTCCAGGCTGGCCTATGACCTTGATCAAAACTGGGCTGTACTTGCTGAGGCAATACAGACTATACTCCGGCGGGAAGGGGTAGATAAACCTTATGAAATGCTCAAGGAGCTAACCCGGGGGAAGGTGCAAGTCACCGGGGAGGATTTGTTTGCGTTTATTGATGGGTTAAGTTTGTCTGAGGCCGTCAAGGAGGAGCTTCGAAAGCTTACTCCGGGTGGATATACGGGAGTTGGGATGCAGTAGTGATCCTCAGCATCATATGCGAATATATCCTATACGAACAATTGGATACCCGCAATGAACATTTCAAAAAACGCACTACTAAATCATTGATAATCAAACGGGATGGTGTATATTGGGTTGCGTATATATCCGTGTTAGTGGCAAGGCTATGACGACACAACCCGTCAGACAAAATCGGGTTCTTTTTGACATTTTATATTTTAGCAGTTGCTTAAATAAACAAATTGACTACCTTTGTGCTATGGACAACAATTCTTGTATAAGACAACAAGCGGACATTAAACAAATAAACCGCTGTAAAGACCGAGTTTCAGAACTCAACGGCTCGTTTGACTATTTATCGAACGGACTTGAATTGGCAGGAAACAACGTAAGACTGAAAATTCTATTTCTGCTCTATGAAGAAAAACGACTTTGTGTTTGTGATATAAGCGACATTCTCGGTATGACAATTTCAGCAGTTTCACAACACTTGAGAAAACTCAAAGACAGAAAACTTATTGAAACCGAACGAGAAGCACAAACCATTTTTTACTCGTTGACAAAAGAGTATGAAAAAATGCTGAAACCGTTTTTCAAAATACTTGACGAAAACAAAATATTAGAAACATTATGAAAACAGACAACAAACTAATCGGAGCAGGACTTTTAACAGCAATTGCAGCTTCATTGTGTTGCATTACACCTGTCTTGGCTCTCATTGCAGGAACAAGCGGACTTGCTTCTACTTTTTCTTGGCTCGAACCTTTCAGACCGTATTTTATCGGTTTGACAATTTTGGTTCTTGGTTTTGCTTGGTATCAAAAGTTGAAACCTAAAAAGCAAATTGACTGCAACTGTGAGACAGAAGAAAAACCAAAATTCATTCAGTCAAAAATGTTTTTAGGAATTGTAACAGCATTTGCAATCGTTATGCTTGCCTTTCCATACTATTCAAGCATTTTCTACCCAAAGAAAGAAAAGCAAATCATAGTAGTGGACAAATCCAATATTCAAAAAGTAAAATTTACGATTAGCGGAATGACTTGTGCGAGTTGCGAAGAACACGTAAATCACGAAGTAAATAAATTGACAGGAATAATAAATTCAAACGCTTCATATGAAAATGGAAATGCAATCGTAGAATTTGACAACTCGAAAACAAATATTTCTGAAATCGAGAAAGCAATAAACTCAACAGGATATTCTGTAACCGACAAAAAAGAAAATTAAAATGGAAATCAAATTACAATCAACAATAACTTGCCCCAACTGCGGACATAAGAAAGAAGAAACAATGCCGACAGACGCTTGCCAATATTTTTACGAATGTGAAAAATGCAAACAAGTTCTAAAACCAAAACAAGGCGACTGCTGTGTTTATTGTAGCTACGGAAGTGTTGCTTGTCCACCAATTCAGCAGGACAAAAAATGTTGCTGACAGACGGAAAACAAAGAAGCCCAGCCACTAACAGCGGTTTGGCAAAAGTGGCGGTTCAGTGCTTCGTATGACAGTTTTTCGTAAATTTGAAGTGTGTGCTTCGTATGAACATTTGTGGTTAAATCGCCACCTTCGCCAAGCCGCAAACCGTTATAGCCAATGGTAGGACGACACTCCGAACATTGACCAGACGACTAAAACTTAAACAGAAAAACCATTTTGACAACGAGTAAGCCAACACCCATTGCCG
>JBGAWQ010000069.1:0-12731 GCA_044227555.1 Saprospiraceae bacterium | reverse complement strand
TCCACCATGATCTTTACTGATCTCCTCATTCCATTCGGTACCATGTCCGGGCATCCCACGGCGATTTGGAGCCACAACGATATACCCATTGGAAGCCATCAACTGAAAATTCCAGCGGAAGGAATAAAACTGAGTTAGTGCAGACTGCGGCCCACCCTGGCAATACAACAGCGTAGGATATTTCTTGAGTGGATCAAAATCCGGTGGATAGATCACCCAGACCAACATGTCCTTGTTGTCTGTAGTCTTCACCCATTTCCGTTCTGTCTTGACCATAGACACTTTGCTATAAGCCTCATCATTGACATGAGTTATTTGCTTCATCGAACCATCCACAGGATTGACGTTATACAATTCAACTGCATGATTCATATCAGTCCGGGAGACGATCAACTGCTGACCGGCCTGACCAATAATCCCGGACACATCAAAATCACCTTTGGTGATCTGACGAATCTCAGGAGGAGTAGTGGTTAGGGGCATGGTCACCGGTACAGAAAACAACTGAAGGGTTCCATTAACCGGGGCGACAAAATAGATCTCCGCGCCATTGGCTGCCCACATATAACTTTCCACATGGATGTCATCCCGATGAGCGGTCAGATTGATATGCTGCTTTTCGTCAAAAACTATGATATCCTGTTTGTCGGATTCATACCCATCCCGACGCATGCTGAGGTAAGCCAGCAATCCACGTTTGCTATAAGAAGGACTGATGTCATATCCCATTCTGCCTTCGGTGATGTTGCGTGTAGTCTTGGCGATGATATCATATTCGTAGATGTCGGTATTGGTACTTACCGCGTAGTCCTTTCCGTATTTCTTTTTGGTCACATACAATACGGTGGTGCCATCCGGCCCAAAGATGTAATCTTCATCTCCTCCAAACGGTTTCTGAGGACAGTCATAGGGCTCGCCTGGCATGAGATCAATTTCACTTTCGGCCGAACCATTGACCAGCGTGGTCAGCATGACATGATCAAAAGCACCTTCCTCCCAGGTATCCCAATGCCGGATCATCAGGTCATCAAATACATAGGCATTGGATTTGGTGAGTTCGGGATATCGGTCATTGCCGCGGATGGATTTGACCTTGACCTCACGGTTCGACAACATATACCGGCCATCCCGGGAAAAATTTT
Organism: Saprospiraceae bacterium; assembly: GCA_044227555.1. GTDB lineage: Bacteria > Bacteroidota > Bacteroidia > Chitinophagales > Saprospiraceae > Opimibacter. Next base: position 11,589 of record JBGAWQ010000069.1, on the reverse strand, counting down.
TAGTCGGCAGGATGTTTTTGAATACTTCTGTTTCTGCACCTCCATCGACAGGCACCTGGTAATATCGGGTCATGTTCTTGTTGGCATCCAGAATCGGCGTACTGACAGAATACACCACATTTTTACCATCCGGAGTGATCCCCAATCCATTGACGCGACCCAGTCTCCAGAGCAATTCCGGGGTCATCAGTTGCTGGGCTTGCAGCCCGAACATCAATCCCCATCCTAAACAAATCAGTATAAAGCGCTTCATGATACCTTGATTTAAAAGTGAAGCGAATGTAGGTAAAAAGCTTAAAGCCATATTCAGGCTCCGTTTTGGAACTATAGGATATTAGACCAATGCGGTTGGGGTAAAGACGATTTTGAAAATAAATGGCACGGATGGTGTGCGATGGGCGAGGGCACAATGTATTTAGCAAAAATTTACGTAGTAGTAGGCATGTAGCATGCTACATGCCTACTACTACGTAAATTTTTAACGGTATCTGTCCCTAAAGTTTAACAATGCTTCTGGAGACCGCTTCCTGCTGTCCCAAAAGCACTTTGACCACATATTGCCCGGGAGGCAAGGTGTGCATAGCAAAGGTCAGACTTGCCTTGCCTGGATAGTTTGCCGGTCCATCGAAGAGAATATCTACTGGTTTTCCGGTGGCGTCAAACAATGCGGCTGAAATATTTTTTCCTTCCGGATTATCTACCTCAATGCTTACATATTCATTTGCCGGATTAGGAAAGGCATTCATGCCAGGGGCCTCCGAATCCACATGACCGGTAGCTACATTTTCTTCCTGCCGGGCCAGTTTGGCGATCCAGGCTTCGTTGTTGTTGCCCTGGCGGCCATAGGAATTGGTGACCCAGATGCTGCCAGGCTGATGATACAATCGCTGAATGCCTGCATAATCTCCCCAGCGCTCCACCGTACCGGTAAGCATGTCCACCGGACGGGTGCCTTCAATGATGGTGACAAAATCACTGTATTGACCGAGTCCATCTGTGTATATCGCCGATCCACCAGGATTACGGGTTGGCGAACAATGGCTCACTACGATGATTGCATCTTGCTGTGATGGATCGGATCCGGTCCAGGCGATTCCTGGATAACCAATATAATCTGTGGGATGTGCTATGATGTGACCCATCGCGACATCCATCAGTTGGGGCAGATGGATGATGCCATGGAAAACGGCGGATCTTCCCGAATTGAAATCCATCGTATTGCTGACCCACTGAATGGTCCCGTTGAGCTCGAAAGCATCCAGCACCCGTGCATCATTGGTATCCATCGAATCCCTCGTCTGCACAGCGTAAGGAGGCACCCCATACGGTTGGTCAAGTATCCGGTGACCCATATCCAGTGTTGCATTCGGATCATCCTGTTTTCCTGTCAAATGCAGAAGGAAGATGGTGTCATTGGAAATATCAAAATTTCTATCCGACAGAAAATACATGGAGGTCGGCAGGTGCTCATCGGCATTACGAACAGGGCAGATATTGCGCAACAACCTGCCATTATAGGTGATGTCCTTCCACACTTTCCGATTCAGAGATTCACCATTATATCCATTCATCTTGTTGATCTGATGGATCTGGGTGCCAAAGAACCCGGTCTGCCAGGAACTGTCCGCATTGACCGCATTATACGTCAGGAAGAGTTCTGAATCGGTAAGGGCGATCATAGGGTAGTCCGCAAAGGTGCCATCATCATTGAGGCATCCATCAATGGAATAGAGATTCCAGGCACCACGTGGATTATTGGTCTTGCTGAAGGCTAGCAGGATTTTGCTGTCCACGCATTCGCTGCCATACATCATCACGAGGATAAAGCGGTCTTGCTCCGGGTCATAGATCACGCGGGGATCGAAATAGCGATTGATCACCCCCCCAACAGACGCGAAAAATTCATCCAGCTTATAGGATCCGAGCCAGAATCCCACATTGTTGGTCACCAGCATATGGATATTGATCGTCGAAACCACATGCTCCTCATTGCCGACCGCCATATGGTTGTCCAAAGGCGTACTGGTGATGATACTGTTGCCAGAAAAGCTGGCGAGGATTTCAGGAGGAAGTAAGGTGCCGCGCGAACCATAGTTGACCTCCGGACGGTACGGGGACTGGCGCTGAGCTTCCAGTTTTTGAGTTCGTAGATAGGCCTGCATGGCCTCTTCCCCATCCGGATGAGGAGCCTCTGCGTAATCAAGGACGACCGCATAAGGATCATTGAAATGATCCATCTCCACTACTGCCTTTACCGGGTCTGAAGTCGTATAGGTAGTATACTGTGCTGAAACCCCGAATGGAATAAGACCCATAACCAACCATGCCATGGCCTTGCTTAAAAATACGTTCATAACTTCGTCAATTTTAAATCTAACTTAAGGCAATTCCTTTAGAAATCAAACCAGAGGCCATTAGGATCAAATAATGACGTTCATTGGTATGTAGCCATTTCATTTAATAATGATCACCTCTTCAAAACCTGTTTCTTGTCCTTTCGAATTAAACGATTGAAGAACATAGGATCCATTCGGAAGGCCGTCTAAAAATATTTCGCAGAAACTAGTTTGTTCTCTAATAGTAAACCTTTTGACAATTCTCCCAACTGCATTAAACAGATAGAAGGAGGTCTTATTATAATATTTTCCCTTATCAAATTTTATAAAGAGATTACCTGATGTAGGGTTAGGAGAAATCGACCAATCCTTTGCTCTTGGATCTATTTCATTAAGGCTAACCTTTAGCTCATCACATGGTGGATTTGGTGTTTTAACCAGCCAAGCATATTCTCTATAATTATTACCGTCTGGCCCAAACCATCCATATCCGCAGGTGATAATGCTTCCGGAAGAGAGTGTGTCTACCATATTGAAAAAACCCATTGACCTGCCCTGTTCAGCAAACCATTGTGCTGTATCCAGCTTTTCACATATACTGTCACCTAATATAGAAGCGGAACCAAACCAGCCAGCAATGAAACCATTAGGGGCGCCTGATATAGTCCTGGAGGAATCGACATGACTTCCCACGGCAATAAGCCTATTTCCTAACATAACCATGTCTGCAAACCCGGTTTGTATGTGTAGATTTTTTCCAAATTCCTGCTTCCACTTAAGCTGAAAATGACTATCTAACATCCCTATCCGGCCCAAAGCATTGTGTTGCCCATATTGATCGACCACAATAGATGCTCCTGTATAAAAAATATTTTGAAACTGATCTATAACAAAACCACCACTTGTTCCTGAAAAAGGGTCCGGATCAACAAATTCATTTAAAATAATTCCGTTTACATCTACTTCGTAGATCCAGGTATTGCGTTTTTTGTCATCTGAATTAACCGGAAAAGGCTTATGAAAGGAGCCCACTATAAATGTACTGTCGGTATAAGGCAATACATCTCCGATCACTTCGTCTTTATTGGCAAAACCATACCATTTTCGCCATAACAATTCTCCATCCTTACTAACTTTAAATATTTGTCCATCACTTGCGAACGAAAGTCGTTGTGCTGATCCAAAAACCAAATAACCATCAGTTAATTCAAAAGCACTTCTTACCCAATTAACTTGTACAGTTGGGTCATTAGCAAAATATTCAAATACAGTATCAACTTGAAAGTTTGGAGAAAGAAATACGAGTTGCAAAGCATCATCTTGTAAGGTAATCCCCACCGTTAAGTATCGCCCATCCGAGAGTTTAATTATATTATTCAGCGGTGGATATGCGAAATCACGTCCCTTGGAATCAAAATATCGTTGATATGTAATTAAATTTCCCGATGTATCAATTTTAGCAAATGCCATGCCTTGGAGGTAAGGTGCAATAGTATCAAGAAAATAACCTTGTAGCAATATAGTATCCCTTTCTACCAACATGGTCGTAAAGGACGACCCATAACTATCAAAAGGATAATAATAGCTGAATGAATTCTGGGCAGTCAACGAATCTTTAAGTATTAACATCAATAGAACTAATCGCATTTTCATTGGATAGCTATTTGATAAAAAGGAATTTTAGATTACTTTATATCAAAGCTTAACTAGCTTGCCATAGCAAATAAATCCAGTGCCAACCTTGAATCGATAAAAATGAATTCCAATTGACAAATTGCTAATATCAAGGCTTAGATGATTTGTTGAAAGATCAATTACAAATTCATATTTTATAACACCTTCTGTGTTGTAAATGGTGAATTCTCCTTCCTTTCCTTCTATAGGGCTCCATAACAAATGAATTTGTTCAATACTTGGATTTGGAAATATGATAAATTTTCCTTTTGCTCCTCCAACTGAATGTTGGTTCTCTTTTACGCTTCGCTCTTGAATTCCTTCATCCGGAATTTGAAAGCGTAATGGAATGTTTACGCCATACAAATTGAGAATATTAGCTGCAGATCTCTTCGCCAAAGAAAATGAGACGGATCTAATTGAGTCAAGCAGATTTAGTTCTGGTTTGGTCAATTCATAAAAAGATCGATCATCTTCAAATGCATTTTCCAATAAAGAAATAATAAAATTATACCTTTCATGTTCTTCCAATAGTTCATCTGCTAGATCGTATTTAGATGGAAGTTCATCCAAAAGATCCACTGCAGAAGTCCATTCATTTTCCCTAGCCAATGAATTAACATAGAGTATGTCTGATTCGTACACCTTTCCTCTCTCCAACCAATCTCGGAAATCCGTCGCACTTCTGCCAAGTGTATCATAGCTAATATGGTGTAATTGTAGTCTGACGATCTCATCCATGGTGGCCTTTATTGGAATAATCCGAGCCTGAATTGTTCGGTTTATGGAGCCGTTGGTATAATATAAATAGGGCAAGAGGGAAGTTAAGTCCGAATCAGCATCCGCATAATCTCCCCCCAAATCATCAAGTTCTGACTCTGTTTTACAGAGTTCTACACAATAATCCTGGGCACATAGATTATTATTTGCCAGAGATTTGACAATTATATCATCGGAATAATACAAAGGTTCTCTATTTGTATAATTGCCATATAAATACCGCATAGTATCGTTGGCATTATTATAAAAATCACTTTCAGAATTTCCGGAATTGTGATAAAATATATTACCGGCACCATTAAGCAAGGTACCAAACTGAGGGTCAGTTATCCCTTGGATCTCCCTGATACCCTGATTATCTTCAGTTGCTGTATCTAGCATTACTGAAAAGTCAAATTCTGTATTATCATAATTGAAATTACATTCGTAATATAGGCCACTTACATCAATTAAATTTTTCCCTTCTGCAACATTGGCATAATTCAACCCAGAAAAGGTATTGCGGCGTATTATATTGCTGAATCCACCTAGTTGCAGGGAATAAATTCCAAATGTAGCATCTACATTTCCGGACTCACTGGTGAAAGTGTTTTCCTGAATATCCATTCCCAAAACTGCCCCTTCAATGAAATAGCCAAACTGCTCTGCCACCAGGTTTTCATCACGAACAGTGCCTAAATTAAATCGATTGACAATCACAGTAGGATCAGAAACCTGGCTTTGATAAATCCCCACATAACAGTCCCTGAATTCAGAATTCTTTACACTATACGGTTTATTGCCAAAAATTCCGGTGTTGAATATTCCATATGCGAGTCCATCAAAAAGACATTGATTCTCTTCATCACAAGGAGACTCATCAGGTTTGCAAAACCGATTTACATGAAACGTAGCATCTGTTGCCCGGATACCTATACCATAATCTCTCCAGGCTTGTTGCTCCTCTGTAATAAGATTTTGGAATAAACATGTTTCAAGCCATATTCCATCGACCTCCAGCATCCAAATAAATTCTTCGAAGGATTTATTAACACAGTAATTGTCATTTATCTCAAAAGTGCAGCCCCTGAAAAAGCTGAGGTTATCTTTCAAAATCGTATCTGATTCAGATGGATAATAGTTTTGATATGCAGAAAAAAGAACGGAAATTGAATTATTCCTGAAGAGGGTCCCTTGAGCGACAACCACTCCACCAGATTGAGTATGAGAGTCTTCACCAGAAACATAGATTCCAATCTCCGCATTTTCAATGATTGCAGTACTGGAAGCTAAGATTTTCCCTTGATAAAAGTGTCCTCCATAGAAATATTGTGTTTGCATTTTATTTCCCCAAACTTCCACTCCTTTCCATCCTTGGTTGCAAAAACTAGTTAAAGTGCCGTTTAAATAAAGTATTGCTCCAGGCTCGACAATTAATTTTGCCTGGGGCGAGAACACAATTTTAACACTATCACCAATAGTGAGTTGTTTACCTGCCTTTACAGTGATATTGTCCCGGACTGTCAACTCTCCGTTTGGAAACGAAGAATAATTCCATTGTGTATTAACAGTAACATCAATATGGTTCGTATCAAATTTAAAAACATTCAACGCTACAGAATCCTGTAAGTGAATAAATTTTCTCATCATATATACCTGATCATCTGAAAATGCCTCCATGCAAAATGCATTAGTATTTGACATTATATTAGTAACATCAGGAGTTAATATTGTGCCATCCGGATCCCAACTTGGATTGCCATGATATTCGCAATCTTCGCTACTAATAATACTGAAAAGCCCAGGGTCAGCAGGAGTATCATCAATAAAATCTCCAGCAACTTTCCCGTTGTCTGTAGCAGAAGGTGGGTTTTCTTGAACGCAATTTAAATGATCAGGGGAATGAAAACAATGTTCGGTGTGTAGAAGGCCAAGGCTATGCCCTATCTCATGAGAGATGACAGAAGTTGTATATAGTGGATTTACAGGACCAAATGCATTGTTCCCTGCAACATAAACAGCAGAACCATTTACTATGCACTGACTTGATCCCTTGCCGCTACTAATTTCAGATGATAATTCTGGATAAAAATAAATATCGATACCATCGAAATGCGGGTCTTCATAAAAAATTAGATGATTCTGATCTCCGTCATAATCCATATATTGATCACTATCATTTACATAATAAATATTGCAATCCCATAAAAAGTAAATATTGGCTTTAATGAAATCCTTGCGCAATATAGATAAGGACTGTTGAATCTGATTTAATGTGAGTCCTCCTTCAGCAGAGTCCGTTCTAATAACGTGTACATAGATCTTTATGTAGATGGGTGTATCGTTATCGACCCAGGTTGAATCAATATATAAATTTATGGCTGATGAATCATTGTTTTGAAAATGAGGTAAAAAAGTGCAAAGAACTTGGTCGTATCCACATGAAGATGGAGGTTGGCCTAATACAGAGTTTCCAATAAGTGCTAAAAGGCAGAACATGCAGATTTGAAGAAGTTTCATCTCAAGGGCATTTAATTTGCAATTAAATCGAGTTCATCATATGGACTGATAAAGCCCACGAATGATAGATTGTCCTTCGACCAAATGCAATTTAGTGAAATTCTTTCATAATTATCCAATGTAGGAGATGAAAACAGCAGGGAGACTGGGAGATTGCAGGAGAATATCACTCAAGCTGAAAACATTCACCTATCCAACTGCACCATTTCCAACCTTCTAAAATAAGTTACTTCTACCTGACCAAGCTTGTACGATCACCCAAACCACTCCTCCTTATCCAAACTCCTGGAAGGTATTTCTCCAGCAAATTATGGAACCTCTATATCCTTGCTCCCTGCCAAATAGGCGATTCTCCCTGAGACTTTCAAAATCCGGTCATATGCACTTTTTTAAAGTTAAACAGAATCATGCAATAGGATTGTTGAAATTGAGACAAACCCTTAGCCCTAATTGGTATCTGGGTTCATATGGATTTTCACCAGTTATGTCCAATAATCCTATTGCATAGAAGTAGAAACTTATTGATTGTCAGTATATTACAAGGATCTATCTGAGTTTAAACCATTCTATTGCATGACATGGGCTGAATTTTATTTTTTAGCCGTTTTTTAATAGGGGAGACCGTTATCTATCAATGATATAAGTTTTCCGCACCAGATTGTTTGGCGAAAGAGTTTTACCATGGCTTCTTGGAATGTTTTGAAACCGTTCTTACTTGATATGCTCGGCACGGAGCATTCACTCCCGGATACTTGCACTTTCCGTCGACTTCTCCACATATTTAACAACTCATGGATCGATACTGGCTTCACTTCCATTTACAGATCCAGACGATACTTTAAATGACCCAACATCAGGTCACGGCTCCTCTTACCAACCTAGATAATGCAGACACATTTGTTTTTTGGCCTTCGTCAGAATCTGCATCGATAAGCCTTACTGAAGGGAAAAGGGAATCAAACTTTGCTGTAAATCGCTTATTCCGGACATCCATTCTGTACCCAGCAAGTCAGCAGGTCGATATTGGCCTGGCTCAGCTTACCACTGTTTTTGGGCATGGGTTCAAATCCGCTTTTGTGCTGGATGGCCCCTAAAAACCGGTCTCCCTGGCTGGCTGTTTTAGCTGTAGCATAGGTGCTGAAGTCATAGCCATTGGACTGCGTGTCTGTATCGTGGCAGCCTGATTTGGCACAGGACACGTCCAGAATAGCTTTTACATCGGAGGTATACGTTGGTGTCAGCCCGGTGCAATCGACCGTATCCACAGGTTCATCGTTGTTGCAGGCCAGTGCGAAAACCGTCAGGAAGACGACAGGAATGGCCCATTTCAGGCCGGTACGGAAGGAGGAAAATGGGTTCAAAACAGTGGTTTTTACGTGAAAGAATGCCAAGATAACGCCTTAAGCCTATAAAGTGTTGCCATGCTGTGGTTAGAAACATTTTGTGTTATCGTGTCGTTAAATAGGGCGCTGTGGTATAAGAATCGGGAAGTTGTATGGTTATAAGCACGTATTTTGTCTCTCTAATTGAAAAACCCGGGCCCGGAGCCCGATATAAATGAAAAGCAGTACTATGAGGATTTGGATGATCGCCGCCCTGACTGGCCTCCTGGCCTACGGAGGATTTGTCGCTTTTAAAAGCACTGAAAACGGGGATAAAGAAAAATTGATCCTGAACGCCGTCATCAAAATGATGCAGACGTATCATTTTAAAAACCCGGCCCTGGACGATACGTTTTCCCACAAATTTTATGACACTTACCTGGACCGCATGGATGGCATGAAGCGCTTCCTGATCATGGGCGACCTCGATCTGATGGATGACTATCGCGACAGCCTCGACGATTTTATCAAAAATGATGACCTCCGGTTTTTCGAATTGTCCTACAAGATCATCAACAACAGCATCGATAAGACCCGCAAGTGGTATCCCGAACTGCTGAGCCAGCCGTTTGATTTTACCAAAAAGGACTCCCTTGAAACCGATGGGGAGAAACGGTCTTTTGCCAAAGATGATGCCGAGCTGAAAGAATTCTGGCGGGAATACCTGAAATATGAAACCCTGACCCGCCTGGCCGAAAAAATCAAAGACCAGGAGACCGCTACGGAAGTACCGGAAGGTGGCAAAAAGTCAGTAGCCGAACTCGAAGTGGAAGCCCGAAAGGATGTCCAGGAAGTCTTTGACAAGTGGTATGAGCAAATGAACAAGGTGCGTAGGTCAGACCGTTTCGAGATGTATGTCAATACCATCACCAATGTCTACGATCCTCACTCCGACTACTTCAATCCCAAGGAAAAAGAAGATTTCGACATCAATATGTCAGGCCGCCTGGAAGGCATCGGTGCCCGTCTGCAGATGGACGGCGATTATACCAAGGTCGTAGCCATCATCCCCGGCGGACCGGCATGGAAACAAAAAGAACTGGAGGTAGACGATAAGATTTTCAAAGTCAAACAAGAGACTGAAGTTGAACCTGTCGATGTCACCGGATGGCTTGTAGATGAGGTAGTCACATTAGTTCGTGGACCTAAAGGTACCAAAGTAACCCTGACGGTCAAGAAAGCGGATGGATCCGTCCGTGACATCACCATCCTGCGTGACGAAGTCATCCTCGATGAAGGATTTGCAAAATCTGCCATCCTCGAACTGGAGGGCGAAGTAGGTAATGTAGGTTATATTTCCCTGCCTAAATTCTATGCGGACTTCGAAAATCCAAATGGACGCAGCTGCGCGGAGGATGTTGAAGTGGAAGTAAAAAAACTGATGGCCCAGCATGTCAAGGGTATCATCCTCGATCTCCGAAATAACAGTGGCGGCTCACTCAATGATGTCGTACAGATGTCCGGCCTGTTTATTGCAGACGGTCCGATCGTCCAGGTCAAAGGACGTGATGCCACGCCTTATGTCCTCAAGGATAAAGATGAAAAGGTCGTCTACAGCGGTCCACTGATCGTGATGGTCAATACGCAGAGTGCCAGCGCGTCTGAAATTCTCGCTGCTGCCATGCAAGACTATGGTCGTGCCATCATCGTCGGCAGCCGCTCTACGTATGGTAAGGGCACCGTACAACGCTTTTTCGATCTGGACAAAGCAGTCACCGGATTTGATGAAGAGAAACCACTTGGGGATGTCAAAATCACCTTGCAGAAATTCTACCGCGTCAACGGCGGATCCACACAGCTCAAAGGCGTGACACCGGACATCAACCTGCCGGACAATCAGCAGTACATTGATTCAGGTGAAAAAGAAATGGAGTATCCTATGGAATGGTCTGAGATCGCCCCGGTAGAATACCACCAGGATATCGTCAACCTCAAAGGCAGTATCGACCGCATCCGGGCCAACAGTGATTCACGGATCAAAGCCTCTCCTCAGTTTTCTAAAGTGATCACCAATGCATTGCGGATCAAAGAAATCAGGGAAGAGAGTATCGTGCCTCTGCAACTGGACGAATACCGTGCGCTGGATCTCGCCCGCGAAGAAGAGTCTACCGCCTTCAAGAAAGCGTTTGGCAAGATCGACAAACTGAAACCACAAAATCTCGCACTGGACCTCCAGAGCATACAGGTGGATTCATCCAAAATCGGTCGCAACGATGCCTGGCTCGAAACCATGGGTAAAGACATCTACCTCGAAGAAACCCTGCACATCATGAAGGATTTGATGGCGGTGAATCATAAGAGCTGAGTGGTCAGTGGTGAGTAGTGAATGGTGAGGAGCGAGGGGTGAGGGGTGAGCAATTATTGAACCCTAATCTCTAAGCACTAAACTCCAAACGAACTAGCATCCGGCATCTGGTGAACTCCCTCCTTTCTAAAGTAGAAAGGATCCCTCTTGATGAGAGGGAATCTGGTAATCCAGAGATTATTACTCCGTGGCCTCCGTGCCTCCGTGTGCCTTTTTATGGAGTGATGGGGAGATGTGGTGATGGAGTGATGGCTGAACTCCCTCCTTCCTACTTAAGTAGAAAGGATCCCTCTTCATGAGAGGGAATCTGGTAATCTAGAGATTAGTACTCCGTGCCTCCGTGTGCCTTTTGATCTGGCGAAGTGCCTGCTTGTGGTCGTTTCGGCTCCGCTCAACGACCGTGAAAATCCTATCTCACGGACGAACTTTAAATTTTCGAAATGAAACAATGTTCTAGTTGACGTTTCGGCTCCGCTCAACGTCTTCGAAGTATTAATCTCAACGTTTCAGTATAGCCTATTGAAGAAGCTATGCAATACATCCACAGCCATTGCTTTCTTCACTTTTCATTTTTCACTTTTCATTTTTCACTTTTCATTTTTCACTTTTCAAT
>JBGAWQ010000068.1:0-12918 GCA_044227555.1 Saprospiraceae bacterium | reverse complement strand
AATCATTCAACACCTGGTCTCCCGGAGGGGTATCCGGGGTGAAGCCTGAAATCAAAACGGTGTAGGGATAAGGGTACGAGCCACTAATGGTGGCTTGAAGACCCACCCGTACAAAGAGATTTTCCAAAACCTGATATTGTCCTTCCAGTTGAAGGAAGGCATAATTAGTAGGCACATATCTCCAATAGGCTTCCTCTTCTACTTCAATATCAGAAAGGATTTCACCGGAAGATTCGAAAATGATCACCACTTCCAGGCTCTTACTTGAAGTATACTGCTGGTTGTGAAGATCAAATAATCCAAGTCCTATGCTGCCCCTCCATCGTTCTTTTCTATACAGGACAGCCAGTGATGGTCCCCATCCAGTTGCCCGAAAAGGATAGGACCTCTCAATCAAGGGAGGCTGGTCATCAAATAGCGGATCCGTAATGGCAAAATCAATTTGAGATCCAAATGTCCTAATGGCTGTGCCCAGGGAAATGCCGAATGCAGGAAAGGCCCAATACGCCACATACGCCGATGCCGATTGCGTTATCCTTCCCCTGCCATATATATCATAAAATCCTGGTCCGCTTTCAAAATAAGTGACATAGTTAATAGGAAAGATGAGGGGATCAATCCCCACGCCCAATTCAAACTTACTTTGGGAGAGCGCTTCCTGGCTTAAAAAGAGGGTTGAAAACCATAGGACGATTGAGAAGGGTTTTATATATCTCATGGGGTTGATTAAGATTGAAATAAAATTACCTCATATCTGGATAAATTGGGTGTCGTCTTCCGGTGCTAAATGGGGTATTTCCATGGGTTTATGGGGTTGTCCACGATTCTCGGGGTTCCGCACTTTTGTCTTGCTATGAGGATAAATATTGCAAGTAATTATTGTTTTTAATACCCTGGCCGGCAGTTAGAAACTTTCATTAATTATCCTCTCATAGCTTTATTACCCGCCTGACCTCCCGCCCTCCTGCCGAAGAAAAGATGACATAATACATCCCGGATGGATAACGATCCAAATAAACATCCGTCGCTCCAGGCTCAACATGCCCCATATACATGAGTCGACCATCGGTGGAATAGATTTGGATATGCTGCTCACCAGTCCATGTTTCGGGGAGTTCCAGAGAGACGAGATCCTCTGTGATGACACAATCCGAACTGACCTTTGGATATACAGCCGGGCTCGCCAGTCCGGTCACCAACTCATGCAGCGGTCGCTTCCATACCCCACCGTCTGTCCCGAGATAGAGGTCATCGTAGTCCTTGCTCAGCGTGATGGTCTTAAGATTGGTGAGACCTTCATGGATCGGATACCAGGTATCACCAAAATCGGTAGACCCAAATACACCCGCACCATACACCGTCACGAAGAGGACATCCCCATGACCCAGCATCGACACATTGTAATCAGAAATTGCAGAAGCGGGCTCTATCACTTCTTCCCAGGCGGTGCTGTCCTGGTGCAGTCGCAATACGAGATTATTGGACCCAATGAAATAATATGGGTCCATCCAATAGACAAAATCAATAAAGAAATGAAAATCCGGATGCACCGGATTGGGCAATGCCCGCCAATGTATGCCATCATCCGAAGTCAAAACTTCAGAATCGACCTCAATCACATACTTCCCGTTGTAATTTAAATTATACGCATAACTGATATCGGAAAGGTGCCACGTCGCTCCATAATCTTGGGAATAAAACAGCTCATAAAATGCCGTGGAGATATACATCATATCCCCGGCACACATGGCATAATGCATAGATGCAAAATCCAGCCCCAGATCCTCAGCAGTCACTTCAGTCCAGTGCGCTCCGGCATCCGCTGAAACAAAAGCCTGCTGATCTACAATCGATAATAAATGTCCATCACGCGTAGCCTTGACCTCATAATATCCATCCAATGTTTCCCAATCTGAATGTCCGGACTTCAAAACATGCATTTGGGTATTGTTTGACGTCCATATGGAGGATCCTGACAGTGCAATGCCGTCGACTGTTGCCGCTTCCAATCCGGTCGTCAACCTCTCACGAGTCTCGCCATGATCCGCACTCCGGTATAATCCCGTATAGGACGAAAAAAACAATCGGTTATTTCCGTAAAATATATCCATTTCCCCCGAGACGTCTATGACCTCAATCCAGGTTCGCCCTCCATCTGCTGAATGATAAATGGTCTGATTAGATCCCTCAGCGATAACATACATCTGCCCCTGAGACCCTAAAATCTGCCTTGGCATCCGGTCAAAAAATCCCTGCTGAAGATCTTCAATGGTTCCGGCGATAATCCAACTATCTCCATCATCCGTGGATTTGAGGATGTTACAATAATGGGATCCATTATAGAATTTAATACTCCACAACGCCCCATCAATACTGGCCACATCCGAAATGAACGTATGATCTATCGTCTTGTCCAGCGTATCCCAGGTTAATCCCTCATCGGAAGTCCTTAATAAAAATCGCTGATCCTCACCACTCACTTTAGCATACAATCGGTCATGGTGGAAATCATAATAACTATAGGTTCCCAATCCCGGAACCCCTGGGGAAAAATGATCTCCCCGGTCATGCGAAATATAGATTTGTGTAGGTGTGATATAATAGCACGTATCCGCATTGATGACCCATTGCAGTATTCTATCCGTCAGTTCCGGCGGATCAGGGAGCATCACCCATGTCGCACCCCAATCATCAGACCGATAGAGCTCATACTTACGATTTGCATTAATATTCCGGTACGTGGTCAGATATAAGTGACCTTGTTCAATCTGAATTTCCTTATACGTACAAACCACTTCTGGTGTTTTGATGGCATGCCAGGTTGTTCCGGTATTCTGTGAATAAAACAATCCACCGGTTGTAATCACCACCAACGTATCTCCTTCACTATCGAATGATATGGGATCACAGGATTCCGGACTACCGACAAATGCCCATTGTGCCTTGCTTTGGAAAAAACAAAAGCATACCATAAGCATGACAACAAATTGATAAAAACGAGCGCCGGATAAATGGAATTTATATTTCGCTGACATAACTGAATTTTTTGGGTTAAATAATTGGTTTCTACATATTTCCATTTTTAAAGAAAATTCATCCCGACAAATTGCACTTCATCACCGCTAGATCTTCATCACCATTTTTGAAAACACTCCTTCCCTATTCCGCAAACTGACCACATACATTTCTGCTGCCAATTCCTTCAATCCCACTTGTACCACGTGATCCCCTTCCATTAACAGACTTTCATATACCACAATGCCCATCAAATCCATCACGGTAAATTTTAGAGGATACCGAAGCCCCTCCGGAATATTCACCTCGATCTCATCGCTAAACGGATTCGGCCTAACCGACCAATCCTCATGGGTAATGACCTCTTCAGCTAAAACCAGCTGGCTACAATCATAGGCGGAATCAAAACTCATATAGTCCCCATCCTGGCTAAAACATTGCAGATAGATCTGCGGATCCGGCACCTCATTGCACGGCTGCCAATAAAGCCCAAAGGTCGGGCCTACGCCTTCAATCAGCGTAGTGATCTCGCCATGCGGACCCGGCATCAGATGAAAGCGCTTGCGCGGACGGTCACCAAGGTATACGGTGTCAATGCTGACGATAGTATCTATGTCACAATCGCCCGACTTAAGCGTATCCCCGACTTGTGCACTGAAATCATACAACAAATATTCCTGCCCGGCCTGACGATCATAGGCATAGAAGTAAGGACCTTCTTCCCGGATAGGATCCATATACGTATGGATAGGACCCTGATAGGTCGTGTCGCCACTCTGGACCATGTAGGTTGTCGCCAGGCCAGTCTTCAACACCCGGTGATAAATCTTTGTCCCAACGGTAGTGTCGCCGTCGAATTGGATCACCATGTCTTCTACAAAAGCGATCCCGGGAGGAAATACACTATAGCGGTAGTATTGTTTCCATTGGCTGGTGGCATCGAGATAAGGCTGGGCCAGCAGATGGGCAGATAGACATATGCCGATAAGCGCATAGAGGTGTTTCATGTAAATAAAGATATCGAAAAAGAATGAGGAGGTCAGGCGGTTAGAGGCAAATGGCGGATACGAGACACATCCCATTAGCAGCCCCTGCTAAAAAAGCAGTGATTCAGACACTATTTGCTAACGCCACGACGCAACGACCGCTAATACACCTCCAGATAATAAATCCGAGAAATCATTGAATCCGTTTAATCCATGATTCAGACAATATTCCTTGGGCAAATCATGTATTCGCCCTTTAGGGGACAGGGGCCGAAGAATCCGTGATGCAGACAATTTTCTCTCGCGCCACGACGCAACGACCGCAAATACACCTCCAGACAATAAATCCGAGAAATCATTGAATCCGTTTAATTCGTGATTCAGACAATATTCCTTGGGCAAATCATGTATTCGCCCTTTAGGGGATAGGGGCCGAAAAATCAGTGATTCAGACAATATTTTTCTCGCGCGGAGACGCGGAGACGCAGTTCAATTGCCAATTGCCCACTGCTGACTGCCCACTCTAATCCTGCCGCTAATTCACGCCAATTTTCGCTAATCCAAATTTTCAACTGCTGACTACCCACTCCAATCCCGCCGCTAATTCACGCCAATTTTCGCCAATCTGATTTTGTTGAACTCGGTGGGTTTTAAATCCCTTCAGTGTACGATTTCAGACCGTCAAAAAACTTCCTGATGCCTGCTTCGGTTTGCTTGCGGACCATGAGTTTATCCAGGACTTTACCCAGGAATCCAAATTTCATGGTGTATTCCATTACCTGCTTTACCTTGGTTTGGTCACCCACTTTCTCAAAACGGTAACTGTGCTTGAGTGCGTGCACAGGAAAGCTGCAATTGGTCAATTCATAGGTAAGGGTTTCGTTGGGTTGGTAAACCGTACACTGTTCCTCGAACCAGTTTTTTCCGTCCAGCATATCTACTTTTCGTTTGGCGCCGATTCCCTTCCTGGTTTCGGTGAGTGCGACTGATTTTTTTACGGTAGGGTCGAACTGATCCAGCCGATCCACTTCCGTCAGTGCGTCCCATATTTTTTCAATCGGGGCGTTAATGGTGATTTCGTTGTGCAAGGTGGTCATGACAAGTTGTTTTCTGCGAGTGTCTTAATATTCGTGAGTATCTGCTGTTGAATCTGTCCCATCTTGCGCTTCATCATGAGTGTATTCATGAGGCCAACCATGAAGTTTGCGGGTTTGTAAAAGGATTCATTACTGATTTTGGTTTTGTGGTCATCGACTTTTTCCAGATAAAAACAAAACCGTGGTTCGATCAGCATCTTCGCCATTCCCATGGTGTCGTTTTCGATGGTCCAGACGGTTTTCTTTTCATGGACCAGCTCGATCAATCGTTCTGTCATGGTTCCCTTCCGGCCTCCGTTTTGCATTTCGCAGGTCCGGAGTTCGCCTTGTTTATCCATTCTGCCAGTAGCGCTGATCACTCAAGGGTTGATTTTGTCCAAAAGGTTAATGTCCGTAATGATTGCCCAGACGCGGCTTACAGGGGCGTCGATCATGGCTTCATTGTGTGCTTGCAGTTGGCTCATTCGCTTTATTTTTTGGTTAATGGCGCCAAAGATATACTATTATACTTGCATTTTGCAAGTGTTTTTGTAAATTTGTGGTATGAAGAAAAAGAGCATTGAGTTCCGGTCCACTTGTCCCATCAGCACAGCGCTGGATATTTTCGGGGATAAATGGTCGTTGCTGATCATCCGGGACTTGATGTTCAAGGAAAAAAGTACCTACGGCGAATTCCTCAATTCGGAAGAAAAAATCGCGACCAACATCCTTGCGGACCGGCTGGCCCTGCTTGAGGCAGGGAATATTATTTCAAAAAACAACCATCCTGACCATAAATTGAAGTTTGTGTACAAACTCACGTCAAAAGGAATCGACTTAATTCCTGTGCTGGTAGAGATCATTGCCTGGAGTGAAAAACATCATGAGGTCCACCCCTTTGCCAGGGAATTTGCAAAGCAGATAAGGAAAGATAAGGCTGGTGTATTGCAGGGAATAAGGGAAGGCTTGATAAAGAAGTAAGCTTTCAGACTAAACCCTTTGGCTGGAGCTCCACCGTGGTATGTGCTTAATTCTGCTAAAAATTTTTCCTATTCAAGAACGAACTTAATCGGAAGTGTAAAGGTCACCGGCACTGCTCTTCCATTATGCATCCCGGGTTTCCATCGAGGCATACCGTTGATGACCCTTAAGGCTTCCTCATCGCATCCACCACCAATTCTACTGACTACCCTGGCATTCTGAATATTCCCTTCGCGGGTCACTACAAACTGCACGACGACTTTTCCGGAGATACCATTTTCCCGGGCAAGAGCAGGGTACTTAATCATACTGTAGATATACTTATACATCGCTTCGGTTCCCTCAGGAAAAGCAGGCATTTGCTCCACGTAGGTAAAGGGATCTTCAGGTTCTGCAACAGACCCCGTCAGAACCATAGATGATGGCTCAGACACATCTAATGGACCTTCTACACCATCTTCTCCAGAAATGGTTTCAGAACCTGTCGTATGACCCACGAGTTGATCCACCGTTGGCATTGCACTAGTCTCCGGAATATCAAAATCATCGTTCACTACAACAGGAGGAACAAATTGGATTTGATTCTTGATCGTCGGCGGTTTCGTTGCGGGCGGCTTCGGCAAAGGTGGTTTCGTTGATTCAAAAACGGGAGGATCGGTAAATGTAAATATGGCTGAAATATCGTCGGTCTGATCATCCGGCTGGTTTCCATTGATGAGGTCAATGATCTTAGGGGAACTGACCGCCAACATAAAAAAAAGCATGCCTGCAATCATGGCCAGGGTCATGTGCTTATCATAAAGGCGCCTTAAAAGAAATGCTCCATAAGCTTTGTTTCGGCCTTCAAAAACAACGTCGTCCATCGATTGGTTGAGCCAGTTTGAATTTTCCATGGTTATTGTTTTATACATAAGATGCCTATCCAAGCATGAATGCATAAAGAACCTTTTCCTAACCCGATGTTTGGGGCTAGCATGTCGGCTTTACTAAAAATAATGCTCTGGTTATGGCATTCACCCTCTGCATTAATCCTGCCACAAGCTCAAACCAATTTGCGCAAATCCATTTATTAATATCTCTGCGTCATCCCTGTGCTGAGCAGAGCCGAAGTATGCGATCCATGCCTTTTTTCTCGCGCAGAGACGCGGAGACGCAACGATCGCTTCCGATTGTCCTCCACTTTACTCTTGTAAATCATGTATTCGCCCTTCAGGCGCTGTGCTGAGCGGAGCCGAAGTAGGATAGGGGCCGAAAAATCCGTGATTCAGAAAATATTTTTCTCGCGCAGAGACGCGGAGACGCAGTTCAATTGCCAACTGCCAACTGCTGACTGCCAACTCTAATCCTGCCGCTAATTCACGCCAATTTTCGCTAATCCTAATTTTCAACTGCTAACTGCCCACTGCTGACTGCCAACTCTAATCCTGCCGCTAATTCACGCCAATTTTCACTAATACCATCCTGTTGACTGGTCTCCCGCTTTCACATATGAAGTGTGAGCGGGATCAAAGCTGCGCTTCGAACTGCTGACCGCAAACTGCTGACTTCCTTTGCTCCCTTCACCCTTGCTCCCTTGCTCCCTTCATCCTCGGTCGCCGAAGCACCTTTTCGTGCGAAGGAGACCCTTCCAGAAATTTCCTAACTTACCATGCTGTTATTGACGTCTCCCTCTATCTTTCCGCTCTTAACACTATCCTATGAGAAATCAATACCACATCCCCATGACGCAGAGACCCCATCAGATCGCCCTGATCGCCCTGCTGTTGATTTCACTGATCTACAACAATACCCGGGCCCAATCCCTCAAAATCATCGCTACCGGAACAGGCCAAACCACAGGCCATATCGCCACCCTGGGAATCAACAATACCACCGGATCACCTGTCACCATCAATGCACAATCTTGCTATATCCCCTCTGAAGGAAAATATCAACCCTACGTGGCCAAAATACCTGCCACCGTGGTGCCCGCCGGAACAAGCCAAATCATAGTAGAAGGCTATTGCGCTGATGTATTTGCCCTGCCTGTTCCTATGGACTACCAGATGCCTCTTATTTCCACCTGGATTCCAGTGACCACTTCAGGCACCACTGCTCCGCAAGGAGGGACGAATATCCTGGCGAAACCCCCATTGCCTGCATTCTCTTCAGAAAATATTCCAGGCCTGATCCAGGCCAAAGGCTATACCCCATTGGCCACCTCGGCGACTACCCCATCGAAGATGACCTGGCCTAATACGATGATCGCTTTCGAAGGCACAATCAATCCATCATCCAACACCACAGGTTTCGCGCCTGTCCTTGTGGAAGCAGTACACAGTCTGACCCAAACATTCGATGGGCTGAAATCGGCCGGCAGCCTCCATACCCCGTATAGCGGTGACCCCAAAAAGGAAAGGGATGCCGTGATTCAACAAACTTTCTGGATCTATACAGCCGCGATCACAGGAAGACCCTATGAAAAAGAACTATTTAATACCAAGGTGGTCAAACAATATGAAGCGAATCACCAGATCAAGTTTGAAAATCTTTCAAAGGAAGAGCAGGATAAACTGACCAGTGGAATCGATGTTTTCTGGAACACCTTCATCAATGTCGGCATCGGAGCCAAAGTCATCAACGGAACCTCTATTGCAGTTGAACCTGAAAGCACTGCCAATACTATAGTTTCACCGTGGGACAAAATTGAATTGACCGATGTACGTATGAAACCCGGCAATGACAATGCGGCTG
Organism: Saprospiraceae bacterium; assembly: GCA_044227555.1. Classification (GTDB taxonomy): domain Bacteria; phylum Bacteroidota; class Bacteroidia; order Chitinophagales; family Saprospiraceae; genus Opimibacter. The sequence continues at coordinate 4,127 of JBGAWQ010000068.1, read as the reverse complement.
CAGCGGCCTTTCCATGGATCCCCGTGATCGCAGGAACGGTAGCCGCGGGCACAGTAGCCTATTTCGTACTGGATAAGAAAGAAGAAACCGATACTATCGATTGCACGTTTACAGCTTCAGCCATTCCCACCAACAGCACCTGCGGACTTTCGAATGGCGGGATCGCACTTAATGTCACTCCTCCCGGATCCTACACTTATCAATGGTCCAACGGAAGCGTAACACCCTCGATCAGCAATATCCCCGCCGGTTCTTATGCTGTAACGATCACCAGGAGTGGCACCTCATGTAGCCAGGTCGTCCAATCAACAGTCAACAATCAGCAACTATCTTTCAATGCAACCATTTCCGCGCAAAACACGGATTGTAATCAACCCAATGGTACCCTCACTGTAACGACAACACCTCCTGGCTCCTATACCTATCAATGGTCCAATGGAGCCACCACGCAAAATCAATCCCAACTGCCCGCTGGCAATTACACCGTAACGATCAGCGCCGGAGGCACCTGTGAAAAAGTACTGTCTGCGCAAATAAGCACAGCACCCTTTAATCCCACAGTAACCTTTACCACCACCCCATCAACTTGCGGAGGATCTGATGGTGCGGCGACCATACTGGTCAATCCACCGGACCAATACACATACACCTGGTCTAACGGACAGACCGGATCAAGTGTGTCAGGACTCTCAGCAGGATCGTATGATGTCACCGTTTCCAAACCTGGCACATCCTGCATGTATTCAACAAGTGTAGTAGTGACAGACATATCCGGATCTTTTTCGGTTTCGGTCACATCGACGATGTCAGGATGCGGATTGTCCAATGGAACGGCCACGGCCATGCCTGATCCACCAGGTTCTTATATGTTCCTCTGGTCCAATGGACAGACCGGACCACAGGCAACAGGTTTGTCCGCAGGAACATACACAGTTACCGTTTCGATTACCGGCACCTCCTGCACACAACAAGCCAGCGTTACAGTTACGGAAACCCCTGCTTCTTTTGTCGTGTCCTTAACGTCGACACCCGCAAGTTGTGGTATTTCAGATGGCACCGCATCTGCTGCCGTTACTCCACCAGGCGAATACACCTATCAATGGTCGAATGGTCAATCCGGACCTCAGATTACAGGACTTGCGGCAGGTACTTACTCTGTCACGGTCTCTCTGTCAGGAGAAAATTGTACAAAGCAGGCAAGTATCACGGTAACCGCTGATCCATTTCCGTATTCGATATCTTTTACCACCACACCTGCTTCATGTGGTGGCTCAGATGGCACATCCACTGTCGCCATCAGCCCACAAGGAGAGGCCAATTATCAATGGTCGAATGGACAAACCGGAACGCAACTATCCGGTGTACAAGCTGGAACTTATTCAGTGACCGTGACCGTCCCCGGCACTAACTGCTCGAAAGTGGCAACCACCACGATCGATCAGTTACCCGCTGCTTTTACAGTGACGGCGACAACTACCCCTGCCGGATGCGGTATGAATAACGGTACAGCCGCTGCCGCTGTCGATCCTCCGGGCAACTATACGTATACTTGGTCTAACGGACAAACCGGAAGCCAGTTGTCCGGAATACCAGCCGGATCCTATACGGTGACCGTTTCCATCACAGGTACCTCATGCTCTAAAAGCGGCAGTGCTACCGTACAGGAGCTACCGCCATCATTTACACTTTCCTTTACTTCTACTCCAGCTGGATGCGGCATGCAAAATGGATCTGCTTCAGTGCAAGTGACTCCTCCAGGATCATACACTTATCTGTGGTCCAATGGTGGAACAGGAATGCAGATCAACAATGTAGGTTCAGGCAATTACACGGTGACTGTTACCATGACCGGAACTTCATGCTCAGCAACAGGCACAGTGCATGTTGACCAAACAGGGGGTAGCCCAATCACCGCTACATTTGCTACGGTAAATGCGGATTGCGGTCTCAATAATGGAACAGCCACCATCACCGTGAGTCCACCCGGAGCGTATACCTATCTCTGGTCCAATGATCAGACGGGCATCACGCTGACACAGGTTGGTCCCGGTACCTACACCGTCACCGTTACGGATTCAGGGAGTTGTACAGAAGACTTTTCTGTGACTATAGGGGAAGACGTCGCCGAATACATCAACATCCTCAACACGACACCCGGCACGTGCGCGGGAGGTGGTGATATCCGCTTCACACTGACCACACCCGGCAATGGTCCTTTGAATGTGCAAGTGACCGGCCCTGGAGGCGTAAATATGTTTACCTCAGGCCCTGGAGTGTTTAACCTTTCTGCTTTTATGATGGTGTTGCCCGGATTTTACTCCATCACGGTGACCGACCAGAATATAGGGCCCACATGTTCAGAAACGGTGACAGCCACAGTAGCCGATATTTCGCCACCGATTGATTTGGAAGATGATTTTTATACGGCGCAGGGATCCACCCCCTTGAGTGAAAATGCTCTGGAAAATGATGAGGGCCTCAACCTTCAAATGACCCAGGTAGACAATGAAGTTGGAGGCACGGTAACTTATTTTCCGAATGGCAACTTTACGTTTATAGCGGATATAGGATTTAGTGGAGAAGCGTCCTTTTTGTATACCGTCACAGATGCCTGTGGCCATACAGCCACTGCCGAAGTGACGATCATCGTTGAAGCAGTGCCCTGCGATATTGATGTAATCTTTGACGTCACCCCGGCTTCCTGTGGGCTGGAAGATGGATCCATTACAGCCATCGTCAACGGGCCAGGTGAATATGAATTTGAATGGAGCAACGGAGATTCAGGACCTACGATAACCAATCTTGCTCCCGGAGGATATGCGGTGACCATTACAGATTTGGATTCTGGCTGTACGTACGAGGATTCGTATCTGTTGGAAGGCTTGCCGGGTAATTACATTGAAGATATCGTCGTCATTAATCCCACATGTGAAAGTGATGGAGATATTCAGTTTATGGCGATTAGTCCTGGCGGTAACACGCTCAACATGTTGGTCCAGCATCCTTTTGGCGGTGCTGATTTTGATATTGAAGAGGGATTGATCACCTTATCGGATTACGTCACTACGGTACCCGGAGAATATTTTGTTGAAGTATCCGATCCTTTGGCAGGTCCCGGTTGTTCAGAATCCTTTACCGTCACGATCAACCTACCTCCGACACCTGTCATTCAGGTCACCGAGGTATTTCCGGCCTCAGGTTCCGGCGCGATGGACGGATCTGCTTTTGTAGAAGTGACCACACCCGGGCAGCTCCCTTATGCGGTATACAAAGACGGGTTGTTCGCCTTTACCATCAATCAGAACAATTTCTTTTTAATAAACCTGAGTCCGGGCGTGCACACGGTACATATTGTAGATATCCAGGGCTGTCAGTCTAATACGGTGCAGTTTGTAGTACCTGTTTCGGCACAAGGACTTTCTATTGGGGTCGGTATCACGGATGCGGGTTCTACTGCATCTAACGAACAACCCACCCTATATCAACCGGGGAAAATCTGGCGAAGTGTGTTTTCCGGATCCTACTATTATGACATTGGCCGTGTACAACAGATGGTCCGGGTGCTTTATGCACCGGGCGTCAATATGCATTTGGGAGAAAGTGTGAGTGACTTCATGGCTATGGAATATCTCTCTGGTCCGCGGGATTTGGTTTGGAAAGGAATTGGCTTGAGGGCGCAGGCTGGCATAGGAACTTATCTTGAACTTACAGAAACTTCTACTGATCCCTCTTCATCTCCATTTTACTGGTTGATTCGCGCATCCATTGAGCACCGGCTCACCAATCGGATCATCCTTTCGGGAAGTGTGTCGGCTCGGGGCCTGGATTATATAGCACCGATCAGGTGGGAGTTTGGGGTGAGGGTGCCGTATTTGAATTGGAAGAAGGTTGGGGGTGGGTGATTAGATGTTTTGATCTGGCATAAAATAATTTTATTCTCACCCTCACAAAAAACTCCATCTTTAAATTCACTTTGCTACGGATTTCATTTTTTGAAAATAAGCGAAATGTATTAATCTGCCGTTCCTGTGAATTTATTAATTAGATTCGTATATTGTCAAAATGAAATACGCTATACTAATTTTATTGAGCTTTTTCCTGCCACCTAATCAGGCAAGTTCGCAATC
>JBGAWQ010000067.1:0-13627 GCA_044227555.1 Saprospiraceae bacterium | reverse complement strand
TCCATGACAAAGCCTTCGAATGCAAGATCGAAGCACTCTTTCACTCGGTCCAGAATATTGCTGACCCTCTCGAACGGCTCAAAGCTACCGGCCGGGCATATCTCCGGTATGGTATAGATAACCCCCAGGACTACGAACTGATGTTCATTCTCTCCTGCACCATGGAAGCACTTGCCGTCAAGGAAGAATTCTGGCAGGATGGTGCCGCCGCAATCCAGATGCTCAAGCAAAACATCGCCGAATGCATGGAGGCCGGCTATTTCCGCAAAGACCTCAACGTCGATGAAATCTCCCTCATCCTCTGGAGCCAGGTGCATGGACTGGTATCGTTGCACAACAAAGAACGGCTCAACATCTATCCGATGGACGACCGCGAGGCATTTATGTTTCGCAGCTATGATGTCTTCCTCACGCTTATCCAGAATTGCCTGGCCTGATTGTCTGATCCTTTGAAACCACCACCCATGAATCGTATACTTCTCATCTTCTTGGTGCTGACCATCAGCACGACTGTATTCCGGGCCCAGAGCAACCTGGACCAATACGTACGCGAAGCGATCGATCAAAACCTTTCGATTGATCAAAAGAAAGCCATCGAACGCCGCCAGCAATTTGCCTTGGAACATGCCGGCCGGCTGGGCGGTCCCGCAGTCACTTTCCTTACGACCTATACTACGGCCTATAAAGGAAGGAGTTTTGAATTGCCCATCGGTGATCTTATGAACCCGGTCTATAGTGCACTCAATGAGCTCACCGGAACCAACCAGTTTCCGATGATCGAAAACCAGGAGTTCAACCTGTTGCCCAACAATTTTTATGATGCCCGATTTCGTATCACCCAACCCATCCTGCAACCGGATATCCGGTACAACAAACTCATCAAAGAACAAGAGTTGACCCTGGCGGAATTGCAAACCAATGAAACCATCCGTGATCTCACGGCCCAGGTTAAGACCGCCTATTTCCAATGGATGCGTGCCGGCGAAGCCATCTATATCATGGACCAGGGCTTGTTGCTGCTTCAGGAAAATAAACGCATCACGGAAAGCCTGATCAAAAACGGACAAGCCATCCCCTCCGCGCAAATGCGCATCCAGTCTGACATTGAACACCTCAAAGCCCTGCGGGAAAAATCAGTATCCAACCAGGTCAATGCGGCCGCGCATTTCAATTTTCTCCTCCATCGTGCTCCCGGCACCGAAATCCTCAGGGATACCTTTCCGGGCGTGCCCGCCATGCCTGAAGAGATAGATGTCACAAGGCGCGAGGAATTGCAACAAATAGAAACCGGCAAACAGATACAATCCTTAGCCTTACAACTCGAAGAAAAATCACACGCCCCTCGCCTGGGGTTGCAGGTGGATGTAGGCTCACAAGCATTTTTTGCCGATTGGGGCGGTTATGTGCTGGGCGGTGTCCAGCTTGAAATCCCTATCTGGGACAACAAACAAAGTCAACTGAAACAAAAAGAATGGGAAGCCGGTATCGAAGCCTCTGCGGCGCAATACGCCTGGACCCGTGATGCTTTCCAGACCCAATTGACGGCGGAAATCGAAAGCCTGCGCTCCGATATAGCGATCTACAACAGCTTCTCAGATATCCTTTCCGCCAACCAGCGATTTTATGATGAGACCGTGCGACGCTACAAAGAAGGACTGGCCAACTACATCGAGCTGCTTGATGCCCGTACTGAAGTCACCAGTACTCAACTTGAACTCAACCTCGCCAAATACCAGGCATGGATCCGTGAAGTCACCATAGAACGCATGGCTGCCGTTGCCTCTATCCAATAACACACCATCAAATCCATCATCATGTACAAACCAATGAAACTATCCTCCCTCGCACTCGCCTTGCTAATGATCGCCTGTAGTGCGGCGGAAGACAAGAATACTGCACCGCCTGAATCCACCAAACCCCTCAACGTATTCTATGTACGGACAGCGCCGGTGACCCAATCCAATGTCAATGATGTCATCCATGTCACCGGGGTTATTCAATCCGATACCGAGGCCAAACCTTCCTTTAAAACCGGCGGTGTCATCGCCCGCATGTATGTCAAGGAAGGAGACATGGTTCGCAAAGGACAACTGATCGCCCAACTCAACCTCACAGAGATCGAAGCCCAGGCCACCCAGGCCCAGTATGGCCTGGATAAAGCTGAACGGGACCTTCGCCGCGTAGACAATCTGTTTCGTGACAGCATCGCCACGCTCGAACAATTACAGAATGCCACCACAGCTGTTGAGGTGGCTAAGAAAACACTTCAGATCGCACAGTTTAATGTAGCCTACTCCCAGGTGCATGCGCCTATTGATGGCAAAGTCATTAAACAATTGATGGAAGAAGGCGAGATCACCGGCCCCGGCATCCCCGTCTACTACATTATGGGTGTTCGCCAGGCCGACTGGAAACTGGTGGCTGGACTGACCGATAAAAACTGGGGTAAAATCAAACCGGGCGATAAGGCCAAAGTAACCCTTGACGCCTATCCGGAATGGATCATCGAGACACAAGTCAAACGTCTTTCCGATGTAGCCAATCCACTCAGTGGCACACTTGATGTCGAGTTAAATATTCCAACTGCAGATAAAAGGATTGCGGCCGGCATGCTGGCTCATGTGGAGATCATCCCATCGACCAAATCCGAATATACCATCATCCCGGTTGAAGCCCTGGTCTCCTCCAATGGTCGCACAGGTGTAGTCTACATACCAAAAGATAACAAAGCCGAAAAACGGACCGTCCGCATCCAGGAATTTCACGGAGAAGAAGTGGCCATCCTTTCCGGTCTCGAAGGCGTCACCGAAGTGATCACCGCCGGAAGCGGATTCCTGGAAGATGGAGATGCCATTGCGATTGAATGAAGCGCAGAGAGCAAAGAGCAGAGGGCAGAGAGCAAAATGTAGGGTCGCAACATTATAAACGCGAAACCGAATTAAGCAGACTCAAAATAAAACACCTCGGGCAGTAAATTCTTGTGCCTCATAATTGTCCGAGCTGATGGAATGTCTTTTTTTAGGCCATAAAGCCTAAAAAAAGAAGGCGTGAAAACTAATAAGTGTGAAAGCAAACCAGAACGATTGATAAATGCTCTGCTCTGAAGGCGAGTTTTATGAGGCACTAGCGTTTTTGGTTACTTTTTTGGCCATGAAAAAAGTAACATGAATCATTTACGTTTTTAGGTCTTTTTACAAAAAAGACAATACACCAAAACAGTTATCATGTCACTGACATCCTTCTCCGTAAAAAACTACCAATTCACTATCATCATCTTCCTACTGGCGATGATGCTGGGGATCAATGCCCTGATCAATATGCCCCGTGGTGAAGATCCCCCTTTCGGCGCACCGATCTTTGTCATCCTGGCGGTGTATCCGGGCACCAGCCCGGCGGACATCGAGCAACTGGTTGCTGAACCCATTGAGGATGTCCTGTACAATCTCAATGACATCAAAAAGATGGAGACCAACTGCAGCGATGGTCTCATGCTGATGCAACTGGAGTTTAACTACGGGGTAGATGTCGATGGCAAAAACAATGATGTCATCCGGGAAGTCAATAAAATCCGTTCTTCATTGCCGGCAGGCATCGTTGTACTCGATGTCATTCGGGCAGCTTCATCAGATGTCGCTATCCTGCAGACCGCGTTGGTCTCTTCGACAGCAAGTCCCCAGGAATTGGAAGACAAAGCGGAAGAACTCGAAAAACTCATCGAACGTATCCGGGATATCAAATGGGTGGAAGTGCAGGCCCAACCCGTGCAAGAAGTGGAGATCGCTCTTCAATTGGATAAAATGGCGGCCTATGGCATTGGCCTCAACCAGGTCATCAGTATCGTACAGGCACACAACGTCAACATCCCGGGAGGGAGTGTGGATCTGGGCAAGAAACGGTTCAACATCAAGACCAACAGCGAACTCAACTCACTGGAAGAAATCCGGGCCATTGTCATCAAACCCACCCCACAGGGCAACGTAGTGCACCTCAATGATATCGCACTCATCCGCATGTCTACCGCCGAAGAAACACACATTGCCCGGTTCAATGGTCAGCCCGCAGTCTGGGTAGTCACCGCGTTGAAAGACCGGAAGAACATTGTGCAAAACCGGAGTGCGGTCCAAAAAGCACTTGACGAATTCGAGCCCACACTACCGGATCACATCAAGATGGAAACCAGTTTTGACCAGGAGAAAAATGTCAGGCGGCGTCTGTATGGCCTGGGCACCGATTTTGCCATCGCGGTATCCCTTGTCCTGCTCACGCTGCTGCCCTTAGGCACCCGGGCCGCATTGGTGGTGATGATCAGTATCCCGCTCTCGCTGGCGATCGGATTGGCGTTCCTCAATTACGCCGGATATACGCTCAACCAACTTAGTATCGTAGGATTGGTCATTGCCCTTGGACTTCTTGTTGATGACTCCATCGTCATTGTGGAAAACATAGAACGGTTTATGCGAATGGGGTATAAACGAAAGGAGGCCGCGATCGTAGCTACTAAGCAAATTGCGATTGCAGTTGTCGGTTGTACTGCAACTTTGCTCCTTGCCTTCCTTCCTTTAGCTTTCCTGCCAGAAGGATCAGGTGAGTTTATACGTCCCTTGCCAATGGCAGTGTTGCTGACCATCATTGCATCGCTTCTGGTCTCACTGACGATCATTCCTTTCCTCTCGAGTATCATGTTGAAAAATCATGAGCGCAGTGAAGGCAACATGTTTTTCAGGGGATTTAAGAAATATATCAATGCGCCATATCAACGTATCCTCAAGTGGTCATTAGCCCATCCGGTTATGGCCTTAGGCCTCACGGGGATCATCTTTGTCAGCAGCCTCGCGCTGGTACCATTGATTGGGTTTAGTCTTTTCCCGGTTTCAGAAAAACCGATGTTCAATGTACAGATCCATACTGCAGCGGGGACCAGCCTTAAAGAAACCAACCGGATCGCCAGGCTCGTCGAACAAGATTTGTTGCAACGTGAACAGATCGAAAGTGTAAGTACCAATGTGGGTAAGGGTAATCCTCGGGTCTATTACAATGTCTTCCAACAGAATTTTACACCTCACTTTGCAGAATTGTTTGTGCAGACGGATCCGAACATGAAAGTACCTGAAATCATCGCACTTACGGATACACTGCGTGCCCGGTATGACAAGATTCCGGGGGCCAAGATCGAAGTCAAACAGTTTCAACAAGGTCCACCGGTTCCGGCACCTATTGAATTCAGGATCATGGGTAGTAACCTGGATACGTTGACGAAATATAGTTTTATGCTCGAAGACATCGTCAAGGCTACACCAGGCACGATGTATGTCGGCAACCAATTGCGATTGCCGAAGACCGACCTCAATGTCATCATCGACAAAGAAAAAGCTGGGGTCATGGGCGTATTGCCCGCTGAGGTTGCAAGAACGGTGCGCTTGAGCATTGCCGGCCTTCCCAACCAAACCTTGCGCAATGAAGACGGTGATGAATATGATATCAAGATGACCATCCAGGACTTTGATCCCGATCATGCGCTGGAGGTCTTTAAGAAAATGTATGTGACGTCGGTATCCGGGGCATTGATTCCATTGTCTCAAATTGTCGAAATCCAGCCTGGCGAATCGCCTAATGTGATCCGGCACTTCAATAAAGAACGCTATACCAATGTAACCAGCTTTGTACAGACGGGATTCAATACCTTCGCGATGTTTGATGACATAGAAGCAAAACTCGAAAGCATCAAGTTGCCTCCGGGATATCGGTTTGTGGCTGCCGGTGAAAAGGAAACGCAAGCTGAATCCTTTGGCGGTATGGGAAGTATCATCCTCATTACGGTGTTTGGATTGTTTGCTATCCTCGTTCTTGAGTTCCGTACGTTTAAGAGCACGTTGATTGTATTGTCTGTGGTGCCCCTGGGCATTGTAGGTGCTTTGGCGATCCTTTACCTGGCAGGTGAGACTTTATCATTTGTAGCGACGATTGGTATCATCGCTCTCATGGGTATAGAGATTAAAAATTCGATTCTGCTGGTGGATTATACCAATCAACTGCGAGAACAAGGCATGCCTCTGCGCGAAGCTGTACTTAATGGAGCCGAGACGCGATTCCTCCCCATCCTATTGACATCAATGACCGCCATCGGTGGTATGATTCCATTAGTGCTTGAAGGTTCGCCGCTAATCTCACCACTGGCGTTGGTATTGATAGGAGGATTGATAAGCTCCACGCTGTTGAGTCGCATCGTGACCCCATTACTCTATATGCTGATTCCTCCCGCTGTCACCGTGAAGGAAGTTGCGCCATTGGATAGTGTAGATCTATAATTATAGCCAAAAAAAATTAGCGGTCATAAGTGAAAATTAGCTGCTGGATATATTAGGCATAACGTAATCTGCGATCCATTTATCCATTGAACTGTGGGATCGCAGATGACGCAGAATTATTGCAATACGTATTACGCAGATTAGCTTTACATAGGTTTGGGACATTTCAAATTGATCTGCGAAAATTAATTTTTAAATACTCCTGCGTAATCTGCGATCCATTTATCCATTGAACTGTGGGATCGCAGATGACGCAGAATTATTGCAATACGAATTACGCAGATTGGCTTTACTTAGGTTTGAGACATTTGAAATTGATCTGCGAAAATTAATTTTTAAATACTTCTGCGTAATCTGCGATCCTTATTCAAGAGCGCCTGGAATGCAATATGGGAAATCAAATTAGCGCTAATCATCGAAAATTAGCGGCAGGACATTGAATCTATAATGATCTCAAAAACGCAATCAACGCGTCACGATCCTCGCCGGACATCGTCCTGAATGATTCTTTTGACGTTTCCGCTTCTCCACCATGCCACAAGATTGCTTCTTCGAGTGAGTTAGCACGACCATCATGCAAGAAGGTTGCTTTAGGATTGACGACTTGGCTCAACCCAATGCCCCACAACGGTGCAGTGCGCCATTCGGTTCCTGTGGCTCTGTAGGTCGGGCGATGATCGGCCAATCCTTCTCCCATATCATGCAACAGTAGATCGGTGTATGGATAAATAGTCTGATGCGCAAGCGCCGCAATAGTATGTGAACCCGTTATTTGTTTCGGCGTATGGCATGAAGCACATTGATTCGATTCAAACAATTGCTGACCGCGCTGGACTTCAGGATCATTATAATTGCGTGGAGCCGGCACTGCGACCGTTTGAAAATAAAAGGCAAACAGATCCGTGGTCTCATCGTCGATATCATGTCCGGCCTGGACACCTTCCTGACAATTCAACTGTCCATCGCAATGTTCTTCCGGAAAATAATAACTGGTGAGCCCCATATCATTATGTGCAGCATCGGCAGCTTGTTGACCCGCCGTTGGGTTTTCTGCCTTCCAACCAAACCTACCCAGGGCCAACGCCTGATCCAAAACATTCCAAACCTGGTTTGCTTTTCCGCTGATGCCATCTCCGTCAAGATCTGCCTCATCAGCGCGGGCCAGAATATCCGCATCAGGGATGGCTTCCAGTAATCCCAAACCATACACCGCCGGAGCAAGACGGGGCGAAATGAGCAGATCGGGGGGAAGGGAGATGTATTGATTGGCAATGGAATACACTGGCTTGGTCAATGTCACACGTTCTCCAGTGAGGTAGGTCACTATTTCCGAGACTTCAGTTTTAGCTATCGTCCCTTCCGATGCTACATTGAAGATGGCTTTAGGTTGCAACTGCCCGCCAAAACCAGGAGCAGGTATGATACTTCCAAACATCCCTTCTCCCGGAATGCTTAGGCGAAGCAATAATCCTGTAGATGGATCCCCTTCATATTGGGGTATGATTCCCCGACCATTGCGTACATGGCAGCTCTCACAACTGTTTTGATTAAATAAAGGCCCAACTCCGCCAAACTGATCCGCGGGTGCACTGACAAACTGCTGTCCGAAAATTCCATCAGCAACAAAATGCCTCGCGATGCCCTGCTCATCCAGATTGTGCAATGGAAAAGTATAAGCGTCCGGGCCACTGCTGAAGATTGTAGTTTCACCACCTGCCATCACACGTTCAGGTGTTTCAGGTGTTACTGGATCATCTGTACCACAAGATTGACTGATCAGCAGAATCAAGCCGATGTAGAAAAGATTTTTTAATGGAAACGCCATGGGATGCTATTTGTCGTAGGTGTAGAATTATTTTTTCTCTTACAGGAAATCCAAAAATTCCAATCATTTGCTTTTTCGGCCCCTTTCCCCTGAAGGGCGAATAAATGATTTACAATTGCTACGAGACATTATCTACAGGTTAGAAATAATGGGCAGTACTTCCGATTCCAATGTAGTTTGCAAAGCACGCACCGCTTGTTGGGCTGCACTGACGGCATCAGGATGATTGAATACCGCGGTTGAAAATGTTCCGGGTATGGCTTCGATCGCCGCAATGGCTTGCTGGATTTCTGTCAGCACATGGGTATCTGTTGCCGGATTTTTCTCGTGAATAATATCCGAGATGGATTCACCCGTTCCAAATGTTTCAAAGGTTCCGGTATAGATATTATAAATGCTTCGGATGTTGTTGGCAAAATCAGCTTTTGAATTCGCACTGAATCTTGACTCTTCAAAGGTTAGATCCTGTTGGGTAAACGGGTCGTTGATTTTTCCATTCCCTACTTCATCTGCGATGATGATCAGGGCATTGGTGATTTCCTCCAATGCGGATTTCTGGCTGATGTAAACCAAACTTCCATTTCCCGCGGTAAGAATGTTATTGATATAATTACCCCCGGAAGGATTCCAAAGTCCATAGAGTTTGGCAGCATCCTCCGCAAGTACACCTGATGCGGCAGCGAGATATTCAAATTCACGCGTGGTAAACTGCCCAACTTGTTTGGTTCCATCTTCGCCCCACAACAAGAACTCGATGGTGTGAAATCCTTTCAAGGTGCCTTCCTGTTGTGCGAGAAAAGCTACCGTGAGTGCATTACCGCTAGCCAGGACATTGTTGAGGTCCGTCACATTGACTGGCCATGAATCCAGTGCAGGATCAATACCTTCCTGATCTACCGGACCAAACAAAAAACCTTCAGATTGTTCCCACGGAGATCGGGCAGCGACCCATGCCGCTCTTGCTGCTTCTAAGTTTTGCGCCGTTGGATTAGATTCAAGAGCCTGCGTTGCAGTTTCCATTTCTCCGGTATGTATAGCCAGTGCTTCGTAGGTTTTTAGAATGACATTCTGACCTGTGTTACTGAGGATCGATGAATAATCGGTATTGATGATCGGATTATCGTTGTTGTCGCAACCAGTGGAGAAGAATAAGCTTGTAGCCAGCAAAAGGGCAATGGTGAATTGTTTCATGCTATTGATTTTGAATGATTGAAGGTTTATCGTGAATGAAATTGAAATCAGAAATCAAATCCAAGTCCAAGGGCAAAAGTGTTGTCTTGCTCCCCCGAACCCAGGGCGCTTGAAGCATAATGCGTTTTGATGACGACATGATCTGCGGGGAAATAATTGATACCCGCTGTCCAGATGTTTCGTTCATAGCGCGGATTGTCTGAAACCGTACCCTGTGTCTTCAGCATCGAATCATACCATTCTAACCGACCAAAGACATAGAGTTTTGCTTTTTCCTTGATTCCGGTGAGATACAGGACATCATATGCGCCTTCTAAGTAAGCTCCGCCAGCCATTTCAGCTACAGGTGTTCGTTTGACGCCGAGGTTGTTGGAGAGGTTGCGATTGGCCGCGCTGAGCGCTTCGCTGTTTTGCAGATGTCCGATCATGCCATAGGCTCGAGCCCGCCATGGATATCCATCATAGGAAAAATGAACATCGCCATACGTGACCCATGCCGGTGCGGTAAAATCATCCTTAGGCCGGTTGCCTGTACCATTGCCCGCATAGAAACAAAAACCCACTTCGCTGTCATCAGCAAACACATAATCTAACCTAAGTGCATATGCCAGGTTGTCGGCATTGATGGTTTCAAAACGGGTCTGATATCCGCGTCGTATCCAGTTGAGCGAACTAAAGCCGGTATTGTCCAGGCCACTGACCACATATGCTTTGTAGGCGAGGTATGGAAATTCCTTTTGCTTATGCAATGGAAGATCACCGCTCAATTCAATTCCTGTTTCATACCATCCTAGTGGCAGGATGGTGTTTTCTACTTCGGATCGGTAAGCCGTAAAATATTCACCGGGCTCATCATGCTTTGAGGCATTGCCCATATAAAACCGCATTTTACCCGCGCGGATATTGAAGTGGGGTCTGATCTTAAATAAGAGATTGATTTGTTCGAGGACGACCTCACCCCCCTTTTCCACTTCCTGTTCAAATTCTCCAAACTCTTCGAGAGGGTCAAAGGCCATCGTGACGCCGGTCCCTCCATGTTCGAACTCCACTTCCGATTTGAGCTGAATGTTTTCAGTAAAATCATAATGGAGGTAGAAATTAAAACGCTCCACATCCAGGGCGTTCCGCTTGTCCGGTAGGGTCTGCCAGTCAAAGGAATAATAATTGACTACCCCATACCCGCTGAAATTCAGCTTCTTAGCGATTTCCCGGAGGGCATCATGCTCCTTCTTTTGCAAGGTGTCCGTTTGGGAAAAGCCAGTTTCGGCTCGGATGAAAAGAAGGATGAGGGAGAGGAAAATTGCCTTCATTATTTCGAATTTGTCTAAATAAGATCGGCAAATGTAGTTTTATTTAGATTTCATCCAAATAGTTTGGGCAAAAAAAGATGAAATTATCTGATTTTATTGTACAAAACCGGCATTGAAAACATACTTCGGGGACGTAATCAGACCGCTTTTAATGGATCCGTAAGACTAAGCGGGAAATTGATGGTGACGGTGGTGCCTTCACCTGGCACAGATGAGATATCCAGGAAACCGGAGAGGAGATCAACCCGCGAGCGGATACTTCCAAGCCCAATACCGTTGAGTGTTTTTTCTTCTACCGAAAATCCACGTCCATCATCTTCGATGATCAGGGTCAGTTGATCTTCAAACATTGAAAGCTGCAGCAGGACATGACTGGCTTTTGCATGTTTGATGATGTTGTGAAACAACTCCTGCACCACGCGATAGACGATGAGTTGCTGATCGGCATTGAGACGGGTGAGATCCGCTTGAAACTCTACTGTTGGTTCGATACCATTTTTTACAATCAGATTCATGCAAAGATCCCGCAATGCAGGTTCAAGTCCCATCCGTAAAAGTCCTGCAGGCATGAGATCATACGATGTACGCCGGAGTTCGGCCGCAGTGTCTTTAACCATTTGCTTGAGCGGAGCATAGAGCGCATTTCCGGGTTGCTGGGCCATGAGATTTTCAACTTGTGCGGAGATACCACTCATGAGGCTACCCACCCCATCATGGAGATCCCGTGCGATACGATTGCGTTCCTTTTCCTGCGATTCCAGTGAAGCGGCCAACTTCGAGAGTTCTTTTTCCTGACGCAGTTTTTCCTTTTCCTGCGTATGAATAATTTCTTCTTGTTGACGCAACCGACGTGCGGTACGAATGCGGTTGCGAAAGTAAAACCACGTGATGCCCGCGATCATGACCAGCAACGCACTAACGAGCATCAGGTAATTCCGGTTGCGACGTTCCTGTTCCAACTTTAATCGTTGCTGCTCAATCTCGTTATCCTTTTGGACCACATCAAACCTGACATTGAGTTCCTGGATCTGCTGTTGCATCTGCACAGTATGCAGACTATCCATGATAAAGCTGAATCGTTCGAGATAAGCCAGTGCATTTTCAGGACGTCTCATGGCGCGTGCTGTTTCGTACAAGGCATGATTGACATCAGCCTCTGCTCTGCCATTGTTTGATTGTCGGGCCAATACAAGCAAGGATTCCAATAACGCTTGTGAGGCCGGATACTTTCTCTGCTCAATAAGGACATCGTTGAGCTTCAATCCGAGTTCGACCTGGTGTATCGGCCCGCTTTGCTTTCCAGCTAGGACAAAGATTTCGCGAAGTTTATTTTCCTTCTCCTGTGGCGATGCATGGGTCAGATTGAGAATCGAATAAAAATGTGCGGCAACCATGGCTTCAGAGCCGTTACGAACAAAATCGGAATTGGAAAAGGTATCGAGGTAGTTGAAATATCTCGGATCCTGTCTCGAAGCATAATACGACATCAGTCTGGACAGGGTGAATATCCATGAATAATTGTTGGACCGGCTGATTTCATAACCCTTGAGGTAGTAGGCTTCTGCCTTATCTTCCTGGCCCAAGCCCTTCATGATGCTGCCCAGATTGGTATAGGCATTAGCCGGATAGAATACATCATCACCTGGAATATACAGATCGATGGTTCTTTGATAATGTACCAACGCTGAATCGGACTCATCATAAAACCCATAAATGGTTCCGGTCATAAAGTGACACTTCATCAACAGGCTGGTGTCCTGAATGGATTCCGAAAGTTTCATGGCCTGGTGGATATAATCCAGGGCAGCTTCGCGATGCGAATTCATCTTCTCAGCATTAGCCGCTTTGATATAGGCAAAAGCTTTGGTCTTCTCATATCCTACCTCGGGTAACCATTCCAGTACCTGGAGAGCCAGTGCCAGGGAGCGGTTGGGGTTCTTTAGTTTTAGCAGCTCTGCACTATCCAGCAAAGACTGGACATACAATTCGTTTTCTTCCGATAGTTGTTGCGTTTGGGCTGGATGGGCGCCAAGGCAAATGATTGCAAAAAGGAAGGAAAGCAATCGCATATGCAGTGCGTGGATTTCTTTCTAAAGGTAGAGAAGTGAATGAATACCATGAGACATTCACTTCTTTAGGATTACGAAGATCCGTCCCGATCAATCTTCCAGTTGATCGAGCCGTGCACTCAATGCCGCAATCTGCTCCTGCAAAGTTTGGATTAAGGTCTGTTGCTCCTGAATGGCTTTGACCAATGGTACAGTAAATTCAGCATAGCGAAGACCATAGGTATCGTGTTCACTTTTAGGCGTCACTACGCCGGAGAAATCATACCCGATCTCATGTGCGGTGGCCTCCACTTCCTGGGCCAGAAACCCTGTATAGACAATCTGAGAAGCAGCTAGCTGCGTGGCGCTCATGGATTCATCCTGCACTTCAAGGACATGCTGACTCATTGCGGGTATATCCCAGGTGTAGGTGACGGGTCGAAGCCGTGTGACAAAGTCGAGCCCCGGTACATTCTCCGTCACATTGCGCTTAAATCGTGCGTCGCTGGAAGCCGTATAGTTTACCTGACCTTCGACCACGGTAATAGACGTATTACCCAGCCTTACTTTATTGGAGGTGTTGGACGTGGTATTGTACCCGACAACTACATTATTGGTTCCGGAAATAACATCGGATTGATACCCGATGAGGGTGTTGTTGTCTCCGCTGATATTGGAGTCTCCCGAATTACGTCCCACAAAGGTATTGCCGGTACCATCCACATTAGCCCCTCCGGCATCCGCTCCGACGAAGGTATTGCCGGTAGCTGTGTTTTGGTCACCTGCTCGAACACCGATAAAAGTGTTGGTGTTCCCTGCAATATTTGCGGTTCCGGCATCCACGCCTAGAAATGTGTTTTCATCTCCATCGACATTGGCCAGCCCGGCATCCTTCCCCATAAATGTATTGGAATGCCCGATGGTGTTAGCGCCGCCAGCATCTAATCC
>JBGAWQ010000066.1:0-13716 GCA_044227555.1 Saprospiraceae bacterium | reverse complement strand
GAATGCCATCGATATAATAATTCGTAGCGTTCTTTCTTCTTCCCACCACTTGCACAGATTCGAGTAGGACGCCCGATTTCATCTGGACATTCATATACTCACCAGCGATGGCGATGTTTTGCGTTTCATAACCCGTATAACTGATGTTGAGCATCGAAGCATCACTAGGCGTGATGATCGTAAAATCTCCATTGAGATCCGTCTGCACATTGATAGCGCGACCTGGAATGGAAACGTTGGCATAAATTAACGGCTCACCATTTTCATCGATGACTCTGCCATAGACTACTCGTGTACCATACGTGAGGTCAGCTGTACCGATTCGTCTAAAGGTGGTTTTAGAAAGTGTGGTCAGTCTCCATGGCTCCAGTTCCGGGGCAGATTGTCGGGCATACGGTGATGCGTTAGAAAAACCAAGAGATACATTTTCCCATTTTTCACCGGTTTGCTGTCGCACCTCTGCTTTATACACCAAGGCGATAGGTTGTGAAATGTCGTTGGCGCGAATATCATATCGCGGTGTCCATCCGGCATTCTTGACGATGTAGGAAAGGTCAATCTCCACAGGTGTAGATTGTTCGGATTGCACCAGCACTTCAATTTCGCTTTTGGAGACCAGGGGTGTGCCTCTGATCTCTGACATCTTTTGAAAAATACTGGACTGTAAGAGGTGTATGGAATCAATCTGATGTTTGATCTCCAGGCTTTCCTGGCTGGACTTCATATAGACGGATTCGAAGAGCACTAAGGCCTCTTCCAACTGATCCATATTCACGGAAGCGGTTTCGCCGGCAAGTCGTTCGTTGGCGGAAAGTAATCCCATTTTCTTATTGAGTACATCCTGGCGCATCGTCAGGTATTGCAGATGACGTTCCAGGCTGTTGAGCACACCTTGCAGGCTATCCAGTTTGCTATTATTAAACGCTGTTGGAGATGTATTCCATTCATGGGCGACCGTCAGAATGGATACGGGTTCACTGGCACGTACCTGGATACTTTTAGGATCCAGGTCAGGTGTGATTCCATTGATCTGTATGATCGTCTTGCCCGGGCCAACGGTGAGGGTTCCTTTGCGATGTACCTGCGCTCCGCTATTAAATACGGTCACTTCGGTAATACGTGTGGACAATTCCCTTTTTTCCTGGGCGGTTCCTAACAGACATCCTACATGGACAATAACAATGGTCAGAAGAGCTCTCATGGGAAATATTTTTAAGTGAACGATGCGGGGAGCATCCGAATTACATACTGTAGACACAGAAAAGAATGTAGAATACCTATTTCGTCGCAAAATAGCCGGAAGATTTACCTGAAAGATGTGCTATTAAGGAGTGTTGGTGACTTCGGGAATGGGCAAGAAAGGAAATTGGTTTTGATGTGCAAGATATCCAGAGATAGAATGAGGTTGGCAGCAATAGGCAGCGCACTTGTTAGTCTAATCCAAAACATCTTTCTGCCCATTCAGCCCCTTTCAGCCGCCGAAGTGCCTTTTCGCACGAAGGAGACTTTCCTACTTCGACTCCGCTCAGCACATCGCCTAAAGGGCGAATAAAAGATTATACTGGGTTTTTATAGCCGTCCTTTAAATGCAAATGAGTTCAATATCATATTCCCGGTTTCTTTATTGACCTCATACTTATCTTGTTCGGAGGTGAAGGTCAATACAAAAGCCTTCTCCTCTTTGACCCAATAATATTGTACAAACTTGAGATGATAGGTTCCCTGGTCGCCGGTGTAGATCATGCGGTGGTATTCCTCCGGACCTGACTTGATCCGTTTACTTTCTATAAGGGTTGAATTTGTGATCATCGTCTTGACCTGGCTTTCAGACAGATTAGCAAACTGATTCAGATCAAGGTTGTATCCTGATACATCCTGAATCAGCAGATTGACGTTTTCGCGGAATAGATCATCGCTCGATTCTAAAGGTTGGAACAGGATAAAAGAGGAACCCATAAGACCGCTTTGGTTGAGCTCCCATTCGGGTGGATACTGAATGGTATAGTTAGTATCTGTGAAAGTTTTCCATCCCTTTTGAACATCAGAGGAAATGATGCGGGTGTCTTGAGCGTGTATGATTGAAATACAGAGGAACAAGGAAAGGAGAGGAAAAATGTGTTTCATGGAATGGACAGGGGTAATGAAGGATAGATGTTAATGTTAAAGATAATCATCCCTGCAGTTAATGCCGTCGCAAAAATGTGCTATGGCATCCAAAGAAAAACTGCATACCAGGCTATTCAATAAGAGATGTTTATTTGATTTGACAAAAGTGGATGCTTCGGCCTCCTGCTGGGCTGGCTTATTCTCCTAGATCGGCAAAGGTTCAACTTCGACTTTACCAAGGGGTCGTCTCCCCATCCTGAACAGGAGCACTAATAGGATGGGTAGAAAACTGATGGCAGCCATAACGAGGTAGAGGTCTTTATAGGCGAGGAGCGTGGCGGGCTTTTTGATATCAGACTGTAAAGGATTGTCAGCCATTTTATCCGCCTCGGCCGGCTTTAACCCTTCCGCCATGTAATATGCCCGGGTATTCTCCTGCTTCAGGTAAGCTTCGTGATGTATAGGTGTCAATTGCTGACTGATCCCGGTCTTATGCAAAACAGTCCCGTTATTAACCCACGTACTGATCACCGCGCCTCCCAGGATCGTAGCGATAATGATCCTGGCGATGACCCCACTCATCATCCTCGAGGTGCTCAGTGGCTTAGGAACATTTTCTGAAATATAAAGGGCACTCAATACATATAAAAATCCAATACCTACTCCCTTGAGCACAAAGGGTAAAATAAAATCTGCTTCCCCGATGCCCGGATAAAACCGGAAGTACATCAGCAGATGATATCCGGTAAACCCTAAAAATCCAAAGATAGCCGCTATCCCAAGGTACACCCGCTTATAGATCATATACGTACACAACGGAACAGATACCACCAGCCCTGCCAGCATATACAAATGCGTACGTGCCATATATATTTCATCAAAGCCCAGTATTCCTGCCATAAATCCCGTGATCACACTGCCGGTGCTGTTGGCCACGCCAATGAGAAAAAAGAAAAAAGTACCCCAGGCCACATTGCTGTACCTGAACACTTCCAGCTTGATCAAAGGATCCCTGGCATTCCTTGCGTACAACATGTACGCTCCTATCACCACCAAAACCATGGATGCCGCCATAGTGACTTTTCCGTCAGAAAACCATTCACGATTTTGACCTTCCGCTGAAAGAAAAAGCAGGGGCGCAAAGAAAAGGATGAGGAAAGCCCAACCTGTAAAATCAAACCGAAAAGGCGCTTTCCCCAATGCCACATTTTTCCGCAGAAATACAAAAGCCAGCAGTATACATATCAGGAAATTGAGATTCAACAGCCACAAGGAACTGCGCCAGTCATAGAGTGCGGCAAACTGAGTCCCCGCGTATTTATACAGAAGACTGCTCCCCTGGATGATAAACTGAACGATACCATACATAATGGCCATGTTGAGTTTGGGATTGTACAGCACCACGATCGGGATCAGAGCAGCTACTATACCAAAGATGGTCAGGAAGGTAAGAACTGACCGGCAGGCTGTAAACCAAACCAAATTAGGAACGTAGGCCGAACACGTATTGACTGCGATGGCCATGATGGTGATCCCCAGCATCATGGATTTAAGCGGCCATAGTTTGGCCAGTTCGAGTGCTAGTGGTAAACCGGCCATCATGACAAAAACCGGAACCAGGGACGCATACATCAACTCCACGGACGAGGCCCCGAAATGGCCCTGGATCTGGGAGTTCTCATACCCGGTGACGTTGAGGGCATTTAAAAATGGAATGATCAGCAGGTATAATCCTGTAGCCTTCAGTACATCACCCTTCTTCCAGGCCATCGACATTATTTTTTGATGTCAACGGTGACATTCATACCGGGTCTTATTTCATCCAGAGCTCCCGGAGAGTCTGTAAATGCAATACGCACCGGAATGCGTTGGGTGATTTTTACAAAATTGCCGGTTGAATTGTCCGGGGCAACCATTGAAAATTTCGCACCCGTGGCCGGTGATAACTGGGTCACCACACCCTCGAAAGCTTTTCCGCCCAACGCGTCCACTCGTATTTCTGCATGGTCTCCAATATGAATATTTTCAAACTGGGTTTCTTTAAAGTTGGCTTCAACCCATTTTTTATTATCGATCACGATTTCTGCGAGGACCTGGTTGGCATTGACCATCTCTCCTTTCTGGATAGTGCGTTCACCGACGATTCCATCTGCGGGTGCGATGATGACGGTGTAGGACCATTGCAGCCGGGCAAAGGCCAGGTCAGCTTCCTTTCGTTTAACCGTTGCACGTGCGGTGGCGACATTAAGTGTGTTTTGCTCCGTAATGGACTTGCCCGTCGTCACATCGCTTTGCATAGCTTGCAGGAACGCCTGTTCGGATTTCAACTGGGCCGTGACTTGATCAAATTGATTCAGGGTGACCGCGGAGTCCCTGAACATATTTTCGTAGCGCTTATAGTTCTTTTCGGCCTTTTCGAGCGTGGCTTCATTGCCCTTAAGTTTGGCCTGGGTAGTGGCCAGGTTGGATTTGGAGATCACCACCGCTTGTTCAATGGTCGCCAGGTTTGCCTTCGCGTTTTCAAGATCGGCTTCAGCCTGCCGGGTCTTGATGGATAACTCGGCATCATCCAGCAGCACTAGTGTATCCCCGGCATGGACCCTGGTGTATTCATCAAAGCGTATCTCTTTGATATAGGCAGAGACCCTCGAGGTCACAGAAGCAATGTCCGCATCCACCTGGGCGTTGTTGGTCTGAATGCCATCATGAAAATCAATAAATACAGAGGCCATCCAAGCGGCTCCCGCCAGCAAGAATAGAATCGCGATGATTTCAACCACATAGTTTCTCCGTTTAGTCCCGGACCCTTCGCTCGTCTCTGTATTCGTCTCCTTCTGCATAGTGGTTTAATTTAACTTGCCCATGGCATATTGCAGGTTATAATATTGAACGATCGTTTCAATAATCGCTTTATTGAGGGACAGTTTGGAATCATTGACCTGCAACTCCGCATCAATCATATCGATGATCAGCGCAAAGTCATTATCATATTTGCTTTTGGTAATCCGGTAATTCAACTCCGCCAAGTCCACATTTTTCCGGTAGGTCTCCACGTTGGTTTTACTCTCCAGGTATTTGACATAGGCCGCCTTTAATTCCTGGTCGATATAATTTTTAACCTGGGTGATATTGATGTCGTCTTTTTCAACCTGCAATTGGTCTGCCTGTATACGATGTCTTAGATTGTAAATACTGGAAAGGTCATACGTCAGTCCGATCCCCACGGCCCCATAATTCAGGATGTCTGTTTGCGGAGGAAACGTGCCCGGTACGGGGAAATTGGTGGTATACATCGCATTCCCTGAAATATAAGGCTTGTAAAAACTCCTCGTCGTTTTAAGGGATAATGCTGAATAGTTTCTTTGCAACTCCGATTGCCGGATTTCTACCCTGTTGGTTAGGGCATCCTCCAGGCATTGATTAAAATCCAGGGAATCCTCCGGAATGGATATAGAAACTTCGACCGGGATCAGACGGGTGGAAGTTGGTAACCCGGCCTGGATACATAGATAATTGCTCAACAAATCAATATTATTCCAGGCTTTAAACACATCGACTTCGAAACCGGATAATTGCAACTGGGTCCGACTGAGGTCACTGACCAGGTTTTGTCCGTTAGCGACGCGGGATTCGATTTGCCTGATGTTTTTCCGGACACTTTCGATATTCTCCTCGATGATTTCAACTTCCCGGTAGAGTTTAAACAAGGAATAAAACTGTGTGATCATGGAAAGTTTTAATTGATTGTCGGACAGTTTCAGGTTACCATTCTGCAGTTCACGGACAACCTCACTTTGGGCAATCTCTGTTTTGATCCTTCCGCCCATATAAATGGGAATGCCTGCCACTATACTCCAATTGGTCTGATGATGATAATAGGGGATGACGGTGTCGTTGGAATAAAAGTCCCGGAACAAGACCGGGTTCAGGATATAGTTGTAATATCCGCCGACCGAGAGATATGGAGCCTTGGCCAGTTTGGCGGATTTCACATTTTCGACGGCAATACTGCTGTCTTTTTGAATCTGTTTTAATTCCAGGTTGTTCCTTTTCGCAAGGGCTATCAGTTCGGAAAGGGTTATTTCCCTGGTGGTTAAATCTTTACGAACCTGGGCAGATAAGGCAGGCACAGTGCCATTCCCAAAAATCACTGTACACAGTATCAGCGTTCTTAGTATAACCGATATTCTTATCATTTGCAGTGGCTTCACCGGGAACGGGCCGTCCTTCATTCGTTCTTCACCGAAGCATCCGGCTGGCTTCCATGCATCCACAAGCCGCTCAGCTTATAGAACAGGGACAGCACAATCGCGCCGGTAAACATGCCTACAAAACCTGAAAGGATAAACCCGCCGATTGCGCCCAGGAAAATAATCAGCATCGGCACTGGTGCGCCTTTGCCCATCAGTAGCGGTTTAAGCACATTGTCACTCAGGCCGGCGATGAGCAGGATGATAGTCCATATCGTAGCGGGTAAAGGATCTTTCACTGACCATATATAAATGATGACCGGAATGGCCACCAAAGCCCCCGGCAATTGCACCAGGGCCAGCAGAAAAACCAGCAAAGCCCATAGCCCGGCTAAGGGTACATCGGCAAGCGCAAAGCAGGCGCCCATGATTAAAAACTGAATAAAGGCCACACCCAGGATGCCTTTGGCGACATTACGCACCGTCTGGCTGATGACCCGTGTGTATTCCTCGCTTTTGGAACCCAGGAGCCGTTTCATAAAGACTCCGATGGAGTGTATTACAGATTCATGGTACGCCAGTAACACACCCATGATTAAAATGGATAAACTAAAACTGACAATGTTGGAGATGAATCCCTTCAGGGCAGCCAGGAATTTCTGCCCGATCTCGATTAGTTCTTCGCGATAGGAGATTATAGCTGCTTCCAGGTTACTGTTGAGCGCACTCCATGTATCATAGATCCGCTGCCCCACCAGCGGCCAGTCTGCAACTTTGGGATTTGGCGGAGGAATGGTAAATGAGCCGGCGTCCATGGATGCCTTTGCCTCTTTAAGTTCGCTCACTACTGCCGAAATCAATAGTATGGAAGGAACCAGGAGAATAGCCAGCAACAAAAGGGTGAACAGCGAACTGGCCAGTCCATTTTTGCCCCTCATGAACTTTAGTAATTTTTTATACAGCGGATATAAGGTAATCGCCAGGATCACCCCCCAAAGGACGGGGGTAATAAAAGGGAATACGATCATAGTACTCCACGCGATGAGGATGGCGACCAGAAGTAATTTAATGGCTAGATCAATGGCCCTTCCTTCGATGGTTGTATTTTCTTCCGGTTGCATATACTTTGGCTTATGTTTTGCTAAGAGTCAATATGGTGGAGCTACTTAAAGAACTTGATAGACCTCCAGGTTTAACCGTGAGATCCGGTTACACATATCCACCCTAAATCAGCATAGCCATCCTAAGGAGGCTTCAACGTCCCCAGCGTGGAAATCATGACTGGTAACCTCTTTAACAAAGATACCAAATATGGGGATTACTATCACGAAAGACGAAATCAACACAACCTTACCTATAATGCACTGTAACCGGTTACGTGGGACAGCATTAAGTTGATCTGTTTACTTTAGTGGACAGCTTTTGTACCACCGCATAAAACATCGCGGTAGACCAACCAAACAATAAAATACCGTTCATCGCTTCAAATCCACTCATCACACGCCATACCGGCGGAAGGGTAATATCCCCATACCCTAGCGTCGTATAGGTCACCATGGAAAAATAGATCGCCTCTTCCCAATGGGTGATCTTATCCAGTGCTGGAAGGCTCAGAAATATTCCGGCCCAAAGCATAATGCCCAGGTAATGGATGATCATGAGGAGCACCGCTGTGGAGGAGAGGATTCTGAGGCTTCGGCCGAAGCCAAAGTCATTGTTCCCGACAATAAATTTGCGCCCAAGGTAATTGATCCATAAGGCGGAGCCAATACTATGGATGAAGATGGTGGCAACTATGACTGACAAGCTGATTAAAATGGGTATTGTCATTGAGTTCATGATTTGGTAGGAAACACGGAATACTCCGCATTTCCTGGGCTACAGAGTGTCCTGTGTAATGATTTTCGGATTTATTCCAATCAAAATTAGAATTAATATTCCGGCAGGTTCATATCACACATCATGAAGGCTCTCAAAATCTTCAAAGCTTCACCCATCGCACATGCTGTGTATGACTATCGGCCATCATACTCAGCACGTACATGCCTGATGTCAAGCCGTCATACACAGGAAGAAGGAATCGATTTTCTCCTTCTTCCATATGCTTCTGAAATTCTTTCATATAACCATCCATACTTGACAATCGAAACGTAACATCCATTTCCCGGGCTGAAGTCAATTTTACTATTGGTGTTTGATATGATGGATTGGGGGCGATCGTGAGGGTCATAGCACTGGACTCCACATCCTCGGTGGAGAGAAAAATGGGAACCACGCTGATTTTAACTTTTCGAAGGCTTTGGCGATACACTTCTACATTTGGGATCACGACCAGATTATCATCGCGGACCACTGTCGTCCCTTCCTGCAAAATCTGGTTGGTAGTAAAATCTCTAACTGACCACAAGATCGTCGTACCCGTGACTGGTTTAAACAATACAGGCTTACGAATCGCCATATCCGCCACTAATACATCCTGCGGACAATTGTCATGATCAAATTCGGCAGTGCTTTCGAGCCATGCTGTAGCTTCCCAATGGTCTGCTTCATCTGTGATCGCATCCCAGTCCCAACGATGATAACCGCCCCAGGTGCCCCAATCATCCCCTACGCCATTTGGACCTGTACCAGGTGTACCATCTCCGGGATCATTATTCCGGCTATCCAACCGGTGATTAAAGAACGCCGGATAGGATACATCGGATCGAAACACTCTTTCCTCATAGGCAATATCGTCGACAATGGTTTGCTCGTCCGCTCCAAATCCATTAATCCAATGGTCATCATAGTCTGGTCCGGTATCAGGTCCATGAGCCCGTTCACTCCAAAATAACTGTGCTCCCCAACCCAGGGAGTCTGCTTTATGGTATTGATCTACAACATCAGCATCCCAGGCATTGCTGTCACCATCATCATTCTTGCCATGGAAGCTTCGTATCAATGGAAGATCGCGATGTGCAGAAAGCCGGGTTTCCAGATCTGTTGCTGTACTGAAATGTATCGTGGCTCCATCATATCCTTTTAAGGTGGTGGGAAAATTGTCTGCCGAGGTGCCAAAGACCACATCTACCGGGGCGGGATCGCCATCTTCAATAAATCCATTGTTGAGGATCGTGGCGGTAGCATAATGATCCGGAAAGGCCTTGGCCATCATGGTGGTGCCGCGCGAACCCATACTGTGGCCGTTGATGTTGATCCGCGCGGGATCGATATTGAAATGACGCATGAGCCATTGATCAATCCATAAGTAACGTCGTTGGGTATAATTGACGATGGTATCCACTTCCAGTGGGGGATTTCCGGTGAAGGGATCATAATGTTTACGCCAACCAAAATGGCGGGAGACGCTTTCTGTACCCAGCAGTGTATTTAATATATATCCGAAGAGATCATCATTGTGCGCCACCAGGATGCCCTTTTGGGGATTGAGACGAATATCCAGGCGACTACCCGCGAGAGATTGTCGTGCAGTACCGCCGCCACCATGCAGCCACACCGACAGTGGAAATGGCGTAGTGGTGTCAATACCTATCGGTGCGCTGACCAGAAAGAGGCTTGGCATTCCATTTTTTGCGGCATTGGCCATGACCGGAAAGTCGGGGCGGTTTTCCCATTGATTCTGCCGTCCATCGGCCCACATATAGAAGGCGAAACAAACGTAGTTTTGGTCAAACGGGGAAATGAAGGTTTGTTGCAGGTGGCACTCCACCGGATCGGTGAGGGGATTATATTGAAACGATACTGGATTGAGCGTTCCATTGACTCCGGGAACCACCAGGGTATCACCCCATGCCACTACGGCAAAATATAGTGCCCCGGATTTATGTGGAGTATAGACAAACAGGGCTTCATTGGCTGCCAGTTGGTAAGTGCCTCCATTTTCATCGGGGATCCTATAGGTACCTGCCGTGTCGACCTGTTCGCGCAAAGCAAAAGGTCCGTATTCGTTTTTAAATAAACGGCCGGCCAGTGCTGCTTCGCTGGTCCGGGTAAACGCCTCTGAACTGGCATAGATGGCAAAGGTTTCCGGCAGTGGGGCTTCAGCTTCCCATACGATCCATACCTGGCCGTCGGCGGACCATCCCCGGATGTTGGATTGCGCGGCCAGGGTGGTTGAAAACAAAAGTAAAGTGAAGAGTAAAAGTGGTGTTTTTAAGTTGGTCATAGTTGTTCGTGTTGCATTGACATTTTGAAATTTACAACAGCCTGACGACTCCTGCAAATCCACTGTTTTCAGTGGGTCAATACGCCATGAGTAGTGACAAAGCACTTTTATTAAAGGCAAGATGTAATCTATATTCAGAATGACATAGAAACACGTTGCGGCCATTTGATCTTCACTATTATTTTATTATTATTGTCAATCAAAATCAGGGCCTTTAAAGGCTGATCGCAAAGCAAAGAGTCCTGCTTCCAAAACGTACATACTCGTTCAGAACAATCGCATTCGCTCTGCCTATGACGCTTACACAAATCAACACCGAAACCCTTTTCCCAAAATGGCATCAGCTGAAAATTTCTAAATCCAGTGCGATGGAGGAGTTAGGTGGAAAGGGATTGTCCGCGGAAGAGATCATGCTCATCTGGGAAAACTATTCCCGGTACCGGCTCTCCAAACGGATTACCCTGGGATGGACCTTGATGTTTGTGGGAGGGGCGTTAGGATTGTTGAGTTGCGTCATCACCATGTTAGACCCTTTGCCTGACTTCCGGGGATTGTTTATGTACGGGATTACAAGTGTAGCCATCACGATGTCGCTATATGGATGTTATCTGGTGATGGAAAAACCAGATGATGAGAGAGGATAAGCCTTCGTAGCAAACTGTGCAGTTCGGTATCAATTGTTCCTTCACGGCTTCAATCTGGTTTCAACACGCCCTTGGTTTTGGAAATCCGCCTCCAGTGATTCTTCCTTGAAATTCCGTATAAAAACGTTTTGGACATTGGGTAACTGAATTTCACGGAATGATCATAATCCACTCCAACCTGTCTGTATCCCGTTTCCCCAGACTCCCGGATACATTCATGAATCGCTAAAGTATAGGCGGAAGGACCTGTCATCTTGTGCACATCATGGGGATATCTGTTGGCCAGGATATTGTCCATAATGATATCAAGAGCTTTCTTGAGAAAAGGGTGTCCGGCTTCATAAAACAACGCAAATTGAATATAATACTCCTCGCTCTTTTCAAAGGCAATAATCGCATGATCTTCAGGCAAAATAAAAGTATCCAGCTTTACCTTGAACAGGCTGTCAATGTCAAGATAAACGCCCCCTTTACGATACAGGACTGCGTATCGGAAAAAATCCGCCTTAGCGGCGCCAATATAAAGTTTATCATAAAGGGCAAATACGTTTTCTCCATACTCTTCATAAATAAATGAGGATATGCGGGAATCATCGAAAAATTCATAGCTGTACTCGGGATTCAGTTTTTTCATTTGGTATATATGCCACTTCGTCAACCATGGAAGCCTGGTGGTGTTAAATGTCTGATAAATCGTTTTTGGAATAGCCATAATATTCACAATAAAGTCTGTGAAGGAATATGGGCAAACACACTGTGAAAAACTCTGTTTCACTCCAAACTCAATCCCAATGGGGATTTTCGATTACACTTGCCTGGTACATCATTTTTGCGAAGAGCCGAAAAGGCATTTCGTATACTGGGTGTCCGTAGTGTATTAAAACATTCCGGTGGTGTTGGCATTCTGACCCGTGTGGCGAGACAGATAAGATGCTTCATCTGTGCACATAAAGATAAATAATCCGGTGTTTGTATAAAAGTCAATGACGACCTTTTTATTTGTTACGCCTCCCATCCCGAATGAGAATGATAGAGGATGCCGTGGCAGAAGCGGTGCATTGAGCGGAGTTGAAATGTTTGATCCTGCCATATCTTAATGGCTAAGTACACGGTGTGCTTTAATTCTCAAACCAATACACTTTTTTATTCTCGTCTTCATACCGGTAGTTGATCATGCCGGGCCACCGGGCAGCAATCATGGACTGCTCCCATTGGGTATAGGCACGAATCAATACTTCTTTTTCAGCATTCGGTGCATTGTCATACATATTGACATGCTCATATGGATCGGTTTGGATATGATACATCAGGCTGTCGCCGGTTTCGGAATTCCACGTCAGCTTATACTCCGCGGATCGTACGCCATGGTTATAGCCCTTCCTGAAGAAAAGATAATCATGGGCGGGCTGGTTTGACTGGATCACAGGTACTAAATCAATACCATCCAAGGGAACAAGGGGTGCGTCCGATGTAACCGCGTTCAATACAGTGCTGAACATATCCAGTGCGCTTACACAACGCTCAAAGCGCACACCCTGCCCGACCTTAGCCGGCCAGGTCATCACCATAGGCACTTTAAGGCCCCCTTCAAAGTTTGTGATCTTGCCTCCTTTATATCCCCCATTGTCCGCGACATGGGTATAGGATGCGCCGCCGTTGTCACTGATGAAAAATATAAGTGTGTTATCGAACCGGTCGGTTCGGATCAGGTAATCCATCAATTTGCCGATTTCATCATCGAGTACGGAGATCATCGCGGCGTAGGTACGCTTAACCGGATCCTTGATGTCTGAAAATTTCGCGTAGACATCGGCAGGAGCCTGGAACGGAGTATGTGGCGCATTATAGGTAAGCATAGTAAAAAAAGGCTGTGTAGCCTGTCCGATAAATGCGATGGCTTCATCGGTAATGGCGGTCGTTAAGTACCGCTCTTCCGTAATGGGTTGTCCATTCCGCTGGATGGCACTTAATCCGTTTCGCCCTTCTCTCCATATATACTTGTCCGTCCAGTCTTTCTTGTTCCTGGTGCTGATAATATTGTCGTCTCTTTCGTCCGCATAGAGCGAATTGGAGTTCATGAATCCATAGAACTCATCAAACCCGAAGGCTTTGGGGCCTTTGGCGTCTTGCATGGTGAGATGCCACTTGCCGAACAGCCCGGTAGTATAGCCGTACTTTTTCAGGACTTCAGCGATCGTGATTTCGGTGGCGGGCAAACCCATAGATGCCACCAACTCCGCGGATGGAACTACATCCTGATTTTGAGGATACCAGGGTTTGCTGTTCATGAAGTATTTGAATATAAAATATTCCAGCTTGTTCTTCAGGTAGCGGCTGTGCAACTGGTGTTCAAAACCAAATCGTTGGTTGTATCGCCCTGTGAGCATGGCCGCGCGGGATGGACTGCAAACGGAAGCTGTGACGTATGCATTTTCAAACCTTACCCCTATATCGGCAAGCCTGTTTATGTTGGGGGTATGGACCATACCCGAGCCATACAGATCTGAATCGGCCATACCCAAGTCGTCCGCTACGATCCAGATGATATTTGGAGCATCATCTCGTCTTTCGGCTCTCTGGCTTAAATAATTTGATTTCTGTTCCAGCAATG
>JBGAWQ010000065.1:0-14198 GCA_044227555.1 Saprospiraceae bacterium | reverse complement strand
GAGAAATTTAATGCCTCGTGATCCGGATTGGTGGTTTGGGTATAGTCTGGAAGATGGCACCCGACACAGGTGGTCGGAGTGTTGTTATAATCTCCATTATGACAACTGACGCATTGATCTGCAATCACCGCATGGGCACCATTCAAGGCATAATAGTTATTGTGTATCGCAAACGTGGCCGGGTTCCAGTTTGGCGCTGTGGTATGGCAGGATGCGCAATCCGTTGGAAGGGCCAGTGTGGTATGATTAGGATTGGTAGACTGGTTGTAATCCATTTGATGGCAGGCATCACAATTGGTCGGTGTGCCCTCATACCCATTGGCGTGGCAGTCGAGGCAATTGACCGTGGTATGCGCGCCGGTCAGCGGGAAGTTAGTCTCATTATGCATAAACATCCCCTCTGTACTACCGGTCGGATGACAAGCCAGGCATAGGGAGTTGTTATATACATATCCGTTTACACCGTTGTGCTCGTTGTCGGTCTCCGGGTTGGTATGACACGTGATACAGGTAAATACTGAAAAATCATTTGGGTTGGTATGGCAATCATTACACTGATCCCAAACTCCCTGGTGCTCCCCGCTATAGATCGGGAAATACTGCACATCATGGTTAAAGTTGGCAGGTGTCCATGCAGTTTCGCTGTGACAGGTGGCACAATCCGTTCCAAATCCTGTTGCCGTATGTGACGGATTGGTCGTGGCGTTGTAATCTTCAATATGGCATCCCGCACACGTGTTGGGGGTGTTGTTATAACCACCGGTATGACACATGGCGCATTCATTAGCAATCACCGCGTGTGCACCATTTAAGGCGTAGTAATCATTGTGGTTAGGCATGCTGGCTGGTGCCCACGAATTCTCTGTGTGGCACATCACGCATTCGGAACTGAACAGCAGTGTGGTGTGTGAAGGATCGGTTGTCTGATTATAATCCTCCTGGTGACATCCCGCACACGTGTTGGGGGTGTTGTTGTAATCTCCGTTATGGCAAGAAGCGCATTGTGTAGCAATCGCGGTATGCGCACCCTGGATCGGATAATAGTCGTTATGATTGACAAACGTGGCGGGGGCCCATCCGGGTTCGGTGGTGTGGCAAGAAGCACAGTCTGTTGACATCCCTAACGCCGTATGGTTGGGGTTCACAGCCTGGTTGAAATCATCATTGTGGCAGGCCACACATTCTGTTGGCGTCCCTTCAAATCCTGCTGAATGGCAATCAATACAGGTTGCGGACGTATGGGATCCGGTTAATGGAAATCCGGTTTCACTGTGATTAAAATTAACGGCTTCTGAGCCTGTTGGGTGACAGGCAAGACAAGCAACGCTGTTGTAGACATAGCCACCCACCCCTTGGTGTTCGTTGTTGGTCTCCGGGTTGGTATGACACGTGATACAGGTGAATATCTCATAATTACCCGGCGAAGTATGACAATCGCTGCACTGATCCCATTCGCCCCTATGCTTGCCGGAATAGATCGGGAAGTATTGGGCGTCGTGATTAAACGTCGATGGGGTCCATGCGTTTTCATTGTGACAGGTCGCACAATCCTGCGAAAACTGCAGGGCCTGGTGATCCGGATCATTGGTTTGGTTGTAGTCGTCAATATGGCAACCGGCACACGTATTTGGTGTGTTATTATAATCCCCGTTGTGACAAGTTGCGCATTGATTGGCAATACCCGCATGGGCACCATTCAATACGTAGTAGTCGTTATGGTTGTCCAGTGAGGCTGGGCTCCAACCGGGTTCGGTCGTATGGCAAGTCGCACAGTCCATCGCAAAACTCAGCGAAGAGTGGTTGGGGTTGGTGGTTTGGTCATAATCCGTGCGGTGGCATGCATCACAAGCTGTAGGCGTTCCTTCAAAACCATTAAGGTGGCAGCTAAAACAATCCACCGTGTTGTGGGCTCCTGTCAGCGGGAACGTAGTGTTGTTGTGATCAAATGCGCCATCCGCTTCACCGGTCGGGTGACAAGCCAGGCAGGCAGGATCGGAATACGTATATCCGGATACTCCAGGGTGTTGCTCGTCGGTCTCCGGATTGGCATGACAGGTGATACAGGTGTATTCTTTTAGATTGGATGGGTTGGTGTGACAATCCAAACACTGATCCCACTCTCCCTGGTGTGATCCGCTAAAGATTGGGAAGTATAAATTGTCATGATCAAACGTGGAGGGCACCCATGAGGTCTCGGTGTGACAAGAAGCACAGTCTTGTGAAAACTGAAGTTGGGTATGTGATGGCTCAGTAGTTTGGTTGAAATCTTCGAGGTGGCACCCTACGCAGTCATTCGGTGTGTTGTTGTATTCTCCCTGGTGGCATGCTGCACAATCGTTGGCTATATCCGCATGCGCTCCTGATAGTACATAGAATTCGTTGTGGTTATCAAACTTAGCAGGGTCCCAGTCGGGCTCTGTAGTGTGGCATACCACACAGTCATTCGACAACCCTAACTCTACGTGATTAGGGTTGGTGGATTCGTTGAAATCTTTGGTGTGACATGCGTCACACGCTGTGGGTGTACCGGTATATCCATTGGCATGACACTGGATGCAGTCAACGGTGATATGGGCTCCGGTCAGCGGAAACTGGGTGTTGTTATGATTAAACGCATTATCAGCGCTGCCCGTGGGGTGACAAGCCAGACAGGCAGTGTTTGTATAGGTGTAGCCCACTACTCCATCATGCTCATTATCTGTTCCGGGATTTTGATGGCAGGTGATACAAGTAAACTCTGCATAATTATTGGGATCCTTATGACAGTCCGTACAATTATCCCACTCTCCATTGTGCTCCCCGCTATAGATGGGAAAATACTTGTCATCATGCTCCCTGTAGCTGGCCGGTGTCCATCCGGGATCCGTGGTGTGGCAATCCACACAAGATGTTGATATTCCTATATCCTGGTGGTTGGGGTTGGTCGTGGCTAAAAAATCCGACTCATGACAGGCAATACATTCCGGTGAGGTCTGGGAATAATCTGAGCTGGTGTGGCAACGTGTACAATCGGTGATATCGTGGCCTTTGGTCAGGGGGAAAAAATCGTGATTGATCCCTGCACCGGTCCATTCAAAAGCATCTACCCGGTGGCAATTGATACAATCTGTTTCATATCCCGCGGCGGCGTGATTTGGTGTGGTGGTCGCTTCGTAGTCGGCCTGATGGCAACTAAAACAATCTGTGCTGAGCGGGTCAAACCTGAGGTTGCTCTCAGACGTGTGACAGGACGAACATGCCGCTGACGTATGCGCTCCCTGCAAAGGGAAGGCGGCTTGCCTGTGCATCTCTTCAATGTTATTGACGATCCACGAATTGGAGGTATGACAGCGCTCACACTTGTCTCCCACCGAAAGCTGATGAACATCCAGGTGGCAAGAGGCGCAGTTGGTTTTGGAATTCAGGGTTGAAAACTCCATGGAGGTATGGCACTGCCTGCAATCAATGATCTCGTGCCGGCCCTCCAGGGCAAACCGCGTAATGTCGTGTGAAAAGGAAATAGAGTCTTTGGAAACGGTCCAGCTATCGGCTGTGTGGCAGGCATCGCAGCTGATGGTCAGCTTGTCGCCATGAGGAGACTGTGCATAGATCTGCACGGTCATCATCATCAATAGCCCACACACAATCGTTTTCATAAAGTGTTCTTTATTTCCTATTTCAATTGCGTCATCAACGGTCCGAAACGGAATCCGGGCGTCCATGGAACAACGTAAATAGGGTGAGAATCGCCGGGGAAAAAATCCCCAATATTGGTGTGGTTTACAAAAGTATGGGTTTCACCCCTGTTTTCCAAATTTTTATTGGGCCCCTTTTCCTACCCCTTCCCGGGTGCGATTTGTGGCATCCCTTACTTGTGGCAGTTGGCACATTCAAACTGCTCCAGTTTGTATTTAATCACGGACCGGCCATCCACCACCTCTTCTTTATGACATTTCTCACAAGCCACGTCTTTGTGCGCTCCTTCAAGTATAAACCGGGCGGTGTTGTGATCAAAATTGCTCGGTTTCCAGGCCTCAAAGGCATGGCAACGGGTGCAGTCGGTCACCCCTTCCACCTCAAATTGCTGGTCATGCACATTGTCATGACAGGATATGCAATCCTGTTTTAAACCTGTAAACGCCACTTTCCCGGCAGGTATGGTCGGATTGATGTCTGGTTTGTGACATGAAACACACGAGGTTGTTTGGTGCTTACCCTGCAACCCAAAACCGGTGGGCGTGTGGTCAAAGTTGACAGCAGTCCACGCATCCGATGTGTGGCATCGGTTACAGGATTGCTGTGGATAGTATTTCTCATCCAGATAACCCACATGGACGTTGTCGTGGCAATCAATACAATTTTCGCCGATGTTTTTAAACACCCATTTGTCCTCCTTGTGGTGACAATCCAGGCATGGGGTGGCGAGATGTGCACCCTCCAGTGGAAACCGTCCCGCATTGTGTTTTTCTACCGTATAGGTTGACCCCGGAAAGCCCTGAACGGTGTGGCATTCATTGCAATCCGGATTGACCTGGTTCTTTACCATCTGCCCCTGGTGATAATCCTCATGACAATCCATACATCTATCGTGTGGTAATGGATCGGTGGCTTTGGTTTCATGGCATTTTCTGCAATCGACCGTCTTGTGTTTTCCTTCCAGTTGATATCCGGTCAGTCCGTGATCAAACAAATCCGGATGGAGGAGCTTTTGGAAGGACTCAACCGTGTGACAAGACTTACAATCTGTGCCCAGCCTGGACTCGTGTATGTCTTCGTGGCAAGTGACACAGGTGTTGATGTCTTTATTTTTATAGTCTTTAAAGAGTTGTTCGGGTGCTGTATTGGCGGTCATCTGGTGACAGGAGGCACAGTCGACTTTTTTGTGTTTTCCTTCCAGCGGAAAACGGGTTTGACTATGATTGAATGAGCTCTGTCCGCCAAACTGGTGAAACGATTCTTCGTTGTGACACTCCTTACAGTTTTGCCCAAATGCGTTTTTGTGCACATCCTCATGACAGACCGCGCAGGTGTTGAAGGGCACACCGGCAAAGTGTTGGAGCAGCGCGCTGTTTTCAAAGGTGATTTCGTGACAGCGATTACAATCTACATCCTTATGTTGGCCCTTGAGGGGAAAATCAGTTTTGCCGTGATCAAACAGGGGTGCCGGAGAAAAGGCCTCCGTGTTGTGGCAAGACGCGCAGTCTTTGTCGAGCGTATTCTGGTGTGCGTCTCTGTGGCAGGCGATACATTCCGTCTTTAAACCCAGATAGGTAAATTCCTTTTTACGCAAATCAGCGGATTCAATCCTTTCATCTTTGTGGCAGGCGATGCAGTCTTGCTTGATATGTGCCCCGGTGAGTTTATAGCCGGTCAGTTGATGATCAAATTTGTCGGTATCAAACCGGACGATGTTGAAGGCGCGGCCATGATGGTCGCTGTGGCAGGTAAAACAATCTTTCCCTTTTACTTCTGTCGATGCATGATATCCCTTCTTCTGATCAATCCGTACTTTTAATTCTTTATGACACTCGAGACACTTATCGTTAGACACCTTATCTCCCAGCACATGGCATTTGGTGCAATTGAGCATCCCCTCCAGTTGTGCGTGTGATTTGGTGAGATCACCCGGCGAAATCTGCGCACATACCGGCATCACCATCCCGACAAACAGGAATAGGATTAGGATAAAAATCGGGTGCTGCCTGGCGTGTTTCGAGTGATGCATCTACCTTTTCTTATCGTGTTTTAAAATCGCATGGCCAAACCGGGTGGTGATTTCAACCCCTGCCTTTTTGAGAAATTCCGTCGGCAGTTCGCCTCCTGCAAAAATATAGACCAGGTCATTAGGGACTTCCCGTGTTTCGCCGCCGGGCAATGAAAGCGAAATGGATTCTTCACTAATGTTCAGGACGTTGGAACTGAATTGTACATCGACTTTATCGTGGGCCATGGCGGCTTTGATTTTCTCGCTGTTCTTGGGTTTGATGCGCTGGAAGGCTTCGCTCCTGTAGGACAGCAATACTTTGTTTTGTTCTGACAGCGCCAGCGCGGCTTCTATAGCAGAATCGCCACCGCCAACAACCAGAATGTTTTTGCATTCTATCTGCTCTGGTTCAAGTAGCCTGTACGCCACCTTTTCCAGTTGCTCGCCGGGAATGTTGAGTTTGCGTGGGGTTCCACGCCGGCCGATGGCCAGCAGGACGGATTTTGTCCTTAGGGTCTCCCCGGTAGATACGTGGACCGCAAATAACTCCCCCTCCCTGGTGATAGATTCTACTTTGGTATTTTCTCTGATCTTAATTTGGTTGGCCTCCAGGGCCTTGACCCAGATGCCCAGCAATTCGGATTTTTTGGTTTCCGTCAATTGGACTTTACCATAAAGCGGCAAGTCCATGGGTGCGGTCATTACAATTTTGGACCTTGGAAATGAAAACACAGTTCCGCCGAGGGTGTCCTGTTCGACCGTTACCGTTTTCAAACCCAGTCTCTTTGCTTCAAGGGTGGCTGATATCCCCGCGGGGCCGGCGCCGATGATCACCAGGTCTTCGGAATCTGTTTTGGCTTTCGAAATGGTTCTGGCAATATTGCCCACTGCTTGTTTTCCTTGCTCGACACTGTTTTTAATCAGGCCCATGCCTCCCAGCTCTCCGGCGATAAAGATGCCGGGCACGTTGGTTTCAAAATCCTGTTTTACATGTGGCAGGTCAACACCTCTTTTTTCGGTGCCGATCACCAGGGTGATGGCCTCTACCGGACAGGCATGAAAACAGGCACCATGGCCAATGCATCGTGACGCGTTAATGAGTGTCGCCTTTCCGTTGCGAATACCTATGATTTCCTTTTCAGGACACGCTTCAATACACGCACCGCTTTGAATACATGTATTCAGGTCTATTTCGGGGTGAAGGGACACGGGCTCATGCAAGCCTTCCTCCTTCGCCTTTTGAATTTTCGCTTCCACTTTTCTGGAGTTGCGTCTTAACGACCGGACATACAGAAATATAGTCAGGAAGACCAGTCCCGCAACGACAGAATAAATGATGAGCTGTTCGAGAAATACTTCCATGATTAAAATATCCAGCGGTATCCAAAGGTGATGGTGATGGCCACATGGATCACCATGATCACCAACATAATCAATGCAAAGGGCAAATGGGCTACGTGCCAGTATTTGAAGAGGGTCTGCATCGTTTGCAGCCTGCTGATCCGCGCGTTGATGGTCATTTCGTTTTCTACCAACCGCATGACCCCTTTTTTATCTTTGGCAGAGAGGTTGGTTTGTTTAAGGCTGGCTTTAACGCTGCTTCGAATCCCCCGGTTATACGCAGGTCGTTTCATCATGCGTGTTAAGAGGGGTTGATCGGCATATTCAAATTTTCTTTGGGTGGCCTCTATGAGGTTGTTATATACTGCATCGTCAAGGCTATATTTTTCGCGCAGCTCCTGGCTGAGTGCGTCGCGCATGTCTTTGATCTCATTCAGGCTGAGTTCGCGGCCCTGGATGGTGCGTGGAATCTGAATGTATATGAATCGTCCAATCACACCACTCAAGACGACGGCAACCATGCTCCAAAAGCTGATCGATACAATACCGCCAAACTTGAATGCGGTGTGAAAGAGAATCATGAGTGGTCCGATCGAACACAGGAAAATGTGAAACTCCAGCCAATATTTGAGTGCTCCGACGCGCGGAAGAAATTTTTTCTTTTTGCGGCCGATATATGAAAAGACACCGATCAGGATAAGCAATGTGCCGATGATGCCGAGTCCGTGTCCCATCGGTCCGCTGGGTTTGAGCATCGTGTGCGCGTCGTGAAAGGGGCGGTCTTCGACGCCGGTGGCATAATAGGAATAACCCCAATAGGTGAGTAAGACGAACAGGACAAAACCTGTGGCGGTCATCAGTAGAATATAAATACGATGGGTCAGTCCGGACATAGCTGTACTGGATTACTGATACTATTCTTTAATGTGGGGGTGCATCCAAAATAATATACGCTTTGTGTGGATCCGGCAGGATGCGGCGTGGAGCGGGTAGCCGGGCCCAATAGGTATATGGTTATTTCAACGAACGAATGTAAATTAATATTTTAACCAGCGGGAACGGATAGTGGTCGAACCTGACAACTTTGGTGATGGTCGGGATGATTTTGTTATCGAAACGTTCCTGGATCAACCTTTAATCAAACTTCCTTTTACAATTTCGTCTTCCATCTTTAACGCCAGGGCTCCATTCTCTGTAATGTGATTGAGCAGGTTGAGGACGTTATTTCCATACATCTGGCTCGCGTCTTCAGCCATTTCACACTCCAGGGACGAGTTGCCGATGATGGTCACACCGTTCACCCGAATGGTTTTATTGTTTTCTGTCAATGCACAATTGCCTCCGGTGGATGCGGCTAGGTCAACGATCACGGATCCGTGGCGCATATTTCTGACGGTGTCGGCTTCGATCAGCACAGGAGCTTTTCTGCCTCTGACCTGAGCGGTACAAATGATGACATCTGCTTTAGCGGCATGTGCCTGAACTTCCGCGCGCTGGCGGGTTAAGAATTCTTCCGATTGCTGTACCGCGTATCCGCCGGCGCCTTTTTCATCACGCGCTCCTTCTACTTCAACAAACTTAGCGCCGAGGCTTTGTACTTCCTCTTTGGCTGCAGCGCGCACATCAAATGCTTCGACAATCGCACCAAGTTTCCTGGAGGTCGCAATAGCTTGCAGACCCGCTACACCGGCTCCGATCACCAATACTTTTGCCGGACGAATACTCCCCGCGCTGGTGATCATCATTGGGAAATATCGAGGCAAATTTTGCGCGGCCAGCAATACGGCTTTGTATCCCGCAATCGACGCCATGGAAGAGAGCACATCCATAGCCTGTGCCAGGGTGGTCCTCGGGATCATGTCCATACTCAAACATTTAAAAGGATATTGAGCCAACTTGCTGTTGACCGTTTCGTCCTGATAGGGTCTGAACTGAGAAATGACAAGTGCTCCGGCATGAATTTGAGACATATCTGTGTCTGCGGGAGGAAATATAGATACGATCACATCCGCACCCTTCAGTATGGTGGTCCGGTCTTTGATTTGGGCCAGTCCATCATAAGCCGCATCATTAAATCCGGCCTCAGCACCCGCGCCCGTTTCTACCCACCATTGCGCGTCTTTCAGTTTGGTTCTTTTTATATTGTCCGGCGTCAGGGCTATGCGGTTGTCCTGGTTTTCTTTGAGTACAGCTATCGTCAGTGACATATTCTTGTTTTGAGCGATAAAGATACGGATACTATTTACTTTGATTACGGACAAAAATGTGTTCTATTCTTTTAATCCTGGTTTCAACAACGCGTATCCGCCTTCTTCTTTGGGCGTAATGCCATCCTTAGCCTGGATTTAGCTACCTTTCCCAAGCTTAAATCTTTTGTGTTTTGTCACTACCTATAGTCCTTATTCATGGGTACGGTTTTGATCACCGCATCTGGGCGCCGGTCGAACTTGCTTTTACCGGACATCATGTAATACATCTTTCGCTGCCGGGTTTTATGGCTTCATCCGATGAGCAGGCTGAACCTCTGGATGCTCCATATTCCATCTCCGAATTAGCTGCCAAATTCTGGTCTGAAATTGACCCGCATATTGCTCCACGGGTTCACCTCGCCGGACATAGTATGGGCGGTTATGTCTGTCTGGAAATGGCTGCGCAACATCCGGAGCGGGTGGCCAGCCTTGCGCTAATACATAGTCATGTGTTTGCGGATAGCGATGAAAAAAAGGCACAACGTGGTGCCACTATCGAGGACATACAGCACCATGGTCATGAGTCGCTCGTAAAACGCATGATTCCTTCCTTATTCTTTCAACCACAAGAAAAAGCTGTGGTGGTCCAAAAACTTATTGATCGTGCTATGGGCTATCCGGACCCGGCCTGGTCTTTTGGGGCCGGAGCTATGCGGGATCGTCGGGAACACGCTGAAACGATAGCGGGCCTTTCTGTTCCGGTACTAATGATTATGGGAGATCATGATTCTGCTGTTCCCCTTGATGTCATCTACCGCCAGGCTGGTCTTCCGGCTAATGGTTGTCTGCGGATCTACGAAAATACCGGTCACATGTCTATGTATGAACGGCCGATGCTTTTGACAGAGGATATGGCCAGATTTTATGATGGGATGGCAGCCACCTAAATTGCCAAATGTTTTTAGCCATTGGGCTTTCCCTTGTGGCGGGTCTTATCTCGCTCTGTTTTTTTGCGCAGATTTTTTTCAAAGGCTGAGGTGACATCTATCTCCATCTGATTGGCCAGGCATAAGAGGACCCATATTATATCTGTCAATTCGTCAGCGATCGCTTCTTTGATGTCTGTATGGGCTTCGGATGGTTTGAGTGATTGGTCGCCATATTTTCGCACCATCCAGCGTGCCATTTCACCAACCTCTTCTGTGAGGATTCCCAGGTTGGTCAGCTCACTAAAATATCCTCCGCCGTATTGGCGGATCCATTCATCTACTTTTTGCTGGGCTTCCTGCACGGTCATAGATCTTTGTTTTTACTATCAAGTATTATAGTTACCGGTCCATCATTGACCAGGCTGACTTTCATGTCCGCGCCAAATACACCACATTGTATTGGTTTGGTTGAGTGCTGGTCCAGATATGTTTTGAAATATTCATAAAGGGGAATGGCAATTTCGGGTCTGGCGGCTCGTATAAAAGAAGGTCTGTTGCCCTTTTTAGAATTGGCATGAAGCGTAAACTGGCTGATCAGCAGGACTTGTCCGCCTATTTCTTCCAGAGAAAGGTTCATTTTATCTTCCTCATCCTGAAAGATGCGCATTTGTCTGATCTTATCGGCCAGCCATATGGCATCTTCCTGGTCATCAGCAGTCTCTATCCCTAGTAGCACCAAAAAGCCCTTTCCGATATGGCCTGTTTCCAGGCCATCACTGATCACACTTGCACTACTGACCCGTTGTATAACCGCCCTCATGGTATCTGTTTCGAAAAAAGAAGATCATATTTACAAACATTAAAGCTAATTATAACATGTACTTTATTTTAATTGAAGCGGTATCCAAAATTACTTTTCAACATACTGGCGTCATAAGATGTCAGTTTCGTGTGCAAAAATTGATCGAAAGTGGGTTGATGTACTATTCAGGATCTGATCTTGATAAAAAGCTCAGATAATCCGGGGGTGTTGCCAACATATTTAAAAAATTAGTATTAAACATTTTTAGTTATAAACAATCTTAACGATGCGTTTATTATTATCATAATATATTGTATATCAATTAATTAACATGTGGATAAGGATGTGTAGAGACGTTTATAAAAAAGAACTTATTGATTTGGACCTATTGGATCAGAATATTTTCCACGAATCCACAGTCCTAATGATGATGATATAAATAAGTATATAAAATACCATTTCATCAATATCAGGTCAGGGATGAAAAATCGCTGCGGGGTCTATCTTTGGGAATAGATGGATAAAGCGCTTTCAGTTCGCAATCGTTGGGTGGTCAATTGGCTATTGGTGGGTGTCGTCATGGTCCTGGTGCAGATTCTGCTTGGTGGAGTAACCAGGCTTACCGGTTCCGGGTTGAGTATCACCCGATGGGATATTGTGACGGGTACGATTCCGCCATTGAACCATACACAGTGGCAGTCAGCATTTGATCTGTACAAACAGACGCCGCAGTATCAGCATATCAATGCCGGTATGGATATGGCGCAATTTAAATTCATATTCTTTTGGGAATATGTGCATCGCTTATGGGCCAGGACGATGGGGTTTGTATTTCTGATTCCTTTTGTTTATTTCCTTTATAAAAAGCAATTGAGCTCTTCAACATTAAGAAGATTGGGTGTAGTCGTGGCTCTTGCTGCCCTTGCTGCAGTATTTGGATGGATCATGGTAGCATCCGGTCTGGTCAATCGTCCGTGGGTCAATGCTTATAAACTCACGGTTCATCTGGGTTTGGGTATATCCTTGTTTATCTATCTCTTTTATACCTGGTTAGCTGAGCGAGGTATCACATTTATTACTGTGGCACATGGGTGGAAGAAAGCTATTAATATCCTGATTGGGCTTGCGGTTGTGCAGATCTGTTTTGGAGGCTTTGTTTCAGGAATGAAATCGTCACTTCTTTATCCAACCTGGCCTGATATGAATGGCCGCTGGATTCCCGAGCTGGTATTGGACAGTGATCATTGGACTGCCGATGCTGTACTTCTTTATGATCAGTCCGGCTTTATGCCAGCGCTGGTTCAGGTCG
Organism: Saprospiraceae bacterium; assembly: GCA_044227555.1. Classification (GTDB taxonomy): domain Bacteria; phylum Bacteroidota; class Bacteroidia; order Chitinophagales; family Saprospiraceae; genus Opimibacter. The sequence goes on along the minus strand of JBGAWQ010000065.1, from coordinate 1,945 downwards.
TTCATAGAAACCTGGCGTATATCCTACTGATCTGTGTACTTTGGTTTGTAGTGCGGTGGATGCGTGATCAATCGGTTGAATATCAGTGGATGGCGTATCTATTGCTTGGCATTATTGTTGTTCAGATCACTTTAGGTATATTGGTCTTATTAGGTAGTCTGGGCTCGATACCTGTATTTTACGGAGCCTTGCATCAGGTGATCGGTATCTCATTATTGACGATGTTGTTTTATTTTAAAATAAAAACCAAAGCTTTTAAGTAGAGGAACATCGGTTATAATTCATTACCTCAAATACAATTAGATTACTTTAGGATTGGAATATGAAATATCACATTAAGGAGGAGAATGGGTTTAAGTATATAGAGTCGGATCCTGGCCAGGAAAAGACCCTTCTCTTATTACATGGTCTTTTTGGAGCACTTAGCAATTTCGCCACGATTATTGATCATTTTTCCGGGAGGGCCAATGTTGTAGTGCCCTTACTCCCCATTTTTGAACTACCTCTCCGTAAGCTATCTGTCATGGGTTTGGTGGATCATGTCAATGAATTTGTCAAGTTTAAAGGATATAGCCAGGTCAATCTGGTGGGTAATAGTTTAGGAGGGCATGTGGCCATTCTTTTTGCATTATCAAGGCCAGACTTATTAAGATCCATGACCCTGACCGGAAGCTCGGGATTATTTGAAGCTCCGCTGGGCAGTACATTTCCAAAGCGGGGTAATTATGACTTCGTACAGAAGAAGACGGAGAGTACCTTTTATGACCCGGCGGTGGCCAGTAAAGAATTGGTGGATGAAGTCTATGACATTGTCAACGACCGGAATAAAGCTATACGGGTGATCGCTATCGCAAAATCAGCCTTACGTCATAATATTGCGGATCGGCTTGATCAGATTAGGAGACCGGTTCTGCTGGTTTGGGGAAAAGACGACACGATCACTCCTGCGTTTGTTGGAGAGAAGTTTCACGAGCTGCTTCCGGATTCCCGTTTATTTATCCTCGATCGATGTGGCCACGCGCCTATGATGGAACACTCAGATGAGTTTAATCGCCTGCTCAATGATTTCCTCATAGAGGCAGGAGAACTAAGCCAGTAACCAGGACACGGGTTTTTGTTCCACGTGGAACATTAGATTTGTAAAATTGTTTGTTTTTTGTTCCACGTGGAACAAAAGATCTTCCTGGCTGAGAAAAATCCAATACCAGAAACCGGTCTGTATTTCCTATTTGTTCCACGGGCAACATAAAAACCCCCTCAACCATCAAACAACCGGACAAAAAAAAGAGGCACCCAAGAGTGCCTCTTTTACTTTTAACCAATGAGCGTTAGTTCTTGAGATCCACATTTCCAAGGATCTCAACGGTGGCTGCAGGGGTCACCGTCAAAGATTTTGGTATTCCATTCTCAAGGTTATTCTCAAAGATGACATCCTGCAAGATGAGGTAACCATCCACCAGAGCGGCTCCTCCATCAATCATGCTTGAACTATCCTTCAGTTTCATATTGGTAATTGTCAACGTCTTTCCGGTCTGAAGGTGGAAGACCCTGGACGCTCCATTCCCAGAGATAGCCAGGTTGGTGGTACCAAGTCCTGTAAAAGTCAGGTTCTTGTTGATGATCAATTCACCAGATGTCAGCAAGATGGTTTGACCCGTAAGAGAGGCATCAAAACTAATCATTGCTCCGTCACCGGCGCATGAAACAATATCTCTAAGCGAACCGGCGCCGGTGTCATTGGTATTTAATACCGTTGTTGGAGCCACGCTCAGGGTGAGGAAGCTGAATACCGGGCTTCCGCAACCCGCGCTAAAGGAGTATCGGATGTCAGTAGTACCGGATGGAACCGCAGTTACCACTCCTGTCATTGTATCTACAGTAGCAACCATGGTATTGGTGCTCATCCAGGGTCCCCCGGGATCACCATTGGATGTGTAGGTGTCCA
>JBGAWQ010000064.1:0-14223 GCA_044227555.1 Saprospiraceae bacterium | reverse complement strand
CCGGTTTATGGAAGCGGCATACTGGTTCCATATTATGCTGGAATATCAGGAGGATATAAATTCTAATACTAGTGTAACGAGTTCTAATAAGGAGAAGTTAGGTCTCAGAACCGTGGAACAGATACAGCGTTAAAACTCCGACGTATTATGGAACCGGATATCCGGAAAATTCTCTTGCGTCATCCTAAGCACCCAGGCAGATTCAGCCAGGAATACGGGCTTGCCATCTTTGTCGTGGGCGATATCTTTTTTCTTGCGGGTGATAAAGGATTGCAATAAAGTATCAGTATCGGCCTCGATCCAGCAGGCTTTATGTAAGCTCAGAGGTTCATAATCACACTTAGCTCCGTATTCATGTTCAAGACGATATTGGATGACATCAAACTGCAGGGCGCCGACCGTACCGATGATTTTGTCGCCGTTGATTTCTTTGACAAACATCTGCGCCACACCTTCGTCCATGAGCTGATCAAGACCTTTGTTGAGCTGCTTGGTTTTCATCGGGTCTTTGTTGATCACCCTACGAAACATCTCCGGTGAAAAACGGGGTATGCCCTTGAAATGCAATTTCTCTCCCTGCGTTAGCGCATCACCTATGTTGAAGTTACCGGAGTCATATAGACCCACAATATCACCCGGCCAGGCTTCGTCAATCACTTCTTTGCGTGAAGCCATGAAAGAGGTTGGGTTGGAAAACTTCATCTGGCGTTCCTGACGGACATGGTAATAATTGGTGTTGCGTTCAAACTTTCCGGAGCACACCCGGAGGAAAGCAATCCGGTCGCGATGGCGGGGATCAATGTTGGCGTGGATCTTAAAGACGAATCCCGAAAAGATATCTTCCTCCGGTTTTACAACTCGTTCTTCCGTCTCGCGTGGTAGGGGTTGCGGAGCGATGTCGATAAAGCAATCCAACAATTCTTTCACCCCAAAATTGTTGACCGCGCTCCCAAAAAACACCGGGCACACCTGGCCGGCGAGATATTTATTGCGATCGAAAGTGGGATAGACATGGGTGACGGTTTCCAGCTCGGATCGCAACTCATTGGCAGGTCGCGTGCCGACATGATGATCCAGCAAAGGGTCCATCACATCCTTGATTTCGATGATCTCTTCTTCTTCCTGTTTGCTGTGCGGACGGAATAAGACTAATTTCTTTTCGTAGATATTGTAGACGCCCTTGAATTGCTGGCCCATGCCGATAGGCCAACTCAATGGCGTGACATGCAGTCCTAGTTTTTGTTCGATCTCATCAAGGAGATCTACGGCATCCAATCCTTCGCGATCGAGTTTGTTGATAAACACGATCATCGGCGTATGGCGCATGCGACATACTTCGACCAGTTTTTCAGTTTGGGTCTCCACCCCTTTGGCGACATCGATGACTACGATGACGCTGTCAACAGCGGTGAGGGTACGGAAGGTATCTTCCGCGAAATCTTTGTGGCCTGGAGTATCGAGGATATTAACCTGGTGGTCGCGGTAGGGGAAGGCCATGACAGAGGTGGCGACTGAAATCCCCCGCTGGCGCTCGATTTCCATAAAGTCGGAGGTCGCGTGTTTCTTGATTTTATTGGATTTGACCGCGCCGGCTTCCTGGATGGCGCCCCCAAAGAGCAGGAGTTTTTCAGTTAGCGTAGTCTTCCCGGCATCCGGGTGGGACACGATGCCAAAGGTTTTGCGTTTCTGGATCTCCTCTGTCGCACTCATGGGTTATTCTTAAGAGGGGGCAAAGGTAAGGGAAAAGTTAGCAGTTAGCAGTCAGCAGTTGGCAGTTGGCAGTCAGCAATGAAATGATGCAAGGATCGCATACTTCGACTCCGCTCAGCACGAGGATTTCGCAGAGATTATTAAAGAAAGGATTAAGCAGATTTTCAGAGGGTAATTTGGGGGAATAGGATTTGCGAAAATGTAATTAAAATAACTTCTGCGCCATCTGCGATCCGAAAAATCTCGTGGGCTTGGTCATGCACCGAGTCTCTACATTGACGTGATGCAGGAATCGCATACTTCTACTCCGTTCAGCACGAGGAATACGCAGAGATTTATTAAGAAAGGATTAAGCAGATTTTCAGATGGTGATTAGGGGAAATAGGATTTGCGAAAATCTATTTAAAATAACTTCTGCGTCATCTGCGATCCTAAACATTGTATCGTGTGCTTACACAAAATCCTTTTTGTTGTAACCGGCTTCTACCTTTTCCGGATGACGGGACTTCATGTCGAAGGACCAGCCGGAGGTTTTTGGAGGATCGAAGTCATCCATGGGCGTGGATTTGCGTTGACGATGTTTGTATTGTTTTTTACCAAACGTGTCTTGTAGTTTGTCGCCAAGCTCTTCGAGTTCTTCCTTGACCATGCGGGCGATGTTGTTGACGTTGGTAGGTTCACCCATCATTTCCAATCGCTCGGAGACGGTTTTAGCGGCGGGTACAATGGCCCAAAGGACTACGTAAATCATAGCGCTGGCACCTCCGGCCAGGGTCAACAAAGCAAAGGCTATACGCATCCATACGGCATCCTGGATACCGAAGTAAGCAGCGAGTCCAGAACAGACCCCACCAATCATCTTATCATCAGGATCGCGATAGAGACGCTTTCCGGTTTTGAGTTGGAAAGAGGATGCCTTCGATTTTTTGCCTTCGGTGGGTATGTCTGTAAAGTCGATATCTTTAAGTTCTTCAGGCGTTCCTAATACCGAGATGGCCTGAAGGACATCAATTTTATTCACGATGGTCCGCGTACCCCGGTTTCGATTGACCAGTTCACCCATGCGGGTTTCGATATCCTGCATGATCTCGTTGGCGCCTTCACCGCCGCCAAAGTGCCTCGCCAGGGTGGTGAGGTAGTTGTTGGCCACCTCATAGGCATCCTCGTCAATCGTAAAGGCATATCCGCCCAGGTTGATGTTGATCGTTTTATTCATGGATGATTATTGTTTGTGTGTAGTAAGGGAAACCGCTTCATTGATTTCTGTCCAGGATTCTCTGAGGCCTTGCAGGACATTACGGCCTTCTTCGGTGATCCGGAAGTATTTTCTGGGAGGGCCATAACTCGACTCCATCCAGTAATATTCCAATAGCCCCGCATTTTTGAGCCGGGTGAGGAGCGGGTAGAGTGTTCCTTCGACGACGACCAACTGCGAGTTTTTGAGCTTTTCGATGATATCCGAGGTATACATGGTTTCCGATGACAGCAGGGAGAGAATGCACATTTCGAGCACCCCCTTGCGCATCTGAGCTTTCATGTTATCGATTTTCATGACGCAAATATAAATAGAATCTTAGGTACTATGCAATACAAAGTACACCAATTTAACATAGTACCTGATGAATGACATAAAATGATCGATGAATCAGAGTTGACTCAACCCTCCAATCCTAAAAAATTAGGTTTTTAGACCCTAAATGCCCGTTTCCAGAGGCTTAATTGATGTCTTTACCGGCTTCCAGCTTACCAATTATCGCCGTCAGGCTATCCTTGTTGAGCTGGTCCGGAGCCTGGGCCAGGGCTGCGCGGGCATATTTTAATGCCTCATTGTATTTACCTACAGCAGAATATCCTCTCGCCATCCCTACATTGGTTGGCCAGGCTCCCTTATATTTTTCAAAATTAAGGGTGAACACCTCCAGGGCCTGTTGCGGATGTTGACTTCCGATCAGGTTACGGCCGAGTTGATGGATCTGTCCGGCATCCGCACCAGGCATTTCCACAGCTTGTCGTATGGATACCATAGCATCGTCGGTTTTACCCATCTGTAATAAAATCCGGGCCCGGGTCGTCAGGCTGGCAAAATCAGTTCGGCCAAAGAAAGGATAGTCCATACCCATATTGACATACTCCAGCGCCTTTGGCAGGTTATAATTCTGATCAAGCAGAAAATTGGCCGCCGCGGTAAAGTTGGCCGCAGTAAATCCGGTCGCACTCTGAAACTCACGATCTATTCGTTCGATATAGACATCATTCATGTTGGGTACCGTGATGTGCATGGGTATGCTTTTAAGTTCCCACTGTAGTTCGAGGGTGGTTGCGTCCGGCTTGCGATCCGTAAATGAATACGTCAGCCACTCTGTCCGTGGATGGTCAGTGGGTTGAACATCTACCCGAAGCACATCTTCCTTTGCATCATAGAAGAAACTGCCCCATGCGGTTGCATTTGAAGAAAATATCCAGGTCCAGGGTCCTGTCTCTGCAAGCATCAGGAAGAGCCCATACGTTCCGGCTTTGATAGGTTGGCCTTCCACCAATACATCATGGGAAAAAGTGATGGTTGTGCATTCGTTAGCTCCGGCTCGCCAGGGTGCCGCTTTTGAAGTACCAAAGCCTTGATCTATCATACCATAGTGAGCGACGGGAGTACCCCAGATGTGTCCTGCACGGTCTTGTCCATCAGGTCCGGTCACATCGGGACTATGGTATTCGACAGTGACACTGACGATGTTGCCGATGTACTGGGTGACCATGCACTTTTGGTTGTCCCCACTTGGTGGAAGGAAAGGAGATTGACCGGATACGAAACCCAGGAAACCGAGCAGAACTAAAATGGAAGTAAGTGTTGTTTTCATAGAACAGAATTTTTAAAGGAGAGGAACGTTGATCTTTCAAAAGAAACGAAAAAGGAGTGAGAGCGTCCCCTGGTATCGATCAAGTCTGCCAACTCTTCGATCAAGTGACTTGGCTGACCAGCAGACATCCTGCGTTCGATCGCTTTATGGTGCTGAAGATTAGCATATTGTTAATGAATAAATAGGGTGGGTAGCGGCGCAATCCCGTTAAATTTGTGGCTTTATGAGAAATTCCAATATCAGGTGGGTGATTTTGCTCGGGGCTGTAACGGTCCTGAGTATCATCGGCATGCAGAGTTATCTGCTGACCCAGCGCTGGAGTCACGAATCCAAGTCTTTTCACCAGTCCACCTCGCTGGCCTTGCTCCGCGTGGCGCACAAAATGGCAGAGATCAATAAATCCACCCTGCCGTCCGGTGAGATCATCAAGCGCATTACGCCCAATTATTATATCGTCAACTTCAACGATGTTATTGATGCCAACATCCTCGAGTATCTTTTGCTCGAAGAGTTTAGTTCGCTGGCCATGTATACCGATTTTGAATACGGTATTTATGATTGTTCGAGCAACGATATGGTCTATGGCAATCATTGCAACCTGATTGAATCCAACAAGCCCCCCAAGGCGGTGGAGAAACTGCCGAAATACGATGAGTTTATATACTACTTCGGTGTGAAGTTTCCCTCCCGGGAGGATGATTTGCGGGCCAACACCGGGATGACCTGGTTGATGGCTTCGATCGCATCGATTACAGTGATCTTTTTTTCGTATGCCATTTGGGTGATCTTCAGCCAACGGCGATATTCTGAAATGCAACGTGATTTTATCAACAACATGACGCATGAATTCAAGACGCCGCTGACCTCGATACAATTGTCCAGTGACTATTTGTCCAAGCAACCCACAATACAGCAGGATGATCGATTGCGCCGATATACAGAGTTGATACGATCTCAATACCAGCGACTCAATTCGCAGGTAGAGAAGCTGCTCAATGTGGCGCGGCTTGAATCCGGGGAGTTTAAATTGAAGAGTGAAGATGTCGACATGCATCAATTACTTGAAGAAGTCCTGGAGACTAAAGGGGCGGAGTCGGGCATCGAAGGGCGCGTATTCAACAAGGATTTTTCAGCTAAGCATACGCATGTCATGGGAGATCGTACTCATCTGGGTAGTGTAGTGAGTAACCTCCTGGACAACGCGGTAAAATATTCGACGCCTGACCAACCTATCGATCTGGTCACGTACAATACGCATGGCCGGTTTTTCCTTGATATTGTAGATCGCGGCATCGGAATTTCTCCCGATCATCAAAAACATTTGTTTAAGAAATTTTACCGTGTACCTTCCGGTAACGTCCATGATATCAAAGGGTTTGGATTAGGATTGCATTATGTCAAACGGATCCTGCAGATGCACCGCGGAGATATCGAGGTGGAAAGTGAACTGGGAAAGGGTAGTACCTTTAGATTACATATACCAACTACTGTAGCATGAAAGCAAAAATTCTGTATGTCGAGGATGATGACTCCTTGAGCTTTATCACTAAAGATCAATTGGAGATGGAGCAATACGAAGTCATGCATTGTGCCAATGGCAAGGATGCCTGGAATATGTTTAAAAAAAATGAGTTTGACCTCTGCCTGCTGGATGTGATGTTGCCGCAGTTGGACGGGTTTGAGCTGGCCAAGAAAATCAGGGGAGTCAGTAAACATATCCCGATCATCTTTTTGACCGCCAAATCCATGGTCGAAGATAAGATGGAAGGGTTTCTGCTGGGAGGAGATGATTATGTGACCAAGCCTTACAGCTTCGAAGAGTTGAAATTCCGTATAGAGGTTTTCCTGCGTCGCCGTAAAATCATTGAAGATGCGCCTAAGGAGTCACTGTCTATCGGTAAATATTTATTTGATTACGCCAATCTGGATTTGTCCATAGGCGGACAGTCCAAAGGGCTTACCCAACGAGAGGCCGATATATTGTACTATCTCGCCAAGCGGCCCAACCAGGTGATCCGTCGCTCGGATATCCTTGAAGATATCTGGGGGAAGGACGATTATTTTTATGGCCGTAGTCTCGATGTGTTTATCAGCAGGTTGCGCAAGTATCTCAACGAAGATCCGGAGATCTCAATTGAGAATGTGCACAGTGTAGGGTTTAAACTCAATTTCCCGGACGGCAAGGCCTGATGATCCTGGCCTGTTTTTTCTGGTATTTCCGGATGTAGTCAGAGAGAAGCAGCGACTAGTATGTCGTTGCCTTCTGCTTTGATTTTTTGCAAGGTTGCGGTGCTGAGTGTATTGATGAGACTTTCATGTCCGGGCATCGTGATCCGGATATAATTATCGGTGTACCCGGAAAGAGTGTGTTCGTCAAGTCCTTTTTCGAAGAGTACGGGACGTGCTTCCCCAAGATGTCGTTGATATTGCATTTGCTTTTTAAGAAGTGAAAGCTTCCGAAGAGTCTGGCTTCGCTGTCTTCGTACAGATATTGGTACGGCCCCATCCATAGCAGCTGCAGGGGTATCTTTGCGTTCGGAGTACGTGAAAGCATGGATGTAATCAATATCGAGAGCACGCAGAAATGAATAAGTATTTGCGAAATGCTCATCAGTTTCGCCGGGAAATCCGGTGATCACATCAACACCGATACATGCGTGCGGGATCAGACGACGAATCGTTTCGACGCGTTCGGCATATAATTCCCGCTGGTATCTGCGCTTCATTAATCGAAGGATATCATTATTGCCCGATTGGAGGGGCATGTGAAAGTGCGGCATAAATCTTTTTGAGGCGGCCACAAATGCTATGATCTCGTTGGTGCATAGATTGGGTTCGATGGAGGAGATTCTGAAGCGACTGATTTCAGAGATCTCATCAAGTGCGGTGATGAGGTCGAGCAGCATGGCTTCTTTTTTCGGACGTTGGCCTTCGATGACAGAGGTGCCGTTGCCGAAATCACCGATATTGACACCGGTAAGAACGATTTCATGGATGCCATCGAGGCCGATCTGCCTGGCCTGTCGAAGAATCTCTTCAATGGGGGCACTTCTGCTTTTACCGCGTGCTTTTGGTATCGTGCAGAAGGTGCATTTATAATCGCAGCCATCCTGGACTTTCAGGAAAGAGCGTGTCCGGTCGCCTTGTGAATGGGCGGTATGGAAGGTGTTAGCGAGTTGGATTTCGCCTGCATGTATAGTGGCGTGGTCATGTAAGCCTTCAAGGGCATGGAGGAATTCGAGTACCTGAAATTTTTCCGCAGCGCCCAGGACGAGATGTACGCCTTCGATACCCGCGATTTCATTGGGTTTGAGTTGCGCGTAACAACCCATGACAATGATGCGGGCCTGGGGATTGAGACGGTGAAACAAGCGAACGGCTTTGCGGCATTCCCGATCCGCGTTATCCGTGACGGAACAGGTATTGAGTACATAGACATCTGCTTCGTCTTCGTAATGGACTATGGTGTAACCGTCGTTTTCAAAAAGGCGTCTGACCGATGACGTTTCCGCAAAGTTGAGTTTGCAGCCAAGGGATTGGAAAGCGACGGTGCGAGGCGTGGCCATGGAGCAAAAATAAGCCCCGGGAGGAAACCCAGGGCTATGGAAAAATGGATCTTATGTACGACTGCTGAAGGGAGGAGGTACTTTGGCCTTTACGAGAGGTTATTCCACTACCCCGGCGACCAGCAGGCTGACTTCGTTACGTAGTACTTCAAGTATACCGCGTTCAATTTTAAACGAACGTTTTTCACCTTTGGACAATTCATAGCGTACTTCACCTTGTCCGAGGGCGGCAACGATCGGGGCGTGGTCTTTCAGGATTTGAATACGGCCACCGATAGCGGGTACACTGACAGAAGTAATTTTGCCCTGGAAGAGCTCTTTATCCGGAGTAAGAATGATGAGGTTCATGCAGTTCGTGCTTCTGGATTAGTTGCTGGTTTCAGCGAGCATCTTGTTACCTTCTGCGATCACCTCATCGATGGATCCCTTGAGGTTGAAAGCTGCTTCAGGATATTGGTCAACTTCGCCATTGAGGATCATGTTAAATCCGCGGATGGTTTCTTCGATAGGTACGAGTGCACCAGGTTTGCCGGTAAACTGTTCAGCTACGTGGAATGGCTGAGAAAGGAAGCGTTGTACGCGACGGGCGCGGTGTACGACGAGTTTGTCTTCTTCAGAAAGTTCTTCCAGACCGAGGATCGCGATGATATCCTGGAGTTCGTTGTAACGCTGCAGGATATTTTTAACAGCCATTGCGGTATTGTAATGTTCATCACCGATCACCAGTGGATCGAGGATTCGTGAGGTACTGTCGAGAGGATCTACCGCAGGATAGATACCGAGGGCGGCGATCTTACGGCTCAATACCGTCGTGGCATCCAAGTGAGCAAAGGTGGTAGCAGGAGCAGGGTCAGTCAAGTCATCCGCAGGAACATATACAGCTTGTACAGAAGTAATAGATCCTCGCTTGGTTGAAGTGATTCGTTCCTGCATGATACCCATTTCGGTCGCCAGGGTAGGCTGGTAACCTACGGCTGATGGCATACGGCCAAGCAGAGCGGATACTTCAGAGCCGGCCTGGGTGAAACGGAAGATGTTGTCAATAAAGAAAAGGATGTCGCGGCCTCCTGCCGGATCGCTGAGGTCACCATCGCGATAATATTCCGCAACTGTAAGTCCTGACAGCGCTACACGGGCACGTGAACCCGGAGGTTCATTCATCTGACCGAATACCAGGGTGGCCTGGGATTTAGCCAGTTCGTCTTTATCTACAGCAGAGAGATCCCAGCTTCCGGACTCCATGCTATGTTTAAATTTTTCACCGTATTTGATGACACCGGATTCGATCATTTCACGGAGGAGGTCATTTCCTTCGCGGGTACGTTCGCCTACGCCGGCGAACACGGAGATACCGGCATATCCTTTCGCGATGTTGTTGATCAACTCCATGATCAAAACGGTCTTGCCTACACCAGCACCACCGAACAGACCGATCTTACCCCCTTTTGCATAAGGCTCGATAAGGTCGATGACCTTGATACCCGTATAAAGGATGTCTTTGGATGTGGAGAGTTCTTCGTAGGTAGGTGGTTTGCGGTGGATTGGGTAGGAGCGATCATCTTTAACGACCGGGCCAATACCATCGATGGCTTCACCGATGACATTAAAGAGGCGGCCTTTAATCTGTTCGCCGACCGGCATGGTGATGTTTTTGCCGGTGTCGACTACTTCCATCCCACGCATCAGACCGTCGGTGCTGTCCATGGCGATGGCGCGGATACTGTCTTCACCAAGGTGTTGTTGAACTTCCAGGATCACCTTGTTGCCGTTGGGGCGGGTGATTTCGAGGGCGTTGAGGATATCCGGGATCTTGCTGTTTTCACCGGTAAAGGCTACGTCCACTACAGGACCGATGATCTGTTTGATGCTACCGACGTTCATAATATACTGATAATCTTGTTATTAGGCTTAAACTAAGGTTAAAATCGTGGCGCAAAGATAGAAAGATATAGGCTAGGAAACTATGGGTGGAACAAAGAAATTATTGGAAAAAGCCAGAAGAGCAGAGAGCAGAGAGCAGAGGGCATAGGGCAGAGAGCAGAGAGCAGAATGAACGTTGTAAAGTGCTAATTGGTGGGTGCAGGGGGTTTAGTGGTAAAGAGTAGTGCATTGGAGATTCCTACTAATGTAAGAGATCTCGAGAAGCAATGGATTAGATTGTGCAAAAAAGCAAAGAGGTGAGAAAAACGCAGAGCCGCAATGCCACGAAAAAAGTGCAGAGCCGCAATGCCACGAAAAAAGTGCAGAGACGCAATGCATTGCGTCTCTGCACTTTTCTCGTGGCGTAATTCAGAAGGAAAAGATGGGGCTATTCTTCTTCGGAGTTGTCGGTGGATTCGACGAGGTGGGGTTCTACCCAGAAGTTATTGACACCGTCGCCGGCGAGGATGCGGATCACCTGGTTGTTGATCATCTCCAGGAGGGCGAGGAAGGTGATGATCGCATGGATCCGGCTCTGGCAATCGGCGAATACATCTATAAATTCCAGGCGGGGTTTGAGGACCAGCTTGTTGACGATGAGGGATTGTTCGTCCTGGATGGAATGAGTGTATGTGACGATGGTGTGGACGGGATGTCGTTTGGCTTCATCAAACCGATCCATGACGCGTTTGAATGCCTGCATCAACTTGTACAGCGTGAGGCTTTCCAATTCGGCATCGGCGAGCGCTTCTTCAGCAAGGGAGCGGAGTTCGACCTCTACGTTGCCGCGAGGGAAGGACATCGAACGTGACTCTTCCTTGCGGCGGAGTTCATCGGTGACTTCCTTGTAGGCTTTGTATTCGAGTAAGCGCTGTACGAGTTCTTCGCGTGGATCAATTTCATTGCCTTGCTCATCGACTTCTTTGCGGGGGATCAGCATTTTGGCTTTGATCCGCATCAGGGTAGCGGCTACAAGGATGAATTCGGAGGCCAGGTCGATATTGAGATTTTCCATGGTATGGACATACCCGAGAAAGTCATCCGTGATTTTGGCAATGGGGATGTCATAGATATCGAGCTCATCCCGTTCGATAAAAAACAAGAGAAGGTCAAATGGGCCTTCAAAGGCATCGATCCTGATCGTATATGTCGCTTCCACCCGTTACTTTTAGACCCGCAAAGATATCATTATGGCCAAACACAAGGGCAGGCTCTTTCTGGTACCCTCCCCGATAGCGGATGATGGACTGGTAAGCATTTCTCCTGAAGCCATTCGGATCCTCCATTCCCTGGATTATTTTATTGTCGAAAGGGCCAGAACCTCAAGGAGATATATCAGTGCCACGCAGCATCCGCGATCGATCGGGGAGATGGTTTTTGAAGAAATGCCGGAAGAAGTAAAGGATCTTGCCCTGCTTGAAAAGCAGTTGCAGCCATTGCTTGAGGGTAGGGATATTGGAATATTGTCAGAAGCCGGGCTACCAGCCATTGCTGATCCGGGCAGCAGATACGTGGCCATTGCGCAACAAATGGGGATTCAGGTGATTCCTATTTCGGGTCCATCCAGTATCATGATGGCCCTGATGGCGTCGGGAATGGAAGGACAGCGATTTGCTTTTCATGGATACCTCAGTGCCAAAAAGGATGAACTAGGTAAGCAATTGAAAGATCTCGAACGAAGAGCGGATCGGGATGACGCAACGCAGATTTGGATTGAAACCCCATACCGTAACCGGCAGATGATGGAGATTGCCGGTGTCAACCTGGATGGGCACCGCATGTTTGGTATTGCTGCCAATCTAGGTAGTGAAAATGGATTTGTGCGTACCAGACGAATAGTGGAATGGAAAAAAGAAGGGTGGCCAGAGATCCATAAAATTCCGGCTGTATTTCTGATGAAATAACGGCTGAATTTTGTGGAGTGAATATTTGAAATTGAAAAATTAAAAAAGATGGTCTGGCATCTTTTAATCTGGCATCTGATATCTTCCATCCAGTGATATGGAAAATCAGAAGGATTGACTTAAAAGGACAACTATAGAGTTGGTATGTTTGTTTTTAATTGAATATATCAAGCAGATGAGTACAACAGATGTAATGGAGCCAGACGTAAAGGATTTGGAAGCCAGGGGATACCTTGATTTAAAGGTGGATCCAACGTTGGATCTGGTGGCAGAGATCCAGCGGATGAAGAAGGAGAAGAATGCGGTGATCCTTGCGCATTATTACCAGGAATCGGAGATACAGGATGTGGCGGACTTTATCGGGGATAGCCTGGGACTGTCACAGCAGGCTGCGGCTACTCAGGCAGACATGATTGTGTTTGCCGGCGTGCATTTTATGGCGGAGACCGCAAAGATTTTGTCTCCACAGAAGAAGGTGGTGTTGCCGGATCTCAAGGCGGGTTGTTCGCTCGCGGATTCTTGTCCGGCGCCGTTGTTTAAAAAATTTAAAGACCTTCATCCTGGCGCAGTGGTGGTCTCCTATATCAACTGCACTGCCGAGTTGAAAACACTCACGGACATCTGCTGTACCTCCACCAATGCGGTGCATGTGATCAATAGTATACCCAAGGATCAGGAGATTATTTTTGCGCCGGACCGCAACTTAGGGGCTTATCTTCAGAAAAAGACCGGGCGCAATCTCATCCTTTGGAATGGCACATGCATGGTGCATGAGATTTTCTCGCATGAAAAAATAGCGCGTCTCATGGTGCAATACCCGCAAGCCAAGCTCATCGCGCATCCGGAATGCGAAGCACATCTGCTCAACATCGCGGATTACATAGGATCTACTACCGGCTTGTTGAAATTCACCAAAGCCAATCCGGCAAAAGAGTTTATCGTGGCTACGGAACCCGGGATCATCCACCAGATGCAACTGGCCAGCCCGGACAAGTTGTTTATCCCCGCGCCGCCGAACAATACCTGTGCGTGCAATGAATGTCCTCACATGAAGCGCAATACCATGGAGAAACTGTACATCGCCATGAAGTATGAACTTCCTGAGATTATTCTGCCGGATCATGTCATTCGGGATGGAAGGGCATGTATTGACCGTATGCTCGACATCTCCAAAGAGGCCGGCCTTTAGTCCCAAGCAGCATTCATCGTAAAGGTTTTGTCCAGGTTTTCTCTGGTTCGATTTCCAATCCATTTTTCAAATAAACCTTCCGAAAGACCGGAGATCGATTGGGTGATTCATTCTAATTTAAGTGCTTTTCATTTTACATTATTCATTTATTTAATGTCTATATTATTGTAATTAAGTAGATTATATAAAAAATTGCCCTATCTTTACCGAATGTTTTCCGGTCCGTGGCATACGCTAATCAGTCACAGTGACGTTATAGGTTATCTTCGCAGGCCAAAATTGAATATGAAGAGAGTTTATCTGCTTGTTGTACTGACGGTTATCAGCCTTGCCGCGCATGCCCAAAAGGGGTATGAATTGGGTGGAATGGTTGGGATCAGCAACTATGCCGGGGATATCAATCCAAATTTTTCATTCAAGACCCCGGGGTACTCGATTTGTGGAGTTGGCCGATACAATTTCAATACACGGACTTCGCTCCGGATGGATGTGGGTGCCGGTCGACTTATCGGCAAAGATCAGGTGTCTGAAAATCTATTCCAGCAAGCACGCAACCTGAGTTTTCGAACCGATTTCCTGGATGCGGCAATCAATTTTGAGTTCAACTTTTTCAACCTGGTGCACGGCAGCCGTGATCAGTATTTTACTCCTTATGTTTTTGGCGGACTTGCCTTTGCCTATTACAATCCAAGGGCTAACCTGGATGGTACCTGGTATGCGTTGCGGCCCCTGGGCACAGAAGGCCAGTTGAATGGCCAGGAATATGCAAGGGTGACCGGTGGACTGACCTACGGCATGGGGATCAAGCTTGATTTCAGTTATGAATGGAGTCTCAACGTGGAACTCTCTGTTCGTCAGATGGGAACAGACTATCTCGATGATGTCAGCTCGGTCTATCCGGATATGTTTGAACTTGAAGCGCGTCGTGGAGATATTGCAGTACAGTTGTCTGACCGCTCACCTGAACTGGGCATAGAACCTATTGGGGAGCCTGGTCGTCAGCGTGGGATCAGCAGTAATAACGATACGTATTATTCCCTTCGGGTAGGTGCGGTGTACTATATCGGGTTGCTCCAGTG
>JBGAWQ010000063.1:0-14449 GCA_044227555.1 Saprospiraceae bacterium | reverse complement strand
AGGGATCGTCCGTAAGGACGAGGGAGTTCTCCGTGAAGAAGAAAAATCACACTCCACGACCCAACCATCCCTCTCATGAAGAGGGATCGTCCGTAAGGACGAGGGAGTTCTCCGTGAAGAAGAAAAATCACACTCCACGACCCAACCATCCCTCTCATGAAGAGGGATCGTCCGTAAGGACGAGGGAGTTCTCCGTGAAGAAGAAAAATCACACTCCACGACCCAACCATCCCTCTCATTAAGAGGGATCGTCCGTAAGGACGAGGGAGTTCTCCGTGAAGAAGAAAAATCACACTCCAGATCATTCCTCTCATGAAGAGGGAGTTCTCCGAGAAGAAGAAAAAACTCACCCCATCACTCCATAAAAAAGCGCACGGAAACACGGAGAACGCGGAGGTTAGATTTCTCTCCTTAATGGAAATAAAGGATTTCACGTTAGTAACAAAAAAGATCACTCCATCACCACATCACTCCATCACCCCATCACTCCATCCCTTACAGTGGACTCGCCGACGAATTGTACAGATACGCCGTCACCACTTGCCCTACAGCACCGAGAACTGATGCGTCGATAACATCCATATTGTCCTTGTGGGTGTGCCAATGATCTCCAAATCCTTTCTCGCTGTTCATCGGTTTGTTGATGATATCGATCATCGGGATGTCCGTGTACATGTTGACAAAGTAATGATCATCGGTGATCGGTCGGCTCCGGTTGTCTATGAAGTGAGCTGATTTACCCATGCCTTTAGCCAATGACCAGACTTTATCATAATGTTGATGGATGCGACTCACTTTAGCGGAGGGGAATACCGCTGTCAGATCTTCTTTCTGAAATTCGGCGCCCTTGGCTCCCACCATGTCCAGCAGTATTCCATAATCAGCCCTGTACCCCCTGACATGCGGGTTTTGTGCCCAGTATTGGGATCCAAGACACCAGGTCTCTGCACCGCTGTCTGATGCGCCCTGGTCTTCGGCATCAAAGAATACCAAATCCACACCAATGGAGATCGGATGATCTTTGAGCAGCCGGGCGATCTCCAACAATACGCCTACACCACTCCCGCCATCATCTGCACCATCAGCTGGCTTATCAGCACCCGTAGCATCTTCATCCGCAGCATATCGTGTGTCCCAATGCGCGGCAAGCACAACTCTCCGGGCGTAAGAGGGATTGAAGGCCGCAATGATATTAGCTGCACGAACTTCACCAATAGTAGCCGTGTTGGCCTTGAACGTTTGTTCGGTCACCGTGGCACCATAGCTTTTCAGTTTCGCGACCAACCATTGGCGCATGGCCTGGTGCCCTTCCTTACCCGGTACGCGTGGACCAAAAGCCACCTGGCGGGCAACGAATGCATAAGCCGAATCTTTTGAAAAGGCCGGAACCTTGACCGGCTCATGAACTTGGGCAGTCTCATCCGTCACAGGTGCACTATCGGGATCCTTTTTACAGGAATACACCAGAAGCAGAAGAGCAAGGAGGAATACGTTTTTCATAAATGATTTGCAGTTAGCAATAGGCAATAGGCAATGGACAATAATCAATTTTAATTCTTTCCAGACCTACAGAGGAGATCTCAGCTAAGTCTTTTTTCAGTCTTATTTTTCAATTTTCAATCTTCCACTGCGTGCCTTCCTTTCCGTCTTTTAGTTCGATATGCACAGCGGCGAGGGTATCCCGGATTTTATCAGAAGTTGGCCAGTCTTTGTTTTGACGGGCTTGCTGGCGCATGTCGATGATCAGTTGCATCAGGCCTTCCAGTTGGGCCATATGCTGATCACCGGCGATGGTCGCTTCATCCTGGAGTCCAAAGATGACAAACAACAAATCTCCAAATCCTTTTGCGACAGCATCAATAGCGTGCTGGCCCGCATCGTCCGGCGAAAGTTGTCCTTCAGCAAGTTTGTTGATGGTCGTGCACAATTCAAACAAACGGGCCAGGGCTTTTGGGGCATTGAAATCATCATTCATTTCGTCAAATGCTGCCTGTATGCCTTCTTCCATCTCCTTAGCCAATGGATGATTGCTGACCGCCGCATTGGAACGGATGCCCGTAAGTTTGGTATACGTGTCCATGAGCCTGCGATATCCTTTTTCTGCGGCACTTAAAGAAGCATCATTGAGATCCAGGGTGCTGGAATAATGGGCCTGTAAAAAGAAAAAGCGAAGTACCATCGGCGAATACGCTTTGCTGATGTGCGGGCTGTCTCCGGTAAACAGTTGCGTAGGCGTAATATTATTGCCTTCACTCTTGGACATCTTCTTGCCATTGAGTAGCAGCATGTTGCTGTGGACCCAATAATTGGCCGGTGTATTGCCGCATGCACCATAGCTCTGCGCTATCTCATTTTCATGGTGCGGAAACTTAAGGTCATTTCCTCCGCCGTGGATGTCAAATCGTTCGCCCAGGTATTTGGTACTCATCACCGAGCACTCTAAGTGCCAGCCGGGAAATCCATTCGACCATGGGGCATTCCATCGAAGCAGGTGACGTTCATCTGCCTTGATCCAGATCGCAAAATCAGACGGATGCCTTTTTTCATCCTGGTTTTTCAGATCACGGGTCTCTACCAACAGATCTTCCACTTTACGACCAGATAGCTTTCCATACACATCCGTTTCGCGGAGCAACTTATTGGTGTCGAAATACACACTGCCATTGGTTTCATAGGCATAGCCCCGTCGGATAATTTCTTCGACCATCTCGATCTGCTCCAGGATATGTCCAGTGGCGCGAGGCTCGATGCTGGGATCCAGTGTGTTGAATTTGCGCATAATCTCGTGAAACCCATTGGTGTATTTCTGTACGATTTCCATGGGTTCGAGTTGCTCGAGGCGCGCTTTCTTACTGATCTTATCTTCAGCACCGCTATCTACATCTCCTTCCAGGTGGCCTACATCGGTGATATTCCGGACATATCTCACCTTGTACCCGAGGAACAGGAGGTAGCGGTAGATGACATCAAAACTTACAAAGGTCCGGCAGTTGCCGATATGCACGTCGTTGTATACCGTGGGGCCGCAGACATACATCCCTACCCGGCCTTCAAGGATGGGGTGGAACGTCTCTTTGGTGCCACTGATGCTGTTATAGATTTTCAGACTCATGGCCGCAAAAATAAGGTATTGTAACGAGGAGATCAGGACCCGGTCTCCGGACGCAGGCAAATCCCCGCACTCACCGGATAATGGTCGCTATAGCGAATCCTGTGGGTGGCATGATCCTTGAAATCCACCGTGGCATTTCCAAGCAAGTAGTCTATGCGCAACAAAGGCAAAGTGCTTTCATAGGTGGTGCTGAATCCATACCCCCGGTCCTTGAAACTATCATGCAATCCATCCGACAAGACATGATAGGTATGGGAAAGGGGAGGGTCGTTGCCATCTCCGGCTAAAACGGTTGGATAGGGCGATCTGGACATGTGTTTACGGAGATCCTGCGCTTCCCGGGCCCGAAGGATGGTCGTCTGTTTGTACCGTTTGACGATAAACCGGATGTTATGCCAGGTATTTTCATTTTTCAGATCCATGTCCTGGATCAATTCTTCTGTGGTGTTAGTTACCCGGTTGGACACCAGATGCATGTTATATACCCTCAGGATCCCCTGGGGTGTCTTGATATCAGCCCACATACAACTCGGACTAGACTCCGCACCTTCCAGGTCACCGTGTTTGAGAATCGGGTAGCGGGACAATAACCACAGGGATGATTTTGGAGCGTGCAGACTATTTTTCAATCCAAATCGCTTGGCAATCTGATCGCCTGCTGTGGCCTCCTGCAAACAAAGGATATCCGGAAATTCCTTCAATCCACTGAGCGCCTGATAAAACGAATCAATACGGCTTTGCATGCTCAGCTTTTCTCCGGGAACCATCGATAGGCCACGCATATTGTAAGACATCAGTCGGATGGATTCTTTGCAGTCAGCCTGTCCTCCGGGTACCGAAAACAGTTTGAAATAGTGCATATGAAAACTGAGTCCGGCGAGAATGGCAATTATTGAAAATGCCGCGTACCATTTACGCATCGACAGCCAGGCAATAGCAATTACGCCATTGATAAGCATAATGAACGGATAGGCCAGCGCCAATAGGGAGAGCCACCCCCAGGATTCAACCCTGACATAGGGTGTGAGGTACGTTAGCAGCAGAAGAAGGATGAAAAAGCCGTTTACCCCGAGGATCCACTTTTTCAGCAGGGCGGTCTTCGGACTACTTTTGGCTCGCGTCATGTAAGAATTTTTTATCCTCTTCGCTCAGACTCTGAAAGCCGGATTCCTTGATTTTATCCAGGATGGCATCTAACCGATCCTGCTCCTGCTGATGAGAAGGACCTGGTGGAGAAGGTGCCGCAGGATCATGTTGACGCACAGCCGCTTTGTATTTGACTTCCATGGCCACTTTCCGCTTGACAGGTTTAGAAGGTCGCTTCGTCGGTCGGGAAAAAATCCCCAATAGATTTCTCAACCCTTTCGTCAGATCGTGTCCCTGACGCAACATATGCACGTAGAAAAAACCAAAGGCAGCACCACCAAGGTGAGCCATGTGACCACCCACATTGTCAAGATTAGCGATCCCGATGACATAAATCGCCAGTAGGCCCGCCACTATGTATTTTAACCTTACATCCCCCAACAGAAGTAAACGCATCTGATAGTCCGGGGCGGTAATTCCCGCGGCAGCGACAATCCCCATTACCGCAGCCGACGCCCCATGCAGGTTGCTGCCCCCATTATATATCAATGGAGCTGTCAGCAGATAGATCAGTGCCCCGGCCAATCCGGAGTATACATACAACCCCAACATACGATGGTCACCCAGGAGGTCGCCGGCGATACGCCCAAACCAATACAACACCATCATATTGAACAGGATATGGAAAAACCCTATATGGGTAAACATATAGGTGATGATCGTCCATGGATGTTTGGCATCCCACAGCAAATCTTCTGACAGGAATAAATAGCTCACCCCCTCAGAAAACGTCCCATGTTGAGGGTTGAATCCGGATCCCAGGGTGAAGACCAACTGCACCAGCATCAGGGCCAGAAAAACAGCCACATTGACAATGATCAGCCGGGTAATCGTATTACCGGACTGAAACTGATACCTGATGTCATCAAAGATGGAACGAAACACGATACCAAAAGTAAGTGATATCAGAGAAAACGAATAAAGGGAGGGGAAAGTTGGCAGAGAGCAAAGAGCATAGGGCAGAGAGCATGGTTAGGGGCAGGTCACTCCTGCCGAGCGTAAGCGACAGAAAGGCGGAAAGGGGCTGAAAGGCGGAAGAGGCGGAAGGGCGGAAGTGGCCAAAGGCTGAAGGAGAGAACTAGAATTGCGCCGTTGCGTCGTTGCGCGAAAAGGAATAATCAAAACTGCGTCTCCGCGGCTCTGCGCGAAAAATGTCTGAATCGCGGATTAAACGGATTCCATGATTGCACGGATTTTTTGTCAAGTGGAGGATTTCTCATTTTGCGCCGTTGCGTAGTTGCGCGAAAAGGAATAATCAAAACTCCGCCTCTGCGTCTCCGCGCGAAAAAAATCAGATCATCGGAGGAAACTACCTCCTCGCTTCCAATGACGAGCCAGAACAAAGCCTGCCAAAGCTCCACCCAGGTGCGCAAAATGCGCCACATTGCCCCCAGAACCGGTCAAGCCGGAATACAAACCAATACCAATCAGGATCAATGCCATCAGCCAGGCCTTAATCGGAATGGGCGGAAATAGCAACATCAGTTCCCGATCAGGATATAAAGTGGCAAAGGCAATGGTAACCCCAAATACCGCCCCCGAAGCACCCAGCACAGAAAACAATGGTTCAGCATGCGTCCACCCCAGGAAAAAGGGAAGGTAGCCTACCACGAAGTGTGCCGCCAATCCCACCAACCCTGAGATCATATACAGTCCCAGAAACCGCTTTGGGCCAAGGGTCATCTCTACAATCGGTCCCATAAAATAAAGACTCAACATATTGAACAAGATGTGTGAAACATCATAATGGGTAAACATGTAGGTGATGATCTGAAAAGGCTGGAACATCCCCGTTGCCGGTGAATAAAATGGCATCATCGCGGCCCAGGATTCCGGCACGAGATGCATGCCGATGAAGACAACGACATTGATGATCAGCAGGTGTTTGACTATACCGGTCAGTGGCATCATAAGGCTACAGGATCAGGAGGGGTTTAGGATTGAAAACGTTTGAGTATCTCTTCTTTCCCGAAAGTGATAAAGGTCTTGCGGCCGGAAGGACTGGCATATGGATTGTCCGAAGCCATCAACTGGCTCACGAGCGTCTGCATTTCCTCCGTGGTCATGACTTCACCCCGGCGACGACTCAGGTTGGACGCAATAGAAAACGCAATTTTTTCCACCGGCTTCATTTCCGCAAGCTGATGCCCTTCTCTAAAACGATCCAGGATATCCTCAATCGCTTGTTGAGGGGCAATGAGATCAGTCATGATCGCCGGAATACCATGGAGGATAAATGCATCATGTCCAAACTCCGCGATATCAAAGCCCAGATGCTGCAGATGAGGCAACAGTTCGCGCAACAACACCGCATCCCCGGGATGACTTTGTATGGTCTCAGGCCATAATAGTTTTTGCACAGCACTCTGTTGTGCCACCAGGTCTTTCATCAGCGTTTCAAACAGCACCCGCTCATGTGCAGCCCGCTGATCGATGATGATCATGTCTCCCGAACCCGGGATGATGATATACCGATGCCAGAGTTGTACCGGCAGGTGGTCTGTCACGAGATCCTCATTTTGCAAGAAAGGATCCAGCCTGGATTGCTCTGCAGCAGGAGCATGAACGCCATCTTCCGGACGTGCGATAGAGAAGCCCTCAATGGACTCGAGCAATGCACCCCATTTGAGGATATTCTCCCGTTCCTGCTGTCGATCTCGCTCTGGCCCACGCATACCGGTCACTGTAGGAACGACATCCCCACTGGCGCGGTTGATACCCACCTCTTGCTCGAAATCAAGGGAGGGCGTGATACTATATTTTCCAAGCGCATGCCGGCATGCTACACGGAGATAATTGTAGATGATGCGCTCATCTTCAAATTTGATTTCCTGCTTGGTCGGATGCACATTGACATCAATCTTGTCCGTATGGATCTCCAGGAAGAGAACATAAAAGGGAAACTGATCCGCAGGAAGGATATCTTCATATGCGGATTTGACGGCATGCTGGAGATATGAACTGCGGATATATCGCCGGTTGACAAACAGGAATTGTTCGCCACGGGTTTTCTTGCCGAGTTTGGGCTTGCCGATATATCCACTGACGTTGACATAATTGGTTTCCTCCTCAACCGGTACCAAAAATTCATTCACTTTTTTTCCAAAAACACCGATAATCCGGTTGCGGAGCGATCCGGCAGGAAGATTATATACCTCCTGGTCGTTTTGATAGACTTTAAATTGGATCTGTTCGAAGGCCAGGGCCAGGTGATGGAATTCGTCAATGATATGACGCATTTCCACTGGATCACTTTTTAGAAATTTCCTTCGTGCCGGAACATTATAAAAGAGATTGCGAACGATCACAGCGGTGCCTACAGGACATTGACAACCTTCCTGTACAGTAACCACGGAGGCTTCGACCAGGATCCGGGTACCTACAGTGTCTTCTGCCCTGCGCGTCCGGATCTCCATGTGTGAAATGGCCGCGATGGAAGCCAAGGCCTCACCCCGAAATCCCATGGTGCGGATATCAAACAGGTCCTCTGCCTTGCGGAGTTTAGAGGTAGCATGACGCTCGAGGCTCATCCTCGCATCAGTAGGAGACATGCCGGACCCGTTGTCCTGGATATGGATGAGCGTCTTACCGGCATCTTTGATGATCACCTGGATTTCAGTAGCTCCGGCATCCACAGCATTGTCAAGTAGCTCCTTAATGACGGAGGCTGGCCGTTGAATGACTTCACCGGCAGCGATCTGGTTGGCAATCGAATCAGGAAGAAGCCTAATGATATCCGGCATAGTGACTAATCAGTGGAGTGAAGGTGTGTGATCCTGGTTTTGAATGGAGGAGAACGTATACTTCAGATCAATAGGATCGTTCATCACGTCCTTCCATATAATTGATAAATGCCTTGTTGACTACTTTGTTGCCCCCGGGTGTTGGATAGTGGCCTGAGAAATACCAGTCCCCTGTATGATCCGGACAAGCCTGATGCAATCCATCGAGGGTCTGATAGATAACGTCTACATCGACTTCGATGTCTGTCGGGGAAACAATTTTTGCGATTTGTTTCGAGATGCAACCTTCGGAGACATGCTCATAAAGGCTCATCACCTCATTCGTGATTTTTTCTTTGGGGAGCAATAGTTGTGCTTTGCAACGTTGATAACAATCCTGCAGCAAATCTTGCTTCCCTTGCTCTTTGAGGATATCTACGAGTGCCTTGAATGCCACGAAATCGCCCATTTTGGACATGTCGATGCCATAGCAATCCGGATAGCGGATCTGTGGTGCACTGCTCACCACAATGATGCGTTTCGGTTTCAACCGCAGGGAGACCATACGGATGATGGAATCGCGCAACGTGGTGCCTCGTACTATCGAGTCATCGAGCAACACAAGGGTGTCAATATCATTTCGGATGATCCCATACGTGACATCATACACATGTGACACCATCTCGTGTCGCGTGTCGATATTGGCGATAAACGTCCGGAGCTTTTCGTCCTTGTTGGCGAGTTTTTCGATGCGGGGTTGACGCGCGAGCAAATCACGAATTTCTTCAGGAGGCATCGTGCCGCCTGCAGCTATGATCCGCTCTGCTTTTTGTTGATTGTAGGCTTCATGCAGCCCCTCCATCAGCCCATAAAAAGCAGCTTCCGCGGTATTGGGTACGTAGGTAAATACCGTGTCTTCAAAATTATAATTCACCGCTTCGAGGATCGGGCGTACCAGGTTTTTACCCAGTTGCTTCCGTTCGACATAGATGTCTTTGTCAGAGCCGCGGCTGAAATAGATGCGTTCAAACGAACAGCTTTTCTTTTCGCGCTGATCGATAAAGGGGACTACTTCATGTGCGCCTGATTTCTTGATGATCAGGGCATGGCCGGGTTCCAGTTCGTGAATAAAACGGGCACTCACATTGAGCGTGGTCTGCAGGGCAGGGCGCTCTGAGGCGGCAGCTATAATCTCATCATCGGCGTAGTAGAAGCAAGGCCGGATGCCATTGGGATCGCGGAAGATAAAAGCATCGCCGTGACCGACCATACCGGCCATGACATATCCGCCATCAAACTTGCGGCAACTGTTTTTGAGGATCCGCTGGATGTCCATATTGTCCATGATCAGCGGAGTGATATTTTCATTTTCGATGCCGTCCTGTTTGTACCATTTAAACAGGCGTTCAACTTCAGTGTCTACGAAGTGTCCGATTTTTTCGAGGACGGTGACCGTGTCCGATTTTTCTTTGGGGTATTGGCCCAGCTTAACCAACTCATTAAAGAGTTCGTCTACGTTAGTGAGGTTGAAATTTCCCGCCAGAACGAGATTTCGGGTGATCCAGTTGTTGAGACGGACAAAAGGATGGCAGGTTTCGATCGAATTGTCACCGTGGGTGCCATACCGGAGGTGGCCCATGAGGACTTCACCGGTATAAGGCATATTGTCTTTCAGCCAGTTGGCATCCTTGAGTTGTTCGGGGGTGCATTCTTCAAAATGCTGGAAGATGCCCTGGAAGACTTCCTTGAGGTATTGAGGGCTGTTGCTGCGTTTGCGGCTGATGTAGCGGGTTCCGGGAATCGGATCCAGCTTGATCGTGGCGACCCCGGCACCATCCTGGCCGCGATTACGCATCTTCTGCATGAGGAGTTGGAGGGTATGAAGTCCGTGCAAGGCCGTTCCATACTTTTCCTGGTAGTGTCCCAGCGGTTGGAGAAGCCGGATTAGTGCGATACCGCACTCATGTTTGATTGCATCACTCATCGGAGGCCGCTAAATTACGGTATTTACCGCCATAAAAAAGGTAAGAAGGGAAAACAAGGGGAAGGGGAAAAGGTTGCGCAATAGCTCCTTTACATCCCCAACGCGGCTTTCATCAAATATGCACAAACAATCCCCCCATACGTCCCTAAAGCATAGCCTAAAACCGCCAACAACACACCTACCGGTGCTAATGCCGGGCTAAATGCGCTCGCCACGACCGGAGCAGATGCAGCTCCACCGATATTCGCTTGTGATCCAACAGCCATAAAAAAGAACGGGGCTTTGATCAGCCTCGCGACTACAATCATCGTGGTGGCATGCGCCAGCATCCAGATGATGCCGATCGCAAATAATCCCAAATGATCAAAGACCTCGCGAAGGTTCATTCCCATGCCAATGGTCGCCACCAGGATATAGATAAAGACACTTCCCCATCTCGAAGCGCCTACGCCCTCCAATTTGCGGAAACGCGTAAAGGAAACCAGGAGTCCATAGGTCGTGGCGATCAGCACGATCCAGAAGAATCCACTGATGATAGACTCGAGTCTCCATGCCTTGAGTTGCGGAGCGACGGACTCCAGTGCAGGAACAATCAGATCCGCACCCCAGTGTGAAATGGCCACTCCTCCAAAGGCGACAGCCATGAGGGTAAACAAATCCAGCGTAGAAGGGACTTTCTCAATGCTCTGCCGATAAGTTTGAATATCCTGCTTGAGATGCTCGATAGCCGAAGTATCCGCTTTGAGCCATCTGTCGATTTTGTTGGTGATATTGGCACCATAAAGCAACAAGGCCATCCAGACATTGGCCACAACAACATCCACCACAACCATGGTGCCAAAGAGGGTATCCGAAACACTAAAGATCTCTTTCATCGCCGCCTGGTTGGCCCCACCTCCGATCCAACTCCCCGCGATACAACTCAGACCTTTCCACAGATCATCAGGTGATGCCGTAATGACACCGGGAAAGATCCATTCCGTAGCCAGCAATGCCACCGGCCCACCTAATATCACTCCGAGGGTTCCCGCCAAAAACATGATCAAAGCCTTAGGTCCCAGGTTGATGATCCCTTTCATATCGATACTGAGACAGAGCAAGATCAAACTTGCAGGAAGGAAATACCTTGACGCTACCTGGTAGAGATTACTTTGTTCTCCAGAAATTAAGCCCAGCGGCCAATTCATCAGCGCCGGGACAAAATAACATAGCAACAAGGCTGGAATGTAAGTGTAAAACTTCTTCCAAAACGGATGCGAAGAATGCGAGGTCTGAAAGATGACAGCAAGTGTAACGATCAGGATGCCGAAGACTACAGCATCATTGGAAAACCATGGATTCATGGTGGACAAGATAGAAAACTACAGGCGGAAAGGCAGAAGGGCGGAAAGGCAGACTACCAATGAGCAATATTAAAAAAGCAGAAAGAACTCTTTTCCGCTGTTGGGGTGAGGGGTAGAAGAGGCCAAAGAGGCAAAACACTCTGCGATCAAAAATCATCACTCACTGCACCATTTCATCACCCAATCACCACATCACGCCTCACTCCAAAAAAAAGGGGGCACCAGGCTAGCACCTGGCACCCCAAAAACCCCAAAAAACCAATTGAAAACTATAACTTAATCTGTTCTTACAACAGCTTATTTTTTGTCAAAGTTTCGAGAGCCAAAGATAATCATGAAACTAAAGTTTCTCTAAACTTACATCCGGGTTTGACGTTTTTTATCATTTGATAAGATGCCTCAATCTTCCAGATGCCGTGCCCTTGTATATGTCTTGATAATGCTTTAGTACGCTTAAAAAGTTCATATGAATATACACTTTTTGAAACGAAGTGATATACCAGGCAAAAGATCGTTGATGTCAAAGCACCTAAAGTGATGAGGATGCGATCAATCGGTTTACTTTTAACCTTTATCACAGCATCCCTTTGGGTGCGCTCTTTGATAATGATAACAACGCAATAATACACAGAGTTTAATAATATTTACCCCCAGGGCTAAAAAACGTTACAATAATCTGTTAACAGCCCTTCAAACAGGATGAAAGCATGTCCAAGATAAAGACCAGGTATGTATGTTCTGCCTGCGGCACGACCTCCTCAGGATGGCTCGGCAAATGCCCGGGATGCCAGGCATGGGATACCATGGTAGAAGAAACTATCGACACTCGTTCGTCAACTGGTTCTGCCAGTAATGCACAGAAAGAACGCACGATTCCAACACTTCTTTCAGAGATCAGCATGGAAGAAGAGATGCGTGTTGTGGTCGGTGATCCCGAATTGGAAAGAGTGTTGGGCGGTGGAGTAGTACCGGGATCTGTCATCCTTATGGCTGGCGAACCAGGTGCTGGAAAATCCACATTGCTATTGCAAATGGCTGGAAATCCGACACTTAAGTTGCTCTATATCTCGGGCGAAGAGAGTGCCTCCCAGATCAAGATGCGTGCAAGCCGCCTGGGTGTCCAGGGTGATCAATGCCATATTCTGGCTGAAACAGATTTGCTTCGCATCATCGAGGTGATCCGCGAAGTCAACGCCGGCATCGTCATCATCGACTCCATCCAAACGATGTACTCTCCTGACATGGAGTCCATCCCCGGATCCGTAAGTCAAATCAGAGAATGCAGTTACCGACTACAGCAACTCGCCAAGCAAACCGGCATCACCATCTTTCTTGTGGGTCACATTACCAAAGAGGGAGATATCGCAGGGCCCAAACTGATGGAGCATATTGTAGATATAGTTCTACAACTTGAAGGAGACCGACAATACAATTTCAGACTGCTCAGGTGTGTCAAAAACCGGTTTGGGTCGACCCGGGAAATCGGCATCTATGAGATGAAAGGGGTTGGTCTAATCCCAGTAGCGAATCCATCCGCATGGCTCATCCCTGCCGACCATGCCCATACCATCTCCGGATCTTGCATCTCCCTGGTATGCGAAGGGTATAGACCTTTTCTGATCGAAACCCAGGCTCTCGTGAGCACTGCCGTCTATGGTACCGCACAGCGATCTACATCCGGATATGATGTTCGTCGTCTGCACCTGATGCTCGCGGTGCTTGAAAAGCGTTGCGGATTTTTCTTTGGCAACCAGGATGTGTTTGTCAATGTCGCTGGAGGACTCCGCGTCTCCGAACCCGCCATTGATCTTGCCCTGGCTGTTGCACTCGTCTCTTCGCTCCAGGATATTCCTGTACCCCGGGATTATTGCTTCGCGGGAGAAGTAGGACTGTCAGGCGAAATACGGCCGGTCCAGCAACTTGACAAAAGAATTGCGGAAGCTACGCGCTTAGGGTACAAGAAGATCTTTGTGCCCTCACCCGCAGCCCCGGAGGATATTGGCGGTGGTGCAACAGTTGTTCAGGTTCGGTTGTTGAGAGATCTGTTTGAACAAGTATTCGGATAAATGAAAGTCATCTTTTTTGATGGTAATTGCCCGATGTGCCATGGATGGGTCAGGCGAATCATCCGCATGGATCATCGCGGCCTCTTCAAATTTGCTCCGCTTACAGGCGAACTGGCCGGTACAATATTGACCCCCATCATGCCCGCGTATCTGGGTGAAGACACAATCATCTACTATGATAAAGGAGCTGTATACCTGAGAAGTGATGCCGCTATACACATTCTCACTACACTCGGTTTTCCATATAGCCTTGGATTTGCTGGCAGGATTATTCCGAAGTCATGGCGCGATGGAATCTATAGGTGGGTAGCCAATCGCAGATTCCGTTACGGAAACCGATATGACGTATGTCCCATGCCCCCTGAAAAATGGAAAGAGCGGTTTATCTTCTAACCATCGGACCAGAGTTTTCCGCTCAAAGGGATTAATCACAGGGCGTATAATTTATCGCTCAGCTGAGATCCACCTACTAACGATTTAGAGTACCGTTCAAAAGCTTAAGGCTAAGTCTTTGATTCAAATTTTTGAAGGTAAATGAGAACTAGGGGCCTGCGATGTTTCCTTGAAGTGGTTCCCCCCCCATGCTAAGGTTCAGAAATCTGTTGCCGATATCCGAACAGGATTCTTTTTACAGGTTTCCATCCTTTAAACTATAAAGGACATAGAACCAATGAGCCTGGTGTGCCATTGATTGATTTTGTTTTCAACTTTAAAGAGTAGCGTGAGGCGGGATTGAACCGCCGACCTCCCGTACGGGCGCTCTAACCATCAGAAGGGAGGTTTCCGTTGCTTGAGATTAACCCTAATCGGAACAATTTCTCCTTGAGCTGCGTGCCACCCTCTAAAGTTTTTGTGAATCGTTCAAAGGCCAAAGCTTCTGACTTTGTCTCGAATTTTTGAACGTAAAGCAGAATTAAAGGTCTCCTGTGTTTTGTGGAGTTTGTTCCACCCATACAGTGGGCAAGGAACCTGTTTCCAATGTCTGTACATGAGCCTTTGTACAGGTTTCCATCCTTTAAACTATAAAGGACATAGAACCAATGAGCCTGGTGTGCCATTGATTGATTTTGTTTTCA
>JBGAWQ010000062.1:0-14681 GCA_044227555.1 Saprospiraceae bacterium | reverse complement strand
TCATTTCTATCCGGAATTGTTACGATATCAATCCAGCGCGCAGGTAGGCAGATATATTGCCATGCATCATCCGGATCGGGTGTATTGGCATGACCAGTATGGCTATACGCTTGACTACTATAGTGACCGTTCCATCCCCAATGCCTATGGACCTCCTGTCGACACCTTGCCGCCAGGCACATGGATATGGGTGTCGGAAAAGGCCTTGCCGACTATGCCTCCAAATACCATCCTTAAGACTTATGATGATTTCAAGGTGAGCCGGTTGAATAGATCTTTTCTGAACCCGGATACCCGACCTGGTAAGTTGAATACGATGTACCTGATTCAGGTCAATGGTGAGTAGTGAGTAGTGAGTAGTGAGTGGATTGATGTGTAGTGGGATGATTATCAGGTAGACGTTTTTTTCTGCATGGTTTCTTAGGCCCCTTAAGCCTCTTTAGCCCCTTCAGCCCCCGACCCCTAAAGGGGAGTGAAATGTATGATCTTAGTAAAAATCATTCCCTTCGGCCTTTTCAGCCCCTTCAGCCTCTTTAGCCCCTTCTGCTCTCTTTCTGAATTTGAAAGTCAATTCCTTACCTTTCCACTCACCACTGACCACTCACTACTGACCAATCACCTTCTAAGCCCTAAACTCTAAGCCCTCATGATCAGCCACCACATCCATCATCCCTGGCACGGGGTCAGCGTAGGACCTGACGCACCTCAAGTCGTAACCACGTATATTGAGATCACGCCATCAGATACGGTCAAGTATGAGCTCGACAAAGAAAGCGGGATACTCAAAGTGGATCGCCCCCAATTGTATTCCAATGTTGTGCCGGCACTGTATGGGTTTGTGCCGCGAACCTATTGTGGTGACCAGATTGCGGCACTGTGTATGGTAAAGTCTGGACTAAAGGGTATTCGTGGTGATGGGGACCCACTGGATATCCTTGTTCTCACGGAGCATCGCATAGAGCATGGCAATATCCTGGTTCAAGCTAAACCCATCGGAGGTTTCCGTATGATTGATAAAAATGAAGCGGATGACAAGATCATCGCCGTGCTCCAGCAAGATGGCATGTATGCTCATTATGAAGATCTCAGCCAATTACCCCCAGGTATCATCGACCGGCTTAAACATTATTTTCTCACGTATAAGCGCAGTCCCATGGGCACACAACCGGTGGAGATACCGGATGTCTATGGAAGGTCCGAAGCTCATGACGTGATATTGGCGGCGATGGAAGATTATCGGAAGGATTATGGGGAAGGATGATGGAGTCGTTTCGACTGCTTCGACCTGCAACACACATCCTTGTGCTACAGCTCAGCAACCGTCCGCTCAACGACCCACATTGAGATTTATCTGAAAATAATTGTTGTTTCGGCTCCGCTCAACAACAATTATTTTTGAATTAATTTGCCAGTAGGTTTAAATTTTGAGTGGGTTTCATTCTTGCAAACTGAAAGGTCATGGAGGTCATTTTCTGTTCCATAAATAAGAGCCTCCTTCTTCTTTCTACTCCAACCCTGAACTTGTTTTTCGCGGAAAAACGCATGTTCAATATGTTCGAATTCTTCAAAGTAGACCAATTTAACCGGTAAAAATTTTCTGGTAAAATTTGCTCCTTCTCCATCTTGATGTTGACGGATTCGATTCTTGAGGTCCAAGGTGCTGCCAATGTAATATTTCCCATTGCTGCATTCAAGGATGTACATATATCCTTTCATTTTGTTTTCAATATCTGGTTTTACAAATATCAGGGAAAATTGATGTTGAGCGGAGTCGAAATATCAATTTTCCTCGGGAAAAGGCACAATTTTTTCGGTCGTTGAGCGGAGTCGAAACGAACACCGTGATCAGCATTTGTTTTTTGAATTGCTTCTGACACTGTGAAAAAAGTAACAAAAAAGCCCCTCGGGCAACGAGATCCCTTTCCCGCTTTTCTTCCCTTCCTTTTTACCTTTGCCCCATGCCGAGAGCACCAAAAAAAGAACGCAAGACCTTCTCCAACGTAGAGGTCATTGACACCGCTGACGAAGGATTAGCCATAGGACGCTGTGAAGACGGGCGAATCATCCAAGTGAAGGGTGCCGTCCCTGGTGATATCGCGGATACCATCGCACTGGAAAAACGAAAAGGGATGTTCATCACCCTGGCCACCGAGTTTCATCAACTATCCCCGGATCGCACCGAACCATTCTGTTCCCATTTCGGTACTTGTGGTGGATGCAAATGGCAACACATGCAGTATGAAGCCCAACTCCGCTACAAAGCCAAAAAAGTCAGGGATGCCTTTCAGCGCATAGGAGGCCTCGATCCGGAATGTGTGCAGCCCATCGTTGGTGCTCCGCATCAGCAATACTATCGCAACAAACTTGAGTTTACCGCGTCTGACAGGCGATGGCTCACGATCGAAGAGATGCAGTCTGAAGAAGTCCTTGCCAAAGACGGTATAGGGTTTCACCTTCCCGGTGCCTTTGATAAGGTGCTGGATATCGATCATTGCTACCTGCAAGGGGATCCCTCCAATGCCATACGTTTGATGATCAAGGACATTGCCGTCCGTGCTGAGTGGCCATTCTATAATCTGCGTGGCAGAGCAGGATTTTTACGCAACATCATCGTACGAAATGTACAAGCTGGGGACACTATGGTTGTCCTGGTGGTCGGTGAAGACCACCCCGATCGTATTCAGCATCTCACCGAGCAATTGACAGCTTCATTTCCACAGATCGTATCGGTATACTCCTGTCTCAACACTAAAGCCAATGATACGATCCATGACTTGCCTCTTCAATTGGAATATGGTCAGGAGACTATTATCGAACAGCTCGATCATGTACGATTTCATATCGGGCCTAAATCTTTTTTCCAAACCAACAGCGTGCAAGCCGCACATCTCTATGCCCTGGCCAAAACACTGGCCAATCTCCAGCCGGACGAAAATGTCTATGACCTCTATTGCGGCGTAGGTAGTCTGGGGATCTACATGGCCGATCGTTGCCTTAGGGTCACGGGGATTGAGATCATCGCGGATGCCGTTGCGGATGCGGCACGCAATGCAGCGCTCAATCAACTGACCAATGCTCATTTTGAAACCGGTCAGGTTGAACTGCTGCTTGACCCTGCTTTTGTCGAGCGCTATGGTCGTCCTGATGTAGTGATTACGGATCCGCCCAGAGCAGGGATGCATCCCGATGTCATTAAACACCTGTTGGCCGCAGCTCCACAGCGGATCGTCTATGTGAGTTGTAACCCGGCCACACAAGCCAGGGACATCAGCATGCTCAGCCCGGCATACCGCCTGATCACTGCCGTGCCGGTAGATATGTTCCCCCATACACATCATATCGAAAGTGTAGCTTTGCTGGTCAGATCATGAAGGGAAAAGAAGCATCCTATATCGAACAACTCAGTGGGGAGATCGATCTCTATCATAGTCTCATGCAAGAGGCCTTTGAGGGTGTCGTCAATGAAGGCGTGTCCAACTATCCGGTGCTTATTTTCCATCAGGAAGAAGTGGATCTTGGAATACCCATCGCAGATCGGGAAGAGATTGCCGGTGACTGGTCGGTCAATATTTCCACCCTCGAAGAACTTTACATCAAGGGTGTCGTAGGCATAGATCGGGTCGAAGAAATTAAAACCAAAATCAAGGGATCACCGCCTCATTTTTGTTGCCTCATTCTCTTTGAAGGTAATGGAAGCCTGATCTTTTTACCACGGGAAAAAGGAAATCCTGATCTTTAGGTATGGCTAACTTACCTCTGGTCGGTATATACGGATTGGGTACGCTGGGGAGCAACCTCGCGCGCAACCTGGGTTTACGTGGGTATTCACCATCGCTTTGTCAGTCCTTGTCGGACACCAAATCGGAGGCTCAGGCCTCACAGGTGATAGCACGTCATCCTGAGTTAAGTCAGGCGAAACCATATACCGACATAGTCACCTTTGTCAACTCACTGCCTTCGCCCAGGATAGTGATCATCATGCTCACGGCTGACGATTTGGTGGATGAGGCTATACATCAGATCGTACCGCACCTCTCCGTGGGAGATGTGCTGATCGATGGAAGTAATTCTCATTTTGAAGACACCACCCGTCGCTTTCGTGAATTGGATCAACGGGGAATTCATTTTCTGGGTTGTGGATTTTCGGGTGGACTGGATGGTATACAGAATGGGATCTCCGTGATGCCAGGCGGCTCAGAGACCGGATATCAGATTGCCCTGCCCGTGTTGCAATCCATTGCGGCGACCGGCATTGATGGGACGCCGTGCTGTACGTATATCGGTGCAGAAGGTGCCGGGCATTTTGTCAAGATCGTGCACAATGGTATTGAATATGCCGAGATGCAATTGTTTGCTGAAGTGTATGCTATCCTCCGTTACGCGGTGGGCTTGACCCCGGACCATATAGCAGATGTATTGTCAGCATGGAAGGAGACAGATGCCGGTGGCTATTTGCTGGACATCACCTTACGGATATTACGGGAAAAGGAAAATGACACCTGGGTACTTGACTCCATACTCGATAGTGCGGGGCATAAGGGTACAGGTGTTCATGCTGTGCAGGCGGCAGCTGCTTTTGGGGTGCCGGCGATGATGATCACCGCGGCTTTGCACGCGAGATATCTTTCCGGTCAGCGGCATATCCGTTCGCACCTCGATGAGGTGACGGGCAAGCAACAACGCAAAGGCGCATCGATGGGCACCACGGATTTGTATAATGCTTTTCAGTTGGCGCGCATCATCAATTACCATGAAGGATTTGCTATCATTCGTGCTGTATCGAAACACTATGGGTGGAAGATCCATCTCGCGGAGTTGTCCCGCATCTGGACCAACGGCTGTATCATCCGTTCATCGCTGATGAATCGTTTTGTCAAGCTTTGGGAAGAGTGGGATGATGAGCTGGTCCTTCATCCTGAAGTCAAGCCACTTATTGCGGCGACATGGCCAGGACTGCGGCGGATCAATCATGTCGCCTCATCGGAGACCTTGTTTACCCCTTGCCTGGTGGCGGCATCGCAGTATATCGCCGGGGCATCCTTGCGGTTCCCGGCGGCCAATCTCATCCAGGCGCAGCGCGATTTTTTTGGTGCGTATGGATATCGACCGGTTGATGATCCGGGAGGACCGATCAGGCATCATGACTGGAGGGATTAATGGTTATTTCTTTTCGTTCCGTTTAAGAACTTTTTGAGGGATACGGAATCTGCAATCTCGTTTAGAGTATAGGGTTTAGTGTGGTTTGCCATATTATCCGCTGTCTTATTCGTTGGCCCAATCGACCTTAGAGTGGCTGTAAGATTTTGAGAGGTCCCTTTACCATTACGGATATAAATAGGGCTCTTCACTATATGCCAATTGGCGCACGTTTTCCATGGCTTGTTTCATATAGGCTTTCCAGAATCCATTGACAAACAACCATTGTACTGGATATAGCCAGGAATTCTCTGCGAATAAGGTGTAGGTATAATCTACTTGAACCTTGCCGGGACTTACTTCAGTAGTTTTCCATTTGCCTACAAACTTGTAGAAGCCCAGCATCCAGGATTGGAAGTCGCTGACTTCGATTTGCCAGTATTCATTTTCTATACGTTGAAGCACTTTGTCCATCGATACGAATCCGCCTTTCTGGGTCATCGAGGATGCAGCATAGACCTTCTTGGTCGAGCCAGGTTGGCCCCAATGCTGATCATCGGAGGTGTGGGTGATGCGGGGCATGAGACCATAGCCGGTATGCACTTTAGATACATCGCAGAGCATGGGGGTTTTAAAAGCCCGCTCCAGCGAGCACTTGAATGTTGTAGAAATGGTAATTGTGAAGTGTTTGGATGTCATGGAGGAAATGGATATAAAAAAGTCTTGCCGGGCGATCAGGGTAACAGATACATCACCTTGACGATCACCATAGCCACAATCGTCACCATACAAACCGCAATAACTGCTTTGTAGCGCCTTGTCATGAAAGCCAGCCCCATGAGGAGAAGTCCAAGGCTGGCCGCGAGTGCACCGAAGAGATAGGGCTTGACATCAGTGTACGTCAGTAATGTGGTGGAGTAATATTGAAGCCGAATAGGTTCGGTAATGGTCCGGATGAGTGCCAGGAAAATAACTAGTACCGTAAAGACAGAGAGTTGGCGGGTATCTTTTAGAAATGCAGATATTGGCATGGTGGGGAAGCATGAATTCTGACCTTCAAGGTACGGACTGCCGAGCATAGTACGTCAAAGAGATGAACTTGCCGTCGAATATTCAAGACAGTATTTTTTCAAAACACACACTGTTGTCCATACCGGCATATTGCCCATAGTTGGGGATAACTCCGAATCCATTCTTGTGATACAGGGCTATGGCTTCAGGCTGGTTCAGGCCGGTCTCAAGAATGCACTTTTTGTAACCCAGTTTGGCCGCGCGAGCTTCAAGTGCGGCGAGGATTATGGACGCGATCCCTTGACCTCTATGACTTTCCAGAGTGTACATCCGTTTGATCTCCGCGGTATCTGCCTCATAGGCTTTGAGGGCTCCGCATCCCACAGGCACATCGTCCACATAAGCTACGATCACGGCTATGAGGGAGTCCACCTTGTTAAATTGAGCATAGAAAGCATGGTCTTCGCCATCCCGCTGCTTTAGCTCCATATCCAGGAGCTTGACCAGGGCGATGAAGTCGGGGTGGGAGGGAGTGGTGTGGAGGAGATGGGGCATGGAAGTATTTACCTTTCACAACCCAACACCCCAAACCCCTTCCTCACTTCATCCCTATCCAAATACTTTTTAGCCAGATAGTGAAGTGCCTCAGTAGGATGTGGTTGTGAAAGTGCTTTTTTTACTTCTTCCGAATTGGCGGCTTCATCGATCTCCTCTTGCGTGGGGAAGGTGACCTGACCCGCCAGTTTGCCGAGATCATTGCCGGTGAGAACCGGACTGTTGCGGATAGATTCGGGCAGCGCATCAAAGCCGATGGTCACGGGTGTGAACTCCTGCACAATAGTATGGATCGCCGGCCCGCTGCAACGCACATAATAGGCCCTGCCCATCCGACCCATCAGGTCCATCTTGTCGGGGTCGATACGATTACGATCCGTCAGGACATCCTCAGCCACATGGATACGCACGACTTCGCAGATGATGAGATGACCCGCACCGCCTTTTTCACCTAGGGTGATGATGTCTTTGACCTTGCATTCCATCTGCGCGGGCGATTCTTTGACGCGAAATGCTTTGACTAAATCTGAGGGGATCGGAGTAAGTCCTGTCTTTTCAAATTCACTGACCTCCGATGGAAAATCGACCGACGCTACCGCCATCTGCCGCACGATATTGTAATTGACCGCATTGATCACACATTCACCAGTCTCCCGCACATTGTGCAGCGTATCCTTGGTAGTATTGTCTGTCCCCCGCCTGTTGCTCGAAAACACCACGATCGGTGGGTTGCTACTGAAGGCATTGAAAAAACTATACGGCGCCAGGTTAGGCACACCATTTTCATCAAGGGTACTTACAAATGCGATGGGCCTCGGCGCCACCGTTCCCAGGATAAACTGATGCAGATCTTTTTGAGGTGTGGTGAGGGGATCAATAGATAGGAATGACATGGGGTAAAGATATGGAGGAAACGCCTAAGCGAAATGAGATGACTTATCATGGGGAGGAGATCTCGGTGCCCGAGGGGCTTTTTTGTTACTTTTTTCATCGATAAAAAAGTAACCAAAAAATCTAGTCGCTCCTTAAACTTACCTGCGCAGCCTGCTTGCTAATGGCATCCTGTTTCGCTTTCCCGCTTGTGCGGTTTTCAGGTTTTGGTTCTTTTTGATGATTTTTTCTTATGTGACTTGCTGTGCCCTGAACCAAATCGTCCGGTCGGCTCGGACAATAAGGAGCGACAGGTTCTTTCCCTATTCGAGATGACCTATTTCCTTGAATTTCTCTATGCTCAATGCTCTCTCGCATCAAATGCCACGCATTTGGCGGGATCTTCGCTGTGCTACGATCTGCCTCTATGCTCTCTTGCTAAGTGGCTTTGCAGCTCTGCGGGATTTTCGTTGTGGTATGAAATGCCCTATGCTCTCTGCCCTATGCTCTCTGCACAAGATTTAACTATTTTGCCCCTCCCTTGTTATACTAACCCATGAAGAACATGCTCGTCACCATCGGACTCGCCCTATTGATCGTCGTTGGGTTTAAAGTCGGGAAATACTATTACCTCAAACCCTCCACGATCACCGGTGATCAAGCCGCTGAAATCGTGGGCCAACTCCAGGACGGCACTCCGTTTTCGCTCAAAGACCTCCAGGGTAAATACGTCCTCATCGACTTCTGGGGCAGCTGGTGCGGGCCTTGCCGACAATCCCACCCGAGTCTGGTCAACCTTTATACCCAATACCATGACCAAACTTTTAAAGACGCCGACGGTTTCGAAATCGTAAGCATAGGCCTCGATCGCAGCCAGGCCAACTGGCAAAATGCTATCCGACAAGATGGGCTGACCTGGCCTTATCAGATCATAGAACCTGCAGGATTTGATTCCCAAACCGCCAAATCATACACGGTAAAACAATTGCCCACCAAATTTCTCATCAACCCAAAGGGCATCTTGATGGCCGTAGACCCTTCTATCAGTGAAGTAGATAAACTGCTCAAATCCAGGCTGAAAGAAAATTCCTGACCCTTCCGAAAGCACCCCATTTTTCCTTTAAATACGCCATCCCGCCATGCAAAACTGACGGTATTGCACGCCATAGCTCCATTTGCTGTCATTTTGGCACAAATACCCCGGATGGCAGTACTTTTGCACCTCGGCCGGAAAACCTTTCAAACGGAGCCCCGGCTCCCAAAATTTGTATGACTCAAACCGATGAAAAAGGAACATAAAGACCATAAAGAGAAACATAACGGCACACCCGCCGAACATGAAGCACCCCAGGTCACTGAGGAAACCGGTACCGATGCCCCAGCCGCTGAAACGATGGAAGCCAATGCCCGTATTTCAGAGCTGGAGGATACGGTGAGCGAACTCAAAGACAAACACCTCCGCCTCCTGGCAGAGTTTGACAATTATAAGAAGCGCACCATGCGTGAACGCCTGGATATGATGAACTCCGCTTCCAGGGACGTCATGGTTAGTCTCCTTCCGGTATTAGATGACTTTGACCGCGCCAAGAAAAGCGCCGATGATCCTAATACAGAGGAAGTCTTCAGCGAAGGGGTGACCATGGTGTACAATCGCCTGTACAATATCCTCCAAGGCATGGGTCTCAAAGCCATGACCAGCAATGGCGAGCCTTTCGATGCTGAATACCATGAAGCCATCACTGAAATCCCCGTGCCTGACGAAAACATGAAAGGCAAAGTCATCGACACCCTCGAAAAAGGATATATGCTCCACGATAAAATCATACGTCACGCTAAAGTGGTGGTGGGCAACTAAAACAAGAAGATGAGCAAACGCGATTATTACGAAATACTCGAAGTCCCCAAGGATGCGGACGAAGGAACGATCAAAAAGTCCTATCGGAAGATAGCGATGAAGTTCCATCCGGACCGCAACCCTGATAATAAGGACGCCGAAGAAAAATTTAAAGAAGCCGCCGAAGCCTACGAGGTGCTCAGCGATCCCGACAAGCGTGCACGCTACGATCGATTTGGTCATGCCGGTATGCAGGGACAACAAGGCTACCATAGCGCGGAGAGCATGAACATGGAAGACATCTTCAGCCAGTTTGGCGATGTCTTTGGCGACAGCCCGTTTGAATCTTTCTTTGGCAACCGCTCCGGTCAGCGCGCCCAGGGTCAGAAAGGAAGTAACCTCCGCATCAAACTCAGCCTTACGCTCGAAGAAGTCGAAGGCGGCGTGAAGAAAACCATCAAGGTCAAAAAACGCAAGACCTGCACCACCTGCAAAGGCAGTGGTGCCAAAGACGGAGCTGTTAAAAACTGCCAGACCTGCGGCGGTTCAGGATTTGTTCGCCAGATCCGCAGCACCTTCCTCGGACAAATGCAGACCACCACACAATGTCCTAATTGCCATGGCACGGGGACCATTGTAGTCGAAGCATGCACCAAATGCCGCGGCGAAGGACGTACCATTGAAGAAGAAACCATCGATATTGATATTCCGGCTGGTGTTGAAGACGGCATGCAGCTCACGATGCGTGGCAGAGGTAATGCCGGCATCAAGGGCGGCCCCGCGGGAGACCTGCTCATCAGTATCGAAGTCAAACCACACGCCGAACTCAAACGCGATGGTAATAATCTCATCTACGAACTGTATCTGAGTTTTCCGGATGCGGCCATTGGTTGTTCGGTAGAAGTGCCTACGCTCACAGGTCCGGTAAAAATCAAAATTCCTCCGGGCACCCAGAGCGGAAAGATCTTCCGCCTCAATGGCAAAGGGCTTCCTTCAGTACAATCTTATGGTAAAGGCGACGAACTCATCTACGTCAATATCTGGACCCCGAAAAAGATATCTGACGAGGAGAAGAAGATCCTGGAAAAACTGAATACATCACCCAATTTCCAGCCTCAACCCAGCAAGACTGAAAAAGGATTTTTCGAACGAATGAAAGATTACTTCAGTTGATTCGCTTCGCTCTGATCGCCTCCATTCTAGTGATGACGCTGTCTTCCTGTGACCGCGGCGTCCTGGTATCTGAAAAATGGACCTGGAAGGATCATCAGTGGATCAACGGAGATGCCAAATCCATGACGATGACGGCCACGGATACCACCACCGTCTACCAGATGGATCTGCGCGTGGATCATGAAGAATATTACACGTATCAAAATCTCTACGTTCGCACAAAGACGACTTATCCTTCCGGAAAGGAAGTCACATCCATCACCTCCCTCGAGCTGATTAATGCAGATGGTTCCTGGGCTGGTGACAAGGGGGAGAATTGCTGTGTGCTCACCCTTCCACTCCAGGCGAGGTTTACGTTTCCGGAAATCGGCACGTATACCTGGACCATTGAGCCTTATATGCGGGTGGATACTGTCAAGGGAGTCAACAGCCTCAAGGCCATCTGTAAGAAAGTAAAGCTGTAATCGGACCAGGTTCATATGCAACTTCCGGTATGGGCAGAAGAAATGAATACACTGGCGGCCAGCCGGGTGCCTTTTCTGTTTATACTCGATTTCGATTTGCTCGACCCTATGGTCATTCCTTTGGATCAACTGGAGTCAACGGGTATAAGGTATTCGTTACCGCGTGCTGGTTGGCATGCACGGACAGATGAAGATCATTCTCCCATCACGCCATCAAAGTCACCGATTCCTTTCCAGCAGTACCAAGCTTGTTTCAAACAGGTGATGGATGCATTGCAAGCCGGGGATAGTTATCTGCTCAATCTTTGCTTTTCAACAAAGATTGATGGAGTCCCAGCCTTGGAGGACATTTTCAATCGGTCCTCAGCACCCTATAAGTTGTTAGTCCCCGGAAAGTTTGTGCTCTTCTCGCCGGAATCTTTCGTTCAAATTCGCGACCATACCATCCGCACTTTTCCGATGAAGGGGACGATTGATGCCTCCATGCCCGATGCGGAGACGTTGTTGCTGGAAGACATCAAAGAGATGGAAGAACATGCCACGGTCGTTGACCTCTTACGAAATGATTTGAGTATCGTATCGCGTCGGGTAACTGTAGATCGTTATCGCTACATCACCATGATTGAGACTGGTGATAAAAGACTGTTGCAATGCAGCTCTGCCATCAGCGGTATCCTGGAGGAAGCGTATAAAGATGCACCGGGTAGTATCATGCATGCCCTTCTTCCGGCGGGTTCCGTCACCGGTGCGCCTAAGAAAAAGACAGTGCAACTCATTCATGCCATCGAACCTGAAGCACGCGGATTTTATACCGGAGTATTCGGGATCTTTGATGGACATCACCTGGATAGTGCTGTGATGATCCGTATGATCGAGCAGCGTCCGGAAGGATATTATTACCGCAGTGGTGGTGGCATCACTTATCGAAGCGAAGCCGCAAAAGAATACCAGGAAATGATCGACAAAGTCTATGTCCCGATTTCTTGAAACGATCCGCATCGTGGATGGCAAGCCTCAGCACTTGCCCTGGCACCAGCAACGTGTGGATGCAACGCTCCGTTATTTTTATCCAAAGACATCTTCGGAGCCGGGAGCTTTTCCACTCTTCGACATCCTTCTGTCCTGTCAGATTCCCCGTGAAGGCACGCACCGCTGCCGGATCCTCTATGATGCCAACACGCTCGAAGTAGAATTCAAAGCGTATACCCTTGCGGAAGTCCATGCTCTTCAGTTAGTTGCTGCCCCTGAGGGTTATGACTATTCTTTCAAATATTCTGACCGATCGGTCATCGATCAACTCTATACGCAGCGTGGTGCGGCTGATGATGTCCTCATCACCCGCGATGGATACATCACTGATACATCCATAGCCAATATTGCTTTCCGAAAGGATGACCGTTGGTACACTCCAGCCCGACCGCTACTTGCCGGCACCACCTGGAAGCGATTAGTGAGTGAAGGGATCCTGATACCGAGGCCTATCCATCGGGATGATGTACATCGGTATGATGGATTTAGGGTGTTTAATGCGATGATGGAATGGGGGGCAAGTGAGGAAAGGATAGAAGGGATAAGGAAGTAATAATATCAATAAATAAATTGATCGCTTTGATTACAACGTTGAGCGGAGCCGAAACGTCAATAGCAGGAGCACAGTAGCAGGAAGATTAAAATACAGTCTGTCTGT
This sequence comes from Saprospiraceae bacterium, assembly GCA_044227555.1. Classification (GTDB taxonomy): domain Bacteria; phylum Bacteroidota; class Bacteroidia; order Chitinophagales; family Saprospiraceae; genus Opimibacter. Next base: position 1,951 of record JBGAWQ010000062.1, on the reverse strand, counting down.
TCAGGGATAACATCGGTCGTTGAGCGGAGCCGAAACGACAATTGAAATGCTCAATGTCTGGAGGATTCAGCAGTTTGTGACTCACCACTCACTATTCACTAGCTCAGAATCAACTCATCATACCTGAAGATCACCTCCATCCCTTTCGACTTAAAGTAGTTGCGGGTCTCTGCTTCATCCCGTTCTGAGGTGGCGAGGACAAAATCTCCGCCCCACGCACCCAGGGACTTGACGGCGCCCCAGTAGTCAGGAAACTCTTTGCTTTGGACAGTGGGTAAGCCGAGGATATCAGAGACGAGGGATTCGTGCTGGCGCACCAGGGATTCGAACTCTTTTAGAGAGGTAGCGGTATTGATGCTTTCTGTCAGTCGGGAGACTTTGTCTACCGAGCCGTTGAGACCGGCTTTGGACTGATGATATTTTTTCAAAGCTTCCCGGCTATTTTGTTTTCGGCCGAGATAGACCAGGAAAAGTTGTTTTTTGAAAGAAGGATCGAAGTCGGCACCATCGATATGGAGTTCGTCTTCGAGAAACTGGTAGAGTACTGGCCCATCGGCATCCGCGCAGGCGATGTCATAACCGGAACCACCGAAAGTGTCGAAGAGCAGGATGTAAGGATTTACTTCGGCCCACTGAGCAACACACCATACCAGAGTAGAACTGCTGCCCAGGCCCCAGTCGCGGTCAAACTCGAGATAGGTTTCCACCATGTATTTGCGCCACTGGGAGAGGAACTCGCTATTCTGACGACAGGCGGCACGTAAGAGTTGTTGGATGCTGTTGGCAATATCCTTGTCGGTGCTGTCGATCGGATCAAAGGCCATGAGATCAAAGCTGCCGGAAAACCAAAGGTTGCCTTTACGGTCATAGGATTTCCAGACGATCTCACTTCCGGGGCGCTCGCTGACATTCATTGATTGTCCGAGCTTGCAGGGCAGCGCAAGCGACACCGCCCCGTTCAGGACGAGGTATTCGCCGGTAAGCAGGAGCTTGCCGTTCGCTTTATAGTGTCGTTTTGTTTGAACTGCCATGGGGGGTACTAAGAGGCAAAGATAATATGGGTTCTCATAAGGTCATCCATCATTCCGACTTTTCGGGAGAAGAATCACCGCTTCCGCAAATCCTGCAAGCAAGACCTCCGGAAAATCCAATACAGGAATGGGACAAGATATATACTTTTTATTTATATATAATCCTCCTATGTGAAATTTAATTTGGTAAAGGGATCATCCAGCGTACATAACACCCAAAATCGACCTGTCCCAATTCGGTTTACAGATGGGGCTTAAATTTTTCTAATGGCTACCTGCATTCAGGGCGATGAGGCTCTGGCTGCTTAATATGATGTATATATGGTTGGTGGGAGACGCGAATCATCGCGTCTCTATTTTGATCTGCCCTATGCTCTCTGCTCTATGCCCTATGCTTCCGTCGGACAATTTGACCCTGGTTTTCCCGTTTTTCTGCCATTTTTACATGCTTGAACCCGCTATTTCGATTTGGCCGGAAATTTGACCATAACCACATGTCTGCCACCCCATCCGATAGATTGTCGGCACAAAAAGGCAGACTACTAAAACTGACAACATATGACGTACGATAACTTCACCATCAACGCCCAGGAGGCCATCCTCGCCGGGCAAAGACTAGCGGCTAATCTGCAGCAACAGACGGTCGATACTGCCCATTTGATCAAAGGAATCCTGGAAGCCAGCGAAGACAGCGCCAAGTTTCTTTTCCAGAAAGTGGGTGTCAGCATACCCCAACTAGTCAAGGCACTCGACGAGGCCATCGCCACCTACCCAAAAGTCTCCGGCTCCGACAAACAATACCTGACTGACCATAGCAACAAAGCCCTGGCGGAAGCAAAGAAACTGCTTGCTGAATTCGGTGATGAGTATATCTCTACCGAAGTGATGCTGCTCGGTATCATGAAAGGCACCAGCAAAGG
>JBGAWQ010000061.1:0-15248 GCA_044227555.1 Saprospiraceae bacterium | reverse complement strand
ACCACGGGGATGCCCAAAGGTGTGATGCATTCGTTTGCAACAGTTGCCTTTGCGATTTCGGAAGGCGTTAAGTTTATCGGTCTCACCGAGCAGGAACGATTTTTCTCTTACTTGCCATTGGCCCATGTCGGTGAGCGACTGGTCGTAGGAATGGGCAGTTTATATGCCGGAGGTGCCGTCTATTTCGCGGAGTCGATTGACACCTTTTCCAAAAATTTGCAGGATGCACAGCCGACCGTTTTCCTCGGCGTGCACCGTATATGGAAAAAATTTCAAGAGGGCATTTTAGCCAAACTGCCTGAATCCCGCCTTCGCATTTTACTTCGTATCCCCATCCTGAATGGGATAATTAAAAGGAAAATCAAACACGCTCTTGGATTTTCCCAGGTACGAGTGATTCTTACAGCGGCTTCCCCTACGCCTCCTGAATTGATTCATTGGTTTAAGCGTTTGGATATCACCTTACTGGAAGGGTATTCGATGACGGAAAATTTTGGATACTCGCATGCCAATCCACCGGAAAGGATCAAAATCGGAACGGTTGGAAAACCTTTACCTTTCTCTGAAGTGCGCCTCGGCGAACACAACGAAGTCCAGGTGCGCAATGCCGCAAATATGCTTGGGTATTACAAAGAACCTGAACTGACGAGGGAGATGTTTACGGACGATGGATATATGCGCACCGGAGATGAAGGCTTGATAGATCAGGATGGATATCTCACCATTACCGGTCGTACCAAAGACATCTTTAAAACCTCCAAAGGAAAATATGTAGTCCCGGCACCTATTGAATTGCGCCTGGCCTCTGAAGCAGAACTTGAATTTTGTTGCGTGACCGGTTATGCCCTCCCACAGCCTATTGCCCTGGTAACGTTGTCCGAAGGAGGGAAAGCGATGGACCAGCAAGAACTCGCAAAATTGCTCGAAGCAAAATGGAATGCGATTAATAAATCGTTGGATGCGCATGAAAAGCTTCAGAAAATTGTAGTGATTAAGGATGCCTGGACGCCGGATAACGATTTACTGACTCCAACCTTTAAACTCAAGCGGAATGAAATCGAGCGGCGTTATAAGGATATGATGGACACGTGGTATCAACATCATGACCCGATTGTGTTTGCAACATAAATGAACCGGCCATTACGCGAATCCAGCATGAGTATAAAGCCGAAGCAAAGAAAATCTATCCGGCAGAGGCTACGCCATTTTTCAAAAGTGCTTGGTCCCGGCCTCATCACCGGGGCCAGTGATGATGATCCCTCCGGTATAGTGACCTACAGCCAGGCCGGAGCCACGCTTGGATTAGCTACCCTTTGGACCGCGTTACTGACCTTTCCCCTGATGGCAGCCATCCAGGAAATGTGCGCCCGCATAGGTCTCGTCACTTCGCACGGCCTGGCAGGTACTATTCGGCAGCATTATTCCAAACCGTTGCTGTATGTGATGCTGCTGTTTAGTTTCCCGGCCATCGTCATGAATATCGGTGCAGATATTGCCGGCATTGGGGCGGTAGGTAATCTCCTGATACCTTCATTACCGGCCATTTATTTCAGTGTCATCTTTACCATCTTGTTGCTCGTGCTGATGATCTACCTGCCTTACCGCAAAATCGCCAATGGACTAAAGTACCTCTGCGTTGTATTGCTGGTCTACATCATTGTTCCGTTTTTATACAAGCAGGATATCGGGGCTATTTTTCAGCATACGTTTATTCCAACCATTCGACTGGACAAAGACTTCCTGTCCATATTGGTGGCTATCCTGGGCACAACCATCTCGCCCTATCTTTTTTTCTGGCAGGCTACCATGGAAGCTGAAGAAGTACAACACCGGAAGAAGAAATTGGTCGTAGACCGTAAGATCATCTTTGAAATGCGGGAGGATATTGATATCGGCATGTTCTTTTCCAACCTGGTGTTTTATTTCATCATCCTTACGACCGGAACCGTTTTATATAATAGTCACATCCATCAGATTGATACGGTCGAGCAAGCTGCCCAGGCCCTTCGACCTATGGCGGGTGATGCGGCCTACCTGCTTTTTGCCCTTGGGGTGATCGGCACAGGTTTGCTGGCGATCCCGGTACTCAGTGGTTCCCTCTCTTATATCGTCAGTGAGACATTTGGTTGGTCCGGTGGCCTCGATAAAAAATTCCATGAAGCCCGCGCATTCTATTTGATTATGGCGTTGTCTTTGGTGCTTGGCTTGTCGCTCAACTATATCGGTATCTCTCCGATTAAGGCGCTCGTGTATGCTGCCATACTCTATGGCCTCACAGCTCCGGTACTCATCGGCATCGTCATGCATATCTCCAACAACAAAAAAGTGATGGGGCAGCATACCAATGGATGGGTTTCCAATGCCTTGGGGTTTCTGGCCCTGATCGTCATGGCTGCGGCAGGGATTGGGTTGATCTGGATGGCTGTTTTTTAAAAATGGATTTCAAAAACGCTAAGCGTTAAGAATTATGCCTGATTGTATTTGGATCCTATAGAATCCCGTTTTTTGCTGCCCTTGCGTTTTTTGCCATGGAACCCTAAATTGGGTGTGAAAACAAATGCTTCACCATGGTTGAAATCAGAAAGCATCTTTATCGGAATGGTTCGCTTCGTGCGGATTGGTGTAACTATCGAAATTCGGGAGATTATTTTGTCACCATTTGTACAAAGTTTAAAATGCCTCATTTCGGTTTTATCAGAAACAATAAAATGTGTCTTTCTGATGAGGGAGCCGTTGCCCATACATACTGGGAATCAATACCAGATCATTTTCCGTTTGTCCAATTAGGAGAGTTCATCGTGATGCCAGACCATGTGCACGGTATCATCTTCCTCGACCATGACAAAAACATGGATTTTCCGCCGATTGATCAAGCTGATCAATCCTTAGTGCATGTAAAGGAAAAGGTATTCCCCCGCGAAAAAATCAAGGTAGAGGCTAGTGATCTTATAGAGACTCAGGAAAAATCAATTATATCCAAACGAATGGCTACCATATCTCCAAAGAAGGGGTCTTTGGCTTCTATTATACGGTCATATAAATCGGCTGTTACTAAAGCATGTCACCTTCTCAATCCGGATTTTTCGTGGCAACCATTATATTATGATCATATCATTAGAAATAAAGAGGAATTAAACCAGATTAGCGAATATATTTGGTACAATCCAGAACGTTGGAGATAAATCATCGATAAATGGCATATAATCAAACGGGACGACAAGGTGAGACCGTTGTATTGAGGGGTTCACAAAAAGATGAGGCTTTAATTTAAGGAAGTCTTTGGAAGCGAGACATCGTCGTTTTGAAGGTCATCCATTGGGAAAGAAAGTAGGCATGTTGCATGCAACATGCCTACTTTCTTTCCCAAATCTGAGGATTGGCCATACGGCATGATGTGTCTTTCGAATTTTCTAATTGACCATTCGGTATCATGTGTTATTGGGGTCGGCGGATGGGCAATATCGTACGGTGCGTTTTCCAAATCTTCGGATTGGCACTTCGATGTTCCATATAATTCGAATCCATGAATTGGCGATTACAGATCTTGTTTTTCATTGCAACCCATAGTATTGATGTAACCTACCCAGGGCTATTGGGTTGTATATAATCTCACCATTTCGTATATTTATTGATCACACACCATTTCGATCTTCCGGACATGAAACGAATGTATTTTCTGTTTTTGCTTTTCTGCTATCAGCTCAATGGTTACGCCCAGACCAATATTCATTTCACTAATCCTGAAATTCTTTCCATCCTCAAAGGCAACTACGATCCACAGCAGTATCTCCCACCGTTTCCGGTCAGCGATCCGTATGCAGTGAGTGAGAGCCTGGTGGGCCTTGTAACGCCGGACTCTCTGAAAGAGACCTTGATACGTCTCCAAAGATTTCATAACCGCAATACAGCATCAGATACAGTGTCGCCGGACACGGGCATTGGCGCGGCAAGATCGTGGGTGCTGCAACAATTTAACCGGTACAGCGAGTATCAGTTTGGAAGAATGGTCACGGGATATCTGGAGTTTGACCAGGATGTATGTGGGATGCAGCGACATAAAAATGTAGTGGCCGTGCTTCCGGGACAAGACACCAGCGATCCGTCTGCTATCATCATCGAAGCGCACCTGGATAGCCGATGTGCGGACAACTGCGACATTCACTGCCTGGCGCAAGGGATGGAAGACAATGCCAGCGGAGTCGCATTGGTATTGGAGTTGGCCCGGATCATGAGCTATTTTGTTTATGACCATACGATCATCTTTATGGCTGTCACGGGCGAAGAGCAAGGTCTCGTAGGATCCAATGCCTACGCGGTGTATGCGACCCAGGCAGCCCTTCCGATCAAAGCCGTCTTCAACAACGATATCGTAGGTGGGATCATCTGTGGAGAAACATCATCACCGCCATCCTGTCCAGGGTTAAATCATATCGACAGCACCCAGGTACGTTTGTTTTCTTACGGTGGATTTAATTCACCGCACAAAGCACTCAGTCGATTTATCAAACTGGAGTACCAGGAGATGATCCGTCCTCTTGCCATGGTACCCATGATGGTGACGATTATGTCTGCGGAAGACCGTACCGGACGCGGTAGTGATCATATTCCTTTTCGGGAAAATGGATTTAACGCGATGCGTTTTTGTTCGGCCAATGAACACGGCAATGCCGATGTAACGGATCCGGAGTATCATGATCGCCAACATACCTCCGGCGATATCCTTGGAGTAGATACGGATGGAGACCAGGAGATCGACAGCTTCTTTGTGGATTTTCATTATCTCGCCCGCAATGCGGTGATCAATGGCAATGGTGCAGCCATGGCAGCACTTGGGCCGGAAAGCCCGGTGATCAGCACCTTCGGTCAGGATGGAGACTTTCTGTATATCAACATCGAAGATCCGCATGACTACAATCACTATGTCATAGGGCTGCGGATTAACTCCAATGATTTTGATACCCTGTATTATATCGAAGGTGGAAAAACCGGGGTGTTTAAACTTCCCAGCCGACAATTCAATCTCTTTATTTCAGCTGCATCCATTGATGTCAATGGTGTGGAAAGTCTCTTCTCGGAAGAAGTGCTTGCCCGACTGACCGGTACGCATGACCCGGCTTCAGGTCAATCCGGTGTAGAATTGTTACAAAACAAACCCAACCCATTTGATGAGTCCACGATCATATCTTTCCTGGTACATGATCCGGCCACCATTGGAAAGGCTATCATCCGCATTACCGATATGAATGGCAGAGTGGTCAAGGAAATAAAAGTCCAGGTCAAAGAAGGGATCAATGAAGTGCTCTACACCCATGGATATAACATGGTCGGCACGTATTTGTATTCCCTGTATCTCAATGATCAATTGGTGGACACGAAAAAGATGGTATTTTCTAATTGAACCCCATCATGCGTCACACATCATCTTTGCAGGATGTATGTGTTGCGGGCGCAAGATGTTGCGCCCTTACGGCATCACACATCATCCTTGCAGGATGTATGTGTTGCGGGCGCAAGATGTTGCGCCCTTACGGCATCACACATCATCCTTGCAGGATGTATGTGTTGCGGGCGCAAGATGTTGCGCCCTTACGGTATCACACATCATCCTTGCAGGATATATGTGTTCGGGGCGCAAGATGTTGCGCCCTTACATGCCCTTATCCAATGTTCGTTTGATCAATTCACCTTTGCTGTTGATCTGCAGGACTTCGTAGATATGTTTGATGTGGGTACGTACGGTGTCCAGAGATATGCCGAGTTTGTCGGCAGTCATCTTATAACTCAAACCATTGACGATACACTCTACGATTTCTTGCTGGCGTGGCGTCAATGGTTCGTCTGCTTTTTTGGGGGCGGGTGCAAAATGTTCCACGACTTTACGCGCAATGCTGGGAGACATATACGAACCTCCGCGATGTACAGTGAGAATCGCATCACGAATCGTCACTAACGAAACTCGCTTGGAGAGATAAGAGCATGCTCCGGCACATAAGGCCGCGAAGATCTTATCGCTTTCTTCAAATGTGGTGAGCATGATGATATCAACACCTGGTCGTAATTTTTTAATGGCAGGAATGCCTTCGATACCTGACTGACCGGGAAGTTGAATGTCCAGCAACATGACCGAAGGATCTACTCGTGGGTCGTCCTGTAATGTCTGGATGAAGTCTTCCATCGAAACTGCCGTGTATACTAGTTCAAACTGGGGATCCTCACCTAGGAAGGTCCGCAGACTCTCTCTGATGATCGGATCATCTTCGACTATGGCCAGGGGTATGGGTTGCATCATTCAAAGGTACAGTTCCAAACCTTGGTCGCTATCACATCTTGATGCGAGGGGACATTATATTCCTAAAATCAGATACTTTGCAGACACTTTGTTGACCAGATGATGAGGACGAGCGAAAACCCTGCCGTATACACCTTTTGGCAAGCCTGCCTGTATCGGCTGGTGTGCCTTTCTGTGGTCTTAAGTGGCCATCCTTCTACGCTGCTTGCGCAACGACCTTTGGCCGGTCAGTCCCTCACGATCGAAGATGGCCTGGGATTCAGGAGTGTTACCGCGGTGACCCAGGACCAGCAGGGATTGATGTGGATCGGGACGCGCCAGGGTCTTAATCGTTACGATAGTTATCAATTTATCCGATTTGGCAATGACCGCCGGGCTGACCAGTTTTTTCCAGGTGGCGATATCCTGGTGAATGGAATCCATACGATCAATGACAGCCTGATTTGGCTGGTCGCCGATAGCCGGCTCTATGCTTTTAACCGTAATGATTTTCATTATCACGATATCTGCGAAGCATACGGGATACATGGCCAGGTCTTGCAAATTCAGCCCGCGGCAGATGGAAGTGTATGGGCGGTGTGGGAAAATGAAGGTCAGATGTCTCTTGGCCGCAGTATAAACGGAGCCCCCTTTGAGGTGTTTGCCACTGCACGGAGGAGTAGACGAGAACTGTCCAGCCTGGCCACGGACCCTTCGGGTAATGCCTGGTGGAGTTGCTCCAATGAAGGCCTTCAGCAATACTCTCCTCAGGGTCAACTATTGCATGACAACAAGATCGATAGTTCGATTTGGTATGGCACGATCAGATATTTGTCACCGGTATTTGTGGATCATCAAAACCGGGTATTTATTTTTCCAAAAAGTAAAAACCAGATTTGGCTGTACCATCCGGATGAAAAGCGGGTTGAAGTTATCGTCGATAGTCTTACGTCTATTGCATACTGCGCAACCCAGGACCAGCAAGGTAATCTATGGTTTTCGACCAAAACACAACTGCTTCGTTGGAATCCAGACCGCACCTGGACGGATTATTCGGATGTATTGGAAGAAGCACTGCAGTTTAGTTTGATACAAGGACTCTATGAAGATCAGACTAATCTGCTATGGGTGGCTACCGACAATGGACTCATTAAAATTCCAAATCATAAACAATATTTCCACACTCGCTTTAGTAAGCCGGATGTGGACTGGGGCAATGAGATGCGCGGCATCTTTGAAGACAAACAAGGTAATGTATACGCCTACTGTGAATTTGGTGATATCGGCCTGCATCGCGTTTCCTTTCCGGAAGACAGGCAAGAAAAGGTCTTTGTGCCCGGAGTGCATCATCCTAACGTAAAGCTACTTGAAGAAGCCAAACATTTTATTGCCGATCAGCATGAGAATGTGGTGTGGACGCTTACGGATCAGCTGATCAAGATGGATTTGAACACGATGCAATTGGTGTCCCAGGTAGATCTGAGTGGCATAGCAGATAAATTTTCACCTAATCCCCTTGCCCGGCTACATGATGGATCGTTTTTATTGGGAAGCACCATGGACCGGCTTACCATCTATAACCCTAAAACAGATCAACGCACCAAATTGCTGAAGGAAAATCAAATCGAGTTTGCTTCTGTGCTCACCAGATTTTTTCTTGAAAAAGACGATGGATCTATTTGGGTGGCTACGGACAAAAACGGATTGTATCTCATCAGTCATGATGGAAGGGTCCTGAAAAATCTCAACACAACATCTTCTCCTGCATTGAGCAACGACCATTTGCTGGCTTTGTATTATGATGCCGACAGTACGCTATGGATTGGTACGTTTGGGGGAGGACTCAACAGGTTTGATGAAGAACCTAATACCATTCGGATTTATGATCAAAAGGAAGGCTTAGCCAATGACAATGTCACGGGTATCCTTAGCGATGAACAAGGTAATATTTGGGCCAGCACGTACAATGGACTCTCCTGTTTACGAAGGAATGAGGGATCGATTCAGAATTTTTACCAGGAAGATGGTTTGTCCAACAATGAATTCAACTATATCTCTTTCTACAAAGACCGCAAAGGACGACTTTGGTTTGGAGGCATGAATGGCGTACAGTATTTCAATGCGACGGAAATTCTGGAGCAGAGGCCTAATCCACCGATGTCGTTTACCGGCTTTTCCAGATATAATCGTCAGTTGGATAGTCTTCAGACGATCTTGTTGGGGGACAAGGCGATAACACCGATTTGGATTTCGCCTTATGACAGTTATTTTCAATTGACCTGGGCTTTACCCAATTATTTCAAACCTGAACGAAACCGGTACTTTGTCTGGTTGGAAGGTCTCGAAGATGATTGGTCGTATATAGGAAACAGTCCAACCGTCCGATTCCATAAACTCCCGGCAGGCGATTATGTCTTGCATATCAAAGGTGCCGATAGTAAGGGCAACTGGAGTGTATCGGAATTGTCTGTACCGATTCATGTGGCTCAGATTTTTTTCAAAACCTGGTGGTTTATTCTCAGCTGTCTGGTCGTAATAGGAACCATTGTATTTGCCTTCGTGCAGTATCGGTTGCAACGATTACTCGACATGGAACGTATGCGGACGCGCATCGCCGGAGACTTGCATGATGAAGTTGGATCCATGCTGTCCGGCCTGGCCATGCAGGCAGAGATCATGGAGTTGGATCAGCAAAAGTCAGATCCTGCCCGCCTTCACCGGATCAGCGAAATCAGTCGCATGACCCTTTCAAAAATGCGGGATGTGGTGTGGTCTATCGACAGTCGTCGCGACCAGGTCAAGGATCTGCTGGATCGTATGCGGGAAAACGCGGAAGAAATGCTAACCCCCAAGGATATTATATTTCAATTCGACCTTGGCGAACTTTCCCCGGAGAAGAAACTACCGGTTGATGTGCGCCAACATTTGTTTTTGTTTTACAAAGAAGCCATCAACAATATCGTCAAACATTCTAATGCAACTGAAGTCAACATTCGTTTCGGCCAGTTTGGCGATCATTTTGAATTGACCATCCATGACAATGGTTCCGGAGTAGTCCAGGGAGCACCATCCTCTGGTTTTGGATTGCAAAACCTCGAAATGCGGGCTGACAAACTCGGGGCTACCTTCCACTTGAATAAGGAGAATGGCTTTAAGGTCGGGTTGAGCATGAGATCCCTCTAGCCTTTAGGTTTCTTCCCCATCACATCAAGATGTGATACCCCACCTCCGGGGTCCCTTCTACTTTTACATACGCAGGACAAAACTGAAAAACCAACACATTCCCTTTATGGAGTGATTTCAGTGGCTCCTGCTTTTCTTACGTATTTCTTCATCCAAATTCCCGATTGCATGAAAACCACGACTAACTTCTTTAATTATTTTTTTAAAAATGTAAATGAACACCGGCCTACCCAGGCCAAATGGATGACAGGATGGTGTTTACCTCTGCTGTTCCTGGTGGCCGGCAAAGGGTATGCGCAGGGAAGCTTTTTCGGGACTTTTTTTGTGACCTTTTCGCAGTATACGGTCAATGGATTGCCATGGCCGGTATGTGGTTTTGATCCTGCTGATTATTCCTGCTCCCAACTCAACGGTTCGGCGGTCACTTGCGGCTCTACGGATCTTTCGCAGATCATCGCCGAGCGTTTGGATGCGACAGAACCAGGTTATTATCTGAAAGCTGAGTTTGGAAAAGAATACAACGTTCAATTTTCTGTCACCAATGGGGCCAATTGGAGAATGCATACCCAGGTGGGTGAGTATATGCCGCTCTATCAGACGTCTGATGGCGGACTTACATTTGATACTCCCTTGAGCAACGCCTATCATGCCAGTCAGAATGGCAATATCAACTTGTTCGAATTTACCGTTCGCTTCCCCCGGGGTACTTCCCGTGGCGCCTTGGTGCTGGAGGTGCAAGAGGATTTTGCAAACAATATCGAATATGCTAAACACTATCTGATCATTCCGGTCATAGTGGTAGGTCCTGAGCATCCGGAAATCGAAGTACCTATCCTGGGTACGACACTCGATCCTCAGATCCCCTATATGATCGTGCATGATCCTCCGGGAGATGGCAGTACCGCGTCTTTTCAGGACAACAAAACCATGTGTCGTGGTAAGGAAACGCAATATTCCCGTGACCAATCCAATATGTTCCATGGATCTGCCAAACTCGGCGTCAAAGGGACGATAGGCATGATCGCTTCTGTTGATTATGAAATTTATGTAGAGTTTAAAGGCAGTGCCAATGTCGGCGATGTAGGCATTCTATCCACTACCGACCAGGTCTGTGTAAGCACAGGTGTAGGTTTTTCAACTTCAGATCTACCCGGAGCAGAAGGCAGCGGAGATGTCTATATTGGTTTTGGACGTGAGTTGTACTACGGTGTATATGACATCGTCGATGTGATAGGCTGTGATTCATTCATCCATGACAAGCGTTTACTGTATGCACCAGTTCCCAATTCAGTGCGGAAATTTGTGTACACTGAAGATGCCATCCTCAATCAGATCAGCGTACTCCAACAGATTGCCGGGGATACGCTGCAGAATGATCGTTCGCGCAATGAATCCCAAAATCAGATCGATGTATGGAACCAGGTCCTGCAGCTCAATGCAGACAATAAAAACAATCCTGCCAATGATACATTGCAACTGCTGACCTATAGTGCGGGTAACACCCAAACCCATTCTTCAAGCATCGATATCGTCAATACGTCAGCTATCACGACAGAACATTATGTCGAAGGCACTTTCGGCCTGGATGTCGTGGTCAATATTGCCGGATCAGGTTTTGGACTTGGCTATGAATATGCTACCGCCGAACGATTCGGGGCTACCGAAAATGAATCTTCAGAAGCAAGTCGGGTATTGGACTACACCCTCACCGATGATGATCCGGGCGACATCTTTAATGTAGATATAGTCCGTGATCCTATGTTTGGCACGCCGGTCTTCCGTCTAAAGGAAAGTTCACGCACCAGTTGTCCCTATGAAGGCGGCTATCAACGGGATCAACCCAAGCTCACCATAGCCAATTCGCAGGATACTGAAATCGTGTCTTTGGGTAATGTAGATGGAACCGTCGCCTCCTTCAAAGTAGATCTTTGTAATGAATCCAATGAGCCACGCCAATATTTTCTCAAACTCAATGCCCAATCGAACCTCAATGGTGCTGAAGTCAAAGCCGCCGGCGTACCGCTCAATGGAAATGATTTTGGACAAGAGTTTAATATCGCTCCCTTTGATTGTGTCGAAGACCTGGTGATCAATGTTTCGCAACAACAGGGCTCTACAGAGCAATCTTTTCCAAACCTCGAAATCTTTCTGTATTCTTTTTGTGATCCGGAAGTCTCGTCAAGCATTTTTGCTTCCGTATTTTATGGAAATGCAACGGGTGTGCAGGACCTCTATGGCGATCCCAATTTATTCGCTGTATTTCCAAATCCAACATCAGATAAGATCCATATCCAAATGGCGGACGGACATCAGATACATGCATACGAGATGCGGGATTTGTCCGGCAAGCTGATAGCGCAAAGAGCCTGGACTACGCCCGTTCAAGGCGATATCCTCGAGACCGGGGATCTCTCCCAGGGAATATATGTGTTGCGAGTCAAATCTGGCGATCAATGGTATATCCGGAAGGTGGCAAAATTTTAAAACGATTTTCATAACACCGCTGAGCGCGGGGGCAAAGGCTTCCGGATTTACCTCGGGAATAAATTATAGCTCTCGGAAAAGATAATAGCTGTCTTCGGACGGCTATTGTCATTTTAGGCCATCAGCGATTCGAGGACTTGATTCCATCCATTCCAGCCATCGACTTCACTTAACGAGGAATTGTGCCAGAGGACTACGAGTTCGCCACCATGTTTTTGAACTTCTGATTTAATGGTTTGGCCTAAGGCAATGCTTTCCGCAATGTTGAATTTTTTGTACATCCTGAACGAAACATCCATGATCAATAGGGGCTGTTCGAGGAGATTCAGCGTTTCCCTTCGCTCAATATCAAATACCGGAAAAGGTTTGCACGTCCCGCATCTGAATCCAGGTTCACCCGCGTATCCCATGGTACTGTCCGTCGTGATGCCTGAGGCTGCAAGATGCCGCCAGGTCATTGGTAAGCTAAACCTAAGGTAATGTTGTCTCGATGCAGTGATCGTGGTACCGGATACTTCTTCTACGGCATGTTTTTCATTGACCATCATAGCTGCATCCTTGTAAGCATCGTAGCTCGGATGAAGTCCGATAGCATGACCACGGGTCTGCATCTGCTTGATTAGTGCAGCGATCTTTGGGTCATTGATTTTATAAGTGCCTTCAAACTTCGTTTGACCGCCACCGATAAAATTGAATTGAAAATGGGTGTTGTGTTTTTCAGCCAGGTCCATCAGGTACCCAAAAGTGTCGAAAGGATCTAAAGCTTTTCCCTGGGATACGGCTTGATATGATTTAAAATCTTGTATAGATTTCCCCAGGTTACGATGTTGTAACCAACGCCCACCCAGGCTTTTCCAGAGTGGCTTACTGCGCCAGTAATAGGGCATGTCCACATCACAGCTGAGTACTAATTTGAAGGAATTGGATGGCACAGGTAGTGTATACCCTATTGCCAATGCTTCGACTCCGCTCAGCACAAGTATCCAATGACGCAATAATGCAATGTATTCATCAACGATGGGCCGAAGGATAAAACCACTTTTGACTACAATGGCCTCGGAACCGGGAAACCGATGGTGCAGATCCAATTTTGTTTCCAACGCTTCCTCCCATCGGGTCAACAAAAAGAAAGCACCGGCAAAGAGATCCACATGACACACCACCTGATCAGGGGTTGCCGAAAATTTTTCCTCGCCATAAAGCATCACGATGCCTTCGAGTCCGGGAGTGGTGGTGGCAAGCGCAGCTTTGGGTAATCTGGAATGATCCTGATACGATTGTCCTTCCGGTATTTTTCTAAAAAAACCATCCTTGATGATGATGCATTTGTCCTGCCACCGCAGTTCATAATCTGTACTGCCTTCCTTGATGATGATATCTACCGCCACACCACAATAATGAGTGAGGAGCGTCCTGACCGCATAGGTTCTTTCGGGAACGAAATTGTTCGGTATGTATACGGTGATCATTATGGGGTAAAGATAGAGACTCTGATGGCTTATCCACTTGGCCCAAGGGATATGCGGGACACACAGGATCCACGGGTTTCACCCGTGGTAAATGGGATGAAAGCCCTTCGGTCTTGCTATGCTCAGGCTACGCCAGTGGAGAAAAGTTTGAAAGTCCTTCGGACTTGAGCGTTAAGCGGTGAAGAACTTAGTTATATGCTCGCAGATATATTGGATCTGATCATCAGCGAGGTCGGGATGCATAGGCAAGGAGAGCACTTCTTTAGAAATCTGATCCGTATGTGTCAGAGGTACACGGCGGCGAACGACTTTGTTGAAAGCTTCCTGCTCATGCATCGGGACCGGATAGTAGATCATCGATGGAATTTTTTGAGCGGCCAGATATTGTTGCAATTCGTCACGACGCCCGTCGGTGACCCGAATAGTGTATTGATGAAACACGTGTTCTGATCCCGCAGCCCGCGCAGGAATCAGGATAGGATCGATGCGGCCAAGAAGCTGATCATATTTTGTAGCAGCATCACGCCGTTGTTTGTTCCACTGATCGAGATGAGGCAGCTTGACATTGAGGATCGCGGCCTGCATCGAATCCAGACGGCTGTTGACACCGATCATATCATGATAATATCTGCGTTGCATACCATGGTTGGCAATCATCCGCAAGGTGTGAGCGACTTTTTCATCGAGCGAATACATCGCGCCACCATCCCCATAGCAACCCAGGTTTTTGGAAGGATAGAATGACGTGCAACCGATATGACCCAGAGTACCTGACATATGCCATTCCCCGTCAGTGCCGAGACATTTGGCACCTATCGCCTGTGCATTGTCTTCAATGACATACAGATCTCTGCGTTTGGCGATGGTCATGATGGATTTCATATCCGCACACTGACCAAAGAGATGTACAGGGATGATGGCTTTAGTCCTTGGAGAAAGCGAAGCTTCGATATCTTCAGGTTTCATCAGGAAGGTCCTCGGATCCACATCGACAACAATGGGCTTGAGTCCCAACAAGGCGATGACTTCTACGCTGGCGACAAACGTGAATGAAGGAACGATCACTTCGTCGCCATGATCGAGGCCAAGCGCCATCAGAGCGATCTGCAGTGCATCAG
The DNA here is from genome assembly GCA_044227555.1 of Saprospiraceae bacterium. GTDB lineage: Bacteria > Bacteroidota > Bacteroidia > Chitinophagales > Saprospiraceae > Opimibacter. The sequence continues at coordinate 726 of JBGAWQ010000061.1, read as the reverse complement.
TACCATTGGCACATGCGATGACGTGAGCATCACCGAGATAGCGACCAAGATCGGCTTCAAAGGTCTTCACTTCAGGCCCATGGATAAAGGCGCCACTTTCGATGCAGGCAATGACACGGGCGTCCAGCTCGGCTTTGAGTCTGCGATATTGCGCCTGCACATCGACCATTTGTATGTTTTGCATAGAAGATTATTTGGACCGGATGATTTCCCGACCGATACTCGAGTAATAAAAACCTGAAGGGATGTCTTCGAGGTCATAGATGTTGCGGCCGTCAAAGAGGACCGGTGATTTCATCCTTGACTGGATCTGCTGGAAGTCGGGTGTGCGGAATTCATTCCATTCGGTTACGATAGCGAGGGCATCCGCGCCGTTGAGGACATCATACATGTCTTCGTTGTAATCCACGTTGCCATTGAAATATTGGCTGAAATTGGGGATAGCTTCGGGGTCGGTAGCCGCAACTGTCGCGCCGGCATCCAGTAAGTCACGGATGATATCCATGGCCGGAGCTTCGCGGACATCATCGGTATTGGGTTTGAAGGCCAGGCCCCAGACAGCGATATGACGTCCTTTTACATTACCGTCAAAGTAATGGATGATCTTCTGCGCGAGGATATGTTTTTGCCGGCCGTTGACATCCATCACCGCATCCAGGATCTTGAAATCATAGTTATGCTCCTTTGAGGTCAGATGAAGGGCTTGAACGTCTTTAGGAAAGCAAC
>JBGAWQ010000060.1:0-15395 GCA_044227555.1 Saprospiraceae bacterium | reverse complement strand
TTACCTGTACCACCTGTCACACCAATCCGGAGACCGATCAACAGCATGGTGGTGTTGGAGGGTACGTGTATGACAACACCGCGTGTCTGGCCTGTCACCCAACCGGTGATAGCCAGGGAGCTTTTGACCACAACAATTCCAACTTTCCATTGACCGGTGCACACCAGACGGTGGATTGTATTGAATGTCATTCGGCGGGATATCAAGGGACACCAACCAATTGTGATGCATGCCATATGCCGGATTACAACCAATCCATTAATCCTAATCACGTCAACTTAAACATACCTACCGAATGTGCTACATGCCATACCACGGATCCCGATTGGAACCCGGCCTCATTTGACATACACAATCAATATTATGTGCTTGCGGGAGCTCATGCCGCGATTGCTGATCAGTGCGTGACTTGTCACAACGGAGATTACAACAATACGCCTAACACCTGTGCAGGATGTCACATGGATGAATACAATCAAACCGACAATCCATCCCATACAGCGCTGAATTTCCCGACCGAATGTGCCACCTGTCACAATGAAAATACGTGGGTTCCTGCTGAATACACCGAACACGATGATCAATATTTCCCGATCTACAGCGGTGCGCACCAGGGTGTATGGGATGAGTGCAGTGAATGTCACACCAATCCATCCAACTACGCGGTCTATACCTGTACTACCTGCCATACCAATCCGGAGACCAACCAGCAGCATAGTGGGGTCAACGGATATATCTATGAGAACACCGCTTGTTTAGCATGCCATCCAACCGGTGATGCCCAAGGCGCATTTGATCACCAGAATTCAGACTTCCCGCTGACCGGTGCACACCAGACGGTGGATTGTATCGAATGTCATGCCGGAGGATATCAGGGCACACCTACAGAATGTGATGCGTGCCACATGACAGATTATAATCAGTCCGTCAATCCGAATCACCAGTCCCTTGATTTTCCGACCGCTTGTGCGACATGCCACACTACCGAGCCTGACTGGAGTCCGGCCACCTTTGACATCCATAATCAATATTATGTGCTGGAAGGCGCGCACGTGGCGATTGCGGATCAGTGTGTGACCTGCCATAACGGGGATTACAACAACACCCCTAATACTTGCTCAGGATGCCACCAGGATGATTATAACCAGACTGACAATCCGTCTCATACCGCACTTAACTTCCCGACCGATTGTGCGCAGTGCCATTCACAAGATGAATGGGTGCCGGCCACCTGGGATCATGATGACCAATACTTCCCGATCTATAGCGGGGCGCACCAGGGAGTATGGAGTGAGTGTTCAGAGTGCCATACCAATGCCAACAACTACAGCGTCTATACCTGTACCACCTGTCATACCAATCCGGAGACCAACCAGCAACATAGTGGTGTCAATGGATATATTTATGAAAGCGCTGCTTGTCTCGCCTGCCATCCTACCGGAGATAGCCAGGGTGCATTTGATCACAACAACTCGGACTTCCCGCTGACCGGGGCACATCAGACTGTGGATTGTATTGAATGTCATTCAGGCGGGTACCAGGGCACGCCGACCAATTGCGATGCCTGTCACATGATGGATTATAATCAGTCTGCAAATCCGGATCATCAAAACCTCAACTTGCCTACAGATTGTATAATGTGCCACACGACAGAGCCGGATTGGAATCCCGCGTCGTTCGATATCCACAATCAATATTATGTTCTCGAAGGAGCACATGCGGCCATTGCAGACGAATGTGTGACCTGCCACAATGGCAATTACAACAACACGCCAAATACCTGTTCAGGATGTCATATGGATGACTACAATCAAACGGATAATCCATCCCATACGGCACTCAACTTCCCTACCCAATGCGCAACATGCCATACGCAATCCGCATGGGCGCCGGCAGAGTATACGGAGCATGATGATCAGTTCTTCCCGATCTACAGCGGTGCTCACCAGGGAGAATGGGATCAGTGTAATGATTGCCATACCAATAGCAACAACTATTCGGTATTTACTTGTGTGACCTGCCATACCAATCCACAGACCAATCAACAACATAATGGGGTCAATGGGTATGTCTATGAAAGCGCAGCCTGTCTGGCTTGTCACCCCACCGGCGATGCACAAGGAGCCTTTGATCACAACAACTCAGACTTCCCGCTAACGGGTGCGCATCAGACCGTGGATTGTATTGATTGTCATGCGGGAGGTTACCAGGGTACACCAACAAATTGTGATGCCTGTCACATGCCGGATTACAACCAGTCGTCCAACCCGGATCACCAAACCCTCAACCTTCCGATTCAGTGTAACACGTGTCATACGACGGCACCGGACTGGAACCCAGCCACCTTTGATATCCACAACCAGTATTATGTGCTGGCCGGAGCGCATGCGGCGATAGCAGATGAGTGTGTCACCTGTCATAATGGTAACTATAATAACACACCGAACACTTGTGTCGGATGTCACCTCAACGACTATAATCAAACCAATGACCCGGATCACCAGGCCGCTAACTTCCCGACCGATTGTGCAGCCTGTCACAGCCAGAATGCCTGGGTGCCCGCCACCTGGGATCATGATGATCAATACTTCCCGATCTATAGCGGATCACACGAAGGAGCCTGGGATCAGTGTTCCGATTGCCACACCAACCCTAACGACTACTCTGTCTTTACCTGTCTGACCTGTCATCAGCCTGGCCCAACCAATAATGACCATGATGAAGTACCGGGTTATCAGTACAATAGCGCCGCCTGCCTGGCCTGCCACCCTGATGGTAATGACTAACCACAGGTAAAGCGCACGCATCATCCCGTGGGATGATATACATCAGCAACCCAACATCAAATGTTAAGCAAGGATGAAGTATCTTTAACCTCTTGATTATTAATGCATATTTAGACTAATGAAGAATACGTTTTATCGGTTTTTTTCCACTACGGCAGGTGGATTTTATACGATATTATTTGCCGCAGCGATTGGGATAGCTACGTTTGTTGAAAATGATTTTGGCACCAGTGCCGCGCAGAAGATCATTTTTAAAACATGGTGGTTTGAGCTCCTTTTGGTCTTATTTGGCATTTCTATATTGGCCAATATTTTCCGGTACCGGATGGCACAACAAAAGAAATGGGGGAACCTCATGTTTCATGCCTCCATCCTGATCATCCTGCTGGGCGCAGGCATAACGCGCTATTTCAGCTACGAAGGATCCATGCATATCCGGGAAGATGATACCTCCAATTGGTTTATATCCTCGGACACCTACCTGGTCTTTGAGGTGAAGCAAAACGGGAAGACCTTCCGTTTTGATGAGCCGGTCAACTTTGCATCCCTGGGTAGAAACCGCTTTAAACAATCCTACCAAATCGGAAGTGATGTTATCGGTGTTGAGTTGGAGGATTTTCTACCCAATCCTGAAAATGTATTGGAATCCTCTCCGGATGGCGTACCGGTCATCAAGCTGGTCATAGCCGGCAATAACGGTCGTGAAGAATATTATCTGAAAGACAAGGATTACATCAACCTCAAAGGTTCCTGGTTTAATTTTGGAAACCCAGAGCGTCCGGAAGCCTTCAACATGTATTACCGGAACGACTCCCTGGTACTAAAGTCGCCAGTGGTCCTCGCGCATATGGTGATGGCAACCCAACAAAAAGACACCGTGTATCCAGGGGCGTATGTGCCTTTGGTAGTGAGGTCACTGTACTCCAACGAAGGCTTCAATTTCGTGATTGGAGATTTCAATCCAAGCGCGCAAGTGATGATGAAGTCAACGGATCGTAAAATGAAAAGCGAAAGCACCGCCGCGCTGAGGATGAGGGTCACAATCAATGATCAGCCCAACACCATATTTGTATTTGGAAGCAAAGGGGTTGAGGGTACTCCAGAAAAAGTGACCGGCGGCAACTCAGAAGTATCTGTAGCCTATGGAGCAAAGAAATATCAACTTCCTTTTTCAATCAAGCTTCGTGACTTTATCCTGGAGCGTTATCCAGGAACCAACAGTGCTTCTTCCTATGCCAGCGAAGTCACTTTGATCGATCCGAAGAACAATGTACATCGGGAGCAACGCATTTTTATGAACAATATCCTCAACTATGGAGGGTACCGATTCTTTCAATCGTCATTTGATCAGGACGAGTTGGGCACCGTCTTGAGTGTCAACCATGACTTCTGGGGCACATGGGTATCCTATATCGGGTATGGATTGCTGACCATAGGGATGATCATGACCCTGTTTAGTCGCAACAGCCGGTTCCAGGAGATCAACCGGAGGTTGGATGACATGCATCATACAGAGAAGAGCGGGATAGCTTCACGCATCATCATTCTCTTGATCATGTTTTCGGCTGGAAGCGTTTCAGCAGCAGACGTCACTCCGATCAAGCACATCATTTCTGAAGACCATGCAGCGATGTTTGGCCGGCTCCTCGTGCAGGATGAAAATGGCCGGATGAAACCGATGAATACATTGGCGAGTGAGGTGCTGCGGAAGGTTGCCCGAAAAGAAAGTATTGCAGATCTGACGGCGGACCAGGTATTCCTGGGCATGATGTTATATCCGGAAGAGTGGACGCAACAGCCCATGATCAAAATTGGATCACAGGAGGAAATCCACAAGCTGATTCCTGTCAGCGGAGAACTGGCCTCTTTCAATGATTTCTTTTCATCCAACGGACAGTACCTGTTACGTGAAGCCGTGAGAAAGGCCTATAGTCTGAAGCCCATTGACCGCAGCTTGTTTGATAAAGAGATCATGAAAATTGATGAACGGGTCAATATCTGCAATATGGTCTTTAGCGGAGCCATGGCACGCTTATATCCTGTTGAAAACCATCCGACCGATACGTGGTTGACGCCTGCAGATATTGTACGCGGAGATGGATCCGTGCAGGTTGATCCATTCGCAAGAGGCTTTCTGCCGATGTATGTCTCTGCGGTTGAATCCGCGATGTCCAGCCAGGATTGGACACAGGCCAATCAGCAAGTCGAAGCCTTGCACAATTTTCAGCAGCAAAAAGGAGGGGATGTGTTGATCTCCCAAAGCAAAGTCGATATGGAGATTCTGCTCAACAAGATGAATGTGTTTTCCCGCCTGAGCAAGACGTATGGCTTATTGGGCCTGTTGTTTCTGATCATGTTTTTTATAAAAGTATTCCGCCCGCAGATGGATATGAAGACGCCCACCAAGGTGGCGTTCTACCTGATGTTGGCGTGCTTTATTGCCCACACGACGGGGTTGGGGATCAGGTGGTATGTTTCTGGTCGCGCCCCTTGGAGTAATGGATATGAATCCATGATCTATATCGGATTCACTACGGTATTGGCGGGTTTGATTTTCACACGTAAATCTCTCGGTGGACTTACGGCAACAGCTATCCTCGCTTCTACTATTTTGATGGTGGCCGGCTTGAGTTGGCTGGATCCCGAAATTACGCCGTTGGTGCCGGTTCTTAAATCCTATTGGTTGACGATTCACGTCTCCATGGAAGCCGGCAGTTATGGCTTCCTGATGCTGGGTGCCATCATTGGCTTGTTGAACCTGATCCTGATGATCTTCCTTAATCCCAACAACGAGACCCGGGTAATACGAACCATACGGGAGATGAGCTATGTGAGTGAGATGACCCTGATTGGCGGATTGTTTATGGTGAGTATCGGTACTTACCTGGGCGGGGTATGGGCTAATGAATCGTGGGGTCGTTACTGGGGATGGGATGCCAAAGAGACCTGGGCCCTGGTGACCACACTTGTCTATGCATTTATCCTTCACATGAGGTTTATCCCCGGCCTCAGGGGCATGTTTGCCTTTAGTGTGGCGTCGTTGTTTGGATTTGCGTCCGTAATGATGACCTATTTCGGGGTCAACTATTATCTGTCCGGGTTGCACTCCTATGCAGCGGGCGATCCTGTACCTATGCCACCATCGGTCTATTATACGGCAGCGGTTTTTATAACCATCAGCCTGCTGGCCTACTGGAGAAGCCGGCCGTACAAGGTTAAGTTGTAAACAGCGACTCCGCAACCATTTTAGGTTTGCCGCAATCCATAAACTGCTTCATCGTGACCCATTGACCATGGGGTGGTAGTTGAAGAGGGGGCGACGAGAGATGGATGTGATGAAACCGGCCATGTATGGTCTGATGGGATAGTGCCTGCACAACAGTCGGCATGGATTCCTTTGTTGTAAATGCAACTTCTCCGAGTTGTGATTGGACAAACGTCCGGATACTTGTAGTTGATGGTTTTCGATCCGATGTCGTTTCAAGGATAGGCGGGGTGTAAAGACCTCTCCAGATATCTTTTGATTCTCTGCGGATAAGCAGGATTTTGTGGCGATAGTGAATTACAAAAAAATGAAAATAGCGCGCCGTATCTGTTTTGGTTTTGGAGCGTACAGGCAATTGCTCCACCAACTCATTTTGATACGCATAGCATTTTTTAGAAAGGGGGCATGTGGTACACAAGGCTCCTTTTGGTTTGCAGACCAGGGCCCCGAAATTCATGATCGCCTGATTGAATAACGCCGGATCCGTACCACGAATACATGTTGTGGCTTCAGCCAGAACTGCCGCATGACCAGTTGAATCGTCAATGGAAGCGTCTATACCACTAAACCGTGCGATGACACGCTTGACATTACCATCCACTACCGGATAAGAAAGTCCGTAGGCAAATGATGCAATGGCTGCGGCGGAATAAGGACCAATTCCGGGAAGAGACAACAGCCCTTCATAGGTATCCGGAAAAGCGCCTCCATATTCATTCATGATTTTACGAGCGGCCAGATGAAGATTGCGTGCACGGGAATAATATCCAAGTCCTTGCCAGTATCTCAGCACTTCATCCGCCGAGGCATTTGCCAATGACCGAACAGAAGGAAAGCGGGAAATGAATTTCAGATAATAAGGCGTGCCCTGCTCTATCCGGGTCTGCTGCATGATGATTTCAGAGATCCAGATGTGGTATGCATCTCGTGGACCATTATCCCAAGGCAAGGGCCTTGGGGTGAGCTCATGCCATTTTAGTAATTGTCGCGCGAAGTAACCGGGCATTCGACAAAACTAATCAACACGGAAACAGTTCCGGTATTGAACAATAAACTAAAGAAGAAGCCTGTAAAACGAGATGTGCGTAACGATGCGGTGGTTATGGCCTTCCGTTATGGTAACGCTTTTCGATCATCTCCTTGAGTTCTTTACGGGCAAAGAAAATCCGGCTCTTGACCGTACCCAGGGGAAGATTGAGTGTTTCAGCGATTTCCTGGTATTTGTGCCCCAGGTAATGCATTTCAAAAGGTACGCGCAAGGACTCGTCCAGGTTTTCAACCATCGTGCTGAGTTCGTCCATCATGATGTTGGACTCTGCGCTGTTGTTGATCGATGCCGCACCGCTATTGATGTAATAGAGATTTTCAGTAGAATCAATGATGGTCCGGGTCTTGACGTTTTTACGGTAGTTGTTGATGAAGATGTTTTTCATGATGGTCAGCAACCATGCTTTCAGGTTCGTACCCGGAATAAACTTGTCTACATTGCTGATAGCCCGGAAAGCAGTTTCCTGGTACAAGTCTTTTGCTTCTTCGCTGTTTTTAGTGAGCTTGTAAGCAAAGGTGTGGAGAGGACCACTCAGGCTTGAAAGTTGCTGGTTAAAATCGGATGTTGACATAGTGGTTGCTTTTGACTCTTCAAAATTAATCCAAACTTGAACACACAGGAATAAAAAGTTAGACAAAAGCGTGGTTTTTAACGATAAATTAACGAAGCAACAAACCACTATTGTGTTTAATCCCTGAAATACAGATGATTATAAAACAACATTAATTTCACAATATATTGAAAACAATGAAAAACAATATCAAATTATCTTGATTGTTTAGACGAAGTCTTAAAAGTAACAGACATCGACGCTCAGGGTCGACACTAATAAAGTCCATGAATGCTGCTATCTTGTCCATTCAATGATACAGGTAGCCATCATCGCAGGGGGGCCATCCGCCGAGCGCGGCGTATCTCTCAAGAGTGCGCAGACGATAGCCAAGCATCTGCCCCAGGATAAATACATTTCATCGACCATTGATATTACGCCGGACGGTTGGCAGGATATGGCCACCGGGCAGCGGATGGATCTCAATCAATTCAAACTGGTCGATGCTAATGGCCAACCTACCAGATCATTTGATTTTGCATTTATCATCATTCATGGCACGCCCGCGGAAGATGGTAAACTTCAGGGGTACCTCGACATGATGGGTATTCCCCACAGCGCATGTGGAGTGCTGACCAGTGCGTTGACCTTTAACAAGCAGATGTGTAAAGATCATCTGAAGCTCTACGATATTCCTATGGCCGAAAGCATGATCGTCACCGCGATGACAGATCAACAGTCGGTTGAAGCGCATGGGATCGTACCGCCGTTTTTTGTCAAGCCCAACAATAATGGATCCAGCTATGGGGTGACGAAAGTCAAGGCATGGTCACAATTGGAAGAAGCCATACGTCATGCCCTTCAATACGACCATGAGGTTATGATTGAAAGAGCCCTGCGTGGTAGCGAGTTTTCTTGTGGTGTTGTCCGGGAGGGTTCCACCTTTCATGTACTGCCGATCACTGAGATTATTCCCAAAGGCGAATTTTTTGATTTCGCGGCTAAGTACGAAGGCGAAAGTCAGGAGATAACACCTGCCAGGCTGGATGATGGTTTGGTCAAACAATGTCAGGAACGATCAGGAAGGCTATATAGATTATTGGGTTGCAGAGGAATGGTTAGGTTCGACTACATCCTGGAAGACGGAACGTTTTATTTGCTGGAAGCCAACACCACCCCGGGGATGTCAGAAGCATCTATTATCCCGCAACAGGCCAGGGCATATGGATGGTCCGTATCTCAATTGCTGGACATCGTGGTGACGGATTGTATGGCCAACCGACATTAACATCCGACCATTTCATATCTGATCAAGCAGATCCTTGTGGCTTTTCCGCGAGAATATCCAGTAAAATTCTTCGGCCCACCACATACACACTACCGATAATTCCGCCGAGCAGTACAGCGATTAAAAATTTGCGAAGAATCGAAAACTGGGTTGGCGCAATGGGCGACAGCGGAGCATCAATCACCTGGATAAAAGGCATTTTATTTTTCAAGCTGAAATCAGCTACTTCTGTATTCTTCAGCACTTCCGCATACATCGCAGAAAGCGCGGTGATTTCGCGTTGAAGACGCAATTCGGACAACTGATCTGTGCGCATCACCAAACCGCGATGTGAATCTTTAAAGTTTGCCAATTGAAACTCAGTGGATTTCAATACCGCCAACACAGAATCTCTTTTCGCGCTGACAACGGTGTACGTCTTGAGTTGCTTTTCGATTGCTTTATTGATATAGTAATCGCTCAGTGAACGGAACATCCCCTGCGCCAGGGCGAGGGAAAGGGTTTCATTGGAGGTCGACACATCGATCGACATGATATTTGTGTCTTCGTTGTAATCGGCCGTGATCAATGCTTTTTGGGGCTCATCCGGAGGTCCGATAATAAAGCCGTATAAAGCCATCAGCATTTCATTTTCCTGACGGTTGAAGGTTTGGATGCTATCATGTGTAAATGCGAATCCTGCCTTGTTTTCCTCTGCACCCTCGCTGAGATGATAGATACGGATGAGATGATTGGCGATATAATCAGTTTTGTCATCAATCTCAATTTTCGTAAAAAGCGTTTGAGCGATGACGCGGCGGGATTTGCTCAGGGCCAGGATCTTATCCAGGTTGTATCGTGAAGGGCGCACCGAACCCAAACCAAACTGTCCCAGGATGCCGGTCAGACCGGGTGATGCCCCGCCTTCATCTTCGTCCACACTAAACGTAATTTTCGCCGGATAGACAGGCACAAAGGTCACATACTTGTAAGCCTGGTAAGCCAAGGCCAGCAGGATACACAATGCAGGTATACGCCATTGCCGCAGGATCTCGTGCACAAACGAACTCATCTTGAGCAGGAGATCCCGGAGGGAAATCTCATCATTGTAGTTGGTATGCTGATCTTCCATATCCTAACCGGTGATTAATTTCATCAGGTACTGACCGTATCCGCTCTTCAGCAAAGGTTGTGCCTGAACCTCCAGTTGCTCACGCGTGATAAAGCCCATCCTGTAGGCCACTTCTTCAATACATCCAATCTTCAGTCCCTGGCGTTTTTCGATGATGCGCACAAACTCCGTGGCATCATGAAGACTGTCAAACGTCCCGGTATCCAGCCAGGCGGCGCCGCGACCAAAGGTTTTGACCCGAAGACGTCCTTGTTCGAGGTAGGCTTTGTTGACATCTGTGATCTCATACTCACCACGTGCGGAAGGCGCCAGGTTGCGCGCAATCTCTATCACATCGTTGTCATAAAAATACAGACCCGGCACCGCGAAGTTTGATTTTGGAGAAGTAGGTTTCTCCACGATTTCGAGTGCCTTCATGTTTTCGTCAAAGGTCACCACGCCATACCGTTCCGGATCTGAAACCGTGTAGGCAAAGATGACGGCGCCATCCGGGTTTTTACAGTCCGCGAGAAAATCAGGCATCTGGGTGCGGTAGAAAATATTGTCTCCAAGAATCAGGCAGGCGGGATCGTTTCCAATAAAGTCCGCGCCAATCACAAACGCCTGGGCGAGACCATTGGGGACGGATTGAATAGCGTATTGAAAATTACATCCCAGTGCGCTGCCGTCTTCCAGCAAGCGGACGAAGCCGGCGTGATCTTCCGGGGTGGTAATGATCAGAATATCGCGGATGCCGGCGAGCATCAGTACCGACAACGGATAATAGATCATCGGCTTGTCATAGACCGGGATCAGTTGCTTCGATACCGCCCGGGTAATGGGATACAGACGGGTGCCGGAGCCTCCGGCGAGAATAATACCTTTCACGGGGATAAAGATAGGCAGGAGAAAGGAGTTGGCAGTCAGCAGTTGGCAGTTAGCAGAAAAAGAAGTGTTATAAACTGCGGCTCTGCGTCTCTGCGCGAGATTCTTTTGTCTGAATCACGGATTAAGCGGATTCAAGGATTTCACACTTTATTTGTCAGGAGTTTGATTTCGTGGCGGCGTGGCGCGAGAAAAGAAGTTAGCAGTCTGCAGTTAGCAGTTAGCGGTAAAAGATGGGTTATAAACTGCGGCTCTGCGTCTCTGCGCGAGACTCTTTTTTCTGCATCACGGATTAAGCGGATTCAAGGATTTCACGGATTATTTGTCAGGAGTTTGATTTCGTTGCGACGTTGCGCGAGAAAGGCAGTTTGCAGTTTGCAGTTTGCAGTTAGCGGTAAAAGATGGGTTATAAACTGCGGCTCTGCGTCTCTGCGCGAGATTCTTTTGTCTGAATCACGGATTAAGTGGATTAAAGGATTTCACGGATTATTTGTCAGGAGTTTGATTTCGTTGCGACGTTGCGGCGTGGCGCGAGATAGAATTGAGCAGGAGGCAGTACGCAGCAGAATATAAGAGGTGTGGAAAGCTGAAAATAAAAGGATGGGTGTGGATATGATCCTGCCGCAAAGGGCTGAACCCCTTCACTACTGGTGCGCCCCTTCAGGGCTTTTGGGATTGTTGCGGGATGGGTCAATAATAGATACACGGGGTTGCAGACACAGCCGTTTTGGGAGGACCTTGATGAGGATATTTTGGTCAGGGGCAGTTGGCATGATGTATAGACGATGAGGATCATTTAAAAGCTGGAAGGATTGCAACAATAGCGATATGGCGCTAAAGTGCAGCAATCCGGTTTAAGATGGAGGGATTTGAGTAATTTTAATTGCTGCATTTACGGGTATAAACTTGTTATATGCAACCCTATATAAGCGCCTACCAGTTAAAAATGTAATTGGATGAAGATATGCCATCAAAAAAAATAAGGACAGAGCACTGCAAAAATTGCGAGTATGATTTCAGAATAGACCTGCCGCATATGAAGTACTGCCCGAATTGCGGGCAGGAAAATCATAGTCCCAGACTGCCTTTCTTTCACTACCTGTATGAGTTAATAGAAGGCATTTTTCACCTAGACAATAAAACATGGCGAACCATTAAGACCTTGTTTGCTTACCCGGGCAAGATCACTAAGGATTTTATAGAGGATAAGCGAAACCGGTATTCCCCTCCTGTCAGGATGTATATCTGGTGCACGGCATTTTTTATGTTCAGTTTTTGGCTCATGATCGATATGTACACCCGCTTTGCTGATCGGGCATCCGAAGCCAATAAACCCTTGAGTCAGCAGTTTGATGAAATGCCGGATTCAAGCACCACCTCCATAGGAATGGCCACGGGTGGATTTTGGCCCACACTGCCCGCTACGCCGGTAAGCAAGTTGAAGGAATTAAAAACCATCCCCAACAATCAAATTAAAAGCTGGCTGCAGGGACAAAAATATCCTGCTGACTATTTTCATATTCAACTAATAAAAGCCTACCGGGCGCAGATCAATAGCCAACTCACGTTATCTGCCTACACCAAGAAAATGACCACGGGAAATAATATTCTTTTTGTATTGTTGCTTCCCCTCAATGCATTATTACTGTTCCCGCTGCTTTACAGGAAAAAAATGCTCTACTATGATGCCATGATCTATACCGTGCATGTTAATACCTGGATCCCACTTTTCCAGGCTATTTGGATCTGGGTATTGACGCTGATGGTGGGTTGGCTGCATGCTCCTGAATCTTTCTTTTTATCTATCCCCCTTATCAATGCCGCCTATTACTTTTTTGCACTAAAGAATGCATTTGGTTTTACCTGGGGTGTTACATTGGCAAGATGGCTTCCACTCTTTGTTATCGACACCTGGTATCATTGGATTATAATCCTGTTCTATGCAGCCTGGTTTATGAATTAAATCTATCGGGTAATGATAGTCAGAAGGTCACACAGGATGTTCGTAAGTTGGGTCTTTCTGGTTGTGTGAGGAAATGTAAATCTGAAAAAAGATTCCCCGCACATATTCCCAACGCTTCCCACCTGCCAGTGAGCATCCCATAGCGTTTCGCTTAAAGTTCTCTGATCCTCCACTGGAATGCGAAGTAGGATGGGAGTAAGATTCGAATGAGCAGGATGCTATCCGGCACTGTTGTGCGTATCCTGGAATTTGGGTACTATTACAAGCCTTCTTATGCCATCGACCTCTGGTTCTGACTATTGGCAAGGTCTCGGTTAGTAAGTCTTTCGGTTTTAGGTTCGTGGAGTAGAAAGATGGCACGCGGAACAGGAAGACATACTTCAATTCAACTCAAAAATGACAAGGCAGGAATTCATCAGGATTTGTGGGCTTTTTGGAATAGCACTGCCTTTTCAAAGCATATTAACCTCCTGTTCTGAAGATGACGACATTGGGACACCGTTTAACGGAAAAGTCCTGATTATCGGTGCCGGAGCTGGAGGACTGTCGACAGGATATTATTTAAAGCAGCAGGGCACGGAGTTCAGGATCCTGGAGGCTTCTTCGGCACATGGCGGCCGAATGAGGATAAACACCAATTTCGCGGATTTCCCGATCCCGCTAGGCGCAGAGTGGCTGGAGACCGGAATAGGTATTTTCGATGAAATCGTCAACGATGATTCGGTGAATGTAGAGGTGGACACGATTCCAGACAGCCCCGACCGAAAGTTTGTGAATTATTCCTGGTATAGTTTTTTTGAAGACTACATTGTCCCGTCCATTGCCCCGGAAATTACCTATAATACCATTGTGGAGTCCATTGACTACTCCGGCGAACAGATTGCAGTGATCACCAACCATGGCACTATGATTGCGGATAAAGTAGTGGTTTCCGTGCCGCTCCAGGTGCTGAAGCAGGGCAACATGACCTTTACGCCCAACTTGCCAACGGCCAAGTTAGATGCTATCCAGGAAGCGGTGGTCTGGGAAGGATTCAAAGCCTTTTTTGAGTTTGACGACAACTTCTATGGAGATGATGAATATGAATTTCCGATTTCGCCTTCGAGCCTTGGAGAAAAGATTTATTACAATGCCGCCTTGGGACAGAATACTACCCGGAATATACTCGGACTATTCGTGGTCGGAGAGCCGGCACAGGACTATATTTCCCGCTCTGGCGAAGCATTGAAGAATTTCATCCTGGCAGAACTTGACGGAATCTATTCCAATCAGGCGACACCCAGCTACATCAAACACATCACGCAGAATTGGAACAGTGAGCCTTTCATCCAAGGCGGGTATTTGACTGACGATGCCGATTGGCAACTGGTGAGAGAATTGGGAAACAGCGTCGGAGATAAAATATATTTTGCAGGCGGGGAATATACCGATGGGGAAGATTGGGTCTCTGTTCATACCGCAGCCCAGGCAGCCAGGAGAGCGGTGCTCGAGATCAATGGTTGAAAGTAACTTCGTCAAGCCCCTAACCATTTTCGATAACCACAGGTAAAGTAGAATTGTATTCAAGCGGACTTCTTTATACGGTCATGAATATTTTTGAAACAGGCATAAAAAAATCCATCCCCAAGGGAACCCTATTACTTCATGAAGGCGAGGTATGTCGCTTTGGCTGCAGGGTTATTTCCGGATGTTTGAAAAGCTATTTACTTGATCGTTCGGGCAAGGAACACATTATACAGTTTGCCCCCGAAAACTGGATCATTTCCGATATGGAGAGTTTGTTTAACCAAACACCCTCCAACATTTTTATAGAAGCCATAGAGGACACGGAGGTGCATTGGATACAGGGTGATGTGTTGGGCATTTGGGAAAAAGCCAGCAGAGAAGACCTGCTTACACAAATCAACATGTTGACCAAAAACATCATCACCGCCAATAAGCGTACCCGAATGTTGCTGAGTTCCACCGGAGAAGAGCGCTACCGCGATTTTGTGAGCACCTATCCCACGCTGGCACAGCGCCTGCCGCTAAAATATATCGCCTCCTATATTGGCATCACGCCTGAGTATCTGAGCGAAATCCGAAGAAAAGTGGCGAGAAGGTAAGTTTCTTAAACTACCTTAAGGCGTGGCCATCGGGCCCGCCTCATTTTTGCATCATCATTTTTAAAACAAAAAATCATGACTGCAAAAACAAAAAACACTATCACCTGGGTGCTCGCCGGCTTGCTTGCCTTTGCTTTCCTTGGTTCAGGTATGACCAAGCTGCTGGGCGTTGAAATGCAAATCAAAAATTTCGAAAGCTGGGGCTACCCATTATGGATGCGCTTTCCCGTAGGCATCAGCGAAATTATTTTCGCCATTGGCTTGTTGCTTCCTTCCTACCGCAAGTGGGTGGTGTATGCCATTTTCGGCTGGGCGGTGGTATCTATCTACACGCACATTCAAGCCACACCCCCGCAATATGAAATGCTTGGAGGACCGATAGTACTTACCCTGCTCAACACCGGACTTTTCTTAC
>JBGAWQ010000005.1:125316-150817 GCA_044227555.1 Saprospiraceae bacterium | reverse complement strand
ACGCAGATTTTGATTTTATGGCACCAATGAACCGCCTACGCTCCATCACCCATCACCCATCACCCATCACCCCATCCCTACAGCCCTACAGCCCTACAGCCCACTTCACCCCTTGCCTCACATGCTCCAGAAACAGGGTATCCTTATAACTCTCCACGGTATGCCCCAATGCCGTATAAAAAGCACGTCCTCCATCATACGCATGATACCACGACATCGGATGCGGATCTCCATTTTCTCCACCTTGGTAAGTCGATTCATCAAGGGTGAGTAAGACATTTACATCCACCGGAATCGCTTTAAAATTGTACCACTCGTCGGTGCGCGTCCACCGCTCAGGTAGATGCTTACAGGACTGATGCAAAGTATCAGCTTTGATCAAGGTCGCTTTTTGTATATCCGGATGGCTCGCGAAATATGCACCAACAAGTTTTCCGTACCACGGCCAATCATATTCAGTATCCGATGCCGCATGCACGCCAATGTAACCCTTCCCAGATCGGATATATTGTTCAAAAGCCAGTTGTTGCACACTGTCCAATACATTGCCCGTGGTCTGGAAAAACATGATGGCATCATACTTCGCGAGATTAGAAGGTGTGAATACAGAAGAGTCTTCGGTATACGTGGTGGTTATTCCATCCTGCGATAAATAAGAGGACAAGGCCCGGCTGCCCGGCTCGATACATTCATGTCGGTACGCTTTGGTCTTTCCGTAGATGAGCAGGTTGATATCCTGTGATGTATTATCCTCTTTGGTTTTTCCACATGAAAAAAAGCCAACCAGGAGCAAGAGAAATGTTCCAATGGAAATACTGCTCAATGTATATATACCCTTCATATGTATAAAAGTACAAGATGCAGGCAAGTATTCTGTGATGCCGGGCATTTTTCATCGCGCTACGACGCAACGGCGCTGTTCAATTGCTTTACGGCCAACTCCTTTGCTCCTTTCACCCTTGCTCCCTTCACCTTTGCTCCTTTCACCCTTGCTCCTTTCACCTTTGCTCCCTTCACCCTCAATCGCATGAAGTAGACCTTTTACACATCTCAACTTTTTATATGCCTTCCATCTTCCGACATCAGGCAGCATCAGCCTTCATCAGTGTATCTCTGCTTCTGTATCTTTAGTACTGAAAAGCCTAACCACATCTATGAGATTTCTTCTCCTGCTGACCCTGATTGGAAGTATCGGACTGAGTACACCGGTCACGGCACAAGATCCCTTTTACGAAGTCTTCGGACCCCAGGATATCAACCTGTGCGAGATGGCTACGGTACATTTCGCTATAGAAAGCAGCGCGCAACTGGATCGCACTGTCTGGGAAATCATCCCCGGTGGCACATCCCTTATCAATCCGCAGATTAATTCGGCAGATATCACCTTTTTTGCCCCAGGCACGTACTTGCTGGTAGTAACTTCTCTGACCGTAAATCAGCAAACCTTATCAGACTCATTATTTTTATATGTATATGGTGGCAACCTGTTTCCCGAAGTGCTCGGATGCTATGAGGTCGACTCAACCAGTGCCTGTTATAAAGTCTGCGCCTATTCACACACGACGATCCAGGTCAATGGAGGTTTTGTGACGTGGCAGGTCACAGGTGCAGAAAGTTATACGATCTCCAGTTCATCACAAATTGATATCGTCTGGGGACCGGGCGGACCCGGATTTGTCTCGCTGGCGAATCAAGGGTGTGATCAGTCCTTATGTTTTGATATACTTCCCCAACCCGATGCGGATTTTTCAACCACCCCTGCCGCGACCGGAGATACGTTGACGATATGCAAATTTCAGGAAGTATATTTTGAAAATACTTCTTCTAATGGCCTCAGCTATACCTGGAATTTCGGAGATGGCTCCCAAGAAGAAGGCTACGATGCCACGCATACCTACGATCTCGAAGGCTATTACACCGTAACGCTCGCTGCCGAAAGTGTCTGCGAATGTTATGATGAAAAACAACTGGTCATCGAAGTACTCCCTGCCCCCGCACCCACCCTGGACTGTGTCAACAGTGTATGTCCTGAAACACGCCAGCGATATACCGCCACCACCGCGGGTTGCAGTGTTTACAATTGGTCCGTTTCACCAAATGGTACCGTTGTATTAGGCGGCGGATCATCGGATGATTTTATCGAAGTCATCTGGCATGATGGACCGGATGGATTCATCTATCTCTCGGTCAGCGGCTGCTCAACATCGTTTTGCTCATACACCAATGTGTTTCGCATACCGATTATTTCCCCGGATGGCCCGATCGATGGGGATCAAAGTGTGTGTTCCGGTGAACTCACCACCTATAGCGCTCCCTATTTTCCGGGGACAACGTATACCTGGATCATGGGTCCTGGAGGCACCATCCTCAGCGATAATAATACCAATGCAATAACCATCCAATGGAATGATGTCAATGCGCCTTTGTCATCTACCGTAGAAGTGTATTACAACAATTGTTTTCTGGGATGCTATGGCACAGATGTCCTCAATGTCACGATTACACCAGAGATCACGATACAAGGGGATGTCCAGGTGTGTAAAGATGCCAGTGCTACCATACAAGCCGAAGCCGGCTTTTCAAGCCCGATGCCAGTGCCGGTGCAATGGCATCTTGAAAATGAACAAGGACAAATCGTAGCTACCGCCCCCGGACTTTCTTCTTCGTGGACATTTGCGTTTAATGTGCCACCGGGATTGTATACCTGGGTTGCCACCAATACTTCAGCATCATATTGTACAGAAACAGCGCGCCAGCTCATTGAAGTGACAGCAACGCCTTCAGATCCACTGGGCATCATCGGCGAAACCGTGATCTGCCCGGGCCAGCTCTATGGATACACCATTGATGGATCCGGTGTCTATGGCACAGAATGGGTCATCACAGATGGCAGCAATACTTCAACCTATTCGGGTCAAACATGCCAACATACTTTTGGTCCCACACCGCCATACCAGGTTCAAGCCTTCCATACGGATCTCCAGTATAACGCATGCGCATCAGGAATGGTCACGTTGCCCCTTACTACTCCGGCGACATTATCCATCACAGGACCGGATGAAGTGTGCTTCAATAGCATCGATAGTTTTTCAACAGACTATGTGAGCGGCATGGACTATACCTGGGAGGTGATCCCTGCCGATCATGGTGAAATCCGCAGAAGTAATCTCAACAAGGTGGAGATCTTCTGGTCACAATCCGGCCCGGCTACATTGCGATTACACGCGTGTGGAAATATCATCGACAAAGCCATTTTAGTCAATCCACTGCCTGCTGCCAATATCGTAGGTCCAACATCTGCCTGTGCCAATGAAATGGTGATGTTGACCACCTCTCAACCGGGCCTGGATCATGTATGGTACAATGAAAATGAATTTGTCATCGGTAACCTGAATTCCATTTCCGTATTTCCGGGCACCTATGCCTTTGAGATTACGGATACGAAAGGTTGTGTGTCTAAAACTCCTTTTACCATCAATACCTATCCTGCGCCGGTCGTACATCTCTCCACCGCCGCGGAGTCCTACTATTGTGTCACCATCCCCGGAGGCGTAAATATTGTGGCCAATACAGACGGGGCGGGCTATACGTACAATTGGTTTATTGATGATGTGCCTGTAGGTCCGGGCGGGCCCACGTACAATGTCACAACATTTGGCGCGTATCATGTAGAAGTTACCAATGCATATGGTTGTACCACCGTATCGTCAAAAATCAATTTCGCCAATTGCTGCTCACCTTCCCAATGTGGTTTTTCCATACCCGGCCCCTTTCCAACATGTGCATTTTTATTCAACGACTTCAGCATTTCCGCTGCCGAAACAGCGTGTAATGTGCATCAATATTCACCACTCATCGCAGGCTTGACACCCGGTTCCGTCAACTGGTACATCGAGAGCAACAGCGAAGGTCTGATCGCTTCGATCAATTCGGATGTTCTCAACTATACGTACGCCAAACCCGGCTACTATCATATCACCATGACCGGACTCCTAAATGGATTTCCCTACGACATGACGCTCTGCGGGCATTACCAAAACCTGATTGACACCATTCGTGCGGTTGCCGATTTTAAACACGAAGGCATTTGTGTCGGCACACCAATACCTTTTGAAGACCTGACCACGTTCCTTCCCGGTGAAAGCATTGCAGCATGGCATTGGAATTTTGATGATCCGGCCAGCGGGATCGATAATGAATCTTCACTGCAGCATCCATCACACATTTTTGCATCCGCAGGCAGTTATGATGTTGCCCTGACGATTACCCTGGTCAGCGGATGTACTTCAACCCGGCGTATGTTGGTGGATGTTTCAGCAGGACCTGTGTTGATGCCCATTTATGATCCGATCTATTGTGAAGATGAAGCTATGGCCTTTCAACTCGCGGATGCGGTCTATGATATTCAATGGTCCTTTGGAGATCCGGGTAGTGGCGTTGAAAATGATGCGGTGGCCGATTCCGTTTTCCACACGTTCGATCTGACCGGTTTCTATCTGGTCAATGTATCCGCTTCCGATATCAATCAATGTCGTAGCCAGGCAGGATTCATGGTAGATATTACCGCCAATACACTCAGCGGTGTTGTCAACGTAGATCCCATCACGCCCTTGTGCAGCGGAGATACAGCGACGCTTACTGCTCCGGGTGGTGGCATCGAATGGTATTGGAGTACCGGTGAAATGACGACTGTTATCGAGGTGACCGAAAGCAATCAATACAACGTATTGATTCTGGATCAATATCATTGTACCTATGCACCGCCTCCTGTTTTTGTCGAGGTATTTCCCAAACCGGAAGTCGTCATCAAATCCCGTGAGATCTATGGCCCGGATTCGTATGGACCCTGGACTTCATCACTTCATCTTTGTGCAGGTACTGAGTTTGAGCTGTCCGCATTTGCATCGGGAAATGTTTCTTACCATTGGACACATGGACCAGGCACCAAGGTGATACAGTTTACTACCGAAAGTGCCAACCTTCCCTCGCCGGGTCTCACCGAATTTGCGGTGATCGCTACGGATATCAATAGCAGTTGCATTTCCGATACCGCTTTTATTACCGTGGAAATATTTGCTCTCCCAAATGTCCCGGTCATTTCGTTGACCGCGGGATCAGCGTGTAGCTTTGATGATAATGTCCTGCAGGTGACCAATCCCGAAGCAGGCGTTACGTATTATTGGTCGGATGGACAGACGGGCGCAACGGTGACCATTTCTGAACCCGGATTAGTGTATGTAGAGGCAGTCAATATGCATGGGTGTTCAGCCAAAAGCAATTCCATCCTGATCAACCCTTCTGCCCAGGTAGATCAGATACCTGGAGGTTGTTTTATCAAATGTGATCCTCTGTCGGTTTGCCTTCCCTATATAGAAAATGTTGCTTCCTATACCATTTATCAAAATGGTATTGTATTTCAGACCGGTGGAGTGTGGCCATCCAATTTCCTCGTTACAGCAGATGGCAGCTATACGATTGAAGTCACAACAACAAACGGATGTACCGCAACTTCTGATCCACTCGATATCGCATTGTATACCGGTGTCGGTAGTATCACAGTGGAAACCTGGCTCGATCAGGATGGGGACGGCCTACTGGGACCAGGCGATGTTCTCTTACCCGGTATTCCGGTCATCATCCAATCCGATGATCTGTTGCATTCAGGCATGACCGAGACCGTGCCCGGTGGACAATTTGTATTCGAAGACTATCCAGCATCCGGATATATGGCGTTCATTGATCGCACCTTGCTTTCATCACAATGGAAGGTCGTCATTGATAGTGTACAGACTCTGATTGCTACCTGTGATGACAGCGTAGTGGTTTCATTATTGTTGATGCAAAATTGTACGGTTGCCGGACCGGATTATCCTGCGGAACTCTGCCCTGGTGACAGCTTTACGCTTGGTGACAGTACATGGACGGCAGCAGGAACGTATACAATGCATATACCTAGCGCTGCGGGATGTGATTCAGTGTTCCAGGTGGTCATCACTGCGCCGGATAGTCTGCTGATCACGACACAGTTATGGACAGATGTGGATCATGATGGGACTGTCAGTGCTCCTGATACACTTCTGCCCGGTGTCACAATAGTACTTACACATAATGCTTCAGGTATATCGGATATTCAGGTGACAGATGCAGCGGGTGCGGTCAGTTGGTATGCCCCGGATGGTGCCTATAGTGTCAGCATAGACACAGCCTTGCTGTCAGCATCCTTTATCCCGCTCATTTTTGAAGCCTTGGTGGAGGATACGATCTGCGGATCTGTTATTATCGATTTGCTGGTCGAATCAGCATGTCCCACGGTCTTTGTGATACAGAATGCCACCTTGTGTCCAGGGGATTCAATCCTGGTTCAAGGACAGTGGCTTAGTGCTCCTGGTGATTATAGTTTCACCATCAGTGATCCGGTGACCTTATGTGATACGGTATTGGATATTCATCTCTTATCCTGGCCTGCCATTTCCCTGACAGGCATCACAGATTGGACTTGTCCGGATTATGGAAGCATTGCCTTGAATGTTAGTGGGGCCGGACCTTTTAGCTATTCATGGACGCCTGGTGTGAGTGGAGATACCTTGATTACCGGATTACCTGACGGAGATTATTCGGTGATCGTCACCGATGCCAATGGTTGCAGTGTATCCGACACGTTTACGATTGAATCGCCACCGTTGCTTACGTTCAACATACCGGATGTTTATACCGTGCAATATGGAGATAGTGTTTTGGTCAGCATCACCGGAGATATCAATGCGCCTGATCTTGTATTTGACTGGAATCCAGCTGGTATTATACAATGCCCAACATGTTCATCCTCACTTGTCTATCCTGATGCAGATACCACCGTATTGATCCAGATCACGGATGCCAACAGTTGTACTTACGAATTACAGACTACGATCCTGGTCGTAAGCGATACTACAGAGACTGATGCGCTATATGTCCCCAATGTATTCTCACCCAACGGAGACGGAATCAATGATTACTGGAGAATGTACACCAAACTCGATGATGCGATGATTCATAAGCTGATCATCTTCGACCGCTGGGGTTCGTTGTTGTATGCAAAAGAAGAATTTGCACTCAATAGTATCGATGGCTGGGATGGCACCTTCAAAGGCAAACCCATGAGTCCCGGAGTCTTTGCCTACACCGCCATTCTCACGCTGGGCAATGGTAAGGAGGTGACAGTAAAAGGTGACATCACCCTGGTACGTTGATCACTTCCAAATAGAATAATCATCCCTCCCCTCTCTTAGGTATACTCTGTATTCTATTAAATATATACTTGTAAGAGAGGGGGCGGGGGAGAGTTACCCGTAACAAAATCGCCTCCTGACCCGATGCAAAGGAGAGACTCTTCCGAAAAGGGCTGAACCCCTTTTCTACTTTCCGCCCCTTCAGGGCTTGGGTTAAACCCCTCCATAAAAATTGAATGCATATTTATATTTCTCCGCCCCTTTAAGCCCTGTAGGGGCGTTCTTGGTAGCGGAGGGTTTCAACCCCAAGCGTCAGATGGGCACAAAATGTTGCGTTATTATCCACCATCCTTGCAGAATGCATGATGGGCGAATGATGTTGCGTTATCAAACACTATCCTTGCAGGATGCATGACGGGCGAATGATGTTGCGATATCATCCACAATCCTTGCAGGATATGCGGATGATGGGCGCAAGATGTTGCGCCCCTACAGGCGTTCCGCCTCTTCTGCCTTTTTCCCTATCCAACCCAAATGGGTATGGGAAAAACTATCGGGAAACTTCAATCCATATCCCAAGGTCCGGTCAAAAAAACTGTGCGCCATAAAGATTAAACCCATCTGGAATACCAGATCAACATCAAGCAACCAGCCACACAGGATAGCCACAGCCATCACCCCTTGATGATGCATGAAATTGTATATCCTTGCTCCAACAGTTGCAGAAATGAGATAACCCGCAAAAGAAACATCCGGCACAAAAAACAAACCCAGGAATAGCTCCCACTGCCCTTGATAAAAATGAAAATAGATCAGGGTGAAAAGCAGGAACAAGCCCAAAGCTTCAAGCTTGAGGATATTCTTCATGGCGTGAAAGATGGTGGTTTTAGTTGATGTTGTATACAGTAGCGGATTTCGCTTTGACGACGATGCTGGATACTCCCGGATTTACTTCGCCGGTCAATGCATTGTCGATTTTGGTTTTGCCGCCAAGGATTTCTTTAAACCGCCCCAGGTCAATGGTCTGATCTTTTTCATTTCGGTTCATCACGACCATCACCATCTTTTCATCATTGTAGCGGAAATAGACATACACGCTGTTGAACGGAGCAAAATGCATAGTCTTGCCAGTAGCTATGACCGGATTGGCCTTACGCCAATTCAACAACTGCCTCATAAAGGTCTGCATGTCTTTCTGATCCGCAGACATCCCCTTGGTGGTAAATCCATCTACAAGGTCCCCTTTCCATCCGCCTGGAAAATCAGAACGAATCTTGCCATCGTTCTTATGGAATCCGGTATTGTCCATCAGCATTTCAGTACCATAGTAGATCTGGGGAATACCACGAATGGTCAGAAGATACGTGATGGCCATTTTCGTCAGCGACAGGTCTTTGTTTAACTGCGTATACAGACGATCCATGTCATGATTGTCCCCGAATACCATCAGCTTCTGTGGGTCTGCATAGACAAAGTCATTGGCCAGGGCCTCATACAAGAGACTCATGTTTCTTGCATACCGGCTGGTATCAACAGCGTTGAGCGAGGTGATGAGCGCAGACTGAATTGGAAAATCCATAACGGAGCCAAGGCAACTGGTATAGCCATCCACATTGACCTTTCCTTTTTGCCAGTAGGACACGATGAGCGGATTATAACTCCATTCTTCACCGACCATGCCTAGATCAGGATATTCATTCATCACCCTGCAACTCCAATCTTTCAGAAAAGATTTATCTGAATACCCGTAGGTGTCTTGTCGGATGCCAGCGAGATGCAGGGTTTCAATCCACCAAATGGTATTTTGAATAAGATAGTTCGCTACAAAGGGGTTCTCACTGTTCATGTCGGCCATCTGATTAGAAAACCATCCATGCACCATCAGGTCTTTGTCATACTGTGCGGCATACATATCCTGATTGACCGTCCGGTAGTGATGCGTAAGTTCAATCGAATCGGCCTTATTCAACCAATCCCTGAAAGGCAAATCATTGGTCCACCAATAGCCTGTGCCGGCGTGGTTGAGGACTTCATCATAGATCAACTTGATACCCTTCTCACGTGCTTTGGTGGCCAGCTCTTTATAATCGTCTATGGTCCCATACCTGGGATCGACTTTGTAGTGATTGGTGATGGCATATCCATGGTAGGAATACGCAGGCATATCATTTTCCACCATAGGGGTGGGCCATAAAGCCGTAAAGCCCATTTTGGAAATATAATCGAGGTGGTTGATGATCCCGCGGATATCACCACCATGCCGGGCATTCGGATCTTTACGATCTATCTTTTGTTCTTTCATCGGAACGACTACGTCATTGGTGTAGTCGCCGTTGGCAAACCGGTCAGGATTGAGCAAATAAATCACATCCGACGAGTTAAAACCCTTGATGTCGACATTTTTATCCCTGGGCAGCAAGGTATACATCTTGGTATACACCGTATCACCGTCCTTGATGAAAAAAATCATAAACGGACCCGGCTTGGTGCTCGACGCAATATAAAGGTCGAGGAAAAGATAGTTTTTACTGAATGCCGGATTAACCTTTTGAATGACGACACCCTGGTAATTAATCACCGGGTTAGTCTCACCCACATCTTTTCCATGGACGAGCAACTGGAGATTAGGATTATTCATACCCACCCACCAGTTAGGCGGCTCGGTATGATAGATCTGAGCGGATACAACCGTATAGAAAAGAGTAAGGATGAGGGCAGAAAATATAGACTTATTCATGGTACAGCCGCTTTAATTTGCGGGGCATAAAGATACCACTTCACGGACTAATAAAATGCCCTCAGCGCATCATGCCTTCCCAATCATAACAGAGGTCATGGTCAGCGATCCCGCAATGGCTTTGTCATTAAACAAGCTGATTTCCTCCTCCTTGCCAGCCAGACCAAGGACATACATCAGCGGCAGATAATGCTCTGGTGTAGGAATAGAAAGCTGAAAAGCCTTACCCTGTGATGGATACTGGATCAGTGAGGCATGGTCACCGGTAAGGATATACGTATTCATCTTTTCCCGGGCTTCAAGTGCCCAGTCATAGCCGTACGTATCATCATTCAGCCGATCCCAGGCCACCATCCCCAGGTTGTGGACCATGTTGCCACTACCTATAATCAAGATGCCCTTTTGACGCAGCGCAGCAAGTTCACGCGCCAGGTCATAATGGTATTGCGGGCCCTGGCTATAATCCAGGCTCATCTGGATCACCGGCACATCCGCATTTGGATAAAGATGTTTGATAACCGTCCATGCGCCATGGTCGAGTCCCCATTTCATGTCGAGTCCGACCGGGGTCTTGTGTACCATATCCTTGACTTCGCCGGCCAGGGCTGGACTCCCCGGAGCAGGGTATTGCACATCAAACAACGCTTGCGGAAATCCTCCAAAATCATGGATGGTCTTGGGCTTTTCCATGGCCGTGACATAGGTGCCCTTGGTTTCCCAATGAGCGGATACACACACAATCGCCTTGGGTTTCTGAATCTGACGACCGATGTTTCGAAAACCAGTCACGAATTCATTTTCCTCAATGGCATTCATGGGCGAACCATGGCCCAGAAACAGCACGGGCATTTTGTCCGTGCTGTCAAAGGGCTGTGTCATTTTATTCAGATCGCTGAGTTTCATCGCTGCTGCGGCTAAAGGCAATATAGCCAGTGATTTTAAAAAGTGTTCCCTTTTCATGCCCTGAAATATAAAGCGATTACGATTGCTTTACAAGTTGAATCTCCGCGCTGATGCGTATGTCATCACTCAGACTTTGTGATGTTCCTTCTTGCGTTTGGTCTGTCGTGAAAAACTATACACATCCTCGACCGCCCTGTATCTGACCATCACCTCACCGGCGATAAGTAAAATCACACCTCCGATAAACAACCCATTTCGGATCATCTCGAAGATCATGGCCCACGATGGCCAGAATCGACGGACCAGCAAGAGTTCTAATCCAATCACTACCGCACTGGTTAACAATAGCATCAGGCTAATGTTGCGATATGGTCGTACTGCCAATTTCTTTTGACGAACCAGGCAATTGATCAGGAAGAGCTTGGTACTTTCATGATCCGGATTGATTTTGATCAGTTCTTTGAGAATGTGCACCGCCTCGTCTATACGATCAAGATTGTGCAGTGAGGTCGCCTTTTTAAACAATGTTTCAAAATAAACATCCTGCTGACGATGCATGATGATATTGCGTTCGATACTCATCTCGAGAATGTGGTCCGCCAACTTGGCTTGACGGGCATATTCGCCAGTTTCAAAAAGGGCCTCTCCATAGAGCACCATCATATCGAAATACTCCCCGGCTTCGAGTTCACGGAGCTTAAAAAAGTTCTCTTCGATATATTGAATCCTTTCCTTATACGCGCCAGCCTCTATAGCCAGGAAGGCTTCGTAGGTCTCAGAGTGGCGTGAAGGAAACGGTCTCATTTCAGTGGATAAATATAAGGTCTGCTGGGACTGGCGTCAAGATCCATTGCCGGAATCTGGATCTGCAGTAAATAAAACCCGTCCGGGATGGCATCATCTATATAGGCCATTTCTGTGATGGTAGCGTCAAACCTCGGCGCTATGGGGTATTGCCAGTAGGCTTTGTGGGCCAGGAGCGCCCCGCCATCTTCTTCGCGATCAACCGATGGGACATCCAGTAACAAGTGACGGATGTCTGCCTCTGCCATTCTCGCTGCGACCGCCGGATCGAGGTAGGGAGGATTGGAGCCGCTATAGTGCCTGACCAACTTGTCCGGATGGTTGGGCAGTGTCCGGATGATCATGGCTTCTACATCAAGATCCCAGTCCAGTTGATCTATGACCCGGTCACCATTCTCTTTCGTTGTCGGATATACGGATATAAGTTGTGCCACCCAAAACCCATCACTCAACGCTTCGTGAATAGCATATCGTTCGAGGCTGATGTGGCCCACACATTCTGTATGCGTGCCGTTGCCATGGGGGTTGATGCGGATATTATAAAAATTGACCGGTGATCCGTTTCGGGTATCTCCGATCCAATCCCCGGCTTTGACCGGTGCCGCTTCGTATAAGGGTGCAAAAAAGGCATTGGGTTGAGCATGTACGTGATCCAAGGGTATAGCCAGGCAATGCCCCTGGCTGAGATCTGCCTGCCAGGTCCTTCCTTTCCAGTCAATGCTCAGTTGCGGGCGTGACATCAGTTTCTCGAATCTTTGCCCCAGGTCAACTTATCGTGAAGGGTACGGAGAAATGAATAATTGTACAGTTGAATAAAGCGGGTCATGACTTCTGCCTTCCTCACGGTCAAAGTATGCTCTGCCGTAACGGCTTCAAATCTCGAGTCAAGGGTCACCAGAAAACTATCTGCACGGCCTTCTATTTCAAAAGAGATAATGCTGGTATCCGGCACCACGATAGGGCGTACAGAGAGGTTGTGCGGAGCTACAGGCGTAATAACAAGATTACCTGAATTGGGAAAAACAATAGGGCCACCACAACTGAGTGAGTAGCCGGTCGATCCTGTGGGGGTAGCCACGATCAGACCATCTGCCCAGAACGAGTTGAGCAACTCTCCATTGATATAGGTATGGATAGTGATCATGCTGGAGGTATCCCTCTTATGCAGGGTAAAATCATTGAGCGCAACTTTCGAATTTCTAAAGAGGTCCGCTGAGGTCTCGAGGCGGATCATCGAGCGCTGGTCATACTGATATCGGCCATTGGCCAGTTCGCTGACCGCAAATCCGGCAACTTTTCCTTCGATGCTGGACAGAAACCCAAGACGGCCGAGGTTGATCCCCATGACCGGTACCTGGTGTTCATTGACCAGGGCAATAGCGCCTAGTACGGTCCCATCTCCGCCAAAAGCCATGACAACATCTACCGGTGTAGTCTGGAAGTCCTCAAATAGTGATACTCCCCTGTGATGCTGGATCTCAGGATCGGCCTGACCCCAATACAGGGGCTCGGCATAGGGGGTAATACCTTCCTTCTCCAGGGCCCTGAGCACTTCCAGGAGGCATTCCCGGTGGTTTGGCTTATAGACCTGGCCGTAAAGCAATACGTTCATACGACTACAACATGCTGTAACCCTAATAGATCAAAAATGATACCACAAAGGTTAAGGCCCAATGGGATTCGTCCTGCCTCAACAGGCCGCTAATCAGTCCTAAAACACCCTTCCATGGTGACCTTCGTGAGTTTTTCCAATATTTGTGTACTTCTCATGAAAGAGGAATACCAGAAAACGATAATGCTGATGGTGATGTGCCTGATTTCCATTTGGATGGGGATAGCCATATTTACTAATGGAATGTTTTTCGATGGAATTGTTTACGCCGCTGTTGCCAATAATCTGGCTCATGACGTTGGCAGCCTATGGCATTTTCAATATAGCCCTACCTTCAATCCCAATTATATCGAACAACCTCCATTGATGATCCTGATACAATCATGGTTCTTTCGAGTATTGGGTGATGGAGTTATTGTTGAAAGGATATACTGTGTATTATTTGCGGGTCTGATGCTATATATCATCCGTGCCCTTTGGAAGGAATTTCAACCTGAACATGCTTCCGCTTTCTGGTTTCCGGTTCTTCTTTGGATTATTGTTCCAATCATACCATGGACCTATCAGAACAATCTTCAGGAGGTAACCATGGCCGCGTTCGATGGATTAGCAGTATTAGGGATTCTGTTTGGATGTCGTCGGGAAAAATGGTTTTGGTTGCTTATCGGAGGGGCCATGATTTTCCTGGCCAGTTTTACCAAAGGGATCCAGGGATTATTTCCATTGGCCATTCCATTTTTGTATTGGTTAATATTGCGTAAAGGCACTGTCGGGGAAATGTTGATAAAATCATTGATGGTAATATCCGTTCCCTTAGTACTCTATTCGCTTCTGTTTCTCTCCCCGGATGCAAGGCTTTTTTATCAGCAGTATTTTGAACGCAGGCTTGCCGGATCATTTGCTGGCATACAAAACACGACTTCTTCTCACTTCCATTTACTATATCAGCTCCTGGAGGATCTAATCATACCCATTGGACTTTGTAGCCTGATGTGGTTGTGGCTAAGATTAAAAAAAGAGAAGCGTCTGTTTTACGATCAGGAGGCCTTATTGTTCATCAGTATTGGTTTGAGTGCATCCTTACCTTTGATGGTGACGCTTGAACAAAGGAAATTTTACCTCGCTACTTCAATACCCTACTTCCCAATGGGTTTGGCTGTATGGACCCGCTTTATTCCTCTTGGGCTTGCTTCGAAAATAGAAATACTCGGTTGGAACCTGAAACGCATTCGTCAGATTACAATCATCATTCTGTTTTGCCTTCCTTTTGGCCTGCCCTTCTTGATCAATATTTCAAAACGGGAACGCGACTTGATTACAGACCTTCAATTGTTAAAGTCACATATTCCGGAACGATCCATTCTGTCCATTCCTGCCTCCATGGCTACGCAATGGTCTTATCATGCCTATTTTATGAGATACAACCATCTTGCATTGGATGAAAAAAATCAGCATGCTTATTATTTGTCAGAACAACCTGCTGATATTCCACCTGATTCATGCTATCAGCAGGTTGAATGGTCTTTAAAAAAATTTAGACTGTATCATTGTCCGGAAAAGGAATAAACAGTAATTCTCAAGAAAGGAATACGTGTCAATTACAACTTCACCATCCTCGCACTAAATCTGGAATTTGTATCGCTCAAGGTAATGATATACAAACCCGGGGCTAAGTGCCCGGCCTGAAGGGTATATCCTTGCTCAGCTGTAGATTCTATTTTTCGCTCTTCGACCAATGCGCCATGGGTGTCATAGATCTGCAGATGAAGGGGGCCTGATGGCGTAAATGTCCAGCGAATAAGCGTTTCCTGATCTACGATTACTGGTTGGATACGAATTGAATTTGCATCATGAGGTACTGCCCCCGGTTCAACCGCTACTGTTCCACAACTGATAGGATCCTTGATGGCGAATGAAACCTTGCGGACGACCTTATCCGGCGATCCTTCCGTACGGCCGATAAACAAACCCGTAACATGTATCGGAGTACTGCCGGTATTAATCACTTGCTCCTGAAGCACCGTTCCATTAATGCCTATATTTTGTAAATATGGATACGAATTAAATGGGCTGATATTCCACTCCCACCAATCTATTCCCGGTTCGTCAAGCAACAGTTGGAGTGAGTCTCCCGAACACATATCAGGTAAGATCACCGGATCGAGATAAGAGATTTTACCGCACTTGGCTTTGAGGCTGATCTTGACGGGTTGATCGAGGGCACAAACCGAGGCACTTCCGGTCCATGACCCTGTCTCTCCATCTGCAAATGTGAAATAGCCAAGAGTCAGGTCACGATTGATCGAATCTTCGAGGCAATCGGGAATCTCCCTTGTAGTCAAGTCAAAACAAAAATGCCATGGTCCCATACCCGCTCCACAGGTATTACCGTCTCCCCAATCCACGCTAATAGTGCCTGTATCCGGACATGAGCCATTTATTCCCCGGGCAAACCATCCTGGGGGAAGAATATCCCCCTGGTCGCCCCAACAAGGTCCACAGCATCCGCCAAGGACACCGACGTCGGGACAATCTGACTCGTAAAAACTATTGCATATGTCCACCGTGCCATTGCCATCGAAATCCATAATCGTCAGCCTGGGATTGTCATGATGATATCCTACATTATTATACCAATCCCAAAAAGAAGCTCCATATAAACCATTCCCCGGCTCACCCATGGCATAGTCATTGACCGTTGCCAGGATCGGTTGGCCGTTACTATCAAACGAAGCCGGATCCCATCCATTACCAAAAACAGGTACGAGCCCCTGAAACCATTGACATCCATTACCCGATGCTGTATAGGAATTGACATTCATGCAGATGCTTACCGTTTCTCCGGGATCATAAGGCCCCTCAATAGGCCCGCCATTCGATCTCGCCACCACTTCTATATTTCGGTCCACCACACAAAGCGAACCATTCGAAATCGTACTCACACATACCTGAAAACTACCGCCGATACTGAGATACGAACTCACCGCGATATAATAGATTTCATCCGCATCCACCGGTGTACCAATAGCCTTAGCTACACCGTCCGAGCCAATGACACATGACATATTACTATTGGAAATCTGGATTTGCTCCAGGGCATCACATCCGTTAGTCCCTTTAAAAAGTGAAATCATCGGAGCTTCAATATCACTGCTATACACTTCAATATTGATGAGTGATGCCAGTGGGTCCGACATGATGACATACCATACGGTAGGAAAATCACCCATCTGACAGGATTCAATCACAGTATCAGGAGAGGAATACATATTGCACCCATCGATACATACAGACGCCTGATCCGAAACAATGCCACCAATCCAGATCGCATGACTGCAATCGTCATTGGTCGTACATGTGTCCGGATCAAATGCCATACCAGACAAGGAAGTGTTCGGGTTTAAAAAAAACAATCCCACCAAAAAGGAACACAGCAAGATAGAGCGTTGCATCTGAAATGGTTTTGGAGTAAAAAGATTTCCGAATATAATAAATATTAAATATTTCTTCATTCCCATTCTAAAAGTGTCGTTTACTTTTCATTTCTCACTTTCCGTTGAACATCCTCGGGTTCTTAAAAATTTTCTCAGCGGACGATGCTACCAACCTCTGATCCTAACATGGTCAATTGAGATTTCTAGCTGGTATATTCTTCAGCAGGTGTTTATATAATCATTTCGGGCAGCAAGACCTTGCGCCACAAAATTGTCCGAGCCGTCGGGAAGCCCTTTTTAAGGCCATAAAGCCGCAAAAAAGGAAAGCGTGAAATACAACTATTTACTCATCCTCCACTTCCACCACCAACTCCACCTCCACAGCGATATTAAATGGCAGCGAGCACATGCCTACCGATGATCTTGCGTGTTTTCCTTTATCCCCAAATACCTGAACCATGGTATCCGAAAATCCATTCATGACTTTGGAGTGATCCGTAAACTCAGGTGTGGAATTGATCATGCCCAGCACTTTGACAATGCGCTTGACTCTGCTCAGATCTCCCAATTCATCCTTCAACACGGCAATCTGTGCCAAGGCTACGCTGCGCGCTGCTTCATAGCCCTGCTCCACGGTCAGGTCACTACCCAACTTCCCGGTGATATATTTTCCATCAGGCTTAGCCGGTCCTTTGCCAGCCAAAAACAAGAGGTTGCCAGTCCGAACCGCATTGACATAGTTGGCCGCTGGACCAGGCACAGATGGTAAAGTGATCTTGAGTTTTTTTAAATTTTCCTCAGGGGTTTGGGCGATTGTGTTGAGCGCAAACAGGAGGAAGGCCAGGAAAGATATTGTTTTCATATATTTTCGTTTTTCCGGTATTTTACGATTTTCGTCAAGTGCTAACTATCACAGAGACTAATTTCGTATAACGCATGGTATCAATATTATCGCTGTGAGAAAATGAAGATACATTCCTCACCGCAATAATGAATAGTGGTTCATCTTGATTTCGCAAAATACAGATCACCTGTGGAGGGTCCTTCTAATATAAAAGGAGAGGGCTTCTCCGTATGATTTTGCAGAAAAGCCCTCTCAGAACCCTTTCATAGACCCCCATTATATTATGTTGGCCATGATGTTTTCAATCTATTCCTTACGGATCACTGAAATGACTTTGGTATAGAGATGATCCGTCGTACGCAATTGAATCATATATCCACCTTCCGGCATATTCGAAAGGTCTACCTCATGACTGGTCGTACCTGGCATTGCACGGAGATCCTCCTTCAAAAACGTTTGCCCTACGAAATTTATAAAGGACAATTGAACATCCTGTTCCAGGGCAGATTCAAACTTCAGAGTTATAGCATCCCTTGCAGGATTTGGCCAAACCCTTAACTGATCTAGACCTGATGCGTGATCTCCGGATGCTATCCCTGTGCTTACTCCCTCCGATTCGTTGTTTTCAATCTCACCACCCAATGTACTTGGGGGAGTCACATTGAAATTAAACCCGGGATCATCACAATCCAGGAAGGCAGTACATGTCGTAGAACATCCATAGGCATCAGTCAGCGTCAGGGTGACTTCGACCTGGTCCCAACCGATATACATCCCAATAGTGGGAGTTCCTTGTCCGGATTGGATAAAGCATTTTTCACCAAAGACTTCCCATGCATATGAAATCTCACCAAGTCCACCCGAAGCACCACTCTCTATCGGAACACCATGCGAATTGCAATCCACCGATTCTGGCAGATAGATATCACAAGAGAGATGTGTATCCGGAATCCAGAGTATCTGTTGGGTAGCAGCAGAAGTATTTCCACAATCATCAGTAGCCACCCATCTCCGGGTGACCAGATATTCGCCCGCATTGGCACCGTCAGCTGTAGATTGAGAATAAGCTACCGTTACCGATGAATAATCATCTGTGCTTACCGTTCCCGCAGAAGGCAGTGGTGAGCAAATTACCGTGGTGGGTGCGGGAACCTGACTAATCACCGGAGAAATGTCATCCAGAATATCGACGCTGATTGATACCACATTGGAATTGCCACAGACATCTGTAGCCACCCAGGTGTATACTCTATGTTCATAATACCCTTCTGCAACGCAATCTCCCGCGTAACTTACATCAAGTGTAAATGCCGGAATAACCGCTTCATCGCATTCGTCCTCAATAAAAATGCTGTATTCATTCAATCTGTTCAAATCATCTATCAGCCCATGCTGGGATAATTTGACAAGACGCAAGCCCGTGTCCATAAATTTCAGGATGACTGAATGCGTAGGTATTTGAATGGCTGGAGGTGTTACATCCCCCAGGATAATTCGCTGACGTTTGGTAGCCACATTACCACAAGCATCCGTGGCACTCCACACACGTTCTATTACTCTGCCTTCACGGCACGTACCAATGACTTCTGATTCTGTCATAGACACCTCCACGTTTTGATTCGCACATGGATCATAGGCCGTCACCTTTGGAATTGAAAGATCATCACAGATTTCATCCACGACACCACTGATTACAGGGCCACTTTTATCGCCGACATGAATGATCTGATTGATCACGGTTTCATTGCCGCAAGGATCCGTTGCGGTGTATACCCTGACGACATCATATTGGTACGGACAGTCCCCCTGTTGTACATTGATTGCGGTCTCCAGATTCACCTCACCACAATTATCGGATACCCTGACTTCCGGAAGTGAATCATGGCAGCCTATGGTCAGTTCTGGAACGATCCCCATAATGACAGGAGGTTCATGGTCCACCACGTGGACCATTGCTGTAAGTTGAGCACTGTGCCCACACATATCTGTAGCTGTCCATTTCAGTTGCAATACAGCCAGGATACCATCTCCACTTGTACAATCACCGGTTTGAACGACATTTTCGTGATAGTCGACAACGATGCCCATAGGACAGTCATCACTGGCGCTGACATCTTGTGGTCCAAATGAAGTATAACGGTCTTGCCCGGCCTGGCAATTGACCGTAAGTATATCCCCAGAAGAAAGAGATGCCAGGGTTGGGTTGGTAAATACCAGCGATGGGCCCTGGTTATTTCCGGTCAGGATAATGGCTGTATCCCTCACCGTATTGCCGCAGGGGTCAAAGCCTTCATAGGTTCTGCGCACGGCGGTCCCGGTTCCGCAAGGGCTGGCAATGGGTACATCCCAGAATCGGACATTTCCATTACCGCAATTGTCAATGGCTTCCACTTCATTCAAGGCCGGATCACCGTCACAAGTTAATGGAGGAACCCCCACCAACACTGGTGCTTCATCATCTATCAATCGCGCTTTCAATGTCAGGGTCGAATGATTACCACACTGATCAATGCCTTCCCAACGGAAAGTATGTTCCTCGATATAGCCGAAATAATCACAATTGTTGGAGAGGATAACATCTTTGTCCAAAGTGACTATTCCCGATGTGCCGCAGGACGGCTCACTATAGACTGAGGCAGCAGTTAAATGATCATAAAAAGCAGGTATGCCACCCCCATTACAGGTATATTCAAGTACGGTTCCATCAGGCAACCCGGCAATTTCAGGTTGGGTGATCCGGAGTTCCGGGCCCTTTTCATCTATAAGGGTGATATACTGTTTCGCAACAGTTTCATTGCCACAATCATCCTTAGCCGTCCATGAGCGAACGATCACCTGACCATCCCGGCATCCCGGGGCAGGGGCGGTTTCATTAAAGAGTATGACACAGGCACAAAGACATTCGTCGGTCGCATAGATATCATCCGGAGGCGCAGGTATTTCGTCACAGTTGACCTGGATATCAGCCGGCACACCATGGATCACCGGTGGTACTTCATCAATCAAAGCCATATACACAATGATCGTCGTACTGTTGCCGCAGGCATCTGTTGCAATCCATCGTTCACGATAAAGACTGATATACCCATCGGTAGTGCAATTGCCATCATCCTGCAAGGTCTCCTGGAAGGAGATCGAGACGGTTCCATTGCAGTTGTCACTGGCCGTCACACTGCCGATGCCAAAGGAAGGCAGATCCCATTCCGGATCCTGGCCTTCGCACTGTACGTAAATAGTGCTTCCATTGGTTGCTCCTTGCAGCAAGGGGTCAGTAAAAGTGACTACCGGTGCTGTATTATCATTGACCGTGATGGTCTGTGCACATGAAGCTGTATTACCGCTACCATCCGTGGCCCGATAGGTTCGGGTAAGGGTGTATCGATTGGCACAGGTTTGATTGGTGATCACATCACTGACATGGGTTACGGTTGGCGGACCACAATTATCAGAAGCTATCACCGTGTTGATATTAACCGGTGGTACCTGAGAGGCGCATTGCACCGAGACATTTGCCGGACAAGAGATGGTAGGTACCTGAGTATCTATTACCGTCACCGTAAATGAACACGTAGAAGAGTTGCCGGCATTATCAGTAGCGCGATAAACAATCGTGCTAATGCCTAAAGGAAATGTACTGCCGGAAGGAAGGCCACTGATCAAGGTAATGCTTGGGGCCGTGCAATTGTCAGATGCACTTATAGCCCCATAGGTCACTACTGCTGTACATAGACCTTGAGCTGCGGGGGCTGTAACATTAGCTGGGCAAGTGATAGTGGGAGCCTGGTTATCCACCACAGTGACTGTAAACGAACAAGAAGCCGTGTTACCAACTCCATCTGTAGCCCGATAGACGATCGTAGTGGTGCCTACAGGAAAAGAAGAGCCTGATGTGGGTCCTGCGGTTTGTACAATAGTTGGAGCCGTGCAATTGTCAGATGCAGAAATAGCTCCCCAGGTCACTATAGCTGAACAAAGTCCTGGTGTAGTATTGGCACTCACACTTGGTGGGCAGGTGATGGTTGGAACAATATTGTCTCCTTTGATAAAATTCCAGATGGTACATCCGGTAGCCACTCCCGAGGTGTTTCTTGGCCTGATTTGCCAGTAATACGTTCCGGCAGCAAGTGTGCCTACATTATAGCTGGTACTGGTGGTATTGGCATAAAATGGAGGGGTCGCAGCGGTCCCGAAATACACATCATAACTTGTAGCAGAAGGTTCTGGTGACCAGCTCAATGTAGTGCCCGTATTTGGACAAGTTACATTTCCAACTGTGGGAGATGGATTGGTGGCACATGGCACGAATCCGGATGGGCAATCAATGCGGAAAGATTGTGTAACTGATCCCGTAGATTCCGGATCAAATAAAATATAATAGGTTGTTCCTGCTGTGAGTGGCCCAAATGAATTGGATTCCGGTGAGACAGCATCTCCAATACACGTCCATCCTGTTGAATTACAACCACCGGAAGCTGCTTTATAAAAATAATCAGCATACAGGCCATTGGTGGATGTGATGACCTGCGTATGCATGCCTGAAACCGTTGCTGTAAACGAATATACTTTTTCCTGCCCCGGAGTCGAAAAGCCGCATGAGGCCGGATTCCAAACACCGGTTCCGGAAGAACTTGCAGTCACCTCATTTCCGCACGTCATGGTACCTATCATCGTACAGGGATCAAAAGCCGCGGGGCAGACGATCTGGAAAGTTTGTGTATTGGACGTAGTGGTTTCTGCATCCAGCAAAATATAATAAGTAGTGCCGGCGGTAAGCGTACCTATTGCTGATGTAACCGGAATGCTTATATCATCTATACACGTCCAGCCAGTAGCGTTACAACCTCCTGACGCCGCTTTGTAAAAATAATCTATATAGCCGCCGCTGGCAGAAGTTACCTGTAAGGAATGTGCTCCGGTTGTGGTGGGTGTGAAAGAATAAATTTTTTCCTGGCCCGGGGTACTGAACCCACAGGCGGTGGTATTCCAGGAACCGCTCCCTGTGGTCGTGGCACTCACAGAAGTATTGCAGGCCAACGTAGTAATACTGGTACACGGATCCGGGGCTGCCGGACAATTGATTTGAAAGGTATGCGTAACCGAAGAGGTCGTCTCCGGATCAAGCAGTATGTAATAGGTAGTTCCGGCAGTAAGGGTTCCGATAGTTGCCGTCGTAGGAGAAAAGATATCCAGGATACAAGTCCATCCTGTCGCACTGCATCCTCCGGAAGCGGCCTTATAAAAATAATCTATATAGCCCGTTGAACTGGTGGAAGTCACCTGTAAAGTATGAACACCTGTGGTAGTAGGCGTAAAGGAATATACCTTTTCATTGCCAGGCGTAGAAAAACCGCAACTGCCCGGACTCCACGCGCCGGAACCGGAAAGCGTTGCTGTCGTTGATGTCGCACATCCGACAGTGGCAATACTAGTGCAGGGATTCGAGCTGGCACAACTTGTGCATTGTATAGTTCCGGTATGACAGGATCCATCAGTTCCACAAGCAGCACTGGTATTGTAGTGCAGGTATAGTGATCCGGACACTGTGCAGGTCACGCTTATTGGCGAAAATCCAAAGCCAAGTACCAATCCACTAGAGGTTCCTTGGTGGATCGTTATAAAATTTCCGGATCCGCCGGTAGCGGTAAATAGATAGGTGGTCCCGGCAACACAGCTATTGATGGTGCTATACTCTCCACCAAAGGCACAGGTGGTAATGGTCACCGGTGTATTATTGGTGGGCGCGGTAGCCGTGCCAAAGGGAGAAGTGTTTGTACACTGGCTCCAGGCGGTGGGGCCAGAAAATAGAAGTAAAACAAAAAAGGATAAGAGCAGGATGCCACTATGGGGTATGGGTCTTAAGGGGTTCTGCAATACCTGTTTTGGTGTTTTCAATAATCCGGATACCGGTCTAATAGGTGCAAAGTTTTGGGTGAACAAATTCTTCATATAGGAGGGAGTTTGGTTGGCAGATTGAAGGACTAATGGACAACGTCCTTCCCGACAGGTCCAAAAGACCTGACCCAATACAATGCACTGGAGGTTGGCCCGCGTGGGGATTCAAATCAAAATGGCCAGGGGATACAGACATATGCTATAGGTAATCGTGTTGTTTTTACAACCCCATGGCTCTTCTGCTTCGGCTTGGAAAATAGGATGGGGTGTGGACTTCGGCTATAATATTAACTCTTTTTATTTAATTCTGTCTTATACGGACCTAAATTCAGTTTGTCCCAAAGAATTTATAGTCCTGCCAAAATGATGATGGCCTCTCTCCGGTTTGGAGAGAGGCCATCTCATAAAACGGTTCTTAGAATGAAAACCGGTTTATTTTGGCTTCGATTACTCGATGATAATCATCTTCTTTGTTGCGGTATACTCGCTGGCATCAAGCCTGTAGTACAGAACGCCCACTGATGGGATGTCTTTGCTGCTTACAGAGATCGTATTGTAGCCCTTAACAGATTCCTGTTCTTTCACTACAAGTACTTTTCCTGTTACGTCAAAGATCGACAGTGTAGCCTTTCCAGCTGCAGGAAGATCGTAACCGATTGTCGTGTTGCCCTTGAATGGGTTGGGTTCATTTTGATACAGCGCAAACTCAGCTCCCACCTCAGTTCCACGGAAGTTCAGTTTCAGATCTTTGATATCTGCAGAAGTGTTGTATGCTTCAGCTTCAGTCACCCTGGAGTTCAGGCTGATCATTTCGCTCAGCTGACCGGCAACGGTAGCCTGGAAGTGCAGCGTGAACAGAACATCAGATGAGGTCGCACTTACCCCGCCGATCTTGTACCAGCTGGTGGTCAGTGTATTTCCAAACACACCCATGTTCTCGTCAGTCATGGTCAACAATCCAGACTCAACACCACGGAACTCAAGGCCATTGGCCTGCAGGGTAAACTGGTATCCTTCGATACCCACAAAATCTGTAGAGCGGATAGCCACGTCTACCATTTCACCTGCATTGACTGTACGGTTATCCGCGATCAGGTTAACCACTCCGTTTCCGTTGCGTGGCAGCACCTGAGCGGCGTTAGCCTTAACGGTATTGTTGACGTCACCTACCTTGATCGCTACAAAATCCTTATCCATTTCATTGCCATAGATACCATCCATACTAATAGACTCACTGAAAGGCCATGGGTTGGTTTCGTCAGCAAACTGGAAGCTCTTATCTACGAATCTCCAGCTCTTGTTAGCAGGAAGTTCGGTGTAGATACCAAGAATCAGTTTACGAAGCTCTACCAGGTCAATAGCACTTACATTCTGGCTGTTGTTAGCGTCAGCAGCGATCAGGTCGTATGGGCTGTTCATCAGCTCGATACCCAACAGGTGCTTCTGGATCTTCACCAGGTCAAGGGTAGAGACCCCGTTGCGGTGAGCATCGTTACGCTCAGCATGTACAGAGAACTGTGAAGGCAGAATTAGATGGTCAAAATGATATTGACCATTCTGAGTAGTTACATAGGTTGGGAATACGTGGCCTGGAGCGTTGATACTTACAGCCGTTTGCTCAACCGATTGAATATCTTCTGTCAACACATCACCTGCAAGAATGCTACCATCCCCTTCGTTACATACGCCTGCGTTATCCGTAATTACGATAGTTGTCGTGCAATAATCTTTATTACGTTCGTTCCAGCTGATCTGACCATTACAGTTGTCATCGGTTCCACCGTCAGCTACCCAGATCTGTGTGCTCAGTTCAACACCGAACGCTGGTACATTATCACAGGTATAGGTGTAGCTAGGTTGATAGGTATCACCGCTGAAGCTATAGAGCAAATCCTCATCAGCAGTGCAATCGTCAAAGCTGGAAGCATTGAAGTCCTTGGCCCAAACGGTAACCATGCCACCAATTGGCATCACAACAGTGCTCAGACCATTGATACATACTGGGCTAGGCTGCTTGCAGTCTTCCAGACGGATCAGGTATTCGCAATGGCTCCAGTTACCGCAACC
>JBGAWQ010000005.1:0-125306 GCA_044227555.1 Saprospiraceae bacterium | reverse complement strand
TTGATACATACTGGGCTAGGCTGCTTGCAGTCTTCCAGACGGATCAGGTATTCGCAATGGCTCCAGTTACCGCAACCATCTTCTACACTCCAGAGGATCCTGTGGTAGTCACCGCAAGAAACGCTGTTATATGGAAGACCATTGTCGCGGATAGCCTTGATGCTGTTCTGACGGGTATTGAATGTCAATACGGCATCATTGTTTTCATCAACAGTAGCAGTAGATGTCGTCTTCAGGTAGATGAAGTCAGATCCGTTGAATGGATAGATCTTCACATCGTAGTTGACGATATCAGAGCAGGTCTCATGAACTGTACGAGACAGGTTCAGGTGTACGCTGCAGCTGGAAGCGAGTGGGTTGTCTTCACCCAGGAAGGCCTGGTTGTTGTCTGGCAGAGATACGCCATCATCAGCCACGCACAGTACTTGTGTTTCGCAAGCATCAACGAATTCAGGACCATCTTCGTCGTGAACCTTGATCACCTGAGTATAATGCCACAAGCCGGCTCCGGTTTGTGAATTGTACTGGCACCAGTCGATGACAGCCCATTCGCGGAGGATCTTGAAGCAAGCACCATCTACAAAGTCGAAGCGAGTATCTTCGTAAGTTACACCTACGAGGCTGCAAGCATCATCAAAGATGGTTGGTTCGCCGGTATTACCGAGGTCTTCAGGACATGTGGTCAGCAATACATCGCATGGCCAGATCACACCGTCTTGTGAGTTCGGGTTGTTACAGGTCTTGTCTGTGATATAGAAAGGATCGTAGTCTACTACCCAGATACGCTGTGTGCAGGTACCAGGAGCAATACCTTCATTGCCATCGCTGGCGCTGAAACGACGCTCGATCAATTTCACAGCTCCATCAGGAGCGTTGCCTGGCAGGTCGCCACCGCTGCAATCATCGATTACGCGGACACGTACCTGGAGGTTTACTTCGCAGTTGTCATCTGCCCATCCGTCGATACCCCAGAAATGTGGCTGGCTGTAATCTTCGTTAGCTGGGTCGTTGATCACGATATCCTGACGAACGCTTTCGTCATCATTGTATTGGAATGCATCGTACATGTTACCAAATACGTGGCTCAGTGGGTCTTCATCGAGGTTACCGTTGGCATTACCATCAGCATCCACGAAGGTACCTTCCTGTACATTGAACCAGAAGTCGCAGCTTACTACGATATCAGGTGGGCACTCTACGAATGGAGAGATCTTGTCTTGTACTTGTGCTTCAACCATGCAGTAGTTGCGGTTGCCAGCAGCATCCGTTACTTCCAATTCAACCATGATCGGGCCGGCAGCAACGTCGCAGCATGCAAATGGCACGCAAGGACGGTGTACAGTACCACGGTCGCGGCTGTTAACCGGAGGAATACCACCTGGGATATCATCTACACATGCTCCTTCTGTTGTCCAGTCGAAGTCAATGCAGCTATCCATACGACGTACGCGGAAAGTTACAGGTCCGCAGTTGTCATAAGAACCATCATCAAATACGTGAGCAGGAACCAATGTGATTCCATAAGGTCCATCGTTGGTCAGAGACACGATTGTGTGCTCATCGCAGTTAGCAACAGGTACCACATCGTCTACAACGCTGATGGTAAAGCTGCAAGAAGAATGGTTACCGCACTCGTCGGTTACATGCCAGGTAACAGTATGGTCACCCAGTGGGAGTTGGTTGATAACGTAGTTGTTACCGAAGTTAACAACATGACCAGCAGAAGCTGTCAGGCTCAAGGTATAAGCAGAACCGCAAGCATCGTAAACGGTTGGTTTAGGAACGCTAACGTTAGCATAGCAATACCAGAAGTCAGTACCTACTTCGAAGTCAGCTGGGCAAGTCAGTTCAGGAGCCTGATCGTCAGACAACTTGATGACTTGTACGCATTCTACAGTAGTCTGTGTACACCAGTCAAGAACGGTCCAGGTACGAACGATCTTCTCGCCGTTACCGCAGTCATTCAATGGTTTATCCCAGTAGCCAACGAAGATGTTACATACGTTGTCTTCATCTGTGATTGGGTTACCGTTAACGGTAGGCCAGCCAGTGTTTTCAGGATCTGAAGAATCGCCGCAGTGACCAACATAAGCTGGAGGACAAGCAACGCTATCCAGAACCAGAGGCTGAACAGTAACATGCTGATCGCAAGCTGCTGTATTACCGCTGTTGTCTGTAACTACCCAATGACGGGTAACTACCAGGCCTTCGCAAGGATCACCTGATTCAGTGTCGGTATATGTAACGTCTACATCACCGCAGTTGTCAGCAGGATCAACCTGTGGCAGGTTCACATAGATGTGGAGACCTACTTCACGAACGTGACCGTCATCACCATTGAAGCTGTCAGAGATACGGAGTTTCCAAACACCGCTGGCGTCATGGCCATTGGCATTGAAAAGTACTGGCATAGCAAAACCACCATTGATCAGCGGTTGGATGTGTGTATCGGCATTACCATTGAGGTCAGCGCAAAGGTTGATTGGTGTACCGTCATCATCGAAGCGGCAGTTGATTGGCCATTCCTGGAATACGCAACCACCAACATCAAAGAAGTGAACAACAGTACCGTCTGGAGCTTCAACTTCCATGTCGATATCTGGCAACCAGGTATGGTCATCGATCTGGATACGAACATCCAGGTCAAGTACTGGTGTGCTAGGCAGGTAGCTATAGTCAAAGGTATACTCGAGTGTGTTGAACTCCAGCAGGTCGTTCAGGCCAGTGATGATCTGAGACTGGTAGC
This sequence comes from Saprospiraceae bacterium, assembly GCA_044227555.1. Classification (GTDB taxonomy): domain Bacteria; phylum Bacteroidota; class Bacteroidia; order Chitinophagales; family Saprospiraceae; genus Opimibacter. The sequence continues at coordinate 122,560 of JBGAWQ010000005.1, read as the reverse complement.
CGATGAGTTCTGGAGATGGTTGATCAGGCAGTTGAGCACCGCACATGATTGTCCAGTCGCGACATTCGATCGTAGGTGGAATCTTGTCTTCTACGCTGATGGTACCCCAGCAGCTGTTGCCGGTCGTAGGATCGGTAACGGTTACCTGGAGGGTTTCACCAATAGCATTGTTGTCAATGGTCACGCCACCGAGGCCTGATCCATAACCTTCAATAGCAACGATGTAGTCATCATAGCAGCCGTATGGGCCACCTTCGAGGATCATGTCTGTAGATACATATGCAACGCAGTTTTCGTTAACAGAAACCTGAACGTTGTCATTGCAAGCAAGGGTAGTAGTAGGAGTAGGATACTCGTTAACAGTTACATTGAAGCAGCAGGTAGAGGTGTTGCCTACTACGTCAGCTACGATGAAACAGTTGGTTGTTGTACCGATTTCGAATACGCTACCGGAAGGAAGACCTGCAGTCTGGATGATGTTAGGAGCACCACCTTCGAATCCAACTACGTTGAAAGCGAGAGAAAGTGTACCGAAACCAACAGAAGCAAATGTTCCGTAGTTAGGCAGACCGCAAGCGTTAGAAGCAATGTAAGATGGAGTACCTGGCAGGTCAGCTGCTGCGATATTACCCATGGTAAAGTTACCATCCTGGTCAATGATCTCAACAAAATAACGTGAACCAGCAGGAACGATAGCAGGTGTACCGAATGTAACAGGCACGTACGTAGTAGTTACGTTAGGCATGTTGACATTGTATGGACCACCCACGAGTACCATGTTAGCATTACCAGCTGCAGGAGCGGTACCAGAAGTAAGCCTATAAACAGCAAACGTATAAGCACCAGCGCCAGGGGCACGGATACCACACTGAATACCAGTGATAGTCGTTTGTGTAGCTACTGGACCGAACACGCGACCGAACTTGGTTTGGTTGAAACCGCAGTTCAGGGACTGAGCACCATCAATGGCTTGAGCCGGGTTGTTAGATGGTGGGTTTTGTGTAGCGACGAAAGGCACCAGGAACGGACAGTTGTCAGTAGCTGTAACCGTGTAACCAACGATAGCTTCGCAAGCACCTGGATCCAGAGAAACCACGATGTTAGCTGGGCAATTGATCACCGGAGGAACAAGGTCCTGAACAGTAACAGACTGAGAAGCCTGGGAAACCACAGCACCACCACAAGGATCAACCAGTGACCATACAATCGTGTGTGCACCTGAAGTCAGGCCTGGGATTGTAATTGTACCTGGAAGAGGCTGTGGGACAACTACTGGTGTACCGCCATCCACTGCATAACGAACGGTCAGTGCAGACTGGCAACCAGCAGGGTTAAATGCCGGAGGAGCTACAGAAGCATCAGCAGCACAGTTAAATTGGCCGGTACTTACAGTAATGTTAGCCGGAGCAACAATACCGCAAGCAACGATGGGCACCTGAGAAATAGAAGCTACCCATCCTGCGCTCGTAACACTGGCATCCGCATCAAACTGGAAAGTCAATGATCCAGAAGCAGCTGTAGAGTTAACTGTACCAGGAGTGGTACCACCCTGATAACCACCTGCACGGAACGTAAAGTTCTGACCAGAACCACTGTTAAACTGGTTTGGCAGTACCGTGGTCACACCAGTGTTAACGATGTTTGGTGTTTCTGCTACGTTACCGTTGTAAATGAAGAGCGCATCAAAGCTGTTCTCAGTCGAAAAAGAGCTGAACGTAGCTCTGATGCGGTGAGTGGCCGGATTTGAAGGCGCAAACGTTACAACCGACAATGTTGGGTTTGAACTGGTGGAGTAGTTACCACCAGCTCCCCCATTGTCGAAGAAGTTGAACGAGCACGTCGATGGCGGCGCGATCGTAAAAGTACTGAATACCCCGGTGTTATAAGGCATGTTGACGTTGGTCTGCGCCGTAAGGCCAGACACTGCCATCACCCCAAACAACATCATTAGGTACATTGTAAATGTTACTTTTTTCATGAGATTGGTTGATTTAATAAAGTGATTTATTATCATTCGTAGTAATCGTTTGGTTTACGAATTAGAGTTTCAGCAGCGTAACGGCTGCATTCTTCTCGGTCATAGACTGCTGTGGGGTAATGTTGAAATGCATGTCTGAATTCAACATAGCCAAGCCGTCAACGATTGACTGAGCAACACCCTTACCACCATCAATATTGGTATTGATGTAGTTGTAGTAAGTCAGTCTCAGGTAAGCAGCTTCATAAGGAGCTGTTCCTTCAGCCATGTTAGCCATCTGATCTTTCAGATTCTTCATGGCATTCTGCAGGCGATCCTGAGCGGCAGGAATACCTACGAATGGACCTGCAGGGAGGGTATACATAGCCCTCTCAGCAGAAACCGGCACATTGGCAGGGATCGCTGTAGTGGTTTGAGCCTTCATGTCCATTTGCAGAGCTGCAACGAACAAAAAGGTAATTAGGAAAGGAAGAAAGCCTGGCTTATTATAGCCTCCCTCCTTTGAAAAAACTAAGAACTTTTTCATGAGATTAAGTTTTGGTTTAAGAAATTATCTGTTCAATTAGCATTAAATACAACCTGAATTCATTTTCCAGAGTCATCGGCTGAAACAGCTAAAATCCACGAAACCAAAGCTAAACAGAGCGGGAAGACACCCCATTTACCACCAGGACGGCAGTAAAATCAGTTCTTCATTCTATCAGGTTGGTTCGGGATGATAGACTATTCTCCATCAAATCCCCTAGTCAATTATGTCATAGGCCAAAAAGTATGCCAAAAGCATAGAATGGACTACTACACTGGACAAAGATATGATAAGGCATTTCAGAGGTTATACCTGATAGAGGGTAATTATTACATTAGAGTATTACCGAATACTTATACACTCTAATTATCAGGCGTTTACAGATGATTTATAAGTGTAATCTATGGTAATAGCTCTAATTATTTTTTTTACCCATAGATCAATCACTCATAACTAGGATCTTACATCTCTTAAAATAATTGTATATGTTAAGATCCTTTTTCCAGAAACTCCGGATGAGTTCCAAAGGACTAAATTAAGCTAATACCCGGACTTTGCGCTATATGTAACCCCTAAACTTGCTTATGAGGCTAAAAGAGAATCCCCTGCGGAAGGCAGAGGATTCGTATACTTAAATCGTACAAGAGGAACAGACCATAGTTATAGCTGTATTCCCATCCCAATTATTGTTCCATGACTGGTTCAGCAGCTTTACGTGGGATTCTATAGACCAGGGTAATTTCATGCGAACCGTTATTGTATTGCTGGAAATCTCCAAGGCTGATATCGTAGGAATAATAGATTCTCAATTGATTGATCCGGGTTCCAAGCAGTAGCGCAGCCCGGCTATTGTCGCCGAGCGTATAACCAACCCCTCCGATCAACTGCTCGTCCAGGAAGGAAAACTTAACGTTAGCATCAATCAGGAAAGGACTATAACGAAGATCTTTAACCGTGATGGAAGGTTCAATGGTAAAGTCGTAGTTCTCTACATTAAACCTGTACCCCAGCAGGAATGCATAGGAGAAGGTTTCGAAATCAGGAAGGTTGATGTCTCCGGAAATATCTGTCAATCTGTTCTTGATCAGGTTAGGAAAGGACACCCCAAAGAATAATTTCTCATTGGCTTCTCCATACACCCCCAATCCACCATCAAACAGGGTATAGCCATCAATAGCTTCGTTTAGCAAGGGGTCGGTGGGATCGATCAAAGGATCATTCTGAACATCTTTAATCTTGAAGGATTCCAGTCCTGCTGAAATACCCACACTAATTTTGAGATCATCAGCATCAATCTTGTATGCGAAATTCAACTGACCGTGCGTGGTTTGGCCCACACCTACCCGATCCGTAAGGACTTGAACACCCAAACCCAGGTTGTCCGCCACTGCACCATTGTAGAGTGCGGTGAAGGTCTGTGGAGCATCCGGAAAATCAGACCACATGTGTCTGTATCCTGCCAGGATCTGATGGTCTCCCTGAAAACCGGTGGCTCCGGGATTGATCAGCACAGGCTGCAGATACTGATGATTGAAATATCCTGCTTCCTGCGCTGTTGCTGTTAGGCTGGTCAATAAGGTCAACACGACCGTCAAACAGGCACAGGTGATATAGGCTTGGATTTTCCTTTTCATATGATCGATTCTATTTAGGAATACTTAATTCAATTTATTTTTCAAATCATCAATGATCAATCTGCTGTACGCAGCAAGTTGACGGTACCGCGAATAATTTCCTGTGGAAAGCCCTGGCGATTGACTTCAAGGACCCAATGATATCCTCCATCCGGAACCGCTTCATTGTCCTGATCTACACCATCCCAATTGTTCTGATAATTATCGGTCTCATATACCAAACCACCATACCGATTATAGATGTACAAGTGATTGTCGAAATCGAGTATGCATGCGATAATGAAATAATCATTTTTACCATCATCATTTGGCGTGATCACTCTGGAGGCGGTATAGCAATCAACATCCACCTCAGGGAGCAACTGTTGCGATTGTCTTGCCGTACATCCATTAGCATCCGTGACTACGACAGTATATGTACCTGCAGGTACATTATTCAATGCTGCCGTATTGCCCGTGACTGGACCTGTCCATTGGTAACTATACGGTGGTGTGCCTCCGTTGACGATGACCGCTATCGAACCATCGCTGGTGATATAATCTGAAGGATTGGTGGTGATATACGTGAGTAAAAATGGATCAGCGGCTTCAAGAACGATTGTCGCTGTTGCCGTGCGTGCAGCTTCGTCAGTGACAGTCAACGTATAGCTTCCTGCGCAAAGGTTACTAATATTGGCAGTGGTGGCTCCATTGGACCAGTGATAGGTCACTGCGCCACTGGCACCAGATATCGTCGATGTGATTTGGCCATCACAGATGCCGTTGCAGCTCACCTGGTAATCGCCGTATTGGGTGGCTGTCAATACAACACTTAATCCTCCTGAAAAAACTGTAAAACAAGTATCCAGAGAGCAACCTTGTCCATAGGATATCGTAACACAATACTGGCCCGGGCATAAATTAGAAATATCCTGTGATGTAGCCCCATTGGACCACGTATAGGTGTATGGCAGTGTACCACCGGATACGGTGAGATCAATTGCACCCTGGCAGTTCTCATTGACGTCGTTGATTACGGAAGCGGTAACCACTAATGCCGGAGGCTGCGTCACGGTAAAACAAGAATCTCTTGTGCTGCCGCCGTTATCCGTGACCGTAACACAATAGGTACCTGCTTTGAGGTTGCTTATATCTTCAGTGGTCTGAACAGGTGTGGTGTTCCAATTGAATGTATATGGGCCTGTGCCAAATGAAACGGCAAGATTGATTGCGCCATCTGATCCGCCAAAACAAGATACATTGGTTACGGCAGCAGCAAGTTCAGCACCCACTATAAATGCATTGGGTATAAATGTACATCCCTGGGCATCGGTTACGGTGACGGTGTACGCACCTGCAGGCACTCCAATGAGGTCCTGCGTGGTTTGCGGAGGTGTCGTACTCCAGTTGTACGTATACGGTGGTGTACCTCCAGTGACGGTGATATCTACGGCACCATTAGACGCGCCTGCCGGCGAAGGATTGGTGATTGTACCTGTAACGGCTAAAGCGGGTGGATCCATAATAGTTGCTGAGGCCACAACTATTTGCGAACCTAAGGTGATGGTTACTGTATAGGAACCCGCACAAGCATCTGTAATGTCTTGTGTGGTTTCTCCGTTGCGACTCCATATATACGTTGGTGTCTCTGGACAATCTTCGATCACGGTCAAATTCAATACACCGTTGCACTCTCTTGGGCAATGAGGTGGTAATGTGACAAGCGTATAAGATAATGTGCATCCTTCACAACTTTGTTTGATCTCTGCTAATCCATGAACCAAACTAAATTCAAGCACACTGTCGATGGTAGCGATTTCGATGGCCAGGGGATCGTTGGCAAAGGTGATGGGTGAGGATGTGCCAACCGCTCCCTTTGCTTTAAGACATAATCGGAATATGGTAGAATAATCAGGTAGCGTGACCCCATTGAGACTGAGATCAATCCAACTCACGGTCAGTTCGCCTTCCTGCACATCAGGAAATCCCGGTGTGCCGAACGCGGATTGATCTAAGCCGGGAATACCAAATCCTTCAAGATGGTCATACGTGAATTTATTAGGATCCCAGTTTATACTAAAACCCATCGCAATAATGGCATCAAAATCATGAACCGCAATATCCACACATACCGTACCATTGGGAGTAGTACATACAGTATCCGCAATCAAGGCAAATCCTTCCAACGCACATTGTGCTGTTATCTGCGCAGGCGTGATATTTACTTCATGCGGATTACCATCAATATCTGTGAAAGCCGGAGGAGGATTATTGCCAAATGTGATTTGACTGGATTGACCGCCAAGGCCAATCACATCAAAACATATTTCAAAGAGTGTAGTACCATCCGCGAGCGTATCATTTTCGACATTACTATCAAACCATAATACGCGTATCAGGCCGGGAACCAAAAGGTTGGTATTCCCTTCGCTGAATCCGGGCAACGGCGCGAAATTTTTAATTTCATTAAACTGCAATACAGATGGATCATACGACATCGAAAATTCCATGGATCCTACCGTAGTAAAATTCTCAACGGTGAATTTGATACAGGCTGTACCACCACATGCGCCTACCACCGAATTACCAATGATATTAATGCCTTCAGCACATCCGGAACCTGGGATCGTTACGGTTCCATTATTAGATTGGAGTCCTACAGATACTTCGCCAACTTCTGCCACTTCGACTTCAAGCGGATCATTGGTGATCGCAACAGGTGAAGATTGACAAGGATCGCCAACGACTTCAAACTCTACGGTATAAAAGAGTGAACCATCTGGAATAGTGATTGGGGAAATACTGCTTTCGATCCAGGATAAAGTAAATTTTCCGGCATCGATCAATGCTTGCGGGGTTCCAAATACAGAAGGCGATAAACCCGGAACCGAAGCATTAAAGTTTTTAATGGTTCTGAATTTTAAGACAGCAGGATTCCAATTGACAGAATACTGGACGCTGATTATATCCGTGAAGTTGTCCACATGAAAATCAACGTCGATGATCTGGCCCGGTGTTGCATCAAGACTATTGATGTTGAAAATGGGTTGTTCAGCTCGTGCCGCAAAGGTTGCGAACAAGGCCAGGAGGATACCAAGGATGGATTTACTCATTAGTAAAAACTTTATTCTGTTCAAAAAACTTAATCCAAAGCAAATCAGGCGCAAATATAGTAATAGTAGTTGCAATATTATACACATAGCTAAGCCCTGGCCAGCGTATGGATTACCAGCGAAAACTATACCATGTTAGTACGTCAACAAAGAGGGAGAAGTTGGTTGCCTGGGTGCTTAGATCCTTTTGCCCGGCAAAAATGAGGATTTTCCGGTGAACTGGCAATGAAAAGGGCGTGAATGTGTGTCGAAAACGATTAGATTAATTTAATATTTAATATATAATTAGATCATTTTAAGATAAATACACTGAAAAAGACCTCCAAAGTTCGGTCCCCAACGTCTTAACGCAAGGAATAAGAAAAGGCCATTGTTGTCAAACAATGGCCTTTTCGCTACATCTGTCTACTCAAATGTCTTACTGCCGGACAAATTTGCCGGAAAGTTCGCCCCGGTTAGATTTAACCCGGTAATAGTAAATGCCGGGCACCTGTATGATATCCTGGCCTATAACTATCTCAGCCTGAGAGGTATAGGATACATATTTACGGTTGAACAGTTCCTGGCCTTTCATGTTATGCAATGTGACCACAAACTCTTCCCCGGCCGGAATGATCACCTGGAGGGTAGTAGCATCAGTAAATGGATTGGGCGAAATCCTGCTTTCAAAGGAGGATACGCTTTGGACAGGCTCCCATGGTTCAAGCTCAATCAACTCATTATCAAGTCCTTCGGTATATATTTCAGGATAAAGTGACTCCTCATTGTTGATCAGCATTTGCTCGAGCGGCATTCCTGAAGGCAGGTTTTGAAGAGTGAAGAGTACTTCTCCTGCTTTTACCTGAACCGGAGATGTCTGACCAAAGCTTATGTTGGTATATCCATCTTTATCCTCTGCCAGGGCAGAAGCGTCTATAGCCAGAGCCCCTGATTGGATATCCATGCCCAGACTGTTGACAGACATTTGAAGACCGTATACCGAAGCATCTTTGGTCAGGATGAAGTCATAAGAATGATCAATTTCATTTTCTCGAACAGCCAATGGCATACTGGACGAGGTTCTTGGCGTCAGCATCCAGGCCATGTTGACCATATCCGCGTTGACGTCACCCATCTTAAGGGCTTTAAAGAGTGTCGTTGTAGGGAAGGTTCCGTTGTGATCAACTTCTACTCCGGAGTGGCAAACATTATTCAAGAGATCCAATGGGGTCTGAGGATCGCATGGATCGCCAAAGAATACCCAGGACAAGTTGCCTTTGAAACTGGAGAGTTTGTAGCCTCCCAGAATCGCTTTGCGGAGCAGTTGAAGGTCATTGGCCCCTACCCTTCCATTACCGTCAATATCGGCAGCATACAATTTGTAGGGTTCTGTAATCGGTGCGGTACCATTGATATGGCGCTGCAGGGTGATCAGGTCCAGGGTAGAAATACCTTCCAGTTTCTTGCCTTCCCGGGCCAGCATGACCATACGATCAAATTGCGTGGTACCGAAACCAAGGCGGAAATGGCCTGTAGCATCGGAGGAAGACTGAGATTCGTCGGTCTCCAGGGATTGATCCGGCATGATCTTAAACAGTGAGGCTGCCACCTGAGGGATGGGAACATCCGTAAAGGAAGTGACGAGGCCGCCTACTTCATGCATGCCTTCACAGGCATCTTCGTTGTCATTGATCTTTATAAAGGTGGTACAATAGTCTTTGTTGCCATACTCATCATGTACCCAGATCTGAACAGGAACCGTACCCAGATCATCACAGGTGAAGGTTCTGGACGCTTCGAATGGGTTTTCAGAGAAAGAGTACTTCAGTTTGTAGTTTGGCGTACAATTGTCATAGCTAGAGGCATTGAAATCCTTAGCCCAAATCGTCACCATACCACCGATAGGCATGACTACACTGGACAATCCATAATAACAGATCGGCGTTGGTGCTTTCTTATCGACAACATGAAGTTTATAACTGCAGGAGCGGTAATTGCCACAACCGTCAGAAATATTCCAAAGTATTTTATGCCATCCGTTCGGAAGAATCCTGTCGACACTGGGCTGGCCGGTACCTTCAAGACTGAGGTCATAAGATCCGTCATTCCACAAGTCGATCTTATAGTCCCACTTCAGATTTTCGGTGGGCGTACAGTCATCATAGACCTGGGGTTGTTCTTTGTATCGCCCTGAGCAATTCGGTTCATAGCCATTGACCACAATGTCCTGACATCCATTGACGAATACTGGCCCTGTGGCGTTCATCAGTTTGATCACCTGGGTATAATGCCAGATGCCCGGGCTCCATGGATTATTGGGTTGGTACTTACACCAGTCAATGACCGTCCACTCGCGTAGGATTTTCTTGCAAGCTCCGTCAGAGAAGGTAAACACCAGGTCATCATGTGCGTACCCAATGAGGCTGCAGGAGTTACCATAGCCTCCATAACCATCGATGGTGGGTTTGTTGTAGGGTGGATTCAGATCCTCTGGATCTACATCCTCAGGACCATAAAGGCAAGCGTCAGCGGTATAATCATCCGGCCAGTTGATCGAATAGTAAGAATCGGTGTAATCCTTTACTGTGATCGTCTGGTAGCACCAGTCAGACCAGTTGCCTTTTTCGAGATAGAATTTCCGTTTGATGATCCCTACACCGCAGGAATTCCGGTAGTCGATGACTTCAGGGATCGTCACCCATACGTTGCTGCCACTGCAAACACTACCGCCAGCGGCACCATCCAGCCCCCAGTTGTGGGGCTGTGAATACCAGGTATTGCCGGGGTCATTGATAATGATAGGTAAGCGCTGGGCACCATTGACGGCTACGGTTCCGAATGTACGGTTGTTAGGATTGTTGAGTGCATCGGAGCTAAACCAGAAACTGCAGCTCACCGTGATATTCGGTGGGCACCACAGTTCGGGGTAGCTGTTGTCCTGCACGGTCACCTCTGCCATACATTCATTATAGTTGCCATGAGCGTCAGTTACGCGGAGCACGACCCAAATGGTCTGACCCACATCTTCGCAGCAGAATTCCACATAGGGCCTGAATTGAGTATCGTCAGCGACACCTGGAGGGCACCATCCTGGATTCATTCTCCGGGCCTGGTAGCTTTCGAGATGGCAATTGTCATAGCTGCCATCGTCAATATCGGTGGCAAATAACTTGGCTGTGCCGGTATTGGACAAGGACACCACGGTATGGGCATCGCAGATCGCAACCGGGGCCACATAGTCGTGGTAACAATCCACTTCAGCCCGTAAAGGACTGAAAGTGAACAGGGTAAACAGGAGGGAGCATAAAAGGGTAAAAGATGGTTTCATACGTGAGTGGGATTATTAGATTCGTTTGGTTTCCATAGTACTACAATAGCGTGAATATACTTCAGATTGACGGGGGTAACCGATCTAAAAGTAAATAAACAAGTTAAGAAAATTGTAGGAGGGCGGTCAAAAATAGCTTAAAAATTGGATTTTCAAGCTTTTGCGCAAAAAAATGGCAGAATTTTTGCCAAGGGCTTTAGCCCAATTGGTTTTCTATGGCAAACCTGACCAGGCCTGCGGTGGAGGTAATATTGAGTTTACGCATGATATTCTTGCGGTGGGCGCCGACCGTCTGCGGGCTTATAAAGAGGCGGACCGCGATATCGGCGTTGCTTTTGGCCTTGGCGATCAGGCCCAGGATTTCGAGTTCCCTTTTCGTCAGGTTGTAGCGGGCCAGGAAATTCTCATCAAAGACGGAAATGACCTCTTCTTCCACCACTTCCTTTGGAAAGAGCTGGAGGTTTTTGCTCATGTAGAGATTCCCCTGGAGGACTTCCTGAATTGCCTGCAGGAGTTCATGAAAGGAACTGGTCTTGAGCATGTATCCAGCGACGTGATGTACCTGGAGGCATTCGCGGACAAATTTGGGATCGCTGTATTTAGTGACCACCAAGACAGGGAGGGAGGGATATTCGGACTTGATCAGAGGGATGACTTCCAATCCGTTCATCACAGGCATGTTGAGATCCAGCAGTAAGATGTCCGGTTGACGGACCCTGAGTTTCTTTAACAGATCCTCACCATTCGACGCTGTGCCCAATACCCGATAAGGGGAATCGGGGTATTGCTGTAATGCAATGACGAGGGCGTCCACATACAGGGTGTGGTCGTCGGCAACAAAAATGGAAATCTGATTAGGCTCTGTGAAACTCATCCTTACGCTGCAACCTGTCGCAATTTTCATACCACCTTCGCATGAAAAGCCATCAAAAGTATATGTTCCCTGTGTATTGCAAGTAGAATATCTTTGAGCATGCCCTTCTTTGTTAAAGGACTTGATTTCCTGGTGGCCCTGGTGCTCCGGTACATTCTCCGATACAGGCTTGATGTCATTCGAACGAACCTAAGGAGTAGTTTCCATTATGAAACTTCGCAGGCACTTCATCGGGATATTTTTGACAATTACCGCTACCTGGCCAAGATGTTGCGGCAGGCTTTGGTAAAGCCTGGTAAGCGACTGTTGGAGCGAAGGATTACCCTGGTCTCCAGAGCGATTACGGATCGTTATCTAAGCGAAGGTAAAAGTGTCCTGGTGACGTTTGGACATACCGGAAACTGGGAATGGACCGGCTCCTTTCTGGGGCTGCTGTATCCTGACCAGGTATGCGCGTTGTATAAGAAGATCAAATCCCGCAGGGTCAACGAGCTGATGTACAATCGCCGGCTTTCGCATGTCAATTATCTGATTGAGGTCAAGCAAACCGGAGATTTGATCAGGCTGATCAAAAAGAAACCTGTGCTCGTCCTGATGATCGCGGACCAAAATCCTGGCTCAGATGCAGGCGTAGTCTGGACTTCATTTTTAGGGCGTACCACTGCGTTTGTCAACGGCCCGGAGTCCCTTGCTTTACGCTACCATTTGCCTGTGGTCTACATGTCCAGTCTGCCGACGAAGAAAGGTGGATATGAACTTGTCTGTCATGAAATCTATGATGGGCAGGAGGTCGTCGGTCCCGGCACGATCACGCAGCGGTTTGCCACTCACCTTGAAAAAAATATCAGGGATCACCATTCTCATTGGTTGTGGTCTCATCGCAGATGGAAAAGGAAGCCACCCAGGGAGATTGCTGTTTAACCTATCGTTGATCTTTTCCTACTTTTACCGCTCAGCGAAAGCATCTCTCTTTCCTATGGCCGCACAAGAACCGGACAACCTGGCACACTATCTTCGGAGCAAAGAATTCCGGCATACTGCATTAGCGGTGTTTATCTTTTTTGGCATATTCCTGATGGTGGCTTTTGTATGGCTTCGGATCTATACTCACCATGGCCAGGAATTGCCGATGCCCGATTATACCGGGATGACCTATGAGGAAGCAATAAAGGATGCCGCCCGGAAAAAATTCAGAATGAGTATTCAGGATTCGTTGCACATCCTGGGCAAGCCCGGGGGTGAAATTCTTAAGCAAAATCCAGCGCCCGGCGCATTGGTCAAGTCCAACCGGATGATCTATGTCACCATCACGAAGCGGAGTCCGGACAAAATACTCTCCGGTCGCTTACCAGAAATGTATGGCAAAACCTATGAGCGTAAGAAACGTGAACTCGAAGAACATTTTGAAATCAAGTCCAGAATTGTAGATACAAAATATGATCCCGGGGATCCCGGTCAGGTTCTGGAAGTTCGGTATAAAGGGGAAACCATCATGGACGCTAAAGGGCGAAACAATGCGGTGCAGATTGAGAAAGGGGATTACCTGGAGTTTGTGATATCAGCGCGCTCCGGCGGTAAAGTTGAAATCCCGTCCCTGGCTTGCAAGACCTATGAAGAGGCCTTGTTTCTCCTGGAGAGCCTGGGATTATCAATAGGAGATGTCATGGAAGATGGCGCTATCGATGATTTGAATACGTCCTATATCATTGCTCAGGATCCTGTCGCAGATGGCACCATGATCGATATGGAATCATCCATTCGAATTACGGTAAGACAGGCTAAGCCGGATTCGTGTTTTTAATACCATAATCTTCGCTCAAGATGAATGAAATCACCGTACAAGAACTTCAGGAAAAAAAGCTTGCTCATAGCCCTCTGATTCTGGTTGATGTCCGTGAACCCCACGAAAATGAAGAATACAATATAGGCGGGGTAAATATCCCGCTTTCCGAACTGCCCTTCCGTATTGAAGAATTGAAAGCCCTGGGGGATGGAGAAATTGTACTCTATTGCAATTCGGGAAGCCGGAGCATACTGGCACAAAAGTTACTGGCCACTCAATTCAAGATCGATACTGCCTGTAGTCTTGTCGGCGGAGTCCATGCATGGAAAGAGGTGTATCCCGAATAAGAAGGATATCTCACTATTCTCCCTTCAAGGTTCACGTTTACGTAATGGACTATCGTCCTACTTTCCTGGTGAACCATCATACTCTTTAGAATTTATTTTTCCACATCATACTCTCCAGTGGACGGTCAGTGCGTTCATTGTATTTCGCACCGGGTTTGCGGTTGTACCGGTTTTCAATAGGTCCGGCGACCTGGAAATAAATGAGTTGGCCGATTGGCATACCAGGATAAATGCGGACCGGTTTGACACAGGAAATCTCGAGGGTCCAGGAATTGCAGTACCCTACATCCCCTTTACCTGCGGTAGCATGGATATCAATCCCCAGTCTGCCCACGCTTGATTTGCCTTCTAGAAAAGGTACTGCGCTGTGCGTTTCGGTGTATTCCTCGGTAACGCCCAGGTAGAGTTCGCCAGGCTGGATGACAAAACCGTCGGGGCCGATGTCAAAATGCCGGATTTTGTTGTGCTTTTTGGCATCGAGCGATTCATCTTCATAGACCGCAAAGTGAGCGGCCAGATGCACATCATAAGAATTGGTGCCGAGGCAAGCACGGTCAAATGGGGTGATGACAATATCGCCCTTGTCGATGGCTTCCAAAATCTGTACATCCGTTAAAATCATAGCTGGTCGTTGTCCAAGAGAAACAAAGGTACTAAATCATAATCCGACGATGGGGTGATTTGACAGGAGGTAAGGCCTGCAGCGAGCAATAAAAATATTTTTTAAATCATCCTTTGGCCTCCCGGGAGAAGATACCTTAAACAGTATTCTATCCCCAAGGCTGCAATGCGTAGTTTTGCGTGGATGGATCTTTTACATCAAATATCGCTTCCCGGTACTGTCATCGCCGTCGGGCATCACAACCGACAGTATAAGCTTGAAGATGAGGCACTGCATGATGATGAACTGCGCATCGTCAAGACCCTTTCTCCGAGGAAGCAAACGGAATGGATCGCCAGTCGTGAGTTGTTGTACAAAATCACCAATCTTCCTGTGCGGGTGGCTTGTCTGTATGATGATTTTGGAAAACCCTATTTGCAGAACAGTCAACGGCAAATATCGATCAGTCATAGTGAACGATGGTGTGCGGCGATGGTGAGCGATCGGGCATGTGGTGTTGATATCCAGATGTACACGCCAACCGTTCGTCGTATTGCAGGGCGCTTCCTTACCCATGATGATCTATTCGCGGCAGAAACCAGCAAACATCCCATGACCTATCTTCATGTGCTATGGGGTGCTAAAGAATGCCTGTATAAAGCGTATGGAAAACGTAAGCTTGGCTTTCGTGAGCATATATTTATCCGGCATTTGGACTTCGCTACCGGAAAAGGGTATGGAGAGATTGAATATGAAGGACTACATTTGTTTTATGAAATACATTTTAGATTGTTACCGGAAACAGCCTGGGTTTTTTGCATTGAGCATCCTGCTCCTGTCATTGATTCTCATCACGAGTTGTAACCCAAAAGCAGGTGCCGTAGCTGAGGAAAACACAGCTATTGCAGCGGACACTTTGCCTGGTGATTTTGTCACGTTTTATGATCGCTTTCATCAGGATTCCGCCTTTCAGATGGATCACATTATGTTTCCGCTTGAAGGATTGCCCAACAGTTCAGGAGACAATGACACTTTAACCAGTGATCGTTTCTTCTGGCAAAAAGCGAATTGGAAACTGCACAAACCTTTTACGGATCCCGGCCAGCATTTCACCCAATGGTACGAGGTGCCTAATGATCGTGTCATTGAGCATTGGATACAGATGAATGGAACCAACTTGTATATGAAACGGCGGTTTGCGAAACTGGAAGACGGATGGTATCTGATCTATTACCAGGGATTGAGACCTACTAACAGGGAGAGTGAATAGTTGAGAGGCGTGAGGCGAGAGTGGAATGTCGAGAGGCGAGAGTGGAAATCGAGAGTGAAAATCGAGAGTCGAGAGTGAAATGTCGAGAGTCGAAAGTGAGGGGCAAGAGTTAGGTGGTCATGGGAATGTGGCTAAAGCGAATCCTATCTAGCACAGGCAACTCAAGTCGGGGAAAACAACGATTTTATGGATGTAGAATGCGTTAAGATTCAAGTTGTTTTACCCACTTTTACAATCAATAATATTTAGCGGGATTGAGGTATTGCCTGACGTAGTCTTCTACGCCTTGTTCCAGAGGTGTGGAGGGTAATGGTAAACCGGCCTTGGTCCATTTGGACATGTCCGCCTGGGTGAAGTATTGATATTTCTCCCTGAGATCAGTGGGGATGTCTATGAATTGAATATTGGGTTCAACCTCTACTGCCGCGAAGGTGGCCTTACCCAATGCTTCAAATGTTCTTGCCACGCCTGTTCCAACATTATATAAACCCGATGCAGGGCGAATCTGAGCGATGTCCCAAACCATTTGGAGAACGTCCTTGACATAAATGAAATCACGAAGTTGTCCGCCGTCCTGAAATTCGGGTTTGTGGGACCGGAACAGTTTGAGTTGTCCGGTGTCTTTGATTTGATGCCAGGCGTGGAAGATCACGGATGCCATCCGGGCCTTGTGGTATTCATTTGGTCCGTACACATTGAAAAATTTCAACCCATACCAACAGGGTGGCGAAGCGGGTTGCTCAAGCGCCCATTGATCAAATAATTGTTTAGACCATGCATATGCATTGAGCGGGGTAAGTTTGGACACCATGGCATGGTCATCACTAAACCCTAACTGACCATCTCCATATGTAGCGGCACTGGAAGCATACACCAGGGGAATGGCGTGTCTTGTGCAAATATTCCAGATCGATTTGGAATATTCCAGATTGAGCGTATTAAAGACGGTTAGATCTTCGCTTATCGTATCCGTGCGCGCACCCAGGTGGAAGACAAGGTCAATCTTAGATGCTTGCTTTTCAAAATAATTTAAAAACAAGTCGCGATGGACCCATTCATGAACCCGTTTTCCTTTCAGGTTCTTTTCCTTTTTCCATTTGTAAAAATCATCCACCACGATGATATCGTTGTACCCCAGTTGATTGAGGTAACTCACGAAGGCGCTGCCAATAAATCCTACCGCACCGGTGACGACAATCACGCTTCTACGCTCTCAGGGGTGGAATAGGCTTCAATGGGTGGACATGTACAAACCAGGTTTCGGTCACCATAGGCATTGTCCACACGGGCTACTGAAGGCCAGAACTTATGGCGATGGCGAAGCACCGTTAATGGATACGCGGCTGTATTGCGGCTATAGGGATAAGCCCACTCATCGGATGTGAGATCACCCAGCGTATGTGGAGCATTGCTCAACACACTATTGTCCGCAGGCACTTTGCCGGAAGCCACTTCATGAATTTCTGCATGGATTTGTATGAGCGCATCGCAGAACAAATCAAGTTCGGCTTTGGATTCACTTTCAGTAGGCTCGATCATAATGGTACCGGCCACGGGGAAAGAAAGTGTAGGTGCGTGAAAGCCATAATCGATCAGACGTTTTGCTACGTCTTCTGCGGAGACATGTGCATTTTTAAATGGTCTCAGGTCGATGATCAGCTCATGGGCGGTCCTGCCGGCTTCTCCGGTGTAGAGAATGTCATAGTATGATTCCAGGCGGGACTTGATATAGTTGGAGCCGAGGATCGCATGACGGGTGGAGGCGGTGACTCCATCGAATCCGAGCATACGGATATATCCATAGGAAATAAGCAAAATCGAAGCACTACCCCAAGGGGCGCTGTTGACGGCATCAATGGCTTTGTTACCGCCGACCTTAGACAGTGGGTGTCCTGGGAGGAATGGAGCCAGTTTTTCATTGACGCAAATCGGGCCCATGCCTGGGCCTCCGCCACCGTGAGGGATAGCGAAAGTTTTATGCAGGTTGAGATGGCACACATCTGCGCCGATCAAGCCGGGGCTGGTCAGACCGACCTGAGCATTCATGTTGGCTCCATCCATGTAGACGAGTCCGCCGTGCTGGTGGATCAAATCGCACAGCTCGATGATCGTGGTTTCAAACACACCATAGGTGGATGGGTAGGTGATCATGACACCAGCCAGATTGGCGGCGTGTTTTTCAGCCTGGGCTTTCATATCGGCCACATCGATGTTGCCTCGGTCATCACACTTGGTGACGACCACTTCCATGCCGGCCATGACCGCGCTGGCGGGGTTGGTTCCGTGTGCAGAGGCAGGGATCAGGACGATATTGCGCTGATGCTGGCCATTGGCTATGTGATATGCACGGATAGTGAGCAAACCGGTCAATTCCCCCTGTGCCCCGGAATTGGGTTGCAAAGAGCATGCTTTCATACCGGTGATATCAATCAGGTAAGCAGACAACTCATCAAAGATGCGTTGGTAACCTGCGGACTGATCTGCAGGCACAAAAGGATGCAGTGAAGAAAACTCAGGGTAGCTGACCGGAAACATTTCAGAGGCCGCATTGAGTTTCATGGTGCATGAGCCCAGTGGGATCATGGCGTGCATCAGGGACAAGTCTTTGTTTTCGAGTGATTTTATGTAGCGCATCATTTCTGTTTCGGTGCGGTACATATGGAACACCGGATGTGTCAGGTAGGCATCTTTACGGAAGAGATGATCCGGAATCATAATGGCTTGCAATCCGTTAATGGATGCTATGGCAGGCTTACCTGATACGGATGAAAACACATTGCATATCGCTGTGAGATCTTCAAGTGATACTGTTTCATCAAGGCTGATGCGGACATCCGTAGCTGTGTAGCAGAAATTGATTTTTTGTTTTTCTGCTTCTGCTCTTATCGAATTCAGTTGATCTGCCGATACGCTGACGGTCAGGGTGTCGAAGAAAGATCCATGTGTGGGTGAGAGGCCCAGGCTCTGCAGATGTTGATGCAGGGCTGCGGTTTTGCGATGTATGTCAAGAGCTATCCCCTTGAGGTTATCTGGTCCATGATACACTGCATACATCCCAGCCATGATGGCGAGGAGGGCTTGTGCCGTACAAATATTGGAGGTTGCTTTTTCCCGTTTGATGTGTTGTTCGCGGGTCTGAAGGGCCATACGCAGGGCGCGGTTGCCCTTACGATCTACGGATACACCGATGATACGTCCGGGAATGCTTCGCTTATTTTCTTCCTTAGTGGCAAAGAAAGCGGCATGAGGGCCGCCGAAGCCAATTGGCACTCCAAATCGCTGAGAATTGCCTACAACAACGTCTGCGCCCCATTGTCCCGGAGGTGTGAGCAGTGTCAGAGCCATCAGGTCACTGACCACAGCGACTTTCAGGCCTTCAGCCTGCCAGCGGTCTACTCGTTCTTTGTAGTCGTTGACCGCACCGGTGGCATCGGGATATTGAATGAGTACGCCGAAGAAATCATCGCCTCCTTCAAAGGTTTTCCAATCGCCGGTAACGAGTGAGATCCCAATAGGTTCGGCTCTGGATTGAAGGACGGCCAGGGTTTGGGGGAAGATATGTTGATCGACAAAAAAGTGTGTGGCATGTTCAGCACCGCCCTTTGCTTTTTTAGAGGAGAGGTTGTAGAGCATTGTCATAGCCTCGGCGGCTGCGGTACCTTCATCGAGGAGGGAGGCATTCGCGATCGGTAATCCGGTGAGATCACTGACCATGGTCTGGTAGTTGAGCAGGGCTTCGAGCCTGCCCTGCGAAATCTCAGCCTGGTAGGGCGTGTATTGCGTGTACCATCCTGGGTTTTCAAAAATATTTCTGCGGATGACCGAGGGTGTGTGCGTACCGTAATATCCTCGTCCGATGTACGAACGGAATACTTTATTCATGGCGGCGATAGACTGGATATGGCGGAGATATTCCTGTTCACTCATGGCTGCCGGAATATTGAGATTCCTCCGCAAGCGGATATGATCGGGAATGGTCTCGTTGATCAATTGATCGAGGCTGTCTACGTTGATGACCTTGAGCATGGCCTGGAGATCTCCATGATCTGCAGTACCTATATGCCGCTGAAAGAAGCCGGCGCTAATTCCTTGGTTTGACATACGAAAGAAAGATTCAGAATAAGTTAGAAAACACCAGGGGCATACCCTTGAACATTTACTTCAGGTTAAAGGCTTTTTTTACTTCGTTGACTTTGTCCAGTTTCTCCCAGGTAAAGGTTTCGAAACGGACTGTTTTTTCTTTGCCGCTGCCATCTACGAAGGTTACCACTTTCTTTTCCGGTGTGCGGCCCATATGTCCGTACGAGGCGGTATCACTATAGATGGGTTTGCGGAGTTGGAGTCGTTGTTCGATATCATAAGGCCGCATTGGGAAGATCGAGTGCACACGTTCGGCGATCTGTCCATCGGTCAGGTCTACGTGCGCAGAGCCGAAGGTATTGACATAGATATTGGTGGGTTCGGCGACACCGATAGCATAAGATACTTGTACCAGAATTTCATCACAAAGACCTGCGGCGACCAGGTTTTTAGCGATATGCCTTGTAGCATAGGCTGCAGAACGGTCAACTTTGCTTGGATCCTTTCCGGAGAAAGCACCACCGCCGTGCGCGCCTTTACCTCCATAGGTATCTACAATGATCTTACGGCCGGTGAGGCCGGTATCTCCATGTGGGCCACCGATCACGAAATTGCCGGTTGGATTGATATGGTACTTGATGTGATCATTGAAGAGTTTGCGCAGTGAGGGTTTGAGATTTTTCCGAACCCTTGGAAGGATGATGTTGATGATATCTTCGGAGATCTGCGCCTGCATTGCTTTTTGCGCACGCACTTTGGCCTCTTCCGTGTTGTTTTTTGGAAGGACAAACTCATCATGTTGCGTACTCACTACGATGGTGTCAATACGTACGGGTTTGTTGTCGTCGCTGTATTCGATGGTGACCTGTGATTTAGCATCCGGGCGGAGATATTTCATCAGTTTACCTTCTTTGCGGACCGCGGATAATTCGATCAGGATTTTATGGGCGAGTTCGAGGGCGAGCGGCATATAGTTGTCCGTCTCGTTGGTAGCGTAGCCAAACATCATACCCTGATCCCCTGCGCCTTGTTCTTCGCGTTTTTGCTTATCGACCCCCTGGTTGATATCCGTGGACTGCTCATGGATAGAGGAGAGGATACCGCAGGAATGGGCCTCGAACATATACTCGCTTTTGTTGTAGCCTATGCGATTGATCACATCGCGGGCAATTTTATGCAAGTCGAGATAGGTTTTGGATTTTACCTCACCGGCCAATACCACTTGTCCGGTGGTCACCAAGGTTTCACAGGCTACTTTGGATTGAGGATCAAATGCGAGGAAGTGGTCAACCAGGGCATCTGAAATCTGGTCGGCAATTTTGTCGGGGTGACCTTCAGAGACTGATTCTGAGGTGAATAAATAAGGCATGAACGTGAATATTTAACGTGAATAATTCCGGATTTCAACTCTCAAAGGTCTGTCTTTCCCTGGGTCAGGCAGGTCATTTGAAGGCGCAAAAATAGGAATTTATATCGTGCCAAAGTTGGCACGAATAAAGCAAATCACGTTGATGGCAGGGGTATCCTGACAAGCCTACCTAAACGTCTGGCCCGGCCAGTATCATCAGATGCGGATAACATTTCACGAGCCGTGACTGCGTGTTAGCGGATTTCGCATTCAAGCATCTTTTGCCCTTCGACCGAACCCACTAGGATATCTCCTCGCTGGACTGGCCCTACTCCGGCAGGAGTGCCGGTATAGATATAATCCCCTACCTGCAACCTGAAAAATTTTGAGGCATAGCAGATGACATCGTTGAAGGAATAGATCATCAGAGCACTGTCTCCTTCCTGTACCACTTTACCGTTGAGCGTCATTTCGAAACGAATGGATTTGGGATCCCGAAGTGTACTTACGTCAAGAAAGGTGGGACTGATCGCCGCGCTAAAATCCCAGGCTTTGGCGATCTCCCATGGATGGCCTTTTTCCTTACATTTTTGCTGCAGATCTCTGGCCGTAAAATCGATGCCGAAACCAATTTGTTGGTAGTAGGTATCTGCAAACTCCGGCTGAACGTGTCTGCCATTTTTACAAATCTTCAGGACCAGTTCTGCTTCGTAATGCAGATCATTGGTAAAATCAGGATAGTATAGGGGTTTATGGTCAATCAGCAGTGCGGTAGAGGGCTTCATAAACAACATGGGGGCATCCGGCACTTCATTGCCTAGTTCCCTGGCGTGAGCAACGTAATTCCGACCGACACAGATGATTTTCATGACCTATTTTTTAAATTCGACGTGATGGCTACACCAAATACCTGGGTTAAAATTTCACATTCATCAACCCTACCAGGTCTTTCACTTCGACTACCGTTTCCTGAGCCCGCTTACGGATAATTTCGGAAGATGCTTTGACGCGTTCCTTGTAATGTTTTTTATCCGCGGTGATTTGTTGTCGTTTTTCTCTGAACACACTCGTCATAGCGACGAGACTTTCTCCTACGATTTCCTTCAACGGGCCGTATTGGAGATTGCCGGCAGCGGCTGATTTACGCATTTCTTCCATGTCCGGATGTCCACCTGCGGCTTTCAGGATGGAGAGGAGATTATCAATGCCCGGGCTGATTTGGCCAACAGGTGTATCGCCGGAATCAGTTACCGCAGATTTGATTTGCCTGCGAATGATGTCGGGATCAGCAAACACATTAATGTGGTGTTTGGGACCCAACGAAGCACTCATTTTTTTCGATGGATCTGCAGTGGACATGACCTTAGGAAAATCAGCAAACAGGATTTCCGGCAAGACAAAATATTCCTTGCCAACGATTTGATTAAATCGTTGGGCGATATTTCTAGACAGTTCAAGATGCTGTTCCTGGTCTTTGCCAACGGGAACATAGTCAGCACGGTAGATCAGGATATCTGCGGCTTGCAATACCGGGTAGGTAAAGAGTCCTGTGGAGATGAAAGCGTCTTTGTCCTTTTCATTGACCTGCTGGCTCTTATCCTTGAATTGCGTCATTCTGGAGACTTCACCGTAGGAGCTCATACAATTGAAAACCCATGCCAGTTCGGCATGCTCCGGAATCAATGACTGAATAAACATATTATCCGGTTCAAGGCCTACGGCCATGAGGTCGAAAGCGAGATCCCAAACCTGTTCGCGGAGTTTGCGGGGATCAAACGGCATTGTCATGGCGTGGTAATCCACGATACCATAGACGGCGTCGTAATCGTGTTGCAGGTTGACCCAGTTTTGGATGGCGCCAAAATAGCGGCCGAGGTGAAGGTTACCGGTGGGTTGGATGGCGGAGAGGACTCGTTTCCGGATGGTTGGAGAGACGGTGGTCATGGCTGATTCGATTTCAGGAGATGTGTGCGATGGCGCCGATTTCGACATTTACATTTTTTGGCAGACCGGAGACTTGCACGGTGGCTCTTGCCGGAGGAATGCCTTCATTGAAGTAGGTAGCATAGACGGCATTGATCCGGCCGAACATATTCATGTCAGAGATATAGACGGTACAGCTGACGACATCCTGGTAATTCAGGCCTGCGGTGCGGAGGATGGCGCCGAGATTTTTGAGGACCTGGTGGGTTTCCTCTTCAATCGAGCCCATCACCAGGTTGCCGGTGGCTGGATCGATAGGGATCTGGCCGGAAATATAGAGGGTCTGGCCGGCCTGGATGGCCTGGCTGTATGGGCCAATAGGGGCTGGAGCGTCAGAAGTCAATATGGCTTTTTTCATTGAGAGTGATTTTAGATGGGAAATGCTTTTTGAGATGGGCTAAAACAGCGAAGGCTCCCTGATCATGATGGACCGGGGAGCCTCAGCGTCATACGATGCTTGATGACCGGATTACTCTTCCAGCCCCGGAGTCTTCACGAGCATCTGACCCTTGTAGTACAAGTGGCCATTGTGCTCATAGGCTTTGTGCCAGACGTGAGGTTCGCCGGTTTCGGTGCAAACTGCGATGTGCGGAGCAGATGCTTTATAATGGGTGCGGCGCTTGTGTTTGCGCTGCTTGGACATACGACTCTTAGGATGTGCCATGATCTATTTAATTATCAGTTACTTTTTTCAATTCGTCCCAGGGAGAACTATCATCTCCATTGGGGGTATCCATTTCAGGTAGTTGATTGAGATAGTGCAGAATGGAGTTGTCACAAGGCGACGGATCCATTTGTTCACAATCCTGGAGGCGGTGGCTGATCGGGACGGACAGCAGGATAAAATCGTAAATGTATTTTCCCACGTTGAGATCCGGGGCATCCGGATCGACGAGGACGATTTCGTCGGTGCTGTCTGCGGGATTACCATATTTAACAATCAGCTGGTAATCCGCATCGATAGGCAGATTGATAGCCGCGGTACATCGGTCGCAGGTGGTAGGGACATCTCCTTTGATGATAAAATCAAGGGTGGTCATCGTACCGTCACGAAAGAGTTCCATGTTGACTAAAAACTGCCCGCGAATTCCTTCATGCTCTTCATCGAAGAGGGCCAGGAAATCCGTTCCGAGCTTCCATTCATACGATGCCTCATCTGCTTTTAGGGCAGCTGCCGGTATCCTGAACGGGGCCAATGCATCCATTTCCCAAAGAACTTTTTTATTAAAATGGAGGGCAAAGATAGGAACTTATTCCAAAACTTGGTCAATCCCCCCGCAGGATTTTATCAAACCTCTATAAAAGATTATTTTTCAGCTGCTTAGCGCATTTTGGGTCTGCGGCGTTTGCCGCCCGGCTGCATGGCCTGGCCAGAGCGCAGGTGCACCATATTACCGCTCTGACCCAGGGCTTTATCAAACTGCTTGATTTGTTCTTTCAGCATCCCTTCGGAGACGTTGAACTTTTTGACCTGGTGGAAATAGACTTTGGCCTGGGTCCATTTACCCTGATTGGCCTTGATATTGGCGAGTTGCAGATACACCAATGCTCTTTCGTTGTCCGAAGGCAGTTTGAGTTCTTTGGCTTTTTCAAAGAATCCTTCAGCTTCGTCAGGTCGATTTAGGTTGGCGGCGATGCTACCCTTCATAATATAGAAAAAAGCGCGATTGGTGACATACAGCCAGTTGGGCTTGAACGTCCAGCGCAGTCTTTCCTCCGCCTCGGCAAACTTCATTTTTTCCAGCATGACAGCAGCGGACTGAACGGTTCCCAGGAGAATGTAGGATACCAGAAAGCCAATACCGATCAAAAGAAATGGAAATCCATACCAGAATCCGGCCGTAAACATCAATGCCAGGCCACCGAGGATGCCGATCCCGATGATGGCGAACTTTAATTTATAATCGATCGTAAACATGGGGCAAAGGTAGAAAGAAAGTGAAGAGTGTCGGTTTCCTGAAGTATTCCGTCAGTCGATGTTTATATCAAAAGGATTAGGGTATTGATTAAAAATATCGATCTTTTGCCATTCGAATACAAAAAACGAAACCGACTATGGCATTACAGGGACTTGATTGGGGAATCATTGCTGCTTATTTTATTGTCTCTTTATTGATTGGCGTCATGGTAGCCAGGCAATCGGGCAGCAGTGTCGCGGAGTTTTTTCTGAGTGGGCGAAACATGCCCTGGTGGTTGTTGGGGGTATCAATGGTAGCCACAACCTTTTCAGCTGACACGCCCAATCTGGTTACTGATATAGTGCGTAATCACGGGGTGGGTGGCAACTGGGTGTGGTGGGCATTTTTACTGACCGGGATGATGACGGTGTTTGTGTATGCCAAGTTGTGGCGGAGGACGGGCATCCTGACTGACCTGGAGTTTTATGAGATGCGTTATGGTGGAAAGCCTGCTTCTTTTTTACGGGGCTTCCGTGCCATCTATTTGGGTTTGTTTTTCAACGTGATGATCATGGCTACGGTATGCCTGGCGGCGATCAAGATCGGCAACGTATTGCTTGGATTGGCGCCCTGGCAAACCCTTGTCATCTCCAGTGTCATCACGGTGGCGTATACGATGGTGGGAGGATTCAAAGGGGTTTTATTTACTGATTTCTTTCAGTTTATGTTAGCTATGGTTGGGATGGTGGCTGCTGCGATCTTTTTGGTCAATCGTCCTGAGATCGGGGGGCTGGAACAGTTGCTCGCGCAACCGAGGGTACAGGATGCCATGTCTGTTTTTCCGGACTGGAGTCAGCCTTCCTCCTGGATTCCGATTTTCCTGATTCCATTAGCGGTGCAGTGGTGGAGCAGTTGGTATCCGGGAGCTGAGCCGGGAGGCGGGGGTTATATCGCACAGCGGATGTTGGCTGCCAAGGATGAGCGACATGCCATGGGGGCTACCCTACTCTTCAATATCATGCATTATGCATTGAGGCCTTGGCCGTGGATCCTGATCGCCCTTTGTTCTATGATTGTTTTTCCAACTACGGCTGATATAGCGAGGCAGTTTCCACATGTGGATCCGGCCATCATTAAAGATGACCTGGCATTTCCGGCGATGATTTCGTTTTTGCCAACAGGACTCCTGGGGCTGGTGGTCGCGGCTTTGATTGCTGCATTTATGTCGACGATTTCCACTCATCTTAATTGGGGGTCATCGTATATCATCAATGATTTTTACGGACGGTTTATTAATACCAAGGCTTCTGAAAAAGAGTTAGTCACCATTGCCCGCTGGACAACGCTTGGGCTGATGATCGTGGCTTCGCTGGTGGCCACACAATTGACCAGTGCTTTACAGGCCTTCAATATTTTGCTTCAGATCGGAGCGGGCACAGGGTTGATTTTCATCCTGCGTTGGTTTTGGTATCGGATCAATGCATGGTCTGAGATTTCCGGCATGATCATCAGTTTCATTGTTGCGATCTATTTCCAGATGTTGTATACAGGCGATCTGTTGGATCATGAAAAACTTGTGATCGGCGTGGCGATTACCACTGTTGGTTGGATCCTTGTGACCTTGTTGACTAAGCCGGAAGAGGATGCGGTGTTGCGAAAGTTCTATACTCAAGTCAAGCCGCATAAGGGCGGATGGAATCCATGGTTAAAAAAGATGCCGGGCCTTGATCATTCAGTTTCTCCAGGAGGTGGATTATTGCCGGAGCTTGGGGCTATGATTTTAGGATGCCTGATGGTCTATGGATTTTTATTTGGATTGGGATATTGGATTTATGGAGAGTTGGGATTGGCTGCGGTTTATTTTAGTGTAGGGGTGATCAGTGGTTGGATCCTGAAACGGATGTGGGGCAAACTGTCCTTTGCGTAGGTGGGATTTGAAAAGGGTTAAACCAGCCCAGAGGAGTATTAACTTGATGGTATTGAACGCTTTCTGCGGATAATCAAGGAGGTTTGCAAAACCCATATCACTGCCGACAAAATCACGCATATAAAGGCTATCCTTAAATCAGAAAGCTCCGCTACAAATCCTATCAGGACAGGGCCCCCGAGGAAGGCGGCCATCCCAAACGTATTCATGGTGGCCAGGCCGGCGCCACGTGGCATATCCGGAACTCTTGCGGCTTCGGCATATAGAATGGGGGATGCCAGGGAAATACCGAGGCCGGTCAACATAAATCCGGGCAAGGCTAGCCAGGGAGTAGCTGACAGCACTATAACCACCAGACCTGCAATGACCAACACCCCTCCGATCCTGAGCATCTGCATAGATCCATGACGGCTGATCATGAGGTCTCCTACAAACCTACCCGAGGCTTGAAAAAAAGCATACACCGCAAAACCCCATCCGGCAATGGCTTCGGGTGCAAGTGTGACTTGTCTGAGATAGACCGCAGACCAATCTGCCATGGTACCTTCTGTAAGAAATGTGCACAAACAGATACTGATCAGGATCCACAACATGCGGTTGGGTCGCAACATGGATGTACCTGAAACCGGTTCTTCCTCCTTTTGATGTGAACCTTCATGGATCAATAACAAATCTCTGTGTACGTACCATGTGATCCATAACACAAAAATGACCAGCATCAACATGTAGATCGGGTAAGCATCGATCCGTCCCTGCGCGAGAAATTTCAATCCCAGTATTGCACCGCCTGATACAAGCGATCCGATCATTGCACCCAGACTCCACATCCCATGGCAGGCGGACATGATTTGCAACCGGACTTCCTGCTCGAGATAAGATGCGCAGGTATTCATGGCCACATTAGTGAAGGCAAAGGTTGCACCGGCCACAATCATCCCCGCGCCAACCAGGAACAGCGATGGCAGGAGGATCGGAAGCGTGAAACCAATGCCCATCGCCATGATGGAATAGAGGGATACGCGGACTGCGCCCCAACGGCTGATGAGCATCACTGAGATGGGATTGGCTATAAGGTTACCTGCGGGAAGGCATAAGAGCAGCAAGCCCAGCTCTGCTTCATCCAGAACGAATTTTTCCTTGACATAAGGAATCAGGGAGGCCCATGTTCCAAAAATGAAGCCGCACAAAGCAAAGATGATCCCTGTAGCTCTGGCTGATGGATGCTGTAGAAATTGCCTGAGATGTACCAATGCAATCAGAATACCGGGTGGATAATAATGTCTGCGTTTATGCTTCGGACCAGAGTTCCAGATTTTTATACTCTTCTCTCACGGGCATAAAGCAATCTATCATTCTGCAACGCGTCAGGGCTTTACCTCCATGTCTTGTGTTGGATGGAATGAGTGCTGAAATTCCGGGGGTGAGGATAGTGATTTGCCCATCGAGGTTAAATTCAAACTGGCCTTCGATCACATGCGTCCATTGCTCATGGATGTGCTGGTGTTCCGGCAGCACTGCCCCTTCTTCAAGTGTGATATGACCAAAAGTGAGTTGGTCAGAATGATGGAAGGCACCATGAATTCCCGGCAGGAGTTTAACGTGTGGAGTGTCCTTATAATTGAGAATAGGCATAAAAATTTCTTTTAGCAAAATGAACAAATATTGCTTCAGGAGGAAGTGATCTCTACACAAAAATAACCATTCCTGACCTGTAGCAGGTATGACCAAGCCTTTGAACTTCCTATAATCTTAACCTATAATAGACCATGGTCAGGCCGTTGGAATACGTCTGTGAATGATAAGGGAAATAGGGCAATCTGCGATGTAACCCTTTAAAGAGTGGTGTGCCTCTGCCCAGCGCAATGGGATGAACGGCTAGTTGAAGTTCATCGACAAGCCCGGCCTCAGCCAAAGAGCCAGCAAGCGTAGCGCCTCCCATGAGCCAGATATCCTTACCCTCTTGCATTGTCAAATCCTGCACGAACGCAACAGCATCGGTTTGGATCCATTTTCCGTATAGGTATTGGTCTTCCTTCCGGCTTGAAAAAACATAATGGGTCTTTGTCGGATCAGGCACTTCACCCATGTTGAGGAAAACTTCAAACGTTTTCCTGCCGTACAATATGGTGTCGATGTTATCCAGAAAAGCCTGCATATCGAAATCGAAATCGGTAAGGCACCAGTCAAACTTCCCTTCATGGTCTTCAATAAAGCCATCAAGGCTTATGGCGCACTGATAAATGATCTTACGTTGCATCTGCGGTAATTCTGTAACTTTAAACAATGAAATCAAATGTAACTCCTGTAAATCGATTGGTCACCCGGCTGATGATGTTGGTGTTATTTAGTTCGCTATCAGGCTTTGCTGTGGCCCAGATTCCACCTCCGGGATATGATCGGGAAATGCAACTCCGCGCTGCCCAAAAAAATATTTCACCCTTGGAGCGGGACAGTGTGACGCTTACGGACACTATCGTCGTGGTCAATCCGGAAACGTTTGAAGAAACGACCATGATAAATATCTCGAGGTATTCGATCAAAGATTATTGTAAAGTCAAGCTGGGTATGAATAACCCGGACATCCTGCTGGATCGCCAACAACATACAATTACAGATCCCCGGACATACGAAGACATGATTATCCGACTGAACAATGCGGGAAAGATTGACACTATTCCCAAATAATTTCCTTCGACGATAAGGTGTTTGTTTTGGATAGCACCCATCTATCCTACTATTCTTCCAATAAGACCCAACCTATGATGAGTGTTCAGACCTCCACGATAAAGTTTTTAAAAGACCTGGAACGAAACAATAACCGCGAATGGTTTCAGGCGCACAAAGACCAATATGAAGTGACCCTTCAAAATGTCCGTGATCTGGCTGATGCCGTCAAGCAAGGACTCAACAAGAAAGATGTGATCGAGGAAGCTAAAGTCTTCAGGATCTACAGGGATGTACGATTTTCTAAAGACAAGTCGCCTTACAAGAACAATCTTGGTGTTCATTTCACCAGGGCATCCCGGGAAAGAAGAGGTGGATATTACCTTCACCTTGAACCGGGAAAGAGTTTTGCCGGTGGAGGATTCTGGGCCCCCAATCCTGAAGATCTGAAGCGAATCAGGGATGAGATTGCTTATGATGGTAAGCCGCTTCGTAAAATCATCAATGGTAAAAACTTTGTAAAGTATTTCGGGACCCTGGGAGGTGACGAATTAAAAAGTGCGCCGTCGGGTTATGAGCGGGATCATCCGGATATTGATTTGATTCGTAAGAAACAATTTGTGGTCATGCACCCCTTTACAGATCAGGAAGTCCTGGATCCGGGCTTTGCCAAAGAGGTAGTCAAGGTGTATGAAGCGATGCGACCTTTTTTTGATTATATGAGTGAGGTGTTGACGACGGATATGAACGGGCAGGTGAGAGTGAAGAATGAAAAATGAAGAATGAAGAATGAATAGTGAATAGTGAATAGTGAATAGTGAGGAGTGAGGGGTGAGGTAAAAGGTGTTTTTTCGATTTATTTTACCTGGACGACGGAACTACGTATCAAATCAAGCGGCATCTTTGTGGTTGTGGAAAAACTAAAATTCAGACATATTACCGCGGTCATTTTGGTGTTGAAATTCGGCATCATTGCGTGGTTGGTATGGCAGTTTTTTAGTGACGGAAACACCGAAACGATTATCCTGGACAAGGAGTTTTTCCTGTTTTGTTTGGCGGGTTTTATAGCGCAGTTGATTGATGGAACATTAGGCATGGCTTATGGGGTAAGTTGCACGACCATGTTGCTTCATCTCGGCGTTCCTCCTGCGCTTGCTTCTGCGAGTGTTCATACCGCGGAAGTGTTTACAACGGGCGTGTCGGGATTGTCACATATCTATATGAAAAACGTGGACAAGCGATTGTTCTTGCGGCTGGCCATCCCCGGTGTGGCTGGAGCCGTGATTGGAGCTTTCCTATTGTCCAGGGTGTTGCATGGTGATTATATCAAGCCGTTTATTGCAGGGTACCTGATGATCCTGGGGATTCTGATCATTGTCAAAGCCATTCGTGAACCCTTGTTCAAGGATGAGATCAAGAATGTTATTCCGTTGGGTTTTTTCGGTGGGCTGGTCGATGCGATTGGTGGCGGAGGTTGGGGGCCGATAGTGACCTCCAACATCATTCAAAAAGGCAAAACGCCGCAGATGACCATTGGCACGGTCAATACCGCCGAGTTTTTTGTTGCTTTTTTCAGCACCGGGGTCTTTCTTTTCTTCCTGGGCATGGCGGGTTGGAAAGCTATACTTGCCCTGGTGTTAGGTGGAGTGCTGGCCGCACCGGTAGGACCTTTTTTGATAAAATATATTCGTCCCAGAATCCTGATGTTCCTGGTGGGCGCAGGCATCATCATCACGTCTTGTTATACTATTTATCTTTCCATAAGATAATACACCTGATACCCTCCATATGAAAAACGGATTTCAACAAGATTCCTCCTATGGACAGGACCCGCGCCCCTACCCCTCGCCTTTGCTGAATGCAGGTTTTATCTTACCCGGCTTGAGTATGTCCTGGGATATGGTTTGCAAGAAAAAATGCTGCAAAAAATATAAAGAGAAGGGCAAAAAACGCTGTAAGAAATGTCCAGAGAAAAACTGATTACGGTCAGTCCGGCGTTCTCGTTATTTTGTCTTATTGACCGTTTCAATAGCCTGATGGATGGCTTCAACGGCGCGACGGACATCTTCATCGTTGGTTCTCCATCCGCTCACTGAGATACGCATACATCTTTTCCCTTTGTAGACGGAGGGCTGGAAGAACGCTTCGCCTGAAGCATTGATCGCTGAGATGACATCAACCGTAAATTGATCATGCGTCGCTTCATCCGCTTCATTTGAGGCATGTTTGAATCTGATCACACCCTGGTTGATGATCGGATGTGCAAGGACTTCCGTTTGCGCATTTTGGGATGCTCCATCAACAATCGTTGTGGCATATTTACAAAAACGATCTACGCTATCGGCTATGCCTCTGCTGCCCAATTCACGAATAGCGGCATAGGTAGCATATCCACGAGCTCTGCGTGAAAACTCCGGGGTCCAGGTCATCTGATCCCTGGCTCCATCGCCTTTGGCGAGATAGCCGGCCTGGACCGCAAACGAACGGCTATGCGCTTCAGGATGTGCAGTAAACGCAAAACCCGAATCGTAAGGTACATTAAGCCATTTGTGACCATCTGTGGCCCAGGAATCAGCCCACTCTGCTCCTTTCATCAGGTGACAATAGTCCGGACTGGCGGCAGCCCACAAGCCGAATGCACCATCGATATGTACCCAGGATGGATATTTATGAGCGATGGGCATCAGTTTTTCAAAATCATCGAACGCGCCTGTATGAATGTCTCCGGCCTGAAGCAAAACCAATGCCGGCACTTTTGGTTCCCGTTGCATTTCTGCCTCAAAGGCATCAGGCTGGATGCGGCCATCACTATCCGACGGGATTTGAATAATAGCCTCTGTACCCAATCCCAACATTCTGAGTGCGCGAGGCACTGTGCTATGCTTTTGGTCGCCGCAAATAATCCTGATTCGAGGCGCACCCATCAATCCACGGGCTTCCACATCCCAGCCCTGGATATGCAGCAAGTGATTCCTGGCCGCGCTGAGGCAGGTGAAGTGCGCCATTTGACATCCCGTGACAAAAGCAAAGCTGGCGTGATCAGGAATATTCAGAATTTGCTTTAGCCATTTGCCTGCTATTTCTTCCACGATCGAACTGGAGGGTGTGCAGGCATACAAGCCGGCATTTTGATCCCAAACCGAAGTCAGCCAGTCCGCCGCAATGGCTGCGGGATGTGAGCCACCGATCACCCAGGCAAAAAAACGACCTGACTGATTGAGATTCAAGCCAGGTAAGGCTGCCTTATTCAATTCTTCAATGACCTGATGCGCCGCCATCCCATCCACAGGCAGTTCTTGTGACCAAAGGGATTTCAATACCTCATAGGTCTCCGTGACCCCTACCGGATGTTCATCGAGCGATTCCAGAAAAGCATTAGCCTTTTGCATGGCAACTTCAAGTGCAGCCTTGTAGGGATTGGAAGATGTGGTCATGACAGAGCGGTTTGAAAATGGCGTTAATGCAGACAAAGCTACCTAAACTGAAGATGAAGCTTTGGAACAGCAAAGATGAATGCCTTTGTATAGTTCAAAAGACTCGGATACAGGTCGGTTAAAAAGCTGAAATTTGCAGTATGGACATGATTCCTCTCTTGATTGGTTTGGGTGTGGGCCTCCTGGCTGGCTACATCGTGTTTCAACTCGTTGACAAAGGCAAAAGTGTACCAAAGGTGGATCACGATCAAGTGATCAACAAGTTGAATGAATCCGTCACCCAGAGTCGTCTTGCCGAGGAAAGACTCAAAGCCCAGCAGGAACTCACAACCTCTTTTCAACAAAAGGCAGAACGAAGTGCGGCTGATTTGACTGCACTTCAATCCCGCTCCGCGGTGCTTGAAGCGACTTTGCAATTGAATCAACAGCGCCTCCAGGAATTGCAACAAAATCTATCGGTGCAGACCGAGCTGAACAAGACCCAACAGATGGAGATCCATCAGGTCCGGGAAAGACTTGCTGCTTTGCAAAACGGCCATGCAACGCTCCAGGAGAAACTGGATACCCAAAAACAAGATTTTGCAGACCTGCAAAAAACAGCTCATCTTCAGTTTGAGCGAATCGCCCAGCAAATCTTTGAAGAGAAGTCTGGAAAATTTACAGAAGCGAACAAAGCCAACATAGAAGCTCTACTCAAACCCCTGAGTGAGAACATTGATGTATTCAAACGCAAGGTGGAAGAGACGTATGACAAAGAATCCAAACAACGATTTACGTTGGAGGAAAAGGTCAAAGATCTCATTGAGAACACTCAGAAAATAAGTCAGGAAGCTAATAATCTTGCCTCCGCCCTTAAAGGACAAGCCAAGAAACAAGGGGATTGGGGCGAGACCATTCTCGAGCGCATCCTCGAAATGTCAGGGCTGGAAAAAGGCCGGGAATATTTTGTGCAGGAAAACCGAAAGGATGAGCATGGTGTTAATCAACGTCCCGACATCATCGTGCGATTACCCGATGACCGCAATATCATCATCGACTCCAAAGTATCGTTGAATGCGTATCTGCGCTACACGGATGCTGAGTCCAAGGAACAACAGGATATTTTTATTGCCCATCATCTGCAAGCGATCAATCAGCATATTGATCAACTGAGCGGAAAAAAATATGAAGACCTGGCTTCCTCCCTGGATTTTGTTATCATGTTTATTCCTGTGGAGCCGGCCTACATTGTGGCCGTGCAGGCTGATCCTGAATTGTGGGCTTATGCCTACGCCAGACGGATCCTGCTGGTCAGCCCTACCAATCTCATTGCCGTGTTGAAGATTGTTGCTGACTTGTGGAAGCGGGAATTGCAAAGCAAAAATGCTGCGGCCATCGCCAGCGAAGGGGCTAAACTGTATGATAAGTTTGCCGGATTTGTATCTACGCTGGAAGATGTAGGTAAGCATCTCTCGAAGTCCCAGGAAGCTTATCAACAGGCGCTTGGTCAACTACGTGATGGACGGGGAAACCTTATTGCCAGGGTCCAGAAGTTAAAACGGTTGGGGGTCAAATCTACCAAGTCATTGAATCCAACCTTATTGACGCACGAATTGGATGATGATGATTCGACAGACGAAATCGAAACCCCTCCATCTATCGGGCCTGATCCAGGTTGATCAAATCACTTATTCAGCGCTAACGCTTATATTTATTGAATGCTAATCCTTTCTCATCTTCTTACCGCATTAGTTGCGGCTATACATCTCTACATTCTTTGGCTGGAGATGTTTGGATGGACTACCCGGGGCCGAAAAGTGTTTCGTAACCTGCCTCAGGAATTGTTTGAACCCACGAAAGTGCTTGCGGCCAACCAGGGATTGTATAATGGATTTTTAGCTGCTGGTTTATTGTGGAGTTTTTTCATCACAGATTCAGTATGGCAAGCCAATATTCGTTTGTTTTTCCTGGGATGTGTGGCGGTTGCCGGATTGTATGGTGCATATTCTGCGGATAAAAAGATACTTATGGTGCAGACGCTACCTGCCGCCTTGGCGATAATCAGTGTACTACTCCAATAATTCGTCTAAAATGCGACAAACCTGATCAACGGAAAGATTTTCAAGGTGCTTTTTATTATTTTAGGCTCTGCTAACAGCGGATTCTTTGTTTTCGGTCGATCACTTCTTCACCCCAACCTATTTTGCCATGCCCAAGTTCATTCAAATCAAATCGATACGGAACCGTCTACATTTAGCTTTCCTTGTCCCATTTTTTGTATTCGGAATGTCCATGATGACCTATGGTCAATGTGAGATGCAAGATCCGCCAACCATTTCTTGTGAGACGGCACCTTTGTGGTGTCTGAATCAATTGTGCTATCACACAGATAATAATCCCTTTTTCTGCTGTAACGGATTCTGCGGACCGAATACTGCGGTCCATAATCCTCAATTCTTTCAGTTCATACCCATTGCTACAGAAGTTGAAATTCATATCCATGTTGACGATTGTAGTAATGGTAATGGCTTGCAGGCAGCTCTCATTGATGCATGTCCCTGGGACAACAGCAATGTGATTGCCTGTGAACCGGGATCACCTCCCGGCGGCACAATGGTCCTTTCGGCTAATGGACTGATCGTAGGCCAATCCTATTGGATCCTGATCGATGGATCTGGTGGTGCCAGTTGTAATTATACTTTTACAACTGTCGAAGGAGTACAAGGATTTGGCCTGATTGGAGAACTGGGGAATCTGACTGCTGAACCGGCGATATTGCCAAACGAACCGGACACCATCCATTTGCAGGCAGAATCCGAAGTACTTAATGCACAAGGGTATTTATGGACCTTTAGCTGGAACACGGATACTATTATTACAAGTGATCCTTCCCTGGACATCTTTACGCCGTGTCTTGAGGATCCAGGATTACTCGAGGTTTGTATACAAGCGTACAATGGTTGTGATACACTGAATCCGTCATCCTGCGTGACTATTGAATTACTGCCGTCCATGGACCGGATCAGACCTACAGAAATTTTTTGCCCCGAGCAATTTCCATTTACCTGGCAGGGGATGGTGATCGATGGCCCCGGTACATATACAAAATCCTTTTATGTTACCCACTGGCCCGGCCAATGTCCTTACGATTCGGTTTGGACCGTGGAAGCTTATCCAGATTTTCCGGATGGAACCATAGATACCATTGTCTGCGCAAATCAATTCGACTATGAGGACAATGCGTATACGAGATCCGGAACCTATGTGCTTTCTTATCCAGGGCAAGGAAGAAATGGCTGTGATTCGGTAGCTTATCTCAATGTTACCATTGCCGGCATTGAGATGTATGTGGAGATGGACTGTGTACATCAGCCGGCGCAATTCAATCCCCGGATTATTTTTCCAGATACTTTGTCTGAAACACTGAGCTATTCATGGTCTGCAGGACAGTTTGATTCCATCATTTCCACGGATGCCATTCTTGTACCGGATAGTTCAGGATGGTATGCCTTGGTGGTCTCCAATGCATTTTGCCGGGATACCTTTGCCTCTGATTTTCTCATTGACTCGTGCACAGGCATCTGTGATTTTGTTGGGCCGTATGGTTGTGATGGCGATACCATCCAACTTGTTGTGCCGGATAGTGTCTCCCTGGAAGGCCTAGTGTATTGGCGCATTTCACCTTCGACGGGTTCTGATTTCTATATCAGCGGTATGGAGAGCAGCTCGTTTGTGGCCAACAGTACCAACTTGTACTTGATATACCAGACCATAAAAGATAGTGTATCGACCTACACTTGCAGAGATGAGATTTGGGTGAGGGAAGCACCCCATGTGAGTATTTGTTGCGATACGGTAAGTTGCGATACTTGTACTATCCTTGTTTTATCAACTGACCTTACCGCAGGCGGAGCTGATGTGACCCTATGGGATGGTATGTCTGCTATTGAGGTCAACAATCTATTTCTGCCAGACACATTGATTGTATGTCCTCCTACTGGTGTGGTAACTACATATTCGATTTTAGATGTTCGGCAACAAACTACAGGTTGTCCGGGAAGAGTCATCGGGGATAGTAGCATCTCGGTATTGGTTGGATTACCCGAAGTCGAGATTGAGCAACTGGTAGACACCTTGTGTGCGCAATCCGTTAGTCCGGGCACTTTTGGTTGGTTTTCCTGCAATGAAGATTTAGTTTTAAGCACCTCAGCATGTTTTGTTCCGGATGGTTCGGGATGTTACTGTGTTATATTAAGCTCTGTCAGTGGCTGTGCCGATACGGTTTGTTATGATTTTATCATTAGCGCAACAGTGCCTATTGAATCTACCACGTTGAGCCTTTATCCTAATCCAACCACTGGAGAGGTTCATGTGGAGTGGCCTGATCACATCCCCCAGCCCGGCAGCTGGCGCCTCTATGATGTTATTGGCCGGCAAGTCAAGCATGGAACATTGAACGACCCTGATGGAACCATTGATTTGGGAGAAAATAATGCAGCTGGCCTTTATCTCCTGAGACTGGACCTAAAAGGTTACGGTCCTCTTACGACAAAGGTGACTATCTTGTAGCCTGGTCAGGAAATCAAGCAACTTCTTCGCCTGGTTTTTTTATTAAAATTCTCTAATATTTGTAAACCTTAGCCCATTTGGCGGGTTTAATAGCTTTCACAAATCAATCGTCATTTGCCACCAAGCGTAATCGTCATCGGTTCGGGTTTTGCAGGTTTGTCAGCTGCTTGTTGCCTTGCCAAAGAGGGCTGCAAGGTCACAGTACTGGAAAAGAATGCTACTCCCGGTGGTCGAGCCAGGCAATTTGAGGCCGAGGGCTTCAAGTTTGATATGGGCCCCAGCTGGTACTGGATGCCTGACATTTTTGAGCAATTTTTTCAGCATTTCGGCCGCAAGACCTCAGATTATTATCAGCTGACCCGATTGGATCCATCCTACAGAATTTACTTTGGTCCTGATGAGGTCATGGATCTGCCTGCAGACATGGCACAACTCCATGCCTTGTTTGAATCCTATGAAACCGGAAGCAGCCGGCACCTGGACAAATTTCTGGCTGATGCAAAATTCAAGTATGATGCAGGCATGAAGGAGTTTGTCTTTCGTCCGTCGCATAGTCCGCTTGAATTTGCGCACTGGAAAATCCTAAAGGCCGGGTTGAGAATGCAATTGTTGAAATCTCTTTCCGCCGAGGTGCGTCAAAAATTTAAGGATAGCCGATTGGTTCGCTTACTGGAATTTCCTGTCCTTTTTTTAGGCGCTAAACCTGATCATACGCCGGCGATGTACAGCATGATGAACTATGCTGACATGGTCCTGGGCACGTGGTATCCGGAAGGGGGCATGGTCAGAATTGTGGACGCCATGGTATCCCTTGCCAAAGAACTGGGCGTACAGTTTCAGTTTGATGCAGAAGTCACCCGAATGGATGTCGAACAAAAATCGATTCGGAGGGTCACCACCAAAAAAGGAGAAGTGTTCGGGGCGGATATCATCGTAGGCGGAGCAGACTATCATCATCTCGAGCAGGAAGTACTTGACCAGGCTTACCGCCAATATGATCGCACTTATTGGGAAAGCAGAGTCATGGCTCCATCGAGCCTGGTCTTCTATCTGGGTGTTCGCGGGCGAATGAAAAATGTCCTGCATCACAATTTATTTTTTGATGCAGATTTTGGAAAACACAGCCATGAGATATACACCGATAAAAAATGGCCTGAGAAACCGCTATTCTATCTTTCGGCCCCTTCAGTGACTGATCGAAATGTAGCGCCTGAAGGACATGAAAATCTATTTGTCCTGATCCCCATTGCTACGGATCTTGAAGACACTGCTGAAACACGTGAGCGTTATTTTCAAATGATCCTGGAACGAATCCATCACCAGACCGGAGAAAATCTTCGGGACCGGATTGTATACAAACGATCCTACTGTATTGAGGATTTCAAAGCTGATTATCACTCCTTTAAGGGCAACGCTTATGGGCTGGCCAACACCCTGGCTCAGACTGCGTTTCTGAAGCCCAAGCTGAAGAGTCGTACCTTGAATAACCTTTACTATACCGGGCAACTTACGGTCCCGGGACCAGGCATACCTCCAGCGCTAATATCAGGACAGATTGTTGCCCGGGAAATCATGAAAAGGATATGAACGAACTCTACAATCATACTTGCAGAGAATGTAGCCGGCTCATTACGCAACGGTACAGTACTTCCTTTTCGGCAGGCATCCGCGCTTTTGATCCATCCATCCGGGCGCCGGTGTATTCGATTTATGGGTTTGTCCGGTTCGCGGACGAGATTGTTGACACCTTTCATCAGTATCCACAGGCCGCCTTATTTTATTAATTCAGAGAAGACACCCGTCATGCACTGGAGGAACGCATCAGTCTCAATCCGGTTCTCAACGCATTCCAGGAAGTCGTCCATACATATGGCATAGATCGTGATCTCATCAATGCCTTTCTCGACAGCATGGAAATGGATCTGACCCGACAGACCTACAACTCTGACACGTATGACCAATACATCTATGGATCCGCAGAGGTCGTTGGGCTGATGTGTCTTAAAGTATTCTGTCTGGGGGACGATGATTTGTATGCAAAGCTCAAAGAGCCTGCAAGGAGACTGGGGGCCGCTTTTCAAAAAATCAATTTTCTGCGCGATCTCCGGTCGGATTATGAAGAACGTGGTCGCGTGTATTTTCCGGGCGTAGATTTCGCCTGTTTTGATGAGGTCAGCAAAAAGGCCATCGAACAAGACATCCTGAGTGATTTCAAAGCAGGATATGCCGGCATCATTCAACTGCCGGATGCGGCCCGCTTCGGCGTATATCTGGCGTATGTGTATTATTTCAGCCTGTTCAAAAAAATAAGGCAGACGCCGTGTCACAAAGTTCAGGAAATGCGTATCCGTGTCAGCACGTTTGAAAAAATGATGTTGCTTTTTCAATCGAGTGTTCGGATGAAGCTCAACATGCTTTAATTTTGTAAAGATTCTTCAATGCGTAAATTCTCCCGCCGATGAACCCACTTCTCTTTATCGCACTCTGCCTGGGTGCCGTTGCCACGATGGAATTTGTAGCGTGGTCTGCGCATAAGTTTATCATGCATGGATTTCTGTGGAACTGGCATGAAGACCACCATAAAAAGGATCACCTTTCAGGTAACTGGTGGGAAAAAAATGACCGTTTTTTCCTGGTGT
Source organism: Saprospiraceae bacterium (assembly GCA_044227555.1). Taxonomy (GTDB): domain Bacteria; phylum Bacteroidota; class Bacteroidia; order Chitinophagales; family Saprospiraceae; genus Opimibacter. Next base: position 82,627 of record JBGAWQ010000005.1, on the reverse strand, counting down.
TTGCCACACCTGGTATTGCCTGTCTGCTGGCTGGAAGTTTTACGGAGGTGGTTTGGTTGTTTCCCATCGGTCTCGGCATCACGATATACGGATTTATTTATTTCCTGATTCATGATGTCTACATCCATCGCAGGTTTAAGTGGTTCAGGCATCTGGATAGTAAATACTCAAGAGCTGTACTTCGTGCGCATGGTGCTCATCATGCCAAGGTCACCAAAGAAAACTGTGAGTCTTTTGGCCTGCTGGTGGTCAATCGTAAATTTTTAAAAAATGACCGCTCCTGATGCCGGCAACGCCGGTACGGGTGATGTCAATCATGGCACGTAAAACGCAAATCTTCCTGCTGCTGATCACTGCCATGGTCGTCATTAGTGCTGTGTGGAACACCTTTCCGCCTAAGCATGATGGCTTGACTATAGCTGTGGATAATATCACATCGGTTGCACTCTTTGAGACCCGATGGTTGTACACTTCGTTACTTGTATTTACCGGGATCTTTCCATTCCTATTTGGGTTTATTCCAAAACCCAGCTTTTACAAAGCCATGCCTGGTGTCTTCCTGGCTAACCTTCCGGTAACCTTGCTTTTTATTCTATGGGACATTTGGTTTACGCATCGAGGTGTTTGGGGATTTTCTGAACATTATACTTTAGGAAGTGGATTACTGGGTTTGCCTATGGAGGAGTGCTTATTTTTTATCATCATTCCTTTGTCTTGCACCTTTATCTACTGGTCTATCAACACGGTTGTACCTAAAGAACCACTCGCTGGCATGGAGCGCATGATCTCTGGTGTATTGATCCTTTTCTTCTTTGCCGTCGGCATTTCGAATTGGGGACATATTTATACTTCGACTACGGCATTCCTGGCCGGGTTTTTATTGATCTATCATATGCTGTTTATTCCGGGAGGTTACCGCGGGCGTTTTTACCTGGCTTATCTGGTTACCTGCATTCCTTTCCTTATCGTCAACGGGATACTGACAGGTAGTTTTACGGAATCGCCGGTGGTCATGTACCACCCGGAGGCCATCGTTGGATGGAGAGTGGTAACTGTTCCGGTTGAGGATTTTAGTTACTCCTTCTTATTACTGCTATCTAACATCACCCTATTTGAGTGGTTGCAGGCCCGGCGAGCTGTCCAGTAACCGGACTCCTATTTTGTGAGTTTGGTTTCGAGATCCAGCATACTTACCTCTTTTCCAATCAATGTACCGATTCTATAACCTTCTTCCGCGTCCATTCTCCAGTGAACCCCCAGGAAAATGCGGGAGAGTGCATTTTCTTTGGCCATTTGTTCGAACGATTTGAATTCCCTCGGTTTTAGGACCACATTTTCGAGATCCATGTGACTACAATCCGTCATGTGGTATGCACTGCCATAGAGTGACGTCAGTACTTCAGATGCAGCAGCGCCCATGCAGGCATGACCGGATGGATACGATGGAAAGGAAGGGGACGGCGAATAGGGGCGCCATGATTTATCAATATAATGTTGAATAAAGGTTTCAGGTCGCTCCAGGTTATAAATATATTTCGAGTACCACGTGGCAATCATGGCATCGCATAAGGCAAATCCCATTTTCAGGTAGGTCTCCATTACTTTCTCGATGGGTGGATGTTCGTTATCAATGACCTGGGTGGTGATGGCCAGCCAATGACCCGGTGGTGTAAACATGGTGCCAGGATGATCATCATTCCAGAATTCAGCGATCCATTGATTTTCAGGGGAAAGCGGACTGCTGAGTGAAATCAATTCAACGGCTTGCCGATAATAAGGTTGATTGGTTTCGGCCGAATAGGGGGGCAATGGTTTAGCCAGAAAACGTTCTGTCTCAATTACAAATGGGCGCACCTGGCCCCAATATGGAAGTAATGGTGGCATCGGGAAATCCGGAGAAGACACCCACTTGCCATCGCCAACCGGCGGTATATAGGAACGCTCGTAATTGTGATGGTTGGCCTCGAAGCCCAGGCTGTCCGAGGCGGACCAGGTATAGACTGCTTCTGCAACGGACTGTCCGAAATCTTTGGAGGACTTGATAATCGAATCATCCAGATGTTTTGAAAAATGCTGCTCCCACTTTTCTTCTAACCGATTATTTTCTTCGCGAATCTCTTCAGGGGCCACGAGATAGAATCGTCGGAGGATGGCGGCATAGCATGCATTAAGGGCTATCGAACGATCATAGCCCAGGGCAGGTGGCGGTTCTGGCAAGTCTATGCCCGGAAATCGCGCGATCATCGAGTTAAAATCACCTGCCAGTCCGGGGAGTGCGGCTTCGTAAGCAGCCAGCCCTATGTATGCATAGGCTCTTGAGGCTACTGGCCCGCGGTATCCCTCACAGTTGGCTTCAGACCGCAGAATAAATCGGTTCCATTCTACGGCCATGGACACATCATCATCCTGGCCTCCGGTGGCCTCGTGAAAACATCCGGTAGTATACAACAAGACGCAACCGGCCAAGGCCATCATGGCCAGGATCAAAATGCATACAGGTTGTTTTCTTAAAATCACTGTGCTTACCTTGTGATTATGTCAATAATGCATTAATGGCTTGAATGTTTCGCTCCGGAAACCGTAAAAACAAGGTGGTGCCCTGCCCTTCCCGGCTACTGATCTCCAGTGTGATGTGATGCAACCTCAGGATGCTGTCCACAAGAGACAAACCGATTCCTGAACCTTTGACCGCTGCTGTCCGTGGACTTCGGTAGAATGCATTGAACACCAACGGCAATTCATCCTGCGGTATACCAGGTCCATGATCTGAAATCTCTATGCCAGCAGGTCCCTCCGGAGCGAAAGACAGGCTCACGCCTACCCACTTGTCCGGACTGTACTTGCACCCGTTGTCCATAAGATTGAGGAGAGCGGTTCGGAGCAGTTGTTCATTGCCGTCCACATACATTTTGGATTCCTCTTCGGGCAAGTTGCCCACCTGGAAATGAATCTTATAATCGCTATGATTTTTCAGCAGGCTTTCTTTGGCTTGCCAGATGATTTCGTCAATGCGCAGGGGTTGAAATTTAATGGCGGCATCATCTGCATTGATCCTCGCGAGTTGCATCAGTTTGTCTGCCACTTCGTTGAGTTCCTTTACATCAGCAAGTATCGAAGCGAGGGTAGCCTGGTATTCTTCCTTAGGTCTTTCCTTCTGAAGCGTGACCTCTACTTGCGAGCTGATGACATTTAATGGGTTTTTCAATTCATGGCTGATATTGGAGAGAAACATTTTCTGCACCCGAAACACTTTTTGAATGCGGTCCAGGAGTTTATTGAAGGTGATGACGAGTCGGGACAGTTCGTCGTGCTGGTTGGAGGTCTCGAGGCGATGGCTCATATCGGTGGGCAGCAAGGCATCCACCTGGTTCATGATGCGGCTGACCGGTGCCAGTGCTTGTCTTGCGAAAAACCAGCCACCAATGGCGACCAGAGAGATAGAAATAAGAAACACCAGAAAAAGGATACGGGTAAGGTTGTCGATGTGAACCGTATCAAACACTGATTCTGCCACCACGATGTATTGCTGTCCGGCCTTATTGAGATAGAGAATACCTAACGCATTGAAAGGTCCATGATCAAAACGGCATTCGCCAAAGTCTCTTACATCTTTAAAGGCAAAGGCCCGGATATCCTGCGGTGCGGGATTGAAGCTGTATAATCGTTTTCCTTCCAGGGTGTAAATGGAAATATTTTCAGGATAGCTACCTTGAAGAGAGCCGGCATCATCATCGTTGTTTTCAATGGCAAACTGGTCTTCATTTGTCTTATTGCCCGCGACCATTTCCGCGATGAGAAACGCTTTGGATTTCAGACTATCATAATATTCATTTTGAAGGTTGAGTTTAAATTGAAAATGAATATAGAAGAAGGCCACCAGGAGAATACTTGCGGCGATGAGTATAAATTGAAGGGTGAGGCGGACACGTATCTGCATATGGTCAATACTCTAACCGGCTACAATGGATAATAACCTGAATTTGCATGGCTTACTCTTCGCGCAGGATATAGCCCTGGCCGAAGACCGTATGAATTAATTTTTTCGAAAACGGTTTGTCCATTTTGTTCCGGAGGTAGTTGACATACACTTCGACGACATTCGAACTCGTCTCGAAATTGATATCCCAAACTTTTTCAGCGATCTCCGCTTTGGAGACTGTTCTGCCCTGATTGCGGATAAAATATTCCATCAAAGCAAATTCCTTGGGCGTGAGTTCGATTTTCCGTCCCTGCCGGATCAGTTCTTTCGACAAAAGATTCATTTCTACGTCGGCATAGGAAAGGGTGGACTTAGGGGCGTTGCTCTCCTTTCCGCGGCGGGAGAGGGCCTTAATCCGGGCAAGCAGCTCTTTAAATTCATAGGGTTTGGTCAGGTAATCGTCGGCTCCGGCTTCCAGGCCAGAAACTTTATCGTCGGTTGAATTCAGGGCTGTGAGCATCAGCACCGGGGTATTGTTGCCTTTTGCGCGGAGGAGCTGGGTGAGGTCAAAGCCGTTGATGCCGGGCACAATAATATCCGAAATAATGACATCATATTCATTTCTTAGGGCGAGTTCGCTTCCAACCGTTCCGTCCATGGCAAAATCCACCTCAATCTGGTGCTCCTTCAGTCCCTTAGTCAGGGATTGAACGGCTTTGACTTCATCTTCTATTAATAAAACCTTCATGCTCAATGGGGAATGTGTATTGTGTAATGTGTAACTCGTGGATTTAGAGCAAAATTACCTCCAAAGTGCTCAAAATGTGGCTTTTCTAAGGAAATTTTAAGCTATAAACCTATAGCGGGACCCAAAGATGATGCTAACTTTGACGCCTGAGATAAAATCACATCGTTTCACCTCAACCAAAAGTCAAATGAATTATCGCTCACTTTTAACGTACGCAGCATCTTTTTTGCTCGTCTTTTCCCTGTTTGTGGTCTCCTGTACGGAGGATGACAACCAGGTATCGGATCAGAAGCTGGTGGCAGGTTTTAATGCCGAAGCCGCTCTGGAGTGGAATAAGCTTTTCCTCGAAGTCGAAAGATATATGTCCGGTTATCGTCCAGCTCCTGCCCCACGTGCTCTTGGCTATATGGGTCTTGCCGCGTATGAGGCATGTGTAACAGGTATGCCTGGCTACAATTCTCTTGAAAATCAGTTTATTGGTCTCAATATCCCAAATGTCGAGTCGGGTAAGGAATACCATTGGCCTACTGTCGTGCATGGGGTATACTCCATTATGTTCCCCAACTTTTTCACCCAGGCTCCTCCTGCAGATGTGAAGAACGATTGGGACGTATTGAACAACCAACTTGATCAAAAATACAGAGCTGAAGCTGGTGATGAAGTCTTCAACCGCTCTAAAGCTTATGGTGAGGCTGTAGGTCTGGCCGTATGGGAATGGTCAACTACCGATCCTTATGGCCATGAAGCATACAAGAATCCATTCGGTAACTATACTACTAATGAAAGTTATGACTGGGCGGCTCATTATGATGGCCCTGGTGACTGGCAACCAACAGCTCCTGGTCCAACCAGCCCAATGGGTCCTTTCTTCGGCAAGTTCCGCACTTTCGCGTTGAAAGAATCAGAGAAATTGTCCTTACCTCCATCCAGTTATTTCATGGAGTACAGTGAAGATCCCCATTCTGAATATTACTCACAAGCCCTCCAGGTGTATACCAAAAATGCTGCTACAGATTATACTACAGAGTGGATAGGTGAGTTCTGGAGTGATGACCTGGTCAACCTGACCTTTAGCCCTGGCCCACGTTGGGTTGCTATCGGCAACCAGGTAATTGAAAACGAAAATGCTAATCTGGAAACTGCCCTTGAGGCTTATGCCAAAGTGGGTATGGCTCTCAATGATGCCGCAGTAGGCTGCTGGAAGAGCAAGTACTACTATAATGTAGAGCGTCCTGACACCTACATCAAGAAAGTCATTGATCCAACCTATAAACCAAATCTGGACAATCCTTTGACTGGTGATGTTGGTTTCACGCCTCCTTTCCCAGCTTATCCTTCTGGTCACTCTACCATGGGTGCTGCAGGTGCAGAAGCTTTAGCCAGCGTATTCGGTTATGCTTATGCTATGACTGACAATTGCCACCTGGGTCGCACGGAGTTTGAAGGTGTTCCCCGGACCTTTGGCAGTTTCTATGAAATGGCCCTTGAGAATGCATGGTCCCGCGTACTGCTGGGTGTGCATTTCCGTATGGATGCTGATGAAGGTGTTCGTTTCGGTACCGTCATCGGCCGCAAAGTGAATGCACTTCCCTGGAAGAAATAAAATCACCTTGCTACCCTATAAAAAAGAGACTGTCGTAAACCGGCAGTCTCTTTTTTAATTTTATGCCCCTGGATACCTGCACACCGGCATCTTCGTTAATTCTATATCTCATTAAGCCTCTCTATCTAACCGTAGTCCATCATGAAAAACATCATACTCCATCGCCGAGCCCTTCCCTTCTTTGTCATCCTGATTGGAGCATCCGCGATCCTCCAGGGATGTGGGCCTGACCAAAAAGAAATCGTACAGCAATATGGTACAGGGGAAGTCTCCAGGCGACATACCGAGATTGATGGGAAGAAAGAAGGTGAGATGACTGAATACTACAAGGATGGAAAGATCAAAGGCGTCCGTCTCTTTAAAAATGATATTCAGGTAGGTAAAGCCACTTTTTACTATCCGGGTGGCCAGGTCAAGGAGGTACAATATTATGAGGATGGTAAACTGAATGGCGGAGATACCGTCTTTTACGAATCCGGGAAACCGGAGTTTCTGCGCACCTTCAACAAAGGTGTGCTGGATGGCTATCTCCGCAAATGGGCTGAGGATGGCATGGTGATCTATGAGGCCAAATATGCCAATGATACGCTTGTGGAAGTCAAGGGGCAGGCTTTGCATCCTGATTCCCTCCATTTGAAATAGTGTACACTAAGAGGATATATTCCCGTTCGGTCGATCCAACATGAGCTTGGATGTGCCTACTTCCCGGCACAGCAATACCCATTGACACTTGGATCACCACTGTGATGATCAGCGAATTTGTAAAGTTGGATTTGTTGCCTGTTTGGGCTTTAGCGCAACGCGATAAACTCTACCAGCAAGGAATTGCGGTCGATCCCAAGGTATTGTTCCGGGGGCTCTTCAATCTTCTGGAGCATGCTGTATACGTTGAGCAGGAAGACCTCACGAATAGGACTATCGGAATCCAGATTGAACGTATTGCGCATGACGATAAAGAGAAAATCTGCAGTCACGTCATGCTTACGCAAACTTTCATAACGGTTATCCATGTTCACGATACCTTTTCGGGTCAGGTCTTCAACGGCATTGACAAACATTTCCCGGACGTTGGGCTTGACTTTGTACCCAAGGTTAAAATCAAGACGGAATATTTTGCCTTTTACGATTTCGTGGAAATCATATTCCTGTTGATAAGGCACCTCTGTCTCGTTGAAGTGCAATAGCCAATATGCATCTGCGCGTTTGGGTTGTTTTTGGTAGATCGATTTCAGGATTTGTTTTTCCATCCGGTGGATGGAATAAGCGCTGGTGAGATAGACGATATTGGTGGCATATTTGGGAATGTCATGATCGTTGCTTACATCCGTGATAATGTCTTCATACTGGTGTACATCCACAAATTTCTTCTTTCGGAGCAAGACATGTTTGGCTTGATAATGAACGACCATGACGAATACGAACATGCACATGAGGATCATCGTGAATCCTGCGCCGTGAGCCAGCTTGTGGACATTTGCTGCCAGAAAACAGAGTTCTACCGCAGTAAATAGTCCTGTAAGCGCAATACATCTGACCCAATCCCAATGCAATTTCTTACGAAGGAAAAACACGAGCAGGAAGGTGGTTGAAAGCATCGTAAAATTAACAGCGACGCCATACACAGCTTCCATCGCCAGACTGGTCTGGAAGTATAATACGATAGTGACGGACCCCAGGAACAGGATATGATTGATCATGGGGATAAAAATCTGTTGGCGGTGTTTGCTGGGGTAAAGTATCTGTACCCTAAACCAGGTCTCGAGTTTGACCGCTTCGTTGATCAGTGAAAATGATCCGCTGATCAATGCCTGACTGGCTACGACAGATGCCAGTGAAGCGATCACTACCCCGATGCCCACAAACCATCTGGGCATGATCTCAAAGAAGGGGTTTATTCCGCTGAACACTTGGCCGTCCATATGCGAGAGCACCCATGCTCCTTGTCCAAAATAATTGATCAGCAAAGCGGCTTTGACAAAAATCCAGGTGATCCTAATATTGGTTTTGCCGACATGGCCGAGATCGGCGTACATAGCTTCTGCTCCGGTCACACTCAGGAAAACGGCCCCGATAATGACCCAGGCACCAGGATGCGAGGTAAGAAGATCATATGCGTAGATCGGGTTGATCGCTCTAAAGACGGTTGGATCGTGCATCAGGGATGTGAATCCCAGGATCAATAACATGGAAAACCATATCAGCATGATGGGTCCAAATGACTTACCAATCTTATCTGTACCGAATTGTTGGAACGTAAACAGTCCGATCAGTATCACCACCACAATTGGCAACACCGGTACGGAGTCGTTAAGTGTCTTGAGGCCTTCAACAGACGCTGTCAGGGAGATAGCGGGTGTGATCATGCCATCCGCCAGTAAAGCAGCACAACCCAGCATAGCCACATAGATGGTCCATTTGGGTGCTGTCCGTTTGATCAAGGAAAACAAGGACAAGACTCCGCCTTCCCCATGGTTGTCAGCCTGGAGCGTAATCCACACATATTTAAATGTTGCCTGAACGGTGAGCGTCCAGAAAATGCAGGACAATCCACCCAAGACTAGCGTGGGTGTAACTACATTTTTATTAAGAATCGAAGAAATAACATAGAGTGGAGAGGTTCCAATGTCCCCAAATACAATACCGAGTGTAACCAGTAATGCTGCTCCCGTGACTTTGGTGTGTGATGATTTCATGGCCTACAGGTATCGTGAGTTGGTCGAGTCATTTGATTGTCCCGTGAAAGTACATATATAAAGATATTGAAATACCGGCCGGGCAATAAGGGCACAAATATATGTATCCGGCCATTGTCAGGGGGTAAAAATATTGGGGATAGACCTGTTTCCAATCACCCGAGGGCAACAAATAAAAAAGGTGTGTTCTGCAGGAACACACCTTCTAAGCAAAATTTTGGGTGTTGTTTATTGTCCGCCGTCAACAGACATACGATTGACTGCAAGGCGGCCTACGGCCTGGCCTGATTCCTGGCCATCTTCAATATCGAAGCGGTAATGGATGCCGCCATATAGTCTCGAGAGGGCAGCTTCGCTGGAATACCCGGCAAACTTTGAAGCTTCATCCGGAAAAAGGTTGGACAACACTTCGGCCGCAGCGGCTGAAAACATGGAGTGGCCTGATGTGTAGCTGGGGAAGTTGGGAGTGCCAAGGATGGTTTTAAATCCAGGCATGGCCTGAATGGGGCGTGGATAGTGGAAGTAATACTTTGCGTCCCAGCAGGCAATTCCTGCATCTTCCATGGCCATGTTGAGATAAGCCATGACACGCGCTGCGCGCAGCGGGTTCAGTTTATGGCTGACTATCGATTCGCAGGCGAAGCGGTTCCAATGGCCGGGCGGTGTATATGTGCCTAAGCCGTCAGACCAGAAATTAGCGATCCTCCGTTGTTCATTAGTCAGGTTGTCCAGCACATCATTGAGTTCGTTGGCCGCAGTTTGGAATTCTGCTGATCCAGGGGCTGGTGGTCCGGCAGGTCTGACCGCAGCAACATCCGGAACAAACCAGGTTCTTACTTTTCCAAAAAGAGGTGTGATCCCAACGGGGCGCTGAGGTGTTTCCTGGTTTTCCCAGTGCCAGCCCCAAAGTGTCTGTGCGGCATCGCGAATTGAATCTGATACAGGTTTTGGCGTTTGAGCCTTTGCCATTCCATCGGTAGCAGCGCGCATACGGAACACTTTACCAACTGCACGTCCAAGCGAATCTCCAGCCAGGATATCACTGGTTACATTGATCCCTGCCCATTTAAGGCTATTCTGATGTTCAGCAGCTTTGGCTGCAAGAAAATCCTTTTCCAATGGGAACATGGCTGAAAGGATGTCTTTAGATACAGCAGCTACTACAGCGCCTTCTGAAGGATAGCCTGGAAGGTCATTTTGTGGCAGGTGCGTAGTGATGGTTCCATCGGCATTGTAAGCCGAGGGACGATTGAACTGATATTTATAATGCCATGCGGCTATCAAAGCATCGTATTGTGCTCCTGCCCAGTAGGCCAACATCCTGGAGGAGTATGGCGGATGCGCAAACGGAAAATATGGATAAACACCCGGATTGGCAGGGTTTGGAGCAGGATATGTCCCATCCGCATTAGGTGCAGGAGTCAGATTATACTTAGCTGACAATTCGCGGGCGATTTCATTCCAGCGGATGAGGCCATCGCCACCCCAGTAATCAACAGCTGCTTGCTGATCAGCAGTCAGTTGGGAAGCCAGTGTTTTCACTTCTGCAACCTCAGCCTGGTATTCAGCGGATGATGCATCCAGGGGTGCAGGAATGCCGATTTGTGAAGGGCTGGTCAAAAGATTGGGAACCCACGCACCTCCATCTTCGTCCAGTGACGCAAACTCATACGGTTCATAGGACAGTTGAGTAGGAAGATCATCATCGCAGGACTGGAACATAGCCGCAGTGGTGACCAGGAGGCTTATTAAGGTTATATAGTTTATTTTTTTCATGTCGTGTATGGTTGTGTGGTAAGGAAATGTGACCGTGGTTACGATCAATTGATGGTTTTGGGCGCTTGTTCTTTATTCCAGAGACCGAAGATGTAGGATATACCGCCGGTGATGGCTGTGGACTGTCCCACATTACGACCTGTTAAAACTGTGGTGTACTGCGCTATAATACCCAGGCCCGGAATTGCCGGAATATGGTAATGAGCAAATCCGCCCACCCTGGTAAAATCCATTTCATTGGCAGGGAAACCTTCCGTTTGTCTGCGAATATCAAATCCATCCAATGAGTTGAGTCCATCATAGGTAGCTTCGATCTGAAGGTTGTTGTTAAACAGCCAAGTACCGAGTGTTGCGGCATAGGTGACTGCATTGGGCATATCCACTTCGTCAGAATAAACTCCGTGGGTCGTGTAATAATAATCGCGCTCAATCTTGGCATTGCCACGAATATTATAACCTGCATAGCCTCTTACATAAGGGCCTTTGGCCAACTTATACTGTAGTACGCCAGCCAGGGAAAGGTTGGCTGCACCAAGACCCAGGCTATAAGGCCCATAATCTTCGAGGTAATTGGAGGCTGGGAAAGAAACCCCTACTACGGGATGGAAGGTAAATCCTGAGCCATCTTCTTTGCCCTGGATAGCCGTTGCTTTGACCCAAACGCCAAAATCCTGAAATCCGCTTACGCCTTTGAGTTGGCCGCCACTTGATTTGGTGCTGACCCATGGGAGCGCTGCCATTACATTGACTCGCTCATTGAGACCCAGGGCGAACATTGGTGAGACGGTCTGGCGGGTCAGCGTTCCGATATTTCCATTGGTACGCTTGAGGGTGCCTTCCCAATACTCATCCCAGGTATCGTTGGTGTAGGTGGCAGCTACACAAAGCTGGCCCTTAGCCATCATGATGGCGTCCGTGGGCATTTGCGCCTGAAGGGACGCAAAGGATACAAGCATGAGTCCTGTGAGGACCCATCCTGAAGAAATAATTTTCATAGAAGATATATTAAAAAGTGGTGTGGTAACAGACTCATTATGGGGAACAAAGATATGTTGACCCATTGATTTTCAATAAGTTCTTATAAAAATCTAATAACTGGTCGGAATTGGAAATTGGGAATATCGAATTGGGAATGAAGAATTTGGAATTCGGAATGAAGAATTTGGAATTCGGAATGAAGAATGTGGAATTTGGAAAGAAGAATGTGGAATTGGGAATGTCAAATTGGGAATTTGGCGTCTAGAATTTGCAATGGTGAAAGGGGAATTGAGAGCGGCTATAAACGGATAGGAAATGGTTTAATAAGCTTATTCTCAGACTATTCATTGCCCAGCAGCCACTTTTTAAATTCCGGGGAGCGCTCCTTGCTCACGATGGCATCGTCCTCGGTGGGTGGGATCAGTTTGAGTTTGACTCTGGATTTGGAATAAGCGATCATCTCATCAATGGATTCCATTCGAACAATAAACTGTCGGTTGATTCTGAAGAAGTGAGCTGGGTCTACCATGTGTTCGATCTGGTCGAGGCTTTGATCCAAAGGATAGCGCTTATTTCCAGGCAGAACCGCAAAACTGATTTTATCCCTGGAATAGAAATAGGCGACCTGATCCAACTCTATGAGTTTGATCGCCTGGCCCATTTTAACCAATATACGACGGGTCTTACGTATAAATCCGGCTTCTGCCAGTTTCTGCAGGATTTCTCCGCTTTGCTGATCTCCCTTTTGCTCTTTAGAAATCCGTTGCAAGGCTGCCTCGAGTTCATTCTGCTTGATGGGCTTCAGCAGATAATCGATGGCATTGACTTTAAATGCTTTTAAGGCGTACTCATCATATGCGGTGGCAAAAATGACCGGAGCGTCCACATTCACTTTTTCAAAAATTTCAAAGCTGGATCCATCGGCAAGATGAATGTCCATCAGCACCGCATCCGGAGCCGGGTTGCTTTTGAACCATTCTACAGCCGCATCAATGCTACTCAGGGTTCCGACGACCACTGCTGAAGGATGGATGTCCCCCAATAATTTCTGCAGGCGGCGCACGGCGGCCTGCTCGTCTTCGATGATAAGGATTTTCATGAGCCTGATTTTTTGATAAAAGGTATTCTTACTTTAAATGTAGTATTGTCATTTTCAACGATCACTTTCTGATCCGTCATCAACTGGTACCTGCGGATGATACTATGGAGTCCGAATTGGGTGGAGGGTTCGGGTCTCGATTTGGGCTGCATGGAATTGGTTACACTGATGTATTGATCGTCATCAATGGAGATGAAGAGATCCAGTGGATACTTTTCAGAAATCACATTGTGCTTGACCGCATTTTCCACCAGGATCTGCAGCGTCATTGGAAGGATGTAGGTATCCTTGGGGGGTACGTCGAAATGCATACGGATGTTGTTGCCATATCGTTTCTCCAGGAGGTAGACATAGTTTTGTACCAATTCCCATTCCTCTTCGAGGGAAATGGTTTCTTGTTCTCTATACTGCAGTATACTTCTGTAGAAATCAGAGAGCTTCTCCACATACTCTATGGCCACCTCAGGTTTCATCGCATTTTCATCGATGATGGTGATGAGCGTATTGAAACTGTTGAATAAGAAATGGGGGTTGATCTGGGCCTTGAGCGCGGACAACTGCGACTCGATCATATCTTTTTTAATCATGGTTTGACGTCCCGAAACCCGTTCGCGGTATTTGACCCACGAATAAAGGATTCCAGCAGCGGCCAGTAACGCAAGGGTAATAAACCAGATCTCCTTCCAAAAGGGTTTACGGATGGTAAACGTGTACGTGGCCAGGGGTTCGTCAAGAAAGAAATTATTCTCGGAGGCCTTGACCATAAACCGATAATTACCATAAGGCAGGTTGGAATACGATGCTGACTGGTCTTTGGATTCCTTCCACTGGAGATCGTACCCTTCCAGCTTGTACAGATATGTAACGTCTGCCGGCGCTGTGTACCATAATCCCACATACTTGAAAGCAATATAGTTTTCGTTATGTCCAAACTCGTGCACCGCATTAAAATCCACTGAGGTATTGAAAACGGAAACGTCAATAATCTGCGTCCGGGGATGGATACTCAGACGGTGTGCAGGTGCATAATATTTGTAGATGACATTTCGGCCGCAGGTATAAACATCACCACGAATATTGACCATGGAGGCATTAAGACCAGGATCAAATTCGCGGATTCCGATTTCATCCCGGAAATACATCATGTGCCTGCGGGCGGGCTCCATGACATCAATGCCTTTGGCATGGGTGATCAGGATGTCGCCGGTCTTACACGTGTTGATCGAAGCTATATTGAAACTGCTAAGACCATTTTTTACACTCAACGGAGTATAGGTGTGTCCATCAAATTCTACCAGGCCGAGGGAGGATGTATTAAACCACATATGTCCGCGCTGATCTTCACAGACGGAATAGACGGTTCGGATCTCCAGGCTGTCGTTTCCGGAATATTGGGTGACTTGTCCATGGTCTATACTGAAAACGCCATTGCCATCTGTTGCAAACCATACGCGATCATGACGGTCCACATAGACTTGAAATACAAAGTGAAGATTGGACTGCCATGGATCACTCAGCAATGTAAAGCCAGGCCGGGACGCGTCAAAAATATCCTGATAGATTGGACAGGATACTACGCCTTCGAGCGTGGCGATCCAGATCGCCTCCGAAGTAGCTGCCATGGACATGATCGTGTAGCCTCCTTTGTCAATCAAAGATCCAATGTGGCGGATTTTGGACGAAGCCGGATCGTACACATACAAACCCTGATCGATGGTTCCGATCCACAGTCGATGATATGGATCTTCGAGGATGCTTGTGATATTGAGTGGCAATTGCGGCAGGATGGGTATGGCTTTGGTGGGCTGGGTTGGAGATTCTTCGAGGCGGAATAATCCGTTGCGGGTACCCAGCCAAACCAAACATTTTGAATCGCAAAAAATGGTCTGGACATCCGGTGTATTGACCGTCAGGGATTCAAAAGGCCTAAATGCAGACAACAGGACACCGTCTTCGAGGATTACCCAGATATTGCCCTCGACATCACTCAATAGTCCGTTGACCCGGCTTTGTTTTAAATTGTGCAAGCCTTCGAGATGACGCGCAAAGCGCATATCCGGGCTGTACCTCCACAATCCTGTGGTCCGGGTGCCTATCCAGACTTCGGTCTCATCAAACAAGGTGAAGGAGGTAATTTCGCCCATGTCAGTGCTCTCGAATGGAGTCATGATGCTCCTGGTGACTGCATTGTAATACACGACTCCAAACTCAAACGTGCCAATCCATATATTTCCCTTTCGATCGCTTTGCAGAGCGGTAATAATTTGATCCGGCAACCCATCATTCAGGCCAAGGTTTCGGATATGCTTGGTTTCCTGTTCGAACGTGCATATCGTGATCCCATCATCCGTGCCCAGCCATATCTCGCCTGCAGGTGTGAAGGTCATGGCATACACATCTGATCCTTTGAGACCATCGTCCTCTCCGATATTGTACATCCTTCGGCCAGTATAGACATAGGCTCCTTCACCATAGGTGGCAAACCATATATTCCCCTGATTGTCTTGTGTGATTGCGGTAACCGGTTTTTCGGGATGGCCTTCTTCAACTTCGAAGCTGTGTACTTTTCTGGCAGGAT
This sequence comes from Saprospiraceae bacterium, assembly GCA_044227555.1. Classification (GTDB taxonomy): domain Bacteria; phylum Bacteroidota; class Bacteroidia; order Chitinophagales; family Saprospiraceae; genus Opimibacter. The sequence goes on along the minus strand of JBGAWQ010000005.1, from coordinate 67,233 downwards.
CCAGATAAAATATCCGGCCTGAAGCCGTACCAATCCAGATTCGCGAGGCCATATCTTCAAAAAGAGAAGATACATGGTAAGCCGTATCTCCTGAAGTCAGGGGCACTTCTTGCCAGGAACTCCCATCGTATCGGGCTAGCCCTTTTTCGGTTCCGATCCAGATCATGCATTGACGGTCTTGAAGTATAGCATGCAGAGAACGTGATGAAACGGCATCCCCAATATCATGTTGGATAAACAGGGGTTCCTGCGTATAGCTTGAGCACCACACCCACAACAAACTGATCGTATACCAAAAACGGACTTTCAAGGTGTTGTTTCTGTAAATTCAATCTCAATGTTCACTTCTATTTCTTCCGCGATTTTCTGCATCACGATCTTGGGGATGGTAATGCCATGATCCGTGACCGGAACAAAAAAGCGGGCCTGGGCTATCATGATTCCCTTTTTAATAACCAGGGTTCCGCGGATAATTCGCTCTTTGACGATACCATGGATCTCCAGGTTGCCTTTTGCCCGGATAGAATACGTGCCCGGGACGCCAAAGGGGATTTCTTCGATAAACTTGCCTTTAAAGGTGGCCTGGGGGTACTTCTTTTGTTCGAGGTAATTTTCCAAAAAATGGGTTCTTTGGATTTCGCTGTTGAATCCTTCGAAACTGTTGATGCGCACTGAAAAAGCAAAGGATCTTGTGGATGTATCTATAACCCCTCTAAGCGACTTACTTTCTGCCTTGATGACTTCGAGTGGGGCATCCGATTTGATACGGGCCAATCCATGCTCTGCCTTCCAGACTGTAGTCTGTGCCAAAGTTCCTGCCGTATATAGCAGTGAACACAGGTTGATCAGGAAAAGGGATTTAGTCATTCGATGATAAATAAAGGGAGTCTAGGCCATTTGCTCCACCTTTTAGTGTGGAAAACGCAAAAAACCAGGCTGAAAGCGCCAAATTTCACCCCCAATCAAAGTAAGAACCAACGATAATAACCTGCAGGTGAGTGTTGCCGGTGGCCTACTCCAGGCAGACTTTCGCAGTATAGCCTCCGTCGAAAGTCACGATATACATGCCTCTTGGCCAACTGCCGACCGCGACCTGATGTTGTCCCGGCTCAATAAAGGTATCCGTCCATTGGGTCACCCCTTGCAAGGTATTAATACGGCATACGCCTTTGAAAGGGACATCGATATACAGGGTCTCAGAAGCCGGATTGGGTCCGACGCGAAGTTGGAATCGGTTACGATCCAGGGTGGAGGCCGAAAGCAGGTTGTCGGTACTGACCTGATCAATACAAACGTAGGCCGGAGTATTCATTCCAAAGATGCCTACATCACTTGAGGTCATCCGTAGAAGAAGGGAATCCACTTCACCTAATGTAGTGAGATCCACATAGGTCCAATCGGAAATAATATAATCCTTCTGGCTTTGTGGAAAACGGTAATCGGCCAGATAGAGGTTAAGGCTGTCATCATCAATCGCACCACCAGAAAACTTTTTGATGGTAAGTAACAAGAAATCAGGATCCTTTCCGGATTCGCCGCCAAATTTTTTTGCAAAACCATCTCCATCCCGCATGCTGAGGTAGGCATAGGTGCTGTTGTTGACATACATGCCGATCATGGGTTTACCAATGGCATTGGGTTGCAGGCGAACAACGATAGGGTCATAGATATACCCTACACTATAGGTGGAAGTGCCCAAAGCACCTGTTCCGGCTATAGCGCTGTATTGATTGAGAAAACCAGGCGTTGTTCGGTTGGTGTCCGCTGATATCGCCCATCCTGACCAGAAGTTGAATTCAGTATCATAAAAATTGGGAAGTTCGATCGAACCACTGCGAAAGCCTGCATCAGGGGAAGCATTGTTGAGATATTCACCTGGCCTCAGGTTGAAGTTTTCAAAACTAGCCATGACCTGGGCAGCCCCTGATTGAGACATTCCCAATATCAGCAACATTGCACTGAAGAAAGCGATACCATTCCGGGCCATAATCATTTACTTTTTAAAACCTGCAAATTTGGTTCTTGAGGGATAACCATTTCGTATCAGAATATGGTGAATGCGTGTTTTATGAGAATGTTAATTTCACTCCACCCATAAAACTTCTACCTGGCATGGGTCTCCGTTCGATCAGCCGGTAGGGTACATTCCACACATTATCGGCTTGAAGGTACAATGTACATCCGACTTTGCGAGGGGTAAATTGATAATTGATTCCGGCTGAACCTACATTTCCAGCTTCGACATCTTCGTTAATCCCGGTGGATGCTCCAAACCAGTGGTGGTAATAATAACCGGTCCAGTGTTCATCCGAAACCCTTAGACCTCCCATCAGGTTTTCGACAGGCACATAAAAGAGTTGATCCCCTGCATGAATCATAAAGTCAGGGATATCTTCTCCAAATGTGGACCAGGTCAGGTCAAAGCCGGTATTGACATCAATTTTCCAGTCATGACTTTTTATGCCATAGCTGCCTCTGAATTCCAATCCACGGCTGTGCACCTCTGTTATATTGATGGGGGACCAATAGAAACTGGTATTAGGAACGGGTGGCAGCCACATAATCCAATCCCGGAGGTTTCGGGTAAAAGCGGTAAGTGAAGTGGTCCATTGTGATGCTTTAGCTTTCGACTTCCAGTGAACTCCGGCCTCCATCGTCCATCCATTTTCGGGCACGAGCCCAGGATTGCCTCCTGGTCGCCAATACAGATCATTGAGTGTAGGATTACGATAGTTGTGAGATATGCTTGACTTAAAAGTGATGTTCCGGATCCCCGCCCATTCCGCCGAAACATCGACCAGCAGCGGAGACCATTGCTTATCAGTCAGCTCCTCTCTCATTTGAACGCGAAACATCCAGTCTTGCAAAATGAGTCCAAGGGAGGTAAATGCCGCATGTTGATGGCGCGAAGTGCCCTGATCATAATTGGCGGATTGTGCTGTCACCGCTTCGGTATAAAGTCCGCCGGTCAGGTTCAGCCCATTAGTCCAACGAATGGAAGCGGAAGCTTCTGCCAGCCAGGTTTTGAAGTGATTGTCCGTGTAAAGAAGAATTAATGAATCCTGGTAAGCAATGTCTTCATCCAGCCAGGCGGTTTTGCATTGCCAGCTGATTTTTTCTCCGGTGCGTTTCCACTCCAGGGTGGCTCGTAGATTGTCATCCTGTTGAGCTGCTTTGCTTGTGGTCTGCGTAGAGAGTGGTGGTATCTGCCGATCCGCATACTGATACCAAACCCTGGCGGTGATTTGTTGTCGCTTGTCGATGGGCCACATCAATTCCTGAAGTATCCCGGTATTGCTCAGTTGATGATGCACTTGATTCTTTTCCGGCAATCCTTCATCGAGTCTATACCGGTAGTTGTTTTCTCCCCTTTGCAAGAATATGCGGGTGGAAGCCCGGAGTTTAGCGATCCCATAATCAAGCTTGACTTCACCGAGCCAGTTACTCCAACTTCCTGCAGCCAGGTGCACTGCGACCTGATCCTCTTGCCTCAGCGATCCATTTGACAATGAGATCATACCGCCGATGGCACCGGACCCAAAAGCAGCACCATGGCCTCCATAATGTATGGCCACATCATCTGTAAAAAACGAAGGGACCAGCGCCAGATCCACCAGCCCGATCATGGGATTGCGCAGTGGTATTCCGTTCCAGAGGAGCTGGGTATGGGCCGCGCTTCCGCCCCTGATACCGAGTGTTGCCAGCGTACCACTACCATAACTACGAACGTAAAGAGGCGTGAGTAATGCCAGTGCTGAGGACAAGCTGTTGGATTGCCGCATCGAAAGGCCCTGGCTGTCCAATTTCTCGGCATGCTTGCCGATGTCGGTCAGACTGATACGTCTCGCGGTTACTTCTACAGGCTCCAGCCATTTGGCGGAGTCTTGTTGTCCGCATATTTCTTCGCTTAACAAGCATAACATAGCCAGGCACGATAGTGTCGTCCTGAGGGATAGACAGAGGCCCTTGATCTGCATCTTTCAAAAGTAATGTAATAATCAGGAAGACCGATGGATGGGGTGTATGGACCTATGACCCATTGCGGACATACGCTGATAATGTCAGCAAGACGACGGATCAAATGGATAGGTTACCATGGTGACATAAAGAAAATCTAATCCCTCAGTCCTTTGGATCCGTCAGGAACACACGGACCTCTTCGATCTTTTTATCGGTGACTTTTTCGATCACAAATTTGAAATGATCAAGTTCCATTTCATCTCCCATATCCGGAATTTCACCGGAGGTCATAACGATATAGCCAGAGAGCGTTTCATAATCCCCTTCCGGGATGCGGAGTTGAGGATATTTATTGTTGAGATAGTCAATCTCCATTCTTGCGGAAAAGAGAAACTCCGTTTCACTGATTTGCATTTCAAGATGATCTTCAATATCATGCTCATCTTCGATCTCTCCAAATATCTCTTCTGTGATATCTTCCAGTGTAATAATACCAGCTGTGCCCCCATACTCGTCTACCACCACGGCGATATTATTTTTCTCCCGGGTAAAGTTGGACATGATATCCAATACACTGGTCACTTCGGGCACGTGATGAATCGGGATGATCATTTGTTCCATAGGGATCGGCTCCTGCAACAGTGATTGATGATGGATGTAGCCCAGGATATTGTCCAAATCGTCCTTCGAAATGAGTACTCTCGAATGCCGGGTTTCGATAAAGACTCTTTTCAATTCTTCCAGTCCGTCTGTAATGTCGACATGCACGATTTCCGTGCGGGGCACCATACATTCACGGGCTTTCAGATTCTTGAGCTGCAGGGCGTTTTTAAACATATCGGCCTCCAGTTCGTCGTGGTCCACTGTAATCGATCCTTCGACATAGTCCTGGAGGTCCAGACGGGTAAATGCGTCTTCAACCTGTTCTACCGGCACTCTGAAAACATATTTCATCAGCATGTTGGACAAGGACATCATCATCCACACCGGCACTTTCAACAAGGCTTTGAAAAAAACCAGGGGCCAGGCCATCAGCAGCAATGCTCTGTTGGCAAAGGAGCGAAAGATGATTTTGGGAAAATACTCGCCTAGCAGCAGAATAACCAACGTTGCGATTATAATGATGATGATCAATCGAAGAAACGCTGAAGGAATCCAGGGAGCCAGGAGCGGTTCTATCAACAACGTCATACAATAAGTAAATATGACCAATACGATATTGTTGCCGACGAGAATGGTGCTGAGGATTTGTTTGGGCTTGTTGTAAAAACCCGCAATCAGTTTGCTACGACGGGTGCCTTTGTCGCGTTCTATCTCCACACCCAGTTTATTGGCTGTAATAAAGGCAATCTCCGCGCCTGAAAAAAACGCAGACAAGACCAGGGTCACCAGAATGAGGAATAGTAAAAGGAGCATGAAGTAAAGATACTGTTGTTTCTATGGACAAGCAGTGAGGCTGACAAAAGTTTATAGAGGTTATAGGGTTATGAAGGTTATGGGTTATTTAAATCAACTTAACATCAGAATCTCCATAAGCTTATAAGCTCTATAACCTCTATAAGCTTATTAAGGTTATAAAGGTTATAGGCTTATTATAATCAACTTAACATCAGAATCTCCATAAGCTATATAAGCCAATTTGGATCTACTTTGCACCAGGGGGCAATGGCTGGCGGGGCCTTTTATCCTGAAGGGAATCCCCTTCCGCACTTTCCAGCTCATTGATATTCATATCGCCGGAGACGGCATTGAGTTCATAGCGGGTAAAGCGCTCGTTGGATTTGAAGCCATAACTGTAAACGATACTGCCGTCCGAACGGGTAATGCGGACAAAGCGGTCTGTGCGAATCTCTTTCGCGCGTTCGTCCCAAATGAGTTCCGGCCCATCGAGACGTTCACCCTGGTCATTGCGGAGGATCACATTTTTCTGGACCGTAATCATTCGATTGGCCTGATCGCGTATGGCGTAGTCGGCGGTGAGCCAACTGCGGGGCTGCCTAGAGTGATCATAAAAGGTGACTTCAATTCCTTCCGGAAAAACCTCGGTGACCACATTCTTTTTGAAAACACGTCGGGATAACGGGGCTTTGAGAATAAAGACGGTATAGGTACTATCTGTATAATTGACCTCCACGTTTCTTGCTTCTTCAACATTGTCAATGGCTGAGCCGGAGTACCTCGAAAGATCTGGTTCATCTACGACACAGGATGCCATCAACAGCAGAAGAGTAGCAATCAAGTAGAAAGATTTGGACATACAATACCTGATCCTGTTATCGTAATACGGTGATCGTGCCATGGAACGTCAGTGGGATATCGTCCAGAAAATCCACGATGGCAACGTAGGAGTAGACGCCCGGGTTGACCGGCTTGCCATTATAGGTTCCATCCCATCCGAGTTGTTCGTCATTGAGATCAAAATTCTTGCGCTCCCAAAGCAACCCTCCCCACCGATCAAAGATCTGGAAGGTATTGACGCCCGTTGCAGCATGATTGCCATATACAGTAGCCCGGTCGTTGATGTCATCTGCATTGGCAGAGATCACATTTGGGATGTAAATGGGCTTGTACGGATCCACAATGATCAGCACTGAGTCTGAGGTTACACACCCTGCTTCATTGGTTATGGTCACCACGTACCAGCCGGTGTGTGTCGGCAAGGCCGTTGGAGACAATTGACTCTGGATATCATCACCATCGAAGGTTAAGGTATGCACCTGGCTCCAGGAGACGGTAGTGGGAAGAGATGGTATGGGTATGGCATTTAACTCGGTGGTCTCCCCCAATTGTATGAACATGGTATCGCCGGCTTCCACCGCAAAATCATCAGAAGGAAGGATAATTACTTCCACCTGGTTTTCACAACCTTTTTCATCCTGGATACAAAGGGTATAGGTGCCGGGATATAAAAAAGGAAAAACACTTGCTGGTTGATAGTTGACGCAATCGAGGCTATACTGATAGTCAGGACTTCCGCTGAATCCCAAACCCTGAATGATCCCTGTGGCGGTGTTGGGACAAATCTGATCGCGAATGTTGGTGGTGACACCCAGGGTGGAGGTATCCGCGCAACACGGCTCGACGAAGAAATCAAGAATTTTAGTGACCACGCAGCCTTTGGAACTGGTGACGGTAAGTGCTACTTTCTTTTGCCCAAAGGATTCGTAGACTACAGAAATCGGGCCTTTGGTTGTATCAAACTGAGGCATGGATCCCGCGCCAAAATTCCAGAGATAGCTGACGATACTGTCTGTTTGGGCTACGGATTCATTACTAAAAATGATCGTTTTATCGCATTCGAAAGCTTGCACGGCCGTCACATCGAAATCCGGTTCAGGACCCTGAAAAGTTCCGCTTCCACCCCATTTGATGGAAAACCCAAGTCCGGACTGGCTGAAATTATTCACCAATAAGGCATAGCTTTTACCGGCTACCATATCGAGGGCATCTGCAAAATTATTTTGACTGGCGCCCTGACATCCGGCGGGTTCTTCCACGTCTGCATCCCCATCCCGGAGTCCGGTGGGGCCGTTACATCTAACCCAATTGGAAAATGGGAAACCTACATTAGCGCCCGCCGCCATACATCTGACTTCCTGCTTATTGGAACAATCATCAATTCCATTGGGCAGTTCATATACCACAAAGTCAATATCATCGGATTCAAAGCCGGGTTGATAATTGTTAGGGGTCAGGGTAAACGTGAGCGTGCCAGATAATTCACAAGTCCATTTATACCATGCTGAGCTGAATTCCTGCCCAATGCAGGTATTGGTCACGCCGGGATCTGTCGAGCCGATGCCTAATAAGGTATCAACGACAAAAGGAGACTTATCACAAAGCACGACGGCTTTATTACAATCTGACTGGGGTATCGGAGGAGGAATGAAACCTTCAAGGCAAATCTGAAATGTGCCTGAAAAATTATTTTCCCCTTCCACGAGGAGGTAATATACTTTTCCAATAACCAGTCCAGAGACTGACAATTCCACCTGATTGGTGACCGAGGAGGTGATATTGCAACCGACTCTTTTAAGCGTGCTACACCCCCCTTCGAAGACAGCGATGGCCGGGTTGCGCAATGTCCCTAAACCATTGACGGCACCGGAGACCTTGATATAGATCGCCGGAGTCTGGGGGATAAAGGTGAACCAAACGTCATTGTCAAAACTCAGGAAACAATTCCCGGTGGGAGGTGGACCGGCGTAAGGGGTTGCATTGACATTGGAGTACTGTCCAGGGTCGCTGCACCAGTTGTCTGAATTGGGAAGATGTATAGCCGTAACGCATTCATCATTGACAGGTTGGGCGACAAGGATGTGACCAAAAAACACTGCTAAAACCACCAGGAAGAAACTCCTCATCAATTTGTTGGGTATTGTTCTGTATATAAGATACGAAATTAACAAATCTGTAGTGTGCGGGTTGACTGAAAGCGGCTTAAAAGGCTGAATTGTAACAGTACCTTAACGATTAGAAGGACGAAATGTAGGGTTGAGAGGGTTGGGTTTGGAAAAATCTGACCCTTTAAAAGCAAGGGAATGACGGTCATCTGTCAAAATCAGGGTGCCGCAGGGACAAGAGAGAGGGTTCTCATTTACCTTCGTATCCATGAAATGGTTGCGATATCTGCCTAATGTACTGACCTTGACCAATTTACTATTGGGTACGCTGGCGATTATTGCCTTGTCCCATGGCCTGGTGGAGCAAGTCATAGGGTTGATGGCGGGCAGTTTATTTGCTGACATTCTCGATGGGGCCATTGCCAGGAAGTTGGGTGTAGGCGGAGGCCTCGGGGTTCAACTGGATTCTCTGGCAGATATGGTCACCTTTGGGGTTTTGCCGGCCTTGATGATCTATCACAATGGTATGACCTATGCCGATAGCTGGACCGGGGCATCGATGTTTGGTTTTTTTGCGGCGGTTTCAGCCGTTTCTGCCGGGCTGCGTTTGGGGAGATTCAATGTGGATGATCGGCCCCGGGAATTTTTCTGGGGATTGGCGACACCGGCAGGAGCTATCCTGGTTGCAGGGTGGACCTGGGCTCAATATACTGGTCAGGATTTTGGATGGGGCATGGGTGATAAGCCTTGGTTGGGATTGGTGATTCCCATTTTCCTGGCAGTAATGTTTCAGGTGGCCTTGAAGTTACCCGGATTGAAATCTCCCAAGGCCGGGATCGTCACTGCAGGGATATTAGGTGTTGCTGTGGTGGTTGGTTTTTTGATGTTTGGAGCGATTGCCATTGCGGCGGGGATTGCAGGATATGTAGTGTTAGGCATTCTGAATCTCTTTATAAAGTGGTATTGATCTGTTTGGCCCCCGTCCCCTGAAGTGGAAACAAATGATTTACCTAGAATCGGCATTCCTCTTTACCTTTGCGGGCATGAAATTCAAAGCTGAAATCAATGTCATGCCCCACAAGGAACTCCTCGATCCACAGGGCAAAACCGTAGCACGCAATATGGATCATGCCGGGATTTTCGGTGTTGATGATGTGCGGATTGGTAAGCGAATTGAAATTGCTCTCGAGGCTGCTGACGAAGCTGCTGCCCGTGCATTGGTTGATCAGGCCTGCCAGAAATTCCTGGCCAATATGATCATGGAATCCTACTCATTCGAGGTCAAGCCAGCCTAAAGGTGTTATATATCGTCCCCACACCGATAGGTAACCTGGGTGACATCACACACCGGGCGCAGGAAATACTCAGTACTGTTGACCTCATTCTTGCCGAAGATACACGGGTGACCCACCGACTACTGGCCCGGTATGATATTCATACACCGCTTCGGTCCTATCACGCGCACAACGAACATCAGACAACGGCCAATGTCCTTCAGTTGCTTCAGGATGGAAAGACTTTGGCACTCGTATCTGATGCCGGAACTCCCGGAATATCTGATCCCGGTTTTATGCTGGTCAGAGCATGCCGTGAAGCCGGAGAAGAAGTAGTGGTGCTGCCTGGACCTACCGCTTTTGTCCCAGCACTTGTAGGTTCTGGATTTCCATGCGATCGGTTTTTCTTTGAAGGATTCCTGCCCCATAAGAAAGGCCGGCAGACCCGATGGAAATTTCTATCTACCCTACCCCATACCATCGTCTTGTATGAATCTCCGTATCGACTGATCAAATGCCTGGAAGAAATCATACAATTCCTGGACGGCTCCCGTGCAGTCTGCGTAGTCCGGGAACTATCGAAACTACACGAGCAATATCATCATGGTTCGGCCCAGGAAATCCTTGATTATTTCGGAGCACATCCGGATAAAGTAAAAGGAGAAATGGTGGTCATCATCGCCGGCGAATAGTCCGGGATCAAATATGCAACGGCCGGTTTTCCGTAGCCGCTAAAGCAGCTTCCTTGATCGCTTCAGAGAATGTAGGATGTGGATGCGATATCCGGGCCATATCCTCAGCTGATGCCCTGAACTCCATCAAAGCCACAGCTTCCATAATGAGATCCGCTGCACGGGCGGCAAACATATGCACACCCAAAATTTCATCCGTGTCCTTTTGCGCCAGCACTTTGATAAATCCTTCTATATCACCACTTGCGCGTGACCTGCCAAGCGCTTTCATGGGAAACTTACCCACTTTGTACTCGACATTATCGGCCTTGAGTTGCTCCTCCGTCTTACCTACTGCAGCTACCTCAGGCCAGGTATATACTACACCGGGAATGAGGTTATAATCTACATGTGGCTTTTGACCCACAATAGTTTCAACGACATAGATGCCTTCCTCCTCAGCTTTGTGCGCGAGCATCGCGCCTTTGATGACATCACCGATAGCGTAGATGTTAGGTTCATCCGTCCTCAAATGATCATCAACAATGATCTTACCTCTTTCATCCAACCTGACCTTTGTGTTTTCAAGCGCAAGTCCATCCGTATAGGGTCTGCGCCCAATGGCAATGAGGCAATAATCAGAATCCAGCGTAATGGTATCGCCTCCGGCTCTCGGTTTCATTTCAACCTTTGCCCCTGATTTTGAACCTTTCACCTTGAGCACTTCATGGCTGAGATGAAACGTCATCCCAAGTTTTTTCAAAGAGCGGGTCAATTCTCTGGCGATATCAGCGTCCATCCCCGGAAGAATCCGATCCAGATACTCGACGACTTCAACCTTAGTGCCCAGTCGCGCGAAGACAGAACCCAACTCTAACCCAATCACGCCTGCACCAATGATCACCATGTGTTTAGGCAAGGTGGTAATGTTTAAAGCTTCGGTAGAGGTGATCACTCTGTTTTTGTCATATCCCATGGTGGCGGGCGTAACTGGCTTAGAGCCCGTGGCTATGATCACCTTATTGGCTTCGAGGATCGTTTCTGATTGATCTGCTGCAGTGACCTTGATATGCGTAGCATCGACAAAAGAGCCGACACCCTGGTAGACATCGACTTTGTTCTTCTTCATTAAAAACTTTACCCCATCACAGGTCTGGGACACTACTTCATTTTTGCGTTGGATCATGCGGTCCATGTCAAGCGTCACTTTACCGGCGGTGATGCCATGCTCCTCAAACGCGTGATTTAGTTGATGGTAATGTTCGGATGAGTCCAGTAGTGCTTTTGAAGGAATACATCCTACATTGAGGCAGGTGCCGCCCAGCGTATTGTACTTTTCAACAATAGCCGTTTTGAGGCCAAGTTGTCCCGCGCGGATGGCCGCCACGTAGCCGCCGGGTCCGGAGCCGATGATGACTAGATCGTAGATCATTCGGGTGTATTCGATTGTGGCGGCCGGTCTCCTCCTTCGGGACGTGGCCCCCGGTTACGGTTTCGGTTACGGTTACGATTTCTATTTTGTCCGCCGCCTTGCTGATTCCGGCCTTCATCATTACGCGGAGCATTAGGGTCACGTGGCTCTCTTGGCTTTTGGTCACCGCGGGGCTGCTGATCTCCTCTGGGACGCTGATCCTGACGTGGACGTTGTTCACTCCTTGGTGCCTGGTCATTACGCTGGCGCTGATCCTCTTTAGGGTTTTGCTGACCCCCTTGTTGCTGATCATCCCTTCGAGGTTGTTGATCGCGGCGGCGTTGCTGATCATCGCGTTTTGGTCGATCACCACCTTCGCGGCGTTGTTGTGGTGGTTTCTGGCCGCCTTCACGCTGGCCTTCTCCGCGATGACCGGAGTTCTTCTTTTTCTTTTTCTTCTTTTTATGATCCGGCAATTCGATATCTCCGGTCACATCGGCAAAGTCCAGTTTTTCTTCTTCTACCGCAGCATCCGGATCCTGGAGCTGATCGATGAGTTCACCTTTACGCATGAAATCCTTGATCACTTTGACGCGATCCAGGGACAGTGCCATGACTGTATTTTTTCCTTTTTCCAGTTCGACGCTATAGTAAAGCAATCGCTTGAAGATATCCATCTTGATCAGGGATGCGGATCCTCCCCTGTATTTAAGTACATCTACATCTTGCGGAAACTCTTCGATCGCTTCCATGTAGGTATCCAGTTCATAGTTGAGGCAGCATTTCAAACGTCCGCACTGGCCCGACAATTTGGCCTGGTTGATGGACAGATTTTGATACCGGGCGGCGTGCGTGTTGACCGATTTAAAATCAGTCAGCCATGTAGAGCAGCACAATTCCCGACCGCAGGTACCGATCCCTCCAATACGTGATGACTCCTGACGAGCACCGATCTGGCGCATCTCTACCTTGACCTGAAATTCTTTGGCATAAAGCCGGACGAGTTCACGGAAATCCACGCGTCCTTCTGCGGTGTAATAGAATGTGGCTTTCCGTCCATCGCCGCGATATTCCACATCGCAGATCTTCATATCGAGGCCAAGCGTCGTTGTGATGGCTCTTCCTCTAACAATCGCTTGTTTTTCGAGTGCCCGGTATTCATTGAGGCGTTCGATATCACGTTCATTCGCTATCCGGACGACAGGATTAGTGACTGCCGGTTCTTTGATCCGCTTTTTCTTCATCTGGATCCGTACGAGTTCGCCGGTGAGGGATACGGTGCCGACGTCATATCCGGAACCCGTGTCGACCACCACGATATCGCGGGTCTGGGCGGGATGGAGATGATGATTCCGGAAAAACTCCTTGCGGGCGCCTTTCTTGAAACTGACTTCAACGATGTCGGTTCCTGTGGGGTCTTCATACTCATACAGCGCCAACCAGTCGTATGTGTTCATTTTATTGCAGCCACCAGTAGCGCAATGTCCATTGTTCTGACATCCGTTAGGTGATCCGCTTTGGCAAGTGGCACAAGCCATAGTTTACGAGTTTATATGTTGAAGGCGATAGGTCGCCAATTGATTTTTGATCTGAATAGATATTGAGAGCCAGAGTAATTTGGTGTTGGCATTCCTGGCGATTTTTTCATAGGCTGACTGAAGGGCCTGGATGATTTCGTGCCACACCACCGGATCATAGTTGTGGTGGAGATATCGAATCATTTCGGCCCCTTCGACCGGATACTCCGCATTGGAATCTCCGGAGAGCGCCCAAAGGGTGTGGCGCACAAAAGCGATGGCGTAAAGCGCAAATTGCTTTTGTTCTTCTTTATCCTGGCTTCCCATTTTATTGGACCAGACGGCAAAGTCATTTCCTTTGCGGGAGATCACTGCGCGAAACCAGGCCGCCATTTCGTCTTTGAAATTCATGACCTTTTCATGCGCTACCGCAAGTGCTCTGCCCATATCATTGACCGACTGACGGGCGATCAACGCAGCGGTATCGCGATCAACGTGGTAGATGTCGGTCAATATGCCTGTGATTTCACTTTGCTCCATGGGAGGAAAGAAGATCTGCATGCAACGGGACCGTATCGTCGGCAGCACTTGCTCACGCTGGTTGGTGATCAGGATGAAATAGGTATGTGGTGGTGGTTCTTCAATGAGTTTGAGGAGGCGGTTGCCTTCCCGGGCGAGGAACTGGGCCATCCAGATGATCAACACTTTGTTACCGCCTTCATAGGCTTCGAGGCTCAGATGGTTGGTGACTTCCTGGATATCTTCCTTATGGATATCCACTTGCTTGCCTTCCACTTCGCAATACTGGGTCCATTGGAACACATTCAGCCAGGGATTGGTGGCGAGCGCTTCGCGCCAGGGTTCCAGGAATTGCGTAGTCAGGGATTTTGCTCCGGCCAAAGGAACCAGGAAATGCATATCCGGGTGTATGTTTTTGGCGGCGCGATGACAGGAGGCGCAAACTCTGCAGGCTTTACCATTGACCGGGTTTACACAAAGAATATCATTGGCAAGAGACAATGCAGCGGGCAAGGTGCCTGATCCTGGTTCACCGTACATGAGCATGGCATGGGGCAACCGTCCTCCGGAAAGGATGGTGTCCAGTTGTTGCCGGATCGCCGGCTGACCAAAATGATCCAATAATGCCATACCGCCAGGGGTCAGACTGCATCAATCCAGTCCAATATCAACTCATCGAGCGGGGAAGATTCGGCGCCGAAAACATGCTCCCACTCCCCTGCGGGGCTGATGGCATATTTTTGAAAATTCCAGGATACCTCGTTATCTGATATCCCATTCCTTTCCTTGTGGGTCAGCCATTGATATAATGGGTGAACCGGTGTGGTCCGGATATTTATCTTTTTAGTCAATGGAAAAGTCACATCAAACGTGGTGGTGCAGAAAGTCATGATTTCTTCTTCACTCCCCGTCTCCTGGCTGCCGAAATCATTGCAAGGACATCCTAAGATGGTCAACCGGTCCCGGTATTGTCTGTACAATGCTTCAAGCTGTTCGTATTGAAAGGTAAAACCACATGCTGAAGCCACATTGACGATCAACAGTTTTTTACCCTTAAATTGATCTAACCGTATTTCCTTTCCATTGATGCCCACGATGCTGATATTGTGGATCGATGCCACCAATTCAATAGTTTATGAATGGGTAAAAATAACAATAAATGAGCAAAGAGCATAGGGCTGAGCGCACCAGGCAATTAGGAGAGTAACGGAGACTCGCCATTTCTCTCAGGCGGATGCTGGGGTTGGACTGGCAGAGTTTTCCATTTTAGCAGGGATTCATTACTTTGCAAAATCTAAAGGCCTGACAATCATGATCTATCGGTTTGAAGACCATATTCCGGTGGTACATCCAACTTCGTTTGTTCATCCCATGGCGTCGGTGACCGGGAAGGTGGTGATCGGCAAGCATGTGTATATCGGCCCGGGGGCGGCGATCCGCGGGGATTTCGGAGGAATCATCATTGAAGATGGATGTAATGTCCAGGAAAACTGCACTGTACATATGTTTCCGGGCATTACAGTACGACTCATGGAAGGCGCTCATATTGGTCATGGGGCGGTTATCCATGGTGCGATTATCGGCCGAAACTGCCTCGTGGGAATGAATGCCGTGGTGATGGATGAGGTTGAAGTGGGTGATGGTTCTATCATCGGTGCCCTCACCTTTGTCAAGGCCGGAGAAAAAATCCCACCGCGAAGTCTCGTCGCAGGCAACCCCGGAAAAATCATCCGGGAAGTATCTGATGAAATGTTACAATGGAAAACAGAAGGGACGAGAATCTACCAACAACTGCCGGCCCGTTATTTTGGCAGCTTACGACCTGTGCTTCCATCCACTATGCCTGACCAGGAAGAATTTGAGGACAAAGATCGGACTCCTGATTACATGCCCTGGAAGACCACGTCCCAGCCATAGTGTCACCAGCCCGACGATTATCGTGCATTGAAATGCCTATTTTGCAGCCACTTTTCACCTTAATGATCAACACAGGTATGAGATTTCTCCTAGTCAGCGGCCTGGCCGCCCTTCTCAGTTTTATCCCAAGAGCCTCCTACTCCCAACTCAATATGACCCTGCAAGACAGTGTGACCTACACCCAGGGTGTCAATGACATCTGTGGCTGGGCTGCTCCGGATGGGAAAGAGTATGCCCTGGTAGGTCTGCACACCGGCGTAGCCATCGTAGATGTGGACAGCACGCCTTTGAAACAAGTCGCTTTTGTTTCGACGGTCAACAACCTCTGGAAAGACATTAATACCTATGGCCACTACGCCTATGTCTCTTCCGAAGCCACTGTAGGGCTTCTGATCATCGACCTGCAGTATCTGCCGGATTCAGTCAAGACGTATATCTGGCAGGATTCACTGCCTACCGCCAACGGACCTCAACCTTTTCGAAAAGCGCATACGCTGTGGACCGATGAGAATGGCATCCTCTATCTCAATGGCAGCAATCTCAACAATGGCGGGGTGATCATGGTTGATGTGGCCTCTCATCCAACCGATCCTGAATTTTTGGGATATGCACCATCCATCTACTCGCATGACTGCTATACCCGCGACAGCATCATTTATAGTGCGGAGATCTATGCAGGCGATCTCTCGATCTACGATGCTCATGATCCACAGAACATCACTCTTCTGGGCCGTGTAAAAACGCCCAATGAGTTTACACACAACGCCTGGTTGTCCGATGATAGCAAGACCATGTTTACCACCGATGAGCGGGCCAATTCCTACGTGACATCGTACGACATTACGGATCCAGCCAATATTATCGAACTCGATCGTTATCGTCAGGCATCGACTGAGGGCTCTGGAAATATTGTGCATAACGTGTACAACTGGAAAGAAGACTGGCTGCTTGTAGCTTACTATGCCAATGGGACGATCATCCTTGATGCTTCACGTCCGGACAACATGGTTGAAGTTGGAAATTTTGATTCCTTCTTAGGTGCAGATGGTGGATTCCCCGGTGTTTGGGGTACCTATCCATGGCTGCCTTCCGGCAAAGTGTTGTCTTCTGATCGCAATAGCGGCTTGTATGTCTTTATACCAAATTATGTCCGTGCCTGTTATCTCGAAGGCATTGTGGTTGATTCGGTCACCGGACTTCCTCTCGACAATGCGCTCGTGAGTATTATCAGTGATGAAGTCGTTTTACCCCAAGCTTCAAAAATCAATGGTGTTTTTAAAATGGGTAAAGCGGTCCCGGGGACCTATACGGTGACGATTACCAAGGAAGGTTACCATTCAAAAACATTAACCTTTGATTTTATCAACGGCAATTTGCTCACGCCTACCATTGAATTGATGCCTATCGTCACCTACCAGGTCAATGGTAAAGTGGTGTATGAAGGCGGAGCGGATGTTCCGTTTGCTAAAGTCACGTTGACCGGCCCTGATGCAACGTATGAACTCACATGTGACGAACATGGTGATTTCTTCTTACCTGCAGTGTATGCCGGTACGTATGATCTCCAGGCCGGAGTCTGGGGCTACACGCTCGAATCCCTGGTTGACATTAATGACCCGCAAGATTTTACTTTGCAAGTAGCGGAGGGGTATCGTGACAATTTCGATATTGACCTGGGATGGATCGTGACTGGTCAGGTCACCAGCGGTGCATGGGCTCGCGGGGTTCCTTCCAAAGCGTTGTTGTTTGAAAACTATCTGTGCAGTTCTGATGGCGATTCCCCCAATGACAATGGCGCTGCGGCATATACTACCGGTTTGTCAGCTTCAGAAGATGTGCAAGCCAGCGAGGTTAGTCATGGTACAACCTGGTTGATTTCACCACCGATGGATCTCACAAATGCTATTGACCCCAAAATCAGCTTTGATTATTGGCTGTGTGAATTTCCACCCAATCAATACCTCGGTGTGCAGGTGTGGGTGACCAATGGCGTGGATACCGTGTTGCTCGACAATCTGAGAAATGATACGGTCACCGGCTCCTGGCAAAGTGTAGCTTATCCTGAATTATTCCTGCAAGCGCCTCTGGACCAGGTCCGGTTGATGATCAGCGCTACAGATACCACTGCCGGGCAAAGTGACTATATCCTGAAAGTTCATATTGACAAATTCAAACTTTCACAAAGCGGCTTGTCCAGTCATGATCCTGTGAAGGATGTACAACATATCCTGGTATACCCTAACCCATCCAATGATGGAACGATATACCTGAGTCAACTGCCTAGTCAGGCACTGCGCCTACAGACGGTTGATATTCTGGACCTGCAAGGTCGTCGGGTGTTTAGCCAAAATATTGCATCTGAAGCTGTCGTGAGTCGAATTGAACATGCTCTTGAACCAGGCATGTATTTGCTGCAATGGCATGCGACGAATGGTGTAAACGGTACGGAAAAAATCATGGTGATCCGCAATTGATGCGGTGATCCTCAAAGGATAGATATACAGGGATACGTTTGTTCGTGTCCCTGTTTCTTTTTACGGAGGTGACTGATGTATCTCCGGCGGGGCATTCAACTTATCTTTGACGTATGCAATTACTGGAAAACTATGTTACCGGCCGATGGACTGCCGGTGAAGGCAAAGAGACGACGATGTATCATTCGATTCATGGTCAGGCCATAGCGTATTCCCGCTCAGGTGGGGTGGATTTTGGGGAAATGTTGGACTACGGCCGCAAAACCGGTGGTCCGGCGTTGCGCAAAATGACTTTTCACGAACGCGGTCGTATGCTTAAAGCGCTTGCCTTTTACCTGCTGGAGCGAAAGGACAAATATTATCCCATCAGCTACCAGACGGGTGCCACCAAAGCGGATAGCTGGGTAGACATCGAAGGTGGGATCGGCAATCTCTTTGCCAATGCCAGTTTACGCCGACGATTTCCTGATCTCCCCTACCATGTGGATGGAGAAAGCATCAGCCTCGCCAAAAACGGTCGGTTTGCAGGACATCACATCATGGTCCCCAGGCAAGGGATCGCTATTCATATCAATGCCTTTAACTTCCCGGTTTGGGGTATGCTTGAAAAAATTGCGGTCAACCTTCTTGCCGGTGTTCCGGCTGTGGTCAAGCCGGCTACCGTTTCATCCTATGTAGCTGAAGCCGTGTTTCGGGACATCATCGCATCAGGCCTCCTGCCCGAAGGTGCTGTACAAATGTTGGTAGGTTCGGCACAAGGTATTCTCGACCATGTAGAATCCCAGGATGTAGTCACCTTTACCGGTTCCGCATCAACCGGACGCCTGCTCAAAGCCCATCCACGCATCATCAACGAAGCCGTACCATTCAACCTCGAAGCGGATTCACTCAATAGCAGCATACTGGGGGAAGACGCTGTTCCGGGTACTGAAGAATTCGACCTCTTTATCAAGGAGGTTAGAAAAGAGATGACCCTCAAATGTGGACAGCGCTGCACCGGTATCCGACGTGCATTGGTTCCGGCCCACTTGCTCGAAGAGGTAAGCAAAGCACTAAGCAAAGCACTCTCCCAGACTGTCATTGGTGATCCACAGGTAGAGGGTGTTCGCATGGGAGCGCTTGCCGGCAAAACCCAGGTAGAAGAAGTCCGCAGCCAAATCGAAAAACTGCTCCAGGAAACGTCTATGGTATATGGCAATATGCATGAAGTGGAATTGGTCGGCGCGGATGCTGCAAAGGGTGCTTTTCTTTCTCCAATGCTGTTGGTCAATGAACGTCCAACGAGTTCAACCCTTGTTCATGAAATAGAAGCCTTTGGACCTGTATGCACGTTGATGCCTTATCAAAATCTCGACGAAGCCATTGAAATATCCAGGATGGGTAAAGGTTCGCTGTGCTCTTCGATCATGACCTATGATGACACACTGGCGAGAAAGTTTGTCATTGGTGCTGCATCTCATCATGGACGCATCCTGGTGCTCAACCGCGATTGCGCAAAAGAAAATACAGGACATGGTTCCCCATTGCCCTTGTTGATTCACGGAGGTCCGGGTCGTGCCGGAGGCGGTGAAGAGATGGGTGGTATGCGTGGTGTCATGCATTATCTGCAGCGCTGTGCTGTACAAGGTTCCCCTACCACGTTGACAGCCATCACGTCTGTCTATCAATATGGAAGCGCCTACAAAGATCCTGGCCAACATCCATTCAGGAAATATTTTGAAGAACTGGAAATCGGGGATACGGTCATCACCCACAAACGCACGATCACTGAATCCGATATTGTGGCCTTTGCCAATATCAGTTGGGATCATTTCTATGCGCATACCGATGTGACTTCGCTGGAAGGCACCACGTTTACACAGCGTGTGGCTCACGGGTACTTTGTACTCTCTATGGCAGCAGGTTTGTTTGTTGATCCCGGCAAAGGACCGGTACTCCTCAACTACGGTTTAGAAGAATGCCGGTTTACCAAACCTGTTTATGCAGGCATGACCCTTGGTGTCAGGCTGAGCGTAAAAGAAAAACTACCTGTCGACCCAAAAGATGATCAGGACACCCCGAAAGGGATCGTGAAGTTTCTCGTCGATGTGTATGATGAGACCGGAGAGACGGTGGCGATTGCGACGATACTCACCATGGTGCAGAGGAAGCTGTGAGGAGTGAGGAGTGAGTAGTGAGTGGTCAATGGTGAGTGGAGATTGTCTAGTGCAAGACTGTACTTGGCCGCAATAAGGAATAACCAATAGCCAAGGTGAAGGGCGAAGGAATGGTTTAGGTTGCGTATTGGCCCCTGGATTGCGCAGCAAACAGGGGAATAGCTTCACGCAGTGAAGTAAAGGGGCTGCGAAGATCGAGGAGTGAGATGTACCTGTTGTCTGGAGATGGATTATGGCTTGGCCTCAATAAGGAATAACCAATAGCCAAGGTGAATGAAAAAGGGAATGTAATATCAAATGCGGGTCTCCGATTGAGATTGATTCATTGTACGAGCTTCTTCCTTGGCTTTTTTATAAGCAGCAAAAACGCCGGGTTGTTTTAATGCCATGATGATTAAAATAAATAAGAGTGCTTCGAGAATCAAGGGAGGAATATCCTGATCTACCTCGCCATGCAAAATGTACTTCCAAATGACCATTGCTCCTACAAAAGCAAGAACTCTTAAAAAGTAATCCCGAAGGGTTTGCAACCAGAATTGTTGAATTGGCTTTTTCATACTATTGAACAAGGGTTTTTCGACTATATGACCAGGGCGGAAGTGAAATCCCCCGGGGGTTGTTATAAATATACAGCATTACGGGCTTCCTTTTATATTTGGGCTTCGGTATACCACCAAATTCACCTATCACACCCTTGATTATGGAAGGATCCATTAACCTGTCGATCGACAAGCATATTGCGGTAATCACCTTCAGCCATCCGGTGCACAACTCGATGCCGGGCTACCTGTTGGCCGACCTGGCTCTACATATCAAGAAAGCGGGTGAATCGCCGGACATCCATGTGATTATTTTGAGTTCAGGCGGAGATCGCACCTTCTGTGCAGGGGCGAGCTTTGACGAACTGATGACCATCACTAATTCGGAAGATGGGAAAAAGTTCTTCCTTGGATTTGCTCATGTGATCAATGCGATCCGCAAATGTCCTAAAATCGTCATCGGCCGTGTGCAAGGCAAGGCAATTGGTGGCGGCGTAGGTATTGCCTCAGCTGTTGACTATTGCATGGCCACCCATTATGGTTCGGTCAAACTGAGCGAACTGGCTTTAGGGATTGGTCCTTTTGTCATCGGTCCTGCGGTAGAACGAAAAATCGGACTCAGTGCATTCAGTCAATTAGCGCTGAATGCCACTGAATGGCAAACTGCCGCATGGGCTAAAGAAAAAGGACTCTATCACGAAGTGTTTGATACTATCGAACACATGGACGCCTATATCGATGATTTTTCCCAACGGCTTTCAGCCACCAGCCCGTCAGCTTTGCTGGCATTGAAGCAGGTACTGTGGCATGATACCCAACACTGGGATCAACTGCTTGATGAACGCGCTGCAATAAGCGGTCGCCTCGTCATCACGGATGCCGCTCAAATGGCGATCCGTGCTTCAAAAATTGTCTGATCAGAATCGGCCGAAGATCGAACCGAAATCAGTAGCCACGCCAATCCGTATCGCAAAATCCTGGTAGGTAAAATCCTGCCATGAGGTCACAAACTCCAGTCGCAAGACTCGCAGGATATAGTTGATGCTATACCCGATCTCCGCATACTGATTTGATTCCGGACTCAGGAGCGTATTGAATATGACATTCTCGCGAATCCCCTGCCTTCTGAAATAATCAAACTGGGTCAACCCGAAACGCCTGAACTGGTAGTTGAAGAGACCATAGGCAAATTGATCGTTGGTACTATAGAGATAGTAGTCGAGCATCCGGAATGCGCCTACCGGATTGTTGGGCGCACCGATCATCTGGCTACCAGGGTAATGCGCAAAGTCGTGGAAATATTTAGGCGTGTTGTCCCCGACAAACATGCCAGCCGCAATGCGCATACTCAATACACTACCCGCACCAATGGTTGCTTTGGCGTCAAATTGCGCACGCACCAAATCAAACGGATCATAATCTTCACCCCATCCTTTCCTGTAGCTAAGCGTCAACATAGGTGATCTGCTGTAGTCCTTACTTTTTGTACCGCGCTCCACCTTGTATGACCAGAAAGGCTTGATCCAGGTCGAAATATCCGTGATCACCGCGGTGTGGTCATTAAACACATCATCGCCCCCTTCCAAATGCAGCGGATCATTTCCGGTATAGAGCAGGTCTTTGTCATTAAAAAACACCAGGTCAGACGTGTTCTCCAGTCGGTGACGCTGAGCATATTCTCCGGTCAACTCAAAGCCAAAAGCCTCGGATACTTTCTGCTCATAGGTGATCCGACCAAATTGCTGCTCGTAAATCTTCATGTAGTTCCTGTTGAAAAACAAGGTATACAGGGAGTTGGCCCATGCATGGATCGGATAGTCATCCCCATATTGTTTAGTCTGGTTGCCAGCCGCAGCCCTGACACTCCAGCCCTTTCCATAGAATTTGAGTTTGCCTTCATAGTTGAAAGCCTCTCTCGAAATAGCATAACGCACCAATCCTCCGACCTCCCAATTGACAGGCTTGTTGTTTCTATTACCCAAAGCCAATTCGTAGCCAAAATGAAATCCATCAACCGTATTAAAGTTGATCGACTGTAACGGGGCTTTCAGTTGAAGGAAGAGTTTGTCCCCTACATCATATCGTCCACCGGTGATCAGATGCATGAATTTGAAATCACTTCTTCTTTTGACATTCGCCGAAAAGCCGTCCCCACCCAACGAAATGGATACTGAATCTCCACTGACTTCTTCCGATTCATCCTTAGCTGGAGGTGGAATAGCTGCGATGCTATCCTGACGTGCATATCCTTTAATTTCGTAATCCGTCAAGGGTAATGGCCGTACTTCCTGCCAAAATGCCGAATCGTATTTGTAGGCGGTGCTATCGATATATTGTTGATTCGTATTGACGGTTTGCACAGTATCTGTTTCGGGCAAAGACTCAATCTCCTGCTTTTCATAATCGCGCATCATCTTCCGCAGTTGTTTGGCACTCAACTCCTCATTGGCTTCAAGACCGCCAAGCCCTTCCGCATAAGACTTCTTGCCTATTTTGGCCTCTGCGGCTTTTGCTTCTTCCGTTTCGACTTTGGCATCCAGCACAATCACCGGTACTTCCAGCTCAGGATTGAGGGTAATCTTATAATCGGTGAGGCGCGCGAAATACCGGTACACAAAGGCAAAACCAAATACATCCCCACTCACATCATAGATCTCATGCACCGGTAACCATACGTCCGGCTTGATGGGGTCAAACTGTTGCTGGATATCAAATTTGATTCCCCAGATATACGTCGTGAGATCCAGGCTATGGATGCTCCAGACATCGTCTACGATGTAGATGACGCCTTCAAACACAGAATCTCCGCGTCCCCGTGGCGTGACCTTGATTTTATTGATCACATGTCCATCGTCCTCTATGAATCCGAGGTACTCAAATCGATAATGTGCAAATGCATCCGGTGCCAGTGGCGATACCCCGCCAACCACATCAGGCTCATAAAAACTACTGTAGATAAAATTCATGGGGCTGGTGTTGTTATCCTCCCCCACGGTCCGGATTGAAATCACGGTATCGCGATATTGATCCGGCCTGATATAATGCAGCTTACTGACTGATTCCTGGGTAAACGCAACCGTGGAATCTATCCCTTCTTCAGCCAGGGCTTTGTTGATTTTCTTTCTGAACAACGCAGGTACTTTGATCAAACGACCACTTCCTTTGACATACACCATAGCCCGATACTCATCGACCTGAAGGGAGTGATATTTGGCTTTGGCGATGGCCCGTCGCATGATCGTATAGGCCGGATCCTCTCCCTTACCGGATACGATAGCTTCAGGAAGTGCGATGGCTTCCGGATGCATGATGGCCTTGAATGAAGTATAGGACTGCCCCACATCAAACACCGTATCTAACGGACTATATCCCAGGTATTGAAAACGGATTCGATGACGGCCAGGAGCAAGAGCTAGATAGTACTCCCCTTCAGCATTGGAGGCGGTGCCTTTGTCGGTGCCGATCACGCTGATACTGGCAAATGGAAGGGTCTCTCCTGATGTATCAACGATCTTTCCTTTAATACCCTGGGCTTGAATACTGTATGTTGACAATAGGATCAGGATAAGGACAAATACGCGATGGAAGCTGGATAGTGGATGTCTTGATTTCATGCCTTAAAGATATTACCCCTAGACTCTAAGGAATGAGGGATTGTTACACCTTTAAGATTATTTTAATCCATACGTCGCTTCCATGGCCAGTCCCCTCAAAGAGCCTCCGTAATACATTCATTTCCATTATCTTACCCCGTAAGAAATGCCCGGCCCTAGTAAACTCTTTTCCATTTTAGTCATCAGTGACTACCGATCTGTCGCCTCCTCACGCCCCGAGGCAGAGATCTTTGTGCGACTGGCACAACAAGGACACACCGTGCATATACTCTCGTACCCGGACGCCCACGAATACAACCAGCGCTTTCGGTCCTATGGGATCACAGTCATTGAAAAACCACCTCATAGAAAAATTTCATCTGCTTATATCCGATTCCTTCGGGACCTGGTACAGCAACATCAGTATGATGTGGTGCATGCCTTCAACAGCAAGGGATTGACCAATGCTGTTTGGGCACTGCGTGGGCAAAAAACAAAACTTATCGCGTATCGTGGATATGCCGGTCAGACCCATTGGTATGATCCGATGATGTATCTCAAATATTTCCATCCGCGGGTAGATCATATCATCTGCGTCAGCAAAGACATTGAGGTGATCCTGTCCAGAAACATGGCGTGGGCAAAAAACAAACTCTCCACTATTCCTAAAGGTCATGACCCTGCATGGTATAACGGAATTGCACCGATCGACCGAACCTCCATCCATTGTTCAGCACAGGATATCCTGGTTTGTTTTTTAGCCAATCTGCGGCCCTTCAAAGGATTAACGTATTTGTTACAAGCCACGCATTTATTACCGCCTGGTCTCCCTTTGCAATTTATTTTCATCGGTCATGGATATGATGCTCCGGCCATACAGCAGGAATTGCAGCATAGTCCTTATAAAAACCATTTTCATTTGTTAGGTTTCAGACCCGATGCCCAATCTGTGCTTGCGGCCTGTGACTCCCTGGTACAGGTGTCCACGCATGGAGAGGGCTTGTCCAAATCTGTGGTCGAAGCTATGTTTCTCGGCATTGCGCCAATCATTACTGCTATTCCCGGTAATGAGGGCCTGGCCGAAAATGGTCAATCGGGATGGGTGATCCCGCCCAAGCATCCTCAAGCTATTGCAACTGCCTTAATGGAGATGGCCTCAGATGCCGAAGAGCGAAAGCGGAGAGGGGGTCAAGCCAAAGCCCATATGGAACGCTATTTTCATATTGACCATACGATGGCGCAGTATGTTGCCTTATATGACCGATTGACGAGGGGAAAGTAAGCAGTAGATAGATTGCATTTGGTAAAGACAGGCAATGTTGGGATCGCATACTTCGGCGCCGCTCAGCACAAGGATAACGCAGAAATATTTTTAAAAGAATTACCCAGATTGGAGGGCACGATTTTCCGGCATGCACCTCTTTGATCTTGTATGGATACCAAATGAATGAAATCGTTATGGTACCTATCCTTCTGCGTTAATCTATTTTGAATAATCTCTGCGTTATCTGCGATCCAAAAAGTCACTTCTTTGCTGCCGCATATCTCCGGGCTACTTCATCCCAGTTGACTACATTCCAGAAGGCCGCAACATAGTCTGGACGACGGTTCTGGTAATTGAGGTAGTAGGCATGTTCCCATACATCGAGGCCCAGGATTGGAGTCCCACGAAGCGCACTGACATCCATCAGCGGATTATCCTGGTTGGGGGTATTGATGATCGCTAGTGCTCCGGCAGCATCGACCATGAGCCAGGCCCAACCGGAACCAAACTGGGTGGTGGCGGCGCGACCAAAGCCTTCTTTAAATTCTGCCAGACTGCCAAACCGGTGGTTGATATCATCTGCCAAAGCGCCGGTCGGTTCACCACCGCCATTGGGCGACATGATTTCCCAAAAGAGGTTGTGGTTGTAATATCCCCCACCGTTGTTCCTTACCGCAGGGCTTTCTTTAGACACTTGTCCAAGGATTTCTTCTATGGATTTGCCTTCCAGAGCTGTGCCCTGAATGGCAGCATTGAGGTTGTTGGTATACGCCGCATGATGCTTGTCATGATGGATTTCCATGGTGCGTGCATCGATATGGGGTTCGAGGGCGTTGAAGGCGTATGGGAGAGCGGGAAGTTGAAAAGCCATGATTTTACGTGTTTTCCGGTTATTAAATAGGTCTGTAATGATACAACATGAACCGCTATTTTCCCAAAAGGTTCAGGTACATGGTCCTGGCCCTGTCCCCAAAAAGAACACTTATCTTTATCTCTGGTAAGCCCGCCCGGATATACGGTGGTCCGCCAGAAAACCAATTATTCGTACCAAATCAACCCGTGTCTATGAAATCCAGCATGAACTGCCTTTACATGATCGCCATCATCCTGTTCAGCCTTTTGGGCCTGACCAGTTGCGGAGATATCGAACAAAACCTGAAAATCAACGCCGACGGCTCCGGGGTCCTGGAGACCTCTCTGGATATCGGAGAGATGATGAGTATGGCCAAAGGCATGGGTGAAATGAACGATCTGAATTCAGAAGATGTGACAATCTCAGCTGACGAACCCAAGGATACCTCGGCTGTAGCGGAAGAACCCAAAGACCCAATGCAGCTCCTGATTGATAAGGTAACAGATCCTGCCTACGATCGTGATTTTGATACTTTAATTTCCTTTATCAGCATTATGCCGGATAGCGTCAAGCAGAAACAACAGCGTATGGATCTGGTAGAAAAATTATCCATTCATTTGAAATCCCCGGCTTCGAGTTCGTCGTTGATCATGGGTATCGTGATGACGTACGACAATCGAGCTCAATTGGATGAGCTGATTACGTATCTGAAAGCCATGGATGATTCGCCTACCTCAGGTATGATGTCCTCCATGGGCGGTGGTGGCCTCCAGAGTGAAACCTTTCTCAGTTATGATGCAGACCTGGAGAAAGGATGGATCCGGGTGGACTCCGTGGATTACAGTGGCATGGCTGGTGAAATGGGCATGTCCTCCGATAGCCTGATGAGTAGCGAAGACATGGGCATGCTCGAGATGATGTTTGGCAACAGCAAACTACGTACGATCATCCACGTTCCTGGTGAGGTGACCTCTTGCACCAATAAAGATGCTATCCTGACCAAGGACGATAAAGTGATTGTTGAATACGATTTTATTGATATCCTGAAAAAAGGAAAGGCGCCGGGCTATACGATCCACTTCAAGCCAAAAAAATAATCCGGGCAGACCCTCTGCTCATTTAGTTTTTCTGCCGCCAGATTAATTGATCCAGGGAATATCTCCCCGGGCCCGTCAATATCAACGTGATATAGGACATGAAGTACATCAGTCCGGATTCTTTGTCTCCCAAAGGGTCTCCGCTATGTATTATCATCACAATGACAAAACCTAAAATGAGTAGTGGAACCAGAATCAACCTGGTGCCCAGGCCAATGACCAACAGAAACGAACAGCAGAGCTCCGCCAGGATGGTCAAGGCTAGTGATACATCTCCTCCAAGACCCAGGAAGTTATAGAAGTCAGGAGCGTATTCAGTAAACTTCATGAGTTTAGGCCATCCATGTGTCATCATCAGGCCCCCCGTCCCTATCCTGAGCACGAGGATACCGGTGTCAGGCCCTTTACCATAGGAAGTCGCCCGTAAAAACTGAATCAGTGGGTTCATTCATTAAAAATTTGAAAGTTGAAGGAAAAATAGCCTGATGGTCAGGAGCGTATCTACAATTTAACAAGCATCATGGTCATGCAGTTGAAATAGTTGGTACATTTTTTGACATATTAAAAAAATATTTAATATGTTTGCACTGATTATAATACCATGATACCACTGCTCTTTTTAGTGCTGATACTGCTATGTATCGGAGGAGAATACGTTTCGCGTCCCCAGTCTCACTAGACTGGTCAGGCGGGAATAATATTTCTCAGTTCATCCAGATGTAGGATCGTGTAATCCGGCAGCCTTTCGAGGTGACAGATTTCTCCATTGGGATTGTACCAGCAGGTATGATATCCAAAGGCGGCCGCACCCTCAATGTCTGCGCTGAGACTATCTCCTACGACGAGCACTTCCGAGTGATCCGGGGTGCCAATTTGGCCGTGCACATGCTCGAAATAAGCGGCATGTGGCTTAGATGCTCCTATTTCTCCTGCAATCACTACCACATCAAACCGGTTTTCCCACCCAGCGAGGGTTAACCGCGGACGCTGCACTGTGGACATTCCATTTGTGATATAGCCAAGACCCACGATGCCTCCCAGGTACTCCAGTATATCATGGGCTCCGGGCATCAGGTACGGTTTGGCACCCAGATGTTTCAGATATTCTTTTTGCGTCGCCACCGGATCCAGATCGAGTTGTCTAAACTCAAAATACCTCCTGAAGCGCTCATAGACGAGCGTATCCCTGGTGATTTTCCCTTGCTCGTATTCGGTCCAACATTGGACATTGATCCGTTTATAATCCGGGTACATACCATCCTCCCAGCCATATCCATGTTGGGAAAGTACTTCAGCAAGGGCTTCTTCACTGGCCCGGTCAAAATCAAACAGGGTGTGATCGGCATCAAAAAGGACCCAGCGGTAACTTTTCATAGTGGCCAAAGATACCTTCCTCGTCTGCGTATCTTCGCCGCATGAAGGGATATTTTTTCTGCCTTTTGTGCATATTGACAGCCTCTGTTCGTGGCCAGGACACCCTCCATCTTCCACTCTCCGGTACGCGTATAGATTTGATTTCTTTTGGCAAGGATAGTTCGCGAATACTGTTGTACAATATGCATGACAACGAAAACAGTTCCGCGCTGGCCGGCCGGATGCTGGCCAGGTATCATGGTGGTGCTTACTACGAACTCATGCACAACGGCAAACGCAATATCTCTTTTCTCTTCGGTCAGGACTCCATTCATATCGATCCTAACCGAATCTATACCGACACCGGGATCTGGCAGCAATTGGCGCGAAATCACAATACCGATACCCTGGCGCATCAGCTGATTGCTTCATGGCGTGATAGCTTGCTGACCACCCTGCGCATTCATCAACGAAAACTGGTGATTGCCTTACACAACAATACCAATCAGAATTACGGTTTCAAGAGTTACATGCCTGGCGGCGAGTATGAGGATGAGGCCGAAGCGGTATACAAAGGTTGTGTAAGGGACAAGGATGATTTTTATTTCGTTACCGACTACCGGATTCTCGACCGTCTGGTTAGCGGGCAATATCATGTCGTGATGCAATCCTATGAAACCCTGACGGACGACGGCAGCTTGTCCGTGTATTGCGCCAAATTAGGTATCCCCTATGTCAATGTTGAAGCGCAACATGGACATTTCTGGCGGCAGCTGAGGATGCTGCTCTTTGCCTATACGCAATTGGCTTCCCTACATTATTGATCTTTAGGATTGAAGGTGTAGCCCATTGGTTAACTAAGTTTCCGACCCTAGCCTTTGACTCCATTATACATCCGGTTGACATCTTCAAGTGTGAAGGAGCCCACCAGGCCGGCCTGAAATATCAGTTCCTTACCTCCAAGTATCCGGACATACCGAAAATCATAGTCTATCCGGGTGCTGTCAGCCATCTTACTGAAGATAAAGCCCTGGTCATCTTCGCGGATGATCTCTTTGAAAAAGGGATCTTCCTTCACAGCGGAGAGTTGGCGGAGCTTTTCACCAGCCGCATCTTGCCTGGGGGCGGCAAATTCGAAGATCTGGAGAAAATACTGCTCCCCTTTGCGGACCGTGATATCTCTCATAAAATGGTAGTCCTTCTCCTGCACCACTGCACTGTCCGGAGCTATGATCCGGATGGGGAGGCCATGATCTGTCAGGTCGAGCTCCTTCATCCCCGCCTCACCTGACCAGCAAGCCAGGAAGACCAGGGGGAATAACCACGATGCCAGAAAGCGGAGGCGCATGTTATCAAAGGTATCTAAATCTTCAGTTTCATGTTCTGGTCATGTATTTAGCTTCGTTGATCGACTTTTTAGGCCTGACCCTTGACATCAGCCAGAAGAGTTGATATATTTGTGATATCATTTTAATATCATAATCGAAAAATCATGGAAAAAACCTTTAAACCTTTCTCAGGCTACCTGTTCCTTCTCTTGTTTTTAGGGCTGATTGCTGCCGGAATCACCGGATTAGTTCAAAATTGGAACCCGGGAATCCCTGGAATCAGCCTAATCCTGGCCACGCTGATATCCACCGGCTTTTTCTTCATCAACCCCAATAGTTCACGGGTCATCACCCTCTTTGGAAAATATATGGGGACGGTCAAAGACAATGGTTTCTTTTGGGCCAACCCCTTCTTTACTAAAAAAGGGATTTCTCTTCGTGCCCGCAACTTTGAGAGTGAGCGAGTCAAAGTCAATGACAAGCGAGGCAATCCGATCCTGATCAGCGTGATCACCGTCTGGAGGGTACGTGATGCCTACAAGGCGGCCTTCGAAGTAGATGACTATGCCAGCTTCGTCAAACTCCAGAGCGATGCGGCGGTTCGTAACCTTGCGGGTCAGTATTCGTACGACAACTTTGATGACCATCAAACAGAGGTCACACTTCGGTCGGGTCTACAGGAAATCAATCACTCCCTGGAGCACGCCCTGGCTGAGCGTCTCGCCATCGCCGGTATCGAAGTGATGGAAGCCCGTATCGGTTATCTCGCATATGCAGAGGAAATCGCGAGTGCCATGCTCAAACGCCAGCAAGCAGAAGCCATCGTTGCCGCCCGCTTCAAAATCGTCGAAGGTGCTGTCAGCATGGTAGAAATGGCCCTAAATGACCTGAATGGAAAGAACATAGTGCATTTCGATGAAGAAAAGAAAGCCACTATGGTCAGCAACCTGATGGTCGTACTCTGTTCGGACAAGGAAGTTACTCCAGTGGTCAACACTGGTTCATTGTATCAATAATCAATACCTAGCCTACTTTCACCGTACAACGGCCATCCACCTTTTGATTTAAACCCAGGATATGAAAAAGAAGTTTGTCCTCCGGATTGACGAAGATGTCTACAACGCCCTCGAAAAATGGGCGGCGGATGATTTTCGAAGTATCAATGGACAGATCGAATGGATCCTGGCCCATCAACTGAAACTGAACGGGCGGTATAAAAATCTGCAGCACCGGGGCCTCCGGCCAGAACCGCCACCGGAAGATGGGGAGTAAATAAAAAGGCGTCAACCATATGTTGCCGCCTTTTTTATTACTTGAGCCTCATAGAAACCCTTAGCTCTTTACTTTGATGGTACATCCAATGGCCTTGGTCTCTGCCGGATCCGGATTGTTGCCAGCCTTCAAGGCCGCAATGGCATTCTCGAGATACTTCACGGTGACTTCACCCGGATTCTGGGCATTGTCATCGATAGCCCCGATATACCGTACGTAGCGATTGGCATCCAGAAGGAAAATATGGGGTGTGCGGGTTGCTCCGAAAACCGGGTATACTTTCTGGCCGGCATCAAAAAGGTATTTAAACGGAAACTTCTTCTCTTTGGCCCGCGCCTGCATAGCTGCAAAGTCATCACCGGGTTTAACGTCCGGATCGTTGGGGTTGATCGCAACCACCGGGTAACCCTGTGATGCATATTTGGTGTGCAAGGCAATGATACGGTCTTCGTACATCTGCGCATAGGGACAGGTATTGCACGTGAAGATTACGATATACCCGTTGACCCCTTTATAATCCGCGAGGGACACCATCGTGCCATCCACGTTTTTCAAGGAAAAATCGGCTGCCTGATCCCCGACTTTATACCCGGCAGATACCTGGGCATCCGCTAGGGTTACAGTAAGCGTAAAGAGGGTGATGAAAAGTTGACCGATAAAGACTTTCATATTCATAAGTTTAAAAATGGTTTTACAATGTTATCTAACTCCTCACCCTGGTGAAAAGTTTGCTCAAAAAATCTCCGTTCGTTGCCCCGGTACACCAGGGTCGCTGGAATGGAACCTGACCATGACGGATCGATATCATCAATCCAGTAATTGGCCCGGTTATCTTCCAATACCACCACATAAGGTTTCAGTCCTTTCTCGGCGACAAACGGTTCAAGTTTACGAATATAATCCTTCTTGAAATCCAGACTCACCAGGATAAGGCGGAAGGGATGGTTATCGTACACCGAATCGAGCGCCACAAAATAGGGTAACTCCTGCACACATGGCGAACACCAGGTGGCCCAGAAGTTGACTACATATGTCGTGTCATTGTCATAATGCAACATCGGCTTCAACTGATCATAATTGAGCACCTGTACCTGCAAGGAATCTGTTGAGACGGAGGCACTTACCACGGACTCCTGAGGAGCCATGCTGCCCAATATCAACCATTGTATAAGCCAATAGACCATATCATAAGGATAACCTCCGCAGGTCCTGTATAGATGTTAACGGATGGTTTTATAACAATATTTTAACAAAATTAGGGGGTGATGGAGTGATGTGGGGAACTCCCTCGCTTCTACTTACGTAGAACCGATCCCTCTTACTGAGAGGGAAATCTGGTGATCTGGCGATCTGAGAGAAGGAAAATCCCATCTCCGTATTCTCCTTGTCTCCGTGCGCAAAAAAAATCGGATGACTAACCTTAATTCAACTTGTATTTGATGCCGAGGGCTTCGAGATCTTCGATGAGTGCACTGGCGGCTTTGACCCGGTTGGATTTGGAGATGAGGCCCAGGATGAAATCATCATCGCGGTCGTAGACCTGTAGCCTGAGTTTATGCTTGCCCTTGTGTTGTTCACAGATGCGGTCGAGGCTATCGAGGAGAAACTGATCGAGCTGGTCGATGGAGATTTTAACCGTGATGGATTTGGTGAGTTCTTCTCCAATACTGGCCAGCATGCGGGCTGAAGTGACGCGGAATTCATGTTCCTGTCCATTCCAGCTTTTCTGGTAGAATCCTTCGATAAAGAGGGCTTCTCCGATGGTCAGGATATCCTTGTACTTCTTATAATCTTCGTTGAAGAGGCGGATCTCGAGAGCCCCTCTAAAATCCTGGAGGGTAAAGATGCCCCACCCTGTGCCTTTCTTGGTGATCCGGTGATCTGCCCCGGTGACCATACCGGCCACTTTGAGGTGTTTGTCTTTGTATTCGGTCACCATGTCGAGTGGACAGTTGGTGAAATGTTCTATTTCAAGACGGTAGTCATCTAATGGATGGCCGGACATATAGATCCCGGTGATTTCCTTTTCCCGGGTGAGCTTTTCGATCAGGGTCCAGGGTTGAACGTTGGGTAAAGGTGGTTCCTGGAACATGTTGGAATTTTGTTCGCCAAACAACGTCAACTGGGTCTGATTGGCCTGCGCCTGCACGGACTGTCCGTACCGGATGGCATGCTCGATCAGGGAATCATGCTTATCTGTTGGCGCAAAATATTGCGCCCGGTGGGTGCCGGCAAAACAATCCATCGCTCCGCCCATCACCATCGCTTCGAGTGCTTTTTTATTGACTGATTTGAGGTTGACCCGTGAGGTCAAATCAAAAATGCTGGTAAATAAACCGTTTGCTTTGCGTTCCTTGATGAGGTCTTCACCAGAACCTTCACCC
The DNA here is from genome assembly GCA_044227555.1 of Saprospiraceae bacterium. Lineage (GTDB taxonomy): Bacteria > Bacteroidota > Bacteroidia > Chitinophagales > Saprospiraceae > Opimibacter. The sequence continues at coordinate 33,308 of JBGAWQ010000005.1, read as the reverse complement.
ATATTTTTTAACGCACTCAATCCAAAGCGAATGGCCCCTTTGGCATTGACTGTAAAATTGATATTACTCTCATTGATATCCGGGGGCAGTACTGGAATATTCATCCGTTTACATTCGCGTAGGAAGAAATTAAGCTTCGTGATATCGTTCTTGTTGTGCGTCAGCACAGCCGCCATAAACTCCGCCGGATAATGGGTTTTGAGCCAGGCGGTCTGCACGGAAAGCACGGTATACGCCGCACTGTGTGAACGGTTGAAACCATAGCTCGCAAATTTGGACATGATTTCAAAAATCTCATCGGCCTTGACGGAAGGAACTCCTTTTTTAGTGGCGCCTTCTACAAAGATCTGGCGATGCTTTTCCATTTCATCCGCCTTCTTCTTACCCATCGCCCTGCGCAACATATCCGCGGCACCGAGGCTGTAGCCCGCCATGACCTGGGCGGCCTGCATGATCTGTTCTTGATACACCATGATCCCATAGGTTGGCTTGAGGAGATCGGTCAGCCATTCATGCGGATAGTCTACTTGTTCCCGTCCATGCTTTCGGTTGATAAACATCGGGATATAATTCATCGGACCCGGACGGTAGAGCGCGTTCATGGCAATCAGGTCTTCGATATTAGTGGGCCCAAGTTCACGCAGATATTTTTGCATGCCCGTAGACTCAAACTGGAAGATGGCGATCGTCTCACCCTTCTGGAAAAGTGTAAATGTGGCTGGATCGTCCAGAGGTATCTGATCCGGATCTATGAGTTCGGTAGTGCCCTGACGATCCGCAATAATCTTGATGGCGTCTTTGACAATCGAGAGGGTCTTGAGTCCGAGGAAGTCCATCTTCAGCATGCCTGCTGATTCAACCACGCCGCCTTCGAATTGCGTGACGAGCAATTCTGTTTCAGTAGACGTGCAGACCGGAATATATTGCGTTATATCACCAGGTGCGATAATGACACCGGCTGCATGGATCCCTGTATTACGGACGGTGCCTTCTACTTGCTGCGCAAGCCGCAAGATCTCTCCTTCCGGAGTTTGCAGCTTTTCGAGTTCGCGCAGCTTGCGGATATTTTCCAAATCACGGGACTGGGCATCGTCTTCTGCTTCTTTGCCGGGCTTGAATATTTTAGCCAATGTAGTGCCTGGCGTTGCCGGAACCATTTTGGCCAGTCGGTCTGTATCCGGCAGGGGCAATTCCAGTACTCGTCCGACATCGCGAATGGAAGATTTGGCGGCCATCGTGCCAAAGGTGACGATTTGGGCTACCTGATTCTTACCATATTTTCCTACTACATAATCGATGACCCGCTGACGACCTTCATCGTCAAAGTCAATGTCAAAGTCCGGCATCGATACGCGCTCCGGATTGAGAAAACGCTCAAAGAGTAAATTGTATCGAAGCGGATCAATATTGGTGATGGTGAGGCAATACGCCACAGCGGATCCGGCACCAGATCCGCGACCGGGGCCAACGCTCACATCCATGGTGCGGGCCGCACGGATAAAGTCCTGCACGATGAGGAAGTATCCGTTGAAATTCATTTTCTCGATGACGCTCAGCTCCCAATCCAGGCGTTCCTTAATTTCCGGCGTGATCACGCCATACCGATGGAGTGCACCCTCATATACGAGGTGACGCAGATAGGCAGCCTGATCTTTGAAGCCCTGGGGTACTGGAAAATTGGGAAGCAATACATCACGGGTCAGCAACGGAGAAGTGATTTTGTCGAAAATCTCATTCGTGTTGTCAATCGCTTCCGGGATATCCAGGAAGATGGCATTCATCTCCTCCTGGGTCTTGAAATAAAAATCCGTGCTGGGAAACTGGAATCGTCCGGGCTCAGACATCTTCTTGCCCGTATTGACACAGAGGATGATGTCGTGGGCTTTAGCATCTGATTCGTTGATATAATGGGCATCGTTGGTGGCGATGACTTTGATATTGTATTTGCGCGCAAAACCGAGAAGGATCTGGTTGACTTTCTCCTGGCTCATACCCGTATCGTCGATCGTCTCGAGGCCGCGTTGGCGTTGCAATTCGATATAAAAATCTTCACCAAAAAGGTCGAGCCACCATTGGAGGGATTTCTCCGCCTTTTCGAGATCTCCGGTCAGAATGGTCTGTGGAATTTCGGCACCGATACAACAACTGGTGGCGATAAGGCCTTTGTGATACTGGAGAAGAAGTTCTTTATCGATCCGGGGATAACCGCTATAGACGCCTTCGATAAAACCCAGGGAACATAGTTTCGAAAGATTCTGATACCCTTCCTGGTCTTTGGCCAGAAGGAGTTGATGATAGCGGTTGTCGCGCTCTCCTTTCGAGGTTTGGAATTGCCGTTTGTGCCTGTCGGCGACCAGGTAAAACTCACAACCAACAAGGGCCTTGAGGTTGCGTTTTTTGGCTTCGGAAACAAATTCGAAAGCGCCGAACATATTTCCATGATCTGTGATCGCGATGCCCTTTTGGTTGTCGGCCACCGCTTTGTCCATCAACTCAGGAATGTGGGAGGCCCCATCCAGGAGAGAATAATGCGTGTGACAGTGGAGATGGACAAACTCAGGCATACAGCAAAATAAGTGAAAAAAGAAGATTGAAAAATGAAAAAAGTCGAAGCGCAGCGAAGATCCCGTCCGCTAGGCGGGAAAGATTGAAAAATGAAAAAAGAAGATTGGAAAATGAAAAAAGCAAAGGAAGGGATTGATTAATAAAGGGGTTACTTGCAATTAATGGCAGATAGCCTTAGTTTTTCATTTCACAGTTGAAAACAAATCAGTTATGAAAAATTCGATTCTTCGGGACAAGGCATTTTCCTTTGCGGTGAAGATTGTGCGAGTGGTCCAAAAGGTACAGCAGCGGCACAAGGAATATATTTTGAGTGGGCAGCTTCTGGATTGTGGCACCTCCATTGGGGCCAATGAGCGGGAAGCTGAATATGCACAGAGCCGAAAGGATTTTATCAACAAGCTGAGTGTAAGTCTGAAAGAAACCAATGAGTCTCAATTCTTCCTGGAGTTGCTCCATGCGACAGATTATATAGAGACGCAAGAGTATAAAACCTTGTATGCTGAAAGTAGTGAGATCAAAGCCATTTTGATTGCCTCCATCCGAACTGCAAAAGCTGGTATCTCAAAACGTAGCTGAATACCTTCTTTTTCCAATCTTCAATTTTCCCCTTTCACTAGGTGCATGTGCTTTTCGGCGGTTTTTGCGAAGCAAAAACGTCGAAAAGCCCGTATGCACATTTGCTCCGGGCTTTTTCGACTAAGGTCTCAAAATAAGAAAACTACATCTTTATGATGGGCAGGCGAATCCTGCTCTCTGTATCGAAGGTGATCAGTATAACGAAAGGGGTTGGCTAAAAGTTTACTATATATGTAAAAAACTTTTTATGCCTTATGCGCTTTCGCTGATGCAGGTAAAGGTAAGCTTTTAAGGTCATATCTTCCGATTCCAAGCCTCCTTTTTTCCAAGCTATTGCAACGTTACTTCAATCATAGTACGTACAATACTGAAATTTTGGACATTATACTTTTAAAATAATTTTAATATAAAAACACATTCCCCTCTTCTGAACCTGCGCGTAGGGAGTGGCATTATGACCGGTTGATCGGGAATAGGTTTGGATTCTTCCCTTTTTACTTCTCATATCCCTGAAAGGGGACTTTTAATCCTGCTTTCTTTTTTCACTTTTTCCCGCCTAGCGGACGGGATCCTTGTGCTGAGCGGAGCCGAAGTATTCGCTGTGCTTCGACATTCTTCACTTTTCACCATTCACTTTTCACTTTTCACTTTTCATTTTTCATTTATCTTCGCGTCCCGTTCCGTATCCGCCCGGGTGCTGAAATTGGTAGACAGGCATGTTTGAGGGGCATGTGTCCGTTAGGACGTGAGGGTTCAAATCCCTCCCCGGGCACTCTACAAGAGGTGGTCTTTGAACCACCTTTTTTTATTCGTCGGCGTGGAGATCCCGGACCTTTTGGAGGAAAGGAGATGCAAAGACAAAATTTTGCAGGATTTCATTGCGGGACGCAAGCACTTCGTCCTTATTGCCATACCACGCGAGTTCGCCATTATGGATCAAGGCGATATTGTCACCGATCTCCATGACGGAGTTCATATCATGCGTATTGATGATCGTAGTGATATTGTTTTCGATCGTGATCGCGTGGATCAGTTCGTCAATCACCAGACTGGTCTTTGGATCCAGCCCTGAATTGGGTTCATCACAAAAAAGATATTTTGGCTGCAGTACAATAGCCCGGGCGATACCGGCCCTTTTTTGCATCCCGCCACTCAATTGGGAAGGGAATTTTTTATTGACGCCAGTCAGGTTTACGCGATCCAGGCAATAATTGACCCGGTCAAGTTTTTCTTTGCTCGTTTTGTCGGTAAACATATCCATCGGAAAGCGGATATTCTCTTCAATCGTCATGGAGTCGAAGAGGGCCGTGCCTTGAAACAACATACCGACTGACATCCGTATATCGCGCACACGCTTCTTGTCGAGGGACGTAAAGTCCACATCATCATACCATACGGTTCCGGAAGAGGGTGGATAGAGTCCTACCAGGATTTTCAGGAGCACGGTTTTCCCGGCACCACTTCTACCGATGATCAGATTGGTCTTGCCCGCTTCGAAGGTGAAGTTGATATTGCGGAGAACTTCCTGTTCGCCAAAAGACTTACATATGTTTTCTGCGCGGATCATGAGGTAAGGAGTACGGCGATGAGATAATCTGCGATCAGGATGGCGATGTTGCTCATCACCACTGCGGCTGTACTTGCTTTACCGAGTTCAATGCTACCGCCTTTGACAAAGTAGCCCTGATAACAGGATATGGCCGCGAGTATAAAACCAAACACGACAGCCTTGACATACATGATGAACACATTCCACGTTTCGAGGTAAGATCGGATCCCCTGGATATATTCAGCTGAGGTAAACAAACCGGTTGGAACAGCAGCGATATAGGCTCCAAGGATACTCACAAGAGCGGCAACAGATACCAGGAGAGGGACGACGAGGATGGCAGCAACAATCTTGGGCATCACCAGGAATGCGGAGGTATTGACCCCCATGATTTCCATGGCATCGATATGCTCTTTTTGGCGCATGCCTCCGATTTCGGCCGCCATATTGGAACCTACTTTACCCGCCAGCACGAGACAGGTGATCGTGGGGGCAAGTTCGATGATGGTGATATCCCTAACCAGGTAGCCTACATAGTATTTAGGGATGAGCTGACCTCCCAACTGATAGCTGATCTGTACGGCCATGACCGCACCCATAAAGGTGGAGATCAGCATGACAATGATCAGGGAACCAATCCCTATATCATTCATCTGACGCATAGTTTCCTTCCAGTACATGGCCATCTTCTCCGGCTTGGAGAATACATGGGTCATCCAGGAAAGGAATCTGCCGATATGCTCTATAAACTTGATATTCATCCGCGGCGCACTTATCCGGAAGTAAAAGTAAGGTATACAAACCATATCGATGATTCAGGAAACCAGGAGGAGTTCTCAGATATAAGACAGCGAGGAAGATGACGAAAAGGGGAGAAGGGAGCAAGGGGCTAAGGGGCTAAGGGGCAAAAGGGATAAGGGAGAAAAGGGATAAGGGAGAAAAGGGATGAAATGATAACTATTATATGACTCCAGCAATTTTGTAACCAATAACCATAATTTCCTTTGATCCCCTATCTGCCTTTAGCCCTTTAGCCCCTTGCTCCTTTAGTCCCTTGCTCCCTTCCCCCTTTGCCCCTTAGCCCCCTTTTGCCCCTTAGCCCTTTCCGCCTTACCTTTATATCTATGAACGCAATCATTACTGGTGCCACCAAAGGAATCGGTCGTGCGGTGCTCCTCGCTCTCGCCCGTGAAGGTTGGAATGTCGCGGCTACGAGTCGCAACCTGGAGGATCTTGAAGCTTTACAAGCTGAAGTTCATCAGTTGTATCCTGGGCAGGAATGCCTTATTCATTGGGTAGATTTCAGCGAAAAGGAAGAGACGCTCACTTATGGAAAAGCCATAACTACTGCATGGCCTGAAATTGATTTGCTGGTCAACAATGCCGGGGTCTTTGAACCTGGTGCCGTGCATACCGAAGAGGATGGAGTGCTCGAATCGACCTTGGCCCTCAATCTGCATGGGCCTTATCATCTGACCCGAAGTATTTTGCCTTCCATGATCCATCGCCGCAAGGGACATGTCATCAATATGTGTTCGATCGCAAGCCTGATGTCCTATCCCAATGGCGGATCATACACCATTAGTAAGTTTGCGTTGTTGGGTTTTAGCAAAGCATTGCGTGAAGAGATGAAACCTTACGGTATCAAGGTGACTTCTATTATGCCTGGCGCAACATGGTCTGCATCATGGGGTAATGCGCCATATGCGCCGGATCGGCTCATGCCTCCTGAAGATGTTGCCGAAGCTGTATTGGCCTGTACGAGAATGGGACCCTCTTCCGTAGTAGAAGACATTGTGATCCGGCCACAACTTGGAGATCTGTGAGGGATTTGGAATTAGGAATTACGAATAAGGAATGAGGAATAAGGAATGAAGAATAAGGAATGAAGAATAAGGAATGAGGAATAAGGAATGAAGAATAAGGAATGAGGAATAAGGAATGAAGAATAAGGAATGAAGAATAAGGAATGAAGAATAAGGAATGAAGAATAAGGAATGAAGAATAAGGAATAAGGAATTTTGAAGTGGGAATATGGAATTGCGAATTTGAAAGCAAGAAAGTTGTTAATGAGTACGTACATATTGGAGCTTTGTCATACACCTGGCTAGGAAAAGGTCATGGAGCAAAATCTCAAACTTATCGCGATCATACCTCCTCAGGAAGTGTATGACGAAGTACGCTCCCTGCAGGAATATATTGCCCACCAGTGGGGCCCCAAACATGCCTTACGCACACCACCTCATATCACCATCATTCCGCCGATCGCCCTGAATTCGGCGCAGACCGGATGGTTGTTTGGAATGGCGTATGCTATGGCCGGCACCCTCACACCATTTCAGTTGGAGCTCAACGGTTTTGATTTTTTCAAACCACGCGTAGTGTACATACGGCCCATAGTCAGTGAGCCATTGCAGGAACTACATGAAATATGGCAAAGTGCCTTGTTGTCCAAAATGCCGCATATCCTTGACACCTATCCACAGCGGCCCTATCATCCACATCTGACCCTGGCGCATAAGGATGTGACGCGGCCGCAATTTGATCAGATGATGCTCTATTTCAAAAACAAGCCTTTCCATATGCACTTTACCGTAGACCGGTTTTGTATCCTGACACATCGGGATCATGGATGGGAGATGGAAAGAGAGTATTACTTTCAAAATTGATAGCTCATACAACCTTTATCTGAAGGGAACTTTACACAAAGTTTACCTCTATAATTTACATAAGGGTAACGATGCGTTTACATTTGCTGCTGCTAAACCAAGCGGACATGTTGAAATTTGCCCTCCCTTTCTGCCTTCTTCTGATGGCCTACGCTGGAACTTCCCAGGTTACAGATTCTACAAAACTCAAAACCACCACAGAGGCCCCAAAGCCGGCGGAGAAAAAATGGTATGAGAACATATCCCTTCGCGGTTATGCACAGGTACGCTACAATGGGTTGTTGGAAACCAACGAAAACCTTGGATGTGAGCAATGCGACAAATCATGGGGAGGCAACAATGGTATTTTTATCCGTCGTATGCGACTGGTGATTTATGGGCATCTCACCAAGCGGGTTTATTTTTATCTGCAACCTGACTTTGCCAGCAGCACAGGCGTATCGGGAGGACAAACGCATTTTGCACAGATTCGTGATGCGTACTTCGATATTGGCCTGGATAATGAAAGTGAATTCCGGATTCGGATTGGTCAAAGCAAAGTTCCCTATGGTTTTGAAAATATGCAATCCAGCCAGAATCGTTTGCCATTCGATCGGGATGATGCCTTAAACAGCGCGGTGGCTAACGAACGTGACCTTGGCGCCATTGCCTACTGGGCGCCTAAAAAGTACCGTGACCTGTTTTCCGATCTCGTCAAGTCCGGACTGAAAGGTACTGGTGATTACGGTGTGGTTGGGTTAGGAATCTACAATGGTCAGACCGCCAATCAACCGGAGCTCAATGATAATTTTCACGTCGTCGGCCGGGTCACCTATCCTTTCCATCTCAAAGACCAGATCATGGAAGGGGGCATCCAGGCGTATACCGGAAAATATGTAGTGTCCAATCTCAGTGCCGGAGTCAAAACCAATGCTGATAAAAACTATACTGATCAGCGGGTAGCCGCATCACTGGTGCTCTACCCTAAACCTTTCGGATTCCAGGCAGAGTACAATGTTGGCAAAGGGCCTGAGTACAACAAAGTGACAGATTCTATAGAAGTTCAAAATCTAAAAGGCGGATATATTCTGGTCAACTATCAGTGGAAACTGAAAAGCCAGATTTTATTTCCTTACGCACGCTGGCAGTATTATGATGGCGGCAAGAAGCAGGAAAAAGATGCCCGCAGCTATGAGGTCAAAGAACTGGAGTTTGGTTTGGAATGGCAACCCATGAAGCAATTTGAATTTGTCGCTGCCTATGTGATTTCCGACCGGACCTATGAAGATCATACCAAGCCTGACAATCACCAGGAAGGAAACCTTTTGCGATTGCAGGCGCAGTTGAATTTCTAATCCATAGAAACTCCCCTTTGGTCACAAGTTCACCGCGGGGAGTTTCTGTGGGGTTTATTTTAGGTTCTCAGGGATTGTTATACATCGCGGGCACGATGACACCTCTGCCTCCGCCCCATGGTGCCCGGATGACAAAGGCTTGTCCCGCAGACCTGTCGCTTACCCGCATATAGTAATCAAAGAATTCAAAAGACCCGCCTCTAAGGATCGTGCCATTGGAATTGGTTACGGTGCAATCTTCGTCTGCCTCCACATTATTACTGGTTGAACATCCGGGCCATCGAATCACCTGTGCATTCCCATTAATATCGAGATTTCCCTGGCCACGAGATGAGCCATACCATCCATTTTCAGCTGACTTGTTAAAACTTCTACCGGTGACGTTGCCAACGGTGACACAGGTTTCTATCACATTGCCACTCAGATCCATGACCCCAAAAAAGGATGCACCGCTGGTCACCCTGTTAGAAGTAGCTGTTGCAAATATCCCACTGCGCAAAGGACCTGTGGTGCCACCATCCAAATAAACAGCGTTGCCAACTGCATTACTTGCATTGGAAACCAGTTCATCTTCTTCATAAGGGCTGGAGATCGTCAGAGCTGTAGATATTAAGGTTGTATCTCCCCAAGCGTATTCGCCGGGACTGTAAGAATAGTTGTAAAAAGGCCCCCTGCATATCCGTTCATATTGTATTTCCGTCATCGGACACATCCCCGCCCAGGACAGCCACGCTGCCATATCGGGCCAACCTAAGAAACCACAGGCGACATACTCCCCATCATCGGGTTCATCAAAGATATTATTGCCGTTGGCATCGCAACCATAGACTGCTGGTTGTCCATCGATGGACGGCGTTTTGATTTCTATGTAATTTCTTGATGTACCGGAAATCGCAAGTGCCCCGGTTCCCACAGGTGATGTGGGAGAATATGATGTTCGCCCGGTTTGTTGGGATAACAATAGTGTGTTAAGAAAATCACGGTAGGCGCCCTGCGTGATTTCATATTTCATACACCACAATGAGGTTCCGGTGGGATAATAGGCATTGGTGTCCCCAAGGGTGGTTATGATTCCATTTGCCCCTAAACCTCCGATGGTAAAATTTTCGGGGCTCTCAATGGAGCTATCATCAAAGCTATTGGGATCGACAGAAATGGGGGAATAAGAAAATGCAACAAGATTGTCTAGCTGAGAGGTATGAAAGGCATTGGTGCTCTCTGTCACCGTATTTCCATCTCCCAAAATAATGGGAAGTGTCACCAATGGATGCTCAAAAGTAGGTATGAACACCATTTCCGTGGCAAATCCCTTGAGATCCACATTAAAAGGGAGAAAAGGAAAAATCGTTAAACGAATTCCTGTAAACGTGACGGTACCGGTACCAATATTGGAATTCGATCTGTAAAACATGGCCCCGAGGTTACTAGAATCTCTCCAAAAGGCAAGTCCCGCAGGTAAAAAATCACTGGTTGGGTTGGGATGAAGTCCCATGTGAAACCAATAATTGTATCCAGGCTGGCGATATTTAAAAAACACCCATACGCCATCATAATTACCTGGGCCATTATTGACCCTCCAACTGTTTTCCCAAGTGAGATCAAACTGGACGTAAGTACTGTCAGGACCATTATTGATGATCTGTATATTGGAGAGGCTTACATTATTGGCTTCAGCCAAGTTCCACATACTAAAAAACAGAATTGAAAAAATGAAGTGTTTCATATGATTGCATTTATTGGCCATTCAATTTTAATAAGACTCCGGGCTGCACTTGCAGATAGGCACCAGGCTCCAATCGGATAGTGCTTACTTCAGCCGCACTATAGGCTACAGGATAAGGTCTGCCCAATGAAGCCAATCCTTGAGGTATACGTACACGGCTGAAAAGAGATGGTACAACAAAACACTCCCAATTGCCGGATTCATGCCAGTCTTCATTGACCTTTCCGGTCCAGACGAATAAATTATCCGAGCAAGGTGAATTGGCAGATGTGCGTTCGTCCGGGTCAAAGCCATCATTTACGCCACCTGTAAAGATGCCTGGCACCTCATTGGCCATCTGTGCTGAATCCAAATCAAAACCATCATTGTTTCCACCCTTGAAAATGGCAGGCAAACCATTGAGGCCCGTGATGTCAGCAGTGCCATGAAAACCATCACCTTGCCCGCCTAACGCAATATCAGGAAGTGTATTCTGGCTGAGGCTTTGGCCGGATGTAAAACCATCATTCAGGCCTCCAAGAAATAGGTCAGGCAATGGATTCTGATCTTCGCTTTGCACGGCATCCATCCCATCACTTGCCCCACCTTTAAAAATAAGCGGCATACCATTCAAGGTGGAGACACTGGACCAGGCACTGTGCCCGTCGACAGATCCGCCTCTGAATTGGGCATAGCCTTCGGAATGTTTAAAACTCCATCCAAGGATCACAAAGGATATGACGATACGCAGGGACATCAAGTCTGATTGATCGAACAAATATCGCAGTCAGGCTGCTGCGGATCAATCGCATAAAAGGGTGAAAACAAGAGGATCTGTCAGATCCTAAGGTGAGAAACTTTGTATGCAGCCTCCCTGGCACTGTTGACCTGAAGCTTTTTGTAGATTTTCTTAACGTGCGTCCTGACCGTATCTACACCCAGGAAGAGTTCGGCGGCGATCATTTTATAGCTGAATCCTTTTACCACATAATCCAGTATTTCGCGTTCACGAGGGGTCAACAGGTTGAGGGTATCATCATTGCCTGTTGGGGCGGGCGGAAAACATTTCAGCACTTTGCGGGCTACACTGCTGGTCAGCGGCGCACCACCATTGAGCACATCCCGTACGGAAGGAATCAACTGATCAACATCCTTCTTCAGCAGATACCCACTGGCACCGGCACATATGGCATCAATGATATGGTCATTGTCATCAAAGACCGTAAGCATAATCACTGGCAGGTCGGGTTCGTGTGGACGGAGCATCCTTAAAGCTTCGATGCCATTGACGGGCGGCATATCGATATCCATCAGAATGACATCAGGACTATGTCTGCGGACATCCTCTACCACATGGCTGCCATCCGGATATGACCCGACGACCAGGAACTCCTCACTCCATTGCAGCATGGTTTCGATGCTGAGCCGAAGATTAGGATTATCATCATAGACCAATATGCGTATGGGGCCGGAACTCATATTTACGTTTACAAAGAAAAGCTATTTCAGAAACCTAGCTACTCCCATAAATGGGTGATTCCTTATCAAACAGGAATCTGACTCAACAGCGAGGTGCCCTGACTGGTCCCTTCTACAGTTAATGTGCCTCCGAGAAATTCGGTCCTCCGTCTCATGCTCATAATGCCGGCTCCTGTAGAGTCCTGTCTTTCCCTCCAAGCTCCATTGTCGGCAATGCTCAGCAGGAGGTGACGATCGACATATCTCAGCGAGATGTTTACCCTTGTAGCTCCCGAATGTCGAGCCACATTATTCATGGCTTCCTTAAGGATGAGCAAGAGTTCCTTGCGCACGGTGAGCGACAGCGGACGACGAAGGAAGGCCTCCTCTACATCAATCTTGGTCTGGATCTGAAGCGGCTCAAGCGTATAGGCTGCATACTCACGCATCCGGGCTACCAGGTTACCAGCTTTATCACTGTCCGGTCGAATGGCCCAAACGATATCACTCATTGTCTGCTGAATCGATTGACTTTGTGAAGTAATCTTTTGAAGCATTTCATCCGCCTGCTGAGGTGATTGTGTCAAGGCTTGGCGTGACACTTTACTGAGAATATGGATACTGGTCAGTGTGCTACCAATTTCATCATGCAAGTCACCGGCGATCTTGTTACGCAAGTCATATTGTTGCTTTAAAGCTTCAAACTTTAGCCGAATCACAAACACAACTATACCTGCAACCGTCAGAAGCGCTATAAGCCTGAACCACCAGGACTGGTAAAATGGGGGGTCTATGGTGATCAACAGTTCTGCTTCACCCTGACTCCATGCCCCGGTAGCATCTGCGCCTTTAATCTGGAATACATAATGGCCAGGTGCGAGCCCAATAAAATTGACATGCCCGTCCAGCGTCTGGATCCACTGCTCATCATGTCCTTTTAACCTGTACGCATACCGATTGGCAGCTTCATTGCTGAAACTGGGCAGCGCAAACTCAATCATCAACTGGTTTTGATGGGAGGCAAGATGTATACGGCTTCCTTTTGAGATGGTTGTTCCGGGGGAAAAGTATGATCGGTCTCCAATCCGAACATCCGTAATAATGATCGATGGGACATCGCCGGATGAAAAGGAAGGCACATCCCTTTGCCAATTGAAGCCACCCTGTTGACAGACATATAACCGGCCGGTATTGGGAGATACTGTGATCCCAGGCATCATGGCATTTCCCAATCCTGAGTTGAAACGGGTGTAATTGAGGATGGTATTGGATTGCGGTTGATACCTCGTGATTCCAAAAACGGAAGAACACCAAAGGCCTCCGGAACCGTCTGACTCAATGCCCCAAATACGATTATTGAGCAGTCCATCTTTTGTGGAAATCCAATGCACCTTCCCGGGTCCCTCTGCTGCTTCAAAGTAGGCCAGCCCATCATCGGTACCTACAAAAATCCGGTTGTCTGAACACGCCATATCATTCAGGCTTGTTTGAATAGAAGCCATAGACTGATCTAAGGCTGCTCCGGTATATATTTTGGCAACCATGGTCTTATCGAAAACGGCCATCAATGGTGGAGTGGTTCCCTGCGCAGAAGTGATCACCCAAATTCTGCCTATGATATCTTCCGTTATGCCGGTTACATGAGAGGCTACTGGATTTGAATGAATGTAACGGTTAAGGTCCTCCACCGCTACTGCTGCTCTCCTGTCTCTATCCATTACATACAACCCATCGTAAGTACCAAGCCATAGTCTACCCTCCCGGTCTTCATAAAATTCAGTTACCCATGACCATGGTTGAGTGAAAGGATTGAGATCCAGAGTGAGTACAACACCCTTCTTTGTATCGTACCCTACCAGTCCAAAATCACGCGTGCTTATCCAAAGGATGTTGTCATGATCAACAAACATACCAAATACCGCTCCCTTCAAATATGGAAGAAGCTCAGAAGGAGGGTTGCTCATCTGATCCGTGGCGAAATGGTACTGAAAGGCGCCAATATACGGAACATGAAACCAGCAAACACTATCAGTTCCGGATGAGGAATGAATGAACGTCAGGTATTCCAAAAGGGCTGCAGACTTCAGGTTGGATTTGAAACGGCTAACGTCGGTTTGGTCAAATAATTGAGCTGCATAGTCATACCGGTGCAGTCCATTCTCGGAAGCAATCCACAGGCCCTCACTACCTGTGGGAAATAAACCATTGGTCAACCCGATGATTCCACTGTGGTCCCCATCATATGCAGTAGAATAATGTGTAAACGTTCCCGTACGCATATGGAATGCCGCAAAGCCGTAGTGTAAAGCCGATAACCAAAGAATATCCTTTTGATCCGAAAGCCCTGACTGCGTGATGGCTATGATTCCATTTTGGTGCTGCAGGGTATCCGGATCATAATAATAATGTTGTCCTGTCCGGCTTTTAGTATCGTAGCGGATCAAACCCTTGACCCATGTACCAATCCATAAAGTACCCTCCTGATCAAAATACAGACTGGTGACTCCGTTATTGTCTACCTCCTCCTGGTAATGCGGTATACGATACGCCGTGATGTTTCCGGTCTCTGGAACATATTGGTAAAATCCATGGCTGCTGCCCATCCAAAGTGCAGATGAAGCATCCTGGGTCATCGTCAGGAATATTTCATGACTCAGCGCAGTGGTTGAGGGATTGAATAAAGCCTTAGTCAGTTGCTGCTGATCTGGTTCAACCACATACAATCCGAGCGTGGTCCCTACCCATATTTTGTCTCTTGAGGCATCATACAACAAGGACTCCGGGGCCAGCTGGTAAAATCTTCCTGTATCTCGCTGAATAAAGCAATGTGCAAACTGTCCCGTAGACGGATCAAATCGATCGAGATACGGACCGGCAACCACCCATATATGTTCTTTACGGTCGATCACCATCTGATCACAAGCGTTGAAAGCAATACTTGTGGAATCCAGCCTATTGTGCCTGAAAAAGTAAAATCGTTCGCCATCGTATCGTACCAGGCCATCTGCGGAAGTGATCCACAACAACCCATCGCTGCTCTTAACCATTGATCGCGTCACCCGTGAAATCAACCCGTCTTCCGGGCCATAATGGTCAAAGATGATACTGGCCGGCTGGGCCTGGAGAAACAACGGAAGCACCACCATCCAGAAGAAAAACAAAATCCTGTAAGATGGTCTCATCCTATCACCCTTGTAAAGTGTTACATATTCCGCCGATACTGTCCACCGACCTCATAAAGGGCATGCGTCACCTGGCCTAGCGAACAGGTCTTGACCACTTCCATGAGGGATTCGAAGGTATTTCCGTTTTCGATGGCTACCTGTTGTAAATGTTTGAGTGCATCAGCCGTATGACTCTTGTTGGCCGCATGCATGTTATTGAGCCTGCGGATCTGTGTCTCCTTCTCCTCTTCATTGGAACGGATTACTTCCCGGGGCAACACAGTGGGTGATCCATCTTTAGACAGAAAGGTATTGACCCCGATAATCGGATATTCGCCCGAATGTTTTAGGGTCTCGTAATACAGGCTTTCTTCCTGGATCTTGCTCCGCTGATACATGGTCTCCATGGCCCCCAGCACCCCTCCACGTTCGGTGATGCGATCAAACTCAGCTAATACGGCTTCTTCCACCAGGTCCGTCAGCTCTTCGATAATAAAGGCCCCTTGCAGTGGGTTTTCATTTTTAGCTAATCCCAATTCATGATTAATGATGAGTTGTATGGCCATCGCACGACGCACACTTTCTTCCGTAGGCGTCGTGATGGCTTCATCATACGCATTGGTGTGAAGACTGCTGCAATTGTCATAGATCGCATATAACGCCTGAAGGGTTGTGCGGATGTCGTTAAATGAAATCTCCTGGGCGTGCAGTGAACGACCGCTGGTCTGGATGTGATATTTCAATTTTTGCGAACGATCATTGCCGCCATACTTATACTTCATGGCTTTCGCCCATATCCGACGGGCTACACGACCGATGACCGCATATTCAGGATCAACCCCATTGGAAAAGAAAAACGAAAGGTTGGGCGCGAAATCATCAATGTGCAATCCACGGGAGAGATAGTATTCTACGAACGTAAACCCATTCGACAAGGTAAACGCAAGTTGCGTAATGGGATTGGCCCCTGCTTCAGCAATATGATACCCGGAAATGGATACCGAATAAAAATTGCGAATGTTTCGGTCGATAAAATAAGCCTGCATATCGCCCATCAGTCGGAGAGAAAACTCTGTAGAGAAAATGCAAGTGTTTTGAGCCTGGTCTTCTTTGAGAATATCAGCCTGTACTGTACCGCGCACAGCTTGCAGTGCTTTTGCTTTTAGCGCGTTGTACGTGGTAGCATCTAAGACTTCGTCGCCGGTCAGCCCGAGCAACATGAGTCCGAGTCCATTATTTCCTTCGGGTATTTCCTGGTCATAGCCCGGACGAGGATAGCCGTGGCGATCGTATTTATTGACCAGTGCCTTTTCCACTTCGGCTTCGAGATGGTGTTCTTTGATGTACAGCTCACATTGCTGGTCGATGGCCGCGTTCATAAAGAACGCGCAGATCGTAGCAGCGGGGCCATTGATCGTCATCGACACTGAAGTCTTTGGATCGCAGAGGTCAAATCCGGAATAGAGACGTTTGGCATCATCGAGACTGCAAATGCTTACGCCCGCATTACCGATTTTACCGTAGATATCCGGACGCTGATCGGGATCTTCCCCGTAGAGGGTCACACTGTCAAATGCAGTGGATAAACGGTTCGCCGGCATACCTATGGATACATAGTGGAAGCGTTTGTTCGTCCGTTCAGGACCGCCTTCCCCGGCAAACATCCTGGTGGGATCTTCGCCCTTACGTTTGAATGGATATATACCTGCCGTGTATGGGAAACGTCCGGGCAGGTTTTCCTGTGTCACCCAATTGACGAGTGTGCCCCAATCTTTGGCAGTAGGCAGAGCGACAACAGGGATCCGCGTTCCGGAAAGTGATTTTACATGGGTATCCACGTTGATGACCTTGTCGCGCACTTTATAGGAGTAATCATCATCCACATACTGATGGCGGATCTGTGGCCATTCTTCGAGCCAGCGCCATACATCTCCATGCACATCCTGGCGCAGGCGATCAAATTCTTTCGTTATCTCTGCTTTCAGTTCCGGGAGCCCTTTTTCATCAAAATGTTTTGCGGCCTCTTGCAGATTATAGAGGAGCCCGGCCTTGTCTGCTTCTTCCCTGGCCCAGGTATCGTATTTGCGATTGTTGTCAGCGATTTCTGAGAGATAGCGGACACGATGAGGAGGGATGATATAGATTTTCTCACTGTCGCCGGTGGTCAGACGGAGTGAACTTTCGAACGGTTGTTTGGTTTTGGTCCCCAGGATTTCTATGATCTTCTTGTACAAGGCATTCGTGCCCGGATCATTAAACTGTGAGGCGATCGTGCCAAAGACCGGAATGGCTTCTTCAGCAACATCCCAGAGTTCGTGGTTACGTTTGTATTGTTTTCGCACATCACGCAAAGCATCCTGTGCGCCGCGCTTGTCAAACTTGTTGATCGCGATGACATCGGCAAAATCGAGCATATCAATCTTCTCGAGTTGTGATGCCGCCCCAAACTCGGGCGTCATAATATAAAGGGACATGTCCGCATGATCGACGATTTCTGTATCCGATTGGCCGATGCCTGAGGTCTCGAGAATAATCAGATCAAATTTGGCGGCTTTAAGGATATCAACGGCCTGGCGGATATGCTTGGAAAGCGCTAGGTTGGATTGTCGTGTGGCGAGCGAACGCATGTAGACACGTGGGGAGAGCAGGGCATTCATGCGAATTCGGTCGCCCAATAATGCCCCGCCTGTTTTTCGCTTGCTTGGATCAACGGAGACTACAGCGATGTCTTTGTCCGGAAAATCGAGCAGGAAACGACGGATGATCTCATCGATCATACTGGACTTACCTGCGCCACCGGTACCGGTGATTCCCAGCACAGGGACTCCGGAGGTTTTCGCCTGAGAAGAAATTTCTGTGATCCAGGATTCATTTTGTTCCGGATAATTTTCGACCGCGGTGATCAGGCGGGATATTGCGAGGTGATCTTTTTTGGATATCCGCTTGAGTTCGCCATTGACATGATCGCCTAATGGAAAATCACATTTTTGCAACACATCATTGATCATGCCTTGCAATCCCATGTGGCGGCCGTCATCCGGTGAGTAGATACGGGTGATACCATATTCCTGCAGGTCTTTGATTTCCTGGGGCAGGATAGTACCTCCGCCACCCCCGAAAATCCGGATGTGTCCGGCTCCACGTTCGTGAAGCATATCGTAGATGTATTTGAAATATTCGTTGTGCCCACCCTGGTAGGACGTCAGGGCGATCCCCTGGGCATCTTCCTGGATGGCGGTGTCGACGATTTCTTTGGCGCTGCGGTTGTGGCCAAGGTGGATGATCTCGGCTCCGGAGCGTTGCATGATGCGTCGCATGATATTGATGGCGGCATCGTGGCCGTCAAAAAGGGAGGCGGCCGTCACCATGCGGATGTGGTGCTTCGGCTGATAGGCTGCGGTAGGCTGGTTCGGTTCCATGAAGAGGCACAAAATACGGAAATGGGGCAACCCATTTCCCTTCAGGAGGACATGATCTCAAGGAATTCACTCAAAATCATAGCTGTAGCACCCCAAATAATATTCCCTTCGATTGCATACGCAGGCACATGATTGAGGATGATACCACCAGATAGTCTTATCCGGGTCTCTTGCCGGGTGGCAGGGTCAAAGAAAGCAGCGAGTGGCACCTCCATGATCTCTTCGATCTCATGTTCCTGCCGGACCAATTGGGGTGGCTTCCAGGCATAGGCTACATAAGGATGGACGAGAAACTTACTTACAGTGATATACAATGGAGATAAGGCCCCGAGGACATCAATGGTAGCGAGATCAATAGCGACTTCTTCTTCCGTCTCGCGCAGGGCGGTGTACATGAGATCGGGATCACCAGGTTCTCGTTTACCACCCGGAAAAGCTACCTGACCGGCATGTTTGTCCTGTTGATGGGAGGAGGTACGGCGGATCAGGATCAAGTGCCAGTCCCCGGGTGATTTTTCAAAGAGGGTGATCAGTACGGCGGCTTCCCGGGTGGTAGCGGGGTCAGCCATGGGGTCAGCCCGTCGCACCGCATGGGCCATTCGCGCATGAGCAGCAGGGCCGGGCAGAGGGCCGGACAGTAACTTGCTATGCAACTGTTCGATCAGCTGAGGCCTGGAGTTGTAAAACATATCGTCTGTCAACAAACCGGAAATGGTTTAGGTTGAAATGACTAGCCCGGTTCTCTACTTATTGGATTCCTGGAGGTATTTGTCCAGGGCCATCGACATGGATGGGATGCCCGGTGCCGGGGCCATCACATCTATATTGAGATGGTGATCTTCGGCGGCTTTGGCGGTGATGTTACCAAAGACAGCGATGCGGGTATTGTTTTGCTTGAAATCTGGAAAATTTTCAAACAGGGATTCGATGCCTTGTGGGGAAAAGAACACCAGCATGTCGTAGAAAATATCCCGGAGATCAGAAAGATCGCTGGATACCGATTTATACATGATGGCGGATTCGAAGTTCATCTCTTTCGTTTTGAGAAAGTCGATGACGTCCTCTTTGCCAAGATTTGAACAAGGGACCAGGAACCGGGTCGTGGATTTATGTTTTTGAAGGGCACTGGAGAGATCCTGGATGGAGCGCTCGCCGACAAACACCTTACGCTTCCGGTATTGGATAAATTTCTGAAGGTAGTGGGCTACCGTCTCGGAGGTGCAGAAGTACTTCATGTCCTGAGAGACTTTGACGCGCATTTCTTCACAGAGGCGGAAAAAATGGTCAATGCTGTTTTTGCTGGTCATCACGACGGCCTGGAATTCATCCGGTCGGATGCGGTACTTACGGAATTCCTTTTCCGTGACGGGTTCAACATGATTAAAGGGGCGCCAGTCAATCTGGATCCCGTATTTTTTTTCGATGTCGTAGTATGGTGATCGTTCTGGTTTGGGTTGTGAGACCAAAATCGTCTTCACGGTACGTTTTGGACTGGAGGTCGCACTTGCTTTGATACTGTTTGTACCCATTCGACAGGTTTTAATGGATCAATCACTCACCAGAATAACTTAGAAACGGCCCAAAGGGGGAGCATTTCCACGGCGCAAAGATAAATAAAAAAGAGAAATAGACTATTCCCAATAAGTTGCCTTGCGGCCAGTAGCCACCGGAGCTGTCGCATCAGGTAGGCGGCTATAAAAACCATAATACCGATGATAATCAAAGGCTTATGCATCGATTCCGGTCCAAATATCATCAGCACATTGATGGGCAGCAGCACGAGACCAACCATTGTATTGAAGATGCTGATATCGAATCCAAACAGGGTCATTTCCTTGTCCTTATTAAATAACCACCGGAGGTAGCGAATCGATATATGCCGGACCAAATAGATCACCAGGATCAAAAGGGTGGTAATCCAGATATTGTCCATCAGGGTACCGCGGTAGTTGAAAATCCGCAGTGCGTGATACATAAACAGCCCTCCCTGAAAAATGAAGATGGCGTAACCCATCACAAGCAGGATCTGCCGCATGGTATTGCGCTGATTACGATGATGAAGGGAACTGTAATTTTCGTTGGAGATGACCCTCCACAAATCACGAACAAAACTTCGTTCGACATTAACGATGAAGATCAGGAACAACAAGCTGAGCAGGAGGAAGAAAAGTTGAAATCCTCTGGAGGCAGACTTTTGTAAAGCCGGGGGAAGGATCTTCTCCGCTGCCTTTTTAGATGCCACGGTATCCGGTGACGCTATGGCAGTTGACTTGTTACTGTCCCGGCTCACGCCTTTTTCAAATGGATTCGAATTCGAGGACTGCTGGTTCGTATTGCCTGCACCTTGATTTGGGGTGCCCTGGGTAGAATCCTTGATAACCGGTAATGGCTTGGTGATCTGGCCGGTGGACACTGGTTTGTGGGTGGTATCCGGACTGACGGTTGTGGAGTTACTTACGACAGGGGGTTTGGGTTTGGCAGGACGATACTTGAGGTCAAATGGGTTGCCGGAGGACTGTCCCATGGCGAATGTGGCCATGGCCAGGCAAATGGCGATTCCCAGGATGCGGCTCATGTCCGCAAAGGTAGCCACCTCAAATGATATCCACTACCTCCTCCACCTCCCGGATTCCAGGATAGTGGTATCCCCTGCAACTTCCAATCCTGCTGTCGTGCCTGTATCTTCCCAGATGATTTGATCATGGTGGCTCAAAACCACATCGAGCCTGGCTTGCAGACTTTCGTTTACCTTGCCGGTCATCTGGCCTGTGATTGGCGAACGCAAGGTGGCGGAAGGTCCGCGCCAGGCATGGATCCGAAGATGATCAGCTCCACGCTTAAACTCCAGCAAGACCCGGTCTTCCAGCACCGTGCATTTCATCTTCGAACCATTATAGGTCGCAAACCGATATTCATGTCCATCCGCGAGGACAACCACTATGAAGCCCGGAAAATAACTGCCCATCCAGGGGATGTGCGCCACCGAAGCCATCAGGGAAGCAGGTGAAGGAGAAGCAAAATGATTGCTGTGCATCCATATCCAGCATTTGGGAAACGAAGTGCCCCAGTCTTTTTCAATATATCCCACACCCCCACTCCATTCAATGTTCCCCAGCTCTCCAAAGGTACTCCCCTGGAGGTGATGATGTAAGCTGACTACCCCATGATAACACTGCATCCTGGGCATAAAAGAATACCAACCCATGATCCCTGGGTTGACCATCGATTTGCGAAGCGGAACAGAATCGTGCAAGGTGATTTCGCCTTTCAGTTGGGGGACATCAAGGACTACCCTTTTCTTCGAAAAAAAATTATCTCCAATAGTTACTTCCAACTCCCGATCGTCAGCTTTAAATGCTGATAACGGAAATCGATAATAGAAAGTGGTCTGCCGGATCCCATCAATGACCTGGATAAAAGCATGGCGATCAGCGGCATCATATATAGCAATGCCTGGAATGACAGCAATCGCTTCCTGTTGTCCCGCATCCACCAGCTTGAAATACCATCCTTCGAAGTATTTCTCTTTTGAAGGATGGCCCTGGAAAATATCCGGATGGTAGAGTTTATAAAAATAGCGATTCATGGGTGATGGGCTTGTGGGTGAGGGGATGGTGCTAAAGTAGTGAAAGGAATGACCAACATGTGTTGGCAGATGCTAAGTCTTATTCCCTATTTGCCTCCTGGGTACCCCCTTTGCCTCCTGTGTACCCCCTCTCCTGTGTACCCCCTTGCCTCCTGTGTACCCCCTTTGCCCCCTAAAAGGGGGTACCTAATCTACGTGTTCATGCTTAATTCATTTATTCATATTGCAGATTGCCTATTTCGTTCCGCCATTCTGCCCGTCTGCCCTTTTGCCCAAAGAGTTCGAATAATTTATGTGAATAGATTGTGCTTTCCTAGAACTGCAAAGGCACCAATATTTTAATACTGAAATTACGTCCCATGTTATAAACGCCTGTTCGACCGGTGACCAGGTTCGTTTCCCCGTACTTGAGTCGGCTCAGGTGACTTTGATACGCTATATCCATCAGGTTGTTGACATTGAAATACACAGAAAATCCCGGCAACCCTTCGACATGCACTTCAGTACCTAATCCGAAATGAAGCAGGGTATAGGCAGGTGTCGCGGTCTCTGTACCGTACGCTGCATAGAATTTATTCTGTTCGAAATACTGCTCCAGTTCCAATTTGGCAAAAGCGTTTGAAAATAACTTGCCTATGGATTTAGCATTGGCTTTCAATTCCAATCCCATCTTGGGGCCGGGGATCAACGGCAGATATTTCGAAGAATCCGGTTGGTCATTTTGAATGGCCTGTACATAGGCAAAAGATCCAACCAGGTGCATCCAATCGAATGGGTGTGGGTGGACATCAAAAGAGATTTCGCCGCCAGCCAATCTTGCATCACCGGAGACAAATTTAAAAACCGAATACCCATCTATAATGGAATCGCCGCCACCGCCGGCTTCGATTTTACGGGAGAAAATATAATCGTTGATCTGGTTGTGAAACAGATCCAGCTCTGCGGTCACGTGGTCTGCGTTGTGCCCAATACCAAGATCAAATTGAAGGCTGGTCTCCGGATTCAAATCCGGATCTCCAATTTCATAGCGCAAGGTGCCTTCATGCACTCCATTCGAGGCCAACTCTGCGATATTGGGTGCTCTGTACCCTCGTGAAATATTGAATTTTGAAAACCAGGTATCCGACCACTGATACGTTGCTCCCACACTACCCGATACCCCGGAGAAGGTGGAATGAAAAGTGGAAAATTGTTCAATAGCTCCCGGGTCCGATGGATCCACAGGCTGTCCGTTCGCATCCAGATAAAGGGATTGCCCTTGCTGATCACGGGTATCATAACGTACTCCTCCAGACAGATCTAATTTACCTAAAGATTTGCTGGCAACGATATATCCGCCTATATCAAAAAGAGTATAGGCCGGCACCAGAAACTCAGAACCCCGGTTATCCGACGACTGTTCCATCCCATTGATCCCAATGGATAGCTCCAGATCGCCTTGTAATTGCCGGATGTAGCGCAAGTCGTAGTTGAAGGTGTTGAGTAAAAAATACAGGCCATACTGACCCACATTGAGGATGTCTGCATATTCCTGTCGTTGATTCTGCTGCCAGCCGAGTGTAGCTTTCAATGTACCCTGGCCCAGAATAAAACTGTTGTTGAGTGCCAATTTAATATGGTTGACATCCTGGTATGGGGTCTCGGGCGTATAGGATTTGTAATCCTCATCCGTCGCGAGAATTGTAGTGGCTATCGAATCATTAAGTGCGAAAGGTTTGACAAACTGGCCGGTGGCGCTATCCCTTTCGCCTTCAACAATACCGGGCACCATGTGGTACCAACTAAAGTGCAGGTGCGAATAGCCCCATGATTTATTGAGGCCTACAATTCCTCCTAACGCATTTTCCCGGAATCCGGAATTGAAGACATAGCCGTCATACTTGTTTTGGTAGGCATGAGCGGCCGTGCTGCTATACCTGGCATCCCAGATTAAACCCTTTTGGTTACCGGAAAGATTGACACCAAATCGGTACAATCCATTATTGCTTTGGTAGTTGGCCAAAACGTTTCCATGGATCTGACCTTCAGGGAGTGGTGGTGCAGGTAAAAAATTGATGACTCCTGCCATGGCATCGGAACCATAGAGCAAACTTGCCGGGCCTTTCAGAATTTCTATTTTATTGATCCCAAATTCATCCACTTCGATCCCATGTTCATCGCCCCATTGCTGTCCTTCCTGACGGATACCATCGACTACCGTGACTACGCGGTTGTATCCCAGGCCCCGGATCACAGGTTTTGAAATACCTACTCCTGTGCTGATCTGTGAAATACCTGGTTGAGAAGTCAGGGCATCAATAGCATTGGTGGAGGCGCGTTCCAATAGTTGCGTGACCGGTATCGTGGTAATCGGAGTGGGCGTTTTATTTTTCTCTGCCGAACCAGAAAGGCCGGTCACAACGATTTCATTGAGTTCATTGACGGACTCTTCCATCGCAAAGTCCATGGTGGTCGTGGTTTGCAAATTGATGACCACGGCGATCATTTTATACCCTGTATACCTGACCTGCACCAGCACCTTTGTAAGCGGGAGGTTATCGATCCTATAATGTCCGCTTAAATCCGTGACCGCGCCGGTTTTGAGGTCAGGTAAAAATACATCCACTCCAGGTAGGGTTTCTCCGGTGGCCTTATCCGTAACTATGCCTGTGAGGAATGTCTTTCCACCGGGCCCATCCCCCGCGGAGACATGTTGAATGGGCAAACACATCAACAGAAATATACTTATAGTATGTATTGACTTCATGCTAATTGTAGTTATTGAAAATAATTATTGCGTACCGGGAGTTTGACCGGTATAAGCCTGATGCCATGACATCGTCATCATGGTGTAATGCACAGAAGGAATTATGTGTAGACTATGATCAGGCTAAAGGAGGACCCCGATCTGCATGAAGTATGAGAGAGGCTGGAATGGGGCGATACACCTGATGATTGGTGATCGCATATTGATGTTGCACCAAGGTGGGCAACAACGTGACTGCCGGCCGGATCTGGTATGTGTATGACCCGTTGCAAAACGGGCATTGGTCTTCAGCCTGGGTGAAGTGGTATTTATGATGGCACCCACCTTTGTCGCCGGGGTGGAAGATAGCGATGTGGCAGGCATCCTTGCGGCAACTGTCACCGGCATGAAGATCTGTGCGGCTGTGAACATGAGGCAGGGTGCCTTGCGGCACCAGGAAGGCAAAAAGATAGAAGCTCAGCAATGCAAGTGCATGGCTGTATTGCTTCAGGATCGAATTTGATGTCCGGAATACCGGTCTGCAGTACATGTAATAAAGGTAATGGTTGTGGTTGAGTATGATTGTTAATAATAATTGAGTGGAAACGTTTTTAAACGCTTTAAATAACTTCTTTGCCCTATTATACCCCCTTTGCCCCCTAAAAGGGGGTACCGCATGAGTGTGTTAATACTTAACTCTGTTAAGTTCCCATTTAGCGAGTAGGACTTTTCTTTCACCCGTCTTTACCTCATGATACCCCCTTTGCCCTACTATACCCCCTTTGCCCCCTAAAAGGGGGTACCACAATAGGGTTTTAATATTTAATTCTTTTGCATTCCCATTTAGCGAGTAGGACTTTTCTGTTGCAGGAGTTACCAACCTAATAGACCCTCAAGTGAAGGGAATATTTTCTAAATTATTAATTAGTGAATTCCTAGCCTCTTAAGCCTCTTCTAGTCCGCCGGAAGGAGAAAGCCTTTTCAGCCTCTATTCCAGAACGATCAAAACTTAGTTGGATGCCGGGCTGTATCTTTACACAGTGCCCGCAAGAAGGGCATGGTGTATTATGAAAAAGATAGAAGACCTCCGCAAATCCTACCATCATGGATCTCTTGACCAATCCGACATCACCCCTGACCCCATGGATCTTTTCCGTCTTTGGTGGCATGAGGCGGTAGGTGCGGAAATTGAAGAGGTCAATGCCATGACGCTTTCAACGATCGATCGCCACGGACATCCCTCCGCACGAATTGTCTTGTTGAAAGGTCTGCATGCTGAAGGATTTGAATTCTTCACCAATTATAACAGCAAAAAATCAGAGGATATGAAAGCCCATCCGCATGTGGCTTTGCTTTTTTTCTGGAAAGAAATGGAGCGACAGATCCGAATTGAGGGAACGGTTGAGAAAGTTTCCAAAGAACGATCCGAACAATATTTTCAATCCCGGCCCAGGGGCAGTCAGATAGGCGCGTGGATTTCACCGCAAAGTCAGGTGATTGACGATCGTGCTGTGCTTGAAGCCAATCTTAAATTGATCGAAGAACGATATGCCGGAGTAGATCCGTTACCCTTGCCTGAGCACTGGGGTGGATACCTGGTGAGGCCGCGCATGATAGAATTCTGGCAAGGCCGACCAGACCGGCTGCATGATCGGTTTAGATATGAACTGGTGCATGATGGGCTGTGGAAGGCGGAGAGGCTTGCGCCGTAAAGCATAGTGCATAGAGCAGAGGGCATAGAGACATATCGTAACGCAGTGGAGATCACGCAGTGTTGCGAAGCCACTAAGCGGGAGAACATAGGGCAGAGCGCATAGAGCAGAGGGACAGATCGAAGTGCAAGGAAGATCCCGTCCGCTAGGCGGGTAAAATTGAAGAATGAAACGGTAGGTTTAAAACAATTAAAAAACAGGGGTTCAAGTTATTGAACCCCTGTTTTTTTAATTTGCTCTATGCCCTATGCCCTATGCTTAGATCACCAGTTGCTTTTCATCAACGAGTTTGCGGATGTTGATGAGGGCGTAGCGCATGCGGCCGAGGGCGGTGTTGATGCTCACGTCGGTGAGGCAGGCGATTTCCTTAAATGACATATCGGCATAGTGGCGCAGGATGACCACTTCGCGTTGTTCGGAAGGGAGCATATCGACCAGGGTGCGGACGCGGTCATAGGTCTGATCGCGCATCATGCTTTCTTCGCGGTTGGGATCATCACTTTCGAGCACGTCAAAGATGTCAAAGGTCTCTGTAGCGGATACTTTCGTGCGGCGTTTGGAGCGGCGGAACTGATCCACACACATGTTGTAGGAAATCCTTAATGCCCACTGAAGAAACTTGCCTTCGTGATTGTACTTGCCCCGGCGAAGGGTATCGATGATCTTGATAAAAACATCCTGGAAGAGGTCATCTGCCAGCTCACGATCTTTGGTAAACATGTAGATCGAGGAGTAGATCTTGGATTTGTGGCGATGCAGCAAAGTGGAAAAAGCGGCCTCGTCTCCGGCCAGGTAGGCATCAATTAATTGGTGGTCATCAAGAGATTGCACTTGCATACTACACATGTTTTTACGGGTTAACGATACGTCGGATTTGAAACCAAACCCTTGTCTTAAAAACAGTGTAGAGTAGTGTCTATAGATAGAATTTTATATGGACCAACAAGTAATTATGCCGCTAAGCTAAGGGAATTCCTTTCTTTGCACCAAATTTTTTTTGCATCCGGATTCCTTTAACAAGAACTTAACGTGATCCCGGATGGTTACGCTGCCTGGCAGTTGTACCCATCGAGATGTATTAGTTTTACCGGCAAAAACTGCGCCAAAACCCAAATATATGGCTGTAAAGCCCAAGGCACCCAAGGTAGTGAGTTCCCCTTTGTCCCTCAAAGCCAGGCAGATAGAGATCGTCGGCGCCCGCAGTAACAACCTGCGGAACGTCTCCGTAGCCATCCCCAAAAATCAACTGGTGGTGGTGACCGGCCTCTCCGGATCCGGAAAATCATCCCTGATCATGGATACCCTTTATGCCGAAGGTCAGCGTCGATATGTAGAAAGTCTGAGCTCCTACGCCCGCCAGTTTCTCAACCGGATGAAAAAACCGGATGTCGATCATATCCGCGGCATCTGCCCGGCCATCGCTATCGAACAACGGGTCACCGGAGGTAATGCGCGAAGTACGGTGGGCTCGATGACCGAGATCTATGATTATCTGCGGCTCCTCTACGCCAGGGTCGGCCAGACGATCAGCCCGATCTCCGGCGAGAAAGTCAGAAAACACTCGATCACCGATGTCGTGCATTTTATCGCCGGATTCGAAGAAGGGACACGCATCATGATCATCGCTCCCCTGCTCATCCGCGACGAAAAACGTACGGTCGACAAGGAATGCCAACTGCTGTTACAAAAAGGATATAACCGCATCCAATGGAAAGGGGAAACCCTGCGCATTGATGACTTCTTAGAAGGCCATAAAGCCATCGCCAAACAAAAAGCAAAGGATCTCGCCAAAGGAGATCTGAGCCTGGTCGTGGACCGCTTTCCACTTTCGCTGGATCCTGATTTCCAGAAGCGGGTAGCGGACAGCGCGCAAACTGCGTTTTATGAAGCCGAAGGAGAATGTTTCGTGGAGATCGAAGGGGGTACAAGAACATTTTTCAACAACCGATTCGAACTCGATGGCATGACGTTTATCGAACCGGAGCCCAAACTCTTTAACTACAACAATCCGGTAGGTGCCTGTCCCCGATGCGAAGGCTTTGGCCGCATCATAGGGATTGATGAAGACAAAGTCATTCCGGATCCTTCCCTTAGTGTTTATGCCGGCGCGGTGGCATCATGGACTGGTGAAAAGTCGGTATTGTGGCAGCAGGATTTTATGAAGCGAAGCAGTAAGAGAGATTTTCCGATTCATCGCCCTTATACGGAACTCACCAAAGAGGAACGCAAACTCTTATGGGACGGTGATGGAGATATCCGGGGAATCCATACCTACTTTCATGAACTCGAACAAGCCAGTTATAAAATTCAGAATCGCGTCACCCTCGCCCGGTATCGTGGACGTACCACTTGCACGGATTGCGGTGGCGGCCGATTGCGGCCTGAAGCAACGTATGTCAAGGTAGCGGGTAAATCATTGCCAGAACTGGCAGAAATGTCGATTCGTGATCTCAATGCTTTTTTCCAGGGGCTCTCCCTAACTCCTTTGGAAGAGAAGACTGCTGCCCGCATCCTGTTCGAAATTAAAAATCGTCTGCGGACCATGAGCAATGTGGGTCTTGGCTATCTGCATCTCGAACGCATCTCCAGTACGCTCAGTGGTGGGGAGACGCAGCGGATTCATCTCACCCGTAACCTGGGCAGTAATCTCACGAGTTCACTGTACATTCTTGACGAACCCAGCATCGGACTTCACCCAAAAGATACGGGGCAGTTGCTCCATGTGCTGCATGAACTGCGTGACCTGGGAAATACCGTAGTGGTGGTCGAGCACGAAGAAGAAATCATCCGGCAGGCGGATTACATCATTGATGTGGGACCGGCGGCCGGTGTGCATGGCGGAGAGATCGTCTATGCCGGTTCGTATGATGACTTTATTAAAAATAAACCTGTTGGCCGGCCAAGCCTGACCCAACAATACCTTACCGGTCTACTGTCGGTACCTACGCCAAAGAAGCGCAGAACCTCATCCAATAAAATCCATCTCAAGGGTGCCCGATTACACAACCTCAGTAATGTGGATGTGCAGATACCATTGTTTAGCCTGACCGTGGTCACGGGGGTCAGTGGATCCGGCAAGACTACGTTGATAAGACATATCCTTGAACCAGCGCTGTCCAATGCACTGGGCATCACCAGTGGTTCCAACGCCAACATGCTCAAAGCCATCTCAGGCGATTATCAACGCATCGAGGGCATCGAAGTGATCGGGCAGCAAGCATTGGGTAGAAGTTCGAGATCCAATCCGATCACCTATATCAAGGCTTATGACTCGATCCGCAAGCTTATGACTGACCAGCATCTCGCAAAGGTCAATGGTTTCAAGCCCAAGCACTTTTCATTTAATGTTGAGGGTGGACGCTGCGAGACGTGCAAAGGGGATGGAGAGATCATCGTAGAGATGCAGTTTCTCGCTGATGTCAAGCTCGTCTGCGATGAATGCGGTGGCAAGCGTTTTCAGAAACCGGTGCTCGATATCAAATACAATGGTAAAAACATCTTTGACATCCTGGAGATGAGTGTGGATGAAGCTATTCATTTTTTTGAGGACGAGAAAGATATTGCGGAGCGGCTACAGCCGTTGCATGATGTAGGTCTTGGGTATATCAAACTTGGCCAGGCTTCAAGTACCCTGTCCGGTGGTGAGGCACAGCGGGTCAAGCTGGCTTCTTTCCTCGGCAAGGAGCGCGATGACCGTCATTTACTTTTCATCTTCGATGAGCCAACCACCGGGCTGCATTTTCATGACATCAATATCCTGCTCAAAGCCATTGATGCGCTCGTCGAGCGTGGGCATTCGGTGGTGATCATCGAACATAATCTTGAAGTCATCAAGACGGCAGATTGGGTGATTGACCTTGGCCCAGGCGGTGGAGATGAAGGTGGACGGGTGGTTGTGCAAGGGACACCGGAGGAGGTTGCAAAATGTAAGGAAAGTGTGACGGGGCAGTACCTCAAAGGGAAGCTATAAAAGGGTCTCCTTCGCGCAAAAAGGCGCTACGGCGACCAAAGGCGGAAGAGGTGAAAGAGGCTTAAAAGGCTAAAGGGGCTGAAGGATAACGATTAATTTACCCTGCAACTAGCTTACATTACTTTCAGTTTCAATTTGCTCCGTTTAATCCGTAGCATGCGAGCGGAGGTTTCCCCTCAGCTCAACTTTGTTCTTGTTTTTTAACCATAACCCTATAACCTCCATAAGCCAATAAGCATCTAAGCCCTAAGCTCCTAAGCCCTAATCAAACTAGACCTTCTTCGCTCCACTGGTTTTACTCACAGAGACTGGCGTGACCGTATACCCTTCCTTGCGGAGGAGGCGGATCACTCCGTTTTCGCCGCCAAGGTGGCCTGCGCCTACGGCAAAAAAGACTGGCCCCTTAGTCATCTTTTTGCCCATTGCGGGGATCCAGTTGTGATTGCGGTTGTTGAGGAGGATGTTTTCAAAATTGGAGTTACTGGCATCGGCGGACTCGCCGACCATGGCGACCATGGCTTCGATGTTTTGTTGTTTGTAGAGGTCTACGGTCTGGTCATAGTTGTCGCTTTCAAGGTCGGTACCGCGCACAGCATCGAGGAGCATTTTAGCCTGCTCTTTGTAGGGAATGCTGTCGAACAGAGACATCTGGTAATCGATGGTCTCGAGACCGCTTACGTCTTTGTTGTCCTGGTTGGCCATGTCATAGAGTTCCATTTCATAGGAGGACATATCATCGGATTGGATGGCGTCCGGATCCATGTTGATCTCGGCTAGCATGGAGAGGAACATAGGTTTGACATTGCCCAGGAGGAACATCGGCAGTCCCATGCCTTCGAAGTAATCGGATACTTCCTTGTATTCGGATGCTGACAATAATTTCTTCAATGTCACGCCGTCTTTCATCATCAGGTTAGACAGCATGCCCATCATGGAGCCCATGTCGTCCTTATTATTCATGTCGTCCATGTCGATTTCAAACACCACTTTGTCGCTTTTGGCAAAGGCTTCATCAAAACCTTCCGGTAGAAAATAATCGGATTGAGGGATCAGGTGGATGGTTCCAAAGATATAGGAAGGCGCGGGCAGGTCTTTGCGTTCGATCTTCCAGAGGAGGGCGTCCGGTAAAGTATCTGAAGTTGAGACGGCTGGCTTGGTGCTCTTGCAGGAGATCACCAGGAGGAAGGACAACAGAAGGGTAAAAACGGAGATCCGGGAGACCGGACGGAAAAAAGAAAAAGTGTTCATTCGATTATAGTATAAAAGACAAATGTACGGAGATTAACAAACGGAGGGCGGAGAGGGTTTAGTTCCTGGAATATACTCTAAGCTCGCTAAGGCATTACTTGACCAAAGAGTCGGTAAGTTTTACCTGCTTTTCAATTTTCGGCCGCCATTGATGCTGATTGGACATGGTGTCGCAAATTTTCTCTTGAAAATAAATCTGATACCAGATCCTCTCCTGAAATTCTGCCACATGTTTGAACACCTTTTCAGAATGTATTATGAGCTTCAAAATAAACTCTTCTTTAGGCTGGCGATGATTATTGATCACCTTGCTAAGGTAAACGGGTGTTACATTGATGTCTCTTGCAAATTCACTCCGTTTCGAATAGATGATATCCACATACATTTCGAGGAAAGAGGCAAATTGGTTTTGGCGGTCAAAGGCAGGCTCTTTTAAGTAATCCTCCATTTTCAACTTCAACTGTAGAAGTTTTGCACGAAGAATTTGCTCTCTCGGCAAACTTTTTATTCTCTCTAACCGAGCTTCCATAAGTGCTATGGCATCGAGCTCCTTTTCCTTAGCGGACTGATATCTAGAGTCCACTCCATAGGTGGCTTCTTCAGGGATCAGACTTTTCTTATTCGTCTTTGTCATAATGATTGATCAGGTCTAAGATTTCCGGAACTTCCAGGCTCAATGTCTTGCCGGTTATACGCATATTGTACTTATCTATGTAATGCTTTGCGATCGAACTTTTTGGTCTGAGGGAAACACAGGCCAACGCACCGAATTCAGTTACGGCTAGCTTGGCTACATGGGCAATTAAGTTTCCCGCAACATTTTCAAAAACCTTTCTACTTCCCGCATTTTCCTTTGCAACGGTGAGTAGTCTTATATGCATCCTCCATTCAGATGGAATTCTTTCCATTGAAACTACTCCCAAAATATCCCTCTGCCCTTTGAGGACTAACTTGTACACTTCCTCCCTCTTCTCCGCCCTCCAGTCAAAGAAATACCGCTGTTTGGAAAGGGATTTGTAGTCTGAACTTTCAACCGGCAGTACTTCTACAGCAAACTTTTTGAGCGTTGAAACTTCAACAACATACATAACACAAATATACGGTAAAAGTTTCCATTTTTTGGAAAGTTTATTTTATATGTTTCCATATTTTGGAAACAAAGCAAGGTAAAAGTACTTGCCTGAAAGAAACTACTTCTTCCAAAGATGCCCTCATCACAGTGCACGTAAAGCCTGTTGACAAGCCAGATGAATGTTGGCAAGGGTATTGCAGCTAATAAAGCAGAAACGCCTACTCCACTCGATCCAGCACCAAATGTCTTCCTTTTATATCTGTAAAAGACACTATGCCATCCGCCTTGGTATAGTAAAGTTTTGGCGATCCAACCTTTTGTTCAAACACGTCATAGAAGGTCTTTCCCATGATGGTCAGGCTATCGTGCTGAACACTGGTACCCATATTATATTGATCCTGGTCGTATGGACTGTGTCTTTCAGAGGTCATCAAGACGATTCTGCTGATAGGATCTGGCGAAGGTATGCTGTCATTAAATATGGACAAACCCATTTTATCTACCAGACGATCCTCCTTCAGGTCTTGCTCCTGCTCCACGAAGTCAACAAATTGTGCAA
>JBGAWQ010000059.1:0-15592 GCA_044227555.1 Saprospiraceae bacterium | reverse complement strand
TCTGCTCTCCCGCTTAGTGGCTTCGCAACACTGCGGGATCTTCACTGCGTTACGATCTGCCCCTATGCTCTTTGCTCTATGCGCTATGCTTTTTCACCAAAACAACCCATACACCAACGCCAGCAGCACCATCACACCTAATGCGCCAAGATTGAAGGCGGTACTGGTTTTAAAAATACCCTTATCCAATTCGATGGCATTAGGATCATCCCCTTTATTTTCAATCAGGGAAATGATGATGATGATCGCGCACAGGATCAAAAAAGTCAACCCCATCCGGTCAAGAAAGGGAAGCGCAGGCGTGACAAATTTGAATACCACCGACAATGGAATGGACATGATGACGGAGACTAATGCTGCATTGGCAGAGGTTCGCTTCCAAAACATTCCAAACAGGAAAATCGCAACAACCCCCGGGCTGATAAAGCCGGTGTATTCCTGGATATACTGAAACGCTTGTTCCAGATTGCCCAGCAATGGCGCAATGATCACGCCCACCAGCAATGAAATAGTGGCTGCCCACTTTCCTACTCGAACCAAACGATGTTCATCCTCCGCAGTCCGCTTCGATGCGGCAATCACATCACTCATGTCGGCTTTGTCTTTAAGTACTAAGGGCTTATACAGATCAAGCGTGAAAATAGTGGAGGCGCTGTTGACCATCGAACTCACCGACGATCCAATGGCAGCAATGAGTCCTGCAAATACAAGCCCCTTAAGTCCGGTAGCGACATAGTTATTCATCACCCATGGATAGGCTTCATCGGGTTTAGTCAACTCCGCACCCAGCACAAAGGCAGCAATACCGGGAATGACAACAATAAGGGGAAGAAAGACTTTGAGGTACGACGCGAAGATGGCACCATGCTGCGCTTCCTTTAAATTTTTAGAACCCAATGCACGCTGAATGATGTATTGATTGTTACCCCAATAGTATAGATTGGCAACCCACATACCTCCCAACAGCACGGTCATCCCCGGTAGATTTGAATATTGCGGATTGGATCGGTCCAGGATCATATCAAATTTTTCAGGCGCTTTTTCTACCAACGCCTGCAAGCCACTCCAGAAGCCTCCACCTACCGCATTAAGCACCAGGATGGTGACCACCAATCCACCAAGAATCAACAAAACCACCTGGATCACTTCAGTCCACACCACTACCCGCAATCCACCGGTAATAGAGAATGTAGCAGAGTATACCGCTAGCCCCAACACACATATCCACATCGGTATCCCCATCGTGCGCTCAAGCGCTAATCCACCGAGATAGAGAACAGAGGTGATGTTGACAAACACAAAGAGCAACACCCAAAACATCGCCATCACCGTCCTCACCCTGGTATCAAACCGCTCTGCCAGAAATTGCGGCATGGTATAGATGCCATTACGCAGAAAGACAGGAAGAAAATACTTGGCGACTATAATCAGCGTCAATGCAGCCATCAATTCATAGGACGCAATAGCCAGCCCCACCACAAATCCCGATCCCGACATGCCGATAAACTGCTCTGCACTGATATTGGACGCGATCAGGGATCCACCCACGGCCCACCAGGGCAATGATTTTGCCGCAAGAAAGTAGTCCTGCGCGGTGTCCTGTGATCCTTTCTTCGCCAGCCATTGTCCATAGACCATGAGCAAAACGATAGAGCCACCGAAAATCAGCAAATCAAGGGTAGAGAATTGCATACGCACCGGATTGAAATGAAGGGAAAATGTTGCCAGAACAAAGTAATCATCTTTTTCCAATTCTCCTTGGTCGCCGAAGCGCCTTTTTGCGCGAAGGAGATCTTTTGCCCCTAAATCCCCTAAAGGGGACTTTGAGTTTTTATTCCTTTGGTCGCCGAAGCGTTTTTCCGCGCGAAGGAGACCCTTTGGTCACCGAAGCGCCTTTTTGCGCGAAGGAGACCCCTTGGTCGCCGAAGCGCCTTTTTGCGCGAAGGAGACCCTTGCTCCCTTTTCCCCTTGCTCCTTTGCTCCCTCTTTCCCTTGCTCCTTTCACCTCTAATACCCCTTCCCAACCAACCCTTCTCAATTCAACTTGGCTATTGGCTATTCCCTATTGTAGGCAGGAAAAATATCCCTCCTGACATTCCCTCAATCCAAATAGATTTTTCCTATCCTCACCGCATGCTCTTCATTCCCCTCCTCCTTTTTCAATCCAGGTCCAATCGATATCTGCAGACTCTCAATCCGACGAATGTCAAATAGCTGCGCATTTCCGGCAGTAGAGTAGTACGGTAAAAAAGTAGGATAAGGCCTTGGCAAGATGACGGCCTGAACTTTTTCCAACTGATCTAAAGGAATACGATACAATCCTTTTTCAGGTTTTAATTTAAGGATGCTGCCAAATGCAGATCCATCATCCATGACAAGTGTAAACTGAACAGGATATGCTTTGTCTGATCCTGAAGTGGCCTCGATGACCAGCTCTTGCTGTTTGTCCAGGTCGGCGCGGCGATTCACAATCAGATCACCGAAATAATGCCGCATACTATAATCTGCAATTTTTACTCCATCCGGGTTTTCAGGATCAAAATGAATGAGTTGCTCGGTCTTCAGATATAATTGATCATTCCCTGGCAATAACCCTGGTTCGATGCGAGAACCCGGCAGCCACTCCCGGTTGAGTCGAAGTACATCCGTGCTGGCATCAAAGAGAACAATAGGGTAGGAGGGCTCCAGGCATTTGGTCACATAAGCCTCGCTTGCATCAAAGTTCCAGTCGCCAGGCTGCACGGTTCTTCCGGAAGGATAAGTCCTGGTCAAACCTGGATGATGCACAGTAATATAATAGCGGAACTTATTTTCCAAATGAAGAGCCTGGCCTGGAATAGTCGCCTTGTAGGTTGAACCATTTGCTATATCCATCCGTACCGATTCCAGTTTCCATCCATCATAATACCACAGCACGGCCGAATCAATAGGCGCAGGAGATATCACATTGGCCTTGATCTCCATATCCCTTCCTGCAATGCACGTGACGGCCGGATGATGAACCATCATCGTCTTTGTCAATCCCTGATTTAAAGCAGTAGTGGTGTAGGCCCCAAACTGATGGTCTGCCACATATTTCAATACCACTTGCTGCTCTGGTGGATCGACTCTGGCATGAATGATCAGGTATGCGCCAGGCTTGATGGGAAATGTTCTTTTGGAATATTCAAATTGCGTAGCAAGGTCCGGGGAGGCAATCATATAATTGTGATTGAGCCACGGTAAATGAATAGTCATGGTATGTGCTACAGCGCTAATTTCTGCGCGCCTTTTATCCGGGCTGTTGCGTCCAAAAGGATTGTCCGTGATCAAGGCATCCGGAAAGATCTCCAGGCTCCAAACCCCTTCACTGATCTTGTCGAGGAAATAGGCACCGGTTCCATCATATTCAACCATCGGGGAGTTGCCCCACCCGGCAATATGTTCCAGCTTATCCGGATCAGGCGGCACCGTGGTCGTATTGTTGGTGTATATAAACTTTCGCGTAGTCACCATCTCCGCGAGGTCATCTGCATAACTGATCCGAAAGTCACCAAATGAAGTATTGTTGGGATAATGTCCATAATCCGTGTATAGCGGTATGTTGCGAAAGATCTCTCCGCAAATCATCAGGCTTAAGGCTTTCCGGGGCGCATACACGAGGTTCATAAAGTGCGTATTGTACTCCGTGTTGTACGCGGCATAGAAAGTGGGATCGTAGGCAAAATGCGTGGCCAGTTGCATCCCTGCGGTCCGGAAACTGCGAGCCATGGCCGGGTACATATAGGTAGAGGCCATGTCAGCCGCATCAAATTCATAGACGATACGGGCAGAACCATATTTTTTCAAAACATCATCAAAGGGAATTGGATATCGATCCACATGGGGTAACATATTACCTCCTAACTCTTGTTGGAATCCCAACCCGGTCGGATACCATTGAAAAGTACCGCCATCAATTCCGGCCGCGTAGTATGCCTCTGCGCGATGTATACTATGGCTGACATTATAAAACACAGGCTTGGTACATCCTGTAGTCTCGATAGCCTCTTTCATCAGCTTTACAAACGCGGTGACCTCCTCAGGGGTGCCCCTGTGATGGGGTTCGTTACACACTTCAAACGCAAGGATGGAAGTCTCGTCTTTATAAGCAGTGCCCGTATACCGGTTGATATGATTGACAAACTGAGCAAGGTAATTGGCCTGAGCCTTGATAGCTGCGGGATCGACAAGGCAATTGTCCTTCCCATATTTGGCTGAAAAGCCAGGCGCAGCTTCATCCGGTTCCGGCCATCCATTGCCCCAATAGGCTATCGGTGTGATGATGGCATTGATATCATGGGCCTTGAGTTGTGCAAGGAGATAATCAAAAACGTCGAGATGCTCATTGTCGAGCAGATTACCAAGGGTATCACTGATCTCACAATCCCATACATGGACACGGTAGAGATCAAGCCCCATTCTTTGGAAATGATAGAGGTCCTCGTCGATAGCTTTCTTTACATCAATACCCATTCGCCTGGCTGTCCGGAAGGCATGTGCAAAAGGGGCTGTGTAATTGACGCCAAACCCCGTAACTTCACTGCCATCTTTATGCCACCGCATGATACCATCCTGGCCGATTTCGATCTGGTCGGATGAGTACTGTCCAAATGCCGGTGATTCTATAGCCAGTGTCAGGGCTATAGCCAATATAAATTTGGAAAAATTCCACATAGTCCTACGTATTGTTGGCGCGCTGCCTGAAGTGCCTTCCAAATCGCTCTTTTTTTGCCTGAATATCAAATTTTTTAATGCTTGGATAATTGCCAATCCTGTGTAAATTAGCCCCCGCATATCCAATGTCCCTGAACAACTAAAGGTAATGAGGAACACCCATTCAATATCAAGGACAAACATTTTCAACTATACTCAATAATCAGACTTATGAATAAACTACTACAGCGTTTAATGATGCTGGCTGTTTTCTGGGTCATGGGCATGGGCTTGACACAAGCCCAGCGCACCGTCACCGGAACAGTCACAGATGAGTCGGGCGAACCCATGATCGGGGTCAATGTCCTGGTCGTAGGAACGACGACAGGTACCGTGTCCGATTTCGACGGAGGTTATACTTTGCAGGTTCCTGCAGGGGCGACCCAACTTCAGTTTTCCTACACGGGTTACGATGCCGTCACCAAAGACATCGGAACGGCCAACCGTATTGATGTGGTCCTAACCGAAGGGGCGATCCTGGAAGATGTGGTTGTGACAGGCTATGGTACAGTCAAGCGTGAAAACGTGACCGGGTCTATCTCCACGGTAAAAAGCGAAGATTTTAACAAGGGTGCCATCACGTCTCCACAGGAATTGCTCACAGGTAAGATCCCTGGGGTAAACGTGATTAATAATGGTGAACCCGGAGGTGGTCCGGTCATCCGAATCAGAGGAGGTTCTTCACTGAGTGCCAATAATGATCCGTTGATCGTGATTGACGGTATTCCCGTTGCCAGTGACCAGATCAGTGGATCCCGTAACAACCTGAATATTGTCAATCCAAATGACATTGAATCCTTTACGGTACTCAAGGATGCTTCTGCTACAGCAATCTATGGATCGAGAGCTTCCAACGGGGTCATCATCATCACCACCAAACGTGGTGCCCTTGGAGACAAATTTGGCGTTGATTATAATGGCAGTGCCGGTATCTCGCAGATCAATCGCAGAGCCGACAACCTGTCCAGTGGTGAATTCCGCAGCCTGGTCCAAAGCCATTTTGACGCTTCTCACCCGGCTCAATCATTGATGGGTACAGCCAACACAGACTGGCAGGATCAGATTTTCCAGGATGCTTTCTACCAGGATCACAACCTGAGTCTACATGGTAGCGCCGGAGATCTTCCTTATCGCTTGTCATTCGGATACACGGACAGAGATGGTTTGCTCAAGACCGATAACTTTAACCGGATCACTACTGCGCTCAACCTGAACCCCAGGTTTATGGACAACAAACTCCAGATGAACCTGAGTGGAAAGTATATGCAGGATAAAAACCATTTCGCAGACCAGGGAGCAATTGGTTCTGCGGTCTTCTTTGACCCGACACAACCCGTTTACTCAGGCAATACCAATTATGGTGGTTACTTTACCTGGCTTAACAATGATGGTACACCCAGCACCCTGAGCCCGGACAACCCACTGGCATTGCTCGAGCAGACAGACAATAATTCTACGGTCAACCGCTATATCCTCGGTGCTGAGATTGATTACCGTCTTTTCTTCCTCGAAGACCTTCGGGTCAACCTTAACCTTGGTTATGACAGATCTAAAGGTGAAGGACGGAAATACATTCCTACCGATGCAGCCTTTGCCTACACAGATGGTGGCCGTGATGAAGACTACAGCCAGGAAAATAAGAATGAACTCCTCGAGGTTTATCTCGACTACAATAAAGAACTCAGCACCAACTTTGCTATGGATCTGATGGCAGGTTATTCCTGGCAGCATTTCTGGTTCCAGAATTTCTACGGCGTGACCAGTGCTGCATCCGAACAGGATACGCTTACAGATTATGATTACGATACCAGAGAGTATTACCTGGTTTCTTTGTTTGGACGTGCCAACTTTACATTATGGCAGGATTTCCTTCTGACCTTATCCCTACGCCAGGATGGTACCTCCAGGTTCTCTGAAGATAACCGTTATGGCTTGTTCCCTGGAGCCGCTTTGGCCTGGAAAGTCACGGACAACAGCGCAGGTGATCCATTGGGTCTGAAGTTCAGGCTGAGTTGGGGTATCACCGGTCAGCAAGGCCTCAACAATGACTATTATCCGTATCTCGCCAGATATCAATCCGGACAATCAACTGCGCAATATCCTTTTGGGGGTCAGTATTATACCACCCTTCGTCCAAATGGATATGATGCCAACATCAAATGGGAAGAAACCACAACCTATAACGTAGGTATGGATTATTCGGTGTTGGACGACCGCCTGTTTGGTTCGATTGACTTTTACATCCGCGACACAAAAGACCTGATCAATTTTGTACCGGTCCCTGCTGGTACCAACCTGACAGACTTTATTTTGACCAACGTGGGTGACCTCAGAAATCGGGGTGTGGAATTGGCTGTCAATACGGTGCCCTGGCGCAAAGGAAATAACGACTGGACCCTCGGTGTCAACGTAGCCTTTAATGAAAACGAAATCACGAAGTTGACGGCAACCGATGATCCCAACTATCAGGGCGTTTTGACGGGTGGTATCTCCGGTGGGGTCGGTAACCAGGTACAGATTCACTCTGTTGGTTATCCATCCAATTCCTTCTTTGTACTGGAGCAGGTATATGACGCTGCCGGAGTTCCGATTGAAGGGGTGTATGTAGACCGAAATGGCGATGGTATTATCAATACAGATGACTATTATCACTACAAGAGCGCAAGGCCTAATGTAAACCTCGGTTTCTATACCGCATTGAATGCAGGCCATTTTGATTTCTCTGTTGGCGCGAGAGCTGTACTCGGTAACTTTGTATACAATAATAACCTGGCCAATCAAGCAGTCTATGACTTCCTGTACAATAGTTCAGGTGGTGCTGGTGGCGGTTACCTGAACAACGTAAATGCACAGACGCAAAAGCTGGACATCAATACGCCTCAGTACTTCTCTGATCACTATGTTCAGGATGCTTCTTTCCTGAAAATTGACCACATCACTGCCGGATACGACTTCGGGTCTATCGGTTCAGCTATTCAATCTCTTAGATTGTACGCTACCGTGCAGAACCCCATCCTGATTACGGGTTATGATGGTATCGATCCTGAAATCGCGGTTCGCGACGTGACCAGCAATAACGTGAGCATTGGTATTGACAACAACATCTACCCACGTTCACGCACCTTTCTGCTTGGACTCAATGTTAAATTTTAATTGCCCTAAACACGAAATGATATGAAAAAAGTATCGATTTATAATCTGGTCATTTTATTCGCGCTGATTGCGTTTATGCCGGCGTGCTTCAATGACCTCAACACGGTGCCCATCGATGATGATGTGGTGACCTCGGCCAATGTCTACGAAGATCCCGCCGCCTACAAGCAAGTGCTCGCTAAACTGTATGCCGGTCTCGCCACCAGCGGTCAGCAGGGCCCTTCCGGACAACCTGACTTGTCAGGTCTCGACGAAGGCTTCGGTCAATACCTCCGCGGCCTTTGGTATCTTGGAGAACTGCCTACAGATGAGGCCGTCATCGGCTGGAATGATAAGACCATCAAGGATTTCCACTATCAGAGCTGGGATGCCAATGACGGATTTATCGCTGCATTCTACAGCCGGATCTTCTACCAGATTTCATTGTGCAATGAATACCTCCGCGAAACAACGGATGCGAAATTGGATGACCGTGGTGTCACCGGTGACCTCCGTACACAGATCGGAACCTATCGCGCAGAAGCCAGGTTCCTCCGCGCATTGAGCTACTGGCACGCGCTCGACAATTTCCGGAATGTACCTTTTGTCACCGAGAACGATGCCGTGGGTGCGTTTTTCCCACAGCAAATCAACAAGGATGACTTGTATGCCTACATCGAGAGTGAGTTGCTGGCCATCGAAGGTCAACTGGCTGCTCCGCGTTCCAATGAGTATGGTCGTGCCGATCAGGCCGCAGCATGGACCTTGCTGGCCAAACTCTATCTCAACGCCCAGGTGTATACAGGTACTGCCCACTATGATCATTGTATCACATACTGTGAGAAAGTCATCAATGCAGGGTATACCCTGGAGCCGGAATACAAAAACCTCTTCCTCGCAGATAATGATCAATCCAATGAAGTCATTTTCCCGATCGCATTTGATGGACAGCGTACACAGACCTGGGGAGGTACCACCTTCCTGGTCCATGCTCCGGTTGGTGGCTCAATGCTCCCAGCAGACTTCGGTATCGATGGAGGATGGGGCGGCGTCCGCACGACTAGTGCCATTGTTGCCAAATTCCCTGCAGTAGGTAGCGGTAGTGTCGTCGTAGCACCAAACCCAGGCAATACCACCTACCCGGTATTGTATGTGCCAGGTGGCTACCAGGGCTGGGATCCTACCAAAACCTCCACCGTCCTGGCTTCGGCAAATGTGGATGGCAAGTATGAAGGATACCTTTATTTCCCGGACAGCAACACCGAATTCAAATTTACCGATGGCCCATCATGGGATGTAAACTATGGTGACACAGGCGCGGATGGTGTATTGGATCCTGGTGGCGACAATATCAAAGTGGCTGACCCAGGTTTCTACAAGATTGATGTAGACCTCAATAACCTGACCTACACTGTCCTCAAGACCACATGGGGATTGATTGGCTCTGCGACGCCTGATCAATGGAACTCTGATCAAAATATGACCTATGATCCTACAGCGGGTACATGGAGTATTCAATTGGACCTGACACCTGGTGAAGTCAAATTCAGAGCAAATGATGATTGGGGCCTTAACTATGGTGATAATGGTTCAGATGCTCTGCTAGAGCGTGACGGTGCCAACATAGCTATAGCTCAGGCTGGCAATTATAAGATCACTTTGTTCCTGGACAAACCGGATCATACCTACTCGATTGAGTTGACCAGCTTCGATCGTCGTGCCTTGTTTGTAACAGAGGGTCAGACCCTCGATATCGATGATATCTCTCAGTTTTCGAATGGGTATGCTGTCGCTAAATGGCGTAACGTAACGTCTACGGGTCAACCAGGATCTCACCTGACGTTCCCAGACACCGACTTCCCAATGTTTAGGTTGGCCGATGTATACCTGATGTATGCTGAGGCTGTTCTGCGCGGCGGCGGTGGTAGTACAGCTACAGCTTTAGGATATGTTAACGAAATCAGAGCAAGAGCTTATGATGGTCCTTCGGGCAACATCGATCAGAATACGTTGGATCTTGATTTTATCCTCGACGAACGTGCCCGTGAACTCCTTTGGGAATGTCACCGCAGAACAGACCTGGTGCGTTTTGGTAAGTTTGCCAACACAGATTATCTGTGGCAATGGAAAGGTGGTGTGAAAGATGGCGCAGCCGTCAGCGACAACTACAACGTATATCCAATCCCTTCTAACGACCTTGGAGCTAATCCAAATCTGGTACAAAACGCGGGATACTAATCTCAACTATTCCACAACCGAATTAAAAAATTTAGAAATATGAAATATTTAAAATATATCGTCTTCGCGGGACTGGTTGGGGTAGTCGCCTGGGCATGTACAGATGACACCGTTGGACCGGTTTTGCATAAAAACGGAGGCCTGGCCATCACATCTCCTGCCAACGGAGATGTGGTCGAGTTGAAAGAAGCCAATGCCACACAGCCTGTGACCATCACCTGGTCACCTGCAGACTATGGTTTCCAGGCAGCTACCAGCTATCGGGTTGAACTCGACAAGGCCGGAAATAACTTTGCCGAGCCTGCTGTTCTTGCCAACGTCACCTCTACATCCGCTTCTATTTCTCAGGGTGATCTTAACAACATCCTCCTGGCGAAAGAACTGGAAGGAGAGTCCCCATCACAGGTAGATATCCGCGTGATCGCTACCGTGAGTCCTGATGTGGCTCCGGATGAATCAGCTGTTGTCACCTTCACAGTTATTCCTTATTCTTCAACTGTTGTGATCCCACAACTTGGAGTACCCGGTAGTTATCAGGGTTGGGCTCCATCCGACAGTACCACTGCGGTGTATTCGCCTAAGAGCAACGGACTGTATGAGGGCTATGTCAATTTCAATATCGACAATGCCTTCTTCAAATACACCGTTGGCCCAAGCTGGGACCTCAACTACGGAGACAATGGTGGTGATGGAACCCTGGATCAGAATGGCTCAGATATCCCTGCAGGTCCGGCTGGGGTATACAAGCTGAATGTGGATCTGAATGGCTTTACACATACCTACAGCCGCACAGATTGGGGGCTCATCGGCTCTGCCACACCCAACGGATGGGATTCCGATCAGAACATGACGTATGATGAAGCTACCAAAAAGTTTTCCATCACACTGGATCTGGTGGTAGGTGAAGTCAAATTCCGCGCCAATGACGACTGGGGTATCAACTTCGGTGACGATGGAAACAAT
This sequence comes from Saprospiraceae bacterium, assembly GCA_044227555.1. Lineage (GTDB taxonomy): Bacteria > Bacteroidota > Bacteroidia > Chitinophagales > Saprospiraceae > Opimibacter. The sequence goes on along the minus strand of JBGAWQ010000059.1, from coordinate 4,525 downwards.
AAGTCCGTTGAGTACAATGGCGCCAATATCGCCATTGCTGAAGCCGGCAATTACACCATTGAACTCCTGATTGTAGGTGTACCGAAATACAAATACACGATCAAGAAGAATTAATAATCTTCTTCATTGATAAAAAGGCAGCGATCACATATCGCTGCCTTTTTTTTGCCCCCTTCGCCCCCTAAAGGGGGTAGAAAAACCTTGCGAGCTACGGATCACAAAAAATCTTTACAGAGAAAAAATGTTGGTAGCAGTTTTCTTTCGATGCCCTTGCATAGAATGCGGCGGCATTAACTGCAGGACACCCAATATTGGTAACCCTTTAGGGGGCAAAGGGGGTAGAAAAGCGATCGCGTACACGGATCACAAAAAATCTTTACCGAGAAATAAACATGGAAGGAAGTATTCTTTGAATCCCATAGCATTGAATGCGGCGGCATTAACTGCAGGACACCCAATATTGGTACCCCCTTTAGGGGGCAAAGGGGGTAAAAAGGTAAACGCGTGCTACGGATCAAAAGGATTTTTGTAGCGTAAAATTATGGAAGGCAGATTATATCTGCAGGGAAAAAGCAGGTTCAATTGGAAAGGTATGGCCTAAGGCACGAATACCAACCCTCGCCCTTCAACCCCATGTTGATCTGTTATCGATACCACATAACATCCACCCACAACAAATGAAACAGGAACGTTTATAATTTGATTTAATACCTCAGTGACTGTAACGACATTTACCAACCTACCGTCTACTGTATACAATCTCACACCGGCTGGAAAATCCAAATTCATCTCTTCCGGAATCATCATCCGGATTTCGTGGTCTGCATACCACGCCCTGATCACCGATGTGGTAGGCTGAGTTTCTGGTGTAGAAGTAAAATCATACGGATAGCTCATCCACCCAATCCCACCATCCGCCATAAGCTCATGGTTGAAATCAAAAAAAGTAGCATTGTCCCAGGCCGAACCAACAGCCCATTGCGTCGAACAACCGGTACTGACCCATGCCGGTTCCCAGTAGATTACCCCTGAACCGCCATTATCGATAACCGTTTGGGTGAGATCGGTCATCCATTTCTTTTGATTGGTCGGGCTCAATGGGGTATAGGAAGGATGAGCGTTGAACAGGATATTGTTGGAAGCATCAGCATTGGCGGTGGTCCAGCCATAGGCCGTTTCAAATACCATGACCTTTTTACCCGGGAAATCCGCCCTCAACTTGCTGATGGTCTGGCCTAATTGCTGAATCGTGACAGGCTGGTGCCATTGCCAGTAATAGGAAATGCCAATGATGTCAAAATCAGAGTAGCCATTGATGACATGCTGATCCGTATACCATTCCACCTGCGAAGGATTGGCAAAATGTAAAGCCGTTTGTATCGGATGATTGAACGTGACTTCAATCACATCCGCCGCGAGTTGGGCCGCGCGAAAAAAATCGGCATTGCGTCCCGCATCGAAAGACCAGCCCTGGTCATTTTCAACTTGTGTAAGCAATATGCTACGATTGGTTTCATTGCCAAACTGTACGATATCAGGAAGCAGGTTGTCTTGGGCTAAATCAGACAACACACCGTACACGTAATTAAATACCGAATCGGAAAGCGCGGAGGTCTGATGCACTACACTATTCCATGCCGCAGGTACGACCTGGTGAGAGGGATCAGCCCATGTGTCAGAGAGATGGAAGTCAAGGAGCACCGACATGCCCAGTGCCTTGGCCCTGGCTATCGATGCACGCACATCCTCCAGGTCACTGTACCGGTTGCCCGCATTGAGGGCATCATACCATGAAGGGGTATGCCAGAGCCTTAGCCGCACCAGGTTGCACCCATGGGTTTGAAAAATGGAATAAAGGTCTTCGGGCTGCTGATCGACAGTATATACCGCACCACAATCCTCCATCTCATGGACATAGGAGAGATCAGCACCGAAATAAAATGATTGTGCTAATACCGGACTCACCGACATTGGCACAATCATTAGAATAAACCATCGAAGGCAATTCATATTCGAAATCATTTCAGGTTGGTCCCCAGGGCATAGGTCAAACCAAATACCCAATAGGTCTGAAGCGGGTTATCCGTCAGGCTGTCTGCAAGGGCTTCCTGCTTGTTGCCGCGAAGGCCAAAGTCAAGGCCAACTCCAAACCCATGCACATTGGTGGTCAGGCCGTTGATCCAGGTCCAGTTGGACAAATCTGAACTCTTGTAGCTCATGAAAGCCGATACGTTCGAAGTCCAGGTCAGGTGTTTAATGACCTCCAGTTTATAGTCCACCATGATCTTGGTACCAAAAGAACTTTCATAGTCAAATCCGTCCTTTGAAAAAATCAGGTTGTAGTTGAGCGGGTGGATCACCACAACCAGGTCATTGAGTGGCTTCCAGGTAGCACCGGCACCGAGGTCAAGATAGCCGGGATCATTGAAGTTTTCAATGACAGAGGACCGGAATTCCCCCAGTGCTGAAAAAGCCCAGCTTTTACCCAGCTTATAGCCATATAGGCTGCTGGCGGTAAAGGCGTCCGATGCCACCTCAAATTCGTCATCGGTTGGGTCTTCGGCATCATCAAATTTGTTCCAGCCCAGGGTCAGGTTGAGTTTATTACGCCAGAAGTACTTCTTTTGGTCGAGGTTGGCTGAGCCATTGCCGGTAAAGGCAAGATTTACGGCAGTGGTGGTTGGGGAATCCTTTGATAACCAATCTCTGTATTTGGAGATGTTAATGCCGATATTGCCCTGGGCTGCGAAATCCCAACGGGGATAGGGCGTAATCTTGTCTGTCAGATCAGCCACTTCGGTTTTGAGGGCATCGACTTTTCCGGTAAGGTCGGTCAATTGAGCTTCAAGGGCCGTAAGTTCAGCGGCCTTAGCCGTTTTCAGCGCGGTCAGTTCTTCAGTGCTCTGAGCACCCATCGTGGATGTAAAAAAAACCATTAATGCCAGACATACTAAAATGTTTCTCATGAGGTATTTTGATTTAGGATGTAGAATATGGACAAATCTAATCAAAATGTAGACCTTGGAAATTCAGGTCTGAAATGGTATTGCAGCCCGCGCCGGCAGACGTCCGGAACCAACCTCGTAAAAGATCACGTGTAGACGTTCAGCCTATTCCTGGATGGTATTCAAACCTTCAAATTGAATTTCAGCGCCACCGGTATTCAGGATATCCCTCGCGAGTGATGAAGTATTAAGCCTGAAAATGCAATCCATGATCGTGAGAATGGCCGTGTTCCCCGAGTTATAGATCGCTGCTCCTTCGTTCACGGTGGTGTTACGTTCTACAGTGACAGACTCTAGTCTAGCTACACCTTGGACATATAAACCGGCGCCAAAAGTTTCCTGATTGTTGCCGTCTCCCTGCCCAAACTGAATGGTGAGGTTATTGATCAGGCAATCCACACATGAAGTGTCGATCCGGATCACGTGAAAGACATTGTCCATACTATCCAGAAGGGTCCCTACATCTCCGGACAATCGCACCAGTGTGGCATTGCCGGAGCGTTCCTCAAGTGTGTTTTCAATTCCCATGAATCCACCGTAGAGTTTGACGCTATCCCTCAGGACATAGCTTGCGTTTCTTCCTGAAGGCACCGAAGGGTAGTAATCGCCTTCCGCGATCCATATGTCGGTGACGTCCACATAATAATCTACGGCTTCAAGAGCATCCTGCAAGTCGGTAAAGGCATTGATCCAGGATGTACCATTATTCAGACCAGTTGCGTCTTTATCTACATAGACCTGGGGACTCGGAAAAGGACAAGGGCCGGTCAGGATCACTTCAGTTACGATCGTACTGTCACAGCCATGTTCAGAGGAAAGGGAGTCGGTATAGAAGCCGGGGTTGTGCTGGTAAGCTCCTCCGGCGTATACGCTGTCTTCATTGCATATCATAAACGTTAAGGAGTCGAGATATTCGGGGAAGCGTTGAATGAAAATTGAATCTGTATTGGAACAACCGAAAACATCAGTTCCTTCAAGCCAGAGTGTAGCCAGGGAATCAATATATGCGGTAGGGGTAGCCGATAGGGAATCATTGAAAAACGGCCCGGGTATCCAGGAATATTGATTACCTCCATTGGCAAAAAGATAGGCAACCGCATCGCCACACAGGGTCTCCTCCCCGGCAATGGCGATTTCAGGCAAAGGTTTGATAGGGAAAAATGCACTTCTTGATTCATAAGGGGTGTTCTCCAGGCTGGTAAACAGGATTTGGGCATAGTTTGTCAATAGAGAATCGTCCACATAGACTGACATTATGGAGTCGGACTTGAGTTTCAGAGGTGCCAGGATGAAAAACGTTTGACCACTATCAATGGACATGGAGATGCTCAGAGAGTCTACATTCGTGTTGTCCCAGGAAATCGTCATGGTGTCCCTGATGCAGACCGCTTCGGATAAAGGAGAAAGAATGTCTATCCGGTCAATGGCGGCCACCATAATGGATTGTTCAGCAAGGCTCTTTATTTCTACATTTCCAACATGATCCGTAGCCACCACATAAAATCCATAAGTGTTTCCCG
>JBGAWQ010000058.1:0-15807 GCA_044227555.1 Saprospiraceae bacterium | reverse complement strand
TAATCGCTGCCAGGTACTACGCTTTCAAACGCATACGTACCATTGTAGAGCGTCTCCACAGTCTGAGGATTGGTAAAGGTCAGATCTTCATACAAACGCATCTCTACACCGCGTACATGGGCACCGCTTGGCGTATTGACCACCCCGGCGATGATGTGGTTGAGTCCGGCAGGCGATGCACAACTGGCGATGATATTGATCTCATCAAGATCCCACACGGATTCAGTAGCCCCATTACCTACAGGACAATACGACAACAATTCAAAGCGGAACGTAGTCGGTTCAGTCACGAGGAACTCATCGTTTTTAAAGAAATCATAAGTTGCCTCTTTCCACACCGGTGAGGTCGCTGTAGGCGGTGTCAGGAAGATCTCGGTACCGTTTTTCAGTACCCGTACTCTAAACCATGTGGGCCAGTTATTCGGTCCGGAAGGTCCGCTGATCCAGTCAAAGGTCGTCGGTGCTTTTTCAAAGAATGAAAATCCGGTCAGGTATACGGCGGTATCCGGATCTGGGGTGATATTGACTTCGATGACTACGGATGCTTCATGACCCGGGATGTAAGTACAACCGGCCAGGGTGCCAACGCACATACCGGGGCTGCCATCCACGCCGGGTGTGCAACTGTGTTTGTTGACCGCAGGATTGTCGCGATGCAAGGTGCCGGCTTCGATCTCCGCGCAGGATAAAGGTTGTGGGTAGGATGGGACGAACTCGGAGTAGTCCATGTGTGAGCCATTGCCCATAAAGGACTCACAGTCATTGAGGTCATAATGGATGACTGTCTGGAGCTCGATAATATTGATGGTGAGAATGCTGTCACAACCTGCGGCCGTGTTCAGGTCCTGGATGTAGGTACCGCCGGCATCATAGATTTCTCCGTTGATCGTGATGGTCTGTCCCTGTACGATGAGTGTATCGATACTGGATTCAAGCGGTGGATCGACGAAGACTTCATATTCGCAGGAGGTCGAACAGGTGTCACCGAGATTGTTGACCCACTTCACTTCCAGGGCATATACTCCGGCAGCGTCGATGGTGATGTGGTTGCCGGTACTGGTACCTACGATGCCCGGGCCACTCCAGGTTGTACTGACGATTTCATTGCCTTCTGCTCCTGCAGGAAATATATGGGGGGTGGACGTGAGTTGTGATGTGCCACCCGAACAGAAATGATTGGGTCCTTCAATGCCACAGGAATAATAAGAAGGCAGGAAGAACACATCCTGGCGAATGATCAGTTGGGAAAACCACCAGGAGTTGATCGTATTGAGATTGCCAAAGCCGATGGTATTGGGTTGCGTGTAATTGAGCCAGCGATGGCAAGGAGGCATACAGCCTGAAAGTTGTACCGGAGGCTCACCGCTACCTGATGGAGAAGTAATGCCGGAATCATCATAAAACAACAACGACACTGCGGCTACAGGGCGCACGGCGGAGATCATAAACCCATTGGTCATGTATTCAGCGTCATAGATCGGGAAGTGGTAGATCCCCTGGGCATAGGCAATCGTCACAGGGATTTGAGTAGCCACATTTTCGGACATAGGATTACCAAGGCCATCGAGGCCATCCCAGTCGATGCAAAGTGGCTTGCCCACTTCATTCTTATTCACCGTGCGGGTGATAATCCGGTCGGCGGTGCCGGGTGTATACATGTTGTCCTGGCCATCGAAATCGAGTAGCAGATCGATCTGGCCGGCCTTGGTGGTGATCAATTTGATGCAATAATCTGAACCTGAGCAACGGCTTACACCGAGGATGGAGATCTCACCGACATTGGCGGTGGCGCAGATATCCACGGGGTCGTTGAGGAAGATCGAATATTCCGCTTGTGTCGCATTTTGATTTTGGACGCTCTTGCGGTCTTCGCTCACATTGCCGGTATTCATGCTGCCGAAGCTGTTGAACGCCACATTGAAAGCTGCCGGGCGGAATCCACTACCATTGAAATTGATCTTGGTGACAAATGAAGCATTTTCGTTATCCGGATCCGGAGCGCAGACATAGAAGGCGCCGTTGAATGGGCGGTTGGGAAATCCGAAATCATTGACGGCAAACAGCGACCAGTTGTAAGACCATATGCGTCCGGTTTTAGCCACAGGATTAGCGCCGGAGCAATCTGCCACAGTGATATCCCAGAAGTCGATCAGCAGGTCGTTGTTTTCATCATCGCGGAATTCGATATAGTAGTCACCTGTGCCGGTCCATCCTTGTGATCCGAGATTTGCTGACGTGACCTGGGTGGCGTTATAGCCTCCGGCGCCGACGATTTGCTGTGGACCGGCATAGCCTTCTGCCCATGTGGTGATATTGGCCTCTACCGGGGTGACCGTGATCGGGCCATAGACCACATTACCGTTGGGGTCTTTGATGCGATAGGTAAAGTTGATCCTCGGAGGATTGGGTGAGGTCACGTTGTTATGTGCCCAGTTAAAACCCAGGTAAAGGCATTCCTTGGCGGGGTCTTTGACATGGATATAGAGCCTGCTCTGCGGATTGGGGTTGTCAAAGGCGGCAAAGCTGTTATAGCTGGGATTGTTGATATGCAAGGCTGCGAGGTCGGTGGTGGTGTTGCCGTTGACATCAATCACGCCGTTAGGAGCGACTTCGCGGGTGCCTTCCGCAAAAAGGAAATTAGTGGCCAGCATGGCCAGGCAAAACAGGGGGGTAAAAAATCTCATGTTGGTCGAATTCGGTTTTAACGTCTAAACAAAATGCAACTGTCTCTTACCGGGAATCGGAAGAGGTCAGTCGGAATGCAGGTTTCTTATCAGAGACGTGAAAAACGGATACGGCTGCCTTTACGGGGCAACTTTCTACGCTGCTAAGTAAATAAAACTTATTAGAATAACCAATAATGTGTAAGAAGGGGCTAAGGGAGCAAAGGGCTAAGGGGCTAAGGGGGTCGCCTTCGCGCGGAAATGCGCTTCGGCGACCAAGGCAGGAACATAAAGTCCCCTTTAGGGGATTTAGGGGCAAAAGAGGCTGAAGGGGCTAAGGGGGTCGCCTTCGCGCGGAAATGCGCTTCGGCGATAAAAAGCGGAATGGCTGAAGGGCAGAAAGGTATTCCTTGATCATCCTTTTTAGAAAAGATATCAATGCCCCGTAGGGGCTATAGGTCGGTAGCTGTCGGAAAAAGAAAAAACATTCCCGCTCCGTAGGTGAGGAACCTGGTTCAGCAGGAACAAATTTGCTGCTGCCACATTTAGAAAATGAATCTTCCATGCAGTTGAAGCTGACACATCAATTTCTTTTAGGATCCGTAGCACGCGAGGCATTTGGCAGTATATAACAATTCACTCCATCACTCCCTGTCCCAATTATTTGGCGCACGGAGGCACGGAGAGCACGGAGGAAAGTTTGATGAGATCACCAGATAAAAAGATGCCAGATGAATAGATGCCAGACTGATAACCAATTATCATTTCATCACCCCATCACTCCATCACTCCATCACTCCATCACTCCATCACTCCATCACTCCATCACTCCATTCCCTTTGCCCTATGCTCTATGCCCTATGCTATAATCTCTGCTCCACTTGATAATCATCGGCGTCAGAATGACTGTGGGAAGCAGCCAATACACCACTCCCGGAATAAACTCAGGAAAGCGATCAGCATTGACTACCAGAAAAGCAGTGAGCGCGGCGATATAACCGCCCGTCATCCGCTGCAGATGCGCGAGTAACCAATAATTACGATGCCTGGAACGTGACCGGTAGTTGTCGAAATCTACTTTGACGAAACGGAATCCAATGAATGCAAATACCAGGTAGGCAATGCCCATCATGTTTTGCTGCAGGAGTGCGCGAATGCCGAGAATCACAAAGAGGCCAACAGCTATCGCCATCCCTATCGTCAATGCCCAATCCAAATTTCTGGCATCATTGTCTACTTCCCTGAGGCGAAGCAAAATATACCGGTGGCCGGTGCCCACCATGTACACCGTAAATATGCCGACCACCGTCAGGAAAAAATTCGGATGGATCACGGACAGCACGATCGCACTGCAGCCCGCAGTAATCATCGCTGCCACAAATAATCTACCTATGCGGCGATGAGGCGGATCTCCCTTGCGACGGATCAGATTGGCAGTACCCAGCACGAGGCCCATGGCACCACAGATGATGTGGACCGGGAGGAGGATGTTGTAGAGGATTTCGGACATGGAAGAATGAGGAATTACGAATGAGGAATTACGAATGAGGAATTAGGAATTAGGAACTAAAAATGTCGGAGCGCAGCGGAGATCCCGACCGCCAGGCGGGAAAGATTGAAAAATGAAATATCAATTTGGAGATAAGGCTTCACTTCATCCCTTCATCACTCCATCACTCCATCACTCCATCACTCCATCACCCCATAAAAAAGGCGCACGGAGGTACGGAGAGCACGGAGCAAAGTTTGAGTAGAACACCAAAAGAATAGATGCCAGATTTCCTTCTCAATAAGAGGGATCGTCCGTCCATACGAGGGAGTTCACCAGATGCCAGATAAATAGATGCCAGACTGATTAACATTTATAATTTCTACTCACTATTGACCACTCACCACTCACCATTGACCACTCACTACTCCAGATCTTTGATCCGTATCTGCCCACTGAGCAACTTCTCAAACACCTTCCATCTTGTCGCGGGATCATTGCCGCCATTTTTTTCTACCCAGGCTTTGACGAGGTCCATCCCGTAATTGTAATTGATGACATAGCTGCGGTAGTTGCGGATGAAACTAATGGACTTGACGGCAGTCTCCTGGTTCATGAGCGCATACTTTTCCAGCCATTGCATAGCAACTTCCTCGGTCATGGCTCCGCTGAGCAATCCCCTACCCACTTCATTGCGGGCATAATTGAGTTTTCCCTTGATGGCCAGGGCGCGGAAGTACAGGTCAATACCGGTAGTGTCGAGGCCGGCCAGCGGCAGTAATACTTCGCGGGCAAAGACTATCTTGTCATTACCGGGAAACACGACTTCAATACCATAATTGGCCGTGCCTTCGGCAATCAACGACTGAGGACTAAAGAGCGGATACATCGAAATCTCGGTCAGGCCCTGATCATGGTAAAGATTCTTCTCGAGAAGCATGTTGTATACATGGTGCCCCGGATAACTTTCATGGCTACCGACATCAATGGCACGATCAATGAAAATATTGAGGTCTGTATTGATCTGGATCAGGCTCTGGTAGTTGCCCTTATACCAATTGTACCCATTCCATGATTTGTTGGTGACAAATTCCAGTTTGAAATCTTCATTGGGAGGTAGCTGATAATGCTCCAGGGTGCGCTTGCGGCATTCGGTGATAGCGGCTTTAAAGACGGTGTCCAGTTTGTCCTTCGGAATAATAAAGCGATTGGCCAGGGCCTGGAATCGTTCGGGGACGGTGCCTTTGCCGGGAAGGAGGCTGTCCAGGCGGCTCACCAGTTGCTTGTAATAGTTTTCGTCATAGCTTGGTGCCGCGGCGCCAAAAAGATCTTTGGATTCTTCATCAAATGTTCCATACTCTCCACCGAAGATTCTGACACGACGGTCAAAAGCGGTCAGTTGGTCGGACATCCAGGCGGCACGGTGATTGGCGGTGTCGGACTGGACCATGGCATCCACTTCAGCTTTCAGCGCACGCACGGCTGTCAGTAAACTGTCTTTAGGAAAAACGGCCGCCTTAGGCGTGGTGGGCTTCAGGGAATCCGGTCCGTAATAGGCATCCACAAAGGCTTCGTCATACTGGCCGATGACAAGGGCGAGGCGGATGTATTGCTGGGCAATGCTTTCCATTTTGGTCCCGGGCTCTTCTTCAACTTTTGCCTTGCAGGCCAGCAAAAGACTGAAAGCAAGTATAAAAAGGTAATTCAGTTTCATTGGTTGGACGTATTGAGCGTTTGTTTGGGTTAAGATAGATCAATATTTGTTCAGGTAAAGCGCGATTCGACCAGCGATATAGTTCCGGGCCCGCATGCCATTTCCGCACTGACGAAATACCCCAGGCTTACAGGCGAATAAAATATAAACGTCGGGCCACCGCTAAGGTGTAAGTGAATACAAACTAAAGTCGCCTTCACGTGCTACCAGTGGAAGGAAGGATATCGAATCCGGAAAGGATCGTTGATCAATGACCAGGTACCGGGCTCCTGCACCCGCATATGTCCGCAAGGCTTCCGGAGTGATTTTTTCATTACCTACAGACCATCCCTTCCGATGGGCCAGGTATATTTCCTGCGGGGATGGTCCTCCATTAATGACGATCAGATCATGCTTGTCGGTATGTGTTTCCGTCAGATGTTGCACAGCCATCTTGTAGCCCTCCTTATCCTTGATAAAAAAATCATGTTGTTGATTGGCGATACCCTCTCCCGCGATGACCACCAAAACGAGGTACCTCCAGGGAGCGGGAATTCTATCCAGGGCTATGGCGGCCACCAGGGCCATCACGGGCACAAAAGGAATGATATAGTAGTTATGCAGCGGAAAGACAATTCCAGTCTTCAGTACAAAAAGCAAAAAGGATATCGTCAGGAGAAGTAGGCCAACGCCTAACTTTCGAAGGTCTTGCCTAAACAGCAAATACATGCCTGCACCAAATGCGATAAAAGCAACATACGAGTGAAATGCATTAAAGTAGAAATTCCTGAAAAAGGCACCTGGCATGAAGAGGATCTCTGAAAGCCCCTCTGCCAACCCCCTTGGAAAATAGAGTTGATTCCCATACGTTTCCACGAGATGGGGCACCCAAACAAAATACCATAAGCTGACCAGCGAAAAAGATGCACCAGACAAAACTATAACTGCTGCCTTACGCGATGTCGGAATCTCCTTGATCCACGGGAGCATCCCAAGTATGGCCAGGAGGTAGAGTGCTGGAATCTTACACAAGATCCCCAGCGTAGTGAATACAAAATAGACGACCAACTGGTATTTCCTGCCAGAAATCAAGTATTCATATCCGTAATAAAACCCGATGATCACCAGGGACAAGCTAAAGGTATCCGGCATGATCTTCCTGGAGAACGCAAACCAAATCGAGGATAACAGGATTATACCGGCATTAAAGGCGATGCTCCGGGTAGTCAGCCTTGAAATCAACTTGCAGAAAAAATAAATACCCAGGCTTGAAACCATCAGATTGATCAGGCGACCATACCAATGGGTATATCCGGCGGCCTCAGAAAATAAATAGATCAGGTAATTGAAGAAAGGGAATTCAGACCCAATGAATCCCGGACCTGAACCGGCATAATCAATCTGGGGATAGAAAAGACTGGCTTTTTGCTCCACAAAATTCCGGGCAATCATCGCGGTCAGGGCTTGCCGCCAGTTATGCCCTGTTTCAAGCGGCGGATGGGTAATTCCAAATAACCGCACGAGGAAAAATAAACCTATATACAGGCGAATATCACCGAAAACCCGGCCTGATAATTTCCTTCGTGCTAACATTTGCTATAGAATAAAGGCGGTGACCTGTCAATCCCCGCCATGTGAATACTGATGCACCACCCTCTGCGGCAGTGGGATCTCAATGCCCTCACGATCGAAGGCGACCTTCAGGCGCTTACGCAATTCACCGGTGACATCCCATTGGCGCAATGGCAAGGTCTCTCCGAGGATTTTTATCACGATACCAGATTCGTGAAAATCATCCACACGCAGGAAGGCCGGCACTTTGATGATCGTTTCTGCCCAGGCAGGATCCGCGGCAAGTTCTCGTCCAGTGCGGTTGACGACTTCAATGACCTTTTCAAGATTCGTATGGTAACCGATCCGGATATTGAGGTTGATGCGGGCAAAGTCTTTGGAGAAGTTGGCCACACGCTTGATATCACCATGGGGAACATGATGCACGGTGCCATCCGTATCGCGCAAGGTGGTCATGCGCAGGCTGATATTTTCAACAATGCCATTGGTCTGGTCGAGGCCTACGTAATCGCCAATCCGGTATTGGTTTTCGAGGATCATAAAAAAGCCCGTAAAGAAATCGCGGATGAGGTATTGACCACCGAAACCCACCGCGAGGCCAAGGATACCGGCACCGGCCAGCATGGGTCCGATCGGAATATTGATTTCATGGAGCAACAACATGATGACCATCAGTACCAGGACCACCCTTTCACTCCAGATGAATATGGTAATCAGTGTTTCTTCCCTTTTCTTTTCTGCGGCCTCGGTCAAATGGGTATCCACTGTCACGGTGACGCGGACCAATTTCTCGATAAACCTTTTAGCGAGGAAGTGAACGAGATAGGCGCCACCCAGGATAATCACGATACGGGGCCCATGGTCCAGGGTCCATGGCCAGATTTGGGATAACCAATCGCTCCAGTTGTTTTTCATATCAACGCCTGATTAATGAATACGGTAAGGTGTTAAAGATACGCAGGGCAGGAATACCCCGGTTTGCCGATATCGGGGCCATTGGAATTGAGCCTGTCCAGCCAGGCTGGAGGGATTACTCCGCCTTTCTGCGAAAGACCAGTGTGGTCCCGGAGGGATTTCCGAGGATCAGATGATCATCCTCAAACCGGTATTGTGTGGTAAAGCGCAATCCGGAGATAACATCCGCCTCGCGGTTGCCCGCAGGAATAGCTTCCTTAGTGATAACGAGGTCCGTAAATCGAAGCAAGGTGTGTTCGGCATACAACCTGCCTGTAAAGGTATTGCAACCTCCATAGCCCTTAAACGAATTACCGTTGGCTTTGATTTCGATCCATGGGAGCGTATCCCTAAAGTTACCCGGGCTGATGACCTCATCCTTGATCTTTTCCAACACCCACGTGTATTGCTGAAGTTTGTCATCAGTGACATATTGCCCGCAACCAGTGAAGGATGTGTAATCGGTGTCGACTCCGGTCTTCAGCCTGACGGTCACCGAATAAGGAAACCGTTCTTTGGATCCCTCATTCATGCAAAGCATTTGAGCCAGTTCTATTTCCATAGTCCCGGTTTCCGTATGTACAGTATACTTCCGGATATTGGCATCGGCTACCTTGACGGGTTCAGCATAAGGAGCGTTAAAAAATGGATGCCTGATGTCATCTGATTGGAAGGATATCTGCAATTCTGAGATGGAAAGACTCCACGTAGGAAAGGTGCCCTTGGCTTTGAAATATATCCTGGGATCCGGTTGGAGGTCTGCTGAATTGGTAATGATCTCCTGTGGTGGATGCGCGGGCAATACATGGATGGCCGGGTGGCCTTGATTAAGGGTCCAGAAGCGTGAACAAATCATCAACAGGAAGGCAAAATTCATCAGCGAAAATATTGGCGGGTTAAACGTCTGAAGGGTCCTCAAAAGTAATGCCGACATGACGTTAATCGTCCCAAGGTAATGTTAACAGAAAAGCATCCCATTGAAAAACGTAATTCGCTCATTTTTAAGACATTACTGTCCTTAAATATATTTATTATTTTGTTTTACTATAATTTACACATATTATTATTTTTAATATTAGTTTTGGCTCGAATTATTCCTGATCTGAGCCCACCGGCCCGAAAACGCTCTCCGCGATAAAAATTTGCAAAAAAATTATCCACTTTTTATCCACGTACCTGCCCCCTTCACAGGATGGTTGTAGGCAATTGAAAAAGAGTTCTTTACAAAACCATTACGCAGATTCCCACATCCGGAAGTTCGCCGCCGCGACCTTCATATGGAAGAATTTTAACATATCAAAATGATTATGAATATTTCTAATATGTACATTTGCTGACACCTGAGAATCGGTTTAAAATTTCATTGAATTATGTCACCTTCAGCTCCCCTCATGGATAAGGGAAAAGAATTCCTGTCCCAACTCAAACTCTACAGCGACTACCTCAAATGGGATTCCGCATTGGGCCGCTATGAAACCTGGGAAGAAGCCTGCGACAAAGTGCTCAACACGCACCGCATGAAATATGGCAATGTCATCGATCCCCTGCTCGAAGAGATTGCTGAATCGTATTACAACAAAGAATATCTCGCCTCGCAGCGCAATCTCCAATTCAGGGAAGAGCAGATCATTCGCAACAACTGTAAGATCTACAATTGCTGTACGACCTATGCCTATTCCCCGGATGTATTCAGCAAAGGATTTTTTGTGCTGCTCTCCGGCACCGGACTGGGTGTATCGATGAAAAAGAAGTTTGTCAGCCAACTGCCCCCACTCTACAAGCGCAGTACGAAGGTCAAATCCTATACGGTCCCCGACTCTATCGAAGGTTGGTCCGAAGCGATCAAGGTACTGATCAGTTCATACTGCCACCACCCGTCGCTCTACAACGAATACTTCAGAAACCAGATTAAGTTTGACTACTCCGAAATCCGTCCAAAAGGATCGCCGATCTCCGGTGGCTTCAAAGCCCCTGGTCCTGATGGCCTGAAACAATCCATCGAGCGCATCGAGTCTCTCCTGGATCAATATATTGATGGCCACGAAAGTGCTCCTTTCAAATCTATCATCGCGTACGATGTATTCATGCATATCTCCGACGCAGTTCTTTCCGGTGGTGTACGTCGCAGTGCGATGAATATCCTGATGGATGCTGACGATACCGAACTCATCATGGCCAAGACCGGCCATTGGCGCCAGACCCATCCATGGAGAGCCCGAAGCAACAACTCCGTAGGGCTGCTTCGTCACACCTTTAGCTACGAAGAATTCCACGAATTGGTTTCGCTCAACGAAGGCGACAACGACCTGGGCTTTGTGTTTATGTCTCACGAAGACGAGATGTTTAATCCGTGCTTTGAGATTGGATTCAACTTCTACTCCCAAATTAAAAACAAACAAGAAGCTGTCTTTCAGTTCTGCAACCTCAACGAACTCAATGCATCTTCCTGTGTCAATAAGCAAGGCAAATTCAGCGAGGAGAAATTTTATGAACTCTGCCGTAAATCCGCCATCCTCGGCACATTGCAGGCAGGCTATACAGACTTCCCCTATCTCGGCAAGCAGACTGAGGAGATTGTAGCCGGCGAAGCATTAATTGGCATCTCTATCACCGGTTGGATGACCCGTCCCGAACTCTTCGATGAGGCTATCCTCAAGAAGGGCGCGGAGATCGTCAAACAAACCAATCGTGAAATCGCCCGCTTCATCGGTATCCGCCCGGCTGCCCGCACCACTACCGTCAAACCTTCCGGCAACGCCTCTGTCATCCTGAAGACGGCCTCCGGCATCCACCCGGAACACAGCAAACGGTACTTCCGCATCATGCAGCTCAATAAAGAGAGCGAGACCGCTAAATACCTGCAGGAACATTATCCTGAAATGCTCGAAGAGTCCCTCTGGTCCAATACCCAATCCGACTGGGTCGTATATGTGCCGTGTGAGAATCATGACAACGTCATCATCAAAGATGAAATGCACGGCGTCAAACACCTCAAGCTCATCGAACTGGTGCAAAACGCATGGGTGAAAAACGGAAAGAATGAGGAACTCTGCTACAACAAACTCACCAATCACAACGTCAGCAATACCGTCATCATTGATGACAAAGAAGAAGTGGTGGATTACATCTATCACCACATGGACAACTTTACCGCGGTCTCCTTTATCTCTCCTTTTGGTGACAAAGACTATGCCCAGGCCCCGTTTACGTCCGTCCTCAATACCGAAGAGATCGTTCACAAATATGGTGATGCCTCCATCTTCATGTCCGGTTTGATTGTCGATGGTCTCCACTATTTCAACAATGACCTGTGGACCGCTGTGAAATTAGTCCAGGATCCAAAGCTCCACGTGACCGGCACGCGTGAGGATGTATTACTCCGCAAAGACTGGCTTCGCCGCGTAAAACAGTTCAGTCAGAACTACTTCCACGGCGACCTGAGCAAGACTATCTACTGCATGAAGGATGTACACCTTTGGCACAAATGGGTCAAGATCAAGAGAGATTTCCGTCTCGTGGATTTTGTGACGCTGCTCAAAGCACCGGATTATCAGGATGTGACCAGCACCAGTGCGATTGCTTGTGCGGGTGGGGTGTGTGAGATTTGATCTCGTTGCACGAGGGGCTCTTTACTTTTTTTCCGGAAAAAAGTAACAAAAACCTCGTGGCCTGAAAAACTCACCTTGGCTTCCTTTCCTTTGTTTAGCATGCCGTTTGGCTTACGCCACGTCGTATTTCACGCTCACCTCTTTTTGGCTTTATGGCCAAAAAGAGGCCATTCGGGCGTTCAGACAATTTCAAGCCACAAGTCCTTACTCCCCGAGATGATTTTATTTGAGATTTCTCATTGGTAAATGGATGCGTATAGCCCTCCCCGGGGTTTGCGTGCGAGAGGATGAGAGTTAGGACAACCCAGGGGCTGGGGGCTGCGCCGCTCATGAATTATGCAAGTTAAAACTTGCAAACACACAAGCTTAAGTAAATAAGCTTAACGATTTAAGTTTTTATGTTGATGATTCCCGCTAACTCAATATTCACTACTCACCACTCACTACTCACTACTCACTACTCACTACTCACCATTCACCACTTTGTACGTATAAAGGCCATCACTACAAACCACTGAAAGCAAGTAAATTCCATCTGCCGGCAGTTTCGGAACGATCGCCTGATCAGAACAGTCAGTTCGAGTATAGACTTTTCGCCCCTGGAGATCGTGGATATGTATATCAAAATCAACGCCTGGAAGACTGACCTGAAATTCACCTGAAGTTGGATTTGGGAATATATTGATCTGAAGATTCTGGCTTTGTTGATCCTGTAACGCGGTTGTACCGCAATCCAGTTGCTGGATATACGCCCAGATCTCGTCATTCAAGGTTACCGGAACTTCATTACCATCGGGGGCATTGCCCATGCGGATGACGACCATGTTGAGGCTGGGGACGACATTGATATATTGTCCATTCTTGCCCAATGCTGAAAACATATCATCGGGAGCATGCGGCATCAGGGTGCCGGGAAAGACAAACTGAAGGGTCGGCAACATATAGGATTCCTTCCCATTGAGCCACCAGAGATATCCATAAGATTTGTTGAGCGCTTGCGAGGTGGTCGTCATCTGCCGGTAGTACGCGGTATCGGTAAGTACTGCATTGCCGTTCCAAACACCGCGACCCAACATCCACAAACCGAAACGAGCCATGCTCCGCGGTGTGCTAAAGAAGACGTTGTTGTAATCAATCGGGATAAAGAGACCGGTAATCCCGGTCTGACTGCGAACCTTCTGATTGAAGTAGGCATTGATCGTCAGGCCGGTAGCGGCTTCAATCACTCCGTCGAGCAAAGTGTAAGGAGCATTGTGATATGCCCATCGTGTACCGGGATCCGCTTTGTAGACCAGGCAAGTATCCAGAGTGCAATGGCTTTCTTCCACACCATCGTCAAAACCGGTGGTCATCGTAATCTGGTTCCCGATGGTGATCGCAGCTTCCTGCTCAGGCGTGCAGGCTGTCCATCCTTCGCCAAGGTATTGACTGGTGGGATCCGTAAGATTCAGTAATCCCTCCTGATTGGCTATGCCAACCAGGCAAGACGTCAGGCTCTTTCCGGCAGAAGCCCAGTACCAGATGCTGTCCCGCTGGAAAGTGCCGAAATATTTTTCCAACACGATCTTACCATCCTTGAGAATGATAAACGCCTTGGTGTTATTGTCCTCCAAAAGGTCGTAGAGGCTGTCGATACGGTCATCGCACCAACCCAGTTGAGCAGGAGGTATAGTCTCCCAGGCCGTGCCCGTGAGGGGTGGATAATATAAGGTCTGGGCCATACCCATGCCCCGAAGACATATAACAATTGAAAGCAGGATGAAGATTCGCATTTTTATTTGACTGTCGTATTCGTGATAGGTTTAACAAGGAGGTTTGAAGTACTATTCTTCATAATCCAAGATATACCTGAATATGCATTCAAGTTAATCCTCATCACTCATCACCCATCACCAATCACCCCATTAAATTGAATATCCCGGAGATAAAATTTTCCATACACAAACTCTCCCTCCGGGTAATGCCAGACAGCCTCGCCATAGGCCGGAACGCGGATACCATGAAAAGTCTTGTAATTGCTCATCGGTGTGGACCAGCGATAACGTATCGGTTGCTTTCCCGAAAGGTCGTATCGGTCATCGCTGATGAAATTGATCAGTTGCCCTTCCGGACTAAAAAGAATACTTGCGGAAATCGTCACGCCCTTGTGTGTGAAGGTGGCCCGAACCGTTTGACTGTCGATAGTCTCCCATTGGATAGGGGCATAGATCAGTGAGGCAGGAGCAAGAATACACATATCATTGAGCACCGTCACGGTCTCCGCAATATCCATCTCGCGGCCTTCGTGATGTACGATCGGGTATACGGAAAAAAGACGGATGGTCATCTCCGCATCTCCATCCCTGAATGAATGATAGCCGGGAACAGTCATGCCTTTCATCCGTGCTTTCATAAAAAACAACCGGCTGGGGATATCAAAGGAATTGTATTGCTCGGACTCGAAAGGAAACCAATCCTGTCCCATCCCGCGCATCTCACCGTCAAAGAGGATCCGGACATGATGCAGCCTGGGGGTGTTGAGCACCCCGGTATACTCCAGGTATCGCTGGACGGGAACCGGGAGATGGGCTATATCATCTTTGGTAATTCGTTGGGTTGTGCCCTGTACCTGCACACTTGTGATCTCAACAGCATCGTGTGTAAAAGATCTGTAGAACCTCCATCCTGCCATGTCCACCAGGGTGGCGAGAAGCAGGATCACATTAAGGGCCGTTCCGTATTTGGCATCCTGCCATTGTTGGAGGATGAGTCCTTGAGACAGGACGATGGCCGGCAGGGCCACCATCCACCACCATTCTCTTTTGAGCAGCATGCCCGCGGCTACACTAAGTAACATAATCATGGCCAAAAGCCAAAGCATGCCCGATGGCCTGGATATAGCGAGGGTAAATTGCTTTATGGGAACCAGGTCAAAAGCCTTGACAAAACCCATGGAATGGATGAGGGCATGAATAATTACCGCAAAGACAAGCGCCAGTCTCATAGCGTAAAAATACGCCAGTTCACGGATGTGAAGCGTAATATCACCGCATCAGAACAGGTCTAGTTTTTAGTCGCCTCAGCCCTGTAAGAGAGCACATACCCTACCATTTCCCTCGTGGATGCCAACTTGGTTTCAACAACATCAGGTCTTTTCACTACTGGCTTACTGTCCACAAATTCACAGACTTCAGGATCGAGCATGGCGTAGGTATAAAAGGTGGCGATCAGCGCGTGGTCCATTTCAAAGAGCTCGTCATAGCCTAGGACCGTTCGCATGACGAGTTCTTTGTTTTGCGGATAGAGATTGATCAGAAACCAAAAAGCTTTTTTCAATTCCATGTGCTGCATCAGGACCATAGCCTGCTCCCAGGTATATTCTTTCGGATAGAGAGAAGCACGCAAGGCATCATCAGCCAGGATTTGTTGCACCTCTGTGGAAAGTATGACCGAATCCTTTTCGACCCTTACGCCTTGCTCATACATCGTGCCGACCCAGGTGAGGATTTCCTTATCCTTCTCTGAAAGCGCGGACGCCGGATAAACACTGTCCAGCTGCGCATGCACCTGCATTGAAGCCAGCAAAATGGAGCAACCGATAATCAACTTCTTCATCTTAGTTTCCACTGGCCACAGGAAGTAATAAACCCAATTGTTTTTCTATCGCGCTTAACCGCGTATCGTTTTCATCCAGCCTGGTTTCGTATTGTTTCAGGACATGAATAAACGATCCGTTGTGTACGCCGACTACGGTGTTGACGAGTTTTGGGCCGGGGCCGGGGAACGATTCCCAGGAACGACCAACCGCCTTTTCAATATCTGCTGCAGTCATAGCTGAGGGATGGACCG
>JBGAWQ010000057.1:0-15970 GCA_044227555.1 Saprospiraceae bacterium | reverse complement strand
GGGACCCGCTTAAAAAATCTCATTTATCTGGTTGCCGCTTTCCAACATCCTCTCCACTCAGCACAGCGCCTAAAGGGCGAATAGAAGATATGCAAGCGTTTTGATGGAATGTTTTATGTTGAACCAAGATGGGACTCTTGTTTGCAATGATTCTCAAGATTGCAATTTCCAGATTATACAAAAGCACGTGTTCTGAAATACTTTATGACACTGTATTTCGTTAGTTCCATAATGGTCTTTCCCCAACATCTTACTTTAGTTATTATCATTCTGGCGACCCCATTCTTTTCTTTCGCTCAGGAAGAAAATCAGATTTTTCCAATGAAGAATGAGATTGGAATTTCATTGTTGAGTGTACAATCGGGTTATTGGGCAGATTATAATGTTGATCATTATGTTTCATTTATCAATGGCATTCGGTATAAGAGAATACTAGGACAACATGCTATACGGGTAAGCGGTGAGTATTTGAATTCATGGTCTGCCAGCCATGGTGATTTTATGTCAGAGGGCAGATATCATGAGGTTAAATCAGGTCTTGGCTATCAGTTCACTTTTGCCGGAAAGAAGTTTAAGCCATATCTGTCTGTTGATATGGTCTACGCGATTTCGAAACTTAATTCTCAATTTAAGGGAGGATACCTGGATGTATACGTCGAACAAAATTTTGACATTTATGGAATAGGCTACGCTCCGGCAGTAGGATTATATTTTGAAATACTCCCTTCCTGGTACCTGTCCTGGGAAGCCAATGCAGAGTTTATATGGTACACCGAGACCGGAAACTTAGTTAGAAGCGAGCCATCAAATATACAGGCCAAGACCATTATTCCAGTCAACCATACGGAGCTTCAATGGGCAATCAATCCGGTTAATAACATTTCTTTGAATTATGCCTTTTAGGTGCTTAAGCATCTTACGATCCTTCCGGTGGTCAGCATGCAACCTTTCAATGCTAAATCGCCTGTCCTGCATGAATAACACTTGCGAGTTGATTCAGCGAGAATCCATTTAAATTAATTCTGCGAAATTCCTGTGCTGAGCGGAGTCGAAGTATGCGATCCAGGTTTTATAGTAGAGCAGGCTTAATAGGAACTCAGAAGCCCAGGCCTGCGGTGCGGCGAATAATCCATTTAACCGCCGCAAAAATGCGGCGAATTGATTTCGCAGACATATTTCCCCCCTTCGCAGATCACCCCACCCCTCAATTCGACCAAATTGAGACCTTTGATCCAATTACGGATGGAACGCGTATGAAGAGGTCGCTTGTCTTTTTTATCCACCTTGGCTTCTGGGCATGCTATGCCCTACTGGTCTTTATTGTGCTGGGTGTATACGCCAGAAGCGCCACGGACCTACAGGATCAGGCCAACAGAGTCACAACCGCATTCTACAGTATCCTTCTGTTTGCCTTTATACCTTCGGTGATCTCCTATTTCCTGTATTACCTCTTCATCTTTCCGAGATACCTACAGCAAAAGAAGATCGTCAAGGGCATAGTATTTGGGCTCCTGATCTCCTTTGTAACATCTGTACTGGCATATATCCTGCACCGATACTTTATTGAGACTGGCCGGCTCGCGGATATGGACGAAGGAGGCATACACGGCAGATCCACCGCGCCACGGACCCTGGTGGTCATGACTTTTATCGGGGTGCTGTGCGGCGTCGTGGCCTTAGTGATCAAGGGATTCGTCACCTGGATCAACGAAATCAAA
This sequence comes from Saprospiraceae bacterium, assembly GCA_044227555.1. Classification (GTDB taxonomy): domain Bacteria; phylum Bacteroidota; class Bacteroidia; order Chitinophagales; family Saprospiraceae; genus Opimibacter. The sequence goes on along the minus strand of JBGAWQ010000057.1, from coordinate 14,252 downwards.
GTCAAAGAAGCCCTGACCGAAAAAACCCACGCCATGGAAATGGCCTTGATCAAAGCTCAACTCGACCCGCATCTGCTGTTCAATACGATCAACAACATCGATGCCCTGATCCTCAAAGACAGCAACCTGGCTTCAGAATACCTGAATAGGCTTTCGGACATCATGCGGTTTATTCTCTATGAAACGAAAGGCGACCGTATCTCCCTGGCGCGTGAAATCGAATACATCGAAAAATATATCGACCTGCAACGGATACGAACCTCCAATGAAGATTATGTTCATCTCGAAGTAAACGGCAAGCCAGGCAACTCAATGATCGCCCCCATGGTCTTCATCCCCTTCATCGAAAATGCGTTCAAACACACGACCAACAAAAAGCTGGAACATGCCATTGTGGTCCGCATCAACATTCACTCAAATACCGTCCAACTGTTGTGCGAAAATCGTCTTGATCCGAACGGGAAAGTGCAACACGAAGTAGGCGGTCTGGGTAATGAACTCATCCGCAAACGCCTCAACCTACTCTATCCGGGGACGCATCAACTGGAAGTGCGCAAGACGGATGACCGGTATTGTGTTAACTTAACCATCCCGAATGGATAAGCTCAGCTGCATCATCATTGAAGACGAACCCCTTGCCCTGGACAAGACGCGTGACTTTGTGAGCAAAGTTCCCTTCCTGCACCTGGCCGCTACCTTCGACAATGCCCTGAGCGGTCTCACGTATCTCAACAACAATAAAGTCGACGTCCTCTTCCTGGATATCAATATGGACGAACTCACAGGGATCGAACTCCTCGAAAGTTCAAAGATCACGAGCCAGGTCATCCTCACCACCGCTTACCAGGAATATGCCCTCAAAGGGTATGAACTGCAGATCACGGACTACCTGCTCAAGCCTTTTACGTTTAACCGCTTCCTGCAAGCCGTCAACAAAGCACAAGACAATATCTTACACCGGGGCGCCGATGCCCTTCCGGAGTTTATTTTTATCAAGACCGAAAACCGTCTGGAGAAAATCACACTCCAGGATATCGTCTATATCGAGGGGATGCGCGATTACCGCAGGATCCATACGACCCACAAAAAAATCATGACTCTGCAGAATTTCAGCGAGCTCGAAAAGATGATTCCGACGAGTATCGTATGCAGGGTCCATAAATCCTATATGGTGTCCCTGGCCAAGATCGAATCCGTCGAACGCGGACGCATCAAGATCGGCGAACTGCTGATTCCGGTATCGGACAGTTATCGGGATGCGTTTTTTGCGCTGATCAATAAACAATAGCCCTTCTTAATTTCCTTGACAAATTTTGAGGATCGCAGATTACGCAGAATTTATTTCAAAAAGATGAGCACAGATTAGATTCTTAATCCTTAACATCTTCGAAATTATTCTGTGAAAATCCATTTAAAATAACTCTGCGAAATCTGCGATCCAAACTATCGGATGGAAAACTTCAGTGCTTATGCAAATCATGTATTCGCCCTTTAGGCGCTGTGCTGAGCGGAGCCGAAGTAGGACAGGGACCGAAAAATCCGTGATTCAGACCATGTTGGCTCGGCAGGATTTTGCTCCTGCTACATGCTCAAACTAATTTGCGCAAATCTATTTATAAATATATCTGCGTTATCTGCGATCCAAACTATCGGATTGAAAGCTACAGTACTTGTGCAAAGCTTGTATTCACCCTTTAGGGGACAGTCTCCTTCGTGCGGAAAAGCACTTCGGCGACTGACAGGGGCCGAAAGATCATTTCGCAGAACGATATCCCCCTTTTGCAGACAGCAATCGCTGCTTTGCATAGTCCATTTTAGCCCCCGTACCTGTGCCGGTACTTTTGAGTTGTCAATCAGACAAAACAACTCAAACAAACAAATCATGAAAACTTTATTTCAAGTCCTTTTTACCGCAGGCATCCTTTTTGTCAGCCTTTTTTCCTTCGCCCAACCCCAGGAAACACCTACACGCCTTCTCCTTAACGCCAATGGGGTACAGGAGTCTTATGTGCATTTTTTTGTCAACGCCGTGGGAACCAACCTACACTATGGCGATGCCAACAGCTCACTCACAGATTTTAAGAAACCAGCAGCGGGTATCACGATAGGCGCTACGTACCAGGCTGGAGTGAGCAAGCGGCTCTCGTTAGTTTCCGAACTCTACTTTATCATGAAGGGTGGCAAGCTCAAGGAAGACAATCCGCTCACCGATAAAGAGTCCGTGCTACGCATGTATTCATTCGAACTTCCGGTCATGGCGCGTCTGCACCTAGGAAAACTCCATCTCAATGCCGGACCATCGGTCTCCTACAATGTACATGGCACCCAAAAGATCGATGATGAGAGTACTGATCTTTCTTTTCAGGACGAGCCGGGTGGCTATAAGCGATTTGAAGCCGGATTCCAGGTAGGCGGCGGATTTACATTCAACGGCAAACGCAAGACCGCATATCTCGACATCCGTTACTGCCACGGCCTGACCAACATGTCACGTGATGCAGAAGTCTATAATCGCTCTGTACTGGTGAGCCTGCGCTTTGCAAAAAACTAATCACAGCCGGTCACCCTCTCCATTTATATTTTATTCATATCACAACCACGAAATCATGAATTCTAATAATAACAGTGCCATCGCCGCCGGTATCCTGTATCTCATTGCCGCTATCGCTGCCATCACCGGCCGCCTCCTGTATGGTCCGATCCTGCAACATCCGGAATACATTCTACAAGGCTCAGTCGGAGAACGTCAAATCCTGTGGGGCGCTTTTTTTGAAATCATCACAGCATTTGCGGTCTTCGGCACACCCGTCGCTTTATTTCCTGTCCTTAGAAAAACCAATATTTCCCTCGCGCTGGCCAGTGTCGCCTTCCGGGTGCTCGAAGGAACGATGATCATCCTTGGCGTACTCGCACTGTTGACGATTGTCAACCTCAGTCACACACCACCACAAGACATGTTGCCTGATTCTGCATCCTATCAGTTGATCATCAAGACTTTGCTGGCGCTCCACCATCTGACCTTTACCTTCGGTCCCAATATTGCGCTTGGCCCCAGCACCTTTATGATTGGGTATATGTTGTATACCTTCAGGTTAGTGCCACGTTGGATAGCCGTGATGGGAATGATTGGAGGGCCGTTCATCTTGCTAGCCGGCATCCTGATTATGTTCGGTTTGTTTTCTCAGGTTTCGCTTTGGAGTGGGCTGCTGACGATACCGGTATTTGTCTATGAGATGAGCCTGGCGATCCGATTGCTCAGGAAAGGATTTGATTCGAAGCCGGCAGATATGGTGACAGTCTTGCGATGAGGATCAATCAAAGCAAATTCATAGAATCGAGGTCAAGGGAGCAGCATCGTCTGCTCCCTTTGCATTTGGGCCAAACAAAATCCAACGATCAGGATGTACGTAGGCATGTAGCATGCTACATGCCTACCTATATCCTTGTATCTGAAATCAGACATCCTATTGGACCAAACTCCTTCTGCTGGCCAATTGATCCATAGGGATATACCCTGCTATATCCCTTTCGACATTCAAAATGCTTTTGTATTTTGCAGGAAGCAATTTTACATTGCTTTTATAGCCCAAACCAAATCACATCACCACTCCGATGTTCCAATCCATGAAGCCTGTCTATTACCTTGCTATTGGAATCCTGACGATCACAGTTGCACATACCAATGTCACCATAGATCTCGCGGGATGGATTACCTGTGTTCCATTTCTGTTGTATCTGCATCAGACAAAAGGGATTGGCTCGAGAGTGATATTTTTTATTGGACTCGTGGTGGCCTGGTCCATTTGCCTGATCAAAATCGTTACGCCACCGATGCCGTTTGCGATGGTATTTCTATATGCCATTCCGATCAGCCTCTTTCACCTGCCCGGATATTTGCTTTGGGATGCGTTTAAAAAACACGCCTGGTCTGTCCTCCTTTTTCCGGCTATGATGGTGATCATGGAGTGGATACAGTATACGTTTACGCCATTGGCCACCTGGGGTGTGGCGGCGTATACACAGTCCAAAACGCTGAGCATCATGCAGTCGCTTTCCTTGTTTGGTGTGGCTGGATTGAGCTTCCTGGTGTATTGGGTGAATGTAGCTATTGCGGGTTTGATCCTCAAGCAAAAGACCACCTGGATGTCTCTTCACCTGCCAGCTGCAGTGTTGATCGTGCTTTCCATATTTGGAGCCTGTAGATATGAGATGAGTAAAGTGTATGGCCACGAGATGATCAAAGTGGCGGCAGTAGGCACAGATTCGGATGTCGCTGGATTTCCGTTGCCTCCCAAAGAAAAGAATGATCTGGTGAAGCAAGGACTTTTTGAACGAACCCACCTTGCCGCACAAAGTGGCGCGAAGATGGTGGTATGGAATGAGGCATCAACGTATATCCTGCCTACAGAGGAAGCTGCATGGTCTGACAGTTTGTCCTCACTTGCCAATCGAAATCACATCTCATTGGTTGCTGCCTATGTGATACCATTGTCTGAAGCTCCGGCCCGGTATGAAAACAAATATTTGTTTTTTGACCCCGAGGGCAAATTGCTGTACACCTATCACAAACATCAGCCTGTGCCTGGCGAACCAGCCATTAAAGGGACAGAACCGCTTCAGGTATTTGATGTCTTTGGAGTGAAGACCGGGGCTGTGATTTGTTATGATTATGATTTTCCCTATCTCGCCAGGGGATATGGCCGATTACATGCCGACCTGGTGGCGGATCCTTCATCTGATTGGAGAGGGATCGATCCTGTCCACACCCGAATGGCCTCCTTCCGCGCTGTAGAGCAAGGACACTCCATACTCAGGTCTACAAGGTATGGTCTTTCCGCGGCGATCACTCCGTACGGTGAGTTTGCAGCTCAGATGAGCAGTTTTGATCAGAATGATAAAATCATGATCGCGCACCTGCCTGTAAAACGCGTGGTTACATTATACGCTCTGATTGGTGATGTGTTTGTGTACCTCTGCATTGGCTTTGTGGTAATTAGCTTGGTGATGGGTTTTTGGAGAGTTGATGTTTTGAAGAATCAAGGTCAGATTTAAGATTCATTTTGGATATTCGCTATATCATATCCAGACCACACCATCATGTTCGGAAATCTTCTCTTTACTCTGACCACGCTGGCCTACCTTGGACTGGCTGTATTTAATCTCCAGAAGACTACACCCAAGGGCGAATACCTGGTGGGTTCCGGTTTAATGATGTTTGGAGTACTTGCTATCTATGTGATCAGCAGTTTATTCCTGACCATAAACGTGACTTCGAAAGGAGGATTCAATTGGTTGTCCGCAACTCCTTCTACCCGAAATGTGATGGTTGGCATACTTTGGCTGGGGATGACCGCCGGCGTGGTCTTTTGCGCGATGCTGAGCACAGAGTATGGGTTGGACCGCACCACAGGTATTGTCAAAACACTGTCCCTGCCGGTTTATTTCGGAAGTGTGTGGCTGCCTTTGCTGATGTTGATCCCTTATGCCATCTTGCTCCATCCGCAATGGAGGGATTCACTTTCACCTGCACTCTACAAGATCCCTTTGGTGGCCGCATGTGTATTGGGTGTGATCATCTTCATGATTCCGAAAGTGGTGGTGTCGATGAATCTTCAGGTGCCTAAGCAATCCCAGGAAGACTGGAAAAAGGAAAACCTGACGAAATCCATTGAAATCGAAACTTCCATTGAAACGTTGCTTACCTACATGGGAGACGAAGATGAGTGGGTTCGTCAAATGGCTTCTGAAAAAATTAAGAAGGATCCGAATTATGAGGATTACCTGATCAAAACCCTAAGCCGTAATGATGGGTATGGGCACTATGATTTTTACCGGGCCTATATATTTATGGATCATAACCAGGTGGATCATCCGGATCGCTTTGTCGAACCGATCAATTCTTCATTGTTATCCATTTCAACAGAGATCCCTAATATCATGGCCAAATCTTTTCTCTACTCCGGCGACCTCAGAACGCTTAATATTGATTTAATATGTAGTGTGTTGGAAGCCCAATTTCAAAACCACAGTGACGCCTTCCGGCCCAACATGCTCAAGTTGAAGGAAGCCCTTGACACGCCCCCAACCCAGCCATCCGATAAGGACCCGGAGTTTGATGGCCTGCTTCAGAAATACAAGGATGCCGTGCAATCCTGGCTGGATGCCCATGGATAAACAGGTGACCCTCTCAGGGTAAAGGCAAAGTGCAGGAATCCCGTTTATTGGACCTTTACCATTTTAAATACTTTCGTTTTTCCACTCCATTGCCCTGTGAGTCTCAGGAGGTATAGTCCTGAAGGAAGTTCCTCCACATTGAGATCCTGTTTGCCTTCGTTGACCGGATGGCTCTGCAGGAGGTTGCCGTTTATATCTGAGAGTTGCAGTATCGCCGGTTCCGGTGATTCGAAATGCAAAACATCAGGAACAGGATTGGGATAGATATAGGCTTGAAGCGGTGTTACGGAGCCCTCCACGGCCGTAATCACCGCCCAAACCTGATGAAATCCCTGGGATATACTCTTTTCATTGACCCATGTCACGGTCATCATTTCTCCGACGGAAAAATCAAAGGTATAACCACCCTGCTCCAGCGTTTCCCCGGAAGCCGATATCACTTGTCTTTCCATGGTTTGGCCAGGTAATGTTTGAATCAGACCGGACATCATCGACAACAGGCAGCCGCAAAAGCGAATGGATCTACGAATGGATTTCATGGTGATGGTATCGGATAGTGAATTCATGAATTAATTCTTTTCAGCCCTTTCAAGGACAAGTTGACGGAGTTGATTGACTTCATCGCGAAGCGCGCGGATTTCACCGGATTGTGTGGTTATTTGTTGTTCCTGGGATGCGATCTGCGCAGCCTGCGCAGAGATTTGCTGTTGTTGTTCTTTTACGGCTTCTACGGCGAGGACAGCAAACTGATCATAGCATAAGGTTTTATAGCCTTCTTTTTCTACAACCATTTCCGGAAACTGAATTTCCACGTCCTGGGCCATAAAGCCAAAGGATAGCGGTGCGTCTTGCGGAGCATCATTCATCCGGTAGGAATAGGCCTGCAGGTTACTGATACCGGCGAGTACACCCGTAAAGGGTTCGATGTCCTTTTTAAGATTCCGGTCAGAAAAATTGTGATACGATCCATCCGTGTCGGAGATCCAGGCCCGGAGTGTGCCATTATTGCCAAAGTTCAAATCCTTGGCAGAATCCAGAAAAATATCCCAATAGGTCAGGTCGGTATTAATCTTAAGCCCGGTCGAACCTCCCCCGCCTGAATAGTTGTTTAACACCAGCGCTTTGCCGTTGACGGCTTCAAATTGGGCCGCCGTGCCGGTTCCAATAGCTAATGCGCCAATTACCGTTGGGGAATTTTGGCTGGTAGCATATAACGCCGGACTATTGTTACCTTCAAAATAAGAATATCCATGAACCTCAAATTTATGCGTTGGTGAAGTGACGCCGATTCCTACTTTACCACTTCCGATTTCGAGCGCTACCCCATTGTTAGGATCCGATATCAGGGTCGAACCGCTGACATGGAGTTTACGTGCCGGGGTCAAGGTGCCAATGCCTACATTGCCTGCATCCGTGACCAGCGCATAGCCCAGTCCCGAACTAAAATAGCCGGCTGCCCCGGTGGCGGAGACAAACTGCCCCGCACGTCCTCCGGTGGACAGGGCGGATATACCGGTACCTGTAGTAGCCGATGAGACACTAAGGGCTGTAGCCCCATTCGAATTGGAAAACAGACCCGCAAGGTCAGTACCATTCCCGGTGACGGTCAGTTTGGCTGAAGGACTGGTGTTGGTACCGATGGCCACATTGCCGGTGACCGGGGCATTGTAGGTTGTAGTTCCATTCATGGACCATTCTGTTCCGCCGGTAGGCAGCACTACACTACCTCCTCCATTGGAAAGGGAAAGTTGCTGACCATTGAGGGATAAGGTTTGAATTTCGTTCGTTGGACTGGGATCTACAGCGGTGATCGTGTTGTTGTTGATCGCGATGCCATTACCCGCATTGTAGGTAGTGCCTGTAGGTAGGGTCACCGTGTTGCCTTCAGAGATGGAGAGTTGATTCCCATTGATCACGAGGGTTTGTAATTCATTCTGATCGCTCAGGTCACCGGCATTGCTGATGATGCCATTTTCAATGATGATACCCGGGCCTTCCTGCATACTGTTTCCTGCAGTAGCGGCATGCAGCGCATAGGGAACAGAAAGTAATTGAGAAGCGCCCATGAGAGTAAAATCACTGGCTCCCGGAGTTTTCAATTTTACCTGTAGCCAATACTGATGATGGGCCCAGTCTATAGTTTCAATATTGCCTGAAATGGCGGAGCCATTGCCTACGGTGAGTTCAAATACACCTTGAGGGTTTGTAGTCGCCTGGTGTGTTTCTTCATACCGGGTTGGTCCATTGGAATCATCTTCCTTAAGCGCAAAGCGGATGTCCAGATTACCTGTAATTACGTTACCGGTGGCATCACGCGCAACAGCCTGGTATCGGAACCCTTGTGGAGCCTGGGCCTGAAGCATCGAGATCAAGGAAAAGAAAAGAAAGAGAGCGACGAAGTTTTTCATGACAGTATTTGGTTTATCCCTTTTTTACGGGGGCAAAATTGTATACATGTCACTTTTACCGATTAAAAAACCGAGCCAACGGATTTGGTAAATGAGGGAAAGGAAAAATAAGGGACAAAAAAATGGGCAACTCTATTTCTTTAGTGAAAATGAATTGTGACTGGACGCAAACTTCAACCGATTGATGAACACAGGCAGCATTGGCAATAACTCATCCTAATCACATAACCACTAATTCTTTACATATATGTTTAATTGTATCCCGGTCATCCGGAACAAGAGAAAAAGCCATAGGCACTTGGAAGGCCCGGAGGAAACGCTGTTAACCTTTGCCTAAGCGCTTAATGCTTAACTTATTATGAGTACCTTTGCGCCCGGGATGGACAATGACGGGCCATCAATTAATATAGTTTTATGACCACCTTTCAACAGATGGGTCTCAAAAAAGAAGTCCTAAGCGCGCTCAGCGACATGGGATTTGAGCAACCCACCTCTATCCAGGCTAAAGCCATCCCCCAGATTATCTCCTCCACACAGGATCTTATCGGAAGAGCACAAACCGGAACCGGTAAAACCGGCGCATTCGGCATTCCGGTGCTCAACAACCTGGACCTCAAATCCGATCATGTGCAGGCTCTCATCCTCTGCCCCACACGCGAGCTCTGCCTGCAGATCACCAAAGAGATTCAAAATTTTGCGCAACACTTACCGATGGTTAAGGTGGTGCCGGTCTATGGCGGATCCAGCATGGATACCCAAATTTTTGCCCTGAAAAACAAAGCCCAGATTGTCGTGGCTACCCCGGGCCGCGCACTTGACCTGGTCAACCGTAAAAAATTGAAGCTCGAGCAACTCCAATGGCTGGTGCTCGATGAAGCCGATGAAATGTTGTCCATGGGTTTTAAAGACGATATGGATGCTATCCTGGCGACGACACCTAAAGAAAAACAAACCCTGCTCTTTTCAGCCACGCTTCCACAAGAGATCATGCGGATCGTCAAGACCTACATGAACTCACCTATTGAGATCGCGGCTGAAAAAGTGCAGACCGGTGCCGACAATGTCACGCATCATTATTATGAAGTGCAAGCCAAAGACCGGTATGTCGCTATCAAGCGGATTCTGGATGTTCATCCTGACATCTACGCGATTGTCTTCTGCCGTACGCGCGCCGAAACCAAAGAGATCGCCGAAAAACTTTCTGCTGACGGATACAACTCCGATGCCTTACACGGTGACCTGAGCCAACAGCAAAGAGAATATACGATGAGTCGTTTCCGCAGCAAGACCTTGCAGTTGCTGATCGCCACTGATGTTGCCGCGCGCGGACTGGATGTCAACGACCTCACCCACGTCATCAACTACAATCTTCCGGATGATCCGGATGTGTACATCCACCGCAGTGGTCGTACCGGTCGCGCGCACCGGAAGGGCGTATCGATCACCATCATCCATTCCAGGGAACATAATCGACTCCGCGATCTCGAACGCCGCATCGGTAAACCATTTGAAAAGAAACTGGTGCCGACCGGAAGACAGATCTGCGAAAAGCAACTGTATCACCTGGTCGACAAAGTAGAAAATGTCGAAGTTGACGAAAGCCAGATTAAGGATTACCTGCCCGTCATCTTCAGCAAGCTGAGTTGGCTTGATCGCGAAGAGCTGATTAAACGATTTATGTCGATCGAGTTTAATCAGTTTCTTTCCTACTACAAGGATTCCAGGGACATCAATCTCGACAGCAAAAGTCGAGGAGATGATCGCGGTAGAGGAGATAAGTTCAGGGCAGAAGGGCAGAAAGGCAGAAGGGCCGACAGGGATGATAAATGGTCTAAGGGGGAAAAAGAGCCATGGAAGAAAAAGGAATATGGCAATCGCGAAGACCGGCCACAACGAGGTGACCGGGAGGATAAAAAATTTGTAGCAAAAGGGAAGGAGCAGGGAGAAAGGAGTTATGGCAGGGATCGTGATGATCGATTTGGTGACCGACCCGAACCCGCCAAGCGTGGTGCTGAGCGTCCTAAAGTAAAATTTGCCTCCCTCGTGATCAATGCCGGCACGGTCAATAAATTCAATCCAAAAATCCTGCTGTCACTGATCAACCAGCACGTAGGTGATCAGGATGCACAGATCGGTAAGATCGATATACAGTTTTCACACACTGTCTTTGATGTAGATGAAGCCTATCAGGATCAAGTCATCCGTGCTTTTAAGAAAGCATCTTATAAGGGGGTCAAGTTGGAGGTCGTGCCGCTGCGGAAGAAGAAGTAGAGAGTAGTCAGTGGTCAGTTGTGAGTCGAGAGTGGTGAGTCGAAAGTCGAGAGTTGTGAGTCGAGAGTGGTTAGTGTCTTGTCCTAAAGGAGGTTTTAGTTTTGTTGCGGCGTTGCGCGAGGGGATTTGTGTTTGAAACACGAATTCTGTGATTTCACAGATTATTTGTCTGGAAGAAGAATCATCAATTCGGTGGAGGGTGAGAAAAATCATCATTACCCCGTAGGGCTATTGATCGGTAGCATAGAGAAATAGATAATCAACCCCCGCTCCGTAGGTGTGGAACCGAGTTAAACAGGAACAGCGGGGTCAAGTGCTTTTCAGTATTTTAGTCTTCCGTTCCACCTAAAAAGCTGCTAGTTTATGGAATCCACCGATCTCGAAACCAGGTACCCTAAAAACTTTCCCATTCCCCCTGACCCATTGAGCCTGGAAAAGCTTGACCTCATCCTTCGGCAAGAGCTGACCGAATGGAAAGTGATGCATTCACCGCTACCTGAAAATCCATTTATTGAGCGGGCGGAATTGTATCGCGAATTTATCTTCCGCGATTTTCAGCAGGTACTGGAATACATGCACAAGGTGGGCGAGATCTGCGACACCCTTCCTCATCATCCCCGTTGGGAAAACACATGGACCTCCCTTAAAGTCTATCTCACGACCTGGGACAGCATACACATCATCAGCTATAAAGACATCATGCTGGCCCGTCACATGGAACGTATCTACGATGCTTATGGCCACAATCTTGTGGATGTGCAGGCTGGTATACGATTGGCCGAAGGACAGAAAAACTTCATGCGCGAGATCCGTGCCCTGACCAGCAATGGCAACCTGGAACAAGCTTTCAACAAACTCAATCAATTTGTGTCACAACCCGGTGAAATTCGGGAGCGAGAGCAGATCATCAAATTAGTCAATGAGTTCAATCTCTTTCAGAAGACCACGCGTTTGCAGCAACTTTCGGATCAGGAAATTGCCTCGAAGACGAAATATTTTCAGCAAGCCCTCGAAACCATGATCCGGTCGTTCGAGACCATGGGCCGAATCTTTTTCTCCTATGCCTGGGGAGGCGACCGCGAGAAAATCGTGGATGATCTCTATGACAGCCTGACGGCGGATAAGCAGTTTGAGCTGGTCCGTGACAAAGTCAACCTCGGATACAACAGCCTCATCTCTGAATTTATGAAGGAGATTGGTCGTGGCAGTTTTGTCATTGTGGCTTTGAGTGATAAATATCTTCGCTCAGAGAATTGCATGTTTGAGCTCTATGAGCTCTACCGCAATTCCAACCTCGAGAAGGAGGAGTTGTTAAAAAAGATTTTTCCTATCCGCGTGGAGCCTATCAATCTGAGTGATCCGGCGGTGCTGAAAGATTATTTTTCCTTTTGGAAGATGCGGGAGGAAGAATGGAAAGGGCTGGTCAATGACTTCGAAGCGGATCAGAAAAAATTTCGCATGATCCAGGCCATACGGTTTTCGCTCACTGAGCTGCTTCCATTTCTCAACGACATCAATGCTATGTCCGGGGATGTGCTCACGAGAAATGACTTTGCCGAGATCAAAGAAGCCATCCGGAAGCGCATGTCCTGATCCCAGTGGATCGCCCGCAGAAAGCAAATGCATCAAAACTTTTACCTTGGCTTTTGCATTTAAGTAGGTCAAACGCATAAACTGATTTCACACCCATGAGAGTAGAACGCTATTTTGAAAAACTGATTTTTGCCAGCCGATGGCTGCAGGCACCGTTGTATGCAGGACTTATCCTGGGAGGCATATTGTATGCCTACAAATTCCTCCTCGAATTGATTCACCTCCTGGTGAGCATCAATGAGATCACAGAGTCCGAATTGATGTTGGGCGTACTGACTCTGGTGGACATCACCATGGTGGCCAACCTGCTGATCATGGTCATCATTGGAGGGTATTCAACGTTTGTAAGCCGAATGGATATTGACTCCCATGAAGACAAACCGGAGTGGCTGCAAAAAGTCGATGCAGGTACATTAAAGGTAAAGTTGGCCGGATCCCTGGTTGGCGTATCGGGGATACATTTACTCCAGACCTTTATCAATATCCAAAACAATGATCCCAAGCATGTCATGTGGCAGGTGATCATTCATGTGGTATTTCTCGGATCATCGATCATGCTGGCGTATTCGGAGAAGATCCTGCATGAGAAGCATCATAAGTAGATAGGCTGGAAGTTGTTGAGACGAATCAGATGTCGGTATGACTCACCGTATGTCGTTTCGACTCACCATATGTCGTTTCGGCTCACCGTATGTCGTTTCGACTCACCACATGTCGTTTCGACTCCGCTCAACGACCGATGATTTAGAAGTGTCCGATGACCGTATTTCTAATCTTACTCATGAAACATCATTACACATTTCATCTCGACTACGCTCGATGAAATGGGAGAAATGAATTTCTTCATTTAGACGTTGAGCGGACGGTTGCTGAGCTGTAGCAGTTGATTTGAGCTAAGCAGGTCGAAGCAGCCGAAACGACATGTGAAACCTCACTGCACAACAAACACCTCCGTAAACTTCCTGCCACTTTCATCAACAAACTGCACCAGGTCTTCCATGGGCAAGCGTGTATCGGGTCTGCGATCATAGGTAATGGTCGTGCGGTCTTCGCTGAGATCTCCCAGGGGACCATTCCACGTGTTTTCCATTCCTGCAAGGTGGAGTCGATAGGCTACTATACCATTGGGCCAGACGATGATGGTGTCCGTGCCCAGGCCGGTCTGCCGGATATATTTTTGAACCGGGTATTTCGCTTCCAACTCCTTTTCTTTTGCTAATTCATTATTGTATTCGACCATAGAGGACATCGAGGCGATAGACATCCATATGAAGAACAAAATCATGACCCCCGGAGACACAGCTCCCAGGATAGCGGATTTTTTATACTGTCCTGAGGAATAAGCCATCCAGGCGAGCACCAACATCACAAGGAATATGATCTCCGGAAGAAAGATGAGCAACCGCATCCCCCAGGCCTGCGGGTCCTTGTCCGAACCCGGCGCATCAAAGGACATCGCAAACCCCATCAAATAAAACAACCCGAAAACGCCCATCATGATGATGGTGATGATCATGAGGATGATGGCAAGAGCTTTCATAGTGAATGGTCAGTGGTCAGTAGTGAGAGGCGAGGGGTGAGAGGCGAGGAGTGAGGGGTGAGAGGTGAATGGTGAGTAGTCAGTTGTGAAGGATGATTCCTAATTCCTAATTCCTAATTCGTAATTCCTAATTCGTTATTCGTTATTCGTTATTCGTTATTCGCAATTCGTTATTCCATACTGAAGGTACTGCTTTGAAATCAGATGACACCTCACCACTGACCCCTCACTCCTCACCCCTCACTTCGCCCCTCCCCACCACATCA
>JBGAWQ010000056.1:0-17123 GCA_044227555.1 Saprospiraceae bacterium | reverse complement strand
TTACAAGCAGAGGGTCCGCGGTTCGAACCCGTGTACTCCCACAAGAAAAAGCCATCGGTGCAAAGCTGGTGGCTTTTTTATTTTGTTTTGGTTTGTAGCTCTTTGATCAGCTTGAGCAGCACTTCACGATGGCCCGCTTTTTTAATAAACGCCGGCAAACGACTAAACATCAGGCTGTTTTTACTGCCTTTGTTGTCTATACCCCGCTCCCGGAGCTTGGCACGGATATATTGCTCCAGGATATCCAGATGCTCATCATTATAAGCCCAGAATACATCCTCCCCAAAAGTGTCCTGTAACCACAGCTTTAAACCAAAAATACGGTCACACATCCAACCTTCATGGGTTGGATGGTGGGTAAGATGGGCTTCGTATTCACAGGTATCACCGCATTGGTCACACTTCATCATCAGTTTGGACCACTGACCTGAAACCTCAGCACTTCGGGTCAACACCTGGCCACATTCCCTACACTTTACCTTGACATATGCCGTAGTCCGACCATACCAATGCCCAGCCATTTCTACATGATGACATTTGAGACAAGTCAGTCGCCAGGTATCTGCATGAGGCCTGACCAAAGCCTTTCCGTCACACATTGGACAGTGCACCATAAAATGCGTGGCATAGTCATGCAGGCTGACACCCGTATCGGCAAACCGGGAAGGATCACTCACTACTCTGTAGATTTTTCAAAATGCAGGAAAACCTTTTGATCGATCTGGTAGGATACGTTTACCTGTCCCAAAGCAGTCTCTTCATACCCATATGCCGTGGTATCCGGCTTGGATTCGAAATACGGAAAACCATACCTAAAGGCAAGCGGATCCTTTTCATCCACGCTAAACTGGATCATGTGCTCCGGTTCCAGATAGAATGGTGTTGAAATATTTTTTGACGCCCATTGCGCCGCAGCCTGATAGGCAGCCTCCATCTGCGCTGAAGCCCGCTTCGAATTGTAATTACAGGTCCAATGGGGCATGAGGTCTTCCGTCTTAACCTCCTCATTCCATTCAAAGTCCAGTGATACTATTTTATTGGAATCATGATATGAATCGCCCCTTCGCCAATAGCCAAAAGGAATAATATCTTTAAAATACTCTCCATAGATGGCAGGTTCCATGCATTCGATCCATACACTGGTTAGTGGGTGGTCGGGAATAGCGGTAATGGCTGCTAAAACGACGTCTGCATATTTAGCCCTGCTTTCCGGGGTTGGCTCCTCATAGGTCAGGATATACGCGGCCATATCTACCACGCCAACAGCGATTTTGTCCAAACCGCGGGATTTTAGATCAGTCAAAAGTGCACGAGCAGCACTGGTATTGCGACGACTTTGCTCCAGCCTGTTGTTAATATCTTCTATGTCCAATCCGAGTCCTTCTTCGTTCTTACTCCAGTTGACGACCAACTGTACTTCAGGATCCTTCGCATCAGCGAGGATAGTTTCTTTGTTGTGGATAAACAGATTTCGTGGATCCAGATCCACTATATTTTCCACGATGACCAATTGTCCGGGCATATTGGTTTCCAGCCAGGATTCAAGATTGTTTTTCTTCTCTTTCTTTTGAAAGCAACCAATGAGGGAGGACAGGAGGGACGCCATAATGAGGTATTGGATGAAAAGGGGCTTACACTTCACGTGATACAGGATTTCGGTGTGTAGTTATGTATGCGAACGCACAAAAATATCACCAACTCCGGTTTCCCGGTGTTAATTATGGTGAAAGCCCCTTTGCCCCCTCTCCTCGCCCTCATACCGTTTATGTCTTAATCCTGATACGTTAAACATTGACCTTGATCCATCCCGTTTCGATGTTCCTAATTCTTTCCCTCCTTGCGGCCGGGACATGGACAATTCGCGAATTGTCCCTACATGATTTCATATCTTCATTCTTTCCCGCCTTGCGGTCGGGATCTCCGCTTCGCTACGACATTCTTCATTCCTAATTCTTCATTCCTAATTCCTCATTCCTCATTCCTCATTATTTATATGTAGATTTGTCCTCATATATCAGACAAGCCATGAAAGTAACCGAAGAATTGATCGACCAAATCCTCGAGCAGGGAGAAAACGGATCCCTCGATCCAACACCGTATATGGAAAGCCTCAAATATCTCCTGCTGGAGGATGAGGAAGTGGAAATGACCGAAGAGGATCATGCCTACCTGATATTCCTGGGCACCATCCGTCTCGAAAGCCTCAAGCGCAATGGCTTGTACAAGGAGATCGAAGATGAAGATGTCCTGTTCGACATGGAGGATGCCAACTGGGAAGCCCTCGAGAATGCGGAAGGTGACCTGGATAACTTCATGGAAAAGATCGCCGAAGACTTTCCGGAAGGTGACCTGCTGGACTTTGTAGCCTACTCCATCCTACCAACCGATGAAGATGATGAAGAGGATGGGCCGGTGCTGAGTTCAGAAGACGCCCAAATTCTGGGTTTCGTACGGATCAAAGCTATTTTGGACACCATTCTCCTTCCTGCGGTCTAACATCCTTAGGCTTATCCCGAGGCTTGCTTTAGATATCTTTTATGATCGTCGCCGCGAATGCGGTATGGTAGCGTATTGACCAAAAATGGATTTGTGAGCCCTTTCTTCCTCTGGTTCGCAGAGGGTAGGAAGCGGTATGCCATTGGATCATCCTATTTTATTTGTATATTCGAAGCCTACACATCTGAGCATCCATTACCGTGGAACGACAGGTACCGACCATCTTCTGGAGCGGATACACCTTTTTACCTGTCCCAGTGACTTGATAGGCCCATCCGGGGCCACGCATCCATTTCTTGTTCATATCAAACGGTACTCCGATGAAAAATCTCCGGTTTTCTATGCCCATCCGTGGATGGATCCTTCCCATGCTGATATTGTCGAGCCTGCCTGCTTTACAGGGCCAAAATTTTCAACGTCAGTTTGGAACGTCTTTCGATAATGTATTCACCCGGGTATTTCAGGATGGAACGCATTATTATGTGCTTGGTCAGGACCAACCCACCAGTGGCGCCACACCTCATGCCACCGTCACGCGATTAGATGCCAATGGCCTGCAATTATGGACCCTCACCTTAGACATGCCATCGGTATGGAACGATGCCGTCCTCACACCAACCGGAGACCTGCTCGTAGTGGGCAATACTCTTCCGGCGGTTGCTACTAACCAAAGCCTCATGGGATTGGTGACCTCCAGCAGTGGTGGCCAGTTTACCTGGGTTCGATCCTATGACGTGCCTGGCCGCGAAGCCAATATCAAAATCATTAAAAACCCCGCACCACAAAATGCATCCTTTCCATACTACGTAGTAGGTGGTCAATTTGATCCCAGCGGTAGCAACGCGTTGTGGGACGATATTTTTCTGCTCAATATCAATGCTGCGGGAAATTTCAACTGGAAGAAAAAATTTCCAAGCACTGCAGATGATGAGTTCGGTCGAGATCTTGAAGTACTCCCCAATGGTAATATGTTGCTCTCCGGAAATCTAGGCTCAGCAGGAGTCATTGTTGAGGTGACCAATGCCGGAGCCATCGTTTCAGGGGCGACACCCACAGGACTCTCCTTTACCTATGCCGATGTTGTTCAGTCCTCGGGCGGTGGATACTATGCGGTTGGAAATACTTTTCCTTCAATCACCAACTACCTGATGAAATACGATCAGAATCTGATCGGACAGTGGGAAGCCAACATTAGTTCCTTGTCCACGGTGAGATCGGTGTGGGAAGATTCTTCTACAGGGGACCTCTTTGTTACCGGAGATTGGAACGTAGGAGGTGCTACACGTACAGTGGTTCTCAACATTAAAGTAATTGCCAACGCACCCGTATTACAGTGGGTGAGATATCTCGACAACGGGGAATTTTCTTATGCTACAGGATATACCAGTCTCCTTCCTTCCGGTGTCCTGGCATATGCGGATGGCAGGGTCCCCTCGATCAATGGATTCGGGTCAGTAGATGCCTTTATTTCCATCAGTGATCTGGACATCAATACCTGCATGACCGAAGAAGATTTTATAAATATCAATCCTGTAGTATTTACCTATGATGCCCCGAATGTGCTGGACATGGAGTTCTTTGATTTTTCAACTGGCACAGATCTGAATTCTACCGCGATCAATTACCAGCAAGAGACCGTATGCAGTGAACCCTGCCAGGCTGACTTTATCATTACCCACATCGGGGACTGCGGACATTATCAAGTGACGAATACAAGCACAGGCGTGGCACCCTTGACGTATCAATGGTGCGATGGTCAGACTACCGAACATCTTGATGTCATGTTGCCCTGTGGCCCACATACGTTTTGTCTCACCATCACCGATGCAACAGGCTGCACCTCCTCATATCAGGAGACTATAACGGTTTCAGATACAAGACCTCCGGTGGCCAGGTGCGAACCTTCCTTCGGAGTGGTGTTGAATGCCAATTGCGAATATATAGTTACACCCCAAATGATAGATGGAGGATCTACTGACAATTGCCAGATACAATCTCTCTCGGTCAGCCCTTCGGTGTTGTCAGGTTGCGGACTCTTTCCAGTGACCCTTACCGTTACCGATTGGTGCGGAAACACAGACACCTGCACGACCATGATAGAGACCATTGAAGATATTCCCCCCACAATTGTATGTCCGATGAATGTGACGGTCATGTCCTCGGATCATTCTCCATGTTCATCTCTTGTCAACGGACTATCCTTTATCAGCGCCACAGATAATTGCGGAACCCCCTTTGTGACGTATGTGGTGACAGGAGCCACGAACAATTTTGGCCAAAACGATGCCAGTGGCCTTACCTACAACGAAGGGGTTTCTACGGTAACCTATACCGCCACGGATGATTGCGGTAATACCTCTTCATGTAGTTTTAATGTGACTGTCCTTTGCGCGGGACCTTGTGATTCGATATCCATCATCCTGAATACCGGATGGGATAATCAGACTTCTTCGATTATTCCCTTGGGAAATCCGGACCAGGATGGTGCGCCGGACCTGGACTGGATTGTAACGGCTGATCCTTTAACTCCACCACCACCCGGTGGACGTCCAGCCAACGTGACCGGAATGTATTCAGGCGGCTGGACCTTTCCTTTCACCAATAGCGAATGGATTTCATGTTCTCCTACCTGGTATGAAAACCAGTTACCCAATCCACCCTATCTGTTCACCAATGAAATAAAATTCAATCTCCCTGCCGGATATACCAATCCATCCATTGCCCTGCAGATGAGGGCTGATGAGCTGATCCATAATGTATACCTCAACAACAACCTGATCTATCAGTATTTTCCACCGCATGTGGATGGTGGATTCAGTGGCCCGCCATTGATCGTTAATAACAATACAGCCGCCTTTTTTCAAACTTCTCAAAATACACTTACCGTTAACTATAGTGACGAATCGGGGGGAGTTGCCGGATTTAACCTGGCCGGTAGCGTAACTTTTTGCAAAGACACTTGTGTTTGTGGAACATTCAGTGATATGGCGATCCGCTTTGAGCGCGGACCCGGTGTGCCTGTGGCTTGTGGCGGAGCACCAGTTACATTGTCTTGTCCTCCTGCAGGGTATACGTATACGCTTTCAGGACAATTTATGTGTGAGGGCAATGCTTGTGATGAGGAAGCGCCCTTTGAGGCCCAACTGGAACAACCTAATGGTACGATCCTTCAGTTGGGAAGCCAATCCGCCAATCCGTACTTCGGCGTACCGTTACCAAACCAACTGCTCCAGGAATTCGGTGTCTATACCCTGACCCTTAAGGGCCATTGTGGCAGCAGTATTTGTACATGTGTCATCAAATTTATTATGGACCCGCCTTGCGGTCCGGTATGTCCTTGTACACCACAGGATATAGGGAACTTCTTAAACAATGCCTACCAGGGAGCCTCCCAACTGGTTTTTTCAGATTCATGCACGGCATGCTTTACACCCATTGCTCTGACCGGATGCGAGCAGGTCAATTATTGGCTGGATAGCATTGCCAATGGACAGTTGATGGGTCAAAGCATTCCAGGGCAACAAACTTTTTGTTACACATTCCCTGGACCCGGTACGTATACGGTCATCATGGTCATCTCCAGGTATGATGATAATGGCATGCACTGCGGCACGACATACGTCAACCAAACGGTCACGCTCTTATGTGAACGGGCCCCAGGATGTGATGAATCACGTATTGAGAATCCATCATTTGGTGATGGGGCTACCGCAGGAGGTATGTTATCTGGTGGGGCATCAGCAGGCTGGTTTGCTCCATCCGGACAACCCGAAGTGATCGAAGGTGCGGAAGGATCTGATGATGGATGGTCTATGGTTCTTTCAGGCAACCTGGATACAGCGGATGTCCTGGCCTTGCTGGATCCTATCTGCCTGCGCAGGATGGAAGGCATGATCCGGGTCGGAATTGCCGTCAATGATTCTGCTCCGGGGGGCATTTGGGCAGGACGACCCATGAAGCCAAAACCATGCGATAAAGTCATGATGATACTTTATAAAGGTGATTTTGATCCTGCCACGAGATGCGGATCGGGAGGTTGCTATCATCTGGCTTCATTCCCGCTTTCTGAATTGCGCTACAATGACTGGAATGAATGGGAGGTTCCCTATAACCTTCGGTCCTGGATCACAGAAGATGATTGCGGGGATTCCAGCGTCATCGTTCGACCGGCGATCTATGTGACCAATGCGCTCAGCACGGAACAAGGCGGATTGGAAACCTATTCATTATGCCAACTCGATCGTGTATGCTTGTCCGAAAATATTGTCAGCACACATGATCTGGCGGTGAGCAAAGAAATACTGATCTCTCCCAATCCAAATAACGGAACCTTTTTCGTTCATCTTGATCAAACGGACGTGCAAAATATATCCGTGCGGATCTTAAATCTTACAGGCCAGTTGATCCGGGAGGAGCCATTGGAGTCGGGCATTTCTTCTCCAGAGGTCAGGGTGGAAGATTTGACCAACGGTCTGTATTTCATCCAGGTTCTGGCAAAAGGCCAGATCATCCACTACGGGAGATTTGTAAAACAATAAGGGCTTTAAATGAAAGGCCGGAGATCGTGTTACGTGATTTTCGGCCTTTTTTTGCCCCGCAGGAATAAGGAATTACGAATTGGGAATTGCGAATCACGAATAAGGAATTACGAATTGGGAATATGGAATTATTATTCTCACCATTCACTCATGATTCTTCATTCCTCATTCATAATTCTTCATTCCTCATTCATAATTCTTCATTCCTCATTCATAATTCTTCATTCTTAAATCCTGCTTGTCTCTTGATGCTCTCCTGGTGCACCGCGCTGAGATAATTGCTGATAAATCCTTCGCTCAATCCCCGTTCCCTGCCCAATACTTTCGCTTTTTCGAGGATCTCATTCCAGCGTTTAACCTGGAGGACAGAGATTTTGTTATTCTTTTTTTGGCGGCCGATCTCTTCACTGAGTTTCATGCGACGCGCCAGTAGGTTGATGACTTCAAAATCGATTTCGTCAAGCTCATGACGAATAGAATCCATGTACTCAATGAAATCACTGTCGTCGGTCATCTCGCGTTTGAAGTCGAGTTTGTCGATGAGTAGTTTGTATACCGAAGGAGTGATCTGCTGCATGGCATCGCTCAGCGCATGATCCGGATCGCAATGGGTCTCAGTCATGAGGCCATCATAATTGAGGTCTAATGCATATTGAGCTACATTGAGCAGTTCGGTGCGGTTGCCACAGATATGACTGTTGTCACAAAAAAGTGGAATATCAGGCATCCGTCTGCGCAATTCGATAGGAATCTCCCAATACGGTTCGTTGCGGAAAATAGATTTGGCATAGCTTGAAAATCCCCGATGTATGGCCGCGATTTGTCTCACCCCTGACGCGCTGATGCGTTCAATTGCTCCGATCCACAATTCGAGATCGGGATTAGTTGGATTCTTGACCATCACAGGGATGTCGACACCCTGTAAAGCATCCGCAATCTCCTGTACAGAAAATGGATTTGCAGTAGACCTGGCCCCGATCCACAGGACATCGATGCCATGGGCCAGTGCTTTATCCACTTGTTTGGCATTGGCTACTTCTACAGTAGTGCGAAGACCGGTTTCTTCTTTTACTCTTTTGAGCCATGGAAGTGCAGCCGATCCGCGGCCTTCAAAAGCACCCGGCCTGGTTCTTGGTTTCCAGATGCCTGCACGAAAGAGATCAATGTCCGATGCCACCAGATCTCTGGCGATTTGCATGACTTGCTCCTCCGTTTCAGCACTACACGGCCCCGCGATCAAAAATGGCCGGTTGTCTTTCTTCAAGAACGTTGTAGCAATTTCGGGTTTAATGTCATTAAGGATCATATTCATGCCGAAGGTAAAACAGAAATAACACAATAGAGTTGAAAACACAATATGGGGCTGGTTTTCAGTTCATTCATGCGTAAAATTTATGTAGGCACGTAGCATGCTACGTGCCTACATAAATTTTACGCATGAATGGATGAATTCACGCAAAACTGAATCTCACCAATCGTGTAATTGGCAAAACATAGATTCAGAAAATAATGCCGTCAATAATTTTAGGAATTATGATTTCCCCGGCCCCGAAGGCGGCGACACCCCCGGACTGCGATGCAGAAACTCTTCATACAACAACGTCTGCCTTGATTCCAACGGAATATTCCATCCATCAATAAACAAATGCTTGATCGCAGTGGAAGGCTCAAAGGGATCTCCATCGCTGACAAAAAGATTGGCTCGCTTGCCGGGCTCGATCGAACCCACTTGATCTGCGACACCCATGATCTCTGCTGGAATAATCGTAACCGCTTTCAATGCTTCATCTTTTCCCATTCCATAAGCAGCAGCAAATCCTGCATTGAAAGGAAGGTTGCGCACATTTTCAGCATCGTTGGTGCGCAGCGCTACTTTGACTCCGGCTTTTTGCATCAAACCTGCATTGCGATACGCTTGGTCGTAATGATCGGTATCTCGTGTCGGCATAGCCATGACCGGACCGGTGATCACAGGAATACCGGCCAATGCAATAGAATCTGCTACACGCCATCCTTCAGCCACTCCAGTCAATACGGCTTTAATCTTATGCGCTTTGATCCAACGCAGCGCTGCCAGGATATCTGATTCTTTGTTGACTTCGATCATGGCCATCATCTCTCCCTTCAGTACAGGCACCAATGCGGCCAGTTCAGGATTGTATGCGGCTTTACCTTGCGTCGCGGAATCAATGGCCGCATAAGTACTCACCCGGTCCCATGTATCATTGAGCTTCTGCAATGCTTTTTCTCCTTCTTTCTGAATGTCTTCCTCTGAACGCCGATCATAACGTCCGCGTTTGCCACTCGAAGGAAAATTCATGACCATAGCTTTGAATCCACCAAACATCTGCTGAGGCGTATACCCCTGAAGATGGATCAGCGCCGCCTGGCCCGGGAACAAACCACCGGATGGATAGGTGATGACCGATGTCACGCCACTTACGCGAGTGACTGGAATCAAAACACTATTAGGATTAACAGCCGTGAGTGCATCCATCTCAGGCGTGAGTTCGCCGAGCTCATCATAATCCTGGGTCAGCGAGATGGATTCAATCTCCTGCAGTCCGAGACGAGTGCCGGCATCAATCATCCCAGGGTATATCGTAAGCCCTTTGCAGTCGATGACCTGCGCATCCGCAGGAATAACAACATCCGGTCCTACGGCTTCAATGATCCCATTTCGGATGATGACGGTAGCAGGATCCTGCAAGCCATGCGTAACGGTTTCCACAGCAGCATTGGTCAGTGCAAATACACCATACGTTGATTTTTCAACCTGCTGTGCTTGGATGAACGTTGAAAAAAGCAGACCTCCCAGGAGGACTATGGTAAATCGAAAATTTCTCATGTGCGAATCAATGACGGTGTGAAAACATAAATTCAGTGTCCAGCATACATCCATCGGCATCTTCCTGGCCGTAATAGGATGAAGTGACTTCTTCCGGGTCAACATAGAGACGCATGTCTGCGGGATCATGGGCCAGGTCGAAGCGTATGATCCCATCAACAATAGTCATCTGTGGAATGGCATATACCGACAACGGATGATGATCAAAAATGGCCAGGTCCGCATCTTTTCCAACTTCTATCGAACCGACATGGGCGTCTATACCAAGTTGACGCGCGGGATTGATCGTGATGAGCGAAAGGGCTTCATCATCGGAAAGGTCTCCATAGCGCTGGGTTTTGGCAGCCTCATGAAATAAGTGACGAATCAATTCCCCACTGTCACTATTGATCGATGTGACCACACCATTGCGGGTGAGGATCGTGGCATTGTATGCGGTAGAGTAGTAGACTTCAAACTTATAGGCCCACCAATCTGAAAAGACGGAAGCCATCGCGCCAAAGGCAGCCAATTCAGGAGCCACTTTAAATCCTTCGTTGGCATGTTGGAATGTGATTCGTTTTACACCAAAATCCTTCAGCACATTAAGCAACATCAGGATTTCATCTGCCCGATAGGAGTGACATTGGATGATGATTTTTCCATCAAGGATATCGGCCATCGTCTGGTACCGCTCATTGTAATGCGGAGGCACAGCATTGGGGTTTTTCTTTTTTTCCGTTTCATAGGCCTGCCATTTATCGCGATAGACTTGTCCTTGTTGAAAGGCATCGCGAATGACACGCTCTACACCCATGCGGGTTCGGGGTTGGACACCACGACCTTCGCCATGTACGCGCATGGGGTTTTCACCCAAGGCAAATTTGATGGTGCGGGGTGCGCCTTCAAACTTATAGTCTTCCGGACGAAGTACGCCATAGCGATGTTTGATGGTTTGACATTGCCCTCCGATTGCATTGGCTGAACCATGCATGGCGTGAGAGGTGGTCACTCCCCCGGCAAGTGCACGATAAATGGAAAGATCAAAGGGATTGATGGCATCACCGACTTTCACTTCAGGCGTGATGGGATTGGTAGCTTCATTGACGGCGTCAATCGCGATGTGAGAATGGGCATCAATGATCCCCGGCATCACATAGCGCCCGGTAGCATCAATCTCTTTGGTACCATTTGGCGCCTTTAGATTTTGACCGATGGCGGTAATCTTTCCCTTCTGAACGAGGATATCTGTTTCCATCAACGTTCCCTTGGTGATGGTCAGTACCGTGCCATGCCGGATGACCAGGTCGCCGGTGGGTGCCTGCGCGGACAAGATCATCGGCAGGGTAAAGAGAATTATAGCGTATATAAGTTTCATATGGCGTGATTATGTGGAGTCATCAATCAGGTTTGGAAATACGTTGGCCAGAGATCGGGAAACTTCCAAAGGAACCGACAGTAACCGTGCCGTCAAAGCTTTCGCCGTCCACATTCAGATCGAATTCAAGAGCGACCATCTGTCCACCCATATCGAAATCAAAAATGAAAGAAACATGATGGCCGTCCATGACGATGTCCTCTAGTTCATTATTGCCGGTGGTGATGTCCTCACTCGTCATGGTTCCGGTGATGGAGCCATCACTGTCCGCAAATTCAAAAATGCCTTCCCGCTTTTGATCCGGGGCATCGATAGTATATTTCCATTTACCCGTCAGCGCTCCGGGAGCAGCATGGTCGGAAGATTTAGGATTGGCTTTCTTTTTCTCCTTCACCGGATAGTCATAGAGTTGTCCTTCGACCACCATATACCGGATAGCGGCTTCGGATGCAAAGATGGGTTTGGTCGACACGATGAGGTTGGCCATTTTGCCTGTTGCGACGGTGCCGCAATATTTATCGATCTGGAGCAACTTGGCAGGGGTAGTCGTCAGTGCTGCGAGAGCCTGGTCTGCGGTGAGTCCTTGCTCTATCATGGTCCGGACGTTGGGGAGAAAATCTCCGGCTTTACAACTCATAGTGCCTAGAGAAAATACTACACCATCTTTCGCAAGAATCGCAGCTTGTTGGCGGTGCAGGTTCAGGCTTTCCAATCGACGTTGTTCGAAGGCAGCTTTTTCCGGATCTGTTTTAACTGAATCGGCAGCTGCAGCCTCCGTTTTCTTTTCTTTCTCTCCTTTGTCTTCCGGCAATTCAGTAGAAAGGATGAGGCCAATCTGGCTGCCGGGTGCAAACATTTCTTTTTCATACCAGGCTTCTTCAGCATCGGCGATCACCATCTTCATGCCGAGATCTTTTTGCAAGGCCAGAGCACGGCTGATGTCACGCATTTTGGCGGCACGGAAATATAAAGGCATCTCTTGGTTGACCACCGGAATCAATGCTACATGGGCTTGATTAAAATCCGGACGGGTTACCATGGAAGCGTGATCATAGGCTGCCTGCTGTGTCATCGCCTGGGTGGCATTGTGATACAATTCCCGCCATTTCGCCATGATGCCAATAACGGTAGCAGGATAGCCTCCTCCTGCGCCTGACCATTGACCATACATGGATACATCTTCTTTCCACAGCATGTGGTCTGTGTTGTCTCCGGACAGGATGACCAGTGATCCTTTGCCGGGGATCATTTTTCCTTTCGGAACGGAGTGGGCAACGGCAAAACCATGGGCCCGCCATTCAGAAATGGATTTTTCTTTTGGGTCAAACGTTAAACGCACGCTTCGGAAAGGGGTGATACCAGCGTCTTCCAATGGTGGATTTCCTTCCGCATCAATGACCGGTTTTTGTCCTCCGCGATTTAAAGGGCCTTGCGTGCCGGAAGGTCCACCTTCTTCAGGTTCCTTGATGCCAATAGAACTGAAGGCATCGATGAAGGCAGGGTAGACATAAAAACTATCTGCGGGAATACGGTAGGCATCAGCGGGAATCTGGAGGTGGCTGCCCAGGCCCGTGATCAGGCCGTCCCGTATGATCACATCGGCGGTCATTGGCGCCTGGCCAGGAGCGGTAACGACTTTGGCATTGGTCAATGCCAGGCATCCGGTGACGGTTGGGAGATCCTCCGATACAGGTTGTGCACCAGCTGAAAACAGGAGGGTCAACACGAAAGCGCAGACCAGGGAAAGTTTCCTTGTCGGTAGAAGCATAAAAGTGTGTGTGAGCACACAATGTAGAAAAAGAAATTTACCCGTAATGAACTGATAAATTCCTCTATTTTTGGCGAAAGACCGACAGACATTTTATCATTCTATTCAATCCTTACAATTATGCATTTTCCTGATCATCTCAAATACACTTCCGAGCACGAGTGGATTCACATCACAGGCGAAAAAACAGCAGATGGCCTTCCGATTGCTGTGGTAGGCATTACGGATTTTGCCCAGAGTGAACTAGGCGAACTCGTCTACATCGAAGTGGAAACCGTTGGCGAAACGTTAGCCAAAGAAGCCATCTTTGGAACGGTGGAAGCCGTAAAGACCACCTCTGATCTCTTCATGCCGGTAAGTGGCCGCGTCCTTGAATTTAACAAGGACATTTCAGAATCCGGTGGTGATGATCCGGGATTGATCAACATTGATCCGTATGGTAAAGGCTGGATCATCAAGATCGCGCTGACCGATGAAGGAGAAGTGGATATGTTGATGGGCGCTGCTGCCTACGAAGAGTTGGTCGGCGCATAATATTGGCCGGGACATTATCTCAAATCTTTTTTGACTTGGTCGCTCAACAGGTATTCTGTTGAGTGTGGGTGAATGTCCACGTCGGCTCCGTAGATTTTCCGGATGAGTTTGTACGTTACTACTGATCCTTAAGTCTTTTACTCTTGACCTATTCGAGATCTTTTCTTTCCTGGTTACTTCCTCTGGCCTGGGGTGTGTTGATCATTATCCTTTCGCTCATGCCGGGAGGTCCGGGTCAGTTGAATTTTTTGGGGATTCCTCATTTCGATAAAGTGGGTCATTTCGGTATGTATGCCGTTTGGACATTTCTGATCTTTAAGGCCCTCATGTCTGGAATGACCGTGTCTGTAGGACGTGCCCTTGGGGTCGCGGTTTTGGTGGGCAGTATTGCGGGAATCGGTCTGGAATATGGGCAGTATTTCATGCACCAGGGACGGAGTTTCGAGCTCGCGGATATGGTGGCTAATGCTGCGGGGGCTTTGGCTGGTGCCTGGGGCGGAAAACTATTGCGGGGGATTCGGGTGAAGGGGTATTAAATACGAGAGCCAAACCGGTTTCCCAGCTTGGCTCACTAATTAGGCTATTCTATAGCTGCCTTTAATGGGTGTGTTAAAGATGGGCAACCCGCTTCATCAACCCTGATTTGAGGTTGGCTGCCTTGTTTTTATGGAAGAGGTTCCTTTTTGCTAAACGGTCGATCATGCTCACGACTTTAGGGAGGAATTTGGTAGCCTCCAGTTTGTCGGTCATCTCACGCAGCTTCTGGATGGAAGTACGTGTTGATTTCTTATAATAACGGTTGCGCAGGCGTTTGATTGCGTCCTGTTTGATCCTTTTCTTGGCTGATTTATGATGGGCCATAGTTTATTCCTTTAAAAATGGTTGGCAAAGGTAATGGTTTCTGCGATAGTGTCAAGGGTTTTTCACGGATTTTTCATGGGGAGGGCTGTGGGCTAGGGGAGATGCCAGGTAGGTATAAATGGGATGCCAGATACCAGATCATGAGATGCCAGATAGGTAGATTATAGACTATAGGTTTTGGATTTCAAATACAGTATTAATAATCAATGTTTTATGAAAACCCAAGTCTGGCATCTGACATCTCTTCATCTGGCATCTCTTCATCTGGCATCTCTTCATCTGATATCCCCTGTTCAATTGCTTTCCACAAAGACTAAAAACAAGTCAAAAAAAGACGTATATTTGGTCTATGTACGACAGGGCAGTACTCCATCTGGATCTCGATTCCTTCTTTGTCTCGGTTGAATGCCTCCGGGATAGTTCGCTCAAAGGCAAACCGCTCATCATCGGGGGGATCGGCGGCCGTGGTGTAGTGGCTTCCTGCAGCTATGAAGCCCGCCGCTACGGGGTGCATTCGGCTATGCCGGTGAAGATGGCGCTCCGCCTCTGCCCCGAAGCCATCGTCCTCCGCGGAGACATGGATGCCTATAGTCGTCAGTCCATGCTCGTGTCCCAGATTATCGATGACCAGGCTCCGGTGTTTGAAAAAGCTTCCATCGATGAGTTTTATCTCGACCTCACCGGCATGGACCGCTACTTTGGTTGTTATAAGTGGTCGCAGGAACTTCGGGAGCGCATCATCAAGGAATCCGGGCTACCGATATCCTGCGCCTTGTCGGTCAACAAACTGGTGTCCAAAGTAGGTACGGGCGAGGCCAAACCCAACGGGATGCGGGAGATTCCCACCGGCGAGGAACGCGAATTTCTAGCCCCGCTATCGACCGGCAAGATTCCCGGGATCGGCAAGGAGACCTACAAAAAACTCAGCTTTATGGGGGTACGCACGATCCGTATCCTCCGCGACATTCCCCATCCCTTGCTGGATCGTGAGTTTGGCAAGATGGGCCACTACCTCTGGGAAAGCGCCAATGCCATCGATCGCCGCCCGGTGGTGCCGTACAGCGAACAAAAATCCATGTCCAAAGAGCGGACCTTTAGTGAAGACACCCTCGACCTTAAGTTTATCCGCAGCATGCTTGGCGCCATGACCGACGAACTGGCCTTCGACCTCCGCCAGGATGCCAAGCTGACCAGCTGCGTGACCGTCAAAATCCGCTATGCCGACTTTAATACCTTCACCCGCCAACGCCGGATCTCCTATACCGCCCAGACCCGCACCCTCATCGCCCACGCCCTCGAACTCTTTACCGAAGTCTATGAACGCCGCCAACTGATCCGCCTCATCGGCGTCAAATTCAGCGGCCTCGTCAATGGCAATATCCAACTCGACCTCTTCGACAATACCGAAGAAGAAATATCCCTCCTCCAGCAAATGGACCACATCCGCCGGCGGTGGGGAAAAGGTGCAGTCAATTGGGCCAATTTTGCGGTGAGAGGTAATGCAGTTAATTCCAAAAAAAGTACGTAATATTGTACGTTATCGTGTACAAAATATTAAAGATGAAGGCGATTACCATTTCAAGTCTAAGAAACCGGATCAGCTACTTCTTCAACCTGGTGGTCAACTCCTCAGAGGTGCTGATCATTCCCAGAAATAACACCGATGATGGCGTGGTCATCCTGTCATTGAAAGAGTACAACGCCTTGACCGAAACCCATTACCTCCTTTCCTCTGCAGAAAACCGGAAACGATTGCTTGAATCCATCAACCAATTGGAAAGCGGAAACACAGTAGCCTATGAACCTGAAGGAGATGCGAAACCATGAACATCGAGTTTTCCAACTCTGCATGGGAAGACTTCAATTACTGGCTTGAATGGGATTCCTCAAAGGCAGATAAAATCAAGGAGTTAATACGGGCGATCCGACAGGATCCATTTAAAGGCCTGGGGAGCCCGGAGCCGTTAAGACACGAACTCCAAGGCTTCTGGTCAAGAAGAATAGACGGCGAACACCGTTTGGTATATAGAATTTCCGGTACCAAAGGAAAAGACTACAAAGTCCAAATTATCCAATGCCGCTATCATTACACCAACAAATAAAAAAGGCCATCATATGCATGACGGCCTTTCTTCCATTTTCAATTATAATGTATCATTTCTCCATCACTTGACGAAGTACACAATCTTCGTAAGCCATTTGGTAGAGTCGGGCTCTGCCCCCGGATCGGTGATATATTCTTCAATCACAGGGGTAAGTTGTTCAAGTTTGTTGGCCTGGATATACTCATCCATCGCCATGTGCGCGCTACCGACACCATTGTATCCACCCATGTAGTTTATGGTCAAGGATTTTGCAGCAGGCAAGTCAACAACTTCCATACCGGTAGGTGCCTTGATATTGCCAGTCACCGCAACACCGGCGATCATTTCGGTCATGCTCTTTTCGGTATCCCATTTATAATATAGACCACAGGGAGCCCCGGCTTGTTTTCCTCCGGCTTTCTCAACCGCAGGAATAACGAGCGGAAGATTTTTAGCATAGAAAGCACCAATCTCTGCAAAAGACATATTGCCACGAATGCCCAGATATTTTCCTCCGGGATATTCACCAGTTTCTACCGTGTACGCAGCAGCAGCTTTTGGTGCTGAAGCCATCAATTCAGTCAACTTGGTAAGTCCCCTTTCAAAATCAGGAGCCATCATCTTGTCCATGTTCATC
>JBGAWQ010000055.1:0-17149 GCA_044227555.1 Saprospiraceae bacterium | reverse complement strand
GACTCGAACAGTAATCCTATATTCACCAGGAACCTGGAGTATTGTTTTGAGGCATCAGACTTGGGATTTTTGTACATCTGATGCTTTAAACTTTTTTCGACCAATGTTAGATAATATTCCGCTGATTCATAATCATCACGAATGGTATAAATACTCATTAGATCATTTTCACAATACCATGCGTAATCATCCAGCAGAATAGTGTCGGCAGCATACCGGTGACCAATCAGGTAAAATTTTTCCGCGGTTTCAAGGTCACCAAAATCCCTATAGTATTTCCTCCCAAATAATGTAGCCTTCGTTCGGATACATCGATTTTTAAGAGAATCCTGACTACCCGGATCCGGATCAAGATAGGTAGCCAGTTGGTCCAACACTTTTTTGGAATGCAATTTTTCAGCGGCAAATCTGACCTGTCGATCCAGGTATAAGTAATACTGATTCGTATCCCCTTGATGCCACAATAGTTCCAGACTATCATAACGCACCTGCCCGTCCTGTTGGCTGTGGAGGGTCAACGGCAGGAAAAGGAGGAGAAGCTGCCGGGTCAGAAGAGTTTTAATAGGGTTCATGAATATATAAAATCAATAGGAATGATCAATTGGGATCACTCTATATAAATCATCTATACCCGATATATCAATTTCTTAGCTTGATGTATAGGTCAACTAGACCTTTTGCCAAAATTTTATTGAATGATCACCCCATACCCCACATCCACCACCATCCCATGCCCCGGCACCTCCCCGTAAAACCAAATTTCATGTTTCCCCTTCGGTAAAGGCTTAAGGATGACCCAATACCCGTCAATAATGGAAGGCTGCGGGCCATCTGTGATACATACATCAATACACACTAGTTTAGGATTGGCTTTGAGATAAAACAGATCTGACGTAAATCTGTAAGCGCTGAGATCACTCAATGTATCCCCATCTATAGCCAGTTTCATGGTCTTCACTCCATCTATGATATCTGCGGCCCCTTCGGTCAGGAAGTCTTTCATACTTTGCCCGGGTGCTGGTTTGAAATTGGGATAAGGACATGGAAAATGATTGAGATAGGTGACAATGGGAATAAAAAGGAATTTGCCGGATTCCACTGTCACTTGTCTTCGTATTATTCCCCCCACGGCGCCTGAAAGAAAATATACCGGTCCCTCCTGGAATTGGTCCGCACCTTCACCCGTCGCTGAAAAAACTGGAAACTTGTCACAATCAAAAGAAAGCAAATAATCGGTCCACCGGATTCCCCACTCTGCCATGCTATTACCGTTAATGATCTCTGTTGCCGCAACAATTTGCTCAATGGCTGGAAGAGACTGTTGAGCCTTCTGAGAAAACCCAAAATGCACCATCCCAATCATCAGTATTATGATGTTGATGCTTTGCAAACCCTTCATATAGCCACCACTTTTTCGTGTTATGATAAAATCCTTTATTCAATAAGGATAAAACCGGCCCAATAATAGGGTTCCCATCCCTCATCCCTCAATGATTTTTGAGCAGCATACAATGCCTTCCCAACCGGTAACTTTTCTATTATCCAATTCTCGTAGAACCGTGTCATCAGGTCAGCTGTGGCGGCATCAGGTACTTTCCAAAGCGACATGATCAGGTTTTGCACACCGGCAATCTTGAAGGCGCGCTGCAATCCAAAGACACCCTCATTGCCATTGATATCCCCCAGGCCGGTTTCACACGCTGACAGCACCACCAACTCTGTATCACTGAGATCCATCAGACTGATTTCATAGGCGGTTAACACACCGTCCTCGCGGGTGCCTTGAGGATATATTCCGTTCTGCCAGAAATAATTTCCACCAGCCAGGATCAGCCCGGATCTGATCATCGGATGTGATGCGGATCGAATTGGTTTTCCTTCTTCTTTCCACTGTGCCGGTGGTTCGATTTCCGGGTCAGGGAAGAAATATCCATGTGTGGATAAATGGATAAGCTGGGGGGATGGGTCACCCTCCTTGGTCCTGCCAAGTGATTTGAAATGTTCTTCACTAGCATTGGATTTGGTCAACGAATGTGTTACACATCCGCCATCGCACAGTACGGGTTCAATACCTTTTATTTCAAGAGCAGAACCGCTGATGGTGCTCCATATACCTCCGCGCAGCGTTGGATCAGTTTGACTCAGAGAAATTTCAGGTTCGGGTGTGTAGTCATTTATCAAATTTTGGCCGTCAACCAAGCTATCCGGTTCGTATATAATATCTCCCATTAACACCGCAGATTCTGGGATCAATGGTGTAGTGTTCATCATTGGAATCTCACGTGTGCTGATGAGTTGCACGAGATGATATCGTTCTCCCAGCAACATGTTGCTTTTTATCGGTATAGCGTTGAAGTTAATACGATGCAATAACCCGGCAGGTGCATAATACACTCGCTTTATGCCTTGCAACCAGGGTTCCATCGGTTCCCAAACATGGTGAAATAATTTACCGGAATCAGCGCGATACAGGGCATCGACCATTTGCTGTTCATGCTTTTGATAGCTGGTTGCCTCATTCATATATGCATTTAATCCGGGAAGAGGGACAATCACAGGTTGATCAAATCCTGATTTAAGGATAAGAGCCCCATATCCCAGGCTGTCTGTCTGGTAGGGATTGTAGTGATGATACACGACAAACTCAATGGCGGCTTCATCCGCCTGAAGCGATTGGCGGATGGTATTCCAATCCGTCCCGGAGTCAGG
Organism: Saprospiraceae bacterium; assembly: GCA_044227555.1. Taxonomy (GTDB): domain Bacteria; phylum Bacteroidota; class Bacteroidia; order Chitinophagales; family Saprospiraceae; genus Opimibacter. Next base: position 14,440 of record JBGAWQ010000055.1, on the reverse strand, counting down.
AAGCGAAACCTTTCGTGAAAGTTCTTTTTCCAACCGGTTGATTTCTTCTTGGTTGGCTATGTTCGGTGATTGGTCAGCCATCAGTGTCGTGAGGATTTCCGCCTGTTTTCTTTTTTCAAGGCCAAGCAACCTGTATAGTTGAATCGATTCCTTATCCCAGGCGATTCGGTTGCGAATTTCCATGTAGCGGTCCAGCACAAAACCTTTGTAGAAAATGACCTGGTTATAGATTTCACCAGGAAGCACACCTGGTATATCCGGAGTACTGAATGCCAATGACAAATACTGATCAAAGTGCCTCTGGGCCTGCTGTATATAAGCCACTAGTTCCTGCTCGGAAGCATATTCTGAGGTCATGGATACCAGGTCCCGGTGGATCTGGTTGATATGAATTAGTTTTTTAACCGCCTCTTCCGGAAGATTTTGCAAAATGTCCGCTTCGCTCATGAGTTCCATGAGATAAGTATAATTCCTGTGAAAGGTCAGGCGGTTGTATTCGTAAAATAGTTTTTGACGCGTCAATAATAGATTAGCCGAATCCAGACTACCGGTCCGGATCTGTGTGGCGGCATAATTGATCATGGTGGTGCTGTAGTCCAGGTTTTCCGAACCAATGACTTTCTCCTTGATGGTGAGAGCGCGGGATAAATACCTCCTGGCCTGTCTGAATTCATTTTCGTTGAGAGCGATTAGTCCAAGATTGTTCAGGGTCAAAGCGTATTCGAGCCTGATAGTATCTCCAAGGTTTTCATAGATATCCCTTGCTGATTCAAGACAAATTCGGGCGGAGTCCCTGCACTGCATGCCTGAGTAGATTTTAGCCATGGTAGTCAGGGTCAAGGCGATGTCAGGATCGTTGGCTTCCAGAATCCCGCGTTTTCCCCGTAAGGCCTCTTTGCCGAATTGGAGAGCCAAAGGATAATTGCCAATGAATTCGTAAAGGTTAGCCAGATTGTGTCGTGACCAGTAATAGAGCAAATCGTTGATACCCCTTTGTTTTTTCCATAGTTCGGCTGCCCTGAGGGTATACAGTTCATAAGCAGGATAGTTGCCCTCCCTGTAATAAATGGAGGCTAGCAGGACCATGGTATGGCCAAGGTCAGGATTATCGGGATCCAGGGTAGTTTCTTTGATCCGCAACGCTTCGCTCAGGCACGATAAGGCCTCATCATCCCTACCTGTTTTCTCATATAGCTTTCCCAGATTAAGTTGTACCCAACCATATCGTTCATGCGTTTTGCCTAAAGACGAACCCCAAATCTTTCTGGCTTCCAGATAACTGGATTCTGCTGCGGTTAAATTGCCCTCCTGTTCATAGATGATTCCGATTGCATTCAAAGTGAGTGCCAGGGAAGGATCGTTTTTCGGGAGACGTAATCGTTTAATCCGAAGGGCCTCGAGATAATACAGCTTGGCATCACCATTTCTCCCTGTTAAAAAATTTAGAAATCCGAGTTTGTGTTTGAGGTGGCCCACCTGGAGATGGTCTTTAGGCAACCCAGTAATGGCCGATTTTATAGATTGACGCAGGCATACATCTGCACTGTCCATTTGCCCTCTTCCCAGAAGATCGCTGCAAATATTGGAAAGGCTGTCCAGTTTGTGTAAGACCACCAGTGTATCTGGTGCCTGACTATGGGTTGTTCCGATAGAAAAGACTAAAGCAAACAGGTTGAAACAAAGAAGGTTTCGAATCAAGGCCATAGTCAGTAGCAGGTTATTTTTCAGGGATGTTTTTCAATGCCGTTTGAAGAGCTATTGCTTTATCTTTTTGTTTGGCCTTCTCATCCCTTATATATGTCTCCAGCCATTGGGTGGCTTCCTTTTTGTTATTTTTTTTCAATTCGGCAAGTGCCAGACTGAACATCGATTCAGTTCTGTATCTGGATTTATTTTGTTCGATGATCTCCTTGAAAAAAGGAATGGCTTTATCAATGTTTCCGTTGGCTAGCAAGGCGTTCGCGTACATAAACCTGTAATTATCGTTGGAGCGGTACTGTTCAGGGACCTGCGGAAATAAACGGGCTGCATTTGTATAATCATTTTCCCAATATGCCTTCTGGAATTGTTGCAATGTTTCGAGGTCCGCATCGCCCCTTGTCGTTGGATCCATCAGCGCATCCTTATAGGGTTCATAATATTCCGCAAAAAGTGCCTGGCCTTGTTGGTTATTTGTAGCCATATCCTGTTTTGGAGGACGAGGTTTTTCTGGCGGGGATTGCTGGCGAAGTGAATCGCCTTGTTCGATAGTATCTATACGGACCACGGGGGTTTCCTGGTAGCGTGAAGTATCTGTGGATTCCGCGTTAACAGGTAGGGTTTGTTTTAAATCTGAAAGAAGAAACCTCCAAATCAGAAGTCCGCAAATGACAGCGGCAGCGATCCAAACCCAAGTCAAACGATACTTCACCAAAACGGGTGTTTCAGGTTTTTTTTTGTCCAGGACCTCATCCCTTTTTCTGAAGCGTTCCTTCAGCTCTTCACGCTGCTTCATTTTCAGGGCCTGACGGGCTTCCTCCAAAGCGGATACTTCAGCATCGAAAGCAGGATCTTCGGCCCGACGACGGTCAAGGTCGCGAATTTCAGCCTGGGTAAGTTCCCCCGCCAGGTATCGGTCTATCAGGATCTGATCTCGTTCTTCCATCAGGTTTTTACTTCCTTTCGTTCACCTATGATGTCTTTCAGTTTTTTCAGGCTCCTTGACAGCGTTACGCTGACAGCATTGACAGATGTATACCCCATCACCTTCATGATATCGGGTACAGACATCCCTTCCACATACCTCATGATCAGGATCTTCCGGCTTTGTTCAGGCAATTCGTTCACCGCTTGGGTCATCAGGGTACGCTGGGTTTCCTGGAGTTCTTCCGATTCTATGGCATTAATACTTTCTTCGATATGAATATTAGCATCAAACTCCTCTTTCAAATCTATTTTAGAAGATGTCCTATACATTTTAATCAGCCTTCGGTAGCCAATCAGAAAAAGAAAAGACTTGAGTTCACAAGTCAGGTGGGTCAATTTACGATCCCGTACCTGTTCGTAGAACATGATCATTGTGTCATGCCAGGCGTCCAACAGATCATCTCTCGTGACTCCGGTAAATCTTGATGCCGCCCAACGAAGAAAATCATCCCTATAGGTATCATAGATATGATCCAGCACATCCATGTCCCCTCCGGCAAGAGACCGGATAAGATGGTCGGGTGATAGCTGGCGGGTATCCATAGATCAACAGGAATTTCACGACTACGTGCCCGGATTTTGGGTTTCGCATTGTCAAAATAAGGAAAAACGGAGAAAATAGATGGCGTGGATGCTGCGCCCGCTCTGCTCGCAGGACTAAAATCTAGTTAAACCACTTGGTCCTGAATAGTTCACGTGCCAGCGATGTGGGACCATTCACGGATGGTCTTTACCTGGTTGTCATGATTATACTACGGACAATTCACGAAAAGTCCACAACGTGAATTACGTTTGTTTGATGAAGACCATTCACGAATTACCCATGCATGAATTACATGCATTTGATGTGGACAATTCCCGGATTGTCCACATGGCATTTACATGCCCCCGTTGGGGACAATTCACGAATTGTCCCTACAAGATTTTCCTAAATTGGTTATCCCGGAATATCATCACCGCCTCCGGCACTCATATCGATCTCTCCAAACTTATCCGGGCCGCCGGACAAGATCTCATCGGACGCCTGATCCGCATACTTCATGAAATTGCGGTGGAAGGATTGAGCCAGGATAATCGCTTTCTGCTTGTATGCCTCTTCGTCTTTCCAGGTCTGGACCGGATTGAGGATGGTCTGATCACTGAGACCAGGACACGACATCGGCATGGCCAGGTTGAAGACATCGTGGGTTTTATACCGCACATGATGGAGATTTCCTTCAAGGGCGGCTGTAATCATAGCCCGGGTATTGGACAGTTTGATACGGCTGCCGACACCATATGGACCCCCTGACCAACCGGTATTGACCAACCAGACATTGACTTTGTGACGACGCATCAGGTCGCCAAGCATGCCAGCATAGGTCGTTGGGTGCAAGGGTAAAAATGGAGCTCCAAAACAAGCCGAAAAGGTAGCCTGTGGTTCCGTCACACCAGCTTCAGTACCGGCGACCTTGGCGGTATAGCCGGAGATGAAATGATACATTGCCTGTGCGGGAGTCAACTTACTGATCGGAGGCAGTACACCGAAGGCATCCGCTGTGAGAAAAAAGATATTGCGAGGATTGCCCGCCACCGAACCGGGCATCATGTTTTCAATATGGTACAACGGATAAGATACCCGCGTATTTTCAGTTACGGAGATGTCCGCATAGTTGACGGTGCGCGTGCCAGGGAAAAAGCGGATGTTTTCGAGCAAAGCCCCATGTCGGATAGCCCGGTAGATATCTGGTTCTTTTTCTTCGGTGAGGTCCACACATTTGGCATAACATCCACCTTCAAAGTTAAAGACGCCTTCTTCTGACCAGCCATGTTCGTCGTCACCAATCAGTGAACGTTGCGGATCCGCGCTGAGGGTGGTTTTGCCGGTGCCGGACAATCCAAAAAAGACAGCGGTATCTCCTTGCTTGCCTACGTTGGACGAACAGTGCATCGACAGGATCTTTTCGTCATGCGGCAATAGGAAATTGAGCACGCTGAATATGCCTTTCTTGATTTCGCCGGTATAACCGGTACCTCCGATGAGGATGGCACGATCTGTAAAGTTGATAATGGCAAAGTTAGCCTGACGTGTTCCATGTTTGGCAGGATCCGCCAGGTAACCTGGGGCACAAACTACGGTCCATTCCGGAGCAAAGGTCTCCACTTCGGAAGCCTCGAGGCGCAGAAACATGTTATTTGCAAAAAGTGCGCTCCAGGGGTATTCAGCGATCACCCGTACATTGAGACGATAGTTTTCGTCGGCACACACATACCCATCATGGATATACGTATCCCGCTGCCGCACATAGTCAAGGATCTCCTTTTTGATCGCTTGATATTTTTCTTCAGTAAAGGGTTTATTGACCGCACCCCAGTCAACAGCGGCATCCGTGATCTCGTCCCTGACAATAAAGCGATCCTTCGGTGACCGACCGGTAAACTTACCGGTGTCGATGCATAAGGCACCTGTATCCGCCAGTACGCCCTGGCGTTTGAGGATGGTATCTTCTATCAGTTCGGCGGGGGTTTTCATGTAATGGACCTTTGCAGGATCCATGGAGAGGTGCTCCAGAAAGATGGATAGTTGCTTACTCATGTCAAATAATGTATTGCCGTTGTAAAGATAAAGAGCATAGTGCAGAGAGCATAGAGCAAAAGTTCCCTTTAGGGGATTTAGGGGCAGAAAGGCGGAAGGCAAAAGTCCCCTTTAGGGGATGTAGGGGCAATAGGATGGAAGGGCATAGAGCATAGAGCATAGAGTAAAAAGGAATGTAGGGGTCAAAGAGGCTCAAGGGGCGTAACAGGCGAAGAGGTGGAATCTATGCAGCACTCAGGTTTGCCTCTCTGCATTTTGCACTATGCTCTCCCACAACAAATGCCACGAATTTGGCGGGATCTTCGCTGGGCTACGATATACTCTATGCTCTATGCCCTATGCTCTATGCCCTCTTCCCTATGCCGTCTTCCTGGGCAGTTGAATCCCAAACGTCGTCCCTTCGCCAAGTTTGCTGTGCTTGACAAAAATCTTGCCTTTGTGGTAATTTTCAATGATGCGCTTGGCGAGACTCAATCCGAGTCCCCATCCCCGGGCCTTGGTGGTGTATCCGGGTTCAAAGACGACTTTGACTTTAGAGGCGGGTATGCCCTTGCCGGTATCACTGATGTCGATTTCGACATAGTCATGATGGGGATGTACAGTCCAGGCGATAGTCCCCGTCCCTTCTTCCAGGGCATCAAGGGCATTGCGCATGATATTTTCTATGACCCAATTAAACAATGGGGGATTGATAGCGACCTGGAGAGGCAGGATGTCCTCAGGCGGAGCTTCAAAAACTATTTTTCGCGAAGCACGACGCTGGATATAGGAAGTAATCTCCCGCATCTGGCTATAGATATTGACTGGCGTCAAGGTAGGAGCAGATCCGATTTTACTAAAACGATCCGCAATGAGGTCAAGCCGGTCGACATCATTTTGCATCTCTTTGAGCACCTCCATTTCATCCGCATCCGTATTGGGAGACTCGCGGAGATGTTCGATCCAACCTATGATGGCGCTGATCGGTGTACCCAACTGATGCGCGGTTTCTTTGGCCATCCCAACCCAAACCCGATTTTGTTCCGCACGCCTGGCGTTGTTAATACTAATATAGCCGATGCCGACAAAGGCTCCCAGAAGCAACAGTTGCAAAAACGGAAAATAGGTCAACAGTTCGTGGAGCTTGGAATTTTGATAATAAATAAACTCTTTGGCTGACTCATCAGAGATGCTGATAGGCTCAGGCCCCTTGAGTTTGAGATGCGCGAGACGGTCTTGAAGGAAGACCATGTTCGTATCCAGGTCAAGACCAAAGTTTTTTCCATAGAGCACCTGGCCGGATTCGGTGGCCACGATAATAGGAATATCCTGATTGGATTCAAATATGCTTAACTGCAGGGTTAAATCCGCTTCCGGATCCGCGGTCTGAAAAGTCTGGTAGGCATTAAAGAGTAAGAGTGCCTTGTTGCGCTCACCTTCACGGAGTCGCTGGGCCAGGTAACTGGTATATACAATGGAAATCAGCAGGATGACAATCCCCGCGATGGCCAGGTATATTTTCCAGTGTGACCGTTGGCTGTTAGGCTCCATGCTATATCCCTACTTGCTGAGGTATGCGTTGACCCGCTGCTCTGCATTGCGCCGGACATCCGCGTAAAAGAAATTGTAATCTGCAATATGGTAATTTTTTGTGGTCAACAGAAAGCTTCCCGGAAACCGGGGCCTGTTCACCCAAAGCAGATCATCATAAATACTGGTCTCCACCAACGCAGGATAGATCTTTTTAAAATCTCGCAACACCCCACCGACTTGATCTGCTTTTGCAGAAGCTGGCTGCGCTGCATTCCAGGTCACAGGATTAGTGACGACGATGTTGGTATCCTCGAAATGAAGTTTCCTGGGAATATAACCTTCCCGAAAGGTACGCCAACTGCAAAAGCAACCCGTTTCGTCCGGCGTAGTGCATGGCGCTAAATGTTTATACATATCTGCAGGTACCGTCAAGCCGGGCAGATAGGCCACGATCATTCTATCCTCCAAAGGTTGGCCATCCACAAATTCCTGCAGCAAACGCTTGGCGTGATAGGTGCCCTGGCTGTGGGCTGCAATGATAAAAGGTCTTCCCTGATTGTAATGATCAAGATAATATTGAAAGGCCGCACGCACATCATCATACGCCAGGTCAAGGGCTTGCTGGGCATCTTTAATTTTTTTAGTAAAAAAACAATCAAAGTGTGCCTGCCTGTATCGGGGCGCATAGATCTTTCCTGCACCATTAAAGACTGTGGCCTGGTAGCGTATTGGATATTTGTCGGTCAGCGTATTGAGTTTCTGATCTGAAACGCTGGCATTCCATTCATTCTGTCCGGGCTTACCGGTATACGTTGTAGGATGAATGAAAAAAACATCCGCTTGCGCTATCCCCTGGGCATCTTTCCATTCAGCCACCGGCACTTCATCCGCATAATCCTTGCGATCCGGTAAGGCGGCCCAATTCGACGCATCACTATAATCAGGAACTGCTGGAATGTCATGACCAAAGGATCCCTTAGGTACAGCACCACAGGAAGCCAGTAAAAAAAGTACAGGAATGAAAGCAGCAGGCAGATATGTGGCGTCCCATCAATCGGGTTCGAAACCTAAGATGATATTGAAATTGCCGTATTCACTCCAGCGGGCACCAGCATTGTTGAGAGTGGGGTTGTCGAAACCAAATCCGTAGTCAAATCCGAGTAGACCAAACATCGGCAGATACGCCCTGACACCCAAGCCGGCTGCACGTAACTGGTTGTACGGATTGTAGTCCTGATGATTTTTCCAGGCATTGGCACTGGTCAGGAATGCAAGTGCGAATATGGTGGAACTCGGATTGAGCGAAATCGGATATCGAACTTCTACCGTGAATTTATTGAAGATGGTAGCCCCACCGTTGTTGTTGGCCGGCAGATCCCCTAATTCATAACCGCGCAGAGAGATGATATCTTTTCCAGTGATACCAAACTGCTGGGTACTTAAACCATCACCTCCCACCTCAAAGCGCTCAAACGGCGGGAAGCCTATATCGGAATTGTAGAAGTTGAGGAAACCCAGTTTGGCCGATGCTTTCAACACCAGTTTGCCCACGAGCGGCGTATACCAGTCAGCATCAATATTGACTTTGTAGTATTCGACATACTCATAATAACTCGTGGGATCATCCAGGTTGACCTTATGACCCAACAAGGAGTAAGGAGGCGTCAACTGAACCGTGGTACTCAGCAATGACCCAGATCTTGGAAAGTTAGGTTCATTGATCGTGGAACGGGCAAAGGTCTGGGCAATGGAGAAGTTCTTAAACAGACCATCGGTGATGATATTGCCATTGCGATCGACAAAGTCACCGGTGCGGTAGTTGTTCAGGGTGATAAATTCAAAATTGAGCGTGGTATTGGAGATGAAGTTGTCATCCGGCCATTTCAGACGTTGCCCAAGACTTACAAAGGCTCGTTTGATATCCAGTTTGCCACCACCATAATAGGACTGGTCTACTTTGGTGATCACACCCCCGATCGTAAAGGAGTTTGGTTTTTTACCGCCGAGCCAGGGTTCAGTCAACGAAAAGTTATAGGACTGAAAGTAATCTCCATTGGTTTGTACACGTAATGAAAGTCGCTGGCCATCTCCTTGTGGTAAAGGACTCCACGCTTCACGATTGAACAAGTTGCGTAGGGAAAAATTATTGAATGTCACCCCAAGGGTACCGATGATCTTGCTTTGTCCCGAGCCACCCCAACCGGCACTGAGTTCCAATTGGTCAGAAGGGCGTTCCTCCACTTCGTAGATGATATCCACAGTACCATTGCTTTGGTCTACCGGGGTCTGGATGCCGAGGTTTTCGGGATTGAAATAACCGAGTGCGATGATCTGTCGTTGAGAGCGAATAATATCCGAGCGGCTGAATTTTTGGCCGGGTTGTGTGCGCAGTTCGCGACGGATGACGTGCTCGTGCGTACGCGTGTTGCCTTTGATGATGACCTCATCGATCGTGGCCTGGGGACCTTCGAATATCCGCATCTCGAGATTGATGATGCTGTCGACGACCGAGACTTCGGTGGGTTCTACTCTGAAGAATAAATAACCGTCATCCATATAGAGCGATGAGACATCGCGGCCATCGATACTGAAGTTGAGCCTGGAGTTGAGCAATTCGTCGCTGAATATTTCGCCCCGGCGGATACCGAGGATACGATTGAGTTGGTCAGTGGTGTGGATGGTATTGCCTTTCCAGTCGATATCTCCAAAGTAGTATCGCTTACCTTCTGAAACGGTCACAAACATTTCCATCAAGCCATCTTCAGTTCGGGCCATCGAATCGCCAACGATATAGGCATCTCGAAATCCCAGATCACGGTAATGCTGGATGACCGTCTGTTTGTCCGTTTCAAAATCGGACTGCACAAATTTTGATTTTTTCAGCAGGTTCGATTTGGCCTTGGTCTCCTTCATAAATTTCCGGAGTTCGCCTTCGGTGACCTGATTACAACCTATGCACGTGATCTTATCGATTTTGACGCGGTCTTTAGGATCGATATTGAAGATCAGGTTGACGGCATTGGCGCGATCTCCGGCTTCTTCTTCCTGCACATCTACCACAGCATCGAGATTGCCTCGTTCGACATAGTAGTTGCGAATCGCATTGCGGGCATTGATTTGATTGGCTACAGAGGCGACCTGGCCTTTGATCAGGAAGGGCTCAACGACATCGTTGAGATCATCATGAACACTTTGAGGTATACCCCTATAGGACCAGCCGGCCAGGCGAGGTTGTTCACGAAGGCGGATAGAGAGAAATACGATATTGCCAATGCGCTTGTCCTGGGTGATCTGGACATCATCAAAGAGGCGCAGTTTCCAGAGGTTGCGCATGGCTTTGGTGATATCTTGTCCCGGAACCTTGATGATCTGGCCGACTTTAAGGCCGGCAACGGATTTGATGGCGTTGGGATCGCTATGATAGACACCGACGACTTCGACACCTCCGATTTCCAGTTCTTCCACTTCCCCGTATTGAACCGGGTTGGTCTGGGCGACCAGGGATTGGGTAGCCGGCACCAAGAAGGACAGGAATACAATCAGCAGGTAATAATATCTCATACTCTTGATGCGGGTGTCCAAATAAACGTTCAGGGTTAGGGATGTGTTGTCTGGGATTTACGGATGGATGAGTTGTTCACTCGTTTTTCCAAAGCGGCGTTCCCGGTTTTGGAAATTAATGATGGCTTTATAAAACTCCTCTCGTTCAAAATCAGGCCAGTATACATCTGAAAAATACAGTTCTGTGTAGGCAATTTGCCATAGCAGGAAATTACTGATTCGGTGCTCTCCGCTGGTGCGGATCAGTAGCTCAGGGTCCGGAATGTGTGCGGTGGTAAGGAGGCTGCTGACCAGGTGTTCGTCTACCTTTTCCGGCCGAATGGTGCCTTCTGCAGCCATTTTCGTGGCTTTGCGCATGGCTTCTGTGATTTCCCATCTGGCGGAATAATTAAGTGCCAGGGTGAGGGTCATGCGGGTATTGTGTTTGGTATTTTCTATGCCTTCCAGCAGTGCTTTGCGGGTCAGCGCGGGCAGGCGGTCGGTATCTCCGATCGTGTGGAGGCGGATATTGTTTTTATTCATGGTCTCCAGCTCTTCCCGGATGGTGGAGACCAGGATATCCATCAAGGCATTGACTTCGAGGGCCGGACGGTTCCAGTTTTCGGTCGAAAACGCATACAGGGTAAGGTAAGGGATACCGATTTCGGCTGCTGCTTCAGTGATTTCCCGGACGGCTTTGACGCCATTGCGATGGCCGAAAATGCGGGGTTTTCCGTGTTCCTTTGCCCACCGACCGTTACCATCCATGATCACAGCTACATGCTGTGGCAATCTGGACAAATCGATCTTCTCCTTCCCCGAATTCATATGGCCGCCAAAGGTATGGATTTCCAACGGGTTAGAAAGGAATGGGGTGTTAACCGTTGTTAAACTTCCTATCCGATAGCGGACGTTTGGAAAGGCAGAGAGAAAAGGAGAATATGCAAAAGAAAAACCGCTGCCGGACCATCAGCCGGGCAGGGGTTTTTCGATATACCCTATAGGTTTGGGATGAACTATCCCAAGTTTGTGTAATTAAAATTTCAGCGTGATGCCAGCACCGAGAGCACTGTTCTTAACATCTGTCAGGTCTTCACTGTTTGAAATATCACTGAGCCCGGCCATATATCGCACATCGATTTCGAAAGTGCCGATGCCCACCCCGGCACCGATATGTACTCCAAATTCAATGTCATCCAGGACATCTTTGGCTTCGGTCTTCGCGATATCGTTTTCAATCGTTCCTCCCAACAAATAACCTGCACTGGGACCACCGATGGCAAATAACCTAAGGGAACCACCAAAATTGAAACGCAAGAGCACAGGAAGCTCGAGATAGTTGAGTGTACTGGTCACATCACCGACAGATTGTCCTCCGCTGGTCGCATCACTGATCTTGTAGCCTTTCTGCATCCAGTGGAGTTCGGGTTGAAGAGCAAAGAAACCGCCACCGATTTGGAAATTGGCCAGGATGGCCAGGTCGCCTCCAAATTTTCCCTCAGGATCCTGGTCCAGGTTGCCTTCATCAAAGGTTTGCTTGGCAATATTGGCTCCTACCCGGATACCAAAACGGTTTTTCGCATTAAAGCCCTCTTTAGAAGCAGCTGCATCCTGGGCTTGCAATCCGAAAATACTCAGCATCATCATGCATGCCAGAACCAGGGTGGGAAGGGTAATTAGTTTTTTCATGTATTGAGTTTTTAATGGTTGCGGGTGATTAGGATAATCAGATGTATTTCTGATAGATTGAAATAGGTTATAGAGCTTATGAAGGTTATGGAGCTTATGAAGGTTATGTAGTTTATGAAGGATGGTTGACGCTACTTGATTTTTAGTACAGGAATGAAAAACATCGCCTAAAACATATACGAAACGCCCACACCCAGGGCTTTGTTTTTAACTACTGGCTCACCTTCGGCGATATCACTCCAACCTATGAGATAGCGTACATCAAGTTCTATCGGACCTATCCCAACACCTACCCCAAAGTGAGTCCCGAACTCAATCCTGTTGAAGGTACTCTGATCAAAATATTGCAAACCATAGGCATCACTGTCCTGTGTGCCGCCAATGAAATAGCCAAGGCTTGGACCCGCGACAGCAAATAACTTGAGAGATCCACCAAAATCATATCGCAACAATACAGGTAGTTCTAAAAAATAAAAGGTACTGACCACTTGTCCATAATCAAGCGAGTCAGTGGTGGCATGGCCGATCTGGTATCCTTTCATCATCCAGTGAAGTTCGGGCTGAAGGGAAAAGGCTCCCTGCCCCAGAGGTAATTTTCCAATTGCGGCAAGGTCAGCGCCTATTTTGGATTCTGGTTCCTGCCCCCAACTGGATTGTTCCAGAGTAGCATTGGATAAAAGCACACCGGCGCGCAGTCCGAATTGAAATGTTTTTGTGGGAGTGACTTCGTTCTGATCCTGCGCTTGTGCGTTGGAAGCCCAAATGGAAACCAAACAGAAACCAACCAGGAGCTTAAACAGCAGAGGGTATTTCATAGCGGCATGCTCGTTATCAGGTAAAGGTAATGATTAATTCAACCCATTACCTCCCTGGCAGCATGCTGTCGATCAGAACATCAGGCTCACACCGGCACCAATGGATGAATTGGTGACTTCTATATCCTGGGCATCATCAAAGATGTCGTTGAGGCCAAAGATGTACCGCACATCTACTCGAATAGGTCCGAGACCGATGCCTGCCCCGGCATGAGCGCCGTATTCAACCCGCTTATAAAAATCGAGATCGATATCAGTGGTGCTGCCATCCATGTCTTTGTCGGTACCATTGAGCAAGTATCCTACACTAGGCCCGGCAAGCAAGAAGAAACCCACTTTTTGGCCGAAATTCAGTTTGAGGAGCAAGGGTATTTCGAGATAGTTAAACGTTCTTGAAACCTCTCCAACGGACCCTTGCAGGTCTTCGATTTTTCCGCCTTTTTGCAGCCAGTGAAATTCGGGACTGATCGACAGGATGCCGATTGGGAAGTCCGCTACAAAGGCAACATCAGCACCCAATTTGGAACCGGCTTCATCAATAAAACTATTATTCTGAATATCCTGCTTCGAACTAATCACGCCCGCACGAATTCCAATGGTGGATTGAGCCGTGATGAGGTGCATGCTGCTCAATAACGCCAGGATCAGCAGGAATTTGAATTTTGGTGGAGTTTTCATGTATCAGTGGTGTTTGTGGTCAGAAGTTCTCAATCGGTTAACGCCATGGAGGTGCACAGAATTGTATGTAGACCTATCTTCACCTTCATGGCTAGCGGGATGGCGCAACGTATGAAGGAAATTTGGTTCGGGCATAAGTACACTATACTTAGCCTATTGGTCCTTATCGTCTATGCATTCAATCTGGGCATTGATATTATGGAGATTGATGCAGCACAATATGCGGCGATTTCCAGGGAGATGGCAGAAACGGGCAACTATCTGCAGGTGTATTTCAGGGGACAGGATTATTTGGACAAACCTCCTCTGTTATTTTGGCTGGCCTCTCTTGGTATTCAGGTGTTAGGCCCTACAACGATTGCCTACAAGATCGTACCCATGGGCATCCTGATCCTTGGATTATGGGGGACATTTCGATTTGCTTCATTGTGGTATGATCGCAGGACCGGCATCCTGGCCATGTTGATCGCTGGTACGACCCAGGCTTTTTACCTGATGTCCAATGATGTTCGCACGGATGGCTTGCTCACTTCATTTGTGATGATGGCGCTGTGGCAGGGGTCTTGTTTTTTGAAAAGAGAAAAGTGGATGTACTTGTTGACAACAGGTGCTTGCATTGGCGCTGCTATGTTAGCTAAAGGTCCTATTGGTTTGTTTATTCCATTAGTGGCTTTAGGAGCTCATTTGATGCTCAAAGGACATTGGAAAAGAATTTTCGATGTCCGATGGTTTATCCTGTTACCGGTTATTGCATTGATGCTGGCGCCGATGTGTTATGGGTTGTATACTCAGTTTGATCTGCATCCGGAAAAGGAAGTGTACGGACTCAAAGGGCCATCCGGTCTTGGGTTTTATTTCTGGACCCAGAGTTTTGGTCGGATTACCGGAGACAACCCGTTTGACAATAATACGCCATGGTATTTTCTCCTGCAGACCATGTTGTGGG
>JBGAWQ010000054.1:0-18445 GCA_044227555.1 Saprospiraceae bacterium | reverse complement strand
AATCCTAAAGTAGCGGATGGTCAATTGGCCAAAGCGGCAATTGGCATTTTTCAAACCTTAGGCACCCAGCATGAATTGACGAAAGCCTACCGGAAACAACTGGATATGGTTTTATGGGCCTGATGGCTTAAGCGGGAAACTTTTCCTTCCCGGCATAGTTTTGCGATGCCTTAGCATCATATTTGACCATGAGGTGGATCCAAATGGAGCGGCTAAACCGCAGATTCCACAGAAACATCAATGCCAGGGTGATCAAAAGGAGGCCTATGGAAAGGTCCAGCGAGAGGTGAAAATAAAACACCAGTAGGCCTGTAAAGGCAAGACTAAAAAATCCCAGGAAAATATAGGAAATGAACATGGCGCCAAAGTAAAAACCGGGTTCGGGTTCAAATTTCTGACCACAAACATGGCATTGCTTATTCATTTTCAGCGGCCTCGAAAGGTGCATAGGCGTCTCAAAGAGATGGCTCTGCCGGCACCGCGGACACGTCATCCTGAAAATACTGGATAGTCTGCTCATGGTACAAATGTAAACGGCTAAGCGGGATACCGATGTAATAAAAGTTACTTATAGCCAATTCCAGGATTATGACCTAAAGCCAATCCCTTGTCTGGAGATGCCCAGGCGTTGATGTTCACGCACCAATTCTTTGACATCCTCGTAGGTAATCAGGTTGGGTTGCGTGCGTCCTTCGGCTCCGGCTTTGGCCAGGCGAAGATTCTGGTTTTTGATGACATCCTGGATGACCTGGCGGATATTCCGGGCATTGCCAAAATATTTGTCGCGGTAGTCGTAGAGAAACTTAAAGTAAGCGTTGATGTGTTCCAGGGCTTTAGGCGTGATCCGCATATCCTGATTTTGGATCATACGCAGCGCAATTTCATTGAGCTCTTCAGGGCTATAATCATCAAACCGCAGGATCTTGTCAAACCTGGAACTCAACCCGGGATTCGCCTTGAGGAAAGCCTCCATATTATCGGGATATCCTGCGGCGAAGACGAAAAACTGTCCCCGCTTATCTTCCATCCTCTTCAGAATGGTCTGGATGACCTCATTGCCAAAATCATGGGCATTACCCGCTGCATGGGTCAGGGCGTAAGCTTCATCAATAAACAAAACACCGCCCATGGCTTCATCAATTTTCTCCGCCGTCTTTAATGCGGTCTGGCCTACATACCCTGCTACCAAACCTTGCCGGTCGGTTTCCACCATATGTCCGCGTTCAAGGATACCCAGGGCCTTATAGATCCTGGTCAGGATGCGTGCTACCGTTGTCTTGCCGGTCCCCGGATTGCCAATGAATACGGTATGCATATAAAACTTGTTGAGCACACTTCGACCGGTCAACTGATGATACCGGACGATGTCAATCATCTCCCCGATCTGTTGCTTGACAGTAGCAAGTCCGGTCATGGCATTGAGTTCTGCAACGGATTGTTCCAATAGTTTTTCATCGACCGGAATATTGGGGGCAACCATGGCCTCCTGGGTACGAATCTGTTCAATGTCTTCTGCCAGTACACGTGAGAGTTCATCGCGGGATGGATCTTTGATCTGGGTATCGCGCATGACCCGGAGGCCCATGGCTACTTTCGATTTCTCCACCAAATCATTGACAAATCTCGCATTGCCAAAAGATCGGTCACGGTTGCGATAAGCCTCTGTGATCATCTCATCCATCAATGCGCGGGCTTCCGGAGTAAGTATGATTTCCTTTTCCTGGCAGGCATACTGGGCAATGGCAGATAATTCCTGCGGCAAGTAATCCGCAAAATGATAGTGGATCTTAAATCTCGATTTGAGACCTGGGTTGGAATCCAGGAAATACTTCATTTCCCGGGGATAGCCAGCCACAATGACAGCCATGTCCCCTTGCCCGTTAGACATTTCTTTAACCAAAATTTCGATGACTTCCCGGCCAAAATCTTTCGAATCGTCATTGGCCCTGGCCAGGCTATAGGCTTCATCTATAAACAGCACCCCACCCCGCGCTTTTTCAATGGCATCCTTTGTCTTTGGCGCCGTCTGGCCTATATATTCACCTACCAGGTCTACCCGGTCCACCTGGTGTACATGGCCTTTGGAGAGTAAACCCATATTTTTATACAGCCTTCCCATCATGCCTGCAACCGTTGTCTTGCCGGTACCCGGGTTTCCTACAAACACCGAATGGATATTGATATCCTGTCTTTCGGTGAAACCCTTTTCTTTTCTCAGTTGCAGAAATTGCAGATACTGGGCGTGTTCGAATACCTGCTTCTTGATTTCATTGAGACCAATCATGGCAGTGAGATCGGAGATCACTTCTTCCAGCGATTGGCCGGGAGACGCATCGCCTTCAAAATTGGCCGGCTTATAATCCGGAAGCAGCACCTGACTTTGCCCTTCCGTAAATTCCTCACCAACATCAAATGGAACTACCGCGACCAACTTGTCCATGAAGATGATCTCTGCTGTGTATTTACCGGGGCGCCAGGAGCCTTTGACATTGGATCCCCAGCCCGCAGTAACCTTGACCTTTTCGTCCCCCTTTTTGATGGTCTGCAATCGGGTGACCTGACCTTTCAGTTCGCGAGCTTCATTATAAAATTTAGTAAATAACTCACATTGCCAGGCATCAGAGGTGAGCAGATTTTCGAAAATGACTTCAGAATAAATATATCGTGTTTCGGCACTGGAGAATGCCACGAAATAATGGCGGTCATCTTCGCCCACATCATCATACTGACCTTCATACAGCCGTAATGATCGCAGAGAGAGATACCGCGGTTGTCCATTGATGAGGGTATCACTTTCTTCGATATAGAAATACTTGGATCCTACTTTCTCATGGTCAATATAAGCTTCCCAGCAATAGGCACCCTTTTTCCAAAATGAGCCTTCGGTCTTATTACCCCAACCTTCACGAATATATACGATGCTGTCATACTTGCTCACATTGCGGTGAATCTGCAGCCGGCATAATTCTTTGCCGCCCTTCTTCATCGACAGACAACGGAGGGTCACTTCCACATCCCAGGCTTGCTGATCAAAGAATTTATTGTAGAAAGACAGTTCAGCATACACGTAGGATGCTTCCAGCCGGTCATAGACCTGCCGGTACTTCTTCTTGTTGTCCGCCAGCCATTCTGTGGAGGCATAGACCTTCAGTTCTTTAAACTTGAATGCTTTGGATTCGGACGTAGACTGCGTAATCTCTTCCATAATACTTTTTAAATATAGGGGGTTGGTGGAAGAGTTCCAAACTTGCGGAATATCAATTTTCTTCGCCCTTCAAAACCTAAGCCAGAGGGAAACAATCGAAAGCAAGTATATTAACGCTTCAATGCAAAAGGTCCGGACTTTTCTGCAACTCATACGATGGCCGAATCTCGTGATGGTGGTCCTCATCATGGGGGCCTGCTATGGATTCATGCTGGACCCTACCAAGACCACGTTCCGGATTCCTGAATTTGTTTTAGTCATGATGGTGACCGTGATCATTGCCGCCAGCGGCTATGTGATCAATGATTATTATGATGTGCAGACAGACCAAATCAATAAACCCAGGCAATGGATTGCCGGTAACACCTTGTCGTTGTCCAGCATTATGTGGATCTACCGTTACTTAGTGATCGCCGGTGGAATAGTGGCTGCTATAACGGCCATCTGGATGGGACTTCTACCCTATTTTCTCTTATATCCGTTGGCTATTGGAGGGCTCTGGCTGTATTCCTTTTCATTAAAATGCCGACCTGTAGTTGGCAACCTGTGGGTCTCCCTTTTTTGCGGGGGCGTAGTCCTCATAGTGGCATTGCCGGATGTAATACGGCAACAGAGTATTGCACTCAAACCTACCCTTTGGTATTTAGCGTTTTTTGCATTTCAAACCACCTGGTACCGGGAGATCGTCAAAGACCTGGAAGACCAAACCGGGGACAAAGACGCCGGATGCAAGACATTACCTGTACGTTATGGCGTCTTACCGGCAAAGATTATGGCCATCGTTGTGGCTTTAGGGCTAATGGCATCCTTGTACGGGTGGGATATCTCCGGACCCGGAACGTACCGCCTGTTTATTTTCACCCTCCTGCAAGGCGCTCTTGTCGGAAGCATGGGTCTGGTTTGGTGGGCTAAAGACCCTTCTTATTTTCGACATGCCTCCACCCTCATCAAATGCATGATGCTGGCAGGTACCGTTTTAATGCTTACCTGAATAATAAATTTCGCTCAACTATGCATCGGAACATCCACAACTTAGCGGACTACAGACAATCCTATCGCGAAAGTATAGAAGATCCATCCTCATTCTGGGATCTACAGGCCAGGCGTTTTGAATGGGCTAGACCTTGGGACAAGGTGTATGAATCTGATTTTATCAAAGCAGAAAACAGATGGTACCTCGGGGCTCAACTCAATATTACGGTCAACTGTCTCGACAGACATCTCGCCACCCTAGGCCACCAAACGGCCATCTTGTGGGAACCCAACCATCCAACCCTGCCAGGTCGATCCTTGACCTATATACAATTGTACGAATCTGTATGTCAAATGGCCAATGCATTGCGTGCTGAGGGCATCCGAAAAGGTGACCGGATTTGTTTTTATATGCCGATGGTGCCCGAACTCATCATCGGGATTCTGGCTTGCGCGCGTATCGGAGCCATTCACAATGTTGTATTTGCAGGGTTTTCTGCTTCGTCTCTGGCCGAACGGATTATGGATTCGTCATGTCGCATGGTCATTTGTTCCGACTACAATGTTCGGGGAGAAAAAAACATCCATGTGAAAGCTGTGGTCGATGAGGCTATTGCCATGGGGTGTGATAGTATTGAAAAAATAGTGGTGTTTAAACACACAGGAGGTCCTGTTGCCTGGATGGAAGGCCGGGATATCTGGTGGCATCAATTAATGGCTGGTCATGCGCTGCATTGCGACCCGGAAGTGATGGATAGCGAGGATCCTTTGTTTATTCTCTATACCTCAGGATCGACCGGTAAACCTAAAGGTGTCGTTCACACCTGTGGAGGTTACATGGTCTACACCGGATACACGTTTAACAACGTATTTCAATACGAACCCGGCGAAATCTATTGGTGTACGGCAGATATTGGCTGGATCACCGGTCATAGTTATATCATCTATGGTCCACTATTAAACGGAGCTATTACATTGATGTATGAGGGCATTCCCACCTATCCGGATCCCTCCAGATTATGGCAGGTCTGCACCAAACATCGCGTCAATATTTTTTATACGGCGCCTACTGCGATACGCGCGCTGATGGCCGCAGGCGACCATTATACCGAGGGGCATGATCTAAGTTCCCTGCGTGTATTAGGGTCTGTAGGCGAGCCCATCAATGAAGAAGCCTGGCACTGGTATCATGATCGTATAGGTCGGGGCAAAGCCTTTGTAGTGGATACCTGGTGGCAGACTGAGACCGGCGGCATCATGATGACTCCGTTACCGGGCATTACGGATTCAAAGCCATGTTTCGCTTCATATCCTATGCCTGGCGTCGAACCATTACTTGTAGATGTACAGGGCAAAGAAATTGAAGGTAATGATGTTGAAGGTCTGTTGTGCCTGCGACATTCGTGGCCATCGATCATCCGAACCACATACGGCGATCATGAACGATGCAGGCAGGCGTACTTTTCCACCTTTCCCGGATTGTACTTTACAGGGGATGAAGCCCGGCGAGATGCGGATGGTCGCTATCGTGTGATCGGTCGCGTCGATGACGTCATCAACGTAAGTGGTCACCGCATTGGCACCGGAGAAGTGGAAAATGCGATTGACGAACATGACAATGTTGTAGAGAGCGCGGTCGTTGGGTATGCGCATCCGATCAAAGGTCAGGGGATCTATGCGTATATCGTCGTGCACCATCCGGTGGAAGATGAGTCAATACTGCATCAGGAAATCAATGAAAAGCTGGTCCAGTACATTGGCCCTATAGCCAAAGCGGATGAAATTATGGTGGTCCATGGCCTGCCCAAAACCCGGTCCGGGAAAATCATGCGAAGATTGCTCAGAAAAGCGGCCGAAAAAGACTTTGCCCATCTTGGAGACACGACTACCTTACTTAACCCTGAGATCGTAGACCAGATCATCGAAAAATCCATCCGTAAACCATAAACCTTGCCATTGTATGTTACCTGAACATCCACCTGTATATCTCGCTTCGAAATCTCCAAGGCGGCAAGATCTCCTGAGGTCTGCCGGCATCCATTTCCAATTGATCGACATCGATGTCGCTGAAGACTATCCCGAAGAGATGGAGGTGGAGGATGTCCCATTATTTCTGGCCCGAAAAAAAGCAGAGGCGGCGATACCATTGATCCCACAGGATAGCCTGGTCCTTGCCGCTGATAGTATTGTTATTGTTGACAACCGGGTTTTTGGAAAACCCGCGAATGAAACAGAGGCTTTCGACATGATCTCGCAATTGGCCGGTCGACATCACCTCGTGATCACCGGGGTATTTATTGGAAATACCTCCAGAGGAATTGGGTTTTCAGACTACACCTCTGTTTGGCTGAGCACTATGAGTGTGGCTGAGATCGATTATTATGTCAAGACCTTTCCTCCGCTGGATAAAGCAGGAGCTTATGGTATACAGGACTGGATCGGATGGGCTAAAATATCCCGTATCGAAGGATCCTATGCAAATGTCATGGGATTGCCGGTGCACAAGGTGTATGACACCCTGGCGACGTGGAACGATGAATAATGGGCTTAAGGCTTTTGCAGCGTGATTTGTATCCACTCATTGCGTTCGAGCGTGGACAATGCTTTCAACGGGGGAAAAGAAATGTGCTCTTCCATATAAGCACGATCGTAGATCATAATCCCGGAGAGTAGGAGGTATCCGCCTGGCTTCAGGATTTCCTTGATGCGTTCAAAGTGAGCTGCGATCACACTCACGTTGATATTAGCGAGAATAATATCATAGTGCTTGTCCTCCGCCAGCTCGAGACCACCTTCGTGGAACGTACAAACATCCTCGACATAATTAAGTAAAGCATGCTCGTAGCTATTTTCCTTTGCTTCCGGCTGTATATCCACCCCGATGACCTCCGCTGCGCCTTCTTTCGCGGCTACCACGGAGAGGATACCAGTGCCACATCCAAAATCCAAAACAGACTTTCCTGCAAAGTCTATTTTAGACATCGCCTGTAACATCATATAGGTTGTTGCATGGTGTCCTGTCCCGAAAGCCATTTTAGGGGAAATGATGATTTCATGCCTGAATCCTTCGGTATTGCCTGGATGAAAGGCAGCCCGGATATAGCAGAAATCATCCACTGCTACCGGGTTAAACGAACTTTCCCATACCGCATTCCAATTTTGATGCGGCACCAGGTCCATTTCATAATCATTGAAATACGTTCCTTTATAACTGTTGATTTGCTCCAACAATTCCTGGGTAATATCGTGTTTCAGGATATAGCCAATGATCTGCGTATCTTCTTCATGAAAGGATTCAAAGGGCCACTCCCCCAGAATAGCCATGGTGATTTCATGGTCGTAGCCATTTGTATCAAACGTGATTGAAAAATATTCCGGATTCATCGGCTTTTGGGATAGATTTCTCCTTCGTACGCTTTCCAGGTATTCAAAAGCAAGGACGTAACGGTCATAGGACCAACGCCTCCGGGTACGGGCGTGATGTAACTGCATTTGGGAGCCACCTGATCATAATCCACATCTCCGACCAGGCGGAAACCGGATTTTCGCGTGGCGTCATCGATGCGATTGATCCCGACATCTATAACCACAGCCCCTTCCTTGACCATATCGGCTGTTAGAAAATGTGGCTTACCTAAAGCGACTACGAGTACATCCGCTTGCTGTGCGATTTGCTTGATATCCGGTGTACGGCTATGACAGAGCATGACTGTAGCATCTCCTGGTGTTCCTTTGCGGGAAAGCAGTATACTGATCGGGGTTCCAACGATATTGCTTCGGCCAATGACACAACAATTTTTACCTGAGATGTCAATATGATACCTTTCCAGCATCTGCATGATGCCCATGGGTGTCGCCGGCAGATATGCAGGCAAGCCGAGGGTCATCAATCCAAGATTCATCGGATGAAAACCATCCACATCTTTTTCCGGGCGAATAGCCAGGGTGATATCCATCTCATGGATGTGTTCCGGAAGCGGCAGTTGAACTATAAAACCATCTATTTCCGGATCATTATTGAGATCATTGACAATATCCAGCAAGCCCTGTTGGGATATTTCTGCAGGGCGCTGAATGAGCGTGGATTGAAATCCCGCATCTGTGCAACTTTTGACCTTATTCGTAACATAAGATCTGCTGGCCGGATGATCTCCAATGAGTACTGCGGCCAGGTGAGGGGCACGTCGCCCGGTAGCCGTGGCCTTTTCCACTTTTTCTTTCAACTCCGCTTTGATCTGTGCGGCAAGAGCGTTTCCATCTATGATTTGCATGGTATTCGTTATCTGTATTGCGTAGGCTGTTTTCAGGACACAAGGTTCATAAAATAAATTCAATCCTTTAGGAAAAACTATGGAGTGGAAATCTCCACTAACAAGCGGTGGCCTATTTTCCCAAAAGACCATCCAATCAAAGTGCCAAGCATGGCGCCACCCAGTATATCCAGGGGATAATGGAGCCCTACATAGACCTGTGACAGTGAGATGATGGCTGCCCACCCCCACCACAGATACTTCCACTTTCGCATATATTTTCCAAAAACCATCACGAGGAATGCCGCCAGGCAGAAATGATTGGCCGCATGGCTGGAAGTAAAACTAAATCCTCCCCCGCAAGGCACCCGCTGGATGACCGGTGGCTCCATAAACAACTCATGGCAAGGCCTTGGACGTTGAACCTGGTATTTGATCACCTTCGAACTGATCGTATCTGAAACGAATATGCCGGCGACCAACAATAGGATGATGTAGGTACTTTGACGTACGGTATGATTAAACAGGATCCAACTGATGCAAAGGACATATAAGGGCAACCAGATGTATTTGTTTCTCGCGGCGGTCAACAGGACATCGAATACCGGATTGCTCCATCCGGAATTGATCCAATGAAAGAGTGCTGTATCCAAATGAAGTAGGCCCTGCATCATCGATCAAATGTATAGTTTTGCACGGCAAATTCAATTGTAGATATCGTGTCACTTATCAAATCTGTCAGCGGCATCCGCGGCACCATTGGCGGCCAGCCCGGCGACAACCTGACCCCGCCGGATATCGTTTCTTTTGTTTCCGCCTACGGCACCTGGCTATTCCGGGCGTTTAAGAATCCTACCGTAGTCGTAGGGAGAGATGGCCGCATCTCCGGAGAAATGGTCAAGAATCTCGTGATCAGCACCTTGCAGGCGATGGGAATTGACATCCTGGATGTTGACTATTCCACAACACCCAGTGTTGAGATGTATGTCAAATATGCCGGCGCTTCGGGTGGTATCATCATTACCGCGAGCCATAATCCCGCGGAGTGGAACGCATTGAAATTCCTCAACGGGGATGGCGAATTTATCAGTCCGGAAGCCGGCGAAGACATCAAGCGCATGGCTGAATCCGGAGCGGCCTCATCGAGCTATGCCACTGTTCACCAATTGGGTAAAGTGTCTAAAATCACAGATGCCATTGAACAGCATATCGTTGCCATCCTGGAGCATCCCCTGGTCGACGCACCCACCATTGCTTCTGCGGGACTCAAGGTCGTTGTAGACTGTATCAACAGCACCGGGAGTATCAGTATGCCTCCTTTACTTGAAGCCCTTGGCGTAGAGTATGTGCTTATTCATGATGAACTTACAGGCGTCTTTGCCCACAATCCCGAACCCCTGCCAGAGCATCTCACCCAATTATGCCAATCCGTCCTTACTTATGAAGCAGATCTTGGGATCAGCATAGATCCTGATGTTGACCGGTTAGCATTGGTCAGCGAGGACGGGATATTTTTTGGAGAAGAATATACCCTGGTCTGTGCAGCTGATTATATACTCAGGCATACACCAGGTCCTCTGGTCACCAATCTCTCTTCCAGCAGAGCCCTTTTTGATCTGGCCTCTCACTACAATGTACCCTGCTATGCGGCTCCGGTTGGAGAAGTGCATGTAGTGCGTGAGATGAAGGCCCGTGGCGCCGTTCTCGGCGGGGAAGGAAACGGAGGGGTCATTGACCCCACACTCCATTATGGAAGGGATGCCATGATCGGCATCGCTCTCGTTCTGATGCACCTCGCTACCTCAGGCAAAAAGTTATCCGCTTTAAAAAAGGAATATCCGGTCTATGCGATGGTCAAGGATAAAATATCTTTCGATCCCTCCTTGTCGCCCCAGAGTCTGATCGACAAGGTCGCCAGCCAGTTCAGCCCTGATACACTTGATACCCGCGATGGCCTGAAGGTGGATCTGCCTGAGGCATGGGTTCAACTCAGAAAATCCAATACCGAACCGATCATCAGAATCTACGCAGAGGCCAAAACCTCCCAGGAAGCCAAAGCCCTGGTGGATAAGGTAAAAAGTCTGCTATAAATTCTGTGGCCGCCCAACTCTGGCAACTTCCGTAACTTGTGCGTTCATTTCAGAAATCCACCATGTCTAAGCGAGTATACCTGGACAATGCAGCTACTACCCCTGTCCGACCAGAGGTAGTCGATGCGATGATGCCGTACCTGACCGGCAACTACGGCAATCCGTCTTCCATCCACCAGGAAGGCAGGACGACAAGAGCTGCCATTGAAGGCGCACGAAAAGCGGTCGCCGGACTCATTGGAGCTTCCACCGGAGAAATATTCTTCACCTCGGGAGGTACAGAATCCAACAACATGGCTATCAAGTGTGCGGTCAATGACCTGGGTGTAAAACGTATTATTACCTCTCCGGCCGAACATCATTGCGTCAAACATTCGGTAGAACATGTCAGAGACATGGGCCTGATCCAGGTGGACATGGTCAAAATTGATGGCTATGGATTGCCTGACATGGATCATCTTGAACATCTGCTGGTTTCCTCCGATACCCCAACCTTGGTATCCTTGATGCATGCCAACAATGAATTGGGTTCAGTGCTTGACTTGCAGGCCTTATCTGCATTGTGCAGAAAATACGGAGCGTGGCTTCATTCAGATACCGTGCAGACGATTGGCCATTACCGGATCAATGTGCAAGAGACTCCTGTGGACTTTTTATCAGGGGCTGCGCATAAGTTTTACGGCCCCAAAGGCATTGGCTTTATCTATATCAATCATCGCTGCCACGTTCATCCATTGATCGATGGGGGTTCGCAGGAACGTAATATGCGTGCCGGGACTGAGAACATCAGTGGTATTGTTGGACTCTCAAAAGCCATGCAGTTGGCCTACGCCGAATTGGAAGCCGATACTGAGTACATCAGCGGATTGAAAACTTACATGAAGGAAAAATTGGAAAACGTATGTCCGGGTATCCGATTCAATGGACATCCTTCGCGCTCCCTCTACACCGTGCTCAACTGCTCATTTCCTCCCGGGCCCCAAAATGATTTATTGATTTTATCACTTGATATTGCAGGCGTCAGTGCCAGCGGTGGCAGTGCTTGTAGTTCAGGTGCGGAATCTCAATCCCACGTGCTCCAATCGATCGGCCATCCGTCAGATCGTAAGGCGGTGCGCTTTTCGTTCAGTCGCAACACGACGATTGCCGATATCGATTATGCTGTTGAACAAGTAGCAGGCATCCTGGCCGGTGGTGTGCATGCCATGACCTAATCCCCTGGAAGGTGGCTACTCCAGTGATCTCACCTGAACCTGCTGCGATAGCTTCTCGCATCGCGGATACCTACCATCGCATCCAGCAACATATCCGAAAGACAAGGTTGATCGCAGATGACACCTATCATCTCCGGATGAAATGTGAAAACGAACAGGAGACTGGTTCCTTCAAGTGGCGAGGCGCTCTCTCCAAATTGAGCCTTATGAGCCCGGGAAGTCGCCTGGTTACTGCTTCTACGGGCAATCATGGATTAGCGGTTGCCACGGCAGCGCGTTTGTATGGACTGGACACCAAAATTTTTATCCCCCAAAAAGCATCTCCCAAAAAAGTTGAAAAATTGAAGGCAGTAGGTGCTGACCTGCAAATGGTGGATGGCGATTCACTGGATGCAGAATTGGCCGGCAAAGCATATGCGCTGGAAAATAATCTGACGTGGGTCAGCCCATACAATGATGAAGATGTCATTGCAGGTCAAGGGACCATAGCCGCAGAATTAACCGGGGATGGAGAGCCTATTCACAGGGTTTATGTTACCGTTGGCGGCGGTGGGCTGATGAGTGGTATTGCATCCTGGCTCAGCATCCATGTGCCTGATGCCGAAATCGTAGGTTGCCAACCATTGTTCTCCCCGGAGATGTTTCTGAGTACGCAGGCTGGATATGTTGTGACCGCGCCCGAAAGCCTTCCAACCCTATCCGATGGATCGGCCGGTCCATTGGAAGAGGACAGCATCACCTTTGATCTCTGCAATCGGTTGATCGACCGATTTGTCCTCATCCCTGAAGAGGACATCAAGGAGGCCATTCGTTACGCCAATGAAAAGCATGGCCTCATTATTGAAGGTGCTGCCGGTGTTGCCCTGGCCGCTGCTATGCATGAACCCAATCCGGATTGGAGTCAGCGATCCATCGTGGTGCTCTGCGGAGGAAACATTGATCCCATAGTGCATCAAAAGATTGTGGAAGGCTCATGAATAAGGCTATTCCCAAAATAAAGTTTTCAGTTGCGGACTGGATCTGCATTCTGATCTGTTCGATCCCGGCCTATTATCTATTGGGACATCCGGCCATATACATTTGGGACGAAGCGGTATATGTCAATGCTTCATGGGATATGGCCCATGGCGCATCATGGTTAGTCCCAGTCAACCCCACCTATAACACTAAACCTCCTCTTGTGCTCTGGCTGCAGGCACTGTCATTAAAGGTCATACCTTCTGCTGAATGGGCCGTACGCTTGCCTTCAGCTTTGGCAGTGTCCGGCATCCTGCTGATGCTACAATTTGCACTCAAACGTTGGGGGTTTGACATTTGGACACGGTGTTTGGTATTGATTTGCTTTGTGTCCAACGAAGGATTTATCCGTCATCATATCGGTCGCACCGGCGACCTGGACGCCGTCATGTCCTTTTTTATGACTGCTTATGCGATCACCTTACTGGATGCCATTGTGCAACGCCGGTGGACCAACCGGCATATGGTTGTCTTCTTTATCGCTGTGGTGGGTGCATTTTATGCCAAGTCCATTGGAGGCTGGTTGCTCCTGGGGCCACTTCTATTCGTTTGGCTTCTATCCCCACTTCGTACAGTCCTGATCCGTCCGAGATTTTAGATAGCAGGTGCCACGGCATTGATGGCATGCATAGCTTACTATCTGGTACGCGAGATGATGCAGCCCGGCTATTTAGACCTGGTCATCCACTCTGAGTATATGCGGATGTTTTCCAACGTCATGCCATGGCACGAACATGGTCCGGGATATTATTTTTCCAATTTCAAATTGCTGGGCACCTATTATCCCTGGAGTATAGTACTTGCCCTTTGTACGATAACGGGATTATTCTTGGTCAAAGATCCCAAGGTAAAAGAACATCTTTTGCGTTGGATTATTCTTGGCGCAGGATTTATGTTGATGATCACGATCCCTGCGGTCAAACTGGAATGGTACGATGCCCCGGCCTACCCATGGTTTGCGCTAATCATTGGTGGAGCGATGGGTCATTTTGTATCCAGGGCACCGGAAAGCGCGAGATGGTTGATCCTTATTCCCACCACTCTATTGCTGTGGCGAAAAATGGATTTTATTCAAAAAGACCAGTCGCCCAGGCACCCCTTTGAATATGAAGGAGCCATGTTAAGAGATGCAAAGGAAACGATGCCCAATAAAGTATATATGGAGGTGGAACATCCTGAACACCAGCTTCAACTAGATTTTTATCGCAAATGGATAACTAAACAAACGGGCAAGAACGTTGAAGTAGTGGATACCATAAGCCATGTAGTTGAAGGCGATCAACTACTAATCAGCCAGAAGGCGGCCTTAGAAACAATCCAGTCGCAGTTTGCACTTGATACCATCCGGGTATGGGCTGGATTAGGGTATGAAGTCAAGGTGAAGGCAAAGAAACAATAGAAGCTACTGGCATACAGCATTAGCATATGAACCAGTTATTTTCTAATAAGGAAGAAGGGATCAGGAAACCCTCATTCTTTCCAGATGCGGCAGGATGATTGTATTGAGCCGTTCAGCCTCTCGAGCTGCCATTTCTGCGAAGTTGGCTTCAGGACTGGCATAGAGGATCGTCCGCGAAGCATTGATGAGTAATCCACCATTGGCATTAAGTCCTGCGGTGAGAATGGCATCCAGATCACCTCCCTGTGCTCCAACTCCGGGAATTAAAAAGAAATGCTCAGGAAAAGCATTTCGGCAAGCCGCCACTTCATTGGGATGAGTTGCGCCAAGGACATACATGGTATTTCCTGAATGGCCCCAGGACGATGTAGTATGCATTACTTCTTCGTAAAGTTTCTTTCCGGACGGCAAGATCTGTTGCTGAAAATCGGAACTTCCGGCATTGGAGGTCAGGGCCAGGATAATCACCCATTTCCCTTCTATAAAAAATGGCATGACACAATCGCTTCCCATGTAGGGATTGACGGTGATCGCATCACAACCCATTTCTTCAAGTATTGCCCGGGCATACATGTTGGACGTATTTCCAATATCTCCACGTTTCGCATCCGCGATAATCAGATGTTTATTGCCAATGTAAGAAATCGTCTCTTCCAGGATACGCCATCCTTTGACACCCATGGCTTCATAGAAGGCAAAGTTGGGCTTATATGCTACGCAGACATGACGTGTAGCGTCAATGATCGCTTTATTAAATGTGAGCACATCACCGGAAACGGCTGCAGGCAATTTAGAAGGATCTGTATCCAGTCCAATGGTGAGTACGGTACCTTGTCGGCGGATGAGATCGCTAAGCCAACTTTTGTCTTTGATCACCTCAGGCATTAATTGGGTTGACGGCTTCAACAGATCTGATCTGGGGCAAACGAGATTTAACCGCCTGTTCTACCCCTGCTTTCATGGTCATGGCAGACATCGAACACGTCTCGCAGGCGCCGATCCATTTGACGCGAACCGTCATTTCATCGGTGACATCTATCACGGTGACATCACCACCATCTACAGCGAGATGAGGACGTATATCATCCAACGCGACTTCAATCTGATGAATCAATACCTTCTTTTCCTGGTCCGACATAATCAATCACAAAATTAGGCTTTCTTTTGGCTGGTCAGCCCGTGGCGGCCATTATTATCCTTCTTTTATTTCGACAATCCGAGTCGGGGCCTGGGCCTGATTACGAAGTTCGGTTTGCTCGTGCAATGTTTTAGCAAGCTGCATCAGGTTTTCCTTCAATCCACCTTGCTCGTTTTGCAGGACAGCGGGACGTCCTGTGTCACCGCATTCTCGGACCGATTGAACCAGAGGAATCTGAGCGAGTAGTTTGGTTTCTCCCAAATCCGCCAATTTAGCACCACCGCCCGATCCGAATATATAGTATTTGTGATCCGGCAATTCTGCAGGCGTAAACCAAGCCATGTTTTCAACAACCCCCAGGATCGGAACATTAAGAGAGTCGAGCATAAACATATGCATGGCTTTCATCGCATCCACCACGGACAACTCTTGTGGGGTGGTGACGATAATCGCACCGGTCAGCGGAACGGTTTGCACCAGGGTCAACTGGATGTCACCTGTACCCGGAGGCAAATCGATAATCAGGTAATCAAGCTCAGGCCACAACGTTTCACTGATAAACTGTTTGAGGATGCCGGCGAGTCGCGGTCCACGCAATACTACTGCTTGTTCAGGTTCGACTACAAAACCGATAGACATGACAGGCATATCATAGGCTTCCAGGGGTACGATCTTATGGGTACCGTGTACCATCTGCACCTTGGGCTTGAGACCTTGCAAGCCAAGCATGGTAGGGGCAGAAGGACCGTACAAGTCCGCATCAAGCAATCCTGTCCTGAAGCCCATTTGTTGAAGACCAAGAGCCAGGTTGACTGCGATGGTGCTCTTCCCTACTCCTCCCTTTCCGGAGGCTACCGCGATGATATTTTTGACATGAGGAAGTGGACTCGATTTGCCGGTATCCTGGTCGTGTCGCTGCATATGGATATGCACTTCGGCTTCCGGATACACCGCTGCAATCGCTTCCATACAGGCAAAATTGACACTTTGCTTCTGGGCGTCAGGCAACTCTGCAGTGGCCAGTTTGAATTGCACCTGGTGCCCTTGAATTTTTAACTCAGAAATCATCCTTCTGCTGATGATGTCCTGTCCGGTGACTGGATCTTTGACAGTGGCCAGTGCGCTTACGATTTTATTATTGTCCAGTTCCATGCTGATGCCTTTGCTTAGAATACATACAATTTATACCCAGGATAGTTCAGAGCGATGTTAAGGTCAGGAGGGCTGACAGTCCACGCATTTGGCCAGGCGCAGATAATCGGGTTTGTCCGCGATGGTGTGGTGAATAAACTTTTCCTTGATCTGCCCTTCGTACAAGAGAAATACACCCGGCATCTGGAATCCATCCCCAATCAGATGAGTACTGAGTCCATGTCCTTTGATGATGCCTTGTTGTGCGGTGCGTAACCAGACTTTCAAGCCCATCATTTGGCTAAGCTCACCTTTGACGAGTCCAAACTGTCCATATACTTTGGTCTCGGGATCTGATACATGATCCACGTCGCCGAGACCGTATTGCGCAAAGAAAGACTCCGCCGTCGCATGATCGGCCATGTGCACCAATACCAACCTGGTATGCTGATCCTTGATTTTTTCCTGAAGGCGACCCAGATCAGTCATGGCTTCTTTACAAAATACACAACCGAAATGACGGAGAAACACCACCAGGACAGGGCTGGCAAATGACAAGTCCCAGAGACTCTCGTCGTGTTGGGTTCGAATATGCTGAAGAAAAGGTAGTCTGTCCAAGCAGTTAGATTCAGCTTAATCCCATTTTATCATAGGCGTCCATCACTTCTTTGACATGACCTGCAGATTCATGCAACAATGCCATTTCATCTGCGGTAAGGTCAAGTTCGATCACGGATTCGACGCCATTCTTTCCCAGTTTTACGGGCACACCTACATAGACATCTTTCAACCCATACTGGCCTTCAAGTTTGATACAGCATGGCAGAATGCGCTTCTCATCACGAAGAATAGTGGTTACCATTTGCGCGGCTGCGGCCCCGGGGGCATACCAGGCCGATGTGCCCATCAGTTGAACTAATTCACCTCCACCTTTTTTGGTCCGGTCTACAATCGCATCCAGGGCAGCCGGGTCGATCATTTCTGTTACAGGGATACCGGAGACGGTAGTGTAGCGTGGCAAGGGCACCATTGTATCACCATGGCCACCTAATAACATGGCTTGAATATCCCTCGGGGACACATCCAGTGCCTCTGCCAGGAAGGCGCGGTAGCGGGCGGTATCCAGCACACCAGCCATACCTATGACTTTGGATGTTGGGTGACCCGAAACCACATGGGCGGCATACGTCATCACATCCAGAGGATTGGAAACCACGATCAGGATCGCATTCGGACTATGGGCCAATAGGGATTTGGTGACGGAAGAAACAATTTTGGCATTGGTAGAGATCAGGTCATCCCGGCTCATGCCTGGCTTACGGGGTACTCCAGCGGTGATGACGGCGATATCAGAACCTGCGGTCAGGGCATAATCGCCGGTGCCTATGATTCGGGAAGAATAGTCATCAACCGGGGCCTGTTGCCAGGTATCCAGGGCCTTTCCTTTAGCCATATCGGCCATGAGATCCAGCAGAACTATTTCATTTACAACGTTTTGATGGGCTAAGACATTAGCCACTGTGGCTCCCACGTTACCGGAACCGACAATAGTTACTTTTGACATATCGAGAGATTAATATTGTAAAAGAAGAATATGTCGGCAAAACTAAGAAGTTTTAGCCTTCCTTTGGAATCAGTCCCTCCTTTTGATTGTTTATCTTTGTACACTTAAATGAGATCCTTTATGCTAAGATTATTATTCGCTTGCTCCGGGATATTCCTTTCGTCCCTTCTTACCGCCCAATGGTGTGGCACCCCGCAGGAGCCCATTTTGGAGCGCACCGATGCCAACAAGTTGAATCTTTTGGAAGGTCAGCGCAGTGCACAAAAATATATTCCGGTCACGTTTCACCTGGTAGCCAGCGCTTCAGGCACAGGCAGGGTTACTGAAGAAAACGTGCTCCTCCAGGTCGCCAATATGAATGCTTCGTATGCCGACCAGGAAGCCAAATTCTACATTGATCGCCTAAACTATTTTGACAATGATGCGGTGTATAATTCACCGGCTACAGCGGCTGCCCGTACCCAG
>JBGAWQ010000053.1:0-18484 GCA_044227555.1 Saprospiraceae bacterium | reverse complement strand
CTAATCCCAAAAACGAGTTGTTGCTACCCGTCGTAGCCGCATCTCCTGAGCCTTTGCCGACAAACGTATTTCCGCTGGCAGAACTATTGGCGCCGCCAGATAACGTCCCGACAAAGGTGTTATTGGATCCACTGGTATTGAGCAGGCCTGTACCTTTTCCGAGGAAGGTATTATTGACCCCGTTGAGGTTGGCCCCGCCGGCATCTGTACCTACAAAGGTGTTGCTGTTGCCCTGGTTGACATCACCGGCTTGCTTTCCAATAAAGGTATTGTCGGAGCCGGCCAAGGTGTTTTCTCCGGCCCCTGCGCCGAGAAAGGTGTTATTGTCCCCGGTACTTCCTGCCCCTGCATTGGCGCCTACAAAGGTGTTGAATGCACTGGCATTGATAGCACCCGCATTGGCGCCGATGTAGGTGTTGCTGGCGGAGGAAGTATTGCCCCCTCCGGCATTATATCCCAGGAAGGTATTCAGACTGCCTGTATTGGCATCGCCGGCAGTAGCGCCAAGGAAAGTATTAAAGGAAGAGGTCGTATTGACCAATCCTGTACGTGTCCCGATAAAGGTATTCGATGCGCCGGTAGTATTGGCTCCTCCGGCATCCGCACCCATAAAGGTATTGTCACTGGCTGTACTTGCATCGCCTGCACCTTTGCCCACAAACGTATTGGACGCACCGGTTACATTGACCAATCCCGCTGATGTACCGAGGAAAGTATTGGAGGTTCCTGTTGTATTCGCTCCGCCTGCATCGGCTCCGACAAATGTATTATCACTGGCTGTACTTGCATCGCCTGCACCTTTGCCAACATATGTATTGGAAGTACCAGTCACATTAAGCAAGCCGGCTGATGTACCTAAGAATGTATTCGAAGTTCCTGTGGTATTCGCGCCACCGGCATCGGTTCCAACAAATGTATTGTCACTGGCGGTGTTTGCATCGCCTGCACCTTTGCCCACAAACGTATTGGAAGTACCGGTCACATTGAGCAAGCCTGCTGATGTGCCCAGGAAAGTATTGAAGGTTCCTGTAGTATTCGCACCGCCAGCATCCGCGCCTACAAAAACATTATTGCTTGCCGTATTCACATCACCGGCAGCATTCCCGACAAACGTGTTGGATGCTCCGGTGATCGTACTGGTGCCTGCGGTGGCTCCAATAAAAGTATTTCCGTTTGCGGTGGTATTGGCATCTCCCGCACCGCGGCCAATGAATGTGTTAGAAGCTCCGGTAGTGTTCGCTTGCCCTGCCGAACGCCCGATAAAGGTATTGTTACCACCAGTGAGGTTGAAATATCCTGAGGAATCTCCAACAAAGGTGTTCGAAGCCCCATTGGTGTTGGTCAGTCCACTCAGCGAACCCACAAAGGTGTTACCCGCACCCAATGTATTTGCACCTCCCGATTGATAACCAATAAAGGTATTTTCACCGGATGTAGAATTGACATCGCCTGAGCGAAAGCCAATGAAGGTGTTTTTCCGCCCTGTAGTATTAGCGTTGCCGGTTTGATGGCCGATAAACACATTTTCCGAAACCAGGTTAAAGCGGCCGGCACCATTACCAATGATGAGATTGGTTGAAGCGGTATCCATGGCAAAGCCGGCTTCATAGCCCATGATGATATTGTCATCACCACTGGTCATGGATCGCGAAGCAGAGTTACCGATACTTAGGTTACGCAGACCATCAATATTTGAAGAAGCTGTTGATGAACCTATGAATACATTGTTGGATCCAAGGGTATTCGCAATCCCCGAGCCTGCACCAATAAAGGTGTTGTCGCCCGCCGTGGAATTGACCAGGCCGCTTTCCTGCCCGATAAAGGTGTTGCTGCTGCCGGAGGTATTGGCTTGCCCTGCGCCCTGGCCCACAAAGACATTGCTGCTGCCGGAGATATTGCTAAATCCGGTACCTGCCCCAAAAAATGAATTGTTGGAACCGTTGTTGTTTTGACCGGACTGAAAGCCGGAAAAGGTATTCAGGTTACCCGATGAATTGGCTAGACCTGCATTTCCTCCTACAAACGTGTTTTGTGCGCCGGTACTGTTTTGCGCACCGGCCGAATTTCCAATAAAGGTATTACTGTTGGATGTCGTATTGGCCCCACCGGCATTACGTCCCACAAAGGTGTTTCCATTTCCCGTGGTGTTGACATCTCCGGCGCCGGCGCCAACAAACGTATTACTTGGCGCAGTGGTGGTGGCTTTACCAGCCTGGTAACCGACAAAGACATTGCCGGAACCTGAGGTGTTGGCCATGCCGCTTTCGACACCTATAAAGGTGTTGATATTGCTCGTGCCATCGTCGGCTATACCTGCGTTTTCACCAATAGCCACAGTACTACCCGGGAAAGAAGTATGGAGGTATTTATTTTCCAATCGAAGACGCTCATTGCCTGCAATACTAAACCGGATGAGATCTTCGTCCGGATTCTTTTCTACCTCCACCTTGGTATCTGCATCAGCATCGGCCAATGATTTGATATTGCCCGCCGCCATGGAAATCCAATTGGTGCCATCAAAATAATTGTAGGCCTGCGTGGTGGTATTATAAATCATCAGGCTGGTGGCCGGACCCGTAATCGAATCACGGCCAGCCGTGCTCATCCGGGGAATTAATATTCCTTTCTGTGTAGCCTTGACTTCCAGAATGGAGGAAGCATGGGGAGTGATCTCTACATCACTGATCCCCACCTGGCCATGGACTGGAGAAAGCATGACGGACATGCAAGCCCACACCAACGCCAATGGTATGTACCTGACAGGCTTTAACAGGGGCCTTTGGGGATCGCAGCTGGCATTAACTTGGCATAGACGGAAAGACCTTGTAATCATGGCGTGCAGGTTTATAGTATGAGCCAGCAAACCTCGGGGACGCGAGCTGATCAGCCTTATGCATAAACCTGTATTTCAAAAAGTACAGGTTTTCCTATAGTGTACAACCTGAGATCGAGCGGTACCAGGGCAGAGAACAAAAAATATTGCGGAACTTGAGCGGTAAACGTATTTATATCATGTCCACACCACTATATCCCTGCCTTTGGTTTGATGGAAAAGCCAAAGAAGCGGCAGACTTTTATTGTTCCATCTTCAAAGACGGAAAAATCCTTCAGGAAAACCCCATGGTCGTCACCTTCATCGCGCGCGGATTGAAGTTTATGGCCCTTAATGGCGGACCACATTACCAATTTACCCCTGCAACTTCCTTTGTGGTGGAGTGTGATACCCAGGAAGAGATTGACTACTTCTGGGAACAACTGGGGGCCGGGGGCCGGTATGATCAATGTGGCTGGTTGTCCGATCGATTCGGGGTCTCCTGGCAAATCGTTCCTTCCATCCTCGGTCAATTGATGAGTGATCCGGAACGGGCACCCCGGGTAGTGGCTGCCTTTCTCCGGATGACCAAATTTGATATTGATACCTTGCTGAAAGCCTGATGGCAGATTCAGTCTTTGAAATTTAATTCTTCGATGTTTCAATATCAGAAT
The DNA here is from genome assembly GCA_044227555.1 of Saprospiraceae bacterium. Classification (GTDB taxonomy): domain Bacteria; phylum Bacteroidota; class Bacteroidia; order Chitinophagales; family Saprospiraceae; genus Opimibacter. The sequence goes on along the minus strand of JBGAWQ010000053.1, from coordinate 14,998 downwards.
ATCGATGGCGTAAAAGACTTTGAAATAGTCTACCGGACATCGGTTATCGTCGACGAGCAACGGCAATATACTTTTCTCCCTATCCGTTTTCTTGCCATGATTTCGAGGTTACTCTACCCGTATGCGTGATTATTTTTCCTTACAGTTCAGGATTCTCAATCGACAACTGGATGAGTTCGGAATCAAACCGCTGTATGGGTACCTCATAGGTGCCGTGCTCTTTGTTGGTTTGACTGCCTATCTGTGGTTCGCCACGACTTATGCTCCCTACATCTATGCCCTGTTAGCCCTCAGCATGACTACAATAATGGCTGATGCAGGAAAAATCAATTTTATCCTTCAGCATTTCTCAAAACCAGATCTGTTTCGCATTCGTGCTATTGAAAACCTGATAGCAACGTTTCCATTCATTTCATGCTTGCTCTTCTATCATGAATGGATCATTGCCATAGCGGTGTTACTGATGTCAGTAGTGCTGTCGTTTTCATCCACACGCCCATCCGGATCGTTGGTTATACCTACTCCGTTCTCCCGCAATCCCTTTGAATTTCCCATTGGATTTCGGAATTACATATTGGTGCTGATGCTTGCAGCTTTTTTGCTGGTGATGGCTATCCTGTATACCAACGCTAATCTGGGCTTATTTGCCTGCGGGTTGGTCCTTCTAGTTTGTTTAATGTTCTACATGACTTCAGAACAACCCTACTTAGTCTGGATATACAATCGTACCCCCGGAGCATTTCTAGGGTTGAAGATCAGGAATGCAATAATCTCAGCCTTGTTGTTATTCCTGCCATTTGCATTTGTAATGCTGCTTGTTTTTCCAACACATGCATTATACCTGTTGGTCATTCTGGTGCTCGGACTACTCTATCTCATAGTTGCTATTTTGGGAAAATATGCGTTCTATCCTTCATCGATGAATTTACCCCAGGGCCTGGTGATGGCCTTGTCGTTTTGGTTTCCGCCGTTACTGATTTTTCTGATCCCCTACTTTTACCGACGTTGCCTTCATCGGCTAAAACCCTTTCTCTCATGATCCGTATCGAACAATTGGCCAAAGCATATGGCTCGCATATTGTTTTGCATGATATCAACCTGGCTTTCGAAGGTGGGATGGTTTATGGGATTGTCGGTGAAAACGGATCGGGCAAGACCACATTGTTTAAATGCATCACCGGGCTGGAATCTCACCACGGAACCATCCAATCTTCCTTTCATCCACTAAAGGATCATATTGGTTATTTGCCTACTGACCTTTTCTTTTTTCCAAAGATGACCGGTCTTGAGTATTTGCAATTGATCTGCAATGCCCGTCAGGTATCATTAAAAGATATCGAATCGAAAAACATCTTTGATCTGCCATTGGGTGAGTATGCGGCGACCTACTCTACCGGGATGAAAAAGAAACTGGCCCTCACGGCGATACTGATACTCCCAAATGAAATATTTATTCTGGACGAGCCATACAATGGCGTAGACATCCACAGCAACATGATCATCACCGAGATCATTCATCAACTGAAGGCTCTCGGTAAAACCGTGCTCATCTCATCGCATATCTTTTCCACCCTTCGGGAAACCTGTGATCGCATCCATGTCATTGAGGGCGGCACGATCACCCGCTCAGTCAGTCATGCGGAGTTTGATGCCCTGGAAAACGAGATGAAGAATTTTACGGTGCGGGAGAAGGTCAACCGGTTGGGGCTGAGGTGAGGCTAATTTCGTGCCATCTATACCCTGTTCGAGCGTATCCCATTTGCTTCGTTGCACCCCATTTGTTTCGTCGTACCCTCTTTGTCTCATCATACCCTCTTTGTTTCGTCGTACCCTCTTTGTTTCATCATACCCTCTTTGTTTCGTCGTACCCCCTACCCCCTAAAAGGGGGAGTTGTTTTTTTTAACTCCACTCTCAAACAGACACCCACCCTCACTCTGGATTCCCCCTACCCCCTGAAAGGGGGAGTTGTTTTCTTTTTTGATCTTCAATCCCAGACAGACACTCACTCTCGCTCCAGATTTCCTCTACCCCACTGTTGCCTGAAAAGGGGAGTTGATTTGTATAATTACAGGGAGTAATTTAGAACTCTAAACACCAGTATTATGAAAACAAATATGCACTTTGGTGCAAGGCCTGGCGTATTCAGGCAAGCACAAATCTTACGCAATAACCCAACACGTGCTGAGGAGGTACTATGGAAACAGCTAAGAAAAAACTATTTGAAATTCAGATTTCGCCGACAACATCCGATATGGGAATATGTGGTCGATTTCTATTGTCATCCACTGAGATTAATCGTTGAAGTGGACGGCGGAATACATGAAAACCAGGAAATCCAACTTAAAGACAAGGAAAGAACACAACACTTGATTGGTTTTGGCCTTCATATTCTCCGGTTTACCAACGAACAGGTATTGTTTGATTTAGATTCTGTCATGAGTGAAATTCTCCACACGATTGACAAACTTAAATATCAGCCAAAATCAATTTCTATGTAATTAAATCAATTCAGCTCCCCCTTTCAGGGGGTAGGGGGTTTGATAAGATCTTCTTTTTAACCATTTGAAACCAAATCAACTCCCCCATTCAGGGGGTAGAGGGTATGATAAGATCTATCTTTTATCCATTCGAAACAAATTCAACGCCCCCTTTCAGGGGGTAGGGGGTTTGATCCAAAGTGCCCACATTCGTACCTGGTATCAAGCATTCTTCAGCTCCGCGATCAACTTCTCCAGCGAAGCTTTGGCGTCTCCGAAGAGCATGCGCGACTTGGTGTCATAAAAGAGTTCGTTTTCGATGCCGGCATAGCCTTTCGCCATCGAACGCTTCATGATGATGATATTCTTTGCGGTGTTGGCCTTGATGATGGGCATACCGTAAATAGGAGAAGAAGGATCTGTCTCCGCGGCAGGGTTGACGACGTCATTGGCACCGATTACGATCAGCACATCAGTATTGGGCAGTTGAGGATTGATATCCTCCATTTCTTTCAGCTTGTCGTATGGTACATCAGCTTCGGCAAGCAATACGTTCATGTGACCAGGCATACGACCGGCAACCGGGTGGATGGCAAAATTGACTTCTACCCCTTTGGCTTCCAGTGCTTTTTCAAATTCGTGGCAGGTGTGCTGGGCCTGGGCTACGGCAAGACCATAACCGGGTACAATCACCACGCGTTGTGCATACGCACACATGATGGCGGTATCTGTGACGCTGATTTCCCGGATGGAGAGACCCTCCATGGATTTGCCGCTGGGGCCGCTGGCACTGAATGCGCCGCTGATCACATTCCAGAGACTGCGGTTCATCGCTTTACACATCAGGACAGTGAGGATGGTTCCGGCACTACCTACGAGGATACCCCCGGTGAGCATGACCTGGTTGTCATACATAAATCCACCGAGCGCGGCAGCAATACCGGTAAAGGAGTTGAGCAGAGAGATAACTACTGGCATGTCAGCACCACCGATTGGCATGACAAACAGGATACCATATACAGCGGAAGCTCCGAAGACGAGCCAGATAAACCCATCACTCCAACTGCCACTCATCGAGAGGAAGATGATGCTTCCAAGTATGGCAAAGAAAATCGTATTGTTGGACACCTGAATCAGCTTACTTCCGATATCCTTGATTTTTCCTTCCAGTTTTCCATACGCGATCATCGAACCGGCGAATGAAACCGTACCGATCATCACACTCAGGAAGATGATCATCCGGTGACCGAATTCATCAGGGTGATGCGTATTCATTTCTACCAGGCCAATCAACGCGGCACAGGCGCCACCCATACCATTAAACATGGACACCATCTGTGGCATGGCCGTCATCTTGACCCGCATGGCGGCAAAATATCCGATGACAGTACCGATGGCAATGGCCCCGAAGATGTAAGGTAGATTGGTAATCCGGCTAACCTCTCCGGTCGTATGGTCTACGTTTTGATGAAACAGAATCGTACCTACTATTGCGATCGTCATCCCTACCGCTGCAAAAAGATTTCCCTTCTTCGCGGTGTCCGGTTTTGACAACATCTTGAGCCCAACGATAAAGGATAAACTCCCCAGGAGGTAACATACTTTTAAAATATCACTGATATCCATATGCTTAGTTGGTAAAAGGTAAAGGGTAAAGGGTGAAGGGGGTTAGGATTATTTCTTTTTCTTAAACATCTGCAGCATGCGGTTAGTCACCACAAAACCACCGACTACGTTGAGCGTTCCGAGAACGACAGCAAGGAAGCCGAGGGTGAGCGCGAGATAATTGTCAGGCGCGGTGTGGCCCATGACAATGATACTCCCCACGATCACCACCCCGTGGATGGCATTGGCGCCACTCATCAAAGGGGTATGGAGGATGGCGGGCACATTACTGATGACTTCAATACCAAGAAAAACGGCAAGGAGGAGGATAAAACAGATGTCCCAGATATCAAGAGAGGTCAAAAACCCCTGAATTTCAGCCAGTAAGATCATAGCGTCGTGTTTGTTTTGATATAATTGCTGTGTACAAAGGTAGAGAAAATAAAAGAGGTAGCCATCCTGAATTAAAGATAGTTGGCCCTCTGTAACGAGCCCGACCGCAATGGAAGAAAAGTTAGTTTTGTCCCATTATTTACATAAATCCGGTCTATCATGCGAACACGAATATTAGTTGGGCTCCTGCTCCTCATGTGTCAACTTCACCTCCAGGCGCAGAACCTTCGCGCCCTGACACCCATGGATATCGCCTCCCTCAAAACGGTAGGTAATGCCGCCATCGCGGAGGATGCTTCCACGATCGCGTACACGGTGAGGATACAATCCGATCCCACACTGGAAAACAAGCCACCACGTCTCGAACTTCATCTTTATAACATCGCAAAGGGTACGTCAACTCCTTATGTAACCCGTGGTAATGTTCGCCAGTTTGGGTACAGACCGATGCATCATGCCATCAATTTTCTCAATCGAGTTGACAATGATAAAGTCACCGGCCTCTACGAGATCAGCCTCGACGGCGGGGAAGCTACATTGCTTTATGCCTTTGAAACATCGATCAGTTATTTCGAATGGTCACCAGATGGTACCACCCTGGCCTTTATCGCCAATCAACCGGAAGTAAAAGCGAAGCCCGCCTTACCCTATACTCCGGAATTGTTTGAAGAAAACCTGCCGGTACAACGCCTGTATATTGTTCAACCCGGACAGGGTCAAGCCAAACAAGTCCCGGTCGACGGTCACTTTACGCAATGCAAATGGAGCCCGGACGGAAAAAGCCTGCTGTGCTCCAAGGCGCCAACTTCCATGGTGGATGATAGCTATATGGCCATGCAGCTCCTGGTCATTGATGCAGAAAGCATGGCCGTGAAAGCCACTGTAGACCACCAGGGCAAGCTGGGAGAATTTATATGGAGCCCGGACAGCCGCCAGATCGCCTTCATTGCCGGTGCCGACATCCATGATCCATTCAATGAATGTTTATTTATCGTGCCATCGACTGGCGGTAAGCCTGCACAGCTATTTGCGGGTTGGGAGGGCCTGTTTGAACAGATTATCTGGCATGATGCCAACCAGTTGAATTTTATGGGCAGTGTCAGTACGGAGTCTGTGTATGGAACCATCAAACCCGAGCCCAAAGCCAAAGCCGTGACCATGCCCATCGAAAAAGGATGGAACATCACCCACATGGATCTGGCAGATGATGGCACCATGATCTTTATTGCCGATACCTACCAGTATCCTTCCGAATTGTTCCTGGCCGCCAAGGGGCAAACTGATAAAAAGAGATTGACGGACAGCAACCCATTCTTAAAAGACATTGAATTTGCACCGCAGGAAGTGGTGAGATACAAAGCGAAGGATGGGCTGGCCATTGATGGGATACTGATCCGGCCACTGCATGAAGAAAGCGGAAAGAAATATCCACTCATCACTGTAGTCCATGGCGGACCCGAAGCGCATTTCAACAATGGATGGCTGACCGGCTACAGTAATCCCGGGCAGATGGGAGCCGCTGAGGGATACGCTGTTTTCTATCCGAATTACCGGGGATCTACAGGTCGCGGAGTGACCTTTACGCTGAGCAGCCAGGGCGATCCGGCAGGCAAGGAATTTGATGATATCGTAGATGGTGTGGATTATCTCATCGGTACAGGGCTGGTCGATGCCACTAAGGTTGGCGTCACGGGTGGTTCTTATGGAGGCTATGCGACAGGTTGGTTATCCACAAGGTATTCTCATCGTTTTGCGGCAGGGGTCATGTTTGTCGGGATCAGTAACAATGTATCCAAGTGGGGCACTACGGATATCCCCAACGAAGAATACCTGGTGCACGCCCGCAAATGGGTGTATGAGGATTACGATTTCTTTCTCAAGCGCAGCCCGGTCTATTATGCGGATCAGTGCAAGACCCCGTTATTGATCATGGCCGGCAAAGAAGATACAAGGGTGCATCCTTCGCAATCCATGGAACTCTATCGGCATATCAAGAGCAGGACTACTACGCCGGTTGAATTGGCCCTGTATCCCGGAGAAGGGCATGGCAATACCAATTCGACGGCACGTTATGATTACAATCTCCGGATGATGGCTTGGTTTGACACCTATCTCAAAGGAGCGAAAGGCAAGTCATAAAATCCGGCCGGTCAAAAAATAAAGTAGCTATGAAGAAGTGGTTGGGTACGTTAATCCACAAGACCGGGTATCAGCTGGTCAGGCGCGCTGCTGATCCGCTGCAGGAGTACCGGCGTGAGCCTGAATTCCTGGAGCTCTTATCCAAGTGCCATCCTTATACCATGACTTCGGTGGAGCGGATGTATTCGCTGTATGAAGCTACCCGGTATGTATTGGATCGCGGTATTTCCGGTGATTTTGTGGAATGTGGGGTATGGCGAGGCGGCAGCGCCATGCTTATCGCCATGATGCTCAAAAACCGGAATGTGCGGGACCGAAAGCTCTACCTCTACGATACGTTTGAAGGTATGTCCGCGCCGACAGCTGATGACAAAGACTTCCGTGGCCAGCAGGCTACCCAACTGATGGAGAAAAATGCGGACAATAAAGAGACCTCCGTCTGGTGTCTCGCGGACTTGCGTGAAGTGAAACATAACATGGGGCTTACCGCGTTGCCAGCTGACCAGATTGTGTACGTCCAGGGCAAAGTGGAAGACACAATACCTGCGACATTGCCCACCGGTGATATTGCGCTGTTACGGCTGGATACTGACTGGTATGAATCTACCTGGCATGAACTGGTGCATCTCTATCCTCGACTGGTGGAACACGGCATCCTGATCATCGATGACTATGGCCATTGGGAGGGATGCCGCAAAGCCGTGGATCATTATTTTGAACAAGAAAAGATCCGCATGCTGCTGCACCGTATCGATTATACGGGGAGGATTGGGATTAAGGGATAGGTTAACCCCCTTCGCCCTCTAAAGTGGATAGTATTATATAAGTTGAGCTTAAGTCGACTTGAGCTCGCGTACGGCAGGTCACAAAAATCAATTTCTATACAAGGGTTTTGGTAGCCGTTTTAACGGCAGGTCATATCTTTTATGCCCATCCCATCATCTCTACCAGTTCCACGTTTTGACCAGATTTATCTGCCTATCACCTTGCCCGAATCCCTGATTTTTCCTAACTTCATAGGCCCCCACCAAAATCAAGTTCTTATGAAGGTCCCCAACACCCACCTGCATCCCTGGCTGATTTGCATTCTTCTTCCCGTTAGTCTTGGTGCCCAAACCGGACGAGTTGGTATCAACACCTTAAGCCCCGCCGCAACACTTCATGTCGCTGACAGTAACGTAGTATTTTCAGGAGGCACCACGTTGCCCGGTACTCCCGGGGCTGTGCCCGTCACAGGCCAGGGTGTCAGAATGATGTGGTATGCAGACAAGGCAGCATTAAGGACAGGATACGACGCAGGAAGTGCATGGGATAAAGACAGTATTGGCAATTATTCCCTGGCCTGTGGTTTTAATACCAAAGGAATAGGCACGTATGCGGTAGCGATGGGACAACAAACTGTTGCCAGTGGATTGGGATCGTTTGCGTGGGGACGATTTACCCGAGCCTCAGGGTTTGGCGCCATGGCCGGTGGTCGGGATACCAGGGCCACTGCGCTTCAATCCGCCGCGTTTGGGCGATTGACTATAGCCAGTGGTACCAACGCCACCGCATTCGGACAGGAAACCACCGCTAGTGGCCCAAATTCTGTTGCGATGGGATTTCAGACCCAGGCGCTGCTGGACAATGCTATAGCCGCCGGTTCGATGACCATGGTAGGAGGTATGAATGGGATGGCTATTGGTGATCAGACCTTCGCAGGCAATAATGCCCTCGCTACCGGCTATCTCACCAATGCCTCGGCGAATAGCTTCACCGCAGGTACCAGCACACAAGCTTCGGGGTTGAACAGCATAGCTACAGGAAATCTGAGCATCGCTTCAGGAAATAGTTCGTTTGCCACCGGTGACGGAACCAATGCCACCGGTGACTATGCCTTTAGTTCCGGTTGGCTGAATTCAGCCAATGGAAACCAATCCTTTGTTACTGGTCAACAGAACATCGCCCTTGGGAATCATTCGTTAGCCGCAGGATATTTTAATGAGGCGAATGGAACAGGTGCAGTAGCCATGGGAAAAGAGAATATCGTTTCAGGGGATTATGCCCTTAGTATGGGGGATAACCTCATTGCCAATAGTTATGCATGCCTGGTGCTGGGACGATTAAATGATACGACCGGCGTCAATTCTTCATCCGCATGGAGTACCAATGACCCGGTGTTAGTGGTCGGTGATGGGTTTGTAGATCAGAATAATCTGGACCAACGATCCAATTCGATGGTGCTGACAAAGAATGGAGACCTGGTATTGAATCCGAATGGACCTCCTGAAGCCAGGCTGGATGTCAATGGTACGGTTAAAATCGGGTTCAACGGCACTCCCCTCAATAGCGTCAACTATGAAGTCAAAATGGCAGACCTTCCCCCTATTGCCGCGGGGGCATCATACAACCATATCTTCACGGTGATCTCGGCCGGGCTCGCAGTTTCCGTCTCCCCGGAGTTTGATCTGCCGGACGGATTGATTATCGCTTACTCCAGGTCACTCTCTTCTGTGGTGGTCACCCGATTTATCAATGTCTCCGGAGGAAGTATTGATGTGCCTGCCATGAATTATTATATCATGAGTGTGCAATAGGCTACATCAGGGAGGATAGAAATGTTGACTCATGCCTACCTTATCCACTTACCTCTCGCTGCTATTGTATCAGGCGTGTATCATTTGGTGCGCAGGCAAGATTGATAGTAGAATGTTTGCTCGGCCCGACTCATTTGCAAAACTACAGTGCCGTATGTATAATCAGGAAATAGCATTAAATCATACTAAAGCTGGATTTGCAGATTATCTTTTTAATCCTTTTGATTCATATCATAATTCATACTATCATGTATAATCCACAACGTAAAATCTACTTCATAACCATTTCAATGTGGGCGTATTTGTTATTGCCCCCATTGGCTGCGCAACAACTAAAAAAGCAAATAAATTTTGGTGGATCTGGCACAGACAATGCCATGGATCTGATCAAGACTGCTGATAATAATTTAATCGTTATCGGATCATCCTCGTCGGGTAAATCAGGCGATAAGAATAGTGATGGATTTGGTGATTTGGATTTCTGGATTGTTAAATGCACTCCAAAGGGTAAAATACTTTGGCAACAAACCTATGGTGGGGATCAAGTAGATGAACCACGCACTATCCTTGAGACAGAAAATCGTGACCTCGTGATTGCGGGCAATTCCATGTCCGGGGTAAGTGGAAACAAGAAAACACCCTTAATAGGTAAGGCAGATTTCTGGGTGCTCCGACTTGACAAAGAGGGAAATCTTTTATGGCAAAAATCCTTTGGCAAAAAAGATGTAAGTACCCTGTCAAAAATGATCCCTCTCTCCAATGGTAACTTTTTGCTGAGTGGATATACCTGGATCGAGCCATCTTCTGTACCCGGTAGTAAAAAGGTGCGGTATGAATATTGGCTGATCACGATAGATGGACTAGGAAATATGATTTCAGAGAAAACATTGGGCGGAAACCATGATGATATGCTTGAAACAACCACCCAACTTCGCAATAAGGATATTCTCCTAACGGGGTTTTCACTTTCAGGAGCTACCGGAGATAAATCCGAACCCAATTTAGGAGACTTTGATTTCTGGACTATTGCCTTAAATGAAGAACTTTCCACCATAAAATGGCAGAAAACAACCGGTACGGATAAAGATGATCGGCCAAGTGATATTGTTGAAACACAGAATGGCGTCTTTGTAGGCGGCGCCTCTCCTATGAATGTTCCAGGTCAAGCTTTATCAAATTATTATTTATGCCAGTTCGATGCTGATGGAGCCTTCAAAAAATCAATACGATATGGAGGTGATGAAAATGATTATTTAAGCACCCTTACACTTACATCTGATGGAGGGTTTTTAATTGGAGGAGTTTCTCAATCAGGAATTTCCGGGGACAAGTCCGAAAAATGCTTCGGCATCTTTGATGTTTGGGCGATGAAATGTGATGCCTCCGGCAAGTTATTATGGGATAAAACAATCGGCGGAAATCAGTTTGAAACTATTTCTAAAATTATTCCATTTAAACGCAAATGCTATATTCTGGTCATTCAATCTGAATCCGGAAATACGGGAAACTTGATCAAACCCGGAAAAGGTGGTTATGATTATGTTTTAGTGTATCTCAAAGACCAAAAGGTCAGAAAACAAAAGTGAAGAATATATCCACGGATTCATGGCGTACTGCGCTTATCCTGCGTAGGTGGTATTGGTTTCAAAGCAGATTATCTGAGTATCGGGATCGCGGAAACACATTGATCAGAATTGGTTTGCATAGATAAAATATATATTCCCGCCGCCCCTTCAGGCAATTTCACTTTCACCTCCTCTTCGCTTGCACTCCATCTCACCGGTACCCTTTGTCCCTTCATGTCAATCAAGGCTATGCTTTGTACCTCCATATCGGCAGCAAGCGTCAATTGATGATCCGAAGAGGAAATGACCTTGCAGGGTGCGGTCTTTTCCGCAACAGGTTTGGTGGCCGTCACCACCCCTTCTCCTTCGCGGATATTATATTTTTGGTCGCCTTGCAGGTCTGCTATTTCTTCCACGGCTCCGGATGGCCAACGGATAATCACCTTATCTATATAGGTCTGGTCCGCCAGGCCAAAATGAATCCACCGGCCATTGTTGCCCGCCCAGCCACTGTTGCCAATGACCTGGTCATATTGTATCCCTAAGGCAGTATACACTTCAAGCTTTGCGCCAATGGCATCCCGGTTGGATGCCACCCCTTCCAGGCGGAAGCTGATATAATGATTGGTGTCTGAAATGTTTTCAAACAGCTGCACGCCCGGCGTACCGTTGTTGGCCACGAGTAAATCCATCATCCCATCATCGTCCAGATCGGAAGAAACGGCCGCATATCCGCCGTAAGGGCTCTCGCAAGGATCTCCGTTAGACACGAGAGCAAATGCAACACCCTCTACATTCCGGTATAAGCGGTTGGGATACGGAGAAAAATAGGTGTCGTTGGAGACATAGATGTCAGGATACCGGTCATTGTCAAAATCAGACCAGACCACTCCCCATCCCATACCGGGATCATCGACTCCATATAAGGGAGCCACATTGGTAAATGTCCCATCTCCATTGTTCTCATACATGACATTGGCATAGAGGTTAGTGATGTACATGTCCATGTACCCATCGAGATTGTAATCGGCGACATCCACGCCCATGCCAAACCCCGCATAGTTGACCTGCGCATCACCGGAAATATTCTGGAAGGTGGCATCCCCCATATTCTCATAAAGGATATATGGCACCTGGGCATCATGCGTCAGGTAGAGATCATCGTCTCCATCCAGATCATAATCAAAAAACACGGAACCCATCGCGACAGCCTGATCCGTAGCACCGCTGGCTACTGTATGATTTTCAAAATGACCATCGCCCGTATTGAGGAAGAGCGCATTAGGGTTGAGAACATTGCCGATGTATACATCGAGCCAGCCATCCCGGTTGATATCCGAAAATAATACCGACGAAGCGGCAAAGGAATTGACCAATCCCCGGGCCTCGGACTCCTCCGTAAACGTACCATTGCCCTGGTTGATGTAGAGCAGTCCGGCTTCGTCGCGGTTACCCACATAGAGGTCCTCATCGCCATCATTGTCAATGTCCGCCCACGCACTGACTTTGCTGGTGCCGGAATACCGGACACCCGCCTGGGCAGCCACCTCCTGAAAAATGAAATGACCCTGGTTCCGGTAAAGCCGGTTAGGCCCTCCGTTGAGCGCACAGACATAGATATCCTCGCGGCCATCATTGTCATAGTCGCCAAGGGACAACCCATTGTTGAGGAGCGATCCCCCCAGCCCGGCAAAGTCGGTTTTGTCCTTGAAGTGGATTTGCGCATTCACGTTGACAAACATGAACAGACCTGTCAAAACGAACATCGATTTCATGATAGGCATGATTTGTACTCTTCGAAGATAGTATGATTTGTGATTTGAGAGATTTGCGAAATTCCCAGGAGTCTAACCTTCTCAATTCAACTTCCCTGTTGGTTATTCTTTATTGAAACCAATGAATATCCTTTTCCCGACAGCTACCGATCTGTAGCCCCTTCACGGCAGTGCTTTATCTGTATCCGAAGATCAAAAATTAACACCTATTTAATTCATCATTTCGAAATGCTTTTTTGCCCTTTGCCCTATGCTCTCTGCTTTCTGCTTTCTACTTCAACTTCCCTGTTGGCTATTCTTTATTGAAACCAAGCCTTATCTGTCTCCATGTATCTCCTGAAAGTGCATGACCTTTATTCGACCCCTTCAGGGTCGGAAATGTTGCATCTTCAATATCCCTCGGGTTGCACCCGAGGCTATTGCTTTTCGGTCCCTTCAGGACCGTCCAGCGGCAACAGTTTCTCAAGATCATCACAAAAGCATTCCTTCTGACCTCAACTTCATTGTTCTGCCCCTGGTTGCACCCGGAGTAACCGGATTTATGTCCCTTCGGGGCTTTATCGAACCACCCACCACTGACTATTCCCCACTGACTACTCACCACTGACTACTCACCACTGACTACTCACCATTCACCCCTGGCTCCTAAACACTAAGCGCTAAACCCTAAACTTTTTTACCCTCCCTATTGCGCAACCAAATAGTTGCACTTATATTTGCAACCAATTAATTGCATATCTAGATGAGACGAGACCCATTCCAAGCCATCTCAGACCCCACCCGCCGGGCAATCTTAACCCTGCTGGCCGTCCAGGCGATGACCCCCAATGCCCTGGCCGAACACTTTGATTCCTCCCGCCAGGCCGTATCCAAACACATCCAGGTCCTCACCGAATGTGAACTGGTCTCCCCAAAAGCAGAGGGACGAGAAATCTACTACCAAATCAATCCTAAAAAAATGAAAGAAATCGCCGACTGGCTCGATGCCTTCCGCATCCTGTGGGAACGCCGGTTTAATCAACTCGATGAATTATTAAAAAAACAAAAAATCAAAAATCATGGAAAGTAATCGCACACACTTTGTCAAAGACCTTCCGAACAAACGGATGACGGTCACCCGCACCTTCGATGGTACCCCGGACGATGTCTGGAGCGCCTGGTCGCAACGAGAACTCCTTGATCAATGGTGGGCCCCCCGGCCATGGCGCGCCGAAACGCAAAGCATGGATTTCCGCATTGGCGGTACCTGGCATTATGCCATGGTCGGCCCGGAAAACGAAAAGCATTATGCCCGCATTGACTACATAGCGATTGAAAAACCAAATCGTATTTATTGCGAGGACTACTTCTGCGACGAACACGGAATTCGCAATGCAGATTTCCCCACCATGTTTTGGGATGTAACGTTTCAGGCTGCGGGTCTGTCTACGACGGTACATGTGAACATCACCTTCACGGAAGAAGCACACATCAACATGATCATCGAAATGGGCTTCCAGGAAGGATTTACTTCCGCACTCAACAACCTGGACGAATATCTACGGGAGGCTTTCCGGCTCCGCAAAGAAAATCGAAGTCAGGGCCCTCGCGTAACGACCTATCTCAATTTTCCCGGTAACACTGAAGAAGCATTCCTGTTTTACAGATCAGTATTCAGGACCGAATTCAGTGGCCGTGGCATACAACGCTTCGGCGATATCCCTGCCGAATCCGGTCATCCTCCAGTTGCTCCCGAAATCAAAAACATGATCCTCCATGTCGAGCTTCCCATCACCGGTGGTCATGTCCTGATGGCCACGGATGCCCCAAAGGAAATGGGCTTCACGCTGAATCGCGGCAATAACATGCATATCTGTCTGGAACCTGCATCACGGGCCGAAACCAAACGGTTGTTTGACGCTCTGTCTGAGGGTGGCGAAGTGACCATGCCCCTTGAGGATATGTTCTTTGGCGCTTATTTTGGCGAATGCTCCGATCGGTACGGCATCAACTGGATGTTTAATTGCTTTGCTTCTTAAATAGTTTCTTACCTACTGCACAGGTCATGGATCGCAAGGTGGCCACAGCAGGCTTTTGAAAAAGAGTATATTTGGTAAGCAGGATCGCGCAATGCAGCATACCTCTACGGTTTACTGCCTTCGATACCTGCTTACCAAATTCTTTTTCAAATCCCTTTCATCTACGATTGATAAGCCACCCGAAATCACCACCCGCCTTCCAATGGGATGAATGGTATCAATCCATCGGAGGCCGACGCATTCAAAATCATGAAGTAGACGCGATCCTAAAGCAGATTCGCGAGCTGCAATACCCGCGCTTTGAAGGTCCTGTATATCCAGAGCCGGTTCAATTCGATACACCCTCCACTGCGGCAGCCGCCGTCAAGCAAAAAGCTATTGCTCTTGGGGGCGATGAAGTGGGTATTGCGGAAATAGAACCCTCGGATATCTATCGTGGAAGAGACGTT
>JBGAWQ010000052.1:0-18778 GCA_044227555.1 Saprospiraceae bacterium | reverse complement strand
CATAGTGCCTCTTAACTAAATGGCAAAATATTTACCTTTTTAAATCTCAAAATCATGTGTAATTAATTAACGATAAGCATATTATACATTTTCAATTGTCTAACTTACTATGCTCCATGTATCAGATTGGCCATTCTGGTCTCATTTCATAGGTGACATTCTGCCCTTATCCAATTTACTTTTGGGTATTACTTAATTGGTGCTCCTGCTCCATCCGGTTCCGCACCTACGGATCGGAAATGAAATTTTTGTTGCCGTATCCTACCAAGCTTCAGCCCCTATGGGGCATTGTTGTCACTCGCTGAGTATAAGGCACTTTGCTCTATGCTCTATGCCCTTTGCTCTTTTCATTACTTTCACCCCATGATCAAGAAACTCCTCATCGCCCTCGCTATCGTCCTGGTCCTGATCCAGTTTGTCCGTCCGGAAAAAAACCTCTCCGGTGAAAACCAACATAACATCTCCACTAAATACAATGTGCCGCCTGAAGTGGCTACACTTTTAGAAGGTGCCTGCAATGACTGTCATTCCAATACCACCGAATATCCCTGGTATGCTAATGTGCAACCGTTGGCGTGGTGGCTGGCCAATCATGTGGAAGAAGGAAAGGAGCATCTCAATTTTTCAACATTCACATCCCGGAGGGTAGCGGTTCAACAGCATAAACTGGAGGAAATCGTTGAGATGGTCAAAGAACATGAAATGCCTATGCCATCCTACACCTGGTTCGGACTACATCCGGAAGCCAAATTGACACAAGAGCAACGTCAGACCCTTACGCTTTGGGCCCAATCCCAGATGGCTATCAACAGTGCTCGCTTTCCACCGGACAGCCTGGTCCTGAGAAGGAAATAGAAAGTAATGGTGGCAGGATGAAATGCCGCAGCATGCGTTTGCGCCCTCTACATCAATTAAGGCTTGATCACAATGTTAGTTCCTCTAACCTTTGTTCCGATGAATACGGCGAGATGATAGATTCCCGCAGGCAAACCATCCGGTATCTGAAAGGTCTCATGATATTGGTCCAATACTATTTCTTGATTTGGTATATACTGATGTACCAGCTGTCCAGACAAATCAAATAATTGTATCCTTAAGGGGCTCTGCACAACTGATAATATGGAGACGTTGATATGATCATTGGTTGGGTTCGGGTAAACGTAAATTTCAGCTGCCTGTTGCTGACCATCATGCGTTCCGGTAGTGATCCCCGTTTCATAGCGGGCGACGACCAAATCAAACCTGGTGCCAGTAAATGTCTCTCCGGTAACTAGCAACTTTCCGTCCGATTGCAGCGTAATCGCCTCAATCCCATCGTTCAGTCCGATGGTTTCAATCACTACACCATTGGTGCCGAAGGAAGGATCTTTTTGACCGGTTGGGTCCAACCGTGCTATAGCGAAACGATCAGCATTGCCGGAAAGCGATGTGCCCGCGATCAGTATGTGTCCATCGGGTTGCAATACAAGACTATTGATTTCATTGTCTTGTGCTCCGTATGTGTCCATCACCAGACCCTGGTCACCAAAGGATGCGTCCGGAATACCATGATGATCAAACCGCGCCAGTGCATAGAGATTGTTGGATGGCGCTGTGCCCAGGTATCCTGCCACAAGCACATTTTTATCGCGATCAAGCGTGACCGTATTGATGGTAAAGCTTTTTTGTGGAAAGCCTGACAACAGCATGCCTTCATCACCCCATGTCATATCCAATGAGCCGTCAGGATGATACCTGGCAATAGCCATCTCCCAATGAAACGTGGCATCATTTAGGGCTTGTCCGGCAAGAACAATCTTCCCATCTCCCTGAAGGGTCATGGCATTGGCAACACCGGCTCCGATTATAGCTGAAGTCAAGACAATACCGCCTTGACCAAACAAAGGATCCAGATCACCTTCATCCGTAAATCTTATTAATGCAAATTCATTCGTACCCGTCACAGGGTTGAGCGCATAACCACCCAATACCGGTTTATGATCCGCTTGTACAACAAGCGCTTTGCAAAAACCGGTGACTCCAATTTTATGGAAGGCCATACCTCCAACTCCAAAACTAGTATCAAGCGTCCCTTCGGGCGTATACCGGGCAATAGCAAATGCAAACCCATCGCCGGTATCCACAGAACCTGCCACCAGGATTCGGTTAAATGGGTCAAGCTGAATGGATTCCGTAATATCTGTGGTAGCTAAGAAATCGGTGAAGACCTTTCCCTGCTCACCAAATGAAGTATCCAGCGAACCATTGGTATTAAAGCGCAAGACTGCGAAATCATTGTCTAATCCATTACTTGCTACACCGGCAACAAGAATTTTCCCGTCCGGTTGAACAACGGTCGCCCGACTAAAAGCATTGGCAGCACCAACGGAAAGGACTTGACGACCATCAATGTCAAACGTCAGGTCAGGATCACCGGGGGACTGGGCGAAAGAAAATGAAGTGGACATCCACGCCCATAAGGCCAGGGTTAGCGTTTTGAGGTGCATAAAAATTGTGATTTGATTTCATCACAAAAATAGACCATCAATACAGGCCCAAAGAGGCCATACGGATGGAATGCTCAATCCGCTTGATGAAATCGCAAAAAAAAGACTTGAATTGTGCCCGCAGCCAGTATGGGTCATGGCAGGACGGGATAACTTGGAAAGAGCGGAGCATTGAGTGGAGCCTAAATGTTTGCTCCTTCGCCTTTTTGGCTAGTGGCTGAAATATTTCCTCAATCGCTCGGCGGCTTCGATCAGCGTTTCTTCTTTCTTCGCAAAGCAAAAACGGATGATCTTTTTATCACTTCCATTTTTATAAAAAGGACTCAATGGAATAGTAGCCACTCCCCCTTCGATCGTGAGTTGTTTTGCAAAAGACCGATCATCCAGATCCGATACCTGACTGTAATCCGCCAGGATAAAATAACTGCCATAGCAAGGTAAAAACGTCAATGGCAATCCATCCATCAACCGCAAAAACAAATCCCGCTTGTCCTGATAAAAAGCCGACAACGCGCCGAAGTCAGCATGATGCCTGATATAATGCGCCACCCCATGTTGGATGGGTCGGTTGACGGAAAAGACATTAAACTGATGGATCTTTCTGAGTTCGGTCGTCAATGCAGGCGGAGCAATGACATAACCTGTTTTCCATCCGGTAACATGGAGACTTTTACCGAAAGAAAATACAACAAACGATCGTTGATACAATTCCGGGTACCGAAGCACGGACTGATGCTGATGCCCATCAAAGATGATATGTTCGTAGACCTCATCACTGATCAGAAAGATTCCATGGCGGACGATGATATCCTGAAGCCGAAGAAGATCTGAATTTTCCAATACGACCCCACATGGATTGTGCGGCGTGTTGATCATGATGAGTTTGGTCCGTGGGTTAATCAGCGATTCCACTTCATCCCAATCCACACGATAATATGGTGGTTGCAGTTGAACGGTGCGCACTACCCCACCAAATGAAACTACGGACGGAATATAACTGTCATAACTGGGCTCAAGGATTATAACTTCATCCCCGGGGCCGATCATGGCACCAATGATGGAATACAAAGCTTGTGTACCGCCTGCGGTAACCGTGATCTCGGTATCCGGGTCGGGCATCCATCCATAATCTCCCAGCAGCTTCTGCGCGATAGCCGTGTTGAGATCAGGAAGGCCCGGCATGGGTGCATACTGATTGAGCCCCTTAGCCATAGCGTCTGCTACGGAGGCGATCAATGCAGGGTCTGCTTCAAAATCCGGAAATCCCTGTGACAAATTAATAGCTCCATGTTCGGCAGCCAATCGGGACATGATGGTAAAGATCGTGGTACCTACCTCCGGCAGTTTGCTTTTGAGTTCCATCACGTGCGGTATTGATACCTTTCAAAAATCTTCGTGATGCCATCGGCCATGCGACGATCCTTTTCAGTGATGATATCCCCTGCATCATGCGTGCTCAGGGTGATGATCACGCGGTTCCACACATTCGTCCAATGCGGATGATGATTTTTTCGTTCGGCCAGGATCGCGACTTCAGTCATAAACGCCCAGGCTTGTGAAAAGTCTTCAAACACAAATTCTCCGACCAGCTTATCTTGTTCTTCTCTCCAGTTCATATCAAAGCAGCCAGTTCCAGGAATCCATGTCCGTAATCGTAGCGGTCAGAAGATCGATAGTAGAAAGGATATCCTGCACATGCGCCATCTCGATGCTTTGGTGCACGTGGCGGAGGGGAATAGAGATGGCCCCGGCTATTGAACCCTTATTGCCTTGACGCTGTATGGCTCCGGTATCCGTGCCACCTGCCGGGAGAATTTCCAATTGGTAGGGTACGGCATGCTTTTGTGCGGTAGATTTCATATACGCCGTCATGCGGGTATCACAGATGATCGAGCCATCGTAGATTTTGATTGCGGCACCTTTGCCCAGCCTCGTCACTACTTCGTATGGAAGTGCGCCCGGGGTATCAAAGGCGATGGTCACATCCAGGCCAATTCCAAAGTCCGGGTCAATATGTCCTGCGGCATTAAACGCGCCACGCAATCCTACTTCTTCCTGCACAGTAAACGCGGCATAAAAATCATAAGGCAGTGATTTGCCTTTAAGCGCTTTCAATACTTCGATGAGGATGTAGACCGATACGCGGTTGTCCAATGATTTGCCATTGATACAGTCGCCCATCATGACCAGGTCTCGCTCGCGGGTGATGGGGTCGCCAATCTCGACGAGATCTTTGACTTGCTGCGCGGTCCGTCCGGTGTCGATAAAGTAATCGCGGAGCTGGGGATTTTTATTTTTTTCTTCCGGTGACATCAGGTGGACAGGTTTGCTGCCCATGACCCCGAGGATGTCTTCGCGTCCATGGATGATGACCCGTTGTGCTGTCAGTGTCTTGGGATCAAAACCTCCGAGTGGATGAAACCGGACAAAACCGTCATCATCGATATGGGTGACCATAAAACTGATCTCATCCATGTGGGCGGCGACCATGACCTTTTTGTCAGTGCGGCCTTTGCGTACCCCAATGAGAGAACCCATCGTGTCGATGTACATTTCGTCAACGAGTCCGGAAATCTCTCCTTTAATCAGGTCTCTGATCTGTGTCTCAAAGCCAGGCGCTCCCGGCGTTTCGGATATTTTTTTGAGTAATGGAAAATCTAACATGAGGCAAAGATAAGCAGGAAGCAGGAAGCAGGAAGTAGGAGCTAGGGGCTAGGGGCTAGTTCCTGGCTCCTGCTTCCTATTTCGTATTTCCCATCAATCGTCTGACCAAGGGAGCGAGAACCAACAGTGCCACACCGGCGATCAATGCGTATACAGCCAACTGCTTATATCCGGAGGTGAATGAAATCAATTTTTCCATGGCGGTCGCGTCGGTGCCGGGGACACTCATCCCTTTTCCAAGAAGACCGGCGACATATTGACCATAGCCACTGGCCAGGAACCACATCCCCATCATCAACCCTTGCATCCGGTTAGGAGAGAGTTTGGTCATCAGGGACAGGCCTATCGGTGACACACAGAGTTCGGCAAAAGTGACCACAAAGTAAGCGAGGGTAAATATCTCGAGTGAGGTCATGCCTTCTGGACTGGCAACACCTATTGTGGAATAGAAAACATAGAAGCCAAGTCCTAATAATAAAAAGCCAAGCCCAAATTTTAAGACCGAATTAGGTTCCAGTTTTCGTTTGCTAAGCCATACCCAGAGTAATCCCAGTAGTGGCGCAAAGATGATGACGAAAAGGGAGTTGGAAGAGTTGTTGACGATGTTTGGATCCATGGGGATACCGGCGAAATCGTGTTTGATATTGTTGAGCGCAAACAAGCTCAGCGAACCCCCGCTTTGTTCGAAGAAGGCCCAAAACAAAATCGAAAAGACGATAAAGATGAGGGCAGCAATGAGTTTTTTGTTTTCCTCCCAGGTATGATGGGTCATCTCATAAAACACATACAGCAAAGTCAGCGGCCCGGCGACCAACATAAACATGTCTGTGTAATGCGTGTTTTTGATCAGCAACAAGATCAATGGCATGATGGCCAGTGAACCGATATAGGTCGCAATTTCCAGCGTCAATTTCTTCTTTGGTGAAGTCGCGGGATCCAATGGTGACAAACCAATAGGTCCGAATGTTTTTTGTGTAAAAAACAAGGTGGCAATGCTGATGAGCATGACGATGCCTACCAGCGCAAAAGCCATACCCCAACTATAATATTTTCCTACCCAGATCATAAGGATTCCGCCCAGTAAGGCCCCAAGATTGATGCCTGCATAAAACAAACTAAACCCGGCATCGCGCCTGGCGTCTCCTTCCTTGTAGAGGTAGCCGACCATGGTAGAAATATTGGGTTTGAAAAACCCGGTGCCGATGATCGTGAAGCACGTGCCGATATAAAACATTTCCACAGGAGCCGCCGCAATCGAAAATCCACCTACAGCCATCAAGGCTCCACCCCAAAAAAGGGATTTGCGGAATCCGAGGATTTTATCCGCAAAAAATCCACCGACAAACGTGAAGATGTAAATGAACGCCTGAATCGCGCCGTATTGAAGGTTGACCGCGCCATCATCCATAAGCAGCTTTTCCACCATAAATACGGCCAACATACCCCGCATACCATAGAAGCAAAAGCGCTCCCACATCTCGATCGCAAACATATACCAGAGCTGAATGGGATACTTGCCCGTAAAGCTCTGGATGCTCTCGAGGGTTAATTCCTGCTTGGCTTGATTTTGACTCATATTGAATAGAAGATTAAAATAGTGTAATTGATTTTCATTGGTTAAGTTAGTTTATTCTTCGAATTCATAACTCCTTTTCAAGATTCTCAATTCATTCGAAGTTGATAAATCATCGAAAGAACCTTATCTGGAGGCAAAAGTCGATGGCTTAAATCTCAACTTCTCCTATCCATAAACAAAGAAGGTAAAAAGTGGTCATCACTCTTTACCTTCTTTACCTTAAACCTCTTGCGCCTCTTGCGCTTCTTAAGCCTCTTAAGCCAGCATTTCCTATTGAAAGGAATTTACTTCACTTCTCCCATCAACCGCTTCATCCACGGTACCAGGAAGAACATGACCAGTGCTGCAAAAAGACTGGTAGCAAACACGGCCAGGAAAATATACTTGAGTGGGAAGGTCTCAAACAAACCTCCTACGCGACCACCGATGAAGTTACCGGTAGCGGCGCCTAAGAACCAGATCCCCATCATCTGACCCACGATACGATGTGGAGCCAGTTTGGTCATAGCACTGAGACCCACAGGAGAGAGGAAAAGTTCACCAACGGTATGAATAAAATAGGTCATCAACAACCAGATGATGCCTACTCTGCCTCCGGTAGATTCAATGATAGAAGCGGCGGGAACGAGGATGAGGAATCCTACACCCACGAGAGCCAGACCGATGGCAAACTTCATCGGCGTAGATGGCTCTTTCTTCATGTTGTTGAGCTTGAGCCACAGCCAGGCAAATACGCCTGAGAGCACGATGATAAACAGGGCGTTGATGCTCTGCCACCAGGTCGATGGAAACTCCATACCCAGGAAAGAGTTGTGCGTATGACGATCTGCAAACAAGGTCAGGGTAGAACCTGCCTGTTCGAATGCGGACCAGAACAGCGCGGCGGCCAGATAGAAGATGATGATTGCCACTATGCGATTTTTCTCCGCGGCATCGAATCCTCCTTTGGTAAAGAGGAAACCGAAATAGATGACCGGAATCACCAGCAGCAGCACGCCAACAAGATTGGATAAATTGAGAACGGTCAGGTAGAAGATACCTGTAAAATGAAGTGCGAGCAAAATGGCAGCTGCGGCCAGGAGTCCGAGGAAGCCATTGCGAAGGGCCTTTTGTTGCTTGGCATGTTCTTCATCCGTCGATGTTCTGACATGAAGGCCGGCATCACCAAGATGTTTGGCACCGATTTTATATTGGATAAGACCGAGGGTCATACCGATCGCTACTACAAAGAAGCCGGTGTGCCAGTTGACATTCTGACCAAACCATCCGGCGATCAGTGGTGCCAGGAATGCGCCGAGGTTGATCCCCATATAGAAGATAGAGAAAGCTGAATCCCTCCGGGCATCGCCTTGCTGATAAAGAGCACCTACCATGGTGCTCACGTTAGGCTTGAGGAGGCCTGTGCCGATGGCAATAAAGCCCAGGCCCGAATAAAAGCTGGCGGTCCCAAAGGGTGCAGCTAATAAAAGGTTACCTAAGGCGATGACGATCCCACCATAGAATACGGCGTTGCGGGCTCCGATAAACTTGTCCGCGATCCATCCGCCCGGAAGATTGGTCATATAGACCACAGCGGTGTATAGTCCATAGAGAGCACCGGCTTCGGCTACAGTCAGGCCCAGACCTGGATTTTCACCAACGACGGCTGCGGTCATGTAGAGGATGAGCATAGCACGGCCGCCATAATAGGAAAACCGTTCCCACATTTCGGTGAAAAACAAGGTAGACAAGCCAGGTGGGTGGCCAAAGAAACTCTTCATATCTAGCTATTTAAGGAGTGATTTATTCTGCTTTGAACCTTCAAAGCGGGGCAAAATAATGAAAAGTTTGAGTTTTGCTTCCTATTGAACGACCAACTTTACGGTTTCCCCATTGGCCCGGAATCTCAATACATAGATGCCAGGAATTAGTCCTGAAATCTCCGTGACAGCCCCAGGAGTCATATTTTCAAAATAGGCCATCCTGACCCCCTGAATGGAATATAGCTCGCCACCTGTAGGCTGAGGCACATGGATGTAAAATGTCCCTACAGTAGGATTGGGATAAACTATAGCCGTTGGCAAGTCTACAGGATCAGGTATATAACCTTTCTTGTAGACCACAAGTGGCTTAGACCCTAAGGGTATTGGCCTTCCTCCTTCATCAATACCTTTCAAGTTTTTTAGCTTGATAATGGTGCTGTCCGGGGCCACTTTCCCTTCCTTCAGACGCAATGAATATGGACTTCCTTCGAGCAACTTATAATTGGTAGACAGGTTGACCCCTTCATGATTTTTTTGAATACATGCAAATGGAAAATAGGTCAGACTGTCATTGGTGAGCGGATAAACCAGGCCATTGGTGGAGTCGGGCCAGTATACATGGAAACCTTCTCTCCGGAACAAACTGGTATCATATTCCACCTCAAATGAAATGCCTAGTACATTCTCTAAACGCCTTCCGGTTTGAATCGTGAATTCTGTGATGCCATCTGTAAATGCACTTTGGGCATTAAGAATGAGGCCATTTCCATCAGGATATTCATCCTTATCCTGATAGTCTGAATTCCGCTTCAAATGATTCAGATATATGACTTCAATGTCTGCGAGATCTATCCGTCCATCGCCGTTTCCATCCACATGTTTATTGTTGACAAGATTGTAAGCCTGGTTCCAATCATTTGCCCATTGACCACGCCAGGTGGTATTTTGAACACGTGCAGGGCCGGTAAGGCCATTTTGCGAAGCCCATGGCAACAGATCATCATGATTCACTATACCATTATGATCAAAATCTCCGGGCCAAACACAATCGTCACCATAGCATGGCTTCAGCCGGGTACAAGGTTCATTTCCGGTGTAATCGATACTCAAAAGGGAATCAATGTTGTTATACATGGCTGTCAATTGACCCAAATAATCTCTCCGGGCGTCATAATGAAATGTATAAGCCATTTCGACACTAACTCTTCCTCCAGGATTAATCCGTCCCAATGAGATGGAAGAAAGGGTCTGCACATCTGAACCTGTATCCATTACATGGTTCGCAGCCCAGGAGGTAGTTTCTCGTGGATCACCATTAAAAAGATATCGCGTCGACGGCAAACCAGGATTTTGATGGTACCCATCACCCGAAGGCCGAATGACGGTACCATCAGGCCATTGCCCATTAAGCATTCTATATCTGCTCAAAGGGCTAAATGTATCAGGTAAAGGGACCTGGATGAACGCATACATTGGATGGGACAACCAAGTCATACTCTGAGCAGGGGGCGAGGAAAGTTGGTATGGCGCTGTGTTATCAATGCATTGGTTATTAGAATCTCCGTCAATAGGATCTGCATTGTATACAAACTCTGAATTTCTGGAACTATCCGATCCTACAAAATCATCTTCTGCGCATCCAAGATTATAATCACTCCACATTCCAAAGAATAAAGAATCTACCGGTACAACTGCTCTGTTTATAAGGGTATATCGGTTAAAGATGGTGTTATTCAAAACTTCATTGTCCTCACAGTTGTAAGCGAATGCAGCAAGTTGAATCTCAACCCTGATTGGCCTGGTATCGTTGGTTGCACTTAAGTGTATCACATCATTAAAAACCATCCACAATAACTGATCCGGAGGCACATCTGAGGTGCTTGCAGGATTCAAATCAGGATGTTCTCCTTTATCCGGATCATATTTACCATTTCCATTCATGTCTCTGAATGGAGCCCAGTATCTGGTTGAATCCGGTAAATCAAACCCGTTGAACCTTTTGAAATACTTATTTCCTTTTGCAGGCCAACCGAAGATGGAGGATATCGTGTCATCCACAATAAAATCTTCATAATAATCATTGAGGGTATGGTAGATTTCATCTGACGTGACCGTCCATGCCGTGTCAAAACGGCTGCAAACCGAATCAGGGAAAGGGATGCCTATACTTTCCAACGGACCGATACCAAAATCCTGGCCACCAGCATCCCCATATGTTTCAAAGGCGCCCTTAAAGTTGCCGGCATCATCAAATCCTCCGATCCACGGGGAAGATGCAAAAATGGTGGATGGACCTGATCCGCCTGAAAATGGAACTATAAATCCTCCTGTGTTTCCTGTATTGAATTTATTTCCTCTTGGAAAGAAGGATGCCCGAATATGATTAGCGTTGAGTATATACTCTGTATAACCTCCTTGGCAGGTTTGCTGCGTTAACCCTTTTGAAGAGAATAGTAAGAGGCAAAGAACCAGGCTTTTCACAGGTATTCTCTTCACTGAACAATAAGTTTTATAATCTGACCTGTTTGTAAAATTCGAATTAAATAAACACCCGGGACTAGATCTCGCACAGACACAGGCCTTTGCATATCGAAATATGAAATGGTCTTGAGCTTTTTTCCCTGTATATTGACAATTTCTGCATTTGATTCCACTTTTACGTATATCATTATTTCATCCTGACAAGGATTAGGATACACCACACTCGGTGCAATAGAAGGGTCATGAGTTCCAACGATCTCTTCTTTGTAGACCACCAATGGATTTGACCCAATATGAAGATCATTCCCGTTTGCATCGATAGCAATAAGGTTTTTCAGACGAATGATGGTACTATCCGGAATATCATCTGGCATTAATCCTGAACGAAGTAAAAATCCGGAGGCCCCAAAACTCCGTTGAAACAAAAACTCATTTGGAACGTCGAATCCCTGATGATCTGTTTTGACAAAACTAAATATTGATCGTTTCTCAATCAAAGGGACACTCTCTACATAAAACGTGTTCGTATCCTGAAAATATAAATAGGGAGAATTTGCCGGGATATAGTTTAAAAGAACAGGGGATGTGAACAGGCTTGTATCATAATCGATTTCATAGGCCATACCCAAAACATCCGGCATATCTATTCCCGCAGAAATTTTAAAATTTTGAATGTCCCCACTCTCATCGATTGGTTTTGCACTTAAAACGATATGGGGACCGGGAGGGTACGTATCATGTGGCTGATAATATGGATTAGTAAATAGAAAATGATGTGTGTTTCGGTCAATATCTTCATCATCTACACGACCATCCCCATTTCCATCTCCATGCTTAGCATTCAGTCCCTCTGGCAGCGTTAAGGCCCATGGATCGGCAAAATGTCCATCCCAACTAATTTTTCCGTCACGCCTTGTTCCCTGGTTATCTTTCATAACTCCCCAGTACAATAGATCATACTGATCCGCGATCCCATTGTGATTAAAATCACCAGGCCAAACGCAATCTTCGTCGTCGCATTGAGGAAAACCAGTGCATGTCCAAAGTGTGTCATCCAACAACCGGATCAGGCTATCGATTTGGTATTGCATAAACCCGACCTGTTCGATATTATTTCTCGATGAATCCTGGTGAAACATGTATACCGTTTCAAGTTTGACGGTGTCATACGGCTGCATGTCTCCCAGAAAAACAGATGAAAGTGTAGTCGCTTCATTAGATGGATTGACCAGATTATGGAGTGACCACTGGGTTGTATCTCTTGGGTCTCCACTGAATAAAAATTTAGTTTCAGGAAAATTCTCCCCGGGGTTATAGCCATTTTTATGGATCGTTATAGGAGTGCCATCTCTCCAATTTCCGTTCAATAAATGGTAACACTCATCAGGCAAGTAGGGGAACCCACCAGTCCAAGGTGCAGCAATATAGCTGGTCATTTTTTGGTTCAGATAGGTCAAACTCTGTATAGGAGGAAAATAGCCATAGGTGGCCAGGCCTGATCCACATTGGTCGAGTGTCTCGCCATCCACTTCATCGCGATTATAGGCAAACTCGGTATTTCTTAACGTATCGCATCCTTCATAGTCATCTGCCTGGCATCCAAGATCGTAATCGGTCCACATCCCGAAATACACACTGTCGATGCTTCCTGCATTTTGATTCACCACCTTATAGTTGACAAACAGCGCATTACTCAAAACCGTATTGTCAGTGCAATTAAATCCGTACACCGTCGATTGAATTTCAACCCCTAAAGGCAACCCATTGGAATACGTGTGTTCTCCCTGGTCATTGAAAACCATCCACATCATTTCGTCTGGAATTCTCGGGATACCATTTACAAACACACAGGGAAATTCTCCAAGATTAGGCTCATATATCCCGTTCGCATCACGATCATAAAACTCTGCCCAACCTCCTGTATGGCCCGATTCCAGTTCAAACCCATTAATGCTGGAAAAGAACGCATTGCCTTCTGCAGGCCAGCCGAAAACTGAGCCTAAGGTGTCTGTGATTTCCCCGTGAATTTGAAAATCATCGAGGTGCTTTTGAATTTCCTCGCCGGTTACTTTCCAGATTCTGTTGTATCTCTGGCAATTGGAATCCAAGGTCATGGCACCATCAAGTAGTGGCCCGGTATAGAAGTCTACTGAATTGAGGTGTGCGTATCTCTGGGCGGCAATTTTAAGTTCGCCGTCTTTAAATCCCCCTATCCATGGAGAAGATGCGAAGATGGTATAGGCACAATGTTGGGAGGTGAAAGGAACTTTGAAGTATCCATCCCTCGGCAAAAACTTATTTCCTTGGGGTGAAAAGGAAGCGCTGATCCGGTTGGCCTGAAATATTTGACTGACTTCTTTGCCTCCTAGGCAGTTTTCCTGAGCTGAAATTCCAATGGGAATAAAGAAAACGATGAAAAGCAGGTTCTTCATGGTTACGTAATTTTACTTAAGGGTACCCATATAAACCTTGCATTTACTTTATTCGCCCTTTAGGGGATAGGGGCCGAAAAGTCCGTAAAGTTGTTTTTACAGGTTACATAAAATTACCACCACGTCGCCAGAAAAAATGTCCCGCCGTTGACAGAAACGAATTAATCCGCGAAAGCCAGCGGATATTTAAGCCCTTTGTAGCCGGTCAGCACGGCTTTGACCTTGCCTACCGACACCGGGCTCTCAATCATCAGTGGGATGCGGTTGCCATCAGCAGAGATGTATATATCCATGCGGGTATCATCATCAAAGAAATGCCCGGAAACCACCTCGGGCCGGATCAGCGTAGTTTTCATTTTACCCAGCCCACGTATCTTTTGCTCCACGTTTTTTTCGCGTACTTCAACGGTCAGCGGATATTCTTCTTCGACGAAGACCTTGACATCAAATTGCTCCCCGGGGCGGTATTTTTCAAAATCTACATTACGGACATTGTAGACAATGGAAATCAGGTCATGCATACATCCCGACAAATCAGCAGTATAATACTTCGTGGGTTTGTCAGGCCATCCTTTGGAGGCGTGGACCTTGTTGCTCTTTTGGTCAAACGTAAATTTGTCCCACCACACATATTTGCCTTCCTGGATGTCGCGGGAAAAGGATAATGGCAAAAGGGTCTTTTTATCAATGACGCTTTCGTAGCGATCGTTGACTTTATAAAACCATTCGAAAGCACTGATCGTCTTGCCATCTACCGAAATAAAGTACCGGTCACCAACGTCCGTCACTTTAAACTTAGCCTCGCCCGCAGGAATCCAGATGAAATTGAGCTGATAGTATAAAGTATAGGTGATCTCCTCTCCGCCTTGCCAGGTGTAATTTTCAGTATCACAAAAATTACTGGCGGGAGTAAAATCCTGATTAGGTGGCCCGGAAGGTACCGCCCACAGAAATGATGTCAGGAACAGGGTTAGTTTCCACATATATACTATAACGAAATTAAGGGGAAAAATGGTACAACGCAATGGGCAAAGTGCATAGAGCAAAGAGCATAGGGCATAGAGGCAGATTGCAGCGAAGATCCCGCCTAATGCGTGGCATTAGTTGCGGGAGAGCATTGGGCCAATCGGTGGGCCAATCGACGGGCCAATCGACGGGCCAATCGACGGGCCAATCGACGGGCCAATCGCAGAGACGCAATGCATTGCGTCTCTGCGATTGGCCCAATGATTTGCCTGTGTTCCATAGATTCCCTAAATTCTGTTAATCTTTGTGGGCCGGAAGATCCGGCTCCAATTATGGAACTCCTCATCATTCTTATCCTTATTCTGATCAATGGCATTTTTTCGATGTCGGAGATTGCCTTGGTTTCGGCCCGGAAAAACAGACTCAATTTTGCCGCCCAGCAAGGGCATAAGGGTGCTAAAACGGCCCTCGAACTCCAATCCGCCCCCAGCAAACTCCTGTCAACAGTTCAAATCGGGATTACCCTGATCGGTTTGTTGACCGGTCTCTATAGCGGGGAAAAGATCACCCACGATATGGAGGCCTTTCTCCTCCAATTTCCTGTCGTGGCCCCATATGCCCCGACTCTTGCCGTAGCCATTGTACTGATCATCATCACTTTTTTCTCTCTCGTCCTGGGTGAATTGGTTCCCAAACGCATCGGCCTGACCTACCCCGAAGGCATCGCCAAGACCATGGCCATGCCCATGAAAATCATCGCAACCATCACAGCCCCATTTATCTGGCTTCTTACGGCCACCACTGACCTGATCCTGAATGTCCTTCGGGTCAAACGGTCCGCAGACAGCCGCGTTACGGAAGAAGAGATCAAAGCCATCGTCCGCGAAGGCATGGAAGATGGCGAAATCCAGGAGATCGAACAAAATATCGTCAATCGCGTCTTTAGCGTTGGGGACCGCAGCGTCAGTTCGCTGATGACAGCCCGTAAAAAGATGACAACCCTGGATATCACGGACTCAAAAGACGAAGTCAAGAAAATGGTATCGGAGGACTTGCACAACTTTTATCCGATCTATGACAGCGAAGAACAGGACATCATCGGTATCGTCAGCCTCAAACAATTGTTTGCGGAAATCGAAAAGGAAAATTTCAATCTCAAAAACATCATCACCGAACCATCCTATATCGCGGAAGGAGCTTCTGCATACAAAGCACTGGAGCAATTCAAGCAAACCAATATCCATTATGCCCTGGTAATCGATGAGTATGGTTCTACACAGGGCATCCTGACCATGAGTGATATCCTGGAAGCCCTCGTGGGCGATATCTCAGAATTTTATGGCGAGGAGTTTTTATTTCAGCAGCGTGATGAGCATTCCTGGTTGATCGATGGACATTATCCACTTCCCGATTTCCTCACTCGGTTTGGCATGGAGGATTATATCAAGGATTATGAAGTCAATACCGTGGGTGGCCTCGTCATGCATATCCTCGGCCGCATCCCTAAGCAATCTGAAAAGATAGCGTGGGTTAATTTTGAATTTGAGATCCTCGATATGGACGGGCCGACGATTGATAAGATCCTTATTGTCAAAAAATGATTTAGCAAGAGTCGTTTAGGGTTTAGCGCTTAGGGTTTAGCACTAAGTATCCTTTTTCGAAACAGCATTTATTACTGTATATTGATTGCATCAGCTTGATAATTCACTTCAACCAGAGTTTGAGTAATATCCATCTCACGATTATATAAACCCTAAGCCTTTAAACCCTAAACGACTTACTCGCATCCTCTCTCTTATGAAGCATATATCCTCCCGCATCCTCGGAATCGATCCCGGTACCAACGTCCTGGGATTTGCGGTCATTGAGGTGGATGGAGAAAAGGTAAATGTGCTTGAGATCGGTGTCCTGCACCTCAGGGACAAAGGGGAGCATGTGGATAAACTGAAAGAAATCTTTCTCGAGATCCAGGAGATCATTGAAAAATACCTACCGCAAGACCTGGCGATTGAAGCTCCATTTTTTGGAAAAAATGTGCAGTCGATGCTAAAGCTTGGTCGTGCACAGGGTGTAGCTATGGCCGCCGGCATGACCATGGGCCTCACTATCACCGAATACTCTCCTAAAAAAGTCAAGCAATCCGTCACCGGGAATGGCAACGCCGCAAAAGAACAAGTCGCGGATATGATGTGCCGATTGCTTGGGATTCAGCCTGGCAAATTTCCGCTCGATGCTACAGATGCTTTATCGGTGGCGTTATGTCATCACTACCAGGCAGGCAAGCCGGTGTCGTCAAGGAAAGGTGGATGGAAATCATTTATCAAGGAGAATCCTGGTAGGATAAAATAGCAAAGAGCAAAGCGCAGAGAGCAAAGCGCAGAGAGCAAAGCGCAGAGAGCAAAGCGCAGAGAGCAAAGCGCAGAGAGCATAGGGGAATGAGCATAGGGGAAAATTGAAGTGCAGTATACGCCTTTGATTTTCTTTAGATCCTCTTCAAAAACTACTCATTGTTGACTGCCCACCTTTAAATACACTATGCTCTCCCGCAACTAATGCCACTCATTAGGTGGGATCTTCGCTGCGCTACGATATGCCCCTATGCCCTTTCCTCTTTGCCCTATGCTCTTTGCCTCCTGCCTCTATGTTCAGGATTTTTTCTTTGAAGTATCTTCTTCATCGATATCATCATCCTTGATGCCCTTCACCAAATCATCGACATCCTTGGTGGCTTTCTTTAACTGCTCCAGATTTTTCTCGCGCTTCTGGGCAGTGTCTTTAGCACCTTTACCCGTAGGAGGTGCGGAGCCGTCACCTTTAAAGCCTTCTTCGCTAAAGACAAAGCCTTTGTTATCTGCATCAACGTAGATGGTGTCGCCTTCGGCAAACTGACCGGAAAGAACCTGTACCGCGAGTTCATTGACGAGCTCGACTTCGATGACTCTCTTGAGCGGGCGAGCTCCGAACTGCGGATCATACCCCAAATCTGCAAGGAGGTTGAGCGCCTTGTCACTGACCTCAAGTGTCAATTCACGGTTGGCAAGATTCTTCTTGATCTTTTTAAGAAGTAGTAAGGCAATTTGTTTGATCTCAGCCTTACTGAGTGGCAAGAACATAATCTTGTCGTCGATCCGGTTGAGAAACTCTGGTCGCAGGCTCTCCTTGAGCAGATTAAAGACTTCCTCTTTGGTGGTCGCGATGATATCCTGGCGCTGGCCTTCACCGAGAGCTTCGAGATCTTCAAAGTTTTCGAGGATCACATCCGAACCCATATTGGAGGTCATGATGACGATCGTGTTTTTGAAGTTGGCAATACGACCTTTGTTGTCAGTCAGTCGACCATCGTCCAAAACCTGAAGAAGGACATTAAACGTATCCGGATGCGCTTTTTCAATTTCATCGAGGAGCACTATAGAGTACGGCCTGCGGCGTACTGCTTCGGTCAGTTGTCCCCCTTCATCATAACCCACATATCCGGGAGGCGCACCCACAAGCCGGGATACGGCATGCTTTTCCTGGTATTCACTCATGTCGATCCGCGTGATGGCATTTTCATCATCGAATAGCACTTCGGCAAGGGCTTTAGCCAATTCAGTTTTTCCAACCCCGGTTGGCCCAAGGAAGATGAATGATCCGATAGGTTTGTTGGGATCCTGCAATCCGGCACGACTCCGACGAACGGCATTGCTCACGGATTTAACGGCCTCAGCTTGTCCAATGATTCGCTTGCCGATTTCCTCCTCGAGGTGAAGCATTTTTTCCTTCTCACTCTGCATCATCTTCTGGAGCGGAATTCCCGTCCAGCGGGATACCACCTCAGCGATGTCATCCGCGGTCACTTCTTCATTGGTGAACCGGTTGTCCCTGGGCAACTGATGCAGCTTGGCTTCGGCTTCCGTCAATTTTGCTTTTTCAGCGACGAGCTCGCCATAGCGGATCTTGGCCACCTGCTCGTATTTGGCTTCGCGCTCAGCAACAGTGGCCTGATGTTCGAGTTCGTCAATTTGTTTCCGGATATTCTGGATGGAGTCCACGAGATCTTTTTCGTTTTTCCAGGAGGCCTTAAGTGTATCCAGTTTTTCCTGCGTATTGGCGATCGTCTCGTTGAGCAGTTTTAATTTTTTATCATCCTTTTCCCGCTTGACAGCTTCGCGTTCGATTTCGAGTTGGCGAAGCTTGCGATCGGCCTGGTCAATTTCCTCAGGCATGCTGTCCAGCTCCAGGCGAAGTTTGGCAGCGGCTTCGTCAATGAGGTCAATGGCCTTATCCGGCAGATGGCGGTCCGCAATGTAGCGGTGAGACAACTCAGCCGCAGCTACAAGCGCTTCATCAAGGATAGCAATCTTGTGATACACTTCGTACTTATCCTGAATGCCCCGCAATATGGAAATCGTGTCTTCCACAGAAGGCTCATCGATAAAGACGGTCTGAAAT
>JBGAWQ010000051.1:0-18903 GCA_044227555.1 Saprospiraceae bacterium | reverse complement strand
CCGATTTCCGCAAAGTGGTCTGAATATCCGCCGTCTCCGCTAAACCAGATATTCTCCGTGGCGGTCTTCAATGCCCAGCCACCCCAGAGGCATTTGGCCATAGAGGTAAGGCCCCTTCCTGAAAAATGTCTTGTGGGTGTAAACGTAATATGAATACCATGATAGGTCCTTGCATGCCACCAGTCAAATTCTTCGATGATGGATGCGTCAACGCCCCACCGAATCAGATGGCGTTTCACCCCGAGGGCTACATACCATTGTTTGGCTTTGTGCCTCAGGTGCTCGATGCTCTTTAAATCCAGATGATCGTAATGATCATGCGTGATGAGGACCAAATCCGGGTCCGGCAGATGGTCAAGCCATCGCATAGGATGCTTGGAAAATCTGCGGGTGCGGACCGGTCCGACCGGTGAGGCATCTTCCCCAAACATCGGATCAATGAGGACGGTCATCCCCTGGAGACGCATAGCAATGGCGGAGTGACCATACCAGATCATCTTAGCCTTGTCGGAGGGTTGTAGAAAATGTCCATTGTCGAATGGAGCGACAGGCAGCGTATGCTTGGGTTTGCCTTCCTTATGTCCCTTAATTTGTTTGATCAGGATGCCGGGGATCTGTCGCCAGTTGACCGCGGTCTTAGTCTCCACGAGGTTTTGGAAGGTTCCGTCTTTCCAGTGTGGGGACTTTCGGTAACTTTCCAACCACCGGTCGGTTAGTTTTCCTCCGAAATGTTTTGATGGCATCGTATCAGGGATTTTTCAATTAACAAAAAAGAAGGGCTGGGGTTGACTTCGTTGCACGAACTGCTTTTCTTGTTACTTTTTTCATCGCCAAAAAAGTAACCAATTCAGAGTGGGTGTGGGTGTGAATGTGTGATTGTGTGATCTTAACAGTTCTGCTTTTGTAAAATGTACTTTTTACTTTATGGCCATAAAAAAGCACTTCCCCGCAGCTCGGACAGTTTTGAGGCACATGTTTCAACCCTTTTCGAGATGAACTTATTAAAAGGATAATTACTAATAAGATTGTGACCTCTTCAGATTTTAAGATTGTCCTGGTCATCAAATTCCCAAAAGGGGTTGAATGCCACTTCGAAGATATAGCCATCCAGGTCTTTAAAGTAACCACTGTATCCTCCCCAGTAGACTTTTTGTGCGGGCTTGATGATCGTGGCGCCTAGCGAGGCGACCTGGGCCAGTACTTCATCTACTTCCTGTTCGGATTTGGCATTATATGAAAGTGTCAATCCTGAGAATGTGGTTGGCTGATAGTCAATGGTCACATCTTCTGCCAATTCATGCCTGGGATGTAGCGCTAGGACGATACCGCCGAGGTTGAAAACCGCGAGGCTTTCCACGCTTTTATCAGATTTTTTCCAGCCGAGGCCTTTTTCATAAAAGTCAACGGCCCGGTCGAAGTCGTCGACACCAAGGGTGATGAGGTTTAGTTTTTGGCGCATATGGAATTGATTATTACCAGTTGAAGATAAAATTTTATTGAGGCCGCAGGCCTCAATAAATAAAGAGCATCGTTGGGCTTAGGTTGTACCTGAGCCCGCGTGCTTCGGGGCAAAAAGAGCTTGATAAGGGCAGATTATGTGAGCAGTTTTCAACTGCAGGGAAGGACATGCACTATTTTGCCCCCTTTGCCCCCTAAAGGGGGTACCTGTTTAATACAATGATTCACTTATGTGGCCGCAGGCCACAAAAAGCATCGTTGGGCTTAGGTTGTACCTGAGTCCAACGATGCTTTTTTCTTAATGAGGCCAATTCACGAATTGGCCCTACAGGATTTTCATTTATCAATTATTGCTTCTGCAATACCGCATACCCAAAATTCACATCAAAATCCACACACCAGACCACCACATATTTATAGGTGTCAAAATTGGTCTGGGCGGGGACATTATAATCATAGTTGCCATCGCGGCCTTTCAGGTCACCCAGGTCGATATAGTCTGCAGTGATGGCGTTGAGGCTGGAGGCCAGGTAGATGTTGAGGTCGGGGCCGGAGTCGGTCTTGAAATTGGTAAGGGTCAGTGTCGTGCCGTTGGAGTCGACGGAGGCTACGCCGCTGGTGTTGTGTGCGGCGGAAACGAAGTCCCCCTGGAAAGCCGCGCCGGTGGGTGTGGGGTCGTCATCCTTGCCGCAGGATATGAAGATGGCTGTTATGATGAGCACCGTGAGCAACAAATGAATACGGAAAGACCTCATAGGCAGATGGTGATTTCAGTGTAAGGTAATGAGGATAGAGACACAAAGAGAACCGATTCTAAAAATTACCAAGTTGCATTTCTGGTTCTAAAATCGAGTAAAAAGCCAGAAATTAATCATGGAACCATGCCTTTTACAAACATTTACAAGTCTGTTACAAGCATTTACTGCGGATAAACCTTTAGTTTAGGGACAACCCATACTTTGGCGCATTATTTCGCCAAACCAAAAAATGATATGAAAATGTACAGCCTGGCCTTCTTGCTCCTCTTCCAATTTTCCCATGCCTGCAATGAGGCCCTGGAACCCCAGTCTACCCCACTGGTCACAGAAAATCTGCTTCCGACGGACAGCGCCTGGCAGGATCCATCCAAACCGGAACCTATCCAATCCCTATTAAAATCCGTGGACGGCGGACAGACCTGGACGGACATCCGTGAAGGGCTACCCGAAGTCCTGAAGGACGTCTCCTGCTTCGCAGATGAGAATGGGTTCTACCTAAGGGTGGGAAACGAGGTATACCGCAATGCCCCTGATGCGTCGCATCCGGACTGGAACAAGGAGATGCTTCCGGACAATTATCCCAATATTGCCCCGGGCAAGTCGGGGATCTTTGCCTTTAACTACAATGGGCAATTTGTCCAAAGGAGTATCGGTATGCCTGTTTGGTCGCCGGTTTATACCGGTTTTAAGGAGCATGGGGTACACACCATTTATGAAACTGCGGCCGGCACTGTAATCGTGGGTACTGACAACGGCATAATGATATCGCTCGACCGCGGAACCACATGGAAGGAAGCCTATACCGGTGGCTGGGCGAGGGAAATCGCAGAGTCCAATGGTGTCCTCCTGGCCACCAGCCAGGGAGGCATCCTGCGCTCCACTAATGAAGGGCAACACTGGGACTATGTAGTCCGGGAAGGCGGAGTAGGCATTGATGTGGCCTGTATCCGGGGCGGTTTTGCCGTCATCAACTTCAATACGGAGTCACAGATCCGGAGGATACGGGCGTCTTATGACGGTGGCCTCACCTGGAAGGCCATTGATAATGGCATTCCACCGACCTTGTCTATTTCCTCTATAGTTGAGGTAGATGGCAACTTCTTATGTGGACATCCAAAAGGTATCTATCGCTCCACCGACCAGGGCAAATCCTGGAAGATGATCGTTCCTACGGTGGAGAATAAGGTTTACAACTTATTGGTTTCGGGCAAGGTGATCTATGCGGTGCCGATGGATGGGGGGTGTTAAGGTTCGTAATTGCGAACCTCTCTATTTTCCTTTCACTACGATTCCAGAGCCAGGCACATTACCACCTAAGGCCCGCAGTATATAAACTCCTGGAGAAAATAAAGCAATGGATAGGCGGCTTTTAAATCCTGGCTTTAATGCATTTTCAAGCATTCCCTTACAGCCTGATGCATGATTCTAAATCCAATCGGATACTTCTGGATTTAGGCTGCCGGTAAAGAATTTTCTAAAACCATCCCACCTTCCTATAATCCTTAATTTAAATGAACGCCAATGCATCAACGGCGGATTATCAATACGCGGAACTTCATTTGCGACTTCACCCAATGTCCGGGTGATCACTGATTCGTGGAAGACCGCCCGGTATTTTGGTCGCTGCCTGTTTTAAATGATGCATATACTAATCCGTTTTGACCATTCACTGCTTTAGGAGAGGAAGTCCATCCAAGCCATTTAATTTTGGCAACAGGAGTTTTAATCACTCTTGCATTGTTATGATTGCATGCCTGTCGCACCCCCATGACCCCAAAGTCGTTTGGATTAAAGACGCCGGGTGAAGAACCAGATCCGGAAGCGTTAAAACCCAAAATTAAATCCATGTCGCAAAAACCAATTATACTATGAACCTAAAACTACTTTTGTATCCATTCGTTAGCTTCCTGCTATTAAGCGACCTCAGTGCCCAGGCCTGGCTCGGGCACGATGTTGATTTTGAATATCCCAACCCTGCCCAGGAGGTGATATGCCCCAATGATTCTGCTGCGTGGACATTTGGCTTGGAGATTGATTCCCTGTCAGGATATCCCACCGAAGTAAATTATACGGTGTCGAGAACTATTGACCGGGGAGAGACCTGGCAGCGTATTACGTTTCCGCACAATGAGCCGGGGTACTTTTCCTGCCTGTCTGCCTTGAGTACCGATGTCGCTTGTATAGCGTATGTCGACTATGCGGAAGGGAATAAACTATTGAAAACAACAGATGGGGGAAATACCTGGAGCTTGTTGCCCCTGAACGTAGGGGTATGGATCAATATCGGGTATTTCTTTGATGAACATCTGGGTGTTGCGATTGGTGACCCGGATAGCCTGGGATTTGAAATTTATACCACTTTGGATGGCGGAGCTAGCTGGACCAGAGTGGATCCAAGCCAGGTGCCGGAGGCCGTGCCGGATGAATATGGCTACGGCGGGTATTATGAAGTCGTGGGAACGTCTATTTGGTTTGAGACCAGTGCAGGTAGGGTTTATACTTCAGATGACTATGGGAGCACATGGAATGTGTTTTCAGGCCCTCTGCCCGAGCCGTATTTTTCCATGGCCGCAGATCAGGCCCACCACGTGTATTTATCTTATACCACATCGGACAACCCCGATGGTTCATCGCCGGTCACTGCTTTTTACAGAACCGCAGATAATGGGATATCCTGGGAAGACATCACGCCCCAAGACAATGGTTGGTGGATATTTGACCTTGAACCTGTGCCCGGATCCAACACCGTAATTGGATCATTCAATGCAGGATTCTCTACCGGCCTTTTCGAAACCCGCATCAGCTATGATGCCGGTGCTTCCTGGACCACCACTGACAATTCGGCCCATGTCCTGGCACTTGATTTTTCGGATGCGGAATCGGGGTATGCTGGGCGATGGAAACCTTTAGGCGACCTATCCCCTACCACCGTATACCGGTATTCAGGATCTCCGCTCACCGGGATCCTTCATCCGGAGCCGCTATCCATCGACCTGCAGATCATACCCAATCCGACTACCGCGTATGTGGATATCCGGATGGATGGCAAGGTTTCAGAGGACTATTGGATCCTGGTCAACGATCTTTCAGGGCATTTGATAGTCCGGTATGAATATACTGATGTATCCTCCATACGTCAGAACATCGACATGAAGGATCTTCCTGCCGGGACCTATGTGATCACTATGGCCAGTGCACATGGAATTCGCACTGAAAAGATAATACGGCTATAACTCAGCAGGCCGGTATCCAGTCTCCCGGATACCGGCTTTTCCATGGTTCCGTTTTAATAATCATGAAGGCCACCAAGTTTTCACTCCACGCTTGATTTTGGTTTTGGTTGAGGTGCACGCATAACACCCACTTGTTACAGGGCCAAAGGTGGTCCTGCAGTTGTATTCAGGCCAAAGTAAAGCGTTCCCTCTGGAGTGAAACGGCACAAGCCGGCTTGCTGGCTTGTGCCGTTATTTTCCTGAATAATCACTGGAGCTTCCTGTAGTTAACTGTCCGAAATCTGACTTCTGCTAAACGGTTTCGGCGGTTTGCTGTTCCTTCGATATCAAATTACGCCGGGATAATAGCTTTGGGAAAAAGCAAACCTCAATGAAAAGCTATTCTGTATCCTTTGGGCGATGGTCCCGCAAAATATTATTACTCATTGTCTTTCCAGGCTGCCTGTCGGTCACGGCCCAGGTGGGGATCGGTACGTTACAACCGGATTCGTCCTCTATACTGGAATTGAATTCGAACCACAAAGGATTCCTCATGCCCCGGCTGACCACTACCCAGCGGGATTCCATTCTAAATCCATCCGTCGGCTTGCAAATCTTTAACCTGGATGACCAGTGTCTCGACTTGTATGACGGTGCGACCTGGATCAAGACTTGCGGGTGGAGACAAACGGGTGTTGGTGATTCGATTGGAACTAATCTTTGGATGTATGTCAACAATGCCGGTCCGGCAAAACGAGAACATGCATTCGCATTCAGTATCGGAGGCAAAATGTATTTCGGCACCGGCTCCAATGGCACTACTACATTCGATGATTTTTGGGAATTTGATCCGGCCAACCAAACCTGGACGCAGAAGGCATCTGTACCAGGGGGTGGGCGTACGTTTGCTTCCGGGTTTGCGGTAAATGGAAAAGGATATGCCGGCCTGGGCAACCTGAACTCGACCTATAAAATTGATTTCTATGAATATGATCCATTAGCCAATACCTGGACACAGAAGGCCAATTTCGGGGGAGCAGCCAGGGGAGGCGCGGCCAGTTTTGTAATTAATGGTAAAGCGTATGTAGGATCAGGATATAATGGAAGCACAACGCTGAGTGACTTCTGGGAATTTAATCCGCCGGCCAATAGCTGGGCTTCAAAAGCAAGTTTGCCAGGCGTTTCCAGGAGCGAGGCCATTGGATTTGCCATAGACTCTTTCGGTTATGCAGGACTAGGGTACAATGCCCCTAATTATCCTGCTGATGTCTACAAATACAATCCCTGGACGAACACCTGGAGCCCCGTAGCCAGTCACCCCGATGGAGGGCGTCGCGGCGCATTTTGCTTTGTCATCGATGGACTAGGTTATGCAGGCTCGGGACAAACCGGTGCCAATCAATTCACCAACGATTTCTGGCAGTATAATCCGGCGGAAAATGAATGGGTTCAAAAAACGGTGTTCGCAGGCACACCACGAAAAGGCTCTGCCGCTACCTCTATTAACGGAGTCGGATATGCAGTCCGGGGATTGCTGGAGTCCAATGATTGGGGAGATGACCTTTGGAAGTACATCCCTACGGTGGAAGCTCCGCTGTACGCCCAGGGCTTTCCGGAAGGAGGATTTTCAACCTATGATGATGGCAAATGGGTAGCCGATGGGAATTCGATCTATGCCCCTGATCCCCGATATGTCGGGATCGGGACATCAGCTCCGGATACCAATGCAATACTGGATCTTTCCTCTTCATCCAAAGGGTTTTTAATGCCCCGCATGAACACCTCGCAGCGTGATGCTATCCCAAGCCCTCCGACAGGCCTTCAAATTTTTAATACGGATGACCAATGCCTGGACCTGTATAGCGGAACGACCTGGATCAAGACCTGTGGATGGAAACAAACGGGTGTCGGCGATTCCGTAGGCACCAACCGCTGGACCTATGTCAATAGCAATGGCCCGGGTAAGCGCGAGAATGCCTTCGCCTTTAGCATCGGATCTAAAATGTATTTCGGTACCGGTACGAATGGCTCCAACACCTATGATGATTTCTGGGAGTTTAATCCGGCGAACGGGCTATGGACTCAAATGGCCTCCCTCCCGGGTGGCTCCCGGACCTATGCTGTCGGATTTGCCATGAACGGCAAGGGATACGCCGGACTTGGCAACCTGCTCTCCACCTATAAACTTGATTTTTATGAGTATGACCCGGTGGCCAATACCTGGACCCAGAAGGCCAATTTTGCCGGAGGGGCAAGAAGCGCATCCGCTGCCTTTACCGTCAACGGCAAAGGGTATATCGGGACAGGCGTAAACGGGACTACTTCCTACAACGATCTATGGGAATATAACCCTGTGGCCAACACCTGGACTTCCAAAGCCAGCCTGCCCGGAGGGGTGCGCAGTGAAGCCGTGGGATTTGCCATTGATTCTTTTGGGTATATCGGCCTTGGATATGCCGTTTCAAATACATACGCTGACCTCTATAAATATAATCCCTGGACCAATACATGGACCGCATCAGCCAGTCATCCGGGAGGAGGTCGCAGGCTTGCCTTTAATTTTGTGATTGATGGCTCAGGGTACGTTGGTGCGGGACTGAATGCCAGCAACCAGTATAGGAATGATTTCTGGCAATACAATCCTGCACAAAACGAGTGGACCGCCAAAGCCACCTTTTCAGGCACTCCCCGAAAAGGAGTCGCAGCTACTTCGGTAAATGGAATCGGGTATGCAGCAAGAGGCTTGATGAGCACCGGGGACCGGGCAGATGATTTGTGGAGGTATAGGCCGACCATTGAAGCTCCCATCTACAGCCAGGGCATTCCGGAAGGCGGGTACTCAGGACTCGATGATGGAAACTGGGTTGCTGATGGAAATTCACTACATGCTTCGCACGCTCAATATGTTGGCATCGGAACCACCAACCCGGATACCAGCGCGATCCTGCACCTGTCCTCTACCAAAAAAGGCCTACTCATTCCAAGAATGATGACCGCCCAACGACTAAGCATTCCAACGATCACTGAGGGAATGTTGGTCTATGATACCGAAAAGCACCAATTCTACTTTTACAAAGCAGGGAGTTGGATTACGGATTTCGGCAATCCAGTTGGGGTACAATCCACCGACAATGTGATCGGTATAGGAGCGAATGTATTAAGTAATAATGTTCCTGTCAACGGCCATAACAATATAGCGATTGGTGCCTCCGCACTGAATCTGAATTCAACGGGTTATCGTAACATTGCCATTGGCACTGAGGCGCTGGTCGCAAATACCACGGGGAATGAAAATGTAGGTGTAGGCTCAAGTGTACTGCATAGCAATACCACAGGCCAGGAAAACACCGCCATTGGCACCGAGACTTTATATTCGAACACCTCTGGTGACGATAATACGGCCATCGGTTATCATACCCTGCTCCTCAATACCACAGGAAATGGAAACACAGCCCTTGGCGCCATAGCCCTTAATGCAAATACGTCAGGCATAGAAAATGTAGGAGCAGGTTTTGGCGCATTGTTGGACAATACCACAGGAAATGCCAATACGGCCATCGGATATTTATCATTAGGGAATACGACCACAGGCCTTAATAATATCGGAGTGGGCAAACAAACAGGATACCTGAATACAGCCGGAAGTGGAAACGTTTTCCTGGGATATCAGGCGGGGTATAATGAAACTGCCTCCGATAAACTCTACATTGAAAACAGCAATGTTGTCGGACCCGCAGGGCCCCTGATCTATGGTGATTTCTCCACCAATAAAGTCAGGATCAATGATTACCTGGGTGTAGCCAAAGGCGCAGCAACCAACCCACTGGAAGTCAGTGGTACTGCCAGTAAATCCACAGCCGGCGAATGGCTCGCCAACAGCGACAGCCGGCTGAAAAAGAACATCCAGCCCCTTGATGGAACGGAGGCACTCGCCAAACTCCTTTCGCTCCGGGGCATCACTTACGAGTGGGATGATCATGTGACCGAATATGCACGCCCGGAAGGTATCCAATACGGATTCACCGCCCAGAATATCCAATCCGTATTCCCCGAACTGGTCACCACGGATTCGGATGGATATCTGCAGACCGCCTACGGCACCTACGACCCCTTCATGATTGAGGCTTTACGCTCCTTAAATGATAAACTCAGCACCCTGAATTCCCTGAATACCAACCTGCAACTGGAAAACGAAAACCTCAAAAGGCAATTCGAACTCCAGGCCCAAATCAACGAACAATACCGGCAGGAGCTTGAAGCCATCAAACAACAGCTTACTACATTAATGAAACCCGCTGATGAAAAACCGGATTAAAAAAATGCCGCGCTTACCCATTTAACACTTATACTTGCCTGCGGTAACAGGCATACCGGGCAGGGAAACGGCGGATGAGAAGATTCTTGTGTGCATACACAGACCCCAGGCCCAGACGATGTTGGACATGGAATTAACCAAGTACATACGACAAACCCAGGCGTTATGATCAAGACAGTACTCATCGATGATGAACGGTTTTGTCTTGACGTCCTGGAGTCATTGCTCTCGGCACACTATCCCGATGTACAATTGATCGGCGCATTTACCGATCCCCTGGAGGCCATTCCCTTCGTTCGGCTCCACGCCCCGGACCTCGTCTTCCTGGACATCAATATGCCGGGAATGAATGGATTTGACGTCCTCGATCGCCTGATGCCCTTCACCTGCAAGGTTATCTTCACCACCGCCTTTGACAATTACGCGATCAAGGCCCTGCGCTACGGAGCTATTGATTATATCATGAAGCCCATTGCCGCCCAGGACCTGGCAGGCCCCATGGCCAGGGTAAAGGAAGACAAGAAGAAAGCGGATGCATCCCGCATGTACCAGGATCGCTATGCCAACCGCAAAATATCCATCGTCAACAGCGATGGCATGCTCATCCAGCCCGTCCGGGACGTTTTATATTGCGAAGCGGACAACAGCTACACTGTATTCCATCTCACCCAGGGAAGAAAAGTCGTCGCCGCCCGCACCCTAAAGGAGTTTGAACCCGTCCTGCTGCCTTGTGGTTTTTTCAGGATCCACAATTCCTACCTGATCAATATGGAACATGTGCAGTTGTACTCTAAAAGCGATGGCGGCCAGATCCGGATCAATGATACCTTCATCCCGATCTCACGCACCCGAAAGGATGAATTCCTGTCCGCTTTGGACGAGTATATCAACTTCTCCCACCTGTGAAGTTATCCGGCGCGCGATGTGCCCTGCTTCGTTTCCCGGGCATACTCACCATTTTACTGATAGCCGTAGTGGATCTTTCGGCTCAGTTCAATCCCCTGGATTTTGAAAAGCTGTCTGCCGTCCCTCCTTCTCCGGTCTCCGGTATCAAACAGGATAGCCGGGGTTTTCTCTGGATAGCAACCTCCACCGGATTGTTCCGGTATGATGGCATTTCGACCAAAACCTATCATCCGGATGGCACCCTGCACAGCCTTCCTGATGACCGGATCACGCAACTGGAATGCATCGATGATCGAATTATCGCACTGACAGAACGCGGCGTTTTCATCCATGACTGCCGCACTGCGCAGGATACGTCCATTTTCCTCACAGGTCTCCCCAATGTACCGAGGTTTGTAGTCAACAAGATAAGTCATGCCTGTGCCGACCATGATGGCGGATTACTGATCCTGTCGACCGCAGGGCTTCTACATCTG
The DNA here is from genome assembly GCA_044227555.1 of Saprospiraceae bacterium. GTDB lineage: Bacteria > Bacteroidota > Bacteroidia > Chitinophagales > Saprospiraceae > Opimibacter. Next base: position 7,778 of record JBGAWQ010000051.1, on the reverse strand, counting down.
GATGCCCAAAACCGGAAGCTATTTGAATACATCCATCCAGACAGTGCAGAAACACCGCCTGTAAGCGGCACTTTTGGACGTGTAGTCTTCCCCATGCCCCAGGGTCAATTTATCATCACAGGTTCATCAGGCTGGCATCTATACGATCCTGAAAAGAAGACCATCCGACGCCTTACCCCCGACTTGTATCCCGGCTTTAATCCATTCCTCCACGATGGCTCGGTCAAAGTAGTCGAACTGGCCCCCCTGGAATATCTCATCTTAAGCCGTTACCAGCAATCGATCACCTACTATCACGTACATTCCGGGACTTCATATACTATCGGGCTCGACAGCACCACGGGCGACCTGCTCCGATGGAATACAGGAGTGCATTCGATCACCGATTCACTCTTCTACATACTTAAGCCGGGGAAAAATATCAAAACCCTGAAACTCGACCGGACGAAAAATACCATGACCCTGGAGTCGCAGGCTGATACCGCTATGATGCCTTCCACCTTACTCATCGACCGGGATGAGCGCGTGTGGATAGGCACCCACCATGGCGTATACCAGCAGCGCAGTATCACCCATGGAATACGAAAGTCTGTACCCGCCTTTGATGCCAAGGTTCCGGAACGGGCGCATGTCCAGTTTGCCATATCCGGTCCTTACCTGGTCACCGGTACGGCAGAGGGAATGGAGATAAAGTGCTATGATAAAATAACCCTCCAACCAGTAAAGACTGTACCTCTGCCTTCACTCCGGGATGGCCATCCTACTTCCATCGCACATTTTACTCCCTATGGAAAGGACTCCCTGTTAATCTGCACTACCAACGGCCCACGGTATTTTCTGAATCTGAACACTTGGGTCCCGCATCGGATTGACCCATCTCCAGTAGGGGTCAATGTTTTTTCCTGGTATGCCTTTCAGTCCACGAGGGACGGGACCCTGTACACCCTTGGAAATGGGTCTAACCTGGAGCGCTTCGATGCGCATGAAAAAAAGTTTGTGGCCATGCCTTTTGCGTATGAGAAAGCCCGATTGATGGACATCGCCACGCAGGTAGCAGAAGACCTGGAGGGCAACCTGATCTTGTCCCATCGTGGTTTTTGCCGCTACGACAAGGGCACCTCCACCATAGATTTTTGTCGCACCGATTTTGGTGACACCCGCCTTGACATCAATAACACGGCGTTTTTTATCATGGATACACTTCATGCGGCATGGTGGTTTGCGCTCCAGCATACGGGCCTTATCCGCTATGACCCGGCCAGCGATTCCATGAAACGCTTTACCCCCGCCGAAGGACTTCCAGACCAGACTATTTATGGGATGTGCCTGGTCAAGGATCATGTCTGGCTGGTCACTCCTTCCGGCCTGGGATGTATCTCGACGGAAGATTATACGATACGGAGCTTTCCGTATGGGTTTGGTTCCAGCCTGCATTCCAATAAGAAAGCACTGACCTATGATCCGGAGAGTAACCAGCTCTATTTTATGGAGGACCAGACCATCATGGCCTGTCAGCCTGAAGCGCTGCTGTATACTTCGCCTCCCATGCAGGTCTATGTGGAGCAAATCAGTTGCGGAGACGAGGTATGGCATTGGCCCGCAGATCAGGCTATCGCCATCCATGGGAAAGACCGGAAAGTCAGGATCCAGTTGGCCGGCGTTTCCTTTGATAAGACTGCACCCCTGCAGTATAGCCTGCGCTATCTGTCCGGCAGGGATACGCTCTGGAACACGATGGGCGTGGATGGCGTGGCGTATGTGGAGAATCTGAAGCCCGGAAAATATACGATTCAGTTCAGGCTGGCCTCTTCCGGAAATGATATCGCCCCGGACTTCCGTGAAGTGCGTATTCATATTTTTCCCTTGTGGTATGAACGGTGGTACTTTAAAAGCATGGTGGCCCTGCTATGTCTTTACCTGATCTGGCGGTTGGCACGCTGGCAGGTGCAGCGGAAAAAGGAAAAACAAAATGTATCACGGCAACTGGCTGAGTTGGAACTGCAGGCCTTGCGGGCCCGGATGAATCCCCATTTTATTTTCAACTGCCTTAATTCCATCAACCGTTATATCCTGAAAGCGGAAAGCGAGATGGCCTCTTATTACCTGTCCCGTTTTGCCAAGCTGATCCGGCACATTTTGGATTATTCGACAGAGAGTTCGGTCAGCCTTAACGAAGAACTCCAGGTCTCCCAATTGTATATCGAACTGGAATCCCTCCGGCTCAACCATGGCATCGTACCTGAATTTGAGATCGCTGCCGATATCGATAAGGAGCATTTACGCGTGCCTCCTTTATTTATTCAGCCCTATATCGAGAATGCGATCTGGCATGGTTTGGCTCCGAAGAAAGGGGATCTCCAGCTTTGGATTCGTGCCCGGCAAGAATCCGGACGATATGTATTTGAAATCGAGGATAACGGTGTGGGGTTGACGGCCAGTGCACAAAATAAAAAGCAGGGGCACCATGCGTCGAAGGGTTTGCAGTTGGCCCGGGAGACCTTTGAGCGATATGGCCAGGTGGCGCATATGCGCACTGAGGTGAAGATTATGGAAATGAAAACTTCTGCGGGAAATATACAGGGGACAAAGGTGGTTTTAACGCTGATACCTGCGGGCAACCCATCATGACAAACTTCTTCTAAAAAAATATCTGCCGCTTTTCTGCCACAGGGGCTGTTCCTATACTGAAGTGGCGGGTGGGTTGAATTTCGTCAGCCAGGCAATGCCCAGCCAGTAAAGGAATAAGAACGGCATGCCGGGAATAAAGAGCAGGAACAGGAACTCCAACCCTTGTGGCGGATGGAATTCGGTGACCCACATGATGACTGAGGACACCATGCCGAGCAGGCTGAGGAATACCAGGACGATGGGAGCCCAGAGCAAAACCTTGCGCAACTGGTAAAGCCTGATCACGAGAAAGATGATAAAGGCATACTGAGCCAGGCGGCCGATCGCTCCCTCGGCAATGCCGGCCCGGGTATCATAGTTCTTGCTGAAATCCTCAAACGCCTTTCCCTCATTGACCCATCGCTGCAATGCCTCCGGATAGCTGTAATGGTGGCTGAACTCATTGAGGAATACTAAAAAGGCGATGAAAAACAAGGCCACAAGGACCGACCTTGCGATTGTCGACAACTCCAGGTAATTGGGCCGGTTGATGAGCCGGAAAAAACCAAAAAATGGAATCAGGGCGATAAACAACAAGGCATACCTGAAATGCTCCCGCTCCGGATGTTCCAGCATCGTCATGCTCAGGTCTGGTGCTACCGCCAGTCCTAAAATCCCAAGGGCGGGAATGAGTAACAGGAACAATACATATCCGGGGAGATACGGGTTAGTCATGTTGCGCTGGAACTTCCTGGCTATAAGCCAGGCGATCGCGGCAACCGTAAGGGAAGAAGTTGCCCATATGATGACGTAGGTCCAGAAAGGGTTGGTCTCAATGTATGGGGTATGTTTTCCCAGCGGGGAGCCGAGCAAAAAGGGGAGTAAACAAAGAAAGATGGTGGTTAGGTGGCGGATGATTTTGGATTGCATTGGGTGGGTGATAAGTTATTTGGTTTCAGCAATTTTTGATAATGCTAAACAGTTCGCTTTAAACTCCTCAGCACTTCGCTTCAAAAATAAGATTCTGCATGGAATGCCAGCCCTAGGATGGTATATGCAAGCCTTCCATCTAATCCTTGAATAAGGGTAGATCTAGCAATCGATCTTTTTATAATTGTATGGAAACCCGGCAGGCCTCTTGCATCAATCACTGTGCAGTAGCAGTCCCTAATGCCAATTTCAATCTCACGGTAAGTTCTGCCACCTTGGTATCTTTAAACGATGGGCCCAGCATATCGGGGGACATCATACCCCAAATAGAATTATCCGGAGTTGGAGGATTCCCTGGGCATACACAGTTGCAAATTTCAGTAGATCCGGCATTTGTACTGACCGGGGCAAGGCAAGCCCATATGCACATTTTATTTATACATTCCTCCTCAGCGGTAGGACCATCCACCAGTGCCTGGTTTTGCAATCTTAGATTGACATACCCGGTACTTGACGGCTTGCCATCCAGAGTGGTGGCCCTGAATTGCTTCAACTTTGATCCCTCTACCAAGGCATAGGTTTTGATGCCCGCTGTAGAGTCCATTAAATACTCACCGTCCGGAAGGGAGGTGGTGAATTGATCCGTATTGATTACGGGTTCCTGGATGGCTGACTCTTTAGGTTCTTTACAAGAAGGAGTAAGGATAAGTCCCACGCATAGGACTACAAGGAGGATTGTGGTTTTTTGGTTCATCGTCTTAAATTTTTTACAAAATACGATTTTTAAATCGTATTCAGGACCATGCAGATCAACTAATTTCAAAAATAAAAACTTGCCAAACCCACTAATGACATGGAGTTCATTAAAATGATCAGACTCCTATCAGGCATGCATTTTGGGATACAATCTGATGCGATAATAATTTTCAAACGCTTCCCGGATGAAACACCGGAATTCGGCCATTTCGGTATAATTCAGCTTGAAATTTGATCAACCTGCCTGGGGTGTGATTTTTACCCTTAATGCATAATACAGGAACCCTAAAGCAATCAGCAGATGGGCGCCAAAAACAGGTATAATTTGACTGGTGGGCATGACCGCATTAGTGATCCCATAAATATTAACCGTAAGCATCAGCGCATGGTAGGCCATGTTGAACAATAATACAGCCTTCATCGACTTTGAATCACCGTCATTGCAGACGTAAAAGTTCAGGAATCCCATGCTCAGGTTACATGCCCCGGCTTCCCGGATCATCATAATGATCAATGTAGTGACGGTCATCCCGAAGCCGGCAGCCATCTTCTCCGGCATAACAAAACACATCACGCCGAGCAGGAGGCTGATCACGGCGGTAATCATGAAGAATACAGAACGCTTCATATTTGTTTTGATTAAAAGTGGTGACATCGTTGAGTTGGCTTAGAATATCAATACGCTTTAGCTAAAGATAATTAATTATCAACGCTTCTTCGGCGTGAAACATTAAATATCTATATACAATCAACGATGGACGCAGTGGTTAATGTTCGTCCTAATATCAATTATCCATCTACAAACGATAGGTAGATTTATTATATATCTGGGCATATTCTATAACCGCCATTCCGCCAAACCATAGTTGCTGGTTGATGCCTAGCTGTATCAATCTGTTCACTTTTTAGAAGTATCGAAAACATACGATTCATGCCCGCCAACAATTTTCCAAATTCCGTCTATTTTCTTAAAATTTATTGTCTCAGCCATATTAGTGTTCACAGTAAACCCATCCTTCTGAATGGCAGTTGATGTTCCGATCAGTATTGCCATTGCATTTTCATCATTTATTACCTCATAAGTTTGATCTGTAAAATTGAAGGTTTGCTGTTTCAGCGTGGAGAAGTATTCTGTTTCATTTCTTTTCAGTTGATCAAAACTTAGTTTTTGTCCGTTTGAAACGAAAAGAAATTCATCGTTTGTTATAAACGGAGAGAGCGCCTTGTCAAGATTTAAGGTTTCGCTATTCTTAAAAACGGTATTGACCATTGCCTTGAGGCTATCCTGAATCTGCTCTTTGTTCAGGTTTTGACTTGAACTCCCGTCATTTTTATCGCTGTTAATGATGCAGGCGGAGGGGACTAATGTTATCAAAAGAAGTAGGTGTAGTTTGCTCCTAGTCATTTTCACATGTATATTTTGGTATTTGACTTTAAATGCTATCCAAGCATGACAAAGAACGGTTTCGGGATTTGCGTTGGTGGGCTTTTGAAACCACAAACTGTCTGTCAGTACAAACGTTTATTTATTGCTTACATGTCTATATTTGAACGGTCCGCCCGCCAACGCGAAACTCGTGTTAGATGCAGCCCTGTTTCTGAATTTTTAAGATTTCCATCTATCCAAACGCTTCATCCCTCTTGTGAATAACCAAGAAATAAATCTGGAATGTCCGCCTTCCATCATTTTATTCTTACAATATTCTTGAAATTCTAAGACGTTATTGCCTTTATAAATAAATTCGCCATTTTCGTAGCAATAGGAACAATACTTTTTGCTAATGCTTTTGTCTGCATTTGTTCCGCCTCCTTTTTCGTCTCTTTTTAGTGGCATTCCACAGGACTGACAGTTTTTAAATTCTTTATCCATTTTGAATGTCTTTACTTGTAGCAAGTGTTCGTGACGGTTGCACCTAACGACCAGGGCTATGGGCAGTGGCGGCTCTACAGGAGAATCTGCCAAGTAGCCTTAATCTTTATCAATGTACAAAACTGTCTACAAAGTGTTATCCGCCATTGCCTATAGCCGATGTTATATGAAGTTTTATTGTTTAATAATTTTCTCAACTAAACTAACTTCATCACCATACAGGGTAAGAAAATAAAGTCCACTTCTTAAATGTCCGGTATTAATGGTGAAATAATTATTCCCTGCATCAATGACCTTAGTAAAGATTTCCCTGCCCGAAATATCAACTATGCTGAGTATCTGCGTTTCAGTAGTTAAATAGCTGGTTGATACTGTTACTTGGTCACCAAAAGGATTTGGAAATACTAACATCTTTTGTTCAGGTCTTAACTGTTCGTTACTAAGTAAGAAATCACGATCTAACTTTGCTACAAATGCGTCCCATCCGACGTGAGGAGAGGTATTAACTATAATATTTCCAAATTTAGCTTCATATAAGAAGCCACCTGCAACAAAAATAGATCCATCTCGCTCACAAATTGACCAGCCATAATCATTATTAGTTGAACCATGAGTTGTTATCCAGTTGAAATTTGCCGAACTATCAAAATTCATTATAAAAATATCACCACCACCTTTTGAGGTTACCTGATAACCATTAATCTCGGCAGACCCACAAAATATTCCAGTAACATACATATTATTACCATCATCTGCAGCTACTGAAAGACCTTCACCGCATGCAAGAGACAAGTTAATCCAGTCCAGTCCACCACCATATTGATTATGCCTGGCAACAAATACAGAACGGCTGAGTGAGTCCTCAGATCCTCCAGTCACATATACATTACCATTATTGTCCGCTACTACACCATGAGCATATTCGTCTGTCAGATAATTTGATTGGACTGCCCATACGATTTTACCAGTGCTGTCAATTTGGCTGACGAAGTAATCCCGGTTATATACAGGTAGAATGAGGGTGTCACCATATATATCGATCGTGTCGTAATAAACGGATACAGCTAATTGAATGCTATCCAGGAAGATGTTGTCCGTAAATGTTCCACAAAAGAAAATATCGCCCGCTTCATTTGTGGTTACACCATTTATGTCTTTAAGTCCACCGTTTCCGTTTAGCACCTTAAACCATATTAATTTTCCATCTGTGTCTAATCTTGCGATGAATGGAGTATTGTAGGTGGTAGGTGTAACCGTAGTGCCCATGAAAGTAGTCCTGTCGAATAAGGTTCCGGTCAGGTAAACCTGGTTTGCGCTATTAATCACTATACCGGTTGGATACGTTTTATCACTTCCGGTGGTTTGTCTTACCCAAACGGGAAACCCATTTGGATTTAACTTAATTAAATAAACTTGGTCATAATTGTGTCCGGCAGTGAAATGAAAAGGACCCATAGAGGCAGCAAATTCAAATGTCCCTAATAGATATATGAATCCTTCGCTATCAACTGCTATGGAAGCTCCTGAATTCCTTCCTGGTCCCGTTACTGATTTAGCCCAAATAACATTTCCCTGCAGATCATATTTGGCTAAAAAGGATGCAGTTAACTCACTA
>JBGAWQ010000050.1:0-19389 GCA_044227555.1 Saprospiraceae bacterium | reverse complement strand
CAGTGCGCAATCTAACGGCATCTATACCCTTGTGATCACCAATGGAGCTTGTATCTCTGACACGGCTGCTATTGAACTCTCATTGAAGGATAGCCCTGCTGCCCCGGTGATTACAGGCGAACATGTTTATTGCTATGGGGACAGTATTTTCTTGATTATTGAAGCCCCGATAGCTGGAGCTATGTATTCATGGAGTTCACCAGACACCTCTGTAGTGTTAGCCAGTCCGGGTACATTGGTGATCCCAAATGTTGATCCTTCGTGGACCGGGATCTTCCGGGTACAGGTGACCGTTGATGGATGCACGTCGGCATTCGCTCAGGCGGCGGTGCAGGTGAAAGGGCAATTGTTCGCACCAGGTATTTCATCACCACCATTGGTTTGTGAAGGAGACAGTCTGATCCTGATTACTAATGCACCTCCAGGCGCTGAAGTGCATTGGATATCCTCGAATGGATTTGATAGTAATGAAACGCAGCCTGTGATCTATCCTGTAGGACCGGAGCATGCCGGTACTTATCAGGTGGTGTATATTCTGAATGGATGTCAGTCCCCTCCCTCCAATCCCTATGATATTGCCGTGCAGCCCGCCATACCGGCTCCGCTGGTTATTGCTGATCTGACTGCAGTCTGTATAGATCAACCAGTACCCGTCACTGTCTGCATCGATCCCGGATCCCTAATTGAAGGAGCAACATATACCTGGTGGCTGAATGGAAACACGTTGATAGGTACTCCAGCGCCTGATTCTTGTATCACGATTGATGGTGATCCGCTGGCTGCAGGTATCAACTCTATTACTGCAACGGCGTCGCTGCAAGGCTGTCCTTCTCCACAGGGGATTGCGGCTGAAATCACAGGGGATGCATATCCATCACAATCGGCAGAAGCCGGGCAGGATATCACCGTATGTCCGGGAGATGTTGTGCAACTGTCTGCAGTTGATCCATCGCCGGGTACCGGGCTATGGACCAGTCACGATGATCTGGTCATCTATTCTGATCCTGCGGATCCTCATGCTGATATTATTGGTCTGCCTTCCGGCACCTATAGTATGGCCTGGACGCTAAGCTATGCTTCATGCAAAGATTACAGCCAGGATTCGCTGTATGTAACTGTTTTGTTTGCACCAGAGACCTTTCCTGACACCTTTGATGTGCCCTTCGGACAGACGCTGGAGTTTAATGTGATCATGAATGATCAGATATCGATGGATCCCTTTACTGTGGCGATAGTGGCACAACCACACCGAGGTAATGTCTTGCATGTGGGCAATGGTATCTTCCGGTATTCCCCCAACATAGGCTTTGTTGGTACGGATATGATGGTGTATCGGATTTGTTCGACCGAGTGTCCGGATGTCTGCAGTGAATCTGTTGTGGTGTTGAAAGTGGGCAATGAAGATGATTGTTTTGTGCCTACTCTCTTCACCCCCAATCAGGATGGGGTCAATGATATCCTGATTGTGCCTTGCCTGGAAACTGACCGTTATCCGGAGAATAAGATCATCATCTTCAATGAATGGGGAGGCGCTGTCTTTACCGCTTCGCCGTACCATAATGATTGGGATGGAACGTCAGGTGGAAAAGCGCTTCCGGTAGGAACGTATTTCTATATCATGGATTTTGGAGATGGAAGCGTGGCGAAGAAGAGCTTTTTGGTCTTGGAAAGATAGCAGTGAGGGGTGAAAAGTGAGGGGTGAGTACTGTCAGGAAGGAGAATTGGGTTGGATTCAATTAAGAATAGCCAATAGGGAAGTAGAAGGAATAAGGTTTTGTTGAAGATTTGGCCGCTTTAAAAAACAAGAATGACAATGAAACAAGTGTATATGATAAAGGGAAAATCAAGGAGTTATAATGTGACGCTCAAGTTCGGAGTGAGGCTAGGATTACTCCTTTGCCTATTCGTGTTACCGAAGATATTGCTGGGGCAGCAGCAGCCGCTGCATACCATGTTTATGTACAACAAGCTACTGGTCAATCCGGCGTATGCCGGGTACCATGAGCATGTGTGTGCTTCCGCGATCTTCAGGGAGCAATGGCTGGGATTTGAGGGTGCCCCGGAGACCCAGGCCTTGAGTATACATGGACCATTGTCTTCGCAGCGGATTGGAATTGGGATGAATCTGCAGCGACATGCGATCGGGGTATCGAGTTCGACCACGCTGGATGCTATTTATGACTACCGGATTCCAATGGGGAATGGGACGATGAGTTTTGGGGTGCAGGGATCCGGTCGGGTGTTATATGTGGACTATACCGATCCAAGGATTAAAGCGGTGCAGGACATCAACATTGATCCCGGCATTGAAGCGGTGTCGGACAGCAAATTTATCATCAATGTGGGTGCGGGCATTTATTACAGCACACCTACCTTTTATCTTGGGTTGTCTTCTCCGAGGCTTATGGCTTCTGATATTGATTTTGAAGTCAACAACCTCTTTACCGCTAAAGAACAAGCCCACTTTTATCTGATGTCGGGAGTGGCCCTTCCGCTCGACGGACGTTTGAATTTTGTACCCCAGGTCATGGTAAGGTATACTGAAGCCGCACCTGTGAGTGTGGACCTGAACCTGGGTCTTCGCTGGGGTGAAGATCACAGTGTCGCCGTCGCTTTCCGCAAAGGCGGCATTGATGATGCCCTGTTGGAATCCATTGATGTGATGGCTTCTGCTAAAATCCTTCGCGGCCTGCGGCTGGGCGCAGCATATGATATCACCATGAGTGAATTGAAGCGTTATGGCAACGGCAGCATTGAAGTCATGCTGATGTATTGTTTTGGAGAGCCGGCCAAGCCATCCACATTTATTAATCCCAGGTATTTCTAAACAGATCCATGAAACTATTCATTTCCATACTACTCCTTCTTCCGATCCGTCTATTATTCGGACAGGAAGGGGCCTATATCTGCCACCAGGACCATGTTTTGCTAACCCCATTGGCCAATCTCAATTCAAAATCGATTGAGTTCTCTCCGGCCTATTATCAGCAAGGCATCGTATATGTCGTCGCCCGCGAACACAACAATTTCCTGGACCCCAAAACCGGCAAAGCATACTTTGATCTGATGTACGCGGATGTAGGCCCGGACGGCAATGCCGGCAAGAGCATCAATTTTTCGCCCAACATCCGGACGCAATATCATGAAGGGCCTTGTTACATCACCACTGATGGAAAAGAACTTTTCTTTACGCGGTCCAACCTTTCAGGCAACCAGGGTATCAATGATGATAAAGGAGACGTGCAACTGAAAATCTACCATGCTGTCAAAGGGGATGAAGATTGGGAACAGGTCACTGAATTGCCCTTTTGCAGTGATCAGTATTCTGTAGCTCATCCTGCCCTCAGTGCGGATGGCAACATGATGATTTTTTCTTCCAATATGCCGGGAGGACTTGGTGGCATGGATCTGTACGAAGTGCATCGTGAAGCGGGTACGTGGACCAGTCCAGTCAATCTGGGGGCGGCTGTCAATACCAAAGGCAATGAAGTATTTCCATTTTTACATCCTGAAGGATACCTGGTGTTTTCTTCAGATGGGCTTAAAGGTATGGGCGGCCTTGATCTTTTTGTCACCAGCCGAAATGTTGAAGAAGTATACTCCTCCCCTCAACACCTTGATGCTCCATTCAATAGCGGCAGGGATGACCTTGGCCTGATCATCAATGCCGATGGGACGTCTGGGTTCATGGGCAGTGATCGGAAGCCTACGCAAGGAAAAGATGATCTGTACCGCTGGGTTAGTGACACGACGATCTTTTGTAAGCCGGTATCGCGTGATCATCTGACCCCTAGAGATATTTTAGTATTGGATGAAGAAGGTCACCCCGTGGAGCGTTCCCAGGCCTGGATCATTCCGATGACTCAGGAGGGCCCGACTTTATTTAAAGATCATTTCACGGCCGACCTGGTGGAGAAGGAAGACAAGGCAGGGGCCTTTGCTTTCCAATGGAGACTCATCGATTCTTTACCAGCGGCCAGTGCCAATAGTATATCAGATCCTTCAGGTAAGGTGATGCTCAACGCTGATGACCAAGCCACCTATATTATCCTAGCCAGTCATGAAGGATATGATGACTTTGTCACCGTAGTCAATGGAGATCACATCCCCGGATTGATCACCCTTAAAAAATCAAAGACTGACAAAGGTCCTTGTGTAGAGACCCTGTTTACAGTATATAATGATTCTGGCGAGCAAGTCCTGAGCGGCGCTACCATCCATTTTACAGGCAACTGCAAGGATGAGGTGCCGGTAATACTCACTGATGATAAAGGATTTGCCACCGTCTGTCTCCCTTCAAATTGCGCAATGAAGGCCGAAATCACCAAACCGGAATTTGCAACACATGCTTTTACCTTTACTCCTACCGAGGCGGGTGAGCATTGGAAAATATATTTAAAGAAAAGTAATGCCCTCGCGGCGCCGCCATCTCCAATTGCCACCGGTACTGTGATCGTATTGGACAACATCTATTATGACTTCAATAAATCCGTGATTCGCAAAGGGGATGCCGGCGAGCTCATCGCATTGGCGGATATCATGAAAAAATATCCTGATCTGACGATTGAATTGACCTCTCACACCGATACCCGGGGAAGTGCTGAATACAATATGGAACTCAGTGCCAGGCGATCGGAATCGTCCAAAGCATACCTGGTGTTGCTGGGTATTGATGCGAACCGGATTGTAACCAAAGCCGCTGGTGAAACCTCTCCGCGTAATAAATGTGTTGATGGTGTGCCATGTAGTGAGCAGGAGCACCAATACAATCGCAGAACTGAAGTGCGTATCATCAATCCTGCGCAAGGGATGCAGATCCGGTATAAGGAACAATAATGGTTCACCTGGATATACAGGAAAACAGGATAGACGATGTAGTCCTGCTGCTGCAATCTTTACCTGAATTTGTCAACCCGCCCTCAGCTGCGGATATCCTTGGGCGAATAGGCGAGGTGCCTCATCTCGTTTTGACGGCTTATCTGGATGGTCAGCTGTGTGGATGTAAAGTGGGTTATGAGCGAGAGGGCAGGTTTTATTCCTGGCTCGGGGGCGTTTTACCGGCATTCAGGCAGGCGGGTGTTGCTGCTGTGCTAGCTGACCGGCAGGAAGCCTGGGCGGCGCAACAAGGTTATCGGACGATTTGGATGAAAACGCGCAACCGTTTTCCCGCCATGTTGTTGATGGCCGTCAGACGGGGCTTTCGGATCACATCTGTCCTGCCGGAGGAGGAGATCGCTGAGCACCGGATTGTCTTAGAGAAAAGTATTTAGATTTGGGGCGTTTTTGAAGGGCTAAAGGGCTAAAGGGCTAAAGGGCTAAAGGGCTAAAGGGCTAAAGGGCTAAAGGGCTAAAGGGCTAAAGGGCTGAAGGCATAGAGCATAGAGCATAGAGGCATATCGTAGCGCAGCGAAGATCCCGCAGTGTTGCGAAGCCACTAAGCGGGAGAGCATAGAGAAAAGAGAAAAAGGGTCTGGCATCTGGTATCTGGTATCTGCAATCAGAAGTATTGACTGGTAGAATGCGCCATTATCAACATAGAATTGAAAACTGGAAATAAACTATATGAAAAATAAAAATAAGTTGAGGGCGATTGTCCTGGGGATTGGGTGCTTGTTGGGTGGAATGTCCCTCAATGCTCAGAATGACAACTTTGGATTTGGCTTCAGGGCCGGCGCCAGTATCGCGAGGCTCAATGGGCCATCAGAGATTGGACCGGACGGCGCTTCTCTCGAGGAATATTCCATGGCCAGGGGCTTTCATATCGGGGCTGCGGTCAGCTATAAATTTACCGATCTGGTAGGGATGCGGGCTGAGATGATCTATTCGCAGCGTGGAACGGTGTATGATTACAATGGGCCATCTTATTATTATTTGGGGCTTGGAAATGTGTCACATAAATACGTTACTGGTACTCGGGTTCAAACGCTTAATGTGTCCAATACTTTTCTAGATATTCCCTTGATGGCCTATTATAAGATTGGAAGTTTCGAGTTATCTGGTGGGGTGAATATGGGAGTACTCATTTCTTCCTCTGCAGGAGGATCAACTGACTTTACGGGTGTGTCTGACTTAGGCTCACCAATTGAACCATTTGAAGTGACTTTGCGTCACAATTACAAGAAAGATCAGGCCGGAGGCGCATCAAGCGAGCTTCAGGATGTGATTGTGGATGGCAGAACGTATACGGTTCCTCAAACTGTATACGCTTACTACGAATTTCCAACGCGTGATAAAGATCTTTATAAAACCATTGATTTTGGATTGGTAGGATGTGCATCATTCTTTATCAATGAGGGTTTATTTTTGAGCGTAAGGTATATCCATGGACTGGGTGATGTAGACCGGAACGATTATGACGTTTCATTACAAGGTCTTAAGGATGAAAATGACCCTTATAGTTTTAATAAGCGCCAGGATGTCAATAAAAGCCAGGCCTGGCAGTTTAGTGTAGGATTTTCCTTCTAGACCAGGATCATGTAGGCGACCAGTATACTGGCGATCCCGACGATAAATCCTCCATACACTTCCTTGATGACATGCGCCTTGAGGATGAGCCTTGACGTGCATACTGCGCCTGCCATGAGGATCGAGCCATAGAGGAGGATATCTACCGGGACGATCAGGTTGGTGCCTCCAAACAGGCCGATCTGGGCTTCGTCATACCCAAATATCAATTTGGTGAGGGCCACCATAGCTACCAGTCCGCCCATGCCGGCTGCATGCACGCTGACTTTGGTAAAGTTGTTGATAAAGAAACACGCCCATAGTCCCATGATGGTCCCCAATACGCCTATCCGGAGAGATACAGGGAAACTTTCAGCGCGGGTCAGATGCAGATATAATGAAAGATACATGATGCCGCCAACGATGTAGGGACCTACCCTTTCGTGTTGGTCTTCGAGGCTGAAGGAGGATACCCATCCCAGCATCTTCATCATCAGGACCGCAATGGCCGGAAGGGTGATCGTCGTCATGGCAATGATGAGTAACAGGGTCCCGGCTTCATCCACATGGCGCCAACCAAATGCAAAGGGGTTGGTCCACAGCAGGATCAGCGTCATGTAGGTGACGATGAAAAGAGGATGAAATACAATCGAAAAAAAATGGGCCGCAGCTCTCATGCTTATAATTTGAGCAGGGTGATTTCCACCCTCCTGTTTTTCTCCCTTCCGCTCTCCGTGCCATTCTGGTAGAGAGGTAAGGTAGCGCCTTTACCGGAAACCTGCATACGGTCTCCGTCTATCCCTTCATGGACCAGATAGCCTTTGATCGCCAGCGCACGATCCATCGAAAGGTCAATCAGAGCAGCCTCATCCCCGACGTTGTCCGTATGCCCTGTAATCATAATCTCCAGGGTAGGATTGTCGATCATTTTTTGATAGATATCATTTAATGCGCCCCGGGACCGTGTAAGGATGGTAGACTTTCCTTTGATAAAGTTAATATTATAAAAGGTCATGGTCTCCGGACCTGCGGGCGCAACTTCATTTTCCGATTCTGGTACCTGGATATTTTTCTTCTCCGTATCCGGTGCATCAGCGCCTGCATTCTTCTTGGGTACCAGGTAGAGAATAAGGTTGAGCGTATCAATGCCTTGTTTTTCCATGCCCCTTGGATCGATCAGGATGCGCTGAGCAGTGTGGTTGGCTTTTCTGGGAAGAAATTTATAGGGCTCTGCTTCTGTCAGGGTGATTTCAAAATCACCGGTGTATGAATTGAAATACTCGAGATAATCTTCTGATGAATGTTGGCCCCAAAACAATTCACTATGAACGGCCTGGCCTGTGGTAGCATCTACGATTTTACCCCTGACAAACAATGGTTTCTTCAATTCCGGCTTAGGGGCTTGCAGTTGCCTGTAGATGTCACTGCTACCGTCTTTCCGTGAGGTAAAATACAAATAGGTAGCCGGCGCATCGAAATAGGGTTGACTCTCGTCGGCCTGGGTGTTGACATCGCCTTTTACTGGAACTGGTGTCGACCATTTCAGCCAACTATAATTGAGTCGCTCGGACACATAGATATCTGATCCACCAGCGCCACCCGGACGGTCTGAAGAAAAGTACATAAACCGTTTGTCAGGAGAGATATGGGGCGAAGATTCCTGAGACGAAGTATTGATGACTGAACCCATGTGCATGGGTGCAGACCATACATTGTCCCGGATAAAAAAAGAAACATAGAGGTCATGATGACCCAAACCATCAGGGCGCTCCATGCTGAGCACGAGAATATGACCATCCGGGGTCATGGTGAGATCGACATCCGCCCCGGACAAATCAAAACCATAGATATGCATGGGTCGGGGCATGAGTGACTGTCCTTTCATGTCGATGGAGGCTCTCGAAAAACCTGAATACATGCTCCCATCCTCCATAAACTGGTTGATGAGGATATATTCATCCGGCTCCGTGCCGACGGACACCAGGCTATTGGGCAGGGCGTTGTTGATGGGATACCCTGGATGCACAGCTTCGCCAATAGAATCTTGCCCTAACGTCACAAACCAAATATCCTGGTTGTAAACCGATGCGGTCGGATCCGTGATTTTATGGCCTGAAATCTGGGAGTAGATCATTGCGAGATGATCCTGGTAGATGGCATCTGCTTTGTTGGAACTGATCTGTCCTTCTTCATTCAGTATAGAAGGCTCGTAGGCCGGATCTGCGGTGCGGGTAAAAAACAAGCGGTCTCCATTCCTGCTGAGGACCGGAGTGGTCTCATCATACTGCGCTGTATTGACAGCGGAAGGGAGCTTCTCCGTGGGGCCCTGAGAAAACCCCATAGGAAAGGCTATTCCTATACATAGTATGACAGGAAGGATGTGATGCATATTGCAAAAATAAACGCTTAGCGTTAACCATCACTCTAAAGTTATGCCTTCGTAAAATCCGAGGGGCCGGGCGAGGAGCATTTTGGTGATATAGGCGATCTGTCCGGTGTGGTAAGAAAAGTGTTCCGTGACATGGATCAGGATGGATAATCCAGTCTCCTCAAAGGTTTGAACGGGCCTCCTAAGTAAAAATTGCTCCTCTGAAAGGTTGGAAATGACCGGTTTGATTCTGTCCATGGTATCGATCAGCAGCCGGGTCAATTCGGTTTTGTCGATCACTCTTCTTTCATCAAATTCAGTCTGTCTGGCCCTGTTGTCCGGAAATCCACCCAAACCGGAATAGATCCATTGGCTGACATTTCCGCATAGATGCAGCACCAGGTTGCCAATGCTGTTGGAGGCTTCGTTGGGTCTCCACCATATTTGCTGATTGTCGAGTTGGTCCAGGCATTTAACAATCCGGGGAAGTGATTCTTCATGCAATCGAAGCAGGATTTCTGCGATAACTGCTTGCGTAATTTCTTTTGCGTCTGACATATTATTTATCCATTGTTAACTCACGGGTGAAACCAGAGGAAGTTGGTATGCAGGTAAAATACGGGATACTGATTACTTGCGAATGTTGAGGGCAGAAGAAGGAAGAGAAGGGTAAGGCATCACCATTCACCACAGGCGATCGTGACCATGCGGATAGAGGCTACAGGAAGTTTTTCGAGGGCCAGCGCACAAGCTTCCAGGGTGGCACCGGTAGTCAGTACATCATCGACCAGGAGGATATGTTTGCCTTTGACCTGGGCAGGCCTGGCTACCGCAAAAGCAGATCCTATCGTTTGGATCCGCTGCATCCGGTTCATACCTGTGAGGCTTCGGTCATGCGTGATACGCAACAGGGCTCGAGCATGGCAGGGGGTATTGATGACATCAGCAATGGCTTCCCCGAACACTGCACTTTGATTATATCCGCGCTTTCTTTGTTTTTTCCAGTGCAAAGGAACAGGGACAACGGCGTCGATACCTTGCCACAGTGGAGCTTGAAGTAATTGGCGTCCGTACCACCTGCCGATGACGGTGATAAGATCGGGCTGATTGTTGTATTTGATCTGGTGCAACATCCGTTGCGTACCGCCTCCCCTGGAAAAATACAGAAAGGAAGCTCCGGCCTGCAAACGGACGCGGCCTGCGAAATGCGATGTGAAAGGATTTTGCTCATGCAGATGATAGCCGGTCTCGGGCAATTGTTGCAGGCACTCCAGACAGAAGATGTGGCGATCTAATGGGCGCATCAGGCCGCAGCTCACACACAGTGGAGGATAGATTAAATCAGCCATTTGTTTCAGCCACTGCATAGCGGATGGTCTGGTGATAGGTCAAGAAAAGCCGGATGGCATGGGGCGCGCATCCGGCTCCGTTCAACTGGTAAGTGAGGAATTGGCTTTCATGACTGGTGTTGTAGCGTACAAACCGGGTGTTATGCAATCGCCTTCCAGCGCCTGATGGGTCCTCTTCCTTGGTATAGTGTATTGAGGAGCCCCAAATGTTACCCCTGGAAGACTTTATTTTCAGAATATTTTCAAAGCGGATTTTTCATGCATTCCTTTTTGTAACATTGTACAGCGGCCTTTCCCAGGGGCCGTGAAAGCCGTTTATCGCTTAGTGATCATCAGTCTGAAAACAATATGAATCACTTGCCATGTCCACCATTCCACCTGGATGAAGATTACATCCGGGAGATCCGTGCCGGAGGTCAGCGCGCGGAGACCGCCATACATTGCCTGTACATGCGATACCGAAAGACCACCTATTCCTATCTGGACCGATTAGTATCCCGCCATCCTGCGATACGGGGGATTGCCGATGACATCATGCATGATGCCTTTATCATCCTGGTCGACAAGATCCGGCAAGGTCAGTGTGAGGTCAAGAGCCTGGGTGGCTTTTGGATCGGAATAGGGAAGATGATTTTTCTGAACCAGCTCAAAAAAGATGAGCGGGTCATACTGGTCCATGACATGGAAGAGCAATACATCGCTGCGGATGAAATGCCTGAATCTTATTCACTTCCGTCTCCTGACCACGAACGACTCGAAGCTGCCTTTAATCAATTGGAGGCGCGGTGCAGACAGATCCTGCTTTTGTGGATTGACCGATACAGCATGGTGGAGATTGCCAGGGTGATGAACCTGTCATCGGATGCCATGGCCCGTAAGATCAAGTTTCATTGTTTTAGAAAATTGAAAGATTTGTTGAAACCGGGTAACATCACGACCGGATAAATACACTTACAGAGTAGAGATATGCAAACCCTTGTTTATTATTTGAACACATGAAAGAACATAACCTAAATGATTGGATAGATCAGTATCTGCTGGGTACGATTGATCCGGAGCACAAAGCTCAACTGGAGCAACTCATGGCCCGGGATGCGGTGGTTGCTGAGCGGGTCCGGGATAGCCAGGTGGCTTTTGAAGCCATCCGGATGGTCAGAAACCGGCATCTGCGGGAAAAGATGCGTGAATGGGATCTGGATCAGCCGCATCAACAAGGATTGATGGTAAGCCGGGCCGGACGTATCGGTATCTTCTTAGTGGGTCTCCTTGTTTGCATTTATCTGGCCGGGCAATATTTCCATCCTTCATGCCTGGCTCAGCGAAATTTCATTGACGTCAATAGCATGGTCACAGAATCCAGCCCGGGAGCGGGTGAAATGTCATCCTGGAAAGGAGCAGAGGTCGCCTTTAAGCAGGGTGATTTTGGAAAAGCAATCCTGATGTATACTTCACTCGCGGAGTCACCATTGAGTGATCAGCAATACACTGCAAGATGGAATCTGCTCATGGCACAGTTGGCTGTCGAAGGCCCGAATGCCGATTGGTTGACAAGCCTGGACGCTTTTGTTCATCATGCTCCTGAGCCTTTGGCCTCGGGAGGCCGGAGGCTCAGTGAAATGTTGCGCAATCCTCTCTATCGATGGGTGTATGCATCGGGGGCATCCGGTATATCGCAGATCAAACCAAGACTGATCTGATCGATATCATTTGCATATTCTGCAGGAGCGTGGTTATGTCATTCCGTTGTTAAGCTATTGTTAAACGAATTTTGATTTCATAACAACCGCCTTGGGTTGCCGTTTAAGGGTGTACTAACCTAATCAAACTGTGGACCTATGAAATCATTTCTTTCACTTACCCTGGCCGGTCTGACCGGTGGATTGATTTGTTTTGGTGCCATTCAAATGTCTTCCAAAACCAATCTTTGGCATGAGGACATCAAAACGGTTTCTGTTTCGCCTGGTGTCACTACCGGCCCTGATTTTGCAGACGCGGCTGAAAAAGCGCAGAAAGCAGTAGTCCTTATCGAAGCCGCCGAGAGTGAAGCTACGGCGCAACAAAGGAGACGCCAACAGGATCCATTCCAGGAACTGTTCGGACGATTTGGAATTCCGTATGATGGTTTTGGTTTTGGTGGACCCATGATTCGAAAAGGGGCGGGATCTGGCGTAGTGATCTCTAAGGACGGATATATCCTGACCAACAACCATGTGGTGGATTTTGCGGATGAGGTTTCGGTTACGTTAGTAGATGGAAAAGATTATAAAGCTAAAATCGTTGGCCGCGATCCAAGTACAGATCTCGCGGTGCTCAAGATCAATGTAGACAACCTCGAGCCCCTCGAATATGCGGATTCAGACAAAGCACGTGTTGGAGAATGGGTACTCGCTGTGGGTAATCCCTTTGAATATCTGACCTCTACTGTGACTGCGGGGATCATTAGTGCCAAGGGCAGAGACCTCAATATCATCCAGGGCAGTAAGACTATCGAACAATTTATTCAGACCGATGCAGCCATAAATCCCGGTAACAGTGGAGGAGCTTTGGTCGATGCGTATGGCAAATTGCTGGGGATAAATACCGCAATTGCCTCTCAAACAGGTAGTTATGCCGGATACTCCTTTGCTATCCCGGTCAATCTGGCCATGCGTATAGCAGACGACATTATTAAAAATGAAGGGGATATTGAGCGAACCTCTTTGGGCGTTGAAGTGTTTGTACTAGATGAAGACCTTGCAAAAGATCAGGGTTTGAGTATCAGTGAAGGTCTCCTGGTGGACAATGTGGGTGAAGGAAGCGCCGCTCAATATGCCGGTATCCTACCCAATGATGTGTTGGTTCAGATCGATGGAAAGCCATTGAAGAAATTTGAAGACCTGAAAGAGAAAATTGATTTGGCCAAGGTTGGAGATTCTATTCAGCTCAAGGTGTACAGGAATGGCAAATATTTAGACGTGCCTGTACGTTTGAAGAAAGGAACCTGATCGACCGCCGAAATAAAAAAATAAGTGAGGGGCTGTATTCCAGCCATCCTTACGCAGGATATAGTTGGTTTTTCGTTTTGTTTTGATGCGCCTGTCTTAAAAGAAAGACAGGCGTTTTTTTTTGAATGCTCCAGCTTACCCCAGGATGCGTTTAGAACGTTTAGTCACGACCTCTATCGAGTTCGTTGTTTAGAACGATTAGATTTATTTCTTCCATGCGAAGGAAGAAATCAGGGTATCCATATCCTGGCGGATAAATGAAGCAATAGGCGCCAGACTATCCGGCTGCACCTTTGAATCAAAGTATAAGGCGGCTTTAAAAAAATGCGTCGTGGTATCGGTCAGGAAAAAATGAATTGGTGAAGCTGCCGGACCGGTCCAGGTCAATCGCAAGCCACCTACACCTTGTGCATTGGTGATGTGCATTTCTTCCATGTAGTTGGCGCGTTCATTGATCTTGGTGGCGATCAGAAATGCATCACTCACCAGGTCCTCGTACTTTGCCTCATCGGTGACCGGCACATATGTACAATGCAGGCGGGCTTTGAATGCGGGCATGAAGATGTCAAACCAGCAGGCTTTCTCTTTATTCTGTATTTCTCCGTAAGAAGGGTATTTGAAGGTAAACGGGCAATCTGCCGCCGTGTATTCGCTGAGCCCGCGTGATGGAAATTCGATCCTTGGATAAGCACGAGGCCGGGAGGTCACCTGATCTTCTTTGCAGGAGGTCCAAAGGAGGATACTACAGGAAATAATGACTAGCCAACTTTTCATGTGTCGATCTGCACTTTGATACGTTCGATGCGTTTAGGCGACACCGAAAGTACGGTAAACGAAAATGGGGGAAGCACCAATTTCTGTCCGACCACGGGCATGCGGCCATTGAGATCCAGCACCAGGCCGGCCAGGGAGTCGGCGTCACCATCGACCTCATCAAAACTGGCTTTGTCTACGTTCATCACCCGGCACACATCGATCAGCATCGTCTTCCCTTCAAAAATAAATTCCGTGTCGCTCAACCGGCGATATTCCAGTTCCTGGTCTTCGTCGAATTCATCTTTGATATCTCCGATGACTTCTTCAATGACGTCTTCCATCGTAACCAGGCCCGAGGTGCCCCCGTATTCATCGACTACGATAGCCATATGCAGATGTTCGCGCTGGAAATCTTTGAGCAGGTCATTGATCTTGCGGGCTTCCGGGACATACAGGACCTCAGGACGCACGAGTTCAGGCCATGAATGGGGTGATGTTGCCGCATCTATATATCCGATAAGGTCCTTGACATAGAGGATACCCCGGATATTGTCTAGTTGCTCGTGGTAGACTGGAAGGCGACTATAGCCTGCTTCTTTGACGATGGTGAGCATTTCGTCCAGCGGCATGGCGGTATCGAGAGCTATAATGTCCATTCGGGAGCGCATGATCTGTTTGACCGCGACATCATTGAAATTGACAATCGATTTGAGGATCCCGGCTTCTACCGCGGAGTCTTTGTCTTTGGCTACCGCCAGGTCGATGGCTTTGTCGATATCTTCCTTGTTGGCTCCCAGCACGCTTTCGGTACCGAGCTTTTCTTCGAGCGCATTGCCCCATCTCACCATGATCTTATTGAGTGGAGCAAAAAAGGTCATCAGGACGCTGACCGGCAAACTCATCAGCCGGGCAAAGGCGACATTGTTGAGATTGGCATAATTCTTTGGTACCACTTCGCCAAACAACACCAACAGAAAGGTGATGCCCACGATGCTGATCAGAAAGCTCAGCACAGATGACCAGGTATAGGCATCGAACCATCCGATTGCGTAGGTCATTGATTCGCCCCAGTAGAGTAATGTTTCCCGTGGCAGCAGGATATGAAAGAGGTAATATGAGAGAATGACAATCGCGATATTGACGAGATTGGCGGTGATCAGGATGGTGGCCAGCAGGCGTCTTGGTTTTTCACGCAGACGCAGCACACGGAGTTCGGATTGAACTTCTGATTCCTGCATCGCTTTGAGTCGGTTGCTGTCGAGGGAGAAAAAAGCAACTTCGGATCCATTGATCAAAGCAGAACAGAGGAGTAAAAAGGCCAGGAGTCCTAAAGCAGCCCACAGGCTCCAATGAACGAACAGGATATAGAGTAACGAATAGGGTTCTGAATCCAAAGTGGGATGTTTAGGTCAACAATTACGGCTGATCAGAATGGGAGGTCGTCATCAGCCTGCTGTTCGCCGCGGGGAGCGCCTTGTGTCGTCGTTTCGTGACTAGTGTCTTCCGGATGAAAGTCTTCTTCCTGGCCTCCGGGTCTGGAGTCTCTGCGGTCGAGGACACGGAAACTTTGAGCTACGACTTCGGTGACATAACGGTCATTGCCGTCTTTGTCCTGGTATTTGCGGTGAGTGAGTTTCCCTTCGACAAATACCTGGCTGCCTTTTTTCAGTTGTTTTTCGGCGCGTTCGGCGAGTGCGCGCCAGGCCACGACATCATGCCATTCGGTGACGGTCTGCCATTCTCCTTTTTTGTCGCGATAGTTTTCATTGGTGGCTACTGAAAACTTGGCTACGGCGACGTTTCCCTCCAGGTATTTGACTTCGGGGTCTCTACCCAGGTTGCCGATGAGGATGACTTTATTGACCATGATGATAAGGGTTGGCTGATTTCGAAGAAAGGGCAAAGATACGGAGCAAAGAGCAAAGAGCAGAGAGCAGAGAGCAATGTAGGGGCGCAACATCTTGCGCCCATCACGTAGATATCCTGCAAGGATATGACGTGACGCAACATCTTGCGCCCATCACGTAGATATCCTGCAAGGATATGGCGTGACGCAACATCTTGCGCCCATCACGTAGATATCCTGCAAGGAATGGCGTGACGCAACATTTTGCGCCCGGAACGCAGATATCCTGCAAGGATATGGCGTGACAGATGAAAATTGGGCATTTAAAATATAAAATTAATCATTTGATTAAAATATTTGATAAAATCAAAAATTCAAACCTATCTTTGTGGTAGAATCCTATATGTTATGGCCAAGCCATCCGATCCATCTCCTCCGAAAGACCTTTCTACGGAGGAGAAAATAAAAGAAGCGGCCCGACGGGTTTTTACCCGGAAAGGGTATGCGGCTACCCGGACCCGGGATATTGCGGAAGAAGCCGGAATAAATCTGGCGCTGCTCAACTACTACTTCCGGAGTAAGCAAAAGCTCTTTGACCAAATCATGCTGGAAAAAGTGCAGCAGTTGTTTGGCCGCTTGGCTCCCGTGCTGTTTGATCCGGATTCATCGCTGGAGTCCAAATCCGAGCAGGTGGTGTCCCTCTATATCGATATGATCTGCCAGCATCCGGACCTGCCGCTTTTCGTCCTGAGTGAAATCCGTCATCATCCGGAACAGTTTGCCAGCACCTTCCAGGTTGGGAAGATGATCAGTCAGTCCACATTTATCCAACAACTAAAGGAGCGCCGTCCGGATATTAACCCTTTGCACTTTCTGATGAACCTCATGAGCCTGACCTTATTCCCTTTCATAGCCGGTCCGGTATTCAAAGCCATTGCGGTGGCGGACGACCAGCAATTTATTGCCTTGATGCAGGAACGCAAGACCCTCATCCCGAAATGGGTCGAGGCCATTTTACAAACCCACTAATCCATTTCGCCCTATGTCAAACAGGCGTATAAAACTTCAATTCCTCCAGCAGATTACCATCAAAGGACTGTGGCTATTCTTCTTGTCCACTGTATTTATGACTTACTCCCTATTGGGCCAGCAGGATACGCTCACGTTGGACTCTTGTTATGCCCTGGCGCGAGAAAACTATCCGCTCATCCATCAGCGCGGCCTGATAGATCAAAGCGCGGGCTACTCCATTGAAAATGCGTCCAAAGCCTTTTTGCCTCAGATCACTATCTATGGCCAGGCTACGTATCAATCCGATGTACCTCATATTCCCATTGAACTTCCGGGGAATCCGACACCACTCATTCCTAAAGATCAGTACAAAATCTACGGCGAACTCAACCAGGTGATCTATGATGGTGGTGCCACTTCGCTAAAGAAAGAAACACAGGAAGCTGAATCCCAGGTCCGGAAGCAAGGCCTGGAGGTCGAACTCTACAAACTGCGCGAGCGGATCAACCAATTATATTTTGGTATACTATTGATCGATGAACAAACAAAACAATCCGCACTCTACAGCAAGGACCTGGAATTGGGTTTGAAAAAAACTACTGCGGCGATCGAGCAAGGCATTGCACTGAAATCCAGTGCTGACGTATTACGTGTCGAACTGCTGAAAATCCAACAGCGGGTTATTGAACTGGCTTCTGCCCGTAAAGCCTACACGGATATGCTTGGGTTGATGATCAACAAACCAATAGACGAACCATCAATACTGTTGATGCCCCCAGGTATAGACGTGGACGATGAGGTGAAACGTCCTGAGATCGCATGGTATGATTTTCAAATGCAAAATCTAACGCTACAGCAGAGTCAACTGCAGGTGATCAACCGCCCGAAAATCAGTTTCTTTTTGCAAGGTGGCGTGGGACGACCTGCGCTCAACTTCTTTGATGATCAGTTTACAGGATTCTATTATGGTGGATTGCGAATGGCCTGGCCACTGGGTGGATACTATGTCAATGCCAATGAAAAAGCGTTGATTGACATCCGGCGGCAGGAGCTCTCGATTCAACAAGAAACATTTCTTTTTAATACCCGCCTGCAGAGCAAAAAGGAAAACCAAGAAATCGTCAAACTCGAATCCTTGCTGGCTACGGATGATGAGATCATTCAATTGCGGTCATCCATTAAAACATCCGCGCTCAATCAATTGGAAAATGGAGTCATGACGTCGAGTGATTACCTGCGTGAAGCCAATGCTGAAGATCTCGCCAGGCAAAATCAAATCCTACACCAAATGCAATTGCACATTGCCCAATATACCCTTCGAACCACTTTAGGACAATAAATGCAAATCCCAATGTCTGTCATGAATACAAAAACAACTTTTGCAACATGGATGGCGCTCACAGCACTGCTGATGTTATCCTGTAAGCAAGCTCCGCAACTTTATGATGCCTCAGGCTCCTTTGAGGCTATTGAGACGCTGATCCCCGCAGATGCTTCGGGGATCATCCAGCAGCTTGATATCCGCGAAGGTCAGGTCATTGATAGTGGTCAGGTCATCGGATATATCGATAGCACGCAACTCCATCTCCGCAAGAAACAACTCGAAGCGCAGATCAAAGCGGTATTGAGTAAAAAACCAAACATCAGCAGACAACTGGCCGCCTACCAGGTCCAATTGGACCAAGCCCGTCATGAATTGGCTCGCATAGACCGACTCGTCAAGGCGGATGCCGCCACGCCCAAACAACTGGATGATGCCAAATCGATGGTGGCTGTGATTGAAAAACAAATGGAAGCCTTGCAGTCCACACTATCCATTACCAGTGAAGGCTTGTCACAGGACACCGGACCGCTTTTCACCCAAATCGCGCAGCTCAATGATCAGATCAGGCGATGTGTCATCACCAATCCGGTGAAGGGCACGGTGCTCACCACCTATGCCGAACCTTTTGAAATGGCTGTGCCTGGAAAACCCCTATATAAAATCGCAGATCTTTCTTCGATCATTCTGAGGGCTTATATCACCGGAGATCAATTGACCGGGCGGCGGTTGGGCGATCAGGTGACCGTCATGGTTGATGATACTTCAGGAACGTATAAAACCTATAGCGGTACCATCGAATGGATCAGTGACAAAGCTGAATTTACCCCCAAGACTATTCAGACCAAGGACGAGCGCGCCAACCTGGTGTATGCCATGAAAATCCGCGTGGCCAATGATGGCTATCTCAAGATCGGGATGTACGGTGAAGTTAAGTGGTAGGTCATGTCTTCAGTGGTCATCGAACATATCACCAAAACCTATCCAAAAGCCACAGCGCCTGCTGTGCAGGATATCTCCCTTTCGGTAAGCCCGGGTGAGTTGTTTGGTCTGATCGGTCCTGATGGGGCAGGCAAGACCACGTTATTCCGCATCCTGACTACTTTACTTCTGCCTGACCAGGGAAAAGCTACAGTGGATGGCTTTGATATCATCCGGGATTATCGTCAGATCCGTAATACCATTGGTTATATGCCGGGGCGCTTTTCGTTGTATCAGGATCTGAGTGTGGAAGAGAACCTTAGTTTTTTCGCCACCATTTTCAATACCACCATTGCGGACAACTATCATCTCATCCGGGATATCTATGT
>JBGAWQ010000004.1:0-153758 GCA_044227555.1 Saprospiraceae bacterium | reverse complement strand
GTTTACCGGATACATTGACATGCGCTATAGGTTCAGTAGGAGTGAGTGCTGTGGTATCCGGTGCAACTGGTCCATTTGCCTATCAATGGTCCACTATTGCCGGCAACATTACATCGCCATCATCAGGTAATGCGATAACGGTTGATCAGGCCGGACAATATTTTCTTCAAGTCACAGATGGCATATGCGATGGGGCAGGAAGTGCAACAGTTATAGCGGACCAAGGGTATCCCCAGATCTTTTTTGAAGGGGGGACCCTCTCCTGTGATCAACCGTCCATTGATATCCATCCGATTTATATCCCTACCAATGGAACTGTATTGTGGAATGGGCCAGGAGGATTTGTTTCTGCACAAGCCGATATTACGATCACGGTTCCGGGTACGTATATCATGAATGTAACAAATGCCTCTGGTTGTACAACCTCAAGGTCAGTTGATATCCCTATTGATACCATGACCAATCCGCTGGGGATATATATTCTTGCCAAAGACTGTCAGAGCGGGACCGCAACCCTGGCAGATGCTATTTCTGGTCAGCTTCGTGGTTGGACCTGGACTGGCCCAAATATGTTTATGAGTAATTATTGGAGGCCGATTGTTTCCGATCCTGGATTATATACTCTTACAGCGACTTTTCTAAATGGGTGCACCCGATCCGGGACCATTCTTTTTGATGGCGACTTTGTCGTTCCGGATCTTATGGTATCGCCTGAAGATACCCTCAACTGTAATGAGATAATCACGGTAACCGCATCTTCCAGTACCCCAGGTGTAATGTATACCTGGAATGGTCCGCAGGGATTTTACAGCACCGATGCTTCTGTTCAAGTCAGTCAGCAAGGAATCTATGCGGCTACAGTGGTGGCACCCAATGGCTGTCGAAATGGCAATACTGTATCTATCGTGCTGGGGGATGATATTTTTGACTTTCAGGTATATGCGGATACCATTACTTGTTTAAGACCAGCAGTATCTGTCGGTGTCATCTCCGCAGAAGCTGACTTGTATCAATGGATCAACTACACCGGGCCTGATGCAGACCAGCCTGAAATACTGGTCAGTTCAGGGGGGACCTATTATGTACAGATGACAGATACCAATACCGGTTGCGTAGTCACCGGAGAAGTCTTTGTGCCAACGGATATGGCTTTGCCGCCTTTTACTTATACCACAGATACGATAACATGCCTTGCCCCGGTAGCCACATTGCAGTTTGTACCCACTGCCGGTGTAACCTATACGAGTGTTCATTGGGAATTACCCGATTTTACGGTAATCCCGGGACCTATGGCGATGTCCGGCCTTCCAGGTCAACATTTGCTTATAGTGACAGGAGAGAATGGGTGTGAAAGTATAAGATCGGTATATATTCCTTTTGATACCATTACGCCATTTGTTATCCTTGAAACGGATACCCTGATGTGCAGGGATACTGTCCGGATTATCTCCCAATCTCTGGATTCGATTACAATGTACCAATGGAGTGGGCCGGGTATAATCAGTCCTAATGACGAACAAATCGAAGTTAACCAGGCAGGTTGGTATCATTTGGATGCCTTTGGTCTCAATGGTTGTCCGACACCATTGGATATTCTAGTGGATAGCAATTTTGTTTTGCCTGTCTATACCTTGACTGCGGATACTTTACGATGTGATCGGCCTGCTGTACTTCAAGTGGACCCTGGAGTTAGTATCATGAGTTATATGTGGTTTGATCCAATAGGTCAAATGATTTCCACGGACTCCTTTGTTCAGATTAATTCTCCAGGTGAATATGTAGTTGAGATTGAGGGGATCAACCAGTGTGTTGTGAAGGATACCGTATTGGTCGATCCGTTGGTGTTCCCAAAGATTATTGTGTCTTCTGATACCTTCACATGCAGTCGTGTACAGGCTAATGTGATGCTTCAGGTCAATGATCCATTGGCTACGGTGGCATGGGAGGACATGAATGGGGATACGTTCAGTTTGGCTCCGAGCGTATTGGTAGGGGGGGAAGGGCCTTTTGTAGCTTCTGTCAGTGGATTGAATGCTTGTGAGACCAGGGACACCATTCTTGTGCCTTACGATACCATAAAGCCAACTGCTCTTATCTCAGTGATTGGAGGTATCCGGTGTAAAGACAGAGATGCCATGCTGGATGGATCAAACTCTACCCCACAACCTCTTCTTTATTCCTGGACGACACTGGGGGGTATGATTGAAAGTGACCCATCACTTGCCTTGATTGATGTGCGAGATACCGGTGTCTATATTCTCCAAATAGAATCCATTCATAATGGATGCGCAGATACGATTCAGTATGTCTTAACGGAACATCCGGATGCGATTATGGATGCTGTTTTGGATATTCAATCTCCTGAGTGCAATGGGGATGATAATGGAGTGATCAACGTGAGCAGTGTTGTTGGAGGAGTTTCTCCATTTTTGTATCAACTGGATGGTGGCTCGTTGCAAGCAACGCCTGTCTTCAATGCATTGACTGCAGGCAATTATCTTGTGACTATCGTGGATGCTGCCAACTGTGCTTTTGACACCTCGGTAGTTATTGATCCAGCCGCAGCTTTTCAGGTGGATGCCGGGCCTGACCTTGAAATCTATCTTGGTGAATCTATCGATCTGATTGGGACGACCAACCTGCTTCCGAATTTGGTGCAGCAAGATCATTGGGCCGGTTTAGATCAGATTCTATGTACCAATTGCCCTCAAATTAATGTAGCGCCGCTTGAAACTACCACGTATCAATATTCCGTGACTTCATCCACAGGCTGTATCCTCATGGATGATATGATCCTCTATGTTCAGGAGCATGGAAAATATTATATTCCCAATGTGTTTTCTCCCAATGGAGATGGGATCAATGATGAAGTCCGTATTACTTCATCACCGGGGATCTCATTGGTCACAAAGTGGATCATTTTTGATCGATGGGGGAATACCGTGTATGGTAAAACCAATTTTGATCCATCAGATGCTTCCGTCTACTGGAATGGTCGCACTACAACAGGCGAATTTACCAATCCCGGTGTTTTTCCATATCTACTTGAGATACAGCTTATTAATGGGAAAATGGAGCTGTATCACGGAGATATTACGGTTATCCGTTAAGCGTATTGCCCGCATTTCGTATCTGACCATAAAAGAGCGTAGAATATGTCGGCTATTTGCCTTTTGAGCAGGATATATTTTGCTAATTTTAGGCTCCCAACATTAATTGTTTGTAAAACAAGTTGAAGCATGGTTTCACCCAAATCACACCTATTTAAGGGTGTTATATTGTTGTTGCTGCTTTTCCTCGCTATGGAAAGTATTCAGGCTCAGTGCAATCCGCCTGATCAGCTCCCTTCTATTGATTGTCAGGGCGCGCCTCTTGTTTGTCTTCAGGATGCCTGTTACGAGACGCTCAATAACCCTTTATTCTGTTGTAACGGTTGGTGCGGAGCCAATACGGCGGTGCATAACCCTGAATATTTTCAGTTTATCCCTACTCAACCGGATGTTGAAATACATATTTTCGTGAATGATTGTTCGAGTGGAAATGGTCTCCAAAGTGCATTGTTAGATGCTTGCCCCTGGGACAATTCAAATGTGATATCCTGCGATCCTGGTACTCCTCCAGGCGGAACGATGGTTTTAGTGGCTACCGGACTCGTTGTAGGACAAGTCTATTGGCTCATTATTGATGGTAGCGGTGGCGCTACCTGTGATTATACCATCACATATACTGAGGGTATTTTTGAACCTGGTCTTGATTCCGAACTGGCGTCTGGTGAAGCTGTGCCGTCATCGGTATGTGTGGGATTTGATGAGGTACTTCTAACTGCCGATCCGCCAGTAGGGAATGCCCACGGATATTATTGGGTGCTTGAATGGAGTGGCGATACGATTACGTCCACTTTGCCAGAAACTACTATAGATATTCCTACCAATGTACCTCCGGGCACTTATGATATTTGCGTTCGTGCATTCAGCGGGTGCGATACATCGGATATTGAAATCTGTTTTCCACTTGAGATTTATGAAATTCCAGAGGAAGAGAAAGATCCTGAATCCTTTTGTCCGGAAGTATTTCCTTTCTATTGGGGTAATGTCAGCATCAATGGACCCGGAGATTATGCACAGACGTTTACCACCCCTGAAGGCTGTACTTTCGACAGTACCTGGATGGTGGAGGAGTATCCTGAAGTTCCAGTTGGGTACCTTGATACATTGCATTGTGAGGAGACCTTGATCTACGAAGGTGAAGCCTATGACCAGGCAGGGATTTACGATTTGTTTTACCCTGGAATGGGATTGAACGGTTGCGATTCAACCGCTGAGCTGGATGTGACTTTGGCTGCCCTTACGGCATACATTGAATTAGCCTGTGAAAATGGAGAGTTTGTTCTTTCGGTGACGATTGAAGATCTCCTGCCGACCAATGCTGATTTAGAGTATGAATGGTACGATGGTCCATCCCTGGTCTCCACCGACATAATGTATAATACCCTTTTTGGAGGCGTATATACTTGTATAGTATCCGTCATTACAGATGCAGGAGAATGTCGTTTTCCGTTAGAACCCTTCGCTTTTGATGAGGCTGATCTCCGACCTGATCCGCCGAATATGGGATTTACAGACACCCTTGTCTGTGCTCAGTCCGGCATCTTCTTTGAAGTTATCGTGGATCCATTTGAGGATCCCTATACCTATACCTGGAGTTCACCAGCGAATGTTCCAAACTATCAGGATGGGTCAGCTATTGCTGAGTTTGATTTTTCCAATGCCGGTCCTTCCGAGATATGCGTCTACGCCACAAATGATTGCGGAGACGGTCCGGAGACTTGTTTTATGGTTGACATCACCCCTACGCCGGTGGCTTCATTTATAGTGGACACAGATCTCTGTGTAGATTCAACAACTGTCGTGACCTTTACCGGGACAGCGAGTGCCATCGCGGAGATTATTTGGGATTTTGACAATCCAACCACCATCACGGGAACTGGCGTTGGGCCATATGCTATTAGTTGGGCTGTACCGGGAGATAAAGTCATCAACCTGACGGTGATTGAGCCTGGTTGCGATACAGCTTTTTATTCTACTACGGTATCGGTGACTAACTTGATTCCTCCGGTGATCAATTGTTCTTCGACGATCAACTCCGTCACCTTTGACTGGGATGATGTTGCGGGATCCAATGGCTATCTGGTGTCTATAGACGGTGGGGCACCTGTACCCACCGCGACCAGCACCTGGATGGTCGGTTCATTGACCCCAGGAACGGTTGTTAACCTGACTTTGACTGTTGTGAGTGCGGGAGCATGTGCAGATCTGGTTCTCATGGCTAGTTGCACAGCCGAAGATTGCCCACCACCTACTATAATTCTTTCCGGGCAGGACAGCGCATGTCTTAATAACCCAACGATCATCGATCTTGATGCTCTCGTCAATGGTTTGCCAGGAGTAGGGACTTGGGCAGGACCTGGCATTGTTGATGCTGCACAAGGGCTTTTTGATCCTAAAGTCGCGGCCGCAGGTCAACATCAGGTTACATTTACTACCGATGTCAATGGATGCCCGTTTACCCGGCCATATGTCATCACCGTTTTTGATTCGCTTACCGCAGATTTTGTTTTAGATCCTATCATATGTATAACTGATCTAGCGGGATTGACTTTTACAGGAAATGCATCAGCAGGCGCTACGTTTGATTTTGATTTTGGCGCAGCCACTGTCGTTTCCGGTTCAGGGCCTGGGCCATATCAATTGAGTTGGGCTTCCCCGGGAAATAAGACTGTACGCCTTCAGGTTTCTGAAAATGGGTGTACCTCAGATATTATATCTCATACCACGGATGTTTCTGCTACACTGAATGCCCCGGTGATCAATTGTAGTCCGAATACCAGTGGAATTCTTTTCTCATGGACTACGGATCCTGCCGCGGCAGCCTATGTTGTAAATACTATTTTGGGTTCCGGAGGGATTCCCATTGGAACCGATAGTCTTTCATTTACAGGTTTGGTGCCTGGAGACCAGGTGCAGATTGAAATAGTAACGGTATCTGCAGGTCCATGTCCTGACAGAAGAGATTCGTTATTGTGTATTGCCCGGGATTGTCCAATGCCGGTCATCGCCATTACTCCTGTCAATGATATTTGTTTATATCCTGGTACCGGTATCGTTGACCTTGAGGTTTCCGTCACCAATGGTGCTGGAACCGGTGTATGGGCGGGTACAGGTGTAACAGATGTAGTCAATGGTACTTTTGATCCAGTGCTCGCCGGGGCTGGTTCACATCTCATAACCTATAATTACAATGACGATGGGTGCGACTTTATTGAAAGTATCACCATCAATGTATATGATGTGCCTGGCGCCTTCATCAGCAATACGGATCTAATGATCACCTGTACGAGCAGTTCCATCTTCCTGGATGGATCTTCTTCTTCAGGTGCTCCGCTCAATTACCAATGGTCTTCTATGGAAGGAGTGATCAGTTCGGGTGCTACAACTGCAATAGCTGAAGCCTCCGCACCCGGGACATACAAATTGGTTGTGACCAACTCCATTTCCGGTTGTAAAGATTCTACGTCAGTTGTGGTTACACAGGATTCCAATATTCCGACAGCGGATGCAGGTCCTGATAAAACGCTGACCTGTGACAGTCTTTCCTTTGCCCTTGGTGGCATGTCTACCACTGGTGTAAATGTCATCTACACATGGACCACTACTGGTGGAAATATTATTGGGGCTACAAACGGACAGCACATTGTTGCGGACATGGTAGGCCAGTACGATATCATCGTGAGAGATACAGCCACAGGATGTCAGAGCACGGATCGTGCGCTGATTGGTATTGACACCGCTGTTGCCACTATGATGTTAACCGCGGGGGATACCATTGATTGTAACACCACCACCTCTACCGCCCAAGCGGCGCTGAGTGGTCCGGTGCAGGATTATAATCTGCAATGGAGCACGACTGACGGTAGCATTGTGGGCAGTACAAATGGAACTGACATTACGGTTTCGCAAGGCGGAACCTATACGCTTACCATTACCAGTAAAATCAATGGGTGCCAGGATGCACAAAGTGTATTCGTGCCTGAAAGTGATGAGATTATAGATGCGCTTGATGTCAGACAAACGAATGTCGTATGCCATGGCGAAGACAATGGGACGATCATGGTTCAAAGCGTTGACGGAGGTGCGCCTCCCTATACTTATCAATGGTCCGGGACTACACAGACCGGGACCGTCCTGACCGATCTTCCACCAGGCCTTTATGCTGTGACCGTTACCGATCAGAATGGATGTACGATCGCAGGATCTTATCAGATTACCGAGCCCGAATTGGTGACCATCAATGTTGGGCCTGATATGACCGTGCGTATTTTGGATTCTGTGATTATTTCTATGATCACTAATGTGTCCCAGGGCGCTGTCAGCAGTATTGAATGGACCAATTCCGACAATTCGCTCAATTGTTCCAATTGTACTGAACTCAGATTTGTGGCCAGCACCAGTACTACTATCAATGCTATGATCATTGATACATCTGGTTGTGACGCTACAGACAGCATGAGATTAACGGTGCTGGTACCCAGGATCTATTATATCCCTAATGTGTTTTCACCCAATGGTGATGGGATCAATGATTACTTCTCCATCTGGGGACGATTCAACCTGGTCAACATTCCATGGTTGAGAGTATTTGACCGCTGGGGCAATCAGTTGTTTGAAAACCTCAACTTCCAGCCTAATGTGGAAAACGAGGGATGGGACGGTCGATTTAAGGGTGAACCGATGTTGCCTGGAGTCTACGTCTATTCTGCTAAACTAGAGTTTGAAGACGGTAAGTCGGAAGTCGTTACCGGAGAGGTAACTATTATCCGATAAGTATCCAGGAAGAATCCGGTATAAAAGAAAAACCGGGGGTCATGTAACATACAGGGCCCCCGGTTTTTCTTTTATAGGTAAAAATTATTGCAAAATAGCGGCGACTCCGGGAAGTGTTTTGCCTTCGAGGAGTTCGAGCATGGCACCTCCACCGGTTGAGATGAAGCTGACATCGTCCGCCAGACCGGATTGTTCAATGGCTGCTGCTGAGTCGCCTCCACCAATCAGGGAGAACGCTCCTTGATGGGTTACATCAGCTACCGCTTTCGCCATGGCCTTGGTGCCATGCGCAAAAGCTTCCATCTCAAAAACGCCCATCGGGCCGTTCCACAATACCGTTCCTGCTCCTTTGAGCTGGTCTGCGTATTCAAATCGGGCGGTAAGGCCTATATCGAGGCCCATCCATCCGTCCGGTATTTCATGCGAAGGGACGTTCTTGTAAGTGGCATCGGCGGCAAACCGATCTGCTGCAATACTATCCGAAGGCAAGATCAGGGATTTGCCGAGCTTTGCCGCTTTAGCAAGCAATGCGAGAGCAAGTTCAAGTTTATCTTCTTCTACGAGGGATGCACCAACGTGTCCGCCCTGGGCTTTGATGAATGTATATGCCATACCTCCACCAATCAGGATCTTATCGGCTTTATCCAGCAGAGATTCGATCAGTAGTATTTTGTCGGAGACTTTAGCGCCACCCAGTATGGCTACAAAAGGTCTTCCCGGATGTTCCTGCACTTTCTTCGCATTGTCCAGTTCTTTTTGCATCAGAAAGCCGAAAGCCTTGTGTGCGTCATCGAAATGGTTAGCGATGATCGTGGTGGAAGCGTGTGCTCTATGGGCTGCACCAAATGCATCATTGACGTACACCTCGCCCATGGAGGCTAATTGCGCGGCCAGCGTGGGATCTCCTTTTTCTTCACCGGCATAGAATCGTGTGTTTTCAAGGAGTAGAATCTGCCCGGCTTGTAATTGATTGACTTTGGCTTCGACTTCCGGTCCAATCGCATCAGGATAAAAATCAACGGGTCTTCCAGTCAATTCACTGAGGGAAGGTATCACATGGGCAAGAGTAAATTTCTGCCGGTCAATCTGGCCATCGGGAAGCAGTTTGGCCAATGGGCGTCCAAAATGAGATAGCAAGATGATCTTGGCGTCTTGTTCCAGCAGGTATTGGATCGTAGGCAACGCACCCCGAATACGGGTGTCGTCTGTGACTTTGAAATCTTTGGAGAGGGGGACATTGAAGTCCACCCGGACGATTACTTTTTTATTTCTGACCTCAATGGCCCGAAGATCACCTTTCATAGGACATACAGATTAGGGAGTAATTATATTGGCGAGTTCAGCGAGACGTGCTGAATACCCGGCTTCATTGTCATACCATCCTACGATACGCACCATAGACCCTGTGATTTCGGTCAGCAATGAATCAAAGATGCAGGAATGGGCGTTACGCACGATATCGGTTGATACCAGAGGATCTGAAGAATATTGTAATATACCTTTAAGCCTGTTTTCGGAGGCTTGTTTGAATGCGGCGTTGATTTCTTCGGCTGTAGTCTCCTTTTCAAGGATGACGTTGAGGTCGACCAAAGAGCCGGTAATCACCGGTACCCTATAAGACATTGCGCTGAGTTTGTTGCCGATCGAAGGGATCACTTGTTTCAGTGCGGATGCGGCTCCTGTACTGGTAGGTACAATATTGATACCCGCAGATCTCGCTCTTCTGAGATCCCGGTGTGGTGCATCCTGGAGATTTTGATCCGCCGTGTAGGCGTGAATGGTGGTCATGGCGCCTGTCTTGATACCGAATGTATCCGTCAATACCTTGATCATAGGGGCCAGACAGTTGGTTGTACAGGAGGCGTTCGAAAAAACGGTTTCATCGGTAGCAATATTATCATCGTTAATGCCGAGTACGATGGTAGGTACACTATCTCCTTTTGCCGGTGCACTGATGATGACTCTTTTGGCGCCGTCGGGGCGTACATGAGCGGAGGCTTTGTCCCGGCTGGTAAACAGGCCGGTACATTCGAGTACCGTGTCTACCTCAAGTCCTTGCCAAAGTTCAGCCGGTGATTTAATGGCAGTGATTTTAATTCGCTCATCATCTACGCAGAGGTAGTCGCCGTCTACACGAATATCTTTGTCAAAAATGCCCTGAGCGGAATCATATTTGAGGAGATGGGCGAGGGTCGCGGGGTCTGTGAGATCATTGATTCCGACGATGTCTATGCCGGGCATATTATAAAGATGGCGAAAGGTCAATCGGCCGATTCGTCCAAATCCATTGATAGCAATACGTTTTCCCATGTTGTGCTGAATTGAATATGTGTACAAAAAAAGTTAAGCCGTAAAAATACGCCCTATTGCCAAGAATGACGTATGCCACCTCTTTTATTTTAGCTCCCAGAAACGTGTTGTCGGTCTTATGATCGGGCTATCATTTTGATTATCAACAAGTAAACGAGACAAAATGGGGTAGAGCGAGGCAGTCGTGTAAAATTTTCTTCCTTAAAATTCAAAAAAGTCTATTTTTGCCCTGCTTTTGAAGAAAGCGACCGAACAGACGGCCCCTTCGTCTATCGGTTAGGACGACAGATTTTCATTCTGTAAAGAGGGGTTCGACTCCCCTAGGGGCTGCTAGGTAGAAACTTCGCCGCATACTGGTTGACAGTATGCGGCGATTTCTTTTTACAGAAATTGTTCTATGGAAAGCGGCCGTCATCGAGTGGAAGTAATCGAACAACAATGAAATGTGAATCCTTATGGGGATAAGCTGCTTTGTCGTGTATTTGAATACCTTTGCATTGTAATTCAATCCATTACGGATTTCAAAAGATGCATACCTGTTTTCGTCTGCCAATGATGTACAACCTCTTATCCACCTCGTTACGGAAGACTTATCTTTTGCTATTCTTTGCAGGTCTTTGGGTCTTCCCGGGGATCGGGCAACTGGAGGCACAGCAATATCTCTTTCAAATCAATGACTTCAAGGCTTCTGATGCCACCATCAACATGGTAGGAGGAAGTACGGTCACAGGGGGGCGGTTGCGCATCGTGGGAGACAAGCCCAATCAGGCTGGCGCATGCTGGTATAAGACTAAAAAGATTGATTTTACGAATGGCTTTGAATCGGAGTTTACCTTCCTGATCTCAAAAGATCAAGCTGGTGCTCCTGCAGGTGATGGTTTCGCGTTTGTGATCCAGGCTCAATCGCCGGACCTCACGGGTGGCATTGGGGATGATATCGGGTATAAGAAGATTCCCTACGTTGTGGCCCTGGAGTTTGATATCAAGGACGACAATGAAGGAAGCAAGAATCACATTAATTTGTCTTTCTACAATCCGGAGACCCGGACGTATCGTCAATATGCCACCGTTCATGAAATTCCGGAGATCACAGATGGTAAGCCTCACTTCACCCGGGTGATCTATCGGGATGGCCGATTACAGATATTCCTCGATTCATACCTGTTTCCAGTTTTGTCAGTCAAGCTTGATGTCGCCGGCAAGATTAATAGTCCTGATCATACCGCATGGATTGGGTTTACAGCATCGACTTCAGATTTCCATGCCAATCACGACCTGATCTCCTGGTCGATCAAGGAGTTTGCTCCACAGCCTGAAGATATTGCTATTGATTCTGTGATCGTATTTGAGAAAGGTAATATCCTGGTCAAAAACCGAAAACTGGTGATCAGCGTTTGGGATCACAATACCATTGATGGTGATATTGTTTCCCTCAAATTGGGGGATGATTGGATTCTGACCCAGTATGAGCTGACTGCACAAAAGAAAGTCATTGATGTGACTTTGATTGGATTCGGTGAAGATCTGGTACTCTATGCCCATAATGTGGGTATGGTGCCACCCAATACCGTCACTATCAGTATATTCGATGGGCTCAGTACACAAAAGGTGAGCCTGGAGTCCAATATGGAAACCAGTGAGTCCATCAAAATTGTGTATGCCGGTGGCGATGATTAATTCCAGCATTTGATTTTGGAGTCGAATTCCATTTTTGACTGGAATGGTCAGGAGCTCGTTCAGGACGCGCGCGTGCATAAAATCACTACAGATGCCTTGCTACTTGGGGGATGGGTGAGCTCATTATTCACTGAGGTGAAATCGTGTCTAGATGCGGGTACCGGAACCGGTATACTGGCCATTATGATTGGACATGCTTTCCGCCGAGCGAAAATTGATGCTATTGATATTGATGATGATGCTGTTGCATTAGCCGGGACTAACATCATGCGAATGTCCATGGAGAAACGCGTGCGAGCTTTCAAGAGTGACTTGGCAGACATAGACGTCAAAGATGTTGTGGGTTATGATCTGATTGTGTCTAATCCACCATTCTACACACAATCGTTGTTACCCACGAATCCACTTCATTTACGGGCAAAGCATGCCGTAGTACCTATTGATCAATGGATGAAGGGTCTTCTACGTTTGTTGGTTTCTGATGGGCACCTATGTGTTATTGTTCCGGCAGACAAGGCCGGGCATTGGATCGCCGCGGCAAATGAAACAGGATATTTCGTCCATCATCGTTTAGAGGTGTATAGCACACCTTCCGATTCACGACCGGTACGGTCTCTCTTGCATTTTGGGATGGGCCTCACGCGGCCGGAGCGGTCAGATCTTATAATCTACACTGAAGAAAGATTATATACCAGTGCTTATATGGTGCTTACAAGCACCAGAAAGAAAACATAAGGCATCAATTCCTGTTGGGTTGACCAACAGCAGGTTAAAACATAAAAGGTGACATTTTTAATAAATGTCACCTTTTATGTTAATTCTGAGCCAGGGTGTCGTGTGTGGATTCTTCGATGATCCTTTGGGCTACCCGGAGGATGGTATCATCTTCCAGGGCTACAATTCCGCCATCGGGGCCGGGTTGTATGTGCTGGGAAACGATCTGTCCGTTTTCATATTTCTTTGCCCCAAAGTAGTTTCTGACGGTCTGTTCCTCAATGTTCAACTCATCAGCTATCCTCTTTACACCGCCTGTGGGTAAAGCGTGTTTAATCCTTCTCAATTCTTCGAAAGTGATATTCATGCTTTGAAATGTTTAGATGAAAAGATTACTCATAATCATGTTTGAAAGTTAGGGGTAAATCCCCACTTCCAAAAATTTTTTTACGAAAAAGTAACCACCCAAACGCTACTTTTTGATTAAGAGATCCAGGTCTCTTGTCAGGACTGCATTATGGAGAGGATCATTTTTTTTCAACGTCAGGTTGAAACGGTTGAGATCTACCGGGCGATAGGAGCCACGCCAGTCCGAAAAGGGTGGCAGCACAAGCTATAGGATCAAGCGTCTTCTGGTCAGAGTACAGATTCAACCGAGGACAAAGGAAGGCCGAAGGCATCCGCTACTCCCTTATAGACCACTTTTCCGTTGACCACATTGAGCCCTGTCTTGAGTGCGGCATCCTGGCGGCAGGCTTCTTTCCAGCCTTTATCGGCCAGTTTGATTGCGTAAGGCAATGTAGCATTGGTCAGCGCAATGGTCGATGTATAAGGTACGGCACCAGGCATATTAGCTACGCAATAATGTACGACGCCATCGATGACGAAAATGGGATCATCATGCGTGGTAGGCCTGCAGGTTTCGATACATCCTCCCTGATCTACGGCGACATCTACCATGACTGTGCCCGGCCGCATCTCTTTAAGCATATCGCGGGTAATCAGCATAGGGGCTTTGGCTCCCGGGATCAATACTGCCCCGATGATGAGGTCATGATTTCCAATTCGCTCCCGGATATTTACCTCATTGGAATAAAGCGTAGTGACATTGGGAGGCATCACATCTGAAAGGTATCGCAGGCGATTGAGGTTGACGTCCAGTATCGTAACATGAGCACCGAGTCCTGCAGCCATTTTAGCGGCCTGGGCTCCGACGATACCACCGCCGAGCACAAGTACATTAGCCGGAGCAACCCCTGGAACGCCACCGAGAAGTACCCCTCTTCCGCCTTCTGGTTTTTCGAGAAACTTGGCGCCTTCCTGAACGGCCATACGACCTGCAACTTCAGACATGGGAACCAGCAGGGGCAAAGATCTGTCAGGGAGTTCTACCGTTTCATAGGCCAGACATACAGAGCCGCTGCCAATCATTGCTTTGGTGAGTGGTTCGTAGGAGGCAAAATGGAAATAGGTAAATAATAACTGATCTTTCCGGATCAGGGGATATTCACTCGCGATGGGTTCTTTCACCTTGATGATCATGTCCGCGATGCCATAGACCTCCTCAATGGTAGGTAAGATGATCGCCCCACGTTGTTCATAAGCCGCGTCTTCAAATCCGCTATTGACACCCGCGCCATGCTGGATGTAAACCTTATGGCCGCGTTTGGACAGTTCGAGGGCGCCTGCCGGGGTCAGGGCTACGCGATTTTCGTTGGTCTTAATTTCTTTTGGGACACCTATGATCATATCGTCGGGTTGAGTTTTATTTGGAGGGTTAAAGGTAAATAATTCAATGCAAAGAGCACAGAGGTCTCCTTCGCACTAAAGGGTGCTTCGGCGACCGAGGGCAGAGAGCAAAGAGGCAAATCTTAATGCTTGAGCTCTTGCAATGTAGCAGCACCAAAAGTGGGGGAGCGGAGAGTATGGACAGGGGTGCAAAGGGGCATGCTGTAACTCGTGTTCTGAAGGGAATTATTACAGATAGAATCAAAAAAAAAGCCCCCTCCTTCGAGCGGGCTTAAGGTTAACTAAAACTAAGATCACACTTCTTATCTGGAAGGCAGGGGTGCGTATCCTGCCGGCGAGATTCTTGAAAAGGGGCTCATGACGTTTCACGAGCCACTGCATTAATCCATTAAAAACCAAAACTTATGCTGTAAAGATAAAACATATTACGATTAGTTGTAATATGTAATTAACTTTTTTTCAATAAAAAAGACAGTATAAAAAAATTT
This sequence comes from Saprospiraceae bacterium, assembly GCA_044227555.1. Lineage (GTDB taxonomy): Bacteria > Bacteroidota > Bacteroidia > Chitinophagales > Saprospiraceae > Opimibacter. The sequence goes on along the minus strand of JBGAWQ010000004.1, from coordinate 138,940 downwards.
AATATGTTTTTGGCTGATTATGTATGACCTAAATGAGGAAAATCAGGTCAAGACGGGAGGAGATTTTTTAGGCAGGCTACTGATTTTTGCCCCTTTTCCCCCAGGTCGAGGGAAAAATCATTGACATAAAGCCTTATGTGGCTCATCATGACCTCTTCGTCCATCTCTTGTGCGTATTGCCGGACATAGGGCATGACCTGATCAGGATGATCCCAGGCGAAGTGAATGCTTTCCCTGATCAGGGCCTCAATAAGGCTTTTGGTTTCAGGCGACAGGGACCGGGAGGCAAATATACCTCCAAGAGGAATGGGTAAACCGGTCTGATTTTCCCATGCTTCGCCCAGGTCTACTATTTTGACCAGTCCTTTGTCGGCATAGGTAAAACGGTTTTCGTGGATGATCACCCCGGCGATGGCTTTATCCGTTAGCACGGTGTCTTCAATCTTATTGAAAACCAAGAACGATTTGTGTATTGCTTCCGGATAAAAGATTCTGAACAACAAATGGGCTGTGGTCCAGTAGCCGGGAAGTGCAACCTGGCCATGGATGATTTCCTCTCTGGACAACGTATTTTTTGCAATGACCAATGGGCCACAACCATTGCCCAGCGCGGCCCCGGAAGACAATAATGTATAGGTTGTATTGAGGCTCAGGGAGCGGTGAAAACTCATCTTGGTCACCTGAAGCCTGTTTTCGCCAGCCCATTGATTGAGGGTCTCCACATCGTCCATGCGGACGTCAAATTGCAGTCCGTGTGTATCTATCCACCCGTTGACCAGGGCGGCAAACATAAAGGTGTCATTGGGACAAGGGGAAAAACCAAGAGTAATATTCATGGGCGCCATTGAAAATAGTAATTTGCAAGCCTGCTATGATCGACCTGGAAATCATCTATGAAGATAATCACCTCATTGCCATAAACAAGCCAAATGGCCTGCTCGTTCATGCGGATGAAACCGGAGATACGAGCCTGGAGCAAATCCTGAAGGAATACATCAAGGATAAATATCAGAAACCAGGCAATGTATTTCTGCAATCTTGCCATCGCCTGGATCGCCCGGTAAGTGGGGCTCTGATTTTTGCAAAGACGTCCAAGGGGAAGGATCGGATGCGGCAGTTATTTTCGGACCGTAAAGTGGATAAAACCTATCTCGCCCTGGTTTCCGGGTGCCCGGATCCTTACGAAGGTGATCTTGAAAACTGGATCTACAAGGACCGGACTAAAAACATTGTGGAGGTGGTCAAGGGGGAAAGGCCTGGTGCGGTGCGTGCCCGGACGGTCTACAAAACACTGGGACAAGTTGGGAAATTTTATCTCGTGAGGCTGCATCCGATTACCGGTAAATCGCATCAACTGCGCGTCCACATGAAGCTGATTGGCAGCCCGATTGCCGGGGATGTCAAATATGGTGGTCCTTCGATCCAGGATCCCAATGCCTTGCTATTGCATTGCAGGAAGATGGAATTTGTCCACCCCATCCAGAAAGTACCTGTGGTCCTGCTGGCAGAAATTCCTATTCATCCCTTATGGGACCGGCATCGTAGCGACATCCAGGCATTGGAGGAGGCGGAATAAAAATTATTGCATTACCTTTGACGGGAGTGAGAGTCATACGACCAGCTCCTTTCAAACTCCCCCAGGGCAGAAATGCAGCAAGGGTAGAAAGTTGAGCGGTGCGATATGATTTCTCACTCATTTTTGTTTTAACTCTAACCTCCCTGCTATGAAATTTTTTATTGATACCGCCAACCTCGACCAGATCAGGGAAGCGGCTGAACTCGGTATTCTGGATGGGGTGACCACTAATCCTTCCCTGATGGCGAAGGAAGGCATCACCGGAACCGAAAATATCCACAAACACTACCGAAACATCTGTGCCATCGTGGACGGAGACGTCAGCGCTGAAGTCATCTCTACTGACTATCACGGTATGATTGAAGAAGGCCGGATCCTGGCGGATCTTGCCCCTAATATCGTGGTCAAAGTACCTATGATCAAAGACGGTATCAAGGCGATCAACTGGTTGTCTGACCATGACATCCGTACCAATTGCACTTTGGTTTTCTCTGCAGGGCAAGCCATATTGGCCGCTAAAGCAGGGGCTACCTATTTGTCACCCTTTATCGGACGAGTAGATGATATCAATTGGGATGGTATGGCTCTGATTCAGGATATCGCTGATATCTATGCTATCCAGGGTTATGATACCGCTATTCTGGCCGCTTCCATACGCAATTCGCGTCAAATCGTGGATGCAGCCCGTGCCGGTGCTGATGTTGTGACCTGTCCATTGTCCGCTATCCTGGGTCTCCTCAATCATCCCTTGACGGATATTGGTCTTGAGAAGTTTCTCGCCGATCATAAGAAGGCAAACGAAAAGTCTTGATCCTGATCTGGCCAAGGTGATTTTGCACCTGGCAATTTTGGTTCCAGCTATTTTTCCAAGACTATCACAGGAGAAACTCCACTGCTGAAGGCCTCCTGGTGTAATCCAGCTTTGAGCGTCAATGCAAACTTGTACTTGCGGGTACAAATGTCCGGGACTTCAAATTTTATGTTGACCGGAATGCGCTGTCCTGGCAACAATTTGTCGATGGGTGGTTCAATGGTTGCTGGAGAGACGGTCATGTCATTGCCGCTCTTGACAAACATGGTGTAGCAGGCTATGGTAAAGTAGGGGACATTAAAATCAATAGTATACGGATAAGGATTGATTAATGTTGCCTTCAATTGCATGGTGTCTCCGGCTTGCATTACGGCCGTTTTTTCCAGTTGATAATCGAGGAACAGTTTTTGAGCCGAGAAAAAATGATCGATAGGATGTAGATACATGGTCTTGCCATTTGGCAGACGTAAGGCTTCTGAACCCGGATCTTTATTATTGGTGATAAGCAAAGCGGGTTTCCCCATCAGGTTTTCATCCATTGACCAGATATCATATTGGGTATGTCGGTAATAAATCCCATTTAGCGCTATGGCCGGCTTGGCGGTGTAAAAAGTATATACAGACGGCTGTTGGTAGGAATTTTGGAAGACTATCGGCAGGTCGCCGGCGCGGGCAGCCAGTGCTGTAGCCCATGCTTTCTGTCCATGGAACTGCAGGCGAAGAGGAAGTACGTCGAAGATTAGAGCCAGTCGAAGAAAAATCAATATCAGGATACTGGGGCCGATTACTCGGAAAATATAGGTATTGAGAGATGGTTGTTCAACGGATTTTCGACTGATAATAATCACTAATGGGATGGAGGCTGCAATCGTCCAGTGCGGTTCAACATGTCCCCGCAATGTGGAGACAAAGAAGAAACCGAAAAAGCCGATGGTCAGCGTGTATAGGCTTCGTTCGAACAAATCGACTGGCCTGAATTTGTACAGCACATAGCCAGCCAGGGCCAATAAAAATGGATTGAAGGCTACCAATTGATTGGGAATGAAGTTGAGAATATGCTTGATATGGACTGGCCTGGATCGGGCATAGAGGTGATATCGAATCGAAGGAAAATCATGATCCAGTTGCCAAAGCAGGTGAGGCATATAAGCGATGATAGACAACAAAATAGCTAACCATAGCCGGGGAGATCGAAGGATTTTCGGGTTGGAGAGTAAGACCAATAAAATGACCAGCAGTCCATGGTATTTACTGTACATCAACAGCGCCATGGATGTGGCCAGCAAGAGCACAGCGGTGATATCTTGCCGGTTGAGAAAACGTTGATATCCGATAAGAAAAACAGCCGTAAAAAGAAGTAGCGGGGAATCCGGTGTAGCGATAAATCCATACACCTCAAACATCACGACAGATGCCGTCAGAATAAAAAAGAGGAATATGTTTTTATGATTTGGTGACTTGATACCGGTCAGTGACCATATCAGAATGATCGTGATCATTTGCGCCACGACCGTAAATATTCTTACTCCAAGTGTGCCCTTCAAAATATGACTACCTGCCCAAATCCACAGTGCGATCATCGGGGGGTGGTCAAAATAGCCCCAGTCGAGTGCTCTGGAATACATCCAGTAATACGCTTCATCATTGCCTATTTCCGTAAAGAAGCTTTGCGTAATGTTGAGTACTCCCCAAATGGTGAGCAGCATCAGGAAGAGAGGAGGTAGAAAACGACTTATCGGTGCGTGGGATGGGGCGATGCGGTGGGTGAGCATACTTGAGAATGTCCCTTCACGGATAACCGATCAAAAAAGACTGTACAAGCCGAAGTTAATGATGGGCCTCACCAAAAAGAATGAAGCGCCTGGAACACGTTCAGCCATCCTTTGTCCCGCTTAGGAATCCATATCCAGTCATTGAATACAGAATTAAGGTCCGCCCTAATGATGCCCCAAAACCAATCCCCAATGTTTATCCTGTTGACCCAAAACAACGGAGGGCTTGTAGCAGTCTGTTTGTCTTTATCTGATCCGGTGATCGACCCTTTAAAAATAGGACATATGATGATAAAATGCAATGGGGAATTAAAAATTTAACATACGCCTTCGGATCAGCTGTTTTCATCGTAGGACAAAAGATCTCTGTTGATGGCAATGGATGCGTTGAGTTCATACCCGATGAGGATGATAAATGAGTTGATTTGCAGCCAGACCAGGATCAGGATCAGGGCACCGATCGAACCGTAGATTTCATTATATCGGAAGAAGTTGTCCACATACATGGAGAAAGCCACAGAGCTGATGACGGACAACACAGTTGCAAGAGTCGCGCCTGGGGTTAATAATTTCAATTTGTTTTTAAATGCGGGACCCACGCGATAGATGATGCTAATAAAAAAGTAGTAGAGAATAAAAGCTAAGAGCCATCGCAGGTAATTATAGATTCCATATTCGGCATGAGCTGAGCCGGCTTTATACATCCATTTGATGAAAAGGGATTTGCCCAATACAATCGCCAGTAATGAGCTGAGGAAGAGCACGCCCAGGATGCAGGTCAGGAAGATGGCGCGAAGTTCACGTTGCAGTATATTTTGTTTTTTGTAGGTGATCTCATAGCTTTTGTTAAACCCTTTGATCATCGAGCTTACGCCACTTGAGGCAAAGATGATGGCCAATAGAAGACTTACACTGAGAAGTCCCTTCCTGGTGGTATTGGTCATTTCGATGACGATGCCATTGATGTAATCCCCCATTTCATCCGGTAGCAGAGCGATATAGTTTTTCTGAAAAGCCGTGATCATATCATCCATCGGAAAATAGGGTAACAGGGAGAGTACGACCAGGAGCGCGGGAAAGATAGAAAGGAAGAAACTGTAGGCCATGGATTTCGAACGAGTCATGATATCATCGCGCAAAATTTCCATCCAAACGTATTTCAGGATGATTGCTATAGGAATCCCATTAAAGCCAGGAAGCGTTTGCCGGTGAAGGAAGATCCTCCATTTACGGTATTGTTGCTGCAGGAATTCGAGTATACGCTTCAAAAGTAGGATTGTAATGGAGCCGTGATGAAATCGGGCGCATCAATCCGTTTTTGGGTTGATGCATCCAGGAAACATAGTTGTACTAATGCGCCATTGAGTAACTGGCCGGCTTCGTTATAAATTTCATATCGAAAGCGAATGTCTTTTGCGGGCAGGGTGGGGATCGTGGTCTGGATGGAGAGGAGGTCGTCATACCTGGCCGGTCGTAAAAACCGTACATGCATATTCATGACCGGCATCCAGATACCGTGGATCTTTTCAAGTTCGGCATAGGTAATGCCCAGGTTGCGTATGGCTTCGACTCTGGCTGCTTCGTAATAAGCGGCGTAGGCACCGTAGTATACGAAGCCCATTTGGTCGGTTTCGCTGTATCGAACCCTGAGTGGCCAGGTAAACTGATAACTCATAACCGGAGGATAGGAAATCTTCCGCATGGAGGACACTATATCCATGGTCTCTGAACGCATCTTCAGTGTATGGGTTTCGGTCATACGTGAGTGCCACCCCGGGACGAATGGTGACCAGGTTGCAACCGTCGGTCCATTGTTCGCGCTCCTGATATGGAGATTGACCGTTGCCACTCAGGATAAACTGCATTTTGCTGTTGATTTCCTGTTTGATAAACTCGCTGATAGAAGGGTATTCGCGTTCACAGCCATCTTTATCAAACACCTCTACATAGCTGCTCAAGCCTTCTACTACGATGGGTTTGAAGGCCACGATATGATCCGTATTGAGGTGCGTAAAGATCGTATCGATGTGCATGTAAGAACGTTCGCGTGGAATGACCACCATGGCCACATGCTCGATGACATTGCGGTCGAAGAGGATTTTCTTAAGGGAGTGGAAAGCGTGGGTGGTGGATCTTTCGCTGCATCCAATTAGCAGGTATTTGTTATTGAGCACCATCATGTCTCCGCCTTCGATGGAGATTCTTTCTCCGGTGCGTGAAGGAGGGAACATGTCCACATCATTCAGATTGATCAGTCGTTTTTGTTCTTTGAGATGCTGGAAAGAGGGATGGTACCAGAAAATAAAGCGGGAGAGGAGGTTTTCGCGGTAGCGGGCTTCCTTGGCGGCTTTGGTAATGACGATATGATCATTGACCACTACGGCTATATCCCGGGTAAAGATCAGGTTGGGTACCGGGTCGAAATAGATGTAATCGGTGACCGGATCCCGGCCGGTGATGAGGACCTGGGTCAGCAGTTCGTCATCCATGGCATTCAATTCCGCCACAAAACTGGCGGGCAGTTCTTCGAAACTGGCGATATATCCCATGAAATGTTCGCGGGCTTTGGGGTCTGCGCGGAGGGATTCCAGAATGAGGTCTTTGATTTCCAGGACATTGGACCGGCCAATAAATTGGGCCAGGACGGAGGTAAAGATGTCGTGTTCTTCCTGCATTTTAGGAAGGTGGACGATGTCGTCGAATAGCAGTTCGCCGGCGTGCCTGGGGGAAATCCGGGCGATACCGGCATCCGGGCGATGGACGATGACCCGCTGGAGGGCCCCGATTTCGGATGGAACGTTTACATGATCGGTCATTGGGCAAAGGTAAGGCGAAGTCTCTTTGGAGGCAGCCGGGGACAATCAAATCATTTTTAAAACTTTATCCACCGTCCAACTTGAACTGAATCTGTATTTTTACAGTTTATTGGTGTTTTAAAAGCCAACCCGCTCAGAACATGCTGAAAAAGTTTAAATCGCTGTTTATCATCGAAGAAGGCGATTCCCCACAGGAAAACAAGACCTTGGCTGAAAAGCCGGAGACCGTCAATAAGGAAGTGAACGAAACCAAGCCTGCTTTTCAGGTCACTTCTGTTTCTTCAGGGCCCGGAAAGATTCAGGATAAATTTCTTGAGGTGCTATTTGATGCACTTGGCACCAACAACCAGCAGGGGTTTGATTACATGGAGTACAAGGATTTCCTGAAATCCCTGGCCAATGTCCCGATGGATGACAGCACCCGCTATAAATCTGCTTTTGCCACTGCCCAGACGATGGGTGCTACCAAGGACAAAATCATCAGCAGTGCCCGTCATTACATCGATATACTGGGAAATGAGCAACGTAAATTCCAGGATGCCTTGAAAGGGCAACGCGATAAAAACCTTACCGGGAAACAGGAGGAGATCAAGGGATTGGAGCAGACGATCAAGAGCAAAGAGGCGGAGATTGAACGACTTAAAGGAGAATTGGAAACGCACCGGCAGCAAATAGTTACCCTGGAGCAGGAGATCAATACGGCAAGCGAAAAGTTGGCTCAAACAGCCAATGATTTTGAAGCCACCTATCAGGCCCTGTTGGGACAAATCCAGCAGGATGTAAAGAATATCGAATCACATCTTTAGTACTGACATCGAAGACCATGGACGGATATAAACCAAAGACGTTTTGGGAGCGGCCGGAGGGCGTGACCGGGGCCATTTTTCTGGCAGCATTGGTTGCCGGGATTGGCATCCTCACGGTCAAGTCTGCGGCATTTATAGTTGGGGCATTGACCTCCACCATTGGCCTGGTGGCCACTCTTGCGGTATTGGGAGGGATCATATTTATGGCCCTTGACTCCAAGTCGCGCAACCTGATATGGTATATGTATAAAAGCGTGATGAGATCGATCACCGGCATTTTTGTCAAAATGGATCCCATCGCCATCCTTAAGGGATATGTAAACGACCTGAAGGAGAACCTTCGAAAGATGAACCGGCAGATCGGAATGCTTCGGGGACAAATGCATAAGCTCCAGGAATTGATTCTCAACAATCGCAAAGAAATCCAAAGTAATCTGACGCTTGCCAGCCAGGCACGGGAGACCGATAAACAAGCGGTCATGATCCTTAAGAGCCGCAAGGCGGGCCGTCTGAAAGAATCAAATATCAAGCTCGAGGATCTGTATAAGAAAATGGAAATCCTCTATCGGGTGCTGGGTAAGATGTATGAAAACAGTGAGGTCATGCTGGAAGACATCCAGGACCAGGTGGAGCTAAAAGACCAGGAGAGGAAAGCCATGCGGGCCAGTCACAGTGCGATGAAATCAGCGATGAGTATTATCGCCGGTGACAAAGACAAGCGAATGATCTTTGATATGGCGTTGGAGGCGATCGCAGATGATGTGGCCAATAAAGTCGGAGAGATGGAGCGGTTTATGGATGTGTCCGAAAACTTTATGAAATCCGTGGACCTGCAAAACGGTATCTTCGAAGAAGAGGGCCTCCGGATGCTGGAAAAATGGGAAAAGGAAGGCGTGTCCAGCATACTGGGCGAACAAAAGGAGACGCTGCTGAAAGAAGCAGAGGATGATACCAATGTACTTGACATTAATGCACCCTTGAAGCGTCCGGAAAGCGTGGAGGTGCGGAAAAACCAATACGATACCTTTTTTGAATAAATACCCACTGATCAACCTCAATCATTCGTTCAATACAAACCAAATCAATCATGGCAACACGACTCACCGCATTTTCAAAATTTATTATCACCCTGTTGATCCTCGGCGTTATTGGCGGCGGGGGCTGGTATCTGTTTAATAAAACGGAATGGGGTCAAAACCAACAAAAAAAGGCTGAAGAGAGTAAAGGGGAAGAAACCAATTCAGTGAACGCTCCAAAGACCGGGTTTAATGATGATGACAACACTCTGGTGGTGCAATTGGTCACCTGGGGTGGTTATGGTCCTGGATTGTATTTCAATGAAGGTGCTACGCCGAATGAGCAATCGAGGTTTTTTAAAGAGTATGGATTTAAAGTGCGCTTTGTTGTTGAAAATGACCTGATCAATGCCATGAATGCATGGATTGCGGATGAGTATGATGTCGCGGTGCAAACAGCGGATGCTTTTCCACTGTATACAGGTCCAAAGGACATTGCTGAATTTAAGCCTAAAGCTTTTATGCAGGTAGACTGGTCTCGTGGGGGTGATGCTATCATCGTCAAGCGCGGAATCAATAGCGTCAATGATCTAAAAGGCAAGAAGATTGCTGTGGCGGTTCCATCACCAGCTCAGACCCTGTTGATGACTGCACTTGAGGCGGCCAACTTGAAATACACAGATGTCGAAGTCATCAAGACGACGGACAACCTGAAAGCGGCTCAGCTCTTCCGCAGTGCGGATGTTGATGCTGCGGTGGTATGGAGTCCGGATGATATCCTGGCGACCAATGATGTTGCCGGTTCGAAAGTATTATTGACAACTAAGGATCAATCCCACGTGATTGCGGATATTTTCTTTGCTAAAGAAGATTACATCAATGCACATCGGAAGATGATTGATGGTTTTTATGAAGGTTGGATGAAGGCTGTAGCAGAACTTAAGGCTAATCCTTCTAATCGTGAAAAAGCTGCAAAATATCTGGGTGAGATCAATGGTCTGGGTACGGCAGATGCCATGGGGATGATGGATGTGGTCTATTGGACCGGACATGGGGACAATATCAATTTCTTTGGCATGAATCCGGACTACCGGGGCCAGCGTGGAGAGGACCTCTATACCAAGATGAGCAAGAATTTTGTGGTTACCGGCGATGCTGAAAAAGAAGCTCCTGCCTGGCGTGGCTCGATTTTTACAGGATCTGTGCAGGCGGCAAGTGCAAATCTGACCGGTCCATCGTATGCTGCCGAAGCCAGTAAAACCTTTACAGCCCCTACAGCGGCGGCTAAAACAGCTCCTGCTCTGGCCAGTAAGCCCGTCAGTATCACATTCGCTTCCGGTAAATATCAGTTGGATGAAAATGCAAAGACCATCATCGACTTGCAGTTTGCTGATGTAGCAAAATCATTTGCCAACTCAAGGGTACGTATTGAAGGGAATACCGATAATGTGGGTTCAAAGACCAGTAATATGGAATTATCCAGAAAGCGTGCGCAGGCTGTAGCGGATTACTTGTCCAGTCAATATCGTATTGACAAAAACCGTTTTGTGATCATTGGGAATGGACCAGATCACCCAGTACCGGGATGTGAGCAAAATCAGAATGAAGCTTGTAAAGCCAAGAACCGCCGCACAGATTTTCAGTTAATTGCTGATTAACAGGAAGTGGTTTTACCAATACTGAACGGATGAAGCTACTTGGTGGCGCAGATGAAGGAACAGCCTCCCAGAAATTAATTTTTGGGTTGTTGGGGATAGGATTCGTACTCCTGGTATGGGTATCACTGACTTCAGGAGCCACTCCAATTCTTCGTCCTGTGGTATTGCCCTCACCAGTGAGTGTATTATGGGCATTCCCTGAATTGTTGCATGAAAATAGTTTGATCCGTAATATGGGCTTCAGTATCGGGCTCAACTTGTCCGGATACCTGGAGGCTATTCTTATTACTATACCTATTGGTTTTTTTATTGGGTTATTTAAGTATGCCCGCTGGGGTTTTCAACGCCAGGTAGATGCGCTTAGGTATATACCACTTACCGCGGTGACCTTATTGTTTATCGTGTGGTTTGGGATAGAGACGGATATGAAGGTACATTTCCTGGCCTTTGGTATTATCATTTATATGTTGCCAGTCATGATCCAGCGTATTGACGAAGTAGATGATGTTTATCTCAAAACCGTTCATACCCTCGGGGCTACAGACTGGCAGGTCCTGAAGACGGTATATTTTCCGAGTGTTGTATCCAGGTTGTCTGATGACATTCGCGTACTGACAGCCATTTCCTGGACGTATATTATTGTTGCGGAGTCCATCAATAGTAACCAGGGTGGGATTGGTACGCTGATATACAATGTAGGCCAGCGACAAGTACGATCAGACAAGATTTTTGCTTTGCTGATTATCATCATGGCCATTGGGGTAATTCAGGACAAGATTTTTGTAAGGCTTGACCGGCAGTTGTTTCCTCACAAATACCAGGCCCGTGAATCCATCAAGTCATCCAAACTGGAGCAACCTGGAATCGTAAGTGTAGTCATCGACTATATCTTCACGGCGCTGGGTTGGATTTCGCTCGGGATTTATCTAATCCTGATGATCCAGGAGTTTACCGGATTTATCGGCGACTTTAGGCCATTGGGTTATGTTTTTGGTGACAGCGTCAATGTCATTCATATCATCTTTGTCCTTATTCTGCTTTTCAAGGCCTGGAGTTGGTATAAGGAGCGGACTGATCAGCAGGCATTGCAACTCGTCACCCGTAAAATGGCCACGAAATGAGTGTAAGTTTTACGGATTCTCCTGCGAGAGCCAATATTATCGAGCTTAAGAATATCGGGCAGTCTTATGACGGTGGCCAGACGTGGATCATCAAAGGGCTCAACATGCTCATTGAGGATAAGCCGGATCAAGGCCAGTTTGTGGTATTACTCGGGATGTCAGGCAGTGGTAAGTCCACCTTGCTACGCTATATCGCTGGATTGCAACAACCTACCGAAGGTGAAGTGCTGATCAAAGGGCAGCCGGTCACGGATAAGCAGCGTGTCAGTATGGTGTTCCAGCAATATTCATCCATGCCCTGGATGACGGTGCTGGACAATGTTGCACTTGCCCTGGAATACCAGGGTGTGGATAAGAAAGAACGCTATGCCAGGGCTATGGAGCTCATTGAACTGGTTGGTTTGGCGGGTCATGAAAAGAAATATGCCCAGTATCCTGCACTTTCCGGAGGGCAGTTGCAGCGCGTGGCTATTGCCAGGAGTATCATTGCCAATCCCGAGATCATCCTGATGGATGAGCCTTTCGGCGCTTTGGATATCAAGACCCGGATTCAGATGCAGGAATTGCTTGTGGATCTGTGGCATCGGTTCAGTTCCACGATCATTTTTGTGACTCATGACATCAGTGAGGCGGTCTATCTCGCTGATGACATCTATATCATGAAGTCACCTCCTTCACTCATCATTGAGCATATCGACATTGATCTGCCGTTGCGCCGGGATTACAGTACCAAGCGGGACAAGCATTTTACGGAGTTGGTGCATCATGTTGAGGATACGATGATTCGGATCGCTGAGGAAAAGTGATGCCCGTATATGCCTGAGGCTAGGCGCGTGATGGGTTTTTAGGTTGGCCAATGCTTTCCTGGGTCTTATTTTTCATGTGGAATGGGATATTTTGCCTGTGGCCTAACAAAAGGGAATTACATTTGTTAAGAGGCAGTTCATGCAGTCCGTCACATCCACATCCGCCATACATGGCGAATTATCCTTCCAGATAGAGGGGCTGTCTTATCAGGCATACTTATTTGATTCCTGCCAGCATCCCATGTTTACCGCCATGGGATGTGACAGCCTTTTTCAATCCAAAGCCTATCATTCCGCACTGGAATCTTCGCCTCCTGAAAAAATGCAGTTTTGGTATGTTCGGCTCCAGCAGGGAGATCAGTTGGCGGGTATTCTTTGTTTTCAAATCAAGGATTTCAATCCCGGGGAAAGTCTAAAAAATCATGCGAATGGAAGCTGGCGTCAACGATTACGCTATAAGGCCGCTTCATTGATCAATCTTAAGGTGTTATGCCTTGGCAATACATTGGTCACCGGTGATTATGGATTTTGTTTTCAGCCTTTTATTCCTGCCCGGACACGGACACTGCTGATGATGAGGACGATAGACTGGTTACTCACTTTGCATGCTTTTAGGTCCATTCATTTAGTCTTTGTCAAGGATTTTTATTACGATATTTTCAAAGACCTGCCGGATTCATCGTACTGCAAGATGTACCATCCGATCGATACGCAGCCCAGCATGATCATGAGGATCTCCGACCAATGGCTAAATCTCAATGGATATCTGGTCGCGCTCAAATCCAAATACCGGATACGTGCGCAAAAAGCGCTGCAAGTGGCGCGCGAGATTGAGCGGGTTGAACTGAATGCAAGTGAGATTGCTGCTATCGAAGTTCAGCTGCACCAGTTATACCTGAAAGTAGTGGAGGATGCGGGTTTTAATCTTTTTATCCTGTCACCCGGATACTTTACTGCGCTCAAACGGGAGTTAGGGGATGCATTCAGGTTATGGATTTATAAGGATAAAGGAGAATTGATTTCCTTTTTTACCGTATTGGAAGATGGAGAGGTCCTGGATGCCCATTTCCTGGGTTATGATCCGGAGGTGAATCACACCTACAAATTGTACCTCAATATGCTTTTGTCAATGATCGATCTGGCGGCACAGAGAGGGTTTAAGCAATTGCAACTTTCCAGGACGGCTACAGAGATAAAAAGTTCGGTTGGGGCTGAGGGCGTGCCAATGTGGTCCTATATGAGGGCACCGAACCGGCTTTTTAATGCCCTCGTGCCGAGGTTGTACTCCTTTTTTAAGCCTGATCTTGATTGGGTGCCCAGGCAACCTTTTCACGAATAGCCTCAAGGTAGCCCATATCCAAGGGTAAAGCCGGCTTTTTGCCTCACCAATAACAGGTTTGAGGGCTTATCTTTGCCGTTTACGAACAGATCGAATACAGCAAGAAATGGAAGAGTTGTCGAAGCGGTTTAACCCCGGAGATATTGAGGATCGATGGTATAAGCATTGGATGGATTCGGGGCATTTTCATTCGGAGCCCGATGAGCGGGAAGCCTTTAGTATAGTCATCCCACCGCCCAATGTGACCGGTCAATTACATATGGGCCATATCCTCAACAATACGATCCAGGATACCTTGATCCGGCGGGCCAGGCAGGAAGGGAAGAACGCATGTTGGGTGCCTGGGACGGACCACGCTTCCATTGCCACAGAAGCTAAAGTGGTCAATATGCTCCGGGAAAAGGGGATTCGAAAATCGGATCTGACCCGAGAGGAGTTTCTCAAGTATGCCTGGGAGTGGAAGGAAAAATATGGGGGCATCATCCTCCATCAGCTAAAGAAACTGGGTGCATCCTGTGATTGGGACCGTACTGCATTTACGATGGATGAAGTCCGGTCAGATGCGGTCATCAAGGTTTTTGTGGATTTGTACAAAAAGGGAAAGCTCTATCGTGGCAAGCGCATGGTCAATTGGGATCCATCCGCGCAAACGGTATTGTCCAATGAGGAGGTACTGTATGAAGAAGAAAAAACCGTACTCTACAAAGTAAGATATAAGATTGCCGGTACCACGGATGAGTGGATCACTATAGCCACCACCCGGCCTGAAACCATTCTTGGTGATACAGCAATTGCAGTTCATCCCGATGATGAGCGGTATGCTCACCTTGAAGGCAAGAAAGCTATTGTTCCTTTGATCCATCGGGAAATTCCAGTCATACGCGATGGGTATGTTGATCGTGCTTTTGGTACTGGTGCATTGAAGGTGACACCGGCGCATGACGTCAATGATTATGAAATCGGTTTGCGGCATGGACTTGAGGTCATTGATGTGCTTAATCCTGATGGAACCATGAGCGCGGAGGCCCAACTTTTTGTGGGGTTGGATCGTGATGTAGCCAGGAAAGCGATGTATGAAGCATTGCTTGAAGCCGGGCATCTGACCGGCACTGAAGAGTTGATTCATAATGTGGGTCGCTCTGAACGAACGAGGGTTGTCGTGGAGCCAAGGCTTTCGTTGCAGTGGTTTGTGGATATGAAGGCCATTGCGGATCCTGCGTTACGAGCCGTCATGGAGGATGAGGTGAGGTTCTATCCGGACAACCTAAAGAATACCTATCGGCATTGGATGGAAAATATCCGCGATTGGTGCATCTCTCGTCAGTTGTGGTGGGGGCATCAGATTCCTGCCTGGTACCTGGCCGGGCATGGACAGGAGCAGGTGTTTGTGGGTGAAAATGTGAACGAGGCGCTCGCGGAAGCAAAACGGATAACGGGTCGACAGGATCTGGATGCTACGCATCTGGTGCAGGATGAAGATGTGTTGGATACCTGGTTTTCGTCCTGGTTGTGGCCGATCAGTGTATTTGATGGTTGGAGGGACCAACGCGAACTCGATTATTATTACCCTACCAGTGTGTTGGTGACGGGTTGGGATATCATCTTTTTGTGGGTGGCGCGCATGATCATGGCGGGCTACGAGTGGAAAGGGGAGAAGCCATTTCATACCGTGTACTTTACCGGTATGGTGCGCGACAAATTGCGTCGCAAGATGAGCAAGCAGTTGGGAAATAGTCCGGATGCATTGGGGTTGATAGATCAGTTTGGAGCGGATGGGGTTCGGTATGGGATTATGGCTTCAGCTCCGGCAGGTGGAGATATTCTTTTTGATGAAAAATTGTGTGAGCTGGGTCGTAACTTTTGTAATAAAGTCTGGAATGCCTTGCGCCTGGTCAAATCATGGCAAGTGGATGCAACACGGACCCAGGATGAAGGACGGGCATTAGCCATTCGATGGATGCGATCCAGGTTGAACGAAGTGGATCATGAACTCCGACGAAATTACCAGCAATACCGATTGTCAGAAGGCGTGACGGCATTGTATTCCTTTGTTTGGGATGATTTCTGTAGTGTGTTCCTGGAAGTAATCAAGCCCGCCTATGGCGAAGCATCAGATGCCGGGAGTTATAACGCGACACTTGATTTGTTTGAGGACATCTGCAAGTTGCTGCATCCGTTTATGCCATTCATCACTGAGGAAATCTGGCACCAACTCAAGTCGCGAGCTGTTGGCGAAGATTGCATGATGTCGAGGGTCACTGCCGAAGCTGGTGAAGTTGACAAAGAGGTGTTGCAGGTCATGGAACATATCTTGACGGTCAAGTCCGCAGTTCTGGAACTGCGTAATCAATATCAATTGTCACCAAAGGAAAGTATGGTTCTTGTGTTTCCCTCAGAGCCTGAATTGGTCACTCTTTGGTCTACGCCAGGGGCTGAAATGGTGGTGCATAAGTTGGCCAATGCCACTTGTGCTGAAGGCTTGGGTACAGGGGTAACTTTTCTTGCCGGAAAATATCAATACTATGCGGCATTGAATATTGAAGTGGACAAGGAAGCAGAGTTGAAACGCATGCATGAGGAATTGGAATATTATCGTGGGTTTGTGTCCAGTGTCGATAAGAAGTTGAGTAATGAAAAGTTCGTGGCTAACGCGAATGCTGAGGTGGTGGAGCGGGAGCGACAAAAGAAAGCGGATGGTGAATCCAAGATTGAGCAGTTGCTGAAGAGTATAGCTCAGTTGAATTAATGGGTATAATCTGAACCCCGAATGAACGTTCGAATTTTCAGGGTCATTTTGATAAGCATTGGGTTGCTTTTACCTACTGGCGGACGTGCTCAGTATATCATTGAAGCATTACCGAGGTGGATCGTGAGTGTCCATGGAAATTATATGTTGCCTCAGCCTCCGGGAGATGTCTTTATGAGTCCGGATGATTGGGGATATCAGTTTGAGTTTCAGTACCGGCTCCAGTACAACCGGCCATTTCTCGCGGGGGCCTATTTCAGTGAAGCTGTTTTGAGTGCGTATTCGCTGGAGTATATTATGTATGACCCTGATCTTGTGACTGAGGTGAAGAATAAGGCTAAGACCAGTCGGATTGAAGCAGGATTTACAGCCGGGTTTTATCCGGAGATTAACTGGTTGTTGCAACCCTATCTGCAAGGCAGGGTAGGCATGGCTTGGTTTAAGACTACGGAGAAAATCAGAGACACCGAGGAATATGAGATCCTGGACAAAACTAAGGTCATGACCAATAATGTGCTTTCTTATGGGATCGACCTGGGTATTCATATCGTACCCAACATCTGGTATGTGCGAGGTGATCTGAGGGTTGGGTTTGTCGCCAATCCAAGTGTTACCTATATGACCCTTGATGAGGAAAGTGCAGGTACTACGGACTATCCGATTAGTTATTTTCAAACCCATACATCTGCGTGTAAGTGGCTGAAGATTTCGATGGGGGTGAGTTATTTGTTTTAGAAATATAATTGATGTTGAAAGAGCAGGAACAAGAACCCGATGGTGAAGAGGGCTTATATGAGCATCACCGATTCCTGGCGCCTGCCGGGCTGATCCCTGTCCGTGTGGACAAGTATATCCAGATCAAGCTTGAGGGTATCTCGAGGAATAAAATCCAGAATGGAATCCGGGCCGGAGCTGTACGTATAGATGGGGAGGCCATTCGACCTAACCATAAACTCAAGCCTGGGCAAACCATTACCATACTCCTGCCCAAGCCGCCGAATATTGGTGAGTCGGTCATCCCAGAGGATATTCCATTGGATATCCGGTATGAGGATGATGATCTTATGGTCATCCATAAGCCTGCCGGCCTGGTCGTTCATCCCGGTGTAGGCCATGAACGAGGCACTCTGGTCAATGCCTTAGCATGGCATATGCAGCAAGCTTCGATGCCTGTCTTGCCCGGGAATTCACCAGATCGTCCAGGATTAGTGCATAGGATTGATAAGGATACTTCGGGTTTGGTGTTGATTGCTAAAAACGATTATGCTATGACTCACCTGGCCAGGCAGTTTTTTGATCATACGATTACCAGAGCGTATAATGCGGTTGTATGGGGGACTCCTGAGCCTGCTGAAGGCACCATTGAAGGTAATCTTGGCCGCGATCCGCGTTTCAGACAATTGATGACGGTGTTTGAAGATGGGGAAGGAGGAAAAGAATCCACTACGCATTATGAAGTGCTGGAAGACCTTTATTATGTCAGTCTGGTCAAATGTGTGCTGGAGACGGGCCGGACCCATCAGATCAGAGTACATATGAAGTATATCGGACACCCTGTATTCAGTGATGACCGATATGGAGGAGATACGATTGTCAAAGGGACTGTCTTTACCAAATACAAACAGTTTGTGGACAATTGCTTTGCCATTTGTCCCAGGCAGGCTCTGCATGCCCGGACCCTGGGGTTTGAACATCCTGTGACCGGAAAGCGCATGTTTTTCGATTCTGAACTCCCTGAGGACATGACCCAGTTATTGCATAAGTGGAGAGCTTATGTCGCACAGCGTAAAGAAACGTCCGGGCAATGACAGAGCGGGATCAACTTATACGATCAGTGGGGCAACTCAGGGATTTCCTCCTTGCGTATCCTGATGAGATCAGTGAAGCAAGCGCCCAGGCAAGAGCCGCTAATCCATGGTTTATTCCAGCATTTACAACGCAGGCGATTCAAGCTATAATCACTCAATTTCTGGATCCTCTTAAGTGGAAGGAATGGCTTACTTCATATGCCGCACCTGCCACAGCGCCCAAGTCTGTCGGTATCATTATGGCGGGTAATCTGCCTCTTGTAGGGTTTCATGATTTGCTTTGTGTGTTGGCCAGCGGCCATCGAGCTTTGATTAAACTTAGTGACAAGGATTCCTGTCTGCTGCCGTGGTTGACCGATCAATGGATCAGGCTCTTTCCACAACTTTCAGCATCTATAAGCTATACAGAACGTCTGGATGGATTTGATGCCGTCATCGCAACAGGGAGTAACAATAGTGCCCGATATTTTGAATATTATTTTTCTAAATATCCACATATACTTCGTCGCAATAGAAATGGTGTGGCCATACTTAGCGGGAAGGAAACCGTTGCTGATCTGAAGCTGTTGGCGAAGGATGTCTTTTTGTTTTTTGGTATGGGGTGTAGAAATGTGTCTAAGTTGTGGGTGCCACGTGGATACGATTTTTCGATATGGCATGAAGCGCTGGCAGATTGGGATGATCTTAAACACCACAATAAATACGGACATAATCTTGAGTATAATGCGGCCATCTTTATCATCAACAATGTGCCACATATTCATCTGGGTTCGATCATACTAAAAGAAGATGAGTCCATTGCTTCACGTATTGGTTGTTTACATTACAGCTATTATGATGAACCGGAAGTGTTGTATGCTTCACTCCTGCAACAGCGTCAGGATATCCAGTGTGTAGTAAGTAGTTCGCCTGTTGTGGGTTGGGAGCACGTGCCTTTTGGGCAGAGCCAGGAGCCGAGGCTGGATCAGTATGCTGATGGTGTGGATACGATGGCCTTTTTAACGGATTTATAGGAATAGGAGAGATGCGTATTTCTAAAAAAGAGAAGGCCAAAGCTATTGCCAGGATCCTTGATCGTCTGTATCCTAAGGTGCCGGTTCCGTTGGAGCATAAAGATCCGTATACACTCCTTGTGGCCGTGATACTTTCTGCACGATGCACGGATGTCAAAGTCAACCAGGTCACTCCTTTCCTTTTTGAGAAAGCGGATAATCCACGGGCAATGGCCAGGTTGGATGTTGAGGTCATACGCGAGATCATCAAGCCTTGCGGTCTTTCTCCTGCCAAGTCCAGGAATATTCATGAGATGTCCAGGATCCTGGTGGAGCAATATGGTGGACGAGTGCCTGATACATTTTCTGCTTTGGAGGCCTTGCCTGGCGTGGGGCACAAGACCGCATCGGTGGTCATGGCGCAGGCATTTGATGTGCCTGCCTTTCCGGTGGATACCCATATCCATAGATTGGCTTATCGTTGGGGATTGAGCGATGGTAAGAATGTGGAAAAGACAGAAGCGGATCTTAAGGCGTTGTTTCCGGAGGAGACCTGGAATAAGTTACATCTGCAGATCATCTATTTCGGCAGGGAGTATTGTCCTGCCAGGGGCCACATGAGATCCTCTTGTCCGATTTGCAGTGTCTATGGGAGAAAGGACGTCTGATATCATAAGAGTTCAGAAAGGCAGACCTACGGCGATCTGGGGTTCCGCCCCACCGGGAAATTTTCGAAGTTCATCTATCAGCCATCTCGACTTCTCTGTTTCGCCAGAGGGAAGGACAGGGTAGGGGTTGTGTAGCTTGTATCCAAGATCAAGACGGAGTATGAAAAAATCCAGATCTAACCGGATACCATAGCCGTACCCGATTCCAAATTCATTGAGGAAGGTGTGTGAAATATCGGCTTCGGGTCTCTCTGGATCATATTTGAGCGTCCACACGTTGGCCGCATCCATAAACAGCACACCATCGAAATACCAAAATAGTTTGAAGCGCAGTTCTGCCGAAATGTCGATTTTAAAATCACCTGTCTGATAAAAAGGAAGATTTGGATCGATTTCGGTGGTGTCTTCATAGCCTCCTGGTCCTAATTCACGGATTTGCCATGCCCTATTACTTAATGCCCCTCCAACGTAGAATTGCTTTGGATAGGGAACTTGTTTGGTGTATGGGCCATATGGGGAGGCAATCCCGGTATTAATTTTTATACCAAATTTGACTTTTGGCGATAAGTCGCGAAAATACCTGACATCAATTTCACCTTTGGCAAATTGGGAGAACTCTACCTGATCCTCCGGTGGCGCGTTTGGATTGAGGACGATTTTATGCGTGTTGTTATTGATAGCGTTGAAAGCCTGGTTGATCGCAAACATTTCCAGACCCGAAAGTTCTATACTATGAAGCACCCTGAAGTAACCGGCACGGGCTTTTATTTTGGAGTTGACTTCATAGAGGTAGTTCCGAAACAGGAATCCGGTATAGAGCTGGTTACCAAAACTTTCCGCAAGAAACTTGTTGTTGTCCAGAATTTCCTGGTATGCAGGTTTGGCGGTAGGTACAAAGAGATCAAATCCGATACGAGTAATCGTTAGTTTTTTGAAAGGATCAGGCTGGATGTCGTAATTGAGGTTGGCATTGAGGTTGTAATAGTCATAAAGATCGGAGATGACTACATAGTTGAATCCCAGGCTTAAGCGGCTAGTGGCATCTTCCATAAACCATCGGTGCAGTCGTCCACCCACTAAAGGCTTATGATCAGGCTTGTTGGCATGGCCGATCATATGATAGATGCCCAGCGGATCCATAAAGCGACGGAAGGACAAATCACCTCCAGCTCCGGCATTGAGGCTATTGAGCAGCCCGTAATCTTCTGAACTTTGACGGTTAAAGAAATTGAATTCAAATCCTAACTCCAGATTTACATTCAGCACCTCAGCGTTGCCAAAAACATTTCGATCCCTATAGTTGGTACTGAATTGAGTTCCAAAAAGGGATCTGCGCTGCTGGGAGGCGATATTGGAATACGTAAGCTCTCCGTTGAGGTCGAAATTGATCTTCTTGTTGCGCGTCAGTCTGAACAGGTAGTCAATGGATGGCGTGCCTGTGTTGGTGGAGTCAAGGAGTCCACTGGGTCCCACAAACTTTATGATTTCCAGTCGGCCGAGATTACGGATGGTGCGATCGAGGTTGTCCCTATTGGTATAGGCTCCGGGTTTTAAATAAACTAACCGATCGAAAATATCTGTCTTGAGGGTGAATACCGTTGTATCCGGTAGAAAATAATGAATATTGTTGACCAGGGTGTCGTGGTAGTGTGAATCCGAGACGATGTCATAATCCGGAAAAACCTTGATCGAGCCTACCACATATTTCTGATGCAAGGTGCTGTCAGAGGGGTTGAGGAGGCGCATGATGGCTTTGGTACGACCGCCGCTTGTATCTACTTCTAGATTGGAGATAAAGCTTTCATCGAACGTGGCATAGCCTTGATTCTGGAGGAGCCTGACGAGCCGGAGTTTCTCTTCATTGTAGAGCAAGACATCAAGGGGGCTTTCCGGAGGGATTCTAGAATCTTCAAGTGAAGCATCCACCAGGGATTGGAGGGTGCTGTCTTTAGCTACGATGATGATCGTATCGACTTGCAGACGAGGACCTGCGTCAACATCATATTTGACAGAGGTTTCTTTATTGGCGGTTTTGATCTTAGAGGACACCACTGCTGACCGATAACCCCGAAGCCCCATGTATTTGCGGATATCGTCTTCGGTCTGATTGACCTTGAGGGAGTCAAAGATGACGGGTCTGTTTTTAATGATCCGCTCTTCGTCCCATTTCTTCTTATCCGGTTTCTTCAGCAGTTTTTCCTGGTATTTGTAGTAATACACGTGCCTGGGAAAGACAAGTGAATACTTGGTCTGGGTTTGACGGAACAGGGTGAGGAGGTTTTCATTCAATTCTGACTTATTGTGGATGGGGTAGTCAGAATGTAGCTTGATCTTGTTGCTCAGCAGAAAGGACTGGTCATCCCTGAGATATTTTTTACTATTGCATGCGGAAAGGAGCAGAAGGGAAACTGCGCATCCGGTAAGCAACCGGATCAGGCGCCCGGGATGTCCTGACCGCCAAACTGTCATCATGGAGCCATTATCCAAAGCACGGATCAAACTCATACAATCCCTTCAACATAAAAAGTTCAGGCTAAAGTATGATAAATTCATAGTTGAGGGCCTCAAAATCACGAAAGAGTTGATCACGGAACGGCCATCCATCGTAGAAGACGTATATATTTCAAATCCTGACTATCAATCTGTACTGGAAAAAAACTGGGATCCGGAACGCCTTCATCAGCTTGCCCCGCAGCAGATGCATCAGTTGTCCCAGATGTCAACACCACCAGGCGTACTTGCTGTATGTTATTTGCCTCCCGCATATCATTTGCCAGAACATCTCCATGGGATGCGGATATTTTATCTGGATGCCATCCGGGATCCTGGCAACCTTGGGACCATCCTTCGGATTGCGGATTGGTTTGGTATCGATGCTGTGGTTCTTTCGCCCGATTGCGTGGATGTCTATAATCACAAGGTCTTACAATCGTCCATGGGCAGTGCGTTAAGGGTTAGGTCTTGTGAGCTTAGCGGGGAGCAACTAGCAGCGATGGCTGATATTAATCTCTATGCTTGTGATATGGAGGGCAGGAGTATTGATGATACTCAGCCTCCTGAAGCAGGAGTTTTTGTGCTGGGCAATGAATCACTTGGGGTCTCTGATTCGATGAGTCACCTGGTCAAAGAGGTATTTTCCATTCCTGGCTCATCGGGTCGGGGTGCTGAGAGTCTCAATGTGGCATCTGCGGCGGCCATTATGGCTCATTGGTGGACCAGGGGAGGATCAAGGATTAGCAATAGATAAACCGTTAACCATGAAGCGTTTCGGAAGGATTAATTTGAAACTAATTTTTCATCAATAGTTTTGATTAAGTCATGTATAGCTTGCGGGTGAAACGCTTTCCATGCCCCTTGATTGCGCCACCAGGTCAATTGACGCTTTGCATATCGGCGCGTTGATTGTTGAATGGCATGGAGGCATTCCGGCCAGGATATTTGTCCTTCAATGAAAGCGAAAAGTTCGGTGTAACCAACAGTCTGGAGAGCGTTGAAGTCCTTAAATGGATGAAGGGTTTTGGCTTCGTCCAACCAACCTTCTGCCAACATGTCTTCCACCCGTTTGTTGATACGGGAATATAGTTCGTCCCTTGGGAGTTCGAGTACCAGGGGCAGTATGTCAAAGGGGCGGACTACAGGCACTCCTTTGCGGAAGGAACTGTAGGGGAGCCCGGTGTATTCCGAGACGGCCAGTGCCCTGATGAGTCTTCTGGGGTTGGCACGGTCCACGACTGAGGCGTATTCAGGATCCAGTGATTCCAGTTTTTCTGTCAGTCCAGGAGTGCCTGCTGACTTCCAAAGGGCCGTCCATTTATCTGTGATTTCTTCTGGTATTTCGGGGATGGAATCAAGGCCTTCCATGATGGCACGTACATACAGCCCGGTGCCTCCGGTCAGGAAGATGATATGGTGTTTTTCAAAAAGATCCTGTAGTAAATGCAAGACATCATCGACATATCTAGCTACGGAATAGGGTTGATGAATGCTAGTATATCCCAGTAAATGATGTGGGACGGCTTGCAATTGTTTACTGCTGGGCCTGCCAACGCCTATACGAAGTTCTTTATAGACCTGTCTGGAATCCGCGATGATAATCTCCGAATGGTAATGCCGGGCCAGCTGAATAGCCGTATCTGTCTTGCCCACACCTGTGGGGCCGCCGATCACAACCAGTAATTTGTTTGCCATATCTTTGCGGGCTGGGCAGCAAGTTCGGATTTCTTTATGGTTTATCAGATCATCAGAGTGTGGGCGACGATTTTTCTTCGAATGTATTTTCGGAAAACGATCGTTTATGGCATCGAAAATATCCCCCGGAAAGGGCCATTAATTGTAGCGAGTAATCACCCCAGTGCTTTTCTGGAGGCCAGTATTATGGGTACCGTATTGGGCAGACCGTTGCACTACCTGGTTCGTGGGGATATGTTTCATCCTAAATTCGGCTGGCTGTTTGACTGGACCAATCAGATTCCGATCTATAGAAAGAAAGATGGTATTTCCAATCTCCGGAAGAATGCTTCCAGTTTTGAACTGACCTACCGGAAATTGGCAGGAGGAGATGCGGTGTTGATTTTTCCTGAAGCAAAAACTACCCTGGAGAAGCGCATGCGTCCTATACAGCGTGGTACAGCGCATCTTGCATTTGGGACGCTGCCATTTCTGAAGCCGGGTGTCCCACTGCCTATTCTTCCCGTGGGCGTCAACTTTACCGAACCACGTTTGCCAGGGACAGATGTAGTCATACGATTTGGCCCCCCATTTAATACTATCCAGGCAACTCGTGAAGATCGGGATGCTATTGATCAATTTACGGAAACGTTGAGTGAGGCTATGAGTCCACTGATCATCCAGGTCACGGATGAAGGGTATGATATGCACTATGATGTCCTGGCTTCGGTATATCTGCAATGCATTTTGGATGATCGCCCCAAAGGAAGTGCTCACGAGGATCTAGTGCGCATCAGTAGACTGGTTAACACGCATGAGCATTATGCTGGATTGTTAGAGAAGGTACATGCCTACCAGCAACAGCTCAAAAAGCAACATGTGGCTTCAGGGGTTTATTTCCCCAAACTCATTTTGACCAACAGATTGATGCTGGGTTTGATGATCCTTTTGAAAACGATCTGGTTGCTGGCTGGTGGATGGATCTGGCGTGTCAGTCGTAGTGTTATTTTTTCCAAGATCAAAGCCAATACATTTAAATCACCCGTCACGGTAGGTGCGGCTATGGTGCTTTATCCGCTTTTATCCCTGTTGTTTTTGATCATCAGCCTGGTAGCCGGGTGGCCCTGGTGGATTGTTCCGGCATGGATGGTCCTGATGATCAGTGGTGTTTTGTTCAGACCTTCTCTTGATCTGCAATGGCGCATTTTGATGTTGCCCTCCAAGGTCAAGGCCGCGATGAAAAAGGATATTCTTTATTTTAAAGAGGAGATTGGAAAAATACTTTAACCTGAGGGTGGCCTTTCCTTAATGATTTGACTTTAGTAAATATGTATGACCTTCTGCTGCGTTCAGGGTTAAAGGGCCATTTATGGCTTGTAAGGTAACCTGATTGAAAGGCTGGCTCGGGAAATAGATTTCAGTCGCAACCGATAGGCCACCATCCCAGAATATTTCGCATGAAGTGGCGTCCATGATGAGTCTAACCTCAATTGTTTGACGTTTGTTTTCCCTCGGTGCCTTTGTCGGATGGTTGGCAAATAAATCAGAAAAGGATACATCGCCTGATTTGGAGCGGTCATAGGTGAATTCATTTCTAACCTGGTCATACGTCATAGCGTATTGCTCACCCAAGGCATTGGAGAGCACGATGGCAAATCCGGCATCCGGGTTAACGGGCAGTTCAAAATGCATTGCGAGATCCGTTAAAATAGTGTCGCAACCCATGGCCTTAGTGATATCCAGGGAAGTACTGACCTGCGTTTCAGTGAGTTTGTAGGTAGCGTCGAATAGTGTAGAAATTTCTTTGACCGGGAGAGCATATAGCCGGTAGCCGCTGTCTGTATGCTGCAAGGTTAATTCGCGTGGAATCGTCATCGCGCTACGCCATGTTGTAGTCGGAACCTTTTGGCCGTAATCCCAGTTGGACATCCAACCTATAAACAAATGACGTCCATCATTTGGGGATATATCCGACCACGTCACTCCGGCATAGTTGTCCCGGCCATAATCGAGCCATACACCATTGCCATGCGTTACCAAAGATTTGAAACCCGGATCCAGGGTAAAGGTTTGTCCATCAAAATCTCCTACAAAATATTGGGTGCCTGAGCCGCTATTGGGTGCTCCTGGATTGATGTTTTGAATGAGAACCCATTTGATGACAGATGTGCCTTCAACGGGCATAGGGAAAAAATCAGGGCATTCCCATACGCCGCCATGTGCGCCCCATTCGTGACCAAAGTCACTCAGATGATTCCATATTTTCAGATCTGCTGAGGCCCAGAATTCTGTATGATCATTGGCAGCGAGGGCCATGATCCATTTTTTATAAGTTTCATCCCAACGGACCTTTGGATCTCTAAAGTCTTTGAAGTGATGCGTATTGGGCAAGACCGGATTGTGTTTGTATTTGGTCCAGGTGCGGCCATGATCATTGCTGTAGGCGAGACTTTGATATTGGTAATTATCGCGTCCTGCTTCCGCGGCTTTGCTATCGTGATGGGTGAAGATGGCTACCAGTGGTGGGTTTCCATTCTGGCCAAAGTGGCTGGTATTATTCCAGTCGACTACTGCGCTGCCTGAAAAAATCATTCCAAGAGAGTCAGGATACAGAGCAACAGGTAAGTGTTGCCAATGCAACATGTCTTTACTTACAGCATGGCCCCAATGCATTGGGCCCCATACCGTACTGTCCGGGTAATACTGATAAAACATATGGTATTCTCCATCGAAGTACACCAGGCCATTGGGATCATTCATCCATCCGGATGGTGGTGTGAAATGAAACTGTGGCCGGTAGGGCTCGTTGATAGTCTGCAAGATTTTTGGGGGCGTGTTACAACTGCCGAGGAGTAACACCAAGAAAGCAAAGCAGTACGTTGCATTTTTCATAATCGATGGAGGTCAAGGAGAAAGCGATCAAATGTGGCCGTTTTATCGTATCAAGGTAACATTGCCTTTATACGTTTCTCTTTGGCCGGTGTCAAACGCGACTTCAAGGTAGTAGGCATACACTCCGGGGTTCATGGTGAAGTGTTTAAAGGTGCCATCCCACCATCCATCAGAGGAATGAATAGGCAAGTCATAGCGCTTGTATACTTCATTGCCCCATCGATCGAAAATGAAAAAGCGCGTAACTGTCACCTGGTTGATGTCGGACGTCTGGATCTGAAACAGGTCATTGATCCCATCGCCGTTAGGTGAAAATATATTTGGTATATAGATCGGACATCCTGATTGTTGAAGGGTGGCTATAGTGTCCGTTGAACATCCTGAGGCATCAATAGCAAAGATCTGGTAGTTGCCGGCGGGGAGGCTGGTAAACAGTTTGTCTTCTGTTGGTGCCTGCCCATTGACGGAGATCATCACCGGGGCCGTGCCCCCTTCTATTTCCATACGAATCTGTCCGGAAGCTTCATTACAAGCGGTGGGAAAGGTTTCAATGTTCAAAATAGTTAGTCCGGCTGTTGAACTGATCATCGCTGTAGAAGATCCAACGCATCCATCGTCGTCAATTACGAACACGTCGTAAGATCCTGCCGTCAGTCCCACAAAGTCAGGGGACAATTGATAAGATGTCCCATCCAATGAAAACTGATAGTTACCGATCCCCCCAGAACCTGTTACGGATAGCGAACCATTTTGGTTTCCGCAATTTTCAGGCTGTGTGATGACCGTATCAATAGTGGGTTGTCCGCTAGGTCCTATGACTGCCAGCAGGGTATCTCTGCATCCATTGGTGTCCTGCAGGATGACGGGGTAGGATATAGCGAAGAGATTTTCGAAGGTAGGGTCTGATTGAAAATTGAGTCCGTCGATCGAATAGAGCATTCCGGTAGATTGATCGGAATAAACGGTAATTGCACCATTGGCATCACCACAAGTGGTGTTGCTGATATCTGCCCGGATGATTGAGGCTGCCGCCAGGGAGTCTATTACCGCATCATCCTGTACTATACAGCCTGCACTGTCTATTACATAGATGCGATAGCGGGCAGGACCAAGACTTCCGAAGATACCGGTCGACTGAAAGCCCAGGCTGTCCAGTGAATAGGTAAGTGGGCCTGTGCCACCGCTAGCCACTGTCGAGATCGAGCCGTTGTTCTGTCCGCAGGTGGAGGGTTGGAGGATGACGGTATCAATCACCGGTGATTCCGCGGAGGTCAAAGAAAACGAAATGGAATCGATACAACCTCTCTGATCCATTACGTACACTGTGTAATCGTTTGCATTTAGCGCTGTAAATCGGTTGGTATCCTGTGGTATATTTCCATCAAGGGTATAGGACAGGGCACCAAAACCTCCAGCGGCAAGGATGACGGCTTCTCCATTTTGATCTTTGCAATTAGGCTGAACTAATACAGCGGTATCAATTTCAAGAGGTGAGGAGCCCAGGAATTCTGTTGTACTGGCGCCTCCACCAACAGTGATATTGAGTTGGCAAACCAGTTCCAGACGGTTAGTAGTGAAATTAATATTGTAAATCGCTGATTGTCCATTGGTGATGGCGTAACAGTTGATTTCAGTGCAGTCCACCACGTCGGATACGATACCCAGAATATTTCCGGTGACATTGTCATTGACTACTACGGCACTGTTTGATAGGTTATTGAGGTCTATACGGACGATGCGGTCACCGGTGACAGCAGCATAAAGAACGCCCTTGTAAAAGGCCAGGTCTCCGGTTGCACTGAAACCTATATCTCCGAGATAGGTAGCCACACCGGTCGCGAGATTATAGGTCCAGAGTTCGCCTTGATCACCAATAGTATATACCAGTCCATCTGCTCCGATGGTCAGGGAGTTGAACGTTTGGCCTCCGAAATCGAAAAGGAGGTTGGTATTACCGGTCAAGGTGTCAATACCGAAGAAGTTGCCATTGCCGGAGATGCCATAAAAAGATCCGTCCGGATGGAAGGAGATATCGTAGAGTTGCCTGTTGATCTGGGTGACAAAAGTATAGGTACAGTCATCCAGATTGAGCCGGTAGATTGCATTAGTGGAGGAGCTGATATAAATCACCTGTCCATGGCCGAGGGAGGCCAGGCACATTAAAAGTGCTGTAATCAGAGCGTTTCTCATCAGATGATTTCCCTTGAAAAGCCGGCAAACGGTACAAATATCTGAAAATACTTAGGCCAAAACTGATTTTCTCAATCGAGTACCTCGTAGGTCATAACGGGTTTGGACTTGTTTTTCAGCGTAAATTCTCCAATGGGCTGGCAATGGAAAGACTCTTTGACCTTTTGATACGCTGCCTCGTTGATCACAATCTGGCCGGGAGCGGCTACGGATTGAAGTCTTTCGGCGGTATTGACCGTATCCCCAATGACGGTAAAGTCGAGACGGCGGAGGCTGGTGGACCCTATATTTCCGGAGATCATTTCCCCACTATTAATCCCGATGGAGACCTGAGGTTTGAAATGAACGTGATCGTGCACCGAAGGGAGTTCCTTGACTTTATTTCGAACAGAAAGGCACGCATCAATGGCTCTGTCCAGGTGAAAATCTCCGCGGAAGACGGCCATGATGGCGTCACCGATGAATTTATCGACATAGCCCCCTTGAGCGATGATCTCTTTGACCATCACATCAAAATAATTGTTGAGGAGATTGACTACTGTATTGGGTGATTCATTTTCGCTGATGGTGGTAAAACTGCAGATGTCAATAAATGCGACCGTGGCCTCGATCATATCACTGACAGCAAGGGAAGATTCAAATTCGCGGCTTGACATGAATTTGAGTACATTTTCATCCACGTACATGCGAAGGATATTATTCTCTTTGATCGCTTCGACGGTGTCACGGAGTTGCTGTACTTGTTTGAGGGTTTTCTCAATGGTCAAATCCAGATCTTCGAAGTTGACGGGTTTGGTGACAAAGTCAAAGGCCCCCCGGTTCATGGCGGTGCGGATATTGTCCATATCACCATAAGCGGAAACGATGATCGTCTTGAGCATGGAGGATTGTTCCGCAATGCGGGTCAGTAAAGTGAGTCCATCCATTTCCGGCATGTTGATGTCGCTGAGCACAACATCGATGTCCCGGAATTCATCCAGTTTCTCCAGGGCGAGTTTGCCATTGGCGGCAAAGACAAATTCATATTTGTTTTCGCGGATTTTCTGCCTGAACTTTTGCTTGACCAGGGTTTCCAGATCCGCTTCATCATCGACTACCAGTATCTTGGCCATTATCCGATTGCTTTTAGTTTTTCTTTGAGGACATTAAATTCCACCGGCTTGGTGAGGAAATCATCGGCACCCAGTCGCATGGCGCTATTGTAATTTTCGGCATCACCATATGCTGTGATCATCATCACGAAAGGTGGCGGATGATGATATTCCTGTTTGATTCGTTGGAGCAAGTCCAGGCCACTCATGCCTGGCATATTGATGTCTGATAGAATCAGTACGGCTTCCTGGTCATGGCTGGACAAATAGGAGAGGGCTTCTTCGCCCGAAAAAGCAAAGGCAAAATTGACTTCCTGGTCCCGGATCTCTTTTCTGAATTTTTGTTCAAAGAGCATCTGGACATCACGTTCATCATCGACGACAAGGATTTTCTTCATGGGTTGATTATAGGATTGGTAAGGTAATTACAAATCTGGCATATTCTCCGGGCACCGAATCGAGAACGATATCACCACCATGCGCTTTGATGATATCATAACTCAGGGACAGACCAAGACCCGTCCCCTGGCCCGTGGGCTTTGTGGTAAAGAAGGGTTGGAATATTTTTTCTTTGATAGCGTCGGGGATGCCTGGACCGTTGTCCGTGACGGAGATTTCTGCCCTATTTGCCCCTAAATCCCCTGGAGGGGACTTAGTAAGCTTCGTGGTTATATGTACAGTAGGGATATAATCCAAGTCCCCTTTAGGGGCAGACACCGCGTGAAACGCATTTGTGATCAGATTGAGCAGTACACGTCCAATATCCTGGGGGATGACATTCACTTTCGGTAGATTGGTGTCAAAGTCAGTGGTAAATGTGGCATTGAAGGATTTGTCTTTGGCGCGAAGACCGTGATAGGCCAGTCGCAGATACTCATCCGCCAGTGCATTGAGGTCTGTGGGTTCTTTGGTGGCACTACCACTTCGGCTATGTTGAAGCATGCCTTTGACAATAGCATCTGCGCGTTTGCCGTGAAATAGAATTTTTTCGAGATTTTGTTTGACATCATTGGAGATGTTAATTACTTCTTGCTTGTTGTCAGCAGCCATTTCGTTTCTCATCTCATCAAGGAGTTCATTACTGACCTCAGAAAAGTTGTTGACGAAGTTGAGGGGGTTCTGAATTTCATGGGCTATGCCTGCGGTGAGTTCGCCGAGGGAGGCCATCTTTTCGGAGTGTACGAGTTGGGCTTGGGTAGCTTTGAGTTGCGAGAGGGTATTTTCAATTTCTTTCTTTTGCCGGTGGAGCAGGGCATTGGCTTTTTGTTTTTGTTTGTTGTTTCGAAACAGGATGAGAACGATCAGTAGGAAGGTGCCGAGACCACCCAGCATCATGTTCATTTTGATTTTGTTCTTGTAGTTGATTTGGGCATTGGCCAGGTCTTGTTGCCGTTGGTCTTCTTCAAAGGTCATCATTTGAAGTTGCTGCTCCGCCTGTGAACTAAAAAGGCTATCGTAGGCTGTCCGGTATATTTTGAGGTACTTCAGTGTGCTGTCCGCACTGGTTTTCTCGTATATATCCGTGAGCAGTTTTGCTGGTTTGATACTTAGAAAGGTAAAGACGGTATTTTGGGTTAAGGCTATTGCTTTTTTGGCGTAAAAAAGCGTTGAATCCTGGTGACCGAATCGTTGATAATGCTCTGCGAGTGAGGTGTACACCTGGTTGATAAATCGTGGAGATTGGCTGGATATGGCAAAATCGATGGCTTTTTTGTAATACATCATGGCGGTATCCGGGATGCCAAGTTTGCTGTAGGCTCCGGCGATATTGCCGAGGATATAGGGTCTGTTTCGGAAAAGTTTTACAGCTTCACAGCGGGCATATGCTTCTTTAGAATATAGAAGCGAAGAGTCCAGGTTATTCATGGCAAGGTGTATAGCCCCCAGGTTCATTATCGGCCATATTCTGACTTCGGCATTTGCACCTGCATTGGCGTTAGAAAGTGCAGTGTGATATAAGCGTAACGCTTTTTCATTTTCCTCGCGGTCCTTGTAGATATGTGCTATTTGATTCTGGCACATGGCCAGGAGAGATTTATTGCCTATGGATTCAGCGAGCTCCAATGCTTTGTGATGACATTCCAGGCCTTTGGTATAGTTACCAGACAGCCTGTAGCCTTGACCAAAAAAGGCCCATGAAACAGCTTCAGTAATCGGGTCACCGGTTTTTTGAGCTGATTTATTAAGTTTCTGGCCGACCTCGATCACCATCAATGGATAGGCTTCCACCCTGGTCTTGTAGATGGCCATGATCAGGTCAATTTTTCGGGTGACATCTGTTTCCTTCTCGATGAGTTGTAGCAGAGAGTCCTGGGAAAATCTGATTTGATTAAACACATCTTCCTGGCTGTAGGCTATGTCTACCGTTAGAAACGTGCAGAAGAGGACCATTTTAAACTTTAGGATGTTCATGCAACGGGGATTCGAATCGTGAATGTAGTGCCTTGTCCAACGGTGCTCTGTACTTTTATATCCCCACCGTGAGCTTTGATGATGTCATAGCTCAACGACAAACCAAGCCCTGTACCCTGACCAGTTGGTTTGGTCGTAAAGAATGGCTGGAAGATTTTGTCTTTGATATTGTCAGGAATGCCGGGGCCGTTGTCGCTAACGGATATCTCTGCCCCTAAAGCCCCTAAAGGGGACTTAGTAAGCTTCGTGGTTATATGGACAGTAGGGATATACTCCATGTCCCCTTTAAGGGATTTAGGGGCCGACACCGCGTGAAATGCATTTGTGATCAGATTAAGCAGCACTCTGCCTATGTCTTGAGGGACGACATTGACTAGTCCCAACTCAGGATCAAAATCTGATTTTATAGTTGCATTGAATGTTTTGTCCTTGGCGCGCAGCCCATGATAGGCCAGCCTCAGATATTCATCTGCAAGGGCATTGAGGTCTGTAGCTTCTTTTTGTCCATTGCTGTTACGGCTGTGCTGGAGCATGCCTTTGACAATAGCGTCAGCACGTTTGCCATGGTAGATGATTTTGTCAAGGTTCTGCTTGACGTTGTCAGCAAGATCCATGGCCTGTTGTCCATTGCCTTTGGTCAATTCCTGTTTCATCTCCTCCAGGAGTTCTTCACTGACTTCTGAGAAGTTGTTGACAAAGTTGAGCGGATTCTGGATTTCATGAGCGATGCCTGCTGTGAGCTCACCAAGGGATGCCATTTTCTCAGCCTGAATGAGTTGAGATTGGGTGGATTGAAGTTGGCTGAGTGCCGTCTCGATTTCTTTGTTTTTTCGAAGTAGTTCCTTGTTCACTTTTTGCTTGAAGCGGTTTCGGGTCAACAGCCCAAGAGCAAGTAGAATCACAAGGCCAAGAATGCCCAGCAAGTAATATTGTTTTTTGCGATTGTAATTGTTTTCGGATGCGAGTTGTTGCACTTCTTTCTCGTTTTCATCCATGCGTTTTTCAATCTCAAAGCTGATGCTTCTGCTCTTTTTTTCAGAGGTGATCATGTCAGAGAGTAGCGCATCATAGTCTTCCCAGGTCCTGGTGGCATTTTGGAAATCATGGTTAAGGGTGTAGGCATGAGCGAGTGATTTGATTTCCCGAAGGGTATGCTTTTTCTGGTTGAGGCTACGCAGTTGCTCGATTTCTGGTTTCAATACCGCGATGGCTTCGTTGTACCGGCCTTGTTTGACCCGGACCAGGGCTAAATAATACGCTGGCGTCAGTATGCCCGCGGTACTTGTGAGCAGAAGTTGATCACCATCAATAATCTGTATGGCTTTCAGGATATAGCTTTCCGCAGAATCCAGTTTTCCAGTGGTGTAAAAGCTAAAGGATTTTTCCTGATAGTAATGCGCCAGAAAATTGATATTCAATTTCTTCTGGTTATGTGCCTCTATGACTTTGTTGAAGTAGAAATCGGCACTATCTGTAGCGAGCATTACATGTGCACGGGCGGCCTGCAGATACGCATAGGCAAATTCACTGTCGTCAAAGGAATTTTCTGTACTCATTTTTACCCTAAATAAAGCATGGAGTTGCTCCAGTGCTTTTTCCGGTTTTTGGTCTTCAACATAATATGCCGCCAAAACGGATTGACGATTAAGGATTCCACTAAATCCAATGTTGGGAGGGGCACCATACCCCAGATAGCTGGTATCACTTTCAGGATTGGAATGGTCGAGATAATCAATGGATTTGAGTTGAAAGTAAACGGCTCTTTCCTGTAAGCCGAGGACATTATAACAGGAAGCAATCACATTGTCTGCTATGGATACCGCGGCAGAATCTTTTCGTTGCATGAAGTAGGAAGAAAACCGGGAAAAGGTTTCAATCCCTTCATAAATCCTGGGGCTATTGCGGAATGGCACCCGGATATCCCGCATGGTCTTGAGTAACAAATAATACTGAGGAAGAGACGTGTAATGTTTTAAAGCTTCAATATCCCTGAGTCCATATTCTATGGGGTAGTCATATTCCCCAGCCTCACTTTTATGGCACATGGTCTCAAGGAACATATGAGATAAGGCATAATACTGGTCAGGTTTTAATAGGCCTTTCAACCGATTCATGTTCCCGAGAAATTTCGAGTCCGCCAATACGGAAGGAGGCAGGTCTCGCAATAGCCCTATTATTTTATTTACTAAGATCGAGTCGGATTGCGCTGTGCCCTTCATTTGAGACAGGTAATGTATTGTCGAATCTTGTGCGCTAGTGGACTGGCCTGAAGCGGATACAGCGATGAGAAAACAAAGGATCAGAGTACAGTTGCGTAATAGGAACATAAAGCGTTTTATGAATTTTGGGATGGTTCGTGGTTGGGAATTCGGATAGTAAAAGTGGTGCCTTCACCAGGAGTGGATTCGAACTTCAATTCACCTCCATGTGCCTTGATGATGTCATAGCTCAGCGAAAGGCCCAAGCCAGTGCCTTGCCCTGTAGGCTTGGTGGTAAAAAAGGGTTGGAAGATTTTGTCTTTTATAGCGTCAGGGATGCCGGGGCCGTTGTCGGAGACGCATATTTCTACTGTATTAGCCCTTAAATCCTGTTTTGCGCCTAAATCCCCTAATACTTCGACTCCGCTCAGTAACCGAGGGGATTTTATGAGTCTCGTTGATACGATGATTGTGGGATCATTTGGCAAGTCCCCTTTAGGGGATTTAGGGGCAGAGACCGCATGAAACGCATTCGTGATCAAATTGAGAAGCACGCGCCCTATATCCTGCGGAATGACATTTATCTTTCCGATAGACGTATCGAAATCCGTTTTCATGGTTGCATTGAAGGACTTGTCTTTTGCACGCAAACCATGATACGCCAGGCGTAGATATTCATCAGCCAGTGCATTGATATCTGTAAGTTCTTTTTGTCCGGTGCTCGTCCGGCTGTGCTGGAGCATGCCTTTCACGATGGCATCAGCGCGTTTGCCATGCTGAAGGATTTTTTCAAGGTTTTGTTTTACATCATTAGCCAAATCAATCGCCTCTTTCATGTTACCTGTGGCCAATTCATGCTTCATTTCGTCCATGAGTTCATCACTGACCTCTGAGAAGTTATTGACAAAATTGAGGGGGTTCTGAATTTCGTGAGCAATACCTGCGGTGAGTTCACCGAGGGAGGCCATTTTTTCGGCCTGGATCAATTGGGACTGTGCTTCTTTCAGGTCAGACAAGGCTTCTTCAGCGCGCTTTTTCTCCACTTTAAGGAGTTCAAAATCCAACACCGCCTGTTCTGTCTGCTGTTCCGCTTTTTTCAGATCGAGAAACCGGATGTAGGTTTGTTCAAATACCCTGGCGAAACGTCTCTGGATGTCAAGCGTCTCCTGGGGGTATGGTTCCGTGCCCTGTAAGGTGACTATACCATAGGAGAAATAAGCGTTATGAGTCACCCACTTTGTAATACCTGCCTCCATAAGGGGCTCGAATACTTGTTGAAGTTCCGGGTAGGAGATGATGCCATTAAACAAATTCTGAAGACGAGCACCCGAAAACTCGTTAGTAATAAACAGCGTATTGCGTTGGTCAATGGGGGTGTTTTTATAGGCTTCCCATTCACTACGGGTTTCTTCAAGTTGGGACAACGGAAAATTAAACTTTGCAATGGTGCCGTCCGATTGATACAGATGGGCCCATACAGCAGCGATGCCGGTTTCTTCGTCCAGCAATCCGATCTCTATATCGGTGGATGCATTGTTGGCATTGAGCTTGTCCAGTTCCTGGTATAGAAGTTTTACCACATCAGATAGTTCATCACTGCTGCGCATAGCCATGGATCTGCTTCTGACTCTTTCCATGGCTGCTTCGATCTGGGCTTCCCGGGCCTGGGATTCTGCAAAAAGAATTTCCGTGTAGCGTTGGTAAGCCAGGGCAAATACATTGCGGAACCTTTTTAGTATATCTACATGTTCCCGGGGTGCCGGTTCAAAAGTGGAAATACCAATGGAGCCGGTACCGATCGAATACAGGTAGTAGTATAGACCGGAAAGTTGTTCAATACGTGGATCATCCTTTTCTCCTTTGCTTTTTCTGAACGCTTTCCACTCCTCAAGTTCAGCTCCGGTAAATGAGGTTTCAGAAAAGGCATCGTCCGCGCTCCGTACCTGGCGAATTTGTTTTTCAATGACCGGGTGAATATCAAAAGTCAGTGGCGTGATGCTTTTTCCGATTTCGGGGGAATAGTCATAGTTGATAAACGTCCGCTGTTCATCATTATGAATGTTGATTATCGCATTACGGATATGGGTCAAACCCAGGGCCTGGCTTTCCATATAAAGTTGCTCACATACATTAAGCAAATCCTCCGGTTTACGCATGCCCATCGCTACACTCCGGACTTTTTCCAGGGAGGACTCTATGCGGGCCTCTCTTGCCAGGGCTTCGGCTTTTTGCAGGTCCAGGAAACGGGTATAGGTTTGTTCGAAGACTATGGCAAACCGTTCTAATAGATGAAGCGATTCTGCCGGTCGTGGCTCATTGGTTGACAACGCCAGAAAGCCTTTGGAAAAGTAAGCGATGTGGATTATCCGTCGGTCGCCTGGAAGCAGTTTTACCGGAAATGTATTGGAGCCTACCACTGTATTCCGGTATTCATTGTACATCCGCAATTCTTCTCCTTGTAGTTCTAGTAATAAAGTTCTTTGCTGATCCTTAAAACTTTTGAACATTTTGGCCATTACGAATGGCTCATCTAATTTATGCCTGAAAATTTGCCGCAATTTACTTCCATGAAGCGTTGCATTTATCTCCACCACTCCCTCTGATTCCTTTATAATGCCTATTGTACATTGTTCAGCAGGTTCTCCTAATTCTTTGAGTTGCTCAAAGAGTAAAAGGGAAGTATCCTGTAATTCCTCGCTGTGTTGCATGGCCATCGTTCTGGCGCGAACTCGTTCGAGTGCCAATTCGATCTGTGCTTCTCTGGCCTGCATTTCGGCTTGTTCAATATCCCTGAAGCGCTGATAGGCCAGTAAAAAAACATTACGAAAACGATGAAACAAGTTTAAGCTTTCCGGTGTGAGTGACCGATAGGTGGATATGCCCAATCCACCTCTCCCGATGGAGTAGAAGTGAAAATGTACTTCCTCGGACATTTCCAGGATGGGGTCAGGAAACTGGTTGTCTTCTTTGCGGTATTTCCGCCATTCATCCAATTCCTTGCCTTTGAACGTGGCCGGGAAATACGCTTCCGGGGAAGCTTGCATTTTATGGACCATCGCTTTTACACTGGGATGCTTATCTATTTCAACCGTTTCAAGGATGCTCTTTTGATAGGGGAAAAAGTATTGGTAGTTTAGATAATAACCGGGTAACTTTTCACTGACCACCGCAGTCTGCACATTCCGTATATGATCTACCTTAAGTCGATCCAGTTGAAGGGCGATGGACTCGCATACCGAAAGCATATCATCGGGTTTGCGCATGCTCATGGCGATCGTTCTGACGCGTTCAAGTGCGGATTCAATTTCGAGCTCGTAGGTTTTGTTTTCCAACTCAATTGTGCGGCGGTATACAGCTTCCTTGAGTTGAAGATTTTCTTCTTTAATTTTTTCGCTGGCGACCTGTTGCCCTTCTTCGGTCCGGGTATCCGGAAAGGATCCGTGCTGATGGATGATCTTCCAGCTTCCATTTTTCTTTTTAAGGATACCCGAAAGACGGGCTGAGCCATAAAAGGTCCAGGTCCCTTCTATCAGGATGTATAGCTGGCTCTCCTCGTAGATAGCAAACGCTTCACCTAAGGCTTGTATCCGGATGTCTCTGTTTCGGAATTCTGCCTTGCCGGTCATTTCATCTGCAGTAGCGGTATAGAAATCAAGCGCTTCCTGCTTAGAACTAAATACTTCTCCGACGGCGGTGCCATAGATCACTACATGCTCATCCAGAAAGGATCCAAAGGTTTCCATGTCTCCACGGAGATAGGCATCCCAGTAGGTCTGATATACTTCCCTGATTTCTGATTCAGTCGCTTTGGAAAGTTCCATTTTTGTCATTGGACAGGCAAGTGGATGATGAACGTGGTGCCTTTTCCTTCGGTGCT
Source organism: Saprospiraceae bacterium (assembly GCA_044227555.1). Classification (GTDB taxonomy): domain Bacteria; phylum Bacteroidota; class Bacteroidia; order Chitinophagales; family Saprospiraceae; genus Opimibacter. The sequence goes on along the minus strand of JBGAWQ010000004.1, from coordinate 100,178 downwards.
TTCCACATGGATTTCACCTCCATGTGCCTTGATGATGTCATAGCTCAGCGATAATCCCAGACCTGTCCCCTGACCCGTAGGTTTAGTGGTAAAGAAGGGTTGAAAAATCTTTTCTTTTAGCGCATCCGGGATGCCAGGGCCGTTGTCGGAGACGCATATTTCTGCTGTTTTTGCCCCTAAATCCTGTTTTGCTCCTAAATCCCCTAATACTTCGACTCCGCTCAGTAACCGAGGGGACTTTATGAGTCTCGTTGATACGATGATTGTGGGATCATTTAGTAAGTCCCCTTTAGAGGATACAGGGGCCGAAGAGTTTTGGGATTTAGGGGTTGAAACCGCATGAAATGCATTCGTTATGAGGTTGAGCAGTACACGCCCTATGTCCTGAGGTATCACATTGACCATACCCAACTCAGGATCAAAATCCGTTTTTATAGTGGCATTAAATGTTTTGTCTTTAGCCCTGAGCCCATGATAGGCGAGTCGGAGATATTCGTCGGCGAGGAGGTTGATGTCAGTGGGTTCTTTCACGCCACTACTGGCCCGGCTATGTTGGAGCATACCTTTTACAATGCCATCTGCTCGTTTGCCATGGTATATGATTTTTTCAAGATTTTGCCTGACATCATTTGACAGTTTTATGGCCTCTTGCTTATTACCCATGTCCAATTCTTCTGACATCTCCTGTAGCAATTCACTACTAACTTCTGAGAAGTTGTTAATAAAATTGAGTGGGTTTTGGATCTCATGTGCAATGCCCGCTGTAAGTTCACCCAGGGATGCCATTTTTTCTGCCTGAATCAATTGAGCCTGGGTGTTCTTGAGATCGTGATATGCTTTTTCGATTTCTTTAGCCTGGGCTAGTTCATGCGCACGGTTGCGTTCTCTTTCCTGACGAATGACTTGAGCCCGTAAACTCCGGTGGACCATATAGGCCATGGTTAAAATCCCGATAGCGTATAATAGGTAGGCCCACCATGATTTCCACCAGGGCTGTGAAATATAAATGGTTATCTTCTTTTGGACATGCGTGCCGTATCGGGTATTGAATGCATTGATGAGCAGTGTATATGTGCCCGGAGGAACATTGAAATAATACAAAGGGTTAGATGGATCTATGGGTTTCCAATCCTGATCATAAGGTTCCAGTTTTGCAAAATAGAGTTTAGCTTCAGCGGGGCTAAAATCAATAGCGTTGAAGGCCAAAGAGAAAACATTCTGATCATAAGCGAGATGGATTTCTTTTGCGTCATTGATGGCACCGGATAAAATGTTTCCGATCCCTTGAACTACGGGCAGGCCATTTATTTGAAGGCCGGTGAGCACGATATTCGGACTTCCTTTCGGAAGTGTCATGAGATCCGGGTCAAATGAATAGCAGCCTTCAAATGAGCCTACGGTGATGCTTCCGTTGCTTTGAAATGTAGCCGATGCGTAGGGGTAGCTTTGGGCGAGGAATCCTGATTCTTTTCCAAAAACAACAAACTGACCTGTTTCCGGTTGGATTTGTATCACCCCTGTGGTTGAGAAAAACCAGAGATGATCACGATCGTCAATGATAAAGGCAGTGACGCCCGTGAAACTGACCGGCATACCGGCGATGGTAAATTCCACAAATGCATCGTTGCTTTTGTCGTATTTGTAGAGGCTATTTTCTGTGCCTACCCATAATTCGCCTTTGCTATCTTTTCTGATGGCTACGATTGAATTCCCAGACAGATATCGCTTGCATTTTTTAGTGGCGAAATCCAGGCTATTGACACCACTCTTCTCCCAGGTGCTTATCCAGAGGTTGTGGTCGTCACCTTCTAAAATAGAGGTTACTACATTCCCGCTAAGACTGGTGGTATCCGCTTCATGATGCTGGAAGCGTTTAAAGGTTCCTTTTTTCTGATCCATCAGATGAAGTCCACCACCGTAGGTACCAACCCAAAAGTTGGATTGACTGTCTGTATACATATCAGACACCCAATTCCAGGCAAGACTCGTGGTGTCATCCTGGTTCATTACGTACCTCGTAAAAGTTTGAGTTTTCTCATTGAACAGGTTGAGCCCTACATCGGTAGCGAACCATAATCTGCCGTCTGGTGCTTTATAGATTCTTGAAACAGATGAATTACTAAGACTTGCGGGATTAGTGGGTTCATTCTTAAACCAGGTGACAACGCCTGTTTTTAAATCTTTACGCCTCAATCCTTCCCATCCTCCAAAATACTGCACTCCTTTCTCCTGATCCAGGAAGGAACAGGAAGTATAAATCGAAGTCCCGTCGTGGTCTACTGTGGTTTTATAGATGTCCACTTTATATAAATTCGATTCCTGGGTGCTGATCCAGAGCCATGCGTTTTTTGCGGCGTACGTCGCCCAACTGGTGTGATCAATATAGCCTAGTTCAACAGATTCCGGGCTGGAGAAATGACTGGTGATTTTAGAAGTGGGATTATATCGGTATACACCATCCGATAATGTGCCAATCCAAAGATATTTTTCAGCGTCTTCCGTAATAAATGTGATGTGGTCTTCCCTTACTTTCGCAGAGGCTATGTTTAGCTGATCCGTTCCTTTAGGAGTATTCAGATACCGTATGATTCTTCCGGTGTTTTTGTCAAGGACGTGTAGTCCATTACGTCCTGTGCCTATCCATAAGGTACCTCTGCTGTCTTCGAATATAGCCCTCACTTTATTGTTGCTCAGGCTGTACTCATCATTGGGGTCAAAGAGGTACCGATCAAAGGTGCCTGAGTTCCGGTCAAGCTTATTTAGTCCTCCACGGTCATTCGATTCCCAGATAAAACCTGTGCCTACCCAGATGGTGCCCTGGTGATCTTCATACAAGGCTCTGACAAAATTATAGCTAAGGCTTTTTGGATCTTCAGGGTTGTGTTTGAAGAGTTTGAATGTCCCGGTAGCACGATCCAGCAATTGAAGGCCCTGGTTGGTGCCAATCCAGACATTGTTGAGATGATCGATGAGGATATTACTCACCGTGTCATTGGCGAGGCCGTTTGGGTTTTTGGCATCAAACCGATAATGCGTAAAGGTGTTTGTGGCGGGATCGAACCGGTCCATGCCATATCCCCAGAAGCCTATCCACAGGATTCCGTTGGAATCGACCGCTATACATTCGGGGTAAGGCCCTCCCAGGGAGTTGGTGTCCTTTGTGTTGTTTTGGTAGCGTGTCATGCTATTTCCATCATACCGGGTAATACACCTGTTGGTTTGGTCTGAAAACCACATAGCTCCCTCCCGGTCTTGCATGATGCAATTGATTTTTCCCAGGGCAATGCCATTGACTCCATTGACCAGATTGAATTTTATGCTCTTTGTTTGAGCAGAGGCTGTCATGGGAAACATCACGAGGGAAACCAGAAGTAGCAGTGGAAAGCGCATGGACATGAAAGTAACATATTTATTTATTCTTGATCCTTTCATGTTTTTGGTCATATGGACGGATGGGCGAAGGGTTATTGTCAGGTAGTCTCCGGAAGATATGTTCAATACAGGCAGGGCCTTGAATTATTCGGAGGGCAGTCTATGAAGGTCCGCAGGATTTCCTCCCTGGTTTATATTTTGTACCAACCGGGTGAATTCAGGATTATCATGTAATGCCTTGAAGAGGGGATTCATTCCAATAAAAGGCATCCAGGGCTCACGCTCGTGGTAGGCCTCCTCCAGATAGGCTAACGCTTTTTGATGATCACCTGCTCCAAGCGCAGCTATGGCGAGGTCATAGGACGCTACATACTTCGATTTTTCCTGGTTTTGATATTCCTTAAATATGGCCTCAGCCTCTTTCTGATTTCCGGCCACGCCATACACCCATCCCAATGCACAAGCGAAACGGTCTCGTCCATGCGCAAGCTTTTTGGCCGTGGACATGGCGGAGATGGCCTTCGCGTATTGTTTCTGATCGGCGTAGATCAACCCCAGATAGTAGTAGGCCACTGAAAAAGTGGAATCAAATTCAATAGTCTTTAACAATTGCGTTTCAGCTTCGTTGAACCTGCCGGCATACAGATAATTCGTCCCTAATTGGCTATTGAAAATGCCCAGGTAAGGGTCTTGTTCTAAAGCAAGTTTTGAATGCGTATTGGCTTTGTCGAATTCTTTTCTGATATCACAAACTTCCGCATACCAATGATGCGCATTGCCATAGAGCGGATTGAGTCCGATTGTTTTTTCAAAGAAGGAATCCGCAAGGGCAGTATTCCAATAGTAATGGATGTGTATATCGATCAGGGTGGCATAGGCTTCGGCCAGTTGAGGATCTAGTTGGATAGCTTTACGAACGTATTTCTCCGCGAGGGGAAAGCTTGCTGAGGGATGATCCATGCTGTACACGCCATACATCAGATACGTATCCCCAAGGCCTGCGTAGGCCAGTGCATAATTGGAATCCAACGCTATGGCTTGAAGGAAATATTCCTCTCCCTTGCGAATGGATTCCTGGGCACGTTGATTCCAGTAATACCTTCCCTTAAGGTAGAGTTGATACGCCTCTGAGTTGTCCGTGTATTTTTTGTGAAGTTGCTCATGCTCTGCAGGGCTTAGATTGGCCTGCAGGGCCCTGGCGATCTGGGTGGCTATATCCGATTGAATGGAGAATATGTCCTTAAGCGGGCGGTCATATTTTTCGGCCCATAGATGTTCGTCAGAAGAGGTCTGGATCAACTGCGCGGTAATACGCACAATGTCTCCGGCGACCTGCACACTGCCCTCAAGGATATATTCGGCCCCAAGTTCTTTGCCGATTTCTTTTAATGATTTATCCTGATGTTTGTACCGCATGGCGGAGGTGCGGGAGGTCACATTAAATTGTTTGATCTTGGCCAGTTGCGTAATGATGTCTTCCGTCAGCCCATCACTCAGATAGGCCTGATCCTGGGCCCGGCTCATATCTGTAAACGGTAGCACAGCAATGGCCTTATCAGTATCGATCGCTTGATTTTTTTGATTTCGGCCTGCCCACCAGATCGATATAAAAGTTAATGCGACCAAAAGAGCTATAAGTACGCTGTTGCGTTTGAAGTTGGTCTTCTCTTTTACTTTACCTGTTAGGTTTTTTTGCGCTGGTATGTGGAGGCCAGGGAAGGTCAATGCATATACTTCATGAGGGCGGGCAACATTTTTAAACGTAAAAGATCCAAGCGAAATAGAAGGAAGGGCAGGATTGTTTTTGATCTTATCATGTATTTCCGCGGACAAGAGGATAGAATTAGCCATGCCCAGAGATTGGATTCGGGAGGCGATATTTACGCCATCACCAAGAGCTTGTCCGTCTTCAAACAATACTTCCCCAATATGGAGTCCGATGCGCAATGGAACAGCTGGCGATTGTCTAAGGGTTTCCTGCAGTGCCAGGGAGCAACGCACAGCATCTGTGGCACTACCAAATGTGCAGAGGCTGCCATCCCCATAATAGTTATTGACCTTCCCATTAAATTCACCTGTTAACTCGTTGAGTGTGGTATTGTATTTCTTAATGATCACAACGGCATTAGGCTCGTCCGATTGCATCATTTCCGTAAATCCAACAATGTCGGTAAACATGATGGCGGCCAACTGGCGGGTCGAGGTCATACAATTATTTTGTAGTAGCAAGATAGGAAAAGGATTCGCTTAAATCTGAAACGCCAACTGATACACAGCGAAAACACTATATCTTGTATCTATCCAAACCGTATGGGAATTTCGTGGACAAGGCGAATATTGAATGGCATTGCGCTGATTGCTTTAGGTTTCTTGCTTATAGTTGAAAGAGGAACTTCGCAATCCTGGTCACTCTGGGCTTCCGGCTTGCCTGCCGGTGTGTATCCCCGGATGACTGTGGCTCCAAATCATGATATTTTCTACACTTTGCTGGGTACTGGTCAACAACTTGGGTATGTGTATCGAGCCAATACAACACAGACCATGGGCCAGTTTATGCCTATGCCGCAAATCCCGCGTCCGGCAAGTATTCAGAACAATATTGTAGCCTTAGGGTATAATCGATGGAGTGAGCCCCTTGTGGGCATATACCGAAATGATACTTCAGAACCCTGGTTATTTCGGTTCAATCAGCAATCTGTGCGATGGGATACGGTGATAGCAGATGCTACTCCAGCGTTAGGAGGCCACTGTCTCGCCACCGCCCCTGATGGAACCATTTATTTGGGAGCAAGGTGGTCGTATGTCTATGTATCTCATGATGACGGTGCAAGTTTTCATGCTATTGATGAGACCGCCATTCTGCAAGAGGATTACCCTTGTTATTACCCTACGTTTAATGGATCTATATACAATGGCGCTATTTTCGGTATTCAGGTGGATAGTTCGGGACGTGTTTATGCCGGCACAGAAACTGCCGGAGTCATTTATTCTGACGACCAGGGTTTGCATTGGCATCCGGCAGACCTCTTTGCCTGTCAGCCTGGTGATTCCTCTATCTATGACACACTCAGTCCGATGATTGCACTGGCCAGGGGTGGGAATGTTGCTGGTCTTGGATTTACAAAGGAGCAGAATTTGGTTTGGACAGGGGCAGATATGTGGATCCTGGGATGGAAAAACAAGCTGGGCTTTGCAGACTTCCAGAATGGAGTAGTCTATGAAGCTCAAGGTCTGCCGGATTATCTTATCCAAACCGGTCAGCAAGTGTCCCGCATTGTGACTACGACCTCTGGCCGGATGTTTTTGCATTCAGGCACGTCAAATGGGGCTACGGGGGTAGGCATTTACACTTCGACGGATGGGTTGCATTGGGAAGCTTTTAACAATGGCATAAACGGCCAGAATGACGGATTATCCCAAGGGTCTTTGGCCGTGGATGGTAACCGTGTTTTCATGGCGACACATGATGGTAAAGTCTGGGTGTATGATGACAGTACTGCCATCACTGCTACACATGATTTGGAGAGCAATATAAATTTGCCAACTGCAATCCCTAATCCGGCTACTACCGAAGTCGCGTTCTCTGATATGTCGGGACAGCCTTATTCATGGAGAGAAATTTGGATATACAATTCCATCGGCGGAGAAGTAATGCATCAGACATCATGGGTTGCAAATACACCTTCGGTTAAAATTGAAGGTTTACCTCCGGGAATGTATTTCACGATTTTACGAGAACCTGATAACGATCTACAACGCACAACTTTTATAAAATTCTAAGCTTAAGGTTTAAATTTATTTTAACACCAGCTTTTTTAAGCGATGACCATAAGCCTTATCTTTGTGCCGTCTGAAAAACTAAACAAATGCTTATGAAATCCTTTCTATACAGTGTATTGTGTGTGATGATTTGTTCTACTCAGGTCACCGCACAGACCCAGGATAGTATCCAGCCTGTAGCTGCTCAGAATGTTCCAAGTGCCGTGCCCCAAACTGTGAAGGATTATAGTGGGGGGTATGGTCATTTCTTTACCGGTATGGGTTGGGTAGATCCGTCTGACTTAGTGAGTCATCTACAGAGTAGTGCTGTCTTTGGACCTTCCTTTAGCTGGGAAAATACAGCCGTCAATACGGGTTTTGAAGGGTATGCTGAAATCCATCGATTATTGGTCGGTGGCGGTGGTTTTGGTAACCTCACCCAGGATATGGAAGCCGACTCAGGCGTTGTCCGTTTTGCCTATGGTGGTGGGTATGCCAAGGTAGGCTATGTGCTTTTCCAGCAACCCCGTTTTTTTACGGCCCTTATGGCCGGATTTGGGGGAGGTGTGATGTATGTCGGTATAGAAAACACATCCTCTCAGACCCCCATTTATTTTAGTAGTAATCAACCCGTCTATCCGGAACAGCAAGGAGACTATTTCAGAGGATACCTGATCTATGATTTCACGTTGAGTAATAAGCTGATCGCCACGAGCATCAATCAAAAGAGTCGCAAATTCGGTGGTCTGATGTTTGGACTTGACCTTGGAGCTTCTATAGGCATTCCGGTGGATACCTGGAGGGATGATTATGGACCGGTTACGGGCATTCCTTCACCAGGCACAGTCGTCAATCCTTATCTAAGGCTGACCGTTGGTGGTGGTGGTTTTAGAAAGCACTATGCCTATTGATCATCAATTCAGATGGTCTGAAGAGCAGGAGTCTCTCCTCTAGTTTTCAGGTAGCGAACTCACGGTTTTTCCAGTGGACGTGACGCAGTACATTTTCCAGTGATCATCGATTTTTCTCCACAATTCTGTCCAGGCAAAATCGGTCGTTTCGCGGTTCGAAGCGGTGTCTGATTCCAGTTTGACTTCCACATGTTTCTGGATAAGTACCTGGGCCATAGTACCATCTGCTGAGAGAGTATATACCGGAGGATGGCTGTCTTCCCATTTGATAAACTCTACGCTTTCAAAATACTTGATAAAGCGTTCCGTCATTTCGTCCTTCGTGTAGTAATTGACCTCCCCATTCTTGACCTGGCAAACGGTATCTGCAAGCATATTGACGATGACTGCAGGTTGTTCCTCCATATGAGCGGCTTGTTCAGCTCTCTGTAAAACAGCCAGGGTCTCTAGTTCCTTTGACAAATCAATGGTGGGCTTGGTGCAGCCGGTGATCATAGTCATGCCGAAGGTCAGCTGGCAGATCAGTAATAGGAATTGATTTGCTTTCATCATCACCAAATGTAAGTCAAAATACCGGGGACGAAACTTTGTTGAGACAACTTCTAAATTGCAAAAGAATTATTCTCCTGTGTAAATCACCCCTGAATTAGGCGTTTCGTGAAGCTCAATTTTTACGAGAGCAGGAATTTTTTCCTTGATTTTATTCCAAAGCCAGATGGCTATTTTCTCACATGTAGGGTTTTCAAGGCCGGGCAATTCGTTGAGTAATTTGTGGTCGACCATTTTAACAATGGGTTCGATGGCTTTTTTGATATCCGCAAAATCCGCGACCCAGCCAATTTCCTGATCCAGTGGGCCTTCGATGTAGACAATCATCCGATACGTATGGCCATGGATGGCCTTGCATTTGTGGCCCTCAGGAACATGTGGAAGAAAGTGAGCGGAGTCAAACGTAAACGATTTAAAAATCTGCATAGCGAACCGGGCATCTTTTGGACGCGCAAAAGTAAGCCATTACGGCATTTTAATACTTCATTTTGCGGAACAGGATTTTTTTGGTGATTTCAGCGAAAAGCCCGTAGATCATCGCGATCATCAAGATAGCCGTCATAATATACCAAGGTAAGGGTTCGAAACCCAGATGCCGCATCAAGGGGATATAGGGAATGAGGATAACCACTCCGATGGATAAAAGCGATGAGTAAAGCAATGCCCGGCCTACGCGGCTTTTATTCCAACTGCGATGCGTCCGAATGACCAGTAAAATCAAAATTTCAGTGATCACGGACTCCACAAACCATCCTGTCCGAAATTCGTCCTGCGTAGTATGGCATACCCAGTATAAAAAACCAAAGGTGATCAGATCGAATATGGAACTCTCGAGACCAAAGACAATCATAAATCTTCGAATGAGCCGGATGTCCCATTTACGCGGTTTTTCCAGCATTTCTTGATCGACTTCGTCTGAGGCAATGGACAGGGTAGGGGCATCGCTAAGAATATTGGTCAGCAATACCTGTGACGGGAGCAAAGGGAGAAAAGGAAGAAGTACAGAGGCTCCGGCGAGGCTAAACATATTGCCGAAATTGGCACTGATGGTGATAAAAATGTATTTAAGCGTGTTTTGATAGGTCTTTCGTCCTTCTACAATGCCATAATTCATGACATCCAGATTTTTTTCCAGCAGGATGATATCTGCAGTTTCTTTAGCAACATCAACCGCGTTGTGCACGGAAACGCCTACATCTGCGGATTTCAGTGCAGGTGCGTCGTTGATCCCGTCACCGATATATCCTACCACATGACCATTGCGTTGCAGGGCCCTTACAATTCGCTCTTTCTGGAAGGGTTCGGTCTCCGCAAACAGATCATTTTCTTCTACTTTCCTTTGCAATGCATCGTCACCAAGTGCGGTGAGTTCCCGACCGGCCACTATTTTATCCACAGAAATCCCAATTTGCGCGGCCAGGTTACGGGCAATAAGTGTATTGTCCCCGGTAAGAATTTTCAATCTCACATGCCTTGATTGTAATTGGTTTATCACCTCATACACATCTTTACGAAGCGGATCTTCCAACAGTATAAATCCGTCGAAGATCATTTCTTGTTCATCTTCTTTGGTGATGACCGGATCGTCCGTTACATCTCTATGGCAAATGCCAATCGTGCGGTAGCCCTGGGCGCTGAATTTCTCATAAAGGCGTACGAGTTCATTTGCATAAGAAGTCATGGGTACGATAGTTCCATTGGAGAGGCTGACTTGATTAGAGATGTCCAGGATGGATTGAACGGCCCCTTTCGTGATCATCACATGGCGTTGGCCTTGTGCGACTACGATGCTGAGTCTTTTGCGAATAAAATCATAGGGCACTTCATCAAACTTAGTGTATCCGGTGACATCTACGACGGATTGCTCCCGTATAGCCGTGTCCATTGGATTGGGATAGCCTGATTCATACAATGCATTTAGATAAGCAAATCGACGGAGCTGTTCACTCTCGGTTTCGTCTGGTGTGATATATGCCTTGATACGAACTATGCCTTCGGTCAGTGTACCGGTTTTGTCGGAGCATAAGACATCGATGGAACCCAGGTTTTGGATGGAAGACAATTTTTTGACGATGACCTGCTGCTTTGCCATGCGGCTGGCGCCTGCAGAAAGTGTAATGGTGACAATCGCCGGAAGCATCTCAGGCGCCAGGCCCACAGAGAGTGCCAGGGCAAACAAGACGCTTTCAAGCGGATTTTTACCCAGCGCGATATTGGCAAGTAAGATGATGCCAGCCATCAACAGGGCGATACGCATCAGCATGTAACCAAAGCGGCGCAAGCCTTTTTCAAAAGCGGTCTCGGTGTCTATTTCGCCAAGTTCTGATTCGATATTACCCAAGACCGTATTTTTTCCTGTGGTTACGGCAATGACTTTCGCGGTACCACTGATGATACTTGTACCTCTGAATACCGTATTCTGCCGTTTGCTGACTGGCGTGTCTTGGTCCAGGATGCCAACGTTTTTCTCCGCGGGATAGGATTCCCCGGTCAATGCCGATTCATTGACATACAAATCTTCTTCTTCCAGAATCAATGCATCGGCAGGTACCATAGCACCGGCTTCCAGCAGGACCAGATCTCCTGGTACGATTTGATCAATCGGTAGTTCGACAATAGCATGATCCCGCTGTACCCGGGATTTCGACTGCAGCATCTTACGCAGTTGTTCAGCCGCACGGCTGGCGCGACGCTCCTGGATGAAGCTCAACATGGCCGAAAGAAACAGGATGCCAAAGATTAGTGCTGACTCCCGGTACTCGCCAAGCACAATGGACAGCACGACTGCAAAAACAAGGAGCAGTGTTAGTGGGTTTTTAAATTGCGATGCAAACAAACTTAGGTCCCGGATGAATTCAGACTTTACTGGAGGTATGGAAGAAGATCGTGACTTTGCTTCCGTTGCGCTCAACCCTTCGGGGGATGACTTGACAGCAACCAATACTTCTTGGACGCTTTTAGACCAGAATGGAAATAGTTTTTCCATAGATAATATCCTAAAGTTAGGGCTTATAAACGCATCCTTCCAGAAGTAGTGTTAAGTATATGCAAACCACATTTTGAATCCAGGATATACCTGGCAGACCCTAATTTTGATTTAGTAAGCTCTTGATTTTTTATGAGCACTATGCCATCGACAGGAAGGGAAGGCCCCGGCATATTGAAAGTGCCGAGAATGACCTTAGTCCTGTCCGTAATCGTTCTGATATCGCTCATCGTGTTTGTCTATCTCCATGTAGGAGACGCCCGACGATTTATTGATGTACTGGAAAGGACTGAACCTCAATGGCTCATACTGGTCGTAGTACTTCAAGTCAACACCTATGTTTGCATCGGGCTTATTTGGAACAGGATATTGAGATCAGCTGGTCACCGGATACACCTCCGTGAATTGACCAGATTGTCCGTCGAAAAACTAAGTATAGATCAGTTGATTCCCGCGGTGGGTATTTCAGGCAATATCGCGGTCTATCAGGCGATGAAACGATTGGGTGTTCCACAAGTACTTGCCATGGAAGCTATCCTGATCAACTTATTGGGCAGGTATATTGCATTCGCGATCGCAGCAATTGTAGCGGTCGGCCTCCTGTGGGCATGGCACGATATCACTCCGGTATTAATGGGTCTGGTAGTGTTATTTGCCGTGGTGCTGATCATCGTGCCTATGGTCATCTTGTGGATGCTCGCTCATCAATCCAGGCCATTGCCACGATGGATGAAGAAGCTCAAACCTTTGGTGGCCACCAAAGAGTTGGTTGATGCCGTCTCACCACAACGGGTTTATTCATGGCCTTTGCTTTCGTTTGCTACAGTTTTCAATCTTATTGTTTTTTTATTGGATAGTGGAACCTTATGGGCAGTACTGCATTCCGTTGGACTCCAATCCGGTTATTTATTAGCTTATGTTGCCTTGGTGATGGCATCAGTAGCAGCAACACTTTCATTGCTTCCGGGTGGCATCGGTGGATTCGAAGCCGGATGCGTGGCGATGTTGACCATGATGGGTGTCCCTGTGGAGACCGCTCTGACGGGGACGATTCTCCTGCGCGGCATCACGTTATGGCTGCCTTTGATACCGGGATTACTATTTGCCCGTAAAGATGTCTTGATAAAACTTTGATAACATTAGGTATAAAAAACCGAAGGGGCAAAGCGCATTCCTGGCCTTGCCCCTTTCGGTCTAAAGTTCTCACCCTTTTATTCTTAGTAGTGTATTCCTGATGAATGTGTCCCTGATGCGGTAATAATTTTTGCAGACCGGGGCAAAAACGGATGGCCTGGATTAGATTTTTTCAAAGGTCAGGAAGTCAGTGCCTCCATTTCCGCCGCTTACATGTGTCAATTCAATCCGGGTATCAGTCCTGGAGATAATGGTCCAGTCCTCATTCAAATCACTGAAATCATTGGTTACATTGAATTGGATCACGAAATCAGTGCTCCCGGGACTGTCATCCTGACTATTGCTATCCGTGACGGCCCATGAACCAACATGCGTATTGCCGGAGTTGGTCGCTGTCAGTGTTCCATTAGCTGCGAAAGTGAACGTATAGCCGGTGAAGTGACTGGTTTCGTCTTTTCCTGAATCTATAAACTCTGTGATTTTCCAGTTGCCGGTCTGCACCTGATTTTGAATAGGCGTATTGTTGTTGTCGTCATTGCTCCCGTTAGTACAGGATGGCAACCACATAAAGGATCCCAGCATTAGGATCAAGGTGGATAAAAAAGTCGTGCTTTTCATAGTGCAATCGTTTTTATGGTGATTGAATGTCACAAAGAAAAGTGCAAACAAAGTGGCATTGCAACTTAATGAAGAGGAATGGGGCTAAAAGGTGGATGAACCGTGCACTTTACAGATGAAGGATTCTTTCGCAGGATTATCTGTTCCAATTGTGTCCGAAGACGATATACCATGCAAACCCATCCGGGCCTGTCGCAATGTCTATACCTGAACGAATACTAAACGCTCTGGCGATCAGGTAACGGAAGCCAGCACCTCCTGCGACGAGGCTTTTGCCCTCACTGATAGATTCATCTTTAAAGAAGGTTTGTGCATAGCCGACGAAGCCCAGTACACTCCAGCGGAGATTGAGGTCATAGCGTTGTTCGGTTTCGAGAAGTAAGGTGGTGTTGCCTTGGTATTTGGCAGCCGGGACACCACGCATATTGATGGCGGGGTACGTATAAAAGGGTGGTTCGCCAAATAATTGCTGAACCTCCGCACGAAGTCCGCTGATCCAATGAGGTTTGATTTGCGAAAACCAATTAACGAAGGTGTTAATCCGCTCACTTTCATACTCGCTGCCTGTCCAATGGGCATTGACATTGTAGATCGCGTAAATCCTGGTGCCTTTATCCGGCGTGAACATATTGCTTCGTTTATCCCAGTCCAGGAAGGTACCCAGGGAACCGGTATTCTTTGCGAGGTCCGGGCGTGGAACAAATTCAGGCAGGTCACCATCAAACAATGGAGCTACCTCGGTTTTGGAGTACAGGTATTGAAGTCCGAGGTATAAGTCCTGATTGATGAGTCTTCTGGACAAGGATAAGTATACTGGCAAAGCATCTATGTTGAATTCGAATTCCTGCTCATCCAGGTTGGGAAGATCGCGGTAAAAGGAAAGATTGAGACTGGTATAGCCCACCATGGCCCTATAGCGAAGTCCTGCTTTTAAAAAGCTACCCATCCGGAAACCACCGGCGAACCAACTATCATTAGCTGTATACATACCAGCAACCCCAGTTATATCAGGTGGGATATAGCCATTATAGCCTGGCAGATGTTTAGGCGTGAGAAAAACAGGAGCAAGGAATAATCCGAACCCGCCAAGGGCTGGTTCAGTGATAATGACCGGAATGGGAATGAAACCTTTCGCTTCGATGAGGTATCGGCTAAAGTCAAACTGACCATCCAGGGTATCCCGCATTATAGCTTTTTTCTCTTCCCGGGTCAGTGCTTGACGCTGCTGGGCATCGATACCAAATGACCAGGTAAGGCAAATGGCAGTGAATAAGACTACTTTTATAAAACGGCATCTCATTTTCATCTCAAAGATAGGGGTAAAACAACCTGCTTTTTGGGGGACAGGGGGTTAAAGAGTTGACTATCTTAGCCCCGACTAAACCGAACCGATGAAAAAGATATATGGTGGCAAGCTGATCCAGCCTTTGATGGCCGCAGCCGTGTTCCTTTTGCTGAGTGTGATGTATTTTCTGCCCCAATTGCAGGGAAAAGTGCTGCAACAGTCTGATATCCTTTCCGTACGCGGGATGAATCATGAATCCCAGGTGTGGCAGGAGAAAACCGGCCGGGTCATGCTGTGGACCAATTCTATGTTTTGCGGAATGCCTACGTATCAACTTAGCGCTCCGCAACAACACAATTTGGTCAAGGTGATAGACACGATCCACCAGGCTTTTATTGATCGTCCGATTGGCTACTTCTTTGCGGCCATGCTTGGGATTTATATTGTTTTACTTTGCCTCGGTGCCGGGCATTGGGCAGCCATGCTTGGGGCAGTCGCCTTTGGGTTTACCACCAACCAGATCAGCTTGTTTGAGACCGGTCATATGAGCAAGTTTATGACCATCGTATATAGTGCTTACCTCTTTGGGGGTACGATCCTGGCGTACCAGAAAAAATATATCGCCGGAGGTGTCCTTTTTGCCTTAGGCATGGGTTTAAGTCTTTATAACAACCACATTCAGATGACCTATTACCTCGGTCTCTTCCTCATCCTGTATGTGGTGATAGCTTTTGGATTTGCCATAAAAAACAAAGAAATTCCAGCCTTTATACGTGGCTCTGCTGTGCTTCTTCTAGGGCTCGTGCTCTCGGTTGGAGCCTCAGCATCCAAGCTTTGGACCACCCTGGAGTTTAGCCATGATACCATGCGTGGCAAACCGATCCTGGAGACACCGCTCGATAATGCCGATCCCGCTGCCGTCAACAAAGACGGCCTGGATTGGGAGTATGCCATGCAATGGAGTAATGGGGTGAAAGACATCATCGCTATGTGTATCCCACGTGGTGCGGGCGGCAGTGGAGGAGAGGATCTGGGAGCGAATGCCTCGGTCGTTAAGGATTTACGCTCAAAAGGGGTTACCCAGGAAGTTCCGGTTCCCTTGTATTATGGCTCTTTACCATTTACTTCCGGACCTGCATACCTCGGGGCTTCCGTACTGTTCTTGTTCGTTTTTGGATTGTTCTATATCCGTCGATCTGTGCGTTTTTGGTTGATTGGAATAGTCATTCTTACCGTACTGATGTCCATGGGTAAACATTTTGCCCTGCTCAATCATCTGCTGTTTGACCATCTGCCTTTATATAGCAAGTTTAGGGCCCCAAGCTCGATCCTGAGTGTTACGGCGCTCCTGGTGCCACTGGGTGCCGCCCTGGGGTTGGGAGGATTTATGAAAGGACATGAGAAATCATTTCAGCGCCCGATCTGGATTGCTTTAGGTACTATCGGCGGTTTGTGTTTGTTGGTGGCTTTGCTTGGCCCATCCCTGATGTCGTTTGGCGGTGCCAGTGACGCGCGCCTTGCAGAATCTGGCTGGAATATCGATGCCCTCATTCATGACCGTAAATCGGCCCTTGCGGCTGATGCGTGGCGCTCCTTTATCTGGGTACTCCTCTGCTCCGCTGTGATCTGGGTTTATCACCAAGGTAAAATCAAACAATGGTTGTTGTTATCCGGTCTTGGTCTGGTGATCATTGCTGACCTGTGGGCTGTGGCCCGCAGGTATATTGCGCCTGATGATTTTCTTCCGGAACGCAATGTAGAAGCCATTTTCGAACCACGTCCTGTCGATAAACAGATCCTGCAAGATCCCGATTTGTATTACCGGGTGCATGATATTACCACTAATCCATTTACCTCGAGCATCGCTTCTTATCATCATCATACCATAGGTGGATATAGCCCGGTCAAATTCCAACGCTACCAGGACCTCATCGACCGGTATATCATGAAGGGCAATATGAATGTGCTCAACATGCTCAACACCAAATACTTTATTATCAATGATGATAAACAGAATGCAGTAGGTCAGCCGAATCCCAATGCCATGGGTAATGCCTGGTTTGTCGACAGCATCAGTATGGTCAATACCAATCGCGACGAACTGGAGTCCCTTGATACCGCTGACTTGAAGCAAACCGCATTTGTACATAAAGAATTTGATAAAGAGGTCAGTGGATTTAATCCGGCCAAAGGCGGATCGATTACCTTGACCTCATATGCGCCTGATGAACTGGTCTACAAGAGTTCTGCCCCTTCAGAACAATTGGCGGTCTTTTCAGAAATGTATTATGGTCCAAACAAGGGATGGCAAGCCTATATTGATGGCGTGAAGGCATCACACTTCCGGGCAGACTACGCGTTACGTGCCCTGCGGGTTCCACAAGGAGATCATGAAATCAAATTCAAGTTTGAGCCCACATCCTACAAGACGGGTGAGACCCTTTCTATGATTTTCTCCTTCCTGATTATCCTTATCCTGCTCTTTGGTCTGTATAGTTGGCTGACAAAATCGGAGCCCACGGCTCCTGTTGCCATAGTAGATCATGGCGCCTCAGGCCATGGTGCCGCGCATGCTGTGGGTGACCGGAAGTTGATCCGGAAGAAGAAAAAATAAGGAAAAGAGTGTAGCGGACAGAGGGTCTGAAGTGTGAATTTGATCAAATTGTGATCACATTTTTTTGTTCATGACAATTATTGGCTAGTTATTTATACCATGATCACCTTTGGACTAATCGGATTCGGTAAAATCGGCGAGCGGCATGCAGACCATATCATGGCTCATCCGGAGGCTCGCCTGCACAGTGTCTTTGATATCAAAGCGGATCGGCTCAATTTGTTCCGAAATAAATACAAGGGAATACAGCCCTATGATTCGTTGAAAGGTATCCTTGCTGATCCGGAGATAGACATCGTTTCGATCTGCACGCCCAATGCTTCGCATGCCGAAATTGCCATAGCCGCAATGAAGGCAGGCAAACACGTTCTGGTGGAAAAACCCATGGCCATCAGCAAAGTAGATTGTGAAGGCATGATCCACATAGCCCTCAAAACCGGCAAGTCACTTTTTGTCGTCAAACAAAACCGGTTCAATCCTCCAGTCCAGGCTGTTAAAGAATTATTAGATGCAGGACGATTGGGTAGAATCTATTCTGTAGCGGTCAACTGTTACTGGAACCGAAGCGAGTGGTATTACAAATCTTCAGACTGGAAAGGTAAGAAGGCCATTGACGGAGGTACACTGTATACCCAGTTTAGTCACTTTGTGGACGTCATCTATTATTTACTTGGAGATATGCAGATACTGCACGCCCAGATGGCCAATGTCAGCCACCGGGGTTTGATTGAGTTTGAAGATACCGGTGTTGTATCCTTCCTGCTCAAAGAATCCAATGCTCCCGGAGTACTACATTACACCACGTCTGCGTATCAAAAAAATATGGAAGGCAGTATCACCTTGTTTGCGGAAAACGCTACCATTAAAATCGGCGGGAAATACCTCAACATCATTGAGTATCAGGCTACCTCTGGTTTTGATATCGGGGATTTGCCACGCGGAGCTGCAGCCAATAACTACGGGGATTATGAAGGTTCGATGTCCAATCATGACCAGGTGATCGATAATGTCATTCAAACCCTCCAGGGCAAAATGGAAATCATGACCAATGCCTATGATGGGCTGAAAACCGTGGAGATCATTGAAAATATTTATCAGGTCGCTGTTCATACAGGCCGCTGATCCATATGGCTAATACCATCCATCCTACCGCGATTCTTGAAGGTGAAATCACTTTGGGTGATGGCAATGTCATCGGTCCCTATGCCGTTCTTCAAGGGCATATTATCATGGGGGATAACAACATCATTGACGCACATGCAGTCATCACCAATGGGGTGGTGTTGGGTAATGGCAATCGTATGTATCCATTTGTGTCTATTGGGGCGTTAGGGGAAATGGGAAGAAAAGGAGACCGGCTATCGGATAACGGCAGGGTCATCATCGGTCATGGCAATACCTTTAGGGAAATGACCACCATCCATGCTCCGGTCCATAGCCAGGAAACACGGATTGGGGATCGTGTCTACATCATGAACAAAGGATATGTTGCGCACGACAACTTGATCGGAGATGGATGTGTATTAAGTGCCGGTGTAAAACTGGGAGGTCAGGTAGTACTGGAAGAAGAAGTGACCATTGGCTTAGGCGCCGCCGTGCACCAGCGAATCAGGGTCGGGGCTTATGCCATGATCGGTATGCTGACGCCCATAACTACCGATATTCTTCCCTATACCACAGTGGCAGGCAATCCGGCGAGAATTATAGGATTTAACAGAGCTGGAGCACAGCGAAAGGGAATCGATGCCATCTGGATGGATGAGATGGAGGCCTGTCTCAAATTTGATGTCAGCATGATCGAGACTTCAGAGAATCTAATCATGACAGAACTTCAAGCCTTTTTACGCCATCATCCCCAGTCACTTGTCCAGGTGCGTTCAAATCCTTAGTATTTTTTAGACGAACTGCCAGTACCATGGATAAAATACAAAGTGAATTATCGTCAATAAGAAATGGGTTCCTTCTTCTGTTATTCATTTTCATTCTGGCGGCTTGTGATAAGGATCCCGCCACCCCAATAGACAACACCCCAGATCCATATGTGCAATATGGTATTCCCTTCACTGACATTCCCGCAATTGACGATATCGTAATGTATGAAGTCAATCTTCGCGCGTTCAGTGCCGAAGGAGATTTGCAGGGCGTCATTGATCGGTTAGATGAGATAAAAGCACTGGGTGTAAACGTCATCTGGCTGATGCCGGTGTATCCGATTGGTCTTGTCAAATCCGTCAATTCACCGTACTGTGTCAAGGACTATAAGGCAATAGGGGCAGAGTATGGAACCCGAGAAGATTTGCGTGCACTTACGGATGAGGCCCACGCGCGGGGCATGGCCGTCATTCTGGATTGGGTCGCTAACCATACGGCCTGGGACCATCCATGGATTAGCCATCCCACCTGGTACACACGGGATGGGTCAGGCAATATCATTCATCCTGCCGGTACTAACTGGCAAGACGTAGCAGACCTCAACTTCGAAAGTGTACCGATGCGTTTGGCCATGATTGATGCCATGAAGTACTGGGTGATTGAATCGAACATTGACGGATTCCGTTGTGATTATGCGGATGGTGTGCCATTCTATTTTTGGCAGCAGGCTATTGATTCACTAAATGCCATCCCCGACCGCAAACTTATGTATCTGGCAGAAGGGAGCAGGTCTGATCATTTTCAGGCAGGATTTGATATGAACTATGCCTGGAATTTCTATGGCAAATTGAAAGACGTTTTTAACGGGCAGCCTGCCTCAGGGCTATATGCAACTCATCTGGCAGAGTATAGCAACGTCCCCGCCGGAAAACATCTTTTAAGGTTTACAACCAATCATGATCAGTCTGCCTGGGAGAGTACTCCGATGGTCTTGTTTAATGGCAAACAGGGGGCTTTAGCCGCTTCCGTGGCGACGATATTCATGGAGGGCGTTCCGCTTTTTTATACCGGACAGGAAGTAGGTAGGGTGGCCAATGTTCCGTTCTTCAGCAACGACCCGATCCAGTGGGATGAAAATCCGGATATGTTAGAGGTCTATAAAGACATCATGGACTTCTACGTACAGTCTGATGCAGCCAGGCAAGGTGTCCTGACGGATTATTCTACGAAGGATGCCATTATATTTACCAAGACCTTAGGGCCTGAACAATTATTGGTGATCATTAATCCCAGAAATGCCACTGTTGAATCTCCGGTTTCTCCTAACATTGAAGGTCAATATTGGACTGATGTTTTAACCAATGATACCCTGCAATTTGGTGCGGCTGTCCAGTTGTATAACTATCGAATTATCCTTGCCAAACATTGATACCCCGGCGAATGGTGGCATCTTTGTCAGGATTTTAAATTTTACTCAATTGCTTTACGGAATGGGCTAATAAAAACATCCCTGCGTCCGTTGTTGGTATCAGGTTGGTTACCTTTGACCCTTGAAAGTACCTTACATGGAAGTATCCTCTCAGCCTATACCCCTTGTGGATCTGATTGCCCAATACCAGGGGATTAAATCTGAAATGGATGAGGCTATTCAGGCGGTGTTGAATGGTGGAAAATATGTGGGAGGATCTTTGGTGGATCAATTCGCGGTTGCTTTCGCTGAATATTGTGAGGTGCCGCATTGTGTTCCCTGTGGGAATGGTACAGATGCCCTCGAAATGGCCCTGGCCAGCTTGGGTATCGGGCATGGAGATGAGGTCATTATTCCTGATCTGACGTTTGTGGCTACCCTGGAAGCCGTCTGTAATGTCGGAGCCAAGCCGATACTTTGTGATATCGATCCCCACCGATATACGATCGATCCAGTTCAAGCCATAAGTCTTGTCAATGACCGGACAAAAGCCATCATCCCTGTGCATCTCTATGGCCAGATGGCTGATATGGATCCTCTGATGTCCTATGCTATGGACCATCACTTGTTTGTCATCGAAGACGCAGCACAAGCGCATGGTGCCAGCTACAAAGGCCAGTCCGCGGGCAGTATCGGTGATATCAATACGTTTAGTTTTTATCCGGGCAAAAATCTGGGGGCATACGGTGATGCCGGAGCCTTGACCACGAAGAGTGAATGGCTGGCTATGAAAGCGCTTAAACTCTCCAATCACGGTCGTATATCCAAATACAATCATGAAACGGTCGGTCGCTGCAGCCGGATGGATGTCCTCCAGGCTGCAATCCTTGGTGTTAAACTTAAACACCTTAATGAGTGGGTCCATCGTCGCAGGCAAATCGCTCACCGGTACCGCACCGCCCTTGGTGGTTCTGACCAAATTATTTTGCCCCGCGATTATCCGGATAGTCCGTCTGCCTACCATCTCTTTGTTATCCGCGTCGACCCAGCTATTCGCGATGATGTTAGAAAATTTCTTAAACAGGCAGGTATTGAGACGGGTGTCCATTATCCAAAAGCATTGTCACAGTTACCGGTGACAACAGGGCCATTACATATTCATACTCATTGCCCGGAATCGGAAAAGGCAAGCAAGGAAGTGATTTCGTTGCCGATCTATCCTGAGTTGACTGCCGGGCAACAGGATTATATTTGTGAACAAATCATCATGTACTTCAACATCATACATTGATCCGCTGATCAGAAAGGATCCGGACCGTTTGTCGCCTTCCGGAAAAGTAAGGTTGCGTAACCAGTATATATGGGCATTATTCAACGCCAGGGGCTTAAGTCAAGTATAGTCAGTTACATCGGGGTGGCCATCGGCATCCTCAGCACCATGTACATCTATCCGAAGGCCCTTGAAATCATTGGATTGTTCAGGTCATTGTTCGATGCTTCGGTGTTGATTGGTATTGTGGTGATGATGGGCAGCAGTGTTTCTGCCGTTCGGTTTTTCCCCAGGTACCAGGACTCGACCACAGGACATGGTGGCCTTTTATCCTGGTTGCTGATGGTTTCCGGTATAGGGTTCCTTCTATTTCTTCTTTCCTATCCATGGCTCAAAGACTGGATGTTCACGTTTATTTTCAGGGAGGAAAACCGAAAGTTTAAGGATATGGTGGTCTATGTGATCCCACTGACCTTACTATTAGCCCTGATCAACCTGCTCTCGAGATATATTTCCAATTTTAAACTGATCGCGGTGCCATCGGCCCTAGAGCAGCTTACCATCAAGATCACGCTGCCCTTGATCGTATTGGCTTACCTGGCGGGCTGGATAACAGTTGAAGGGGTAGTTATCTGCATTGTCGCCTCATTTGCCTTTGCTGCTTTGGGCATGATGTATTACCTAAAGCATCTTGGTGAATTCACCCTCGCCAGGCCGCTGATCATCAAGGATAAACCAGCCCTGAAGGAATATTCCTGGTATGCGTGGTTTGGTATTTTGTCAGGGGTGGGCAGCCAGGTCGCCTTCAAGATCGATGGCCTGATGGTGTCTTCCATGATCCGGTTTGAAGCGGCAGGCGTTTATTCCATATCATGGGCACTATCTGATATAATCATTAAACCTATGCGGTCGCTGGCCTCCATTGCAGCCCCACTGCTGGCCCAGAAAATCGAGGACAACAAGATGGATGAAGTCAAAGTGATCTACCAGAAATCATCCCTCAATATGACGATTATCGGAGCCGGGTTGTTTTTCCTGATCTGGACGGTATTGCCTTACATCTTTGGCCTGATGCCCAACCCCCAGGTTATGCAACAAGGGGCCTATGTTGTTTTCTTTCTGGGATTGGCCCAGGTCTTTGATATGATGACCGGGGTCAACAATGAGATCATTTCCTACTCCAGGTATTACCGGTTTACGCTTTATCTCACCTTATTCCTGGCCGTCATTAATATCCTGGCCAACCTATGGTTCATCCCGATGTACGGTCTGGCCGGCTCAGCCCTGGCCACGTGTTTGTCCATGTTCCTGTTCAATATCATCAAGCTGGTCTTTATTCAGGTCCGGTTTGGATTCCATCCATTTACTACACGCTTGATTCCGGCGATAGCTTTCTGTGTGGCGTCATGGCTGATGGCTCGTTTCTTGCCTGAGACCGGCAGCAATGTGATCAACCTGTTTTATAAAGCCGGTGCCTTTACCCTGTTGTATGGTTTGGCGATCTGGCAATTCCATATTTCCCCGGATATCAATCACTGGATCGATTTAGGATGGAAAAAGATCAAGGATTTAGGAACCAGGAGTTAGGACCTTGCAAATAGTTGCGTAATTAATTCTAATGCCTAACTGTTAGCTTTTAGTTCCTTATTCCTTATTCTTCATTCTTTCCCGCCTTGCGGTCGGGATCTCCGCTGCGCTTCGACATTCCTAATTCCTAATTCTTAATTCTTCATTTTTAATTCTCATCCTTTAGCCCCTATATCTCGTACCTTTGTTCAAAATATTGAGGTATGTCCATGGAACAGTTGAAGAAGGAAACCAAATACGGGGTCACCTATCCTGTATACCTCCTTCATGGCGAAGAGACCTACCTTATTGATGAGGCAGCGGACTACCTCGAGCGTCATCTCCTGCAGGAACATGAGAAGGCTTTTGATCAGCAGATTCTATATGGTATGGACTGCAATGCCCGGTATGTGCTGGAACAATTGCAATTGTTTCCAATGATCGCGGCAAGGCGAGTGGTTTTTCTCCGGGAAGCGCAGCAGATGGATGATCTGAAAGACCTGGAAGGCTATGTCGGAAAGCCCGCGCCGTCCAGTATACTGGTCGTTTGCTATAAAGGGAAATCGGTGGATAAACGCCTCAAGCTTTATGATGCGTTTAAGAAAAACGCGTTTATCCTGGCCGCAGATCCTTTAAAAGAAAAAGAAGTCCTCCCCTGGCTGATGCATACGGCTGCAGGACTCCAACTCAAACTGGATCCGGATGCAGGCGAAGCAATGATTGAACTCATAGGCCCGGAAATTTCATTGTTGCACCCTGAATTGTCCAAACTTGCAGTGAACCATGCCGGTGGACCTTCGATTTCCAAGACAGATATCCTTGACCTGATCGGGCTGAGCCGGGAGTACAATGTCTTTGAACTTCAGAATGCCCTGGAGGCGGGAGATGTTGTGCGTACCCTGCGTATCGGTACACGCATGTCCGAGCAGAAGGGTTACAGCATTATTCCATTGATCGCATTACTGGCCGGGTTTTATTCCCGCCTTTACATCGTTAAATCCCTTGGCACAACAACAGATGCTGCCATTGGTGAAGCGATCGGTAACAAATCTCCTTTTTTTATCGGTAAGAATAAGGATGCAGCCCGTAAATATTCCATGGATACCCTTGAGAAATGTATCAACTGGCTACATGTTTATGACATGAAGTCCAAAGGTTGGGGCTATACCGGTGGAGATGATCGAGCCCTGACTATCGAACTCCTGGATCGTCTGCTTTTCCCGGACCAACAACCGGTGTTTAAGGAAAATTGATCTATAAAAAGATATTGGGCTGCGGCAAAGAAGGTTGAAGAACGGGTTTCTTCAGAGGGGTATTTCCGACTTAAAGACAAATCCCTTTATATCATCATCAATCTTAAAGCAATAATGATCCCGCCCATTACTGATGAGCGCTAAAGGAATCTGCAATTGCATATTATACCGGGCGATCTGGTCAAAGACGTTTTGTCCAATGACCTGATCAGGTGCTTTAAATTCAGCAAGCAGGATAGGGTGGGCAGATGCATCAAAAATGACCAGATCAAATCTTCTGGCCATCCCTTGAATAGTGAAGGCCCTTTCGGCTGCTATGCGTTTAGGATGAATCGAATGAACCTCAATAAAGTACTGAATCCACAACTGGCGTACGATTTCTTCAGGAGCCGCCCTGACGTACTTGCGACGAACAGGATCAAATACGGTGGAAACGCCCTTGTCATCCTTGGCTAGCTTGAGATTATGCTGCCATACCAGTAGGTCAATATGCCGCAGTGGAATCAAGGTAGAATCCTGAATTGGGTTTACCCTACAGTGACGCCGGCAAAGGTATTGCCAACGTATTGAAGGATGTCATCCCGAACTCTCCTGACTTCGGTATCCGGTTCGAGCAGCCAGCCATTGGACCAGCTGTGAATAATCTTGATCCCTACTTTTTCAAGATCCTCTTGAAACTGCAAATGCCATAGGCTATTGACAGGCCATTCACCTGTCGGCCAGAAGTCGCGCACCAGCATGACAAATGGATTGTTGGGTTCAAGTAGCGATTCCACAACGTAATTCTCGTCGGGGTTGAGACTCCGTTCAGAAATCTTGTAAGGCATTGGTAGGGTGTCAAGTACCTGACGATCCAATTCTGCTCCTAACATCGAGAACACATTCACCCGGTGCGCGGGATAGATGCAGGTATGACTCAGGAATGGCGCAAATTGTTTGGCGATGTTGGTCAGGTATTTCAGCGCGGTCGAATTTCTGTTTTGCGAAAGCCTGAAGTCCATCATCATGGCAGGCATGTCCAGCAATTCGCCGATATAGCGCTGGTTGAAGGGAGGTTCGAAGGCAAAAACATCACACGGCATTTCCTGAACTTTTTGCCAGGTAGTGCTTGCGGAAGGATCTTTAGCCTTAAGGAGTATATACTGTGTAGCTTGTGGAATTTCCTCCTGGTTCACCGGCATCAAATGCAAAGGGAGGAGTTGGATAGGGTACCATTTGCTGCGTTGTTCAGTGGACATGTCCAGGAAAAACTGTTCTGCTTCGTCACTGTCGATCGTTGCTTTACGAGAAGTGAGTTTGCGAATGGACAGGGCATATTCTTCGCAGAGGTGCTGTCTGTGATGGCTCACTTCATTGAGGTATTCGGCAATCGAATGCATACGGATGCGTTCGATCATGTCCTTCATGTTTTCATTCATCATCGAAGGCCACTCGACTTCGAGCGCATCACCGGTCACCAATTGGGTGATATACCATTCGTCAAAGTAGGTCAGCCAGTCTGTGACCGGTGTCAAATGAAGGGCCTGTACAATCGCCTTGGCGTTTTCCGGGAACTGATTTTGAAATCCGGCCCAGAAGAAATAGTCCTCCAGATGATGTTGGCGTTCTACGATAGCGGAAAGCGCCAGGTTGACATCACGCAATACATCAGCACTGCGATGAATGCTCAACGCCTGGGATTCAAATCTCTTCTTGAAGTATCCGCTGATGTTGACATTGTTGTACCATTTGAGGACATCTTCTTCCCATTCTTTAGCCTCAGCCCCCAGGCCGGTTTGTTCAGGAGCATTATGTGAATTGAGCCTCTTGAGTTGGCTGCGGATATGTCCTTCAATGGCGTCTTTCGTGCCAAACAGACTTTCCCGTAAGGTCTGCAGATAATCAATAGCTTCAGACAGCGTAGGATTTTCTTTACGTTCAGCGGGAATATTGACCCAGGGCTGACCCGCTTCAATCTCTGCGAGCAGCTCCAGGTATTGGGTCTTGATGGCTTTGCGATCCTGGCTGATCAACTTGGCTTTGCGACTAATCTGGCCTTTGAGTTTATCGGCCAGTTGGCTCATGCTGCTTTCAAAGGAAAAGGCATCACCATACGTCAGATGTAATTCACGGGCATGAGAGAGGAGTTTGTCGATCTTATTGACGTAGACGTTGACTTCGCGGATCCAGTAGGTCTTGACATAATTGAAGTACCTCAGCATGATCCAGTCTGCCCTTTTCAATAGCTCGGTGGCCTGGTCAGCCATCAGGGAGATATACTGCATGACTTCGCTCTTGACAAAGTCCAGGGAGTGATTGACCAACAGACTCACGTCCAGCAAATCCATGTATTCAAACCCATCCTGGCGAAGTTTGCTGAGCTTGATGTGGTGTTCGATTTTGTTACGGAGCCTTTTGTATTCAGCGGGTGAAATCTCAAAAGATGGGCGGCTCAACCTGTAGAACAGCGGATTGACATTATTGTGATTAAACAGGCCGGCAAACTTTTGGATAAGCTCATAGCGATTGGTGCCTGGCCACAATTCCTGATGGAGGGAGGCCCAGGGTTTACTGATCCGGGCATAGTCACCACTCAGCTTGTAGAGTTCTATGTGATGGATGCTTTCGGCAGGCGAAAGCGGGTTGAGTACGTTCTGCGGGTGATTGGATCTTGAAGCCATCGGGGCATAGATGGCACGATCGAGCTTGTTGAGGGGATAGGTATTGAGCAGGTCCCTGACGGCACTTTCTTCATCATACCAAACGATGACGGGCTTCCCTTCAAGGGCTTTGGTGGCGGTCAGGGCAGCCAGTAATTCGAGATGATCGTCCTGTTTGCTCCATATCCAGCGCTTGCGCGTACCGGAAGGGGTGACAAATAACCGGGCCTGTTGAGGGTTGAGGTGGCTTCCAAGCATATTTGCAGTATCCATACGTAATCGTCCTTGTCCTGCAAATATTACACTTTTTTATAATATGTAATAGCTCCCCCGAATAAATGTGGCCTATTTTTTTCAACAGGCCCCAAAAGCCTACTTCTTAGGCTCGACAATGCCTCCGCTAAGCTTTTCCCCGTTTTTATACTGGTACTCCAGCGTGACATTGCCGTTCTCGTCGTAATACCGGAAATAGCCGTCCTGCAAGCCGTCTTTATACTGTACTTCCTGTTTGAGATTAAACGTCCGGTCATCATAGGTTTTGGCGGTACCTTCCAGTTTGCCGTTCTTATAAAAGCGCTCTTCGACCAGTTTCCCGAATTTATAAGCGGTATACTGGCCATCCATTTTGCCTTGTTTGTAGTTGATCCGCAGATCCACCTGATTGCGGTAGGTCATCCGCAGGACGGTACCTTCCAATAAACCATTAACGTAATGATTGATCAGGAGTATATCTCCTTCCGGGGTATATTCAATCCACTGACCAGTTTTCTTTCCATTCTCAACAAAACCTTCGATCTGGATCTGTCCTTGCGGATTCAATTGCCGGGCATACTGCATGTTGGTACCGGGAATATCTTCTTTGACCAGGGCTGAGATATCATCCACAGCGCCACCGGACATCGGATCTTCAGTGGCAGGTTCGGCAGCCGCCGTGGAGTCCTTTTTACACGCCATGCTGAGGGTCATCACGACACTGAATAAGCAGAGCAGAATGGGCTTTGTTAATGAAAATCTAAACATAATCAAGAGGCGTTTTAATGAATCGTTAATTGAAATTCTGGAATTGGTTATTTTATACTTTTGGCGCTCCTGATGACCTTTGGATAAGGATCTGAGGCGAAAAGTTTCACAAATCTCTAAAAAAGAACATGGATATTCTCATCGAAGGGTTGACAAAAGCTTATGGCCCTCAAAAAGCAGTGAATGATATTTCCTTCGAAGTCCGTACCGGAGAGATCGTAGGATTCCTTGGACCCAACGGAGCCGGCAAGACCACTACGATGAAAATGATCACCCAATTCATCGCTCCCGATGCCGGTCAGATCACTATAGGGGGTAAATCTGTATCCGCCCATAATCTTCGTGCCTCGATCGGATACCTGCCGGAAAACAATCCCTTATATGAGGATATGCCGGTCATTGACTACCTGGAGTTTTGTGGCCAGCTTCAGGGCATTACCAGACAACATCTTCAGCAAAGAGTGCGCGAGATGATCGTGATGTGTGGCCTCAATGAGGAAAAGCATAAGAAGATCGGCGAACTTTCAAAAGGCTATCGGCAGCGTGTGGGATTGGCCCAGGCGATGATCCATGATCCCGCCATCCTGATTCTTGACGAACCGACAACGGGACTTGATCCAAATCAAAGAGTTGAAATCCGTGAGCTAATCAAGCGTCTCGGTATGCACAAATCCGTGATCCTTTCCACACACATTCTTCCTGAAGTGGAAGCCACTTGTGATCGCATACTGATCATCAATAAAGGCCAGATTGTCGCCAACGGTACTCCCGAAACCCTGCGGGCCCAGGCGAGTGGCAAAAGCATCTTGCTGGTGGATATTGAAGGCGCACCGAGATCGCAGGTAGAACAGACGCTGCGTCTTATGCCGGGCATTACGGGTGTAGGTTTGAGCGCTGATCACAAGTTGCTCGAAATCGAATGTACCGAAAGTCGCCAGACCGCCATTTCAATTTATAAGCTTTGTGTCTCCAAAGACTGGATTTTACTTCAACTCAGCCCGGTTGAAACGCGACTCGAAGATATTTTCCGCAACGTCACTATGAATTAAATCCTATCGCAATGAAAGCATCATGGATTATTGCCCGTAAAGAGCTCCGGAGTTTTTTTGATTCCCTGGTTGCCTATATCCTGCTGATCGCGTTTCTGGGATTCAGTGGATTCTTTACCTGGCTATGGGGCAGTGACATCTTTTATCATAAGCAGGCCAGCCTCGACATCTTTTTCAGCGTGGCCCTATGGTCGCTGTTCTTCTTCATTCCGGCTATTACTATGCGTCAGTTTGCGGAAGAACGAAAATCCGGGACTATTGAATTACTGCTGACCAAAAGTCTGACAGATCGTCAACTGGTTTTCGGCAAATTTTTAGCCTGCCTGCTCCTCGTCGTGATCGCACTCGCTTTCACCTTGCCTTACTATATTTCCGTTGCCCGCCTCGGACATATTGATCATGGCAGTACGATCACCGGTTATCTCGGCCTGATCCTCATGAGTTGCGGATATATCGCAATTGGATTGCTGGCTTCTTCGCTGACCAACAACCAGATTGTAGCCTTTCTCATGGCTTTACTCGCCGGGGTAGTGTTCCAGTTTATCCTAGGCTCCCTGGGCTCCGGACAATCCGGATGGATCGGCAGCTTGCTGACGGATATGAGTGTGCCGCATCATTTTGAATCCATGTCGCGGGGGGTGATAGACACAAAGGATGTAATTTATTTTTTGTCCCTGACCTTCCTTGGACTGATGTTGACTGAAATCGTGATCTCCAAAAGAAACTAAGTATGAAACAAGACAGAAGAATTTCGACCTTGCTCATTCTCGGTATTGTAGCCGTGATCTTTCTCCTTTCCCGGCAATACTTCCTTCGCCTCGACCTGACCGAGGACAAGCAGTTTACGATGAGTACAGCCACCAAGACGATCTTGCGTGGACTTGAGGATCCGGTGAATGTCAAAGCCTATTTCTCAGACAATCTCCCCGCCGACCTGGATCGTGTACGCACCGATTTTGAAAATCTGCTGATCGAATACAACAACATTTCCAAGGGTAAAATCAATTACCGTTTTATCAATCCAGGGGTGAGTCCCGAGGCCGAACAGGAGGCCGGTCAAAATGGGATTCAACCCGTATTGATCAATGTCCGTGAAAAGGATGAAGCCTCGCAGAAGAAAGCCTTCATGGGGGCCGTGATTGAATATGGAGATCAAAAGGAAGTCCTCCCATTCATTGGTCAGGAATCCCCCATGGAGTATGATCTGACTACCGCGATCAAAAAGATATCAGTCAAGGATAAACCCGCTTTAGGCTTGATACAGGGCCATGGCGAACCGCCGGCCCAACAAATGGCACAGGCACTCCAGTCACTGGCTGTTACGTATAATGTTGAAAATCTAAACCTGGCTGCCGAAGGGGCGATCCCGGCACGATATCAGGCCGTATTGCTGGTTAGTCCTACCGATTCTATTCCTGCGGATCAATATGAAAAGTTGAATAGCTACCTGGCCAATGGAGGTAAAATGATTGCGGCAGTCAATGCCGTCAATGGAGATCTCTCAACGGCTTCAGGTACATTGGCAACTGGTAATGTACTGCCGTGGTTAGCTTCACTTGGGGTAACGATAGATCCAACTTTTGTGATCGACGCATCATGTGCGAAGGTGACGGTCCAACAGCAGCGCACCGGATTTTTCAGCTTTGCTTCACAGATCAATTTTCCATATATCCCTTTGATCAGCCGCTTTCCGGATCATCCGGCAACCAAGGGCCTGGAAGCAGTCATGTTTCAATTCGCCAGTCCTGTTCATTACTCGGCTACGGATGGTGGAACCTTTAGTCCATTGGTGACATCCTCTGATAAAGCCGGTACAGAGCCTGCGCCATTGACCTTTGATGTACAGCGCAAATGGACACAGGGAGATTTCCCTGCATCAGGCATCGTGATGGGTGGGGTAGTAGAAGGCGTGAGGGGAAATCCGGAAGCTAAGCTGGTAGTCTTTTCAGATAGTGATTTTTTTGTTTCAACACGTGGTGAAGTGAATGGTGACAATGTCAATCTGATCGTCAATACCGTGGAGTGGCTTTGTGATAAATCCGGTCTGGCGGAGTTGAGGACCAAGGGGGTGGTATATCGCCCGATTAAGGACCTGGAGGATGGAGAACGGACCATGATCAAATACACCAATTTTCTCTTGCCTTTGCTTCTCGTCGGTGTTGTCGGTTTCTGGCGGGCTCAATCCAACAGAAACAAACGTAACCGAAGAATGGAAGAGAAGTATATCTGATCCTGAATTCTTTTGGCCATGAACAATCGCACGCTATTCATCTTATTTATTTCGGGCTTGTTGTTATTTTTTGGAGGCCGGTATTGGCGCTCGTCAAGGTCTGTTGCCTTCGATCCGCAGATCCTGCATGTCGATACAGCACAGGTAGACCGGATCTCATTCCTAGCCTCAGGTGATCCGTCAAATGCATTTGAACTTCAAAGAAACGGACAGGAGTGGAAAGCCGTGAAAGGAACTGTGGCTGTACTAGCCAAACCTCAGGCGGTTGCGGCAGTATTGAGTCCATTGGCTGATCTCCAGGCCAATCGGATCATCAGCCGTGATGCCGGTCAATATGCAACCTATGAGATTGATGATGCCAAGGCAGGCCGGCTCACAGCATGGGCAGGTAATCAAAAAGTGGCGGATTTGCTGATGGGTGGATTCAGATTTGATCAGGCCGCGCAGTCCGCAACCACATTTATACGGAAGGCTGATGCCGACGAAGTGTATGAAATCGATGGCTTTAAAAACATGGGACTCAAAGCCCGTTTTGATCAGTTCAGAGATAAACGACTGGTCAAAAACAGTGCAGATGATTTGACGGGTATTGAATGGTCAAATGCGGTGGGTCATAAACAAGCTATGACCAAGGAGGATGGTGCCTGGTATTATGCCGGTATGGAGGCCGTTGATTCTTCAGCCTTTTCCAGTTATCTTGATGGCCTGGTCAATGCTCAGGGCTCCGCATTCAGCGACCTGGCTTCCGTCCAGGGACTCCTTATGATTGAAAAACTTACTTTACAAACGACCTCCGTCGGTAATCCCGTGACGATTACGGCCTATGCAGCCCAGGACAGCCTCAAACCTTTTCTGATTGCGTCCACCGCCAATCCCGAAGCCATCTTCATCTCCGATTCGCTCGGCCTGTACAAGAAGGTATTTACAGACCTGCGGAAATTCTGGCCAAATGGTCAATAAAGAAATCGCGCGTCAGTTTAATCTGCTGGCCAATCTCATGGAACTCCATGGGGAAAACGCATTCAAGACCAAAGCCTATAGTTCTGCCTACTTAGTCCTGCGTAAATGGGAAGCTCCCATCATCGGCATGACCAAGGAAGAACTGGATGCCATGCCCGGCGTCGGGAGTTCGGTCACCTCCAAAATCCATGAGTTGGTACAGACCGGAAAAATAGAGGCTCTTGAAAAGTTAAAGGCTGTGACGCCGGAAGGTATTCAGCAATTGCTATCCATTAAGGGTTTGGGTCCTAAGAAGGTCCGTGTCATTTGGGATGCGCTCAAGATTGAATCACCTGCCGAATTGCTCTATGCATGCACTGAAAACCGGCTCATCAAATTGCCTGGTTTTGGACTCAAGACGCAGGAAGACCTAAAGCAAAAGATTCAGTATTTTCTCGATTCCCAGGACAGCTATCTCTATGGCAACATTGAGGAAGAGGTGGAAATCTTTCGAAAAAAGTTTATTACCACGTTTCCAACACATCGTTTTGCCTGGGCTGGTCAATTTGCAACGCGTACACCGGTTATCACCAAACTTGAATGCATGGTGTCTCCGATGCTTACTACTGAACAATTGGCATCCATCCCCGGCTTTTTTGTTGAACGTCACGAAACCGATAATGAGTGGATGGGTATACATGAAGAGCGGTTAAAACTCCATATCAAATCATGTTCCGCCGATGAGTTTGATACTGTATGGAAAAGTATGTCCATGATGCAGGAGCTATCTGAAAAAGTCTCCCATGCTATTTCGCTCCATTGGACCGAAACGCAGCCGGAGCGAATTCTTGAAGGACCTTTTGCCGGACTCCCGGTTGAATTGTTCGATCGGCAAGATATCGGAGCACTGACCTCTGGCTATTGGGCTGGTCTCGTGCGTGAGCAGGACCTGAAAGGGATATTACACAATCACAGCACCTATAGCGATGGCGTTAACACCCTGCGTGAGATGGCTGAACATGTCCGTGGCTTAGGCTATGCGTATTTCGCCATTTGCGATCATAGTCGCAGTGCGTTTTATGCCAATGGACTTCAGGTAGAACGCGTGTTGGAGCAAATGGAGGAGATCGATGCCATCAATCAGCACATGGCCCCCTTTAAAGTGTTCAAAGGGATCGAATCGGATATTCTTGGGGATGGCTCACTCGATTATGAAGACGAGATCCTGTCCCGCTTTGACCTTGTAGTGGCCTCGGTCCATAGTAATCTCCGTATGGATGAAGAAAAGGCTATGACCCGCTTGATCAAGGCCATTGAAAATCCCTATACCGATATCCTGGGCCATCCGACCGGCAGATTGTTGCTGGCCAGGCAAGGATATCCAATAGATCACCGAAAGGTCATTGATGCCTGTGCGGCTAATGGAGTAGCAATTGAACTCAATGCTAATCCCTTGCGATTGGACATCGATTATACCTGGATGGACTATTGTATGGAGAAAGGGGTTTGGGTAGCGATCAATCCGGACGCCCACAGCCGGGCACAGGTCGGATATGTCAGGTTTGGAGTGTACGCCGCAAGGAAAGGAGGTCTCAAAGCAAGCAAATGTCTCAACGCTTTGAGTTTGGAGGAATTTTCATCTTGGCTCAAAAGATAAGCCAGGTGGCATCCATTACATCATGTCAACAGCCTTGACGAAATAAGTAAACAGGAATGGGAGGGTCAGCCAGAACCATTCAGGTTTGTAGATGATCAGTGCGGTACAGGCTACGGCAGATACCAGGGTGATCAACCAGTATAGGCCACGTGGCGATTTCTTTTCGGTATTGATTTCTGATTCCATGATTTGGATATGTATGCCGCAAACATAATGATTCTTTGTTGGATCGGCAAAGTCAGATAATAGGCCTTTGGCTTTGTGAAGATTTTGAAAAAAGATGGCTTACTTCCCGGTTATTCCTTGTCGTCCCCTTCATCCAGGATGGCGTCATCCGCAAAATCATCCTTTTTAGGCAGCGGAGGCAGCGGAGTCATGCCCTCATCGTCAACGGTTTCGTCGCCTTTTTCCTTTTTAGTGATGACGGGTTTGCCCATCGAATAATCGCCATCTGCATAACGAGCGGCACGTTCAAAAAAATCATCTTTGTTTTTGAGTGTGGTTTCGTGCTCCTTCATTTTGTCTTTGAGAGACTTGTCGGCCCAGCCATCGCGATCAGCATCCACTTTATCTTTTTCTTCCTCGATCTTTTTATCCAGCGCTTTCGCCTTTTCCAGCATCGAATCCATGCCTTCCTCAATCTTCTCTCCAGCCTTGGTAGCAGCGGCTTTGGCCTTATTCCATAAGTCTTCGCTGACCTCTTCCGTTTTCTCCCACACTTTATCGGAAGTCTTTACAGCCTTTTCGAGCAATTCCTCTCCCTTTTCTTTGGCCTTATCCCAGGTTTTTTCCACCTGATCGCCCAATTTGGAATTGCTTTCTGCCGGCTTTTCGCCGCTTTTAATGGCATCAGCATTCAGTTTATCCGCTGGTGGAGGTTCTTTTTGGGTCCAATCGTCCTTCTTATCCCACAGGTCAACTACACTTTCTTTGGCTTCTTTCGCCTTCTCCACGATTTTTTCACCCAGGTCTTCAGCAAATGCCTTGCTTTTCTCCCAGGTTTCAGAGGCCTTTTCACTCAGATCCTCGGTCAGTTCCCCACCTTTTTCAACAGCTTTCTCAGCCGCAGATTCCGCTACCGCTTTTTTGACCCAGAGCAGGCGCTTCACTTCATCAAATATTCCCATGAGTATTAGGTATTTACAATCGAAGGTAAGAAGATTTGCATTATGATGCCTTAACGTATACTTCGTGGTTGGAGTTCGAACACCCGGTTAAAAGTTAAATAAATTTTAAAGGCACGTCTGGCTACGATAGGTCGGGCACAAACTCTGTTCTTATACCATTACCTTTGCCCGGTTAGTCATCTAATGATTGCAATCATGGTTCGTACACTCCTTATAGTGTTGTTTATTCCTTTCCTCAGCCTCTGGTCACCGGTGGCCGGTCAGATCAACTGGCTGTCCTGGGATGAGGCCCAGGCCCGGAATAAAAAGGAACCCCGCAAGTTTATTGTCGATGTCTATACCCAATGGTGCGGCTGGTGTAAGAAAATGGATCGGGAAACCTTCGAGCAAGCTGAAATCGTAAAATACATCAACAGCAATTTTTACGCGATCAAGTTTGACGCGGAGACCAAAACACCGATCAATTTCAAAGACAAGACATACGAGTATATCAAGTCAGGGGCTTCAGGCTATCATCAACTGGCTTATGAGATCATGTTTGGTAAATTGTCCTACCCAACGATTGTTTTTCTAGACGAAAAACTCAATGTTCTGCAACCCCTTCCAGGCTATAAGGATCCCACCTCCCTCGACAAAATCATGAAGTTTTTCGCGGAAGATTATTACCAAAATACCCCGTGGAAAAAGTATGAGGAGATGTACCAACAGCAGCATCCTGCCGCTGTGCCAGTTAAATCAGGCGGCAAGTAGGGCTATAGAGTTTCCTTCTCATTCTCCTTCTCTTCTTGCGTAGGTTTCGTTGTTCCTAAGCTATACGATTTTTGGTCTGGAGGCATTTAGAATGCCTACAATCTGATCATGCCCTGTGTTGTTGGTGTCAATTTTGATCCCGGTCACTTCCGGTGCCGTTATACCATGATCCAGGGGATGTTGAGTCTGAACCACCCAGGCTTCGTCCCAGAGTCCTTGCTTAATGATAGACTTTTGCAGATAAGGGCCGCCTTCTGCCAGGAGGATACCAACCTGGTGATTGAAAAGGGTTTGCAGCATCTGTGAAAATGCATCTTGTTCAGGGTTAATAACAATAGAAGTAATGTGCTGAAGCTGGAGGTCAGGATTGGTTTTGAAGGCGAAATAATAGATCGGGCAACCATCATCGGTAAATACCCTGCAGCCCGGACCAAGCCTCCCGTTAGGGTCAAAAATTACCCGCGACGGAGAACGACCAGGGAATTCCCTAACCGTCAGGGCTGGATCATCTGTGGACACCGTGCGGGCGCCTACCAGGATGGCATCTGCCTGAGCTCTTTGGCTATGTGACCAGGTTTTGGTGATTGGATCACTCAGCCAGACCTGCTCCTCGGCAATGCCTGCATAGCACCATCGGGATTGTGCCCATTTAAGTAGTACATAGGGTCGCTGATGCAGGATATTGGTGGCAAAAGGGCGGATGAGGGATTTGCCTTCTTCTTCCAGTATGCCCCCGGTAATCCGGACGCCATGATTGCGCAAGTGATTCAAGCCTTGTCCGGCTACTAAAGGATTAGGATCGGTCGTACTGACGCGCACATCCCGGATTCCTTCTTTCAGGATAAGGTCGGTGCATGGAGGCGTTTTGCCGGTAATGCAGCATGGTTCCAAAGAAACATATAAAGTAGAGTCAGGGATCAGGTGACGATCCTGATCAGATACAGCAAACAAAGCATTGACTTCAGCATGCGGACCTCCATAGTATTGGTGGTATCCTTCACCTAAAATCCGATCCTGGTATACAAGTAAGGCTCCTACAGGTGGGTTTGGCGATACCCTGCCAATGCCACGCCTGGCCAGGTCAAAACACCTGGACATCCATGTGGTATCGGTTAATGCAGTAGCTGACATGCAGACAAAGATCAACAAATGTATTTCATCCATTCCGGACCCAGGCGTCATGTGTGGTCTAGAATTTTATTGCTATTTTTCACACCTGTAGCCTGATCATGTTTTTCAGGTAATGGATTGAGATATGGCAACGAAACAAGATAATGCCGGTGCTTTCCGGAAGTATGTGGTAGAGTTTTTGGGCACCTTCTTCCTCGTGATGACTTTATGCATGACCGATGCAGGCGGACTAGGCCAATTTGCACCTCTCGCCGCAGGTTTGATGTTGACGGGTATGATTTATTCCAGCATGCATATTTCCGGTGCCCATTTCAATCCGGCCATTAGTGTGGCCACTTATCTCAGGGGTAAACTGAATGCCGGAGACTTGCTTCCGTATGTGGTCAGCCAGTTTCTAGGAGGAACATTAGCTGCTATGTTGTCCGGTTTCCTGTTGCTTTCTACTTCAGCAGAGGTCGTGACCAAAGAACTGGACATCGTTCCCTCTCTGATCGCCGAACTACTAGGCACGTTGCTATTTGTGTATACCTTCCTGAATATGACGACGATCAAAAAGACAGCGGGCCAACCCCTCGCTGGCCTTGCGATCGCATTGGTATATGGAGCTATACTCTATACGTTTGGAGCTATTACCGGTGGTGCATTCAATCCCGCCGTAGCCCTTGGATTAACCATGGCCAACATTATACCATGGGAATCGATCTGGATATTTGGTTTGGCCAATTTTGCCGGCGGAATTCTTGCCGCATTCTTGTCGCAATATGTCAATGGTCCGGAATCCTGATCACTTTACAATTTAAAAAGGTGTTCATATTTGCCCATTCGGATGTAGTGGGCCAGAAATTTTCGGTCTTCCGGCATGGAGGGCCGTGCCTGGATGATATCGATGACATCGTTGATATGGGAAATCGGGGTATCCTCTTCCGTGTAGCCCCAGCCCATAATTCTTCCTCTTGAGATCAGCACCAGGCTGGTTTCTCCCGGCCGACGGCCCTGATCCGCGAGTACAAAATCTTCATCAAAATGATGCTGCGCATCAGCCACCGCTTGCCTCACCCGCAGATTGTATTCATCCGGTGGTTCCTGGCCAACACAAGCACCTTTGCATTTGCCGACCTGATGATAGAAACAAGCTCCGGGTCCCGTATCAATATCGGTCTTCTTCATGCACAGATTGTATTTGTCGGTCAAGCTTCTCAGATAGCCTGATGCAGATCTATGGTCCGGTAATTCATGTAAAACAGCCGCGGTGCCGGGGGCATCAATCCTGTTTTTCTTACGAACCTTCATCTGGATATAGCCTTGCTCATCGAAATAATAATAGATGGCAAAGGGAAAGCTTTTCCTTCGTTGCGCGCGATTGATTTCAGGTTGTAATTTTTTAATCTCAGCATTTTCAAGCAACTGGGCGATCAGTTCGCTTCCGGTCAACGTAAACGTTATATCATGGACTCGCTGTTGCATTTTATTAGACTTGTTGGAGATCTCCGCAAAATGTTGGATCACTCTTTTCTTGATGTGGATGGATTTGCCCACATAGATCACTTTGCCTTCCGCGTCATGGAAATAATATACTCCGGGTGCCTCTGGTAACTGATGAATAAAGTCAAGTGAAATGGTCGTTGGCAAACGGGCCTCCTTGATACCCATATTGATGATGTCACTCATCTCCTGGTGGCCATGTCCCATGTCGGTGATCCGCCTGAACACTTCGGCCGTGGCCAGGGCGTCATCAAGCGCCCGGTGTCTCTTGTCTACATCCAGCGAAAAATGGCGAATCAGGGAATCCAGGCTATGTGATTTTAATTGGGGAAGCATTTTTTTGCTGAGCCGCACAGTGCAGAGTTGCTTCCGGGTATACGCATATCCGAGACGGGCGAATTCCTCCCGCAGAAAGCCATAATCAAATCGTGCATTGTGGGCTACAAAAACCGCCCCTTCGGTCTTCAGGACAATCTCTTTGGCCACTTCACAGAAGAGCGGTGCGTCAGCCACCATCTCATCCGTGATACCCGTTAGACCGGTAATAAAAGAAGGAATACTTCGTTCAGGATTGATCAGGGTCTGGTATTGCTCGATGACCTTTTCCCCGTCATGCAGGACAATCGCGATTTCTGTAATTTTATCCCGCTTGACCAGACCTCCGGTCGTCTCAATATCTACAATGGCATATCTCCGTTCCTTGCTCATACGCA
The DNA here is from genome assembly GCA_044227555.1 of Saprospiraceae bacterium. Lineage (GTDB taxonomy): Bacteria > Bacteroidota > Bacteroidia > Chitinophagales > Saprospiraceae > Opimibacter. Next base: position 60,844 of record JBGAWQ010000004.1, on the reverse strand, counting down.
CCCCTCAGGTGAAACCCGTTTTGGGACAACTAATATCTCTATTTTTCATCATATGTCAAGGATGCGCCCAGGTGAATGTGCCGGCAAACTCGGATCATGCCCTTATTCGCCCAGGTGCCTGGGATACAGAAAGGTATATACCTGAGCTTAAAAACAAAAAAGTGGGGCTCATCGTCAATCAAACCAGTACCATTGGTGATGTGCATCTCGTAGATAGTCTTCTTCACCGGGGGATCAGGATTGAAAAGATATTTGCCCCTGAGCATGGTTTCCGGGGAACCGTAGAAGCCGGAGGACATATTCAAGACGGAATTGATCCGGCTAGCGGGGTGAAAATCATTTCGTTATACGGATCAAAGAAAAAGCCTTCCGCTGACGATCTCAGTGATATCGATATCCTGGTATTTGATATCCAGGATGTGGGTGTTCGCTTTTTTACCTATATCGGTACCCTCCATTATATCATGGAAGCGGCTGCGGAAGCGAATCTCCCACTCATCGTTTTGGATCGCCCCAATCCTAATGGACACTATATTGACGGTCCTTTGATGGATACTGCACGTTTCCGGTCATTTGTGGGGATAGATCCAATCCCAGTAGTCTATGGCATGAGCATGGGTGAACTGGCAGGGATGATCAATGGAGAACAATGGATAGCTAAACCCTGCAAACTTTCAGTGATTCAATGCGAGGGATATGATCATACCCGGAGCTACACCCTTCCTATCAAGCCCTCCCCAAACCTTCCTAATCAGGTATCTGTATTGCTGTATCCCGGCATCTGTTTTTTTGAAGGCACAGTCGCCAGTTTAGGACGAGGTACATTGGTGCCCTTCCAGGTCGCAGGTCATCCGGATTACCCGGATCATTCATTTTCATTCACCCCGGTCTCAATGCAGGCCGCTGTCAATCCGCCGCTGAAGGATAAGCTATGCTACGGAGTGGATCTCACGCGCTTGTCGGTCGATTCTTTATTCGAAAACAGGAAGCTAGACCTTTCTGTACTCCTTCATTTCTATAGTAAAATGGACAAAGCGTCATTTTTTAATGCCAAATGGTTTGATACGCTTGCCGGCACCAGTGCATTCAGGGAAGCCATTGAAGATGGCTGGTCAGAAGATCAAATACGAGCCAGCTGGCAGGCTGACCTCAAGTCATTTAATGAAACGAGAAAGAAATATCTCCTGTACAAAGATTTTTAACTCAAAGGATAAAGAAACTTCACGTTACCGCACGAGGGTTACATCTCCGGTGTAGTGTTTGGTCACGCCATCAATAAACTCGATTTCAGCAGTGTACACAAAGACACCAGGATTCATCTCATCATTTTTATAGATGCCATTCCAGCCGGTGGATGCATCATTGGGTTGGAAATTCTCCTTATGGTAGATGACTTCTCCCCAACGACTATGTACCGTAAAGCTTTTAATCATTACAATCTGGCCTTCATCTCCTGAGATGAAGAACATATCATTGATCCCATCCCCATTTGGCGAAAACGCATTAGGGATGTAGACCCTGCGCACTTTGTTGAGCGTGATCAATACGTCATCCGTCGCTTTGCATCCAAACTCATCGACAACAGTTCCATACAGCGTCATGGTATTGGATGGATGCACAATCACTTCAAGACAGGCAAGGTCTATACAGGTGATCACATTTGAAGGATTCCACAACAATGTATCCATCAGATTGGCCCCTAGTTGCACAGTCGCCTGAACAGTTGCCGTTTCGCCGAGACCAATTTCAAGGTCAGGTCCAAGATCAATGGTTATAGGTGAGGGCTCTATCAAAGTGACGATCGAATCCCATAGACAACCGTTGGCATCTTGAAGTTGGATGGTATAATCCCCGGATGCCAGTGCATTAAAATTCGGTGAGGAGCTAAAAGCCCCATTATCGATAGCGTAGGTATAGGGCGCTGTTCCTCCGGTGACTTGTCCTACCTGAATGGACCCATCAGCTTCACCTGCACAGGAGGGATCGATCGCATTGATCAGGGCATCAGTAGGTGGATCCGTATTGGCTATTACGGTGACTTGATCTGAAGCTATACATCCTGTGGCCAGATGGGTTATAGTCATGGTATAGGTGCCTGCCTGATCAATAGTGGGTTGTAACGTTTTCTCTTTACCATCACTGACCACCCCTGGTCCGTTCCAGGTGATGTCGTATGCCGCGCCTGAAGACGATCCACTCGCATCCAGGCTGGTTAATGGATGGCTGCAATCTAACACGCCTGCGTTTTGAATTTGTGCAATGGGCAGCGGATGGATGATCACACTGACATCTGTTGCATCATCCGGACAAATTCCCGTTGATATCACGGCATATCTGAAGGAGTATGTTCCAGCAGATTGTGCGCCAATCGTAAAGTTTCCAGTAGCGGGGTTGAACGCACCTCCTTGAGAAGGAAATGGTGAGGTTTCTGTCCATGACCCACCTGGATCCGCACCTGTGATCAGGGTGTTGAGATTGACGGTTACTATTTCGTTTGCACAATATTCAGGAGCAGTCGTTGCATTTCCTGCAGTGACAGCGGCATCCACATGCAACGTCAATGGATAGTCTGGATTACAGCCGGGTGGGGGCGTATTCTGAAGAGTAAATTGTACAGTGTAATCACCAGGATCACCTCCGGTAGCATTAAAGATATTGCCATTGAGTGAGGCCGGATTTGCACCTGCAGGGGTTTGAATGAGGCTCCAGGTTCCGGACTCAGCGGTGTTTTCAAGCGTAGACAGATCCAATATATCAGACGTATTACAGAGTGGTGGAGCCACAAAGAAAAAGACATCAGGGCACATACATTCTAACACGGTGATCACCACCTGATAGGAGGCTTCGGTACAAGGAGGTGTAGCAGAATTGGTGGTGTAGACAAACCGATAATCACCGGCAGGGACATTGTTGAAATTGAGATTGGTGAAAAGACCGACAGCTCCCGATCCATCCAGATCCTGCCAGGATCCGCCATTATCTCCTGACACAATAAGGCTATATAGATTGATCACCGAACCACCAGCGGTCGTGTTACACACACTGGCGGTAGGTTGAACCACAGCGGCTGGAGGTAATACTTCAGTGACCATCACCGAAGATGCACCTGAGCATCCCTGGTTGTCCGAAACGGTCACACTGTACGTGCCCGTGGTGTTGACCAGAAGGGTTTGATTACTGGAATTATCTGACCAGGTGTAGTTGGCAAAGCCTGAGCCCGCATTCAAGGTGGTGCTTCCGTTTTCACAAAAGGAAGTGCTTCCGGTGATGACCGGTGAAAGGGATGTGCTTTCAATTACGTTGACTGAAGCAGAACCCGTGCAGCCATAAATATCAATGATATCCACACTAATTAATCCCGGGGTATTGATGGTCACCGTTTGTGTGGTGGAGTCATTGCTCCAGTCGTACACCGCATACCCTGGTCCTGCGTCCAGAATCGTATATCCGCCGATACAATAGGTGCTCGAGCCTCCTATTATCACGTTTGGATTAGGATGTTCTATCGTGGTGACATTGGCAGATCCGGTGCATCCGTCGGCATCAGTCACGATGACGCCCTGGTTGCCTGAATTGGACACCGTGATGGTTTGAGTCACTTCACCTCCAGACCACAAGTAGCTGCTATAGCCTGCACCTGCATCGAGTATGGTGTTGCCACCTTCACAAAATTCAAGGGTGCCAGTGATGACCGGGGACAGTGATGCCAGCTCAGTAGCATTAAATGATGTTTGGCCTGTACATCCATTAGCATCTGTAACGGTCACACCATAAACACCGGAAGCGAATACTTCCAGGGTTTGATTTTGGCTGGTATTACTCCACAGGTATTGGGTAAATCCGGCGCCTGCATCCAGGATAGACGAGAAGCCGGTACAAAAGGTGTCTTGTCCGGTGATAGCCGGTGTCGGAGCGGTATTGACGACCACGTTGGTGGTTAACGGAATCGAATTGCATCCGTCCACATTAATAATCAGTTGATAATTGCCCGGGTTGACCGCATCTGTTGGGTTTTGCAGCGCTGAAGCATATCCGCCAGGTCCGGACCAGGTGTAAGTGATCGTATTACCCGGAGTTGTTGTGCTGCCATTAAGTTGTATCGTCTGACCGGAGCAATACGGCCCGGTATTCGAGGCCATGACATTTGGCGGTGTGCTGAAGATCACATCGGTGATAGCAGGTGGTGAGGAGCAGGTACCTTGCGTGACAACTAAAGTATAGGCGCCTGAGCTTGTTGCATCCGTTGGATTCTGCGCACTGGAGGCATAACCACCCGGGCCTGACCATGCGTAGGTAATGCCGGCACCTGTAGCACTGGTATTGCCGGTTAGAACGATGGGTTCGCCGTTACAATATGGGCCGCCATTTGCAGCGATGGCATCCGGCGTGTTGATGACATTGACTACTGTGGTGGCAAGTGGGGAAGGACATCCATCCACGGAGACTTCAAGGATATAGGTGCCACCAAGAGTAGCATCCATGGGGTTTTGAAGATTGGAAAGATATCCACCCGGACCGGTCCAGCTATAGGTAATGGTTGCTCCGGTATCATCAGTATCTCCCATTAACAAGATTGGTTGGCCGGCGCAGACGGGTCCATTGTTTTCGGCTATAGCATTTGGAGCAGGGATGATGGTAAAATTACCGAAGACGGTAGTTTCGCAATCATGATTGTCGGCATAGGTATAGGAGTAGCTAAACGTTCCTGGTCCAATCATATTGGGCAAAATCTCACCCGAAGCATCGACGACCGTGCCATCGTAATACCCGCCGGGAGGATCTGCAGAAAGATAGAATACATCCAATGTCTCACAGATAGGCCCCGGATCGTTGAGGGTTACAGCTGGATTGGCATGGCTTGTAACCACTGTAGAAGATGTGCCCGTGCATCCATTGGCATCGGTAACTGTGACATTATGGATGCCTGATTGAGTGGCATCGAAAGTATTTTCAAAGCCTGGTCCGGTAGGAGTACTCCATTGGTAGGAATAGCCACCCGCACCATCAGCGCCCTGGGCAGTGAGTAAAACCTCCCCAACGTTATCACAAAATTCGGCGGGGTCCGGGCTGATATCCACGGTAGGGGTTTCATAGACTTCAATGTCCAGATAGGCGGTGTTGCTGCAGCCGTTGGCATCAGTATAGGTGTAGGTCACGGTATGGATCCCCGGACTATGGGTCATTGGATTGAAGATTGGATTACTCACAGCACCGCCCCATGTCCCTCCAAGTGGCGAACCGGTGAGGCCGTGGGAGGATTCATTGTGACAGAATGGGCCAATCGGATTGATGGAAACAATAGGTCTTGGATTGACGATCAGATCCAGTTGATCTTCATTCATGCACGTATCTTCTACTACAGTCAATGTATACGTGATCGTGCCTGTAAATCCTGCGGGTAACTCAACAGTAGGGTTGGCAATGTCGGGATCACTCAGATATGCGGTTCCCCCATTGGTACCAGTCCAGGAGTAAGTCTGTGCTCCATTGCCTCCAGTACTTGTTCCATTTAGCTGGACCTCTGTATCTCCTTCACAGGCGGAAATGTCCGGGCCGGCAACCGCAAAAAGCGCGCATGGAGGTGATGCATTGCAATTGAGATAATCGGCGGCGGTACCTTCCCAGGTGAGGACGAATCCATTCATGGTCCCTTGCCAGTTGTCAATCATAAGATAAAATCCCTGTCCGGGCTGGACCACCAGGGTCATCACAAAGCCATCTCCTGTGCCGGGTCCCTCCGTAACATCTGTGGTACCCATGCCCATACCGGTTTCCGGGCAAAATCCACAGGCGGCACTGGACGAGGAGCAACGAATCGGTGAGCCAAGATCTCCGCAATTGACGTTAGGTCCGTATAAAGCCCAATCATAGTCTTCGCCAAGACCGCCATTCGGACTGATAGTAAAGCCAAGCACCAGGTTGGGTGGTGCCGACGGGTTAATCTGAAAGTAATACCAGGCTGAGTTTTGCTCCAGGGCTGTTATACATCCTTCATCATTATCCGGATCGGCGTAATCATCGAGGCCAGGGCCGTCCGGATTGAATGCAAGGTCTTGATTGTCACAGACCACTACAGCCTCGGAACAGTCATTGATCTGAAGTTGGGCGAAACCGGAATAACCAAAAAGCAGCAAAAGCGCTGAGAGGGTAAATGCAATCTTATTCATCACTTGTTTAAAGATACGAAAATCCGGATTTTGTAAACTTCCGGACAAAACTTTATTAGCCGATAGGGGCCAAATGTAGTCAGAAGGAGGCTAAAAGTGAGAGCCTCCAGAATCTTATATTACTTTTAAGCCGGATCAAATTTGCATACGGTATTTCCCGGAGCCAGGTCGCCGAACACATAAATCATTAAAAACCATACTATATGAAGTCATTTTTCACCCTTTTATGCGTTGCCATCTTGTTGCCTGCCAGTTATGGGCAGAAAGGCTTACACCTTGGTGCAAATTTTATGGCGGTCAGCAGCAGTATTGTCAACCAGAATTCATGGGGCATTGGCCATGAGTACGACTATGAGTTTTCAATACGAACCTCCTATGGATTAGACGTCGGATATAACTTTTCGGATCAGTTTGGCTTGTCGACAGGGTATTGGTTTACCGAACTGGGACAAGACTATTCAGATAGTTACAGTGGTTCGGAATGGTCCCGCAAGCTGACCCTTAAGTACAACATGATTCCTGTGATGTTCAAGGTGACCAGCACCAAGGCTAAAGTCAACTTCCTTGGCGGAGCTGGCGTTCTGATAGGTACGCTCAATGAAGCTACACAAGAATGGTTGCGGGATGGGAGTCCATATGTGGATCAAATCTATAATCCAGCCACTGGGGAGACGTTTAACCCTGGCGCAGAAGATGTCACTGACCGGTTTGCAAAAAATGAGCTTATGCTCAATTTTGATCTTGGTGGGCGTGCTACCCTTGGTACTCACCTGTACCTGGATATGACCCTCAATCTTTCATATGGATTGACCGATATCAATCACGAAGACTGGCAGTTCCCTGATCCGGGTGGTAAATATGAACCATCACATAATGGCTTCGGCGGGATAAAACTGGGATTGTTGTATGTGTTGGGAGGAAAATAAAATCCTTCTCATGGTCATTGGGGTCGCATGCCTGTTGGGTTGTAGCCTTGATGCCATCTCTCAATATACATTGGCAGGAAAGGTAGTGGATGCCAATACCCGGCAACCACTACCTTTTGTCAATATCATCATCAATCATGATGCCCTGGCCGGTACCACCAGCGATATCAATGGTACGTTTAGACTCCATTCCCTGGTGCCTATCGACTCCCTGACCTGCAGCTATGTGGGGTATGAGAAAATCACCATTGGGGGTGGTTCTGGCGACAAGCCAATAGTCATTGCCATGCGGGAGGCTGACATTCTGCTTGGGGAAGTGGTGATCAGGGCTGGTGAAAATCCCGCGTTCAGAATCATCCGTCAGGTGATCGCCAGTAAGCCAATGCACAATCCGGAAAATATATCCTCGTATTCGTGCAGATCGTATAACAAGGTGATATATGATTTTGATTTCAGGGACTCCATGGATATGGATGCCATGGAGACGCTGGATGAAGTCTTTGGGGGTGGTCATGTCTTTCTGATGGAGTCGGTGACTGAGCGTAAGTTTATCCGGCCGGACAATCTCGAAGAGAAGATTCTCGGGGTCAAAATTTCTGGCTTCAAAGACGCATCTTTTGCGCCCCTCGCTACGGATATCCAGCCGTTTTCTTTTTATAAGGACATTATTCCCATTCTCGATATCGAATATCTCAATCCGATCAGTCAGGGCAGTCTTAGCAAATATGATTTTTCTATAAAGGACACACTTTGGCAGGGGCGTGACACCGTCTTCGTCATCGCCTTCACACCTTTAGAAGGTAAGAACTTTGTAGGGCTCAAGGGCTTGCTTTATATCAACACCAGAGGGTATGCCGTGCAGAATGTGCTGGCCGAACCCTATGAGCGCGGATTTATCGATATCAGCATACAGCAGCAATATGCATTGGTCGATGCCAGGCAATGGTTTCCGCAACAATTGAAATTTGAAATGGTACTCCGGCAAAGTAAGTCGATGACAGTAGGGGTCAGGACAGCAGGCGTGAGTATCATAGATAGTGTGCGGTTGGACGTGCCATTGCGGAAGAGTGAATTTGGGATTGATGCCATTTCTATGCAGCCAGACGCTAATTCCAGGGACAGTACGTATTGGATGGCACATCGGGCATTCGCTCTGGATGCCAAAGAGGAAACCACGTACCGGGTAGTGGATAGCCTGGGAGAGAAATACAAATTTGACCTCAGGTTGAAATGGATGGAGCAATTAGGAAAAAACAGGATACCCATTGGGCCATTCGATATAGATATTTCGAAATTGCTGCTGTATAACAAATTTGAAGGTATACGTCTTGGTTTCGGGTTGTATACCAATGATCACCTCATCCGCAATGTTTCCGCCGGAGGTTATTTTGGATATGGTTTTAAAGATCATCAATGGAAGTACGGGGGGGAGATGAAATGGATGCTCAACAAGGAGCACGAATTGGAAGTAGTTGCTGCACACGACAATACACTGGTCGAAACAGGTAAATCGTATCTGACATTTTTCAGGCCCCGGCAATTTGATTTCAGAAAGTATCTCGCCTCCCAAATGGATCGGGTACAACGCAGCAGCCTCTCTGTCGGCGGCAGAATCTTTCGCTATGCTCAGGTCAATGTGGGAATAAGTAATGCGCGCATAGATCCTCAATATGCGTATACCTTTCAGTCGGAAGAAGGTCAGAGTTGGTCTCATTTTACCAATACAGCATTGATGGTCAATCTCAGGTATGCCCATAAGGAAAAGCTCCTCCAGTCCCTTGGTCAGAGAATAAGCATGGGTACCCGATACCCCATTATTTCATTGAGTTATACGAGAGGGTTAAAGGATGTTTTTGGCGGACAGTTTTACTATCACAAGCTCGAAGCTCGATTGGAAGAGTCCTTGTATATAAGAAACCTTGGCACATCGAAATTTCAAATCAATGCCGGGTATACCGATCAGCCTTTACCATATGGATTGCTATTTACCGGTGAAGGCAGTTATATCCGGAACTGGTCTGTCCTGATCAGGAATTCATTCCAGACCGTAACGCCTTATGAGTTTCTTTCCGATCGATATGCGGATGTTCATTATTCGCATGACTTTGGTTCACTCCTTTTCCATATTGGACGCTGGGCACCATCTATCACGTTGCATCAAAACATGGGATGGGGGACTTTATCCCATCCTGAATATCATGAAGGAGTGCCTTTCAAAACCAGAGAGAAAGGATTGTTTGAAAGCGGATTGCAGTTGGACAATCTAGTCAAGACCAATTACCTCAATGTCTCCTACCTTGGATTTGGAGCCGGCATGTTTTACCGGTATGGCCCTTATGCAGAGCCGGCATTTGGGGACAACCTGGCGTTTACTTTCTCCATGACCTTTACGACCAGGTAAACTTAGCCGGTTATTACAAAAGGGTCAGAATATCTAGTTGTATCTTGAGACCCAACAAAACGGAAAGAACATGAAAATCCGCAAGATACTCGGCATCTCTCTGCTCTCTTTGCTGGTGATGTTGATTGTCCTTTTTGCCCTGGTCAATCCATATTTGGAAAAAAGAGTCAAGGCTACCCTGCAAACGTATATTAATACCTCTCCTGACCGTCCCTATGACTATGACTATCAATCTATGCACGTCCAGGTGTTGCGTGGCAACATTTGGCTCAAGGGGGTACAGATCAAGCCCAGGTCAGGGATTACGGATAAACTGGATCAAAATAATGTTCCTTTTATTATTGATGCAGAAACCGATACAGTGGCCCTTACAGGTCTCAGTATTTATCAATTGTTGGTCAAGGGCGCCGTAAAGATTGACCGGATATTGGTCAGTGATCTTCAATTCAGGTATCTATCCAATAGCCTCTACCAAAATCCGGATACCACAAAGAAGGAGCCATTCGTATTGAAGGATGTTTTTTCGGACAACTTAAAGCAAGTATCCATCGGGTGTTTTGAGTTGAGAAATATCAAGGTTTTTATGGATGATATTAAGACGCCTGATTCGTTGTTGGTGCGTTTTGATTCAGGCAATATACTTTGGAGAGATATTTATACCGATTCGACGATTATGGGCGGGCTCCAGCCGTTTACCTATTCCAGTCTGACGATGTCGGCCAGGCATTTTGAAGGCCATATGGTCAAAGATCATAATATCCAGGTAGATTCCTTTTCGCTAAGTACTGGGGATGCGCGAATCGAATTACATGGCGTTGATTTTGCTCCCCTTGGATTTTCATTTGCGAGTAAGGCCAAACAACCCATGCGAAGTGTCAATGCGATTGCGGCAAAGGACCTCGTCATGACAGGGCTTAATTTTGATAGTTGGATGGAACATGGACGACTGGATGTGGCTCATGTTCATGCCAATCAACCGGTCGTGAAAGTGAGCCTGGACCAGCGGTGGCCTAAGCCGATGTTTGAACGTGTCTTTCTGTCACAGCGGGTCCGGTCCATACCCTTCCCGGTCAAGATCGATACGATTACGGCTGATGGAGGGTATATCTACTATCGGGAAATATTTAATGACGGAAAACCTCCTTTGGAAATCACCTTTAATGAGGCGAAAGTGGAAGTCTTCAATGTGTGCAATGATCCTAAGGTTCTGGCTGAACGACCTGATCTGGTATTTACCGCCGCAGCCAAATTGCTGAATTCGGGTCAACTGGTAGTGCGAACCGTTTTTCCTATCCTTGATACGCTCAACTCATTTGATGCCCGGATTAAAATTGGGGCCATGCCTTTGACCGCCTTCAATCCTATTCTTGAGGATCAAATGAAAGCCCGTCTCTCCGGACAGATGAATACCATGGCCATGAAATTTAATGCCAATAAATATGGCTCCTGGGGCGATTTTATCTTTGATTATTCGGGGCTGAAAATGGAGTTTTATAAAGAGAAGGAAACGAAGTCCGGTACCAGGGAAAAGAAAAACTGGCTTATTAATTCCCTGGTCAATCCGGTTCTTCGTACGGATAATAATCGTTCCTCACCTAATTTTAAATCCGGTTTTATCGAGTACAGTCGCCCCCTGGATGTTTCATTTTTCGGATTGGTCTGGCAGAGTATCAAAGATGGTATGGTGTCAACCCTGGTGCCCGGAAAAAGTGAGAAGGCTGAGATGAAGCGAAAGGCTAAAGAGGCAAAAAAGGCTGAGAAGAGGAATTGACATGTTTAGGCTTATTAGCAGAAGAATGATATCTTGGGACGGTCTTACCCCATGAAGAGCATATTTTAGGTTATCGCCCTGAAAGCGATTCCGGCACCTTGCCGGGAAATGGCAGGGAGATCAAACTTGTAAACCATCAAATGGTGAGACGGATACACCTTTATATTTCTTTTGTGGTTCTGCTAGGACTGACAGCCTGCACGACCGAAGAATTGGTGGTGGTGGATGGCAATGATCCCTATTCTACATTCAACATCTCGGATATCAAGATTGAAAACTATGTCAATCGACTGTACATAGATATCGTCGCCCGGGAACCACTGGATACCGAACTCGTTGTCCAGGTCAATCGACTTAAGGCCGGAGGATTACACAGAGCCATCCGAGATAGTATAGTGTATGCCTTGATGACCGATACCACGTTCCGGGAAAACGAAGGTTCGTACAAAGCAGCTTATACGATCAATCTATACAACCTCGCCAAAGTCCGTTGCCTCGAAGGGGCCTCTGATGGGGATATCCAGACCCGAATCGGGATATTGGCCTTCGGCGCTTTACAGGATTCGTTGGAAGGTAATTGGGATGCGTATTATAAAAAACAAAATCAAATCCGACGGAACCGAAGTGTGCTGGAAAGCCAGCAAGCATTGTTTGATGGACTGATTGTGTATCATCAGATGTATGGTGTGATGATTGATAACAGCGTGTATGATGAAATCAACATGAACACCTTCAATTTTGTCCGCGCCACGTTTGACCAGTTACTGTGGAGACTTCCTACAGAGCAGGAATTTGACAGCGGATTCGGGATGATTGAATACAATCAACCGGTGGAGCTCTTCGGTCAGCTGGGCTCTGATAAGAACGATTATATCCATATCCTCACGGAATCAGACGAAATGCTGGAGGGCATGCTGGTCTGGTGTTTTCAGGTGTTCTTAAGCCGCGCCCCAAATCCTGAAGAAGTGGTCACGCTATTGCCTGTTTACCTTGAAACAAAAGATATCAATTGGCTCATCGCTCAAATTCTTGTAACGGATGAATACGCGAATTTCAGGTAAGTTGCTGGTGTTGGGGTTGGTCCTCACTACGTTCCTGGGCTTGTACTCCTGCCAGGAAGAATATTATTATGTCTATGGCATCGACGACCTGGATATCCGGCCGGTCAATTCCTATAAAGACAAGCCCAAGACGCATACACAATACATCTCTATTCTGTATGCCAATATGTTTCAAAAAGCTATTGGTCCCAACCAGATGCTCCAGGCGCTCAATGCCATCGAATCCATCGGAGATAAGCAGATCGCGTATGACATGCTCGTCAGTAAATATATGAATGACCCGGATGTGAAAATCCCTTCGGTGGAATCCATGCGGGATGATCCGGAGACGTTTGTTCGTGATACGTATACCCGGTTTTTAGTAAGGCAACCTACAGAAGCTGAACTCCAGTGGATGATCAACTATATTGAGAGCCGTCCTTCACTGACACCTGAATTGGTGTATTTCTCCTTTGCAACTTCCAACGAGCACGCTCATTATTAACAGACCGGCTATGAAGAGAAGAAAATTTATCACTCAGTCCGCACTGGCCTCTGCAGGCACAATAGCCATGCCCTACATATTGCCTTCAGGGCTGATGAGCATGACGACCGCACCGCCCTTGGCCGAGCATGTAGTGTTTGTGCTCTATGCCGGCGGAGTCAGACAGCAGGAATCGGTGTTGCAACGCTATCTCGCCGAAGGACAGAATGAAAATGTAGAGGGCAACATCATGTACAATATCCTGACCGGTGCACCTCCGGACGACAAGATCGCCTATGGCCTCGATGATACGGTCAATAACATCATTGGTGGCATTCCGATCGATCCCATTCTCCAGACACCGCTTGACCAGATTGGTACCTTGTTTCCTGAAGTGCGTTTTTCAAAGGGTGGGGCAGGGCATTTCAATGGCTTGAGTACCGGAGTGTCCGGCAACTATTACGTTACACAAGGACTCAGGCAACGGCCTCAATCTCCTACTATATTTGAATACCTCAGGCGTTATGCCGGCTTCAAAGCCACAGACTGTTGGTTTGTCAGTGTGGGGATCACAGGCTCACGTCCTTTGCTCAATTACTCCGCGCATGCAGATTACGGAAGACAATGGGGTGGCAATTTCATAGCCCCTACTGTAACTTTCGGTGAGCCAGGAATGGAACATTTTATGGATTTTAAAAATTACCATCCGGAGACGGAATGGAACATGATCCTGGAGATGCGTGAGTTCCTCAACCAGAATTTTCAGCAACAGGGTTTGGAGATCTCACATCTTTATAATGAAGTAGAGGAAGAAATTCTGATCAAAGAGTTTATCAAAAACACTTTCGACAAAGTCAAAGCCGGTTCCATTACGCTTCCTCCGGTCAATGATAACGGTGATCTCAAGACCATTGGATATGCTGTGGAATTGCTCAATTGGTTCAAGCCGAAACTCATGGTGGTAGATATGACCAATATCGATGTATGTCATGGTAATTACACAGCCTATCTCAAAAATGTGCACAGGGCGGATCATGGTGTAGGATTCCTGTGGCGGGAAATTCAACGTATCCCCGGTATGGCCGGAAATACCACGATGATCGTGATGCCTGAACACGGCCGGGATCTTGAGCACAATCCGATCCAGGATGATAATCTTTGGTATGCCTATGACCATTCAGGCAACAATGAGAACACTCGCCGGATCTTTAGTCTGATGGTCGGACCTGGTATTGATGGTGGTCTTCGCGTAGGCTCCGTTGATAACCCTGTGGGGGATGCGGCGGATGTGGTGCCTACCATTGCGGATCTGTTTGGGATCAAGGATGTCGTGGCCAGTAAAGGGCTGCTGGATCCTTCCGCCCGCTCACTCTTCGATCGGTTATAATGAAGTATACACAAATTTGCATAGCCTTAGTGGCCATGACTACCCTGGTCTACAGTTGCACGACCACGGAAGACCCTCCGGTCAATCCATTTGACGGACAAGTTGTCAATCAGGATACAGTCAGTATTGAGATCATCAATCCGGAACCCACCTCCATCGCCGGGATTTATCAAAATGTTCTCAAGCCAACCTGTGCTAACAGTGGATGTCATGATGGTACATTCGAGCCTGACTACCGGACCCTCAATAGTGCGTACAATACGCTCGTCCATCAGGCGCCCATCAAAAATGATGGCAACTATACCTATCGTGTTGAACCCTTCAATGCATCCAAATCTGCCTTGATGGCCAGGCTCAAGGGTTGGCTTACGCCTTCGATGCCCATCCAGATCGAACCCGATTCAGACTGGCCGCAAAAGAAGGACCAGTACATCAATGACATTCAGACCTGGATCAACAACGGAGCTCCGGATATGATGGGTAATGTAAGGGCTGTCAATTATCCCGCCCCAGAACTCCTTGGCGCCGGTGCAGACCTTGGCGGACAATGGATGCCCCGTAGTGGTGAAACCGGCTTTCTGGTCATGCCAAAGGATGCCACGGGTGTTCGCTTTTATTTTGCGTTTCACCATGATGATCTGGATCCTATGGATCTGACGTACAATAAGGTTTCGTTTTCTGCCAACGCCAATACATTTAACGGAGCGCAGCAACTGGATTTGCAGGTGTTGAGCAGCCCCAGATATGAAAGAGGCTTCTATGGCGACATTGTAGCGTACACCCATTTTATTGTCATAGATCCATCACAAGTATTTGACCTTGGGCAGGAACAATGGTACTTCAGGGTATATGTTCAGGACGCCCATAATCCCGTTACTGAAATTCCAACAGACAATGGCATTTTCTATATTAAGAGTTATATGTCTTTTCGCTGGGCGGAATAGCCTACTGCTTCTGACCGGCCTTGTTTTGGGACTGTCAGCATGCAAAGACGAGACCGTGGATCATTATCCACCGGAGCCGCAGATCGAGTTGGTCGGAGTCTCGGCGGATTCCATCCGCCAATATGAGGACGTGTTGATCATTACGATTAGGTATAAAGATGGCGACGGCGATTTGGGGTTTGAAAATCCGGAAGAGTACGCTTTGTTTATTAGGGATATCCGTTTGGAAAATTTTGATGGATTTTATGTCGGGCCCTTAGCGCCGCCAGATGCGAATGTTTCGATTCAAGGGGAACTGCATGTTGAGTTTCCAAGCTTGTTTCTTTTTGGAAACGGGGCGGTGGAGCAGACACGCTTCGAAATTAAAATGATTGACCGTGCCGGAAATGAGAGTAATCTGCTCGAGACCGGACTCATCTCCATTACCCGGGAATAAATGCAGGGAGCGCCTCGACATACACACTTTGTCCAATTCTGGCGGCACTATTTGCCGGGAGTCATCCTTTTACTGTTATCGGGTGTGGTTATTGCACAACCCACCTATACGATGCAAAACGCCCTCGTGGAGGATTGTGAGGGTCATCTTACCGATAGTGAAAACGGTCCCGAATCCGGGCAGTACGATCACAATGAAGATTACACGTTTACCGTCTGCGTAGACGGAGCCAATGAAATCATTGTCGCCTTTAGTTTTTTTGCTACGGAGGAAACGTATGATGTACTCACGATCCATGATGGCCCAAATACGGGCTCGCCGATTCTGGCTATGCTAACCGGAAGCATCCAACCTCCTCCGGTCTTTGTGGCCACCAGTGGGTGTGTAACCTTTCATTTTACCAGTGATGATAACATTGTGGCTGCCGGTTGGGAACTGGATTGGTCTGTAGAAATTAATGATCCGGTTCCACCGCAATTGTCGGTGGTGAGTATGCTGGATTGCCCTATGGATGCTATCACATTTACCTTTGATATTCCGGTGGATTGCAGTATGCTTAGTGCAGGTCAGTTTTCCATCATTGGCCCGGGAGGACCATCAATTGCATCTGTTCAACCATTGGATTGCATGCCTGGCGAGACCGGACAATTGTTTAACGTTATATTCAATGCGCCTTTATCCCAATCCGGCACGTATAGGTTGCTCTTCAATGGAGCCATACAGGATGCCTGTGGTCAGTGGCATGATGTGAGTGCCAATGTGGTCTTTGCCCTCAACAATTGTCCCTTTACCGTTGAGATCAGCCTGGTGGATGACGCTTGCGCGGGGGATTGCGGAACGATCATGGCCCAGGTCATCGGAGGCAATATGGGAGCGGTCTACCAATATGTATGGAGCCATACAGCATCCGGAAGTGCACAAGTTGTCGTTTGTACCAGTGTGCCTTTGAGTGTTAGCGTGACCGTCACCGACCTGTCAAACTCCGAATCATCAGTGGCCACCTACAACTATGTTCCGCTTGAAAATCCGATCATCCTCAATCCTATACAGGACACTATGTGTTCGAGTAGGAGTGATCATTTTTATCAGTCCAGTCTTCCCGGAGGACTCTATTATTCTTCCATTATTCCGGATTGGTTACGGGCTGAGGGGCGATACCAATTCTGGCGTTGGACATGGAATGCAGGGTTGAATACTGATGTGGTTACCTATGTTGCGCCAAATGGATGCGAGGCCTACGACACCGTCTATGTGCTTCCGGTCAATGCAGGATCCATTGAGGCGGCTTGTCTCAATGCCCCGACCTTCCAGGTCAATGGAGGGACTCCGGTTGGAGGGATATGGCAAGGGCCGAATATCACGCCCGGTGGGATGTTTACACCCTCAATGACTGGATCGTTTGTAGTCAACTACACCGCCCCTAATGGTTGTATAGCCTATAAACGTATTAATGTGAACAGTGGCATCACCTTGCCTGTAGTAGACACCATATGTAGTTCGCAGGAATTTGATCTCGTGGCGGATCCGTATGGCGGCAAATGGAGTGGCCCTGGTATAGTCAATGATATCCTTGGGCGCATCAGGCCTTGGACCGTGGCCTCTAACCAGACTTACACGTATGTGTATACCTTGCAAGGCTGCACAGATACGCTTCAATTATATATTCAGGCGCTCTGGGCTGGCCCCGATGTGGAGTTGTGTGATGCTGATTCGCTGCTGTATCTGCCTTATCCAGGCACCTGGAGTGGCCCGGGTACCTACATCCCCGCACTCAATGCTTTTGATATAAAGAATCTTGGACCTGGTCAATATGATTACACGTTGACAGCATTTGGATGCAGTGATGTGTTCAGGCTATATATTACCGCCCCCTACGCCGATTTATTTGCCCCGGTGACCTTGTGTCAGGTGAATGAATGGGTTTCCTTGAACGATTATGTGGAGTATGCACCCGATTGGGGATCATTCGTAGGGCCAACGATTACGGAAAATAATGATGAATGGTTTTTTAATCCCGGACTTGCTGGTGCTGGGATTCATACTATCACCTTTGATGCTTTGGGTTGCAGGGACAGTTTCCAGATCAGCGTGGAGGATTTTGCAGATATCACCGATTATAGTTTTTGCGAATTAAGTCCGGCTCAAATACTGAGCGCATCTCCATCTGGAGGAACGTGGGCAGGCCCTGGTTTCCTGGATGGACAGATCGGTCTCTTTGATCCGCAGTTGTTGGGGCCGGGAACTTACCCAATCACCTATACTACGCCTCTTGGTTGTATATCAACAGATACAGTTGAAATCATTCTTCTTGAGCAAGTGGATATCACAGGTGTAGAGCAGTTTTATTGTTTTAAGGATACGCTGATTGGAGTTAACATCACTCCACCTGGCGGCGATTTTTATATCAATGGGGTATTATCGTCTCCATCGTTTAATCCCGCTGTGCTGGGTACAGGTACGCATGAGCTTTTTTATGAGCGGGGTACAGGGCCTTGCGGTTCTGACAAGCGCATCTTCATTAGTGTATTGCCGCCCATTGATGGGTATGTAAGTTTGCCGGACTCTATTTGTGCTGGAGATAATGCCGTCATCTCTGCTTCTGCAACAGGTGGGACGGGAACGCTCAAGGCGGATTGGGATCAGGGTATCGGATTTGGATTCAGCCATATTGTAAGGCCAGCTGTATCTACCCTGTATCAAGTCACCGTTTCAGATGGATGTTCGGATCCATTTCAAGGAGTCGCCAATATTCATGTATATCAGCCATTCCATATTGACATAGTAGAAGGTCCGCCGGTTTGTTATGGCGATACCAGCCATGTCGAGATTATTCCTCCCGATCCACTGCAATATGCCGTGTTTTGGCAATTGGATCCGGTGGTTGAAAGTACATACCTGGAAGGTGTTCCGGGGATTTACCAGGCAGAAGTAGTCGAGCTATTCAGTGGATGTAGTCAGGAATACGATGTGCAGATTCCGGGGCCACCACCATTGAGTGCCAATTTTTCGACTATACCCAATCACTCTTGTATTGATATTATTGACAATACACTTCAATTGATTGATCTGTCTACCGGGGCTACCGCGGGATGGATTGACTTTGGGGATGGCAGCGCACCAGAACCTTATGTTCAAGGTCAGCCCATCCAGCATGAGTACAATCAGTTTGGAACCTTTACCGTGTCATTATTAGTAAGCAATGCTTTGGGCTGTGAGGATACGCTTTCCAGGACCATCTGTGTGGACAATCGGGTGGTGCTGTATGCACCCAATATTTTTTCTCCCAATACAGATGGTACCAATGATATGTTTTCGATCGTAGCCTTTGGGATTGACCAAATAGAATGGGGGGTGTATACCCGCTGGGGAGAGGAAGTATTCAAAGGCACTTCAACTACGGATATCTGGGATGGAACTTTTAGGGGTAAAGGGTTGGATCCTGGCGTGTATCTCGTATGGATTCGGTATACGGATATTGAGACCGGGGAGCAAGGGGAGAGGAAGATGGATGTGACATTGGTTCGGTGAAAATTGATGTAGATATGTCTATATGAGGTTGCTTAGGCTCGGAGAAGAACTTGATTCGGAATGCAGTTGAAACTGCCAACATTGATTCCTTATAGATTAAGATTTTTTTGATTTGCAGTACGCGGCGTAGGTTAACCAACGCCAAACATTTCTTTTTCAAGTTATGATATCTTATTTTGCAGTATGAAAACAACTACTCCCTTTCGTTATTGGGCTATCCTCCTTTCCGGATTCTGTGTTCTGATGAGTTGTAAGAAAGATGATGCCTCGTCTGCTACTGCAGCGCCGGTCAATTTTGATCAGAATGCAGAAACAGAATCTATGCTCGCGGTGATTCAAAATGAGACGTCTTGTTTCTTTGCGCGCGATTATGAATGCTGGAAAGCACACTATGCTCATGTCGACTATGCCTTCCAGGCGTGGAACCAGGCGGATGGAACCTTTGATGCCAAAGTCGGATGGCCTGAAATCGATAGTAAGGCCGGTAAATATATCCAGGACAACCCTGTGCCTGCCGGCGGATCTTCACATCCTGAGGTGGAGCGTCGTAACATGCAGATTCATTATTTCAACCCGACACTGGCCTATATGTCCTGGGATCAGTATAACATCAATCCCGAGATGCACAAGTACGCCCATAGTCTTGAAACCCGAATCATGGAGAAGATGGGACAGGCATGGAAAATTGTCAACGTGACTTCGTATTGGGATTATGTCAACCTCGTACCTAAAGACAGTTTGCCCAAATAATTAGGTTTCAGGTATTCAGAAGGTCAATACGAATAGGCGCTAAGACGTCAATTTCAACGCTTAATTATCAAACCGATAGATCAATTGAAACCGGATCTCGGATTTGGTATTACCTGGAATCTCATCATTGCCACTTCCGATGGATAACGCGTTGAGTTGGCGCGTTTGCGCAAATTTGACTTCGGCGGTCAGGTTACGTATTCCTTTGTAACGGATATTGATGTAGTATCTGGATCCAAGATCACTGAAAGAAGGAATCGCGTAATAATAAATCAGGTCATTTTCATACGTATAGATCCTGGAGTCATAATCATCCGTATCAAACAGGGTTACCCGGCCACTAAAGGTCCACGGTGACGCAATTGGGCTGTACACCACATCCTGGTATACGAGAAATCCATGTTGTGTTTCATCAGGCAAACCGTAATACGTCCATTCCAGTCGAGTGCGTAGTTGGATACCTTTGGTCAGGATATTGTTGACATGCAGTCTGACTTGTGTTCGGTTTTGTTCCACTACTTGCGCAATGGCGTCCCCGGTGGGTCGGGAATTAATTTCAGTTTGTTTGCTTCTGAATTGCCCGTATATCTCTAGTCGGCGCTTGACCGTATAGGTGATCCGGCCAAAATATTCAGTCCCTGAAGTAGGGCTATCGATGTTGTAACGAAGCCATGGGTGAGACCAGATATCCTGGTAAAGTGAAATCTTCCAACGGTTGGATGGAGTGATCTCCAGGCCGGTATAAATCCCGGTTTCGTTATTAGCCAGGGAACTCTCTCCAAAAGCATTCGGAGTGAGCGCCTGATAGTCTCTTGCATAGGAACGGAACAATACGGCTGCAGTAACATGTCTGTCAAGACCGGCAAGTAAACCATTGAGGGTAGAGACCGCTCCATTGTCACTCATGGCGGTTTCACCAAAGAAATGCAGGCCACCGAACCAAAGTCCGTAGTCGAGACTGGCATTGGTCAGCCGATCACCATTGAAGTAATATTGGTTGTACAGCTCCGGATTGCGATTGAGTGGTGCACTGAGTCGGGAATGCAAAGCATTGAAAGCAAGATGAGCACGGTTGCGATTGTAGGATACTGAAAGTCCGGCCTGGCTGAGCGTGATGATGTCTTCATCTGCAATTTCTGATTCCGTCCGATGCAGGTTGGAGGTCTGCAGGCTGGTGATGCCATCAACGATTTCTTCCTCCTGACCAGGTTCCTGGATGGTATCAGTGTAAAAATTTCCATCCCGTTTGTGTTTACTGGCCAGTAAGGTGACAGTTAGGTTGGTAGTGGGCTTCAAGGTGACAGCAGCTCCGCGAAGAAAGTTATTTTCCTCCACAGACGAATACCCACGCAATGGATTGCCGGTTCGTTTTACACTGGTGACAAAACTGCTTTTGCCGGCACCAAACCCGGAGTGCATGATGAGCCCCTGGCCGAAGTTGGCATTAAAGTCACCGAGCATCAAGGCAGGGAGCCAGGGTTTGTATTGCTGCAAAGAAAGATGGTAGGAATAGAAATCAAACCCCCGGGGATTCGACCCTTTAAAGAAAGCTTCTCCCGCATCCTTTTCTCCGGTGATACCATAGCTAAGTGTATTGGAGTTACGGTGCCTGTACCGGAAATACAATTTGTCCGGATTGCCTTCATACGCTGGATCAGGACCGAGATAGCCTTCGGATTCCTGTAGGGTGCGCCCGGCACGGAGGTAGATTTCGTTTTGTCCATGGAGGAGCAACTGACCTAATGGAATGGCCTGGGTCAGGAGTTCGCGACCATCGACTCGTGTAATGACCTGAAGGATTCGGATCATCTCCGGATCAAACCCATCAATGGATTGAAGTTCCAGGATATCCAGCAGGGGCCCGTTGCGGGTGATATGGTCTTGCAGGGATCGATAAGCATTCTCCGTTAGGATTTTCCATTGCACCAGCACAGCGGCGTCTGGTGAATTGATATCGATCGGCGATTTACGCCAGTCATCGATTTGTTCGCCGATCTCCGTGTAATCAAACTCTTCGCCGGCATCCTGGTTTTCTGCGATGATTTCAATAAACTGTTGCAGGTAGTCCTGGGTGACTTGTGCCCGTAACGGAAGGGTTGCCGCTAAGAACAGCAAAACAAACAGAGCTGGAATATGGAACCAACGGTGGGGCTGCATGGTCCACGAATATAGGGCGAATATGATGATGCGTGGGACTGTCTTTCCCCAGCCAAAGCAAAGTCCGCAAATAAAAAAAGGCTATGCTTCTGGCAAGCATAGCCCTGGCAATAAAAATTATGAGTAATAAACGATTAAACGAGCTTTATCAGGAAGCCATGACCTCCGCACCGCGAACGGTCTTGACGATACGGGCAGCAACCTTGTAGGGATCTGCGTTGGAAGCGGGTCTGCGATCTTCCAGATAGCCTTTCCATCCATGGGTCGGTGTGTAGACCGGAATACGGATAGAAGCTCCACGATCACTCACGCCATAGCTGAAGGTGTGCATGGATTGTGTCTCATGCTTGCCGGTAAGGCGGAGGTGATTGTCAGAACCGTATACTTCAATATGTTCTTTGTGTACCGCGCGGAAACTTTCGCAGATAGAATCAAAGAGATCCTTTCCGCCCACTTCACGCATTTCTCCGTTGGAGAAGTTGACGTGCATGCCGCTTCCGTTCCAGTCGCCCAGTACAGGCTTAGGATGGATATTGATTTTCACGCCATAAGTCTCAGACATTCTATAGAGGAGGTAGCGAGCCACGATGAGTTCGTCAGCAGCTTTTTTGCCGCCTTTAGCGAAAATCTGGAATTCCCACTGGCCTAACAGTACTTCGGCATTGATCCCTGTAAACCCAAGTCCGGCATCGATACATGCATCCATGTGAGCATCCACCAGATCACGACCCGCTACGCGGCCATACCCTACAGCGCAATAGTATGGGCCTTGTGGAGCGGGATAGCCTCCGGTTGGAAAGCCCAGGGGAGCGTTATCTTTTTCAAGCACATATTCCTGCTCGAATCCAAACCAATAATCCTCTGTATCATCCGGGATGAGGCACCTCATATTAGTAGGGTGAGGGGTGCCATCAGGATTGTACACCTCGGCGACAACCAGCCATGCGTTTTTGCGCTGGGGATCAGGATAGGCAGCTACCGGCATCAACAGGCAATCGGAAGCATGTCCGTTAGCTTGCTGTGTGCTGCTGCCATCAAATGACCATTCAGGAAGGCGGGAAACGTCTCCGTCAAAGGAGTCCATCTCGATGACCTTGGTCTTGCTCCTGAGGTTGGGCTCGGGTTTGTACCCGTCAAGCCAGATATATTCAAATTTTAACTTAGCCATAAAAAGTATTGATTTGAAGGATAATGGATGAATGAATTATTAAATATGTATTGCAAAGCTAACCTTGCACCGCTCGGGCCTCCAAAAGAATAAATTGAATTAACGTTATGGCTAAAAGTCTAATTAATATTATATTTGCTTGTAAATGTATTAGTTGTGATATAAGTATTTGTTATGCCCATAGCCCAATCTGAGCAGCTTTTTACCATTATCAAGTCCCTAACCAAGGCTGAGAAACGTAATTTCAGGGTGTATGTACAGCGGTTGCAGAGCAATGAAGATGTCCTGTATGTACGTCTTTTTGATATTCTGGACCGGGCAGAGGAGTACGACGAAGAGGATGTTCTCCGCAAGATGGGTGATATGCCTAAGCCGCAGTTTGTCAACATCAAACGGCACCTCTATACCCAGGTGCTTAAGAGTCTTCGACTGATCTTTGAAAATATCGAATCCATTAAAGTAAGAGAGCAGATAGATTTTTCTCACATACTGTATAGCAAGGGATTATATCTACAAGCTTTCAAACTTTTAGAGCGGGTCAAAGAAATGCTTCCTGAAGGCGGACATGATCTCCTGAGGTTGGAGATCATCGAATTTCAAAAATTCATTGAAGAGCGCCACATCACCCGAAGCCGGAAGAAAACGGGGAAAGTACAGTCTCTGCTTATTGAGTCTGAGAACCAGGAGGCCCGCGTTACCAACCTGGTCCTGTTGTCCAACCTCAAAATCAAAATTCACGGCTGGTATATTGAGACCGGCCACGTGAGAGATGAAAAGGATCACTGGCAGCTCAGGGAGTACTTCGAATCTGAGTTGCGCAAAGTCCGAACCACCAATCTTTCCGTTACGGAAGAAATCTACTTGCAGCAATGTTACATGTGGTATTACTACATCATGCTGGATTTTGAAAAGTGCCTTTATCATTCCTCGCTCTGGGTCAAGACCTTTGATGATCACCCCTTGCATATGCGGGAAGACCCGGTGCTCTATATGCGTGGCTTATCGTATGAACTCACTTCACTCTACAGCATGCGGGACTATCACCGATATGTTGAAGTCCTGAAAAAATTTGAAGCATTTACCGTATCCCATCAGCAGTATTTTGACATGACCGGCCAGATCATCAGTTTCCTTTATCTCTACACGGCCAAGATCAACCGGCACTTTATTCAAGGTTCATTTGAAGAAGGGTTGTTACTAGTGCCGGAGATCAACAGACTGATTAAAAAGTATGGCAGGTTTATTGACATCCACCGGATCATGGTCTTCAATTACAAGACGGCATGGCTTTATCTCGGATCCGGAAAACCAGGGCAGAGTATTGAGTTTCTCAACAAGATCATCAATCTTCAGTCCGCGGGTCACCTTCGTACGGATATTCAGTGCTATGCCCGGCTGATGCATCTCATGGCGCATTTCGAGTTGGGGCACTTCAATCTGCTCGAACATTTGGTGGATTGTGTGGGGCGCTTTTTCAGCAAGATGCGTGATCTCAACGAAGTGCAGATGGTCCTCTTCCAGTTTTTCAAGAATAACCTGGATGTGGGCAAATCACAATTACTTCACAATCTGCAACATCTTAAGAAGGACGTCCTTCGACTGGAGAAAAACCCATTCGAAGGCCGGACCTTCCATCATCTTGATATCATTGCCTGGATTGACAGCCGGATTGAAGGAAAGACCGTAGGGCAGGTGATCATGCAAAGATTTGGCAGTGAGAAATAATTGCGATTTTGCAAGGTGGCGCGTATATTTAGGTAATTAAATTTTAAAGAATGGAAGGAATATTTTATGTGACCGATGAGCAAAATGTCAGGCGCTATGTTCAAATTGACCTTGAATTGTACGGGCATTTGTGGGAGGATTTTTTTGATCTTATTGTAGCCCATTCTAGAAAAGATGAAGAAACCATCTCCTTGGATCAGGTTAAAGAAGAATTGCAGAAGTATGGAAAGATATGAGGTATGAAATCAGATTTACAAAAAGTGCATTGAAAGATTTATTATCGATACCAGGAAGAGAAACAAATCGTATTCTCATTGAAATTGAGAAGTTAAAAGAAGTGCCACGCCCAATGGGATCCATAAAATTGAAAGGGGGTGGTGAGTCCTTCTGGAGGATAAGAATTGGTGATTACAGGGTGATTTATACCATTGAAGATGTGGTTAGAATTGTTGAAATACTAGCTGTCGGTAATAGAAAGGACATTTATTGATTACAGATTACCCATTGTCCTATTGCTTAAGCATTCCAATCAATTATCGGATATTTGGTCCATGAATAA
Source organism: Saprospiraceae bacterium (assembly GCA_044227555.1). Classification (GTDB taxonomy): domain Bacteria; phylum Bacteroidota; class Bacteroidia; order Chitinophagales; family Saprospiraceae; genus Opimibacter. Next base: position 35,401 of record JBGAWQ010000004.1, on the reverse strand, counting down.
TATCATCGTCATTGGGGGCGGTATGGTCGGCAGTGCCATGGCTATTGATCTGGTACAGCAGCACAAGGTGGCCCTGGCCGATATGAATCTCCAGCGTCTTAATGAAATTCGGGCCCGGGTGCCTGCATTGCAAATTCTTCCGCTCGATGTCAGGGATCAGGCTGCTTTGCGAAATACTATACAGCCCTTCGATCTGGTGGTGTGCGCAGTGCCTGGATTTTTGGGTTTTGATACACTTAAGACCATCATCAGCGCCGGTAAACCGGTAGTCGATATTTCGTTTTTTCCTGAAGATGCCCTTGCCTTGGATGCGTTGGCCAAGCAGCATGGCGTCACGGCTATTGTGGATTGTGGTGTTGCGCCAGGAATGGACAATATTCTACTCGGACGTTACAATGAAATCCTGCGACTTACGGATTTCGAATGCCTGGTCGGTGGATTACCCAAAGTGCGGAAATGGCCCTTTAGCTATAAAGCACCATTTTCCCCGGTCGATGTCATCGAAGAATATACCAGGCCCGCGAGATATGTTGAAAATGGTCAGATCATCGTCCGCGAACCACTCACGGATTGCGAGTATATAGAATTTGAGAAAGTAGGTACGCTGGAATCCTTCAATACCGATGGGCTACGCTCCATCCTTCACACCATGTCCCACATCCCAAACATGAAGGAGAAAACACTTCGTTATCCTGACCATGTCGAATATATCAGGGTCCTCAAAGAAAGTGGCTTTTTCAGCACGCAGAAAATCAATGTTCAGGGCAACCAGGTTTCGCCTCTTGATGTTACGAGCCGGATATTATTTAATGAGTGGAAACTCGGCGAACAGGAAGAAGAAATCACCGTCATGCGGGTGACGATGAAGGGGTATGACGACCAGGATAAACTGATCAAGGTAGAATTCAATCTCTATGATGAGTTTAATCCCGTCACCCGGACTTCATCGATGGCCCGGACGACCGGGTATACCGCAACCGCTGCGGCTAACCTGATACTGGAAGGTGGGTTTAACGATAAGGGGGTCTTTCCGCCTGAATTGATCGGTAAGGAAGAGCGTTGTTTTGATTTTATCATCAACTATCTCCACCAACGGGATGTTAACTATACCCGGCAGATTACTTTAATGAACGAAGGGGCAGTGCCCTCTGCCCATGGGTTAAAAATTTAGTAACATTGCTTCTGCTATGCGTCTGCGATATGTATTGATGGTGATCGGTTTTCTACTGTTTGTCCTGGGGACTTTATCCTTTGTGATGATCCTGATCGGGGCTAACTTTACTTACCTGGCATGGATAGACAAGCCCGGAACTCCACGGGGTGTGATCATTCGCATCCTGATGATAGGGGGTGGCCTGGTGATGAGTTATATGGCCCTCAATCCCGTCAAGGATGAGGAGGACTCTCCGGATCAGTAAACACTTCGGGTACAATGGACATAGCCTTTTGGAAGGCATCTGCCTTCAAACCGGTTTCAATTCCAGTTTCCTGAAAATAACTCAGCATGAGTTCAGTCGGCATATTGCCGGTGAGTTCGTCTTTCGCCATTGGGCAACCGCCATATCCTTTCATAGCTGAATCAAAGCGACGGCAGCCACTCTTGTAGGCGGCTTCTACTTTTTCCCGCCAATTGTGTGGTTGCGTGTGCAGGTGCGCGCCAAATTCGACATCCGGGTAGGGTGGAATGAGATTGGAAAACAAATAGCTGATGTTTTCAGGATTGGACACTCCGATGGTATCAGAGAGCGCCATGATCTTGATATCCATTTCCGCCAGGTGATCTACCCAGTGTTGAACTATTTCCACATTCCATGGATCTCCATAGGGATTCCCAAAGCCCATGGAGAGATAGACGACCAGGCCCCGGCCGTTGGCTAAACAGATTTCTTGAATCTCAGCCACTCTGGACAGTGATTCCTCGATCGTGGCGTTGGTATTGCGGAGCTGGAAGGTTTCGGAGATGGAAAAGGGGTAACCCAGGTAAGCGATTTCTTCAAACTGGGCCGCGTCCATGGCGCCTCGCTGGTTGGCCACTATGGCAAGTAATTTTGAAGCGCTGTTTGAGAGATCCAGTTGCGCTAACACTTCACCGGTATCCCGCATTTGGGGTATCGCCTTTGGAGAGACAAATGATCCAAAGTCAATCGTATGAAACCCTACCTGCAAGAGGCTATTGATATACGCTGCTTTCAGTTGTGTGGGTACAAACTGATGCAGGCCTTGCATGGCATCACGCGGACATTCAATGAGTTTGAGCATCTGTGACCAAAAATAGGGTATTTCAGATTAGCCCATCATTTCCTTGCGCTATCCATGTAGTCCAGGGTGAGGTAGCACAGCGTTCGTATCCCCAACAGGATACCTTCATCTTCCACTCTGAAATCCGGAGTGTGATGTGGAGGAGCCTCCGCAGAATTCATCCCTGGGGCCATGCCCCCCAGGAAAAGAAACAATCCGGGAATTTCACGGGCATAAAACGAAAAATCTTCGGCGCCGGTCGTGGGTTTCATAAGGATCACGTTTTGCTCTCCGCCTGCGACTTCATTGATTGTAGGTAACATCTTTCGCGTCAACTCAAGATCATTGAACGTGATTGGATATCCTTTTTGAATATCGACTACAGCCGTTGCCCCCATGCTTTCGGCGATACTGGTTGCGGTATGTTCGATTTTTTCAAAGACTACACGCTGCATAGCCGTATCTAACGTGCGGATCGTTCCCACCATATTGACTTCTTCCGGAATGATATTAGTACGTAAGCCGCCTTGTATTTTTCCAATACTGATGACTACTGGTTCTTTCGTCAAATCCATTTGCCTGGAGACGATGGTCTGAAGTCCAATAATGATCTGAGCTGCTGTGACAATGGGATCTACGCCAAGCCAGGGTGCGGCGCCATGGGTTTGTTTGCCCTTGACAGTGATGGTAAACGGATTTTGCGAAGCCAAAGCCGGTCCTGGTTTATACCTGATTTTGCCGACCTCGAGACTTGAGCTCATATGTAATCCGAAGATCACATCCACTTTTGGATTTTCCAGCACACCTTCGCGTATCATAAACTCCGCACCGCCTTGTTCACCCGGAGGCGCCATCTCCTCTGCGGGTTGAAAGAGGAATACAATGGTCCCTGACAAGGAGGATTTCATGTGGCTCATCACATCTGCCGCGCCCATGAGCATAGCGACATGCATATCATGTCCGCAGGCATGCATGACGTCTACGGAGTCACCGGCATACATACTACGTTCATGGCTGGCATAGGGCAGTTCCACCCTTTCCTTGACTGGGAGAGCATCCATGTCCGCACGAAGAGCCACTACCGGACCGGGTTTATCTCCGCGTAAAATAGCTACGACCCCTGTATAGGCGACCTGGGTACGGACTTCAAGTCCCAACGATTTGAGATAGGTGGCTATGTAGTTTGCGGTATTGTATTCGCGATTGGACAACTCAGGAAACTGGTGAAAATGATGTCGCCATGCAATTGCGCGTGCTTCAATCTGGCCAGCCAGTTGATCGACTTGAGGTTTTAGCAAATCCATCTGGGCGGAGAGCCTGGTACTCGCAGAAAACAGCAGTGACAAGAATATAAAAACAAATATCCGGCTAGACTTCATAAACGCGAGGGTTGAGTTTTTATTCAGGTTCCAAAGTAAGACAAAATGGGGGTACACCCGCCATTCGGGTATCAAACTAATGAGTGGAAATCTGTATTTTTAAAATCAAAACCGCCTCAGCATGCGTGATATTGACCAACTTCTACACACCTACGGGGAAAGCCATCAGAATGCTACGAATAAATTCATTCACTGGATCTGTGTTCCCCTGATCATGTTCAGTCTCCTGACGATGCTCTTTTCGATTCCATTTTTCCTTGAACGTAGTCTGTGGGCCAACTGGGCTTTTGTCATATTGATCGGTGCATGGATTTACTATGCTCGTCTTTCTGTGGCCATGTTTTTCGGGTTTCTGGTCATCGGGTTTGCGATGCTGTATGGCATACAGGTATTATACGCTATGGCAGACTATGATGCCGGCAGACTGGCTTTTTATGCTCTACTCATTTTTGTCGCAGCCTGGATCGGCCAGTTTATCGGACATAAGATTGAAGGCAAGAAACCTTCCTTCCTCCAGGACATTCAATTCTTGTTGATCGGCCCTGCATGGCTGATGCATTTTGTATTTAAAAAAGTAGGCATTGGCTTTTAAGAATGAAGAATTAGGAATTAGGAATTTGGAATTTGGAATTGGGAATTGGGAATGGTGAATTGGGGTACTAATAATTAAGGGCTAGGAATATGATTTCACTATGCCTCGACAACCCTTATTTACCATTCCAAATTTCATTCTTCGGCATTCTAAATTCCCCATTCCTAATTCCTTATTCCCCATTCCCAATTCGGTATTCCCCATTCCTAATTCTTAATTCCTTATTCCCCATTCCCAATTCGGTATTCCAAATTCGCCATTCTCAATTCTTCACTCTTCACTCACTGAAACACCAAGCGTCTCGGCGATCTTGTAACGATTGCGATGTGGGGCGTTGCGACTGATCATTTCTGAGACAAAACCGGTGAGGAAGAACTGGGTGCCAATGATAAGCGTCAGGATGCCAAAGAAAAAGACCGGTCGGTCAGAAATGCGAATGATGTCTTCGATGATCTTCAGGTAGCTGAGGTAGGCGAGGATGCCGAAGCCGATCAGGAAAAAGAGTACGCCAATAGTGCCGAAGAAATGCATTGGCCGTTTGCCGAACTTGCCGACAAACATGATGGACAGGATATCAAGAAAACCGTTGAGCATGCGCTCCCATCCAAACTTACTGTAGCCAAATTTGCGGGGTTGGTGGACCACGACTTTCTCCCCGATCTTGCGAAAGCCGGCCCATTTGGCAAGCACGGGGATATAGCGATGCATTTCGCCGTAGACCTCGATGTTTTTGACCACTTCATAACTGTAGGCTTTCAACCCGCAATTGAAATCATGCAGTTTGATCTTACTGGCCCAACGGGTGACCGCATTGAACAGTTTAGAGGGTAGTGTTTTACCTATTGGATCTTTGCGATCTTTCTTCCAGCCGCTGACAAGATCATACTTTTCTTTATTGATCATCCGCATCAATTCAGGAATTTCATCGGGGCTATCCTGCAGGTCGGCATCCATCGTGATGACGACCGCACCGCATGCGGCTTCAAAGCCTTTTTGCAAGGCCGCTGATTTGCCATAATTACGCCGGAAACGAATTCCTTTGATCCACGAATACCGAATACTGAGGTTTGTAATCACCTGCCAGGAATCATCACTGCTGCCATCATCCACAAGGATGGCTTCAAACTCACGTACGTCATGATCGGTGGTGATGCGGTCAATCCAGGCCATGAGTTCAGGCAAGGATTCCTCTTCATTATACAGCGGAATGACCAGTGTCAGGTCAAGTGTACTTTCGGACATAGACGATGTTATGCCTCCGGAGCGGTAGGCGGTGCTTCCTTTTTGAGGATGGATCCCGCAATCAGGGCTTTGATCGCCCCCCAGAAGGCAACCCAAACCAGCATAAACGGAGCCATGATGGCAGGATTCAAAAACCATCCGGTAATCTTGCGGGACATATCACGTTGTTCTTCGGGGACACCCATTTTATCCCATTGCTCTTCTGCAGTCTCCAGTACTCTTTCACCGAGATCAGGATCAATAAACATCATGTAGATAGCGGTAAAAACAGCAGCAATCACTCCTGCGATTACGGCAATAGCCAATCCTTTCTTAAACGCCTGTCCAACGGTAATAGCTCCATCGAGTTCCGTGTCCCTGATTTCTTTAATCCCCAGAAACAGGGTATAGAAGGTGGCACCAAACAACAGTACGTTGACCAGCATACCGAGACCGGCGTTACCGCCACCGCCTTGTTGCAGACCAAGCATATTACTGATGAGTGAAAAAATGACATACACCATACCGGTGATCAATCCCCATTTGACTGTAGCTGACATAGTTCGTTTTGGTTTTTAGTTAGCTGAATCTCAAATATATCAATTTATTGACAGCATGGTTCCGACCACTGTGCCGATCACTCTGCCGGTAAAGGTGCGACCGGCGAGGGCGTCATTGCGGGATAAGGAATGTGCAGTGCCCTGGTAGGTCCATTCGGTATCCGGATCAAACAAAGTGATTTCTGCCGCTGCACCTCTTCGGATCGAGGGTATCGGCACCCCGAGCAATTGACGTGGGCCGGTGCAAAATTTATCAATGATCTCCTCCAGGGGCATGATGAATCGTAATACGGAATTGGCCACAGCGAATGAGGTTTCCAATCCGATGGAACCAAATGATGCGTATGTAAATTCACATTCCTTCGTTTCGACTTCCATAGGGGAATGAATGGATGAAATGTGGTCGATCACGCCATCTTTCAACGCTTTGATCAGCGCCTTGCGGTCCCGCGATTCACGCAGCGGCGGCAGCACTTTGAGATTGCTGTTAAAGTCACCCACATCTTTGTCCTCCAGCAATAAGTGCATGGCCGGAACATCGCACGTGACCGGAAGTTTGTCGCTTTTGGCCCGTTGGATCAGGGCCACAGCGCCAGCTGAAGACACGGCATGGAAATGGATCCTGGATTTGGTATAGTTGACCAATTGGAGATCGCGCTGTATCGTGATTTCTTCACCGACTGAAGGGATACCTGTGAGTCCCATGGAGGTGCTGACTTTGCCTTCATGCATTTGTCCTTCGGCGGTGAGACTGCGATCCAGTGGAAAATCAATAATCAGGGATTGGAAAGGAATAACGTATTCAAGGGCTCTAGTAAGCAAGCCAGATTCTAACGGATACTTTCTTCCATCACTAAATGCCACCGCACCAGCGTGGATCATATCGATCATCTCCGTGAGATCCTTTCCGCCAAGATCCTGCGATACTGCACCGATAGGATATAGGGTGACCGGTAATGTATTTTTGAATTGCTGAAGATATTCTATTTCGACCCTCGACTGAATCGGTGGGTTGGTCCTTGGAAAGGGGGCCAGTGCGGTAAAGCCTCCCGCGCGTGCCGCATAGCCCATAGATAAAAGGGTTTCGCGATACTCGTGTCCCGGTTGTCCCTGCTGTGCGCCAATATCCATCCATCCGGGAGAAGCATGCAGATTAGGGGACTCGATTACCGTAGCAGTTGAGTCGCTGATCCCTTTGGCAATATTGGTGATCACGCCATCTTCGATCAGAATATCCTTTTTGGATAATTCACCCTGACCGGGTTGAATGATGGTGGCTTTTTTAATCAGTACTTTCATGGTCCATTCAATTTGTTGATGCTCCCACGCTTATGACTTTTTCCAAAGGCGGATCAATGCGATTTCCAAAGCAATAAACCCAAGGCCTAGCAGGATGCACCATTTCCACAATAGTTTTCCCTGACGACGGGACTCAATTAAATGCGTCATATCGGATTCTTCAGGTTCGGACCAGATGGTCAGCGGACCCGTTTCGGGCAGGCCTTCCAGGTCGGTCAGCGAAAGGTCGGATTCTTTTCGGTCATAATTGAATGCAAGGGATGCAATCAGGCTTTGTCCTTGCATCAGATGGTAGAAACCTGCGGTGGTCACTTGCCCTTGTACATCCAGCAAAATCTTTGAACCCATCACGGATACACCGGGAATGAAATCAACCGGACCAGTGATGGTAGCTTCCTGATCCGGCTGAAGATCTGTGCGATCCATTGGGATCAAATGGTCTGTACCAATGGTATACGCCAGGTGACTGAAATCAGAAGCATAGATGGTCATCTTATAAATGAGCGGAACAAAGATCTCAGGTTGTTGAGCCAAATCGTTGACCTGATCATCCAGACTGGAGGTTAGTACACAAAAAGCACCCTTGCCCGGCGTATAAAAGGTGGCAAGATCGCCACCATCCCGAAACGCAAGCAAGGATTGACCTTTGGTGCCTGTGCCGGTATAAGGGAATGAACCGGTCACTTTCGGCAGCCGCATATTGGGTTTGATCCGGTTGAATACGTCCTGATAGATAAATGCATCCGTATTGACTTTGCCCACCTGGCGCTCCGTCACTTTCCATGGTAGAAACTCGGATGCACCCATTGAGGTAAGCAGGGCATTGTACTGATCGATTTGACCGGTAGCGGAGGGGACAAATAGAATATTGCCTCCTTCTTCAGCGTATTTTTTCAAACCTGCAATAAGCCCTGAAGAAACGTTCTGGAGTTGATTGAGGATCACCAGATTAAACTCCTGGAAGCGGGCGAAGGGAATAGCATTGGCTGTTGCATTTTCAACCACGAAATATTGAGGATCCGCAAACACAGCCTGGATGCGTGGATTGGGTCCTTTTTCGTTGATGCTAAGAATGTTTAGGTTTTCCGCCACATAGAACGTGAGGTAATAGATGTCATCGAAGGTGACTGGAAAATCACTGATCCGTATAGCCAGGGTATGCCATCCTGCTTTGAGTAAGGTAATCTTGGCTGTATCGGTATGCATTTGTCCGGCCGTAATATCAAGGGTTCCTTCAGGCCGTTCCTGGCCGTCTAGGTCAATGATCACCCGGATGTTGTCTGCATCCTCAGGAGCATAGTTGTGTACCGTGAATAATAGTGCTGAGGTTTGATTGAGGGTTTGTATAGGGGATTCAAACCAGGCGCTGTCAATAGCAACATTCTTCTCCTGGACGCCGCGCATAGGCAGCAGGTTGATCCTGGTGGTGGTGTCCTCGCTGTCAAGGTCAAATATGGTTTTTTGAAAATCCGATATCATCCACGCCACAGGGTTGCCTTCTTCGCGGGCAAAGGATTGCTTTTGACGGCTTGCTACAACAGAGAGGGGTTTGACCAGCGGCGTAAAGTTCATCTCCTCCAGTCGCACTAAAGCTTCATCCCTGCTGATCCATTGATTTTGGGAAGGGGAAAGTTCATGGCCCAGTACCTGAAACTGGTCTTCCTGACCATAGCCCAGGATGATTTCTTTGGCTTTTTGACGGGAGCGGTCAAAGAGAGACAAGTCTTTGCCGAAGGATTGCATCGAAAAGGAATTGTCGACAAACACGCTCACTTTACGAATTCCTTGTTTCAGGCTTTCATGGAGTGGGATCACCGGTTGTGCAAAAGCCAGGATGATACAGGCCATGGCCAGAAGCCGGGCCAGTAGGATGAGGAGATTGCGTAGCCGGTTGCGGGCTGAGGTCTCTTCCTTAACTTCACGAAGAAATCGTAAGTTGCTGAAATATACCTTTTTATACCGCCTGAAATAGAAGAGATGGAGGATGATGGGGATGGACAGTGCGGTTAGCGCCCAAAGGAAAGACGGATATAAAAACTGCATCGTAAACCCAAAGATAGTATCTGACCCATGCATTTGAAAGATAAAAGCCTGCAGTAGGAATTCACTGCAGGCTTTTTTCGACATGTCTGGTCACCGAAGTGGCCGGGATTTTACTTAACCACGATCTGTCGTGCCGCAATCCCTTTGTCAAATTGGAATTGCAGGACATACTGACCAGAGAGATAGTTATTGACTTTAAGATAATAGTAGTTGCTGTTGATGCCACTGATAAAATCAACCTGGGCACCTTTCAGATCGTATACGCCGATGCTGCGGATAGGGTAATCTTTATTGACAGCAATAAATACTTCTTCGCTGGCAGGATTTGGATAAGTTACCAATTGGATTTGTTCTTTACCCAGCACTTCGTTGGTGCTGGTCAGTTCATACAGATCCATGGTGGAATACAACCTTGGCAAAACAAACGCCATGATACTATCGATATAATTCATGGCTTTTTCGCGGGTCATATCCGGATTGGTCTGGAAGCCGGTAGCGCTGTTGACGTTGGTCGCAGGATCCCAGAATTGCCATGGGGCACTGTCATATGGGCCACCAGAGCCATAGATTGGATATAAGCCTTCGAGGCCATCATTGTGGGAAAAGGCCACGTCATTTACGGCGGACTGGAAAGCGTCCAGGTGAGTGGGCGCGATAGTAGCGTTGTTGCCATATTGATTGGCCAGGTAGCTCACCAGATAGGAGCCCTGGACTTCAACCACTTCCAAAGGTGGAGTGATTGGTACTAAGACCAAACCTTCTTTGTAAGGAGCGAATGGATCATAAGGTGTGTGTACGGAAATAACCGGAGGCTGTCCTGGATCTACCCATGCGGAATCCCCGATCGCACCACCCAGGTTAACACCCACTCTGTATTTGGAGCTATAGTTGGGATGGTTGGCATAACAGAGCGTATCGCCTACAGGGAAAGGCAGGAATGGAATGCCTGGGTTGATGCCGTATTCTTTGGCTTCGATGTCACCATTAACTTGCTCGAGTACCATTGGAACAAAACCGCCCTGACCATCTGACAGCAAGAACTTGCCGTTAGAAGCGGTAGGAATTTTAATGTAAGAGTCTAGTGCACCGACATTCAGGCCTACATAACCACCGGCGCCCTCGCCCATGTGAACGATACGACTGGTGTCAATGCGGAACGGATTGCCATATTCAGCAACCGTTTTTTTCCAGAAACGTACGCAGGTATTGGCATCCTGTACTCCACGGTAAGCGGCATTGATCAGGGTCAAAACCCGTTCGTCCTTGGTAGAAGCTACAGGGTTCCATCCGAGACGATAGTCAGCGGAGGCAGCGACATATCCGAGACGGGCGAGCCGGCGGCAGATTTCTACGGCACAACTGTCCCGAAGTGTTCCGCCGATATTGCCATTCTGTGGATAGGGAAGGAAGTTACCGGTGTGCCAGAAGATCACCAGAGGTCTGAGTGCGGAAGTATCCCCGGTGGGCTCGTACACATCCATGATCAGGGGCTGGGGAATGGCCTGACCGGCTATTTGAAATGCCAGGATGGTTGCGTTCACGCCGTATACCTGGTTAGTAGTGACTGTTACGTTGTCATACACCTCATCCAGAAATGGAGTCTGGGCGTATGATGCAAAGGTCAAACCAAGGAATAAGGCTGCAAAGTAGAATCTCCTCATAATTGTTGGATTTTTTTAATGAAATGAATGAAATGCGTTATGATTTTTTGAACTCGTATAAGAAACTGATGTACCCAAGACGACCAATATACGGACCTCCATAGGTTTCAAAGTGATTATTGTCTAAAATATTTGATGCCCCGACCTTGACGGTACTATTCAGGCGGTCGATGTTTATGCTTACCTGGGCATCCAGCAGGTCATAGGTAGGTACAAAACCTGTAAACTGTGGGGAACCCTCATACTGGAAACCATCGACCCATTTGTAGTTGACACTAAAGCCAACACGCTTTAGCGCTCCAATGTCAAAAAGGCTGATGTCCTTGCCGCTGATCCCAAGATTGTACTTGTGTTTAGGGGTGTTGTAAGCGGGTATGATAGGATCATCTTCGTCCACTTTGGTCAGTTCGTTGTAACTATAGTTGCCATTGAGTGTGATCGAATTGGACAAATAGTAATTGATGCCAATGCTGAAGCCCTGGGTGTTGACTTTGGTTTTGGAGTTGGCGGAGTAGCGGTAGATGATCGTATTTTCCGGAAAGACAGGAGGCGGTGAATTGAGGTCCAGTTCGGTGGTGACCCCAAGTTGGTAGCCCAGGAAATGCTGATACGCATTTCGGTAATATCCCATGTCAATGAAAAGGGACTTGAACAATGTTGTTCTCGCACCGATTTCAAACGTATTGACTTTTTCAGGGCGAATGGCATCAATGCTAAAATATTGGAGCGTATCCCAGCACAGACAATCCAGGCCATCAATAAAGGATTCTATGGTGATCAGGCTGTCGACCTGGCCGATATGGCCGGCCAGCGTGGCCGGTCCGACATTGAGGTGAAGGTATTGATCAGAGAGTGTTGGATTACGTAATGCACTGGAGAAAGAAAAACGTAAGAACGTATTTTCCGCGGCCCTGTAGACCAGACTGGCAGCAGGGGTTTGTATCCAGTTCATGTTTTGGTTTTTATCCAATCGCAGCGTGGCGGAGGCAATCAGTTTATTGTCCAAAAACTTTTCTTCCACCCCCGTATAAAATCCGACTTCTGAATTCCGAATGCGGTCCGTACTGTCATTGAAAATGGTGCCGGCGGATTCCGGAGCGTAGAGGCGATAATTAGCACCTACACGGATTTCAGAAATAAAGCTTGGGGTAAAGGTGTATTCACCATGCACATGATACAGGGCCGATTTGTCATAAAACCTGGTCCCCATTTCGTCATTGTTGTACCTGGAGGTGATATCGTTAAAAGCAGCTTCAAATTCAGGTGTGCCTGGATAGAGGAAATCCGAAATGCCTTCCTCAATGTGTATGTTCTTGGAGTTGGCATACTGAGCAGCCAGTGTATGCCAGGCGGTCAGCGAATCGTTGTACGTGACCAGCCATTGTTCAGCGGCAGCAACATCAAAACTGACTGTATTGGTCACAGGATCGTAAACCGGTTTGGGGTAACCTAATTCACGCATCTTATTTGGGAATTTGGCGACCCCTTTCCAGTAATACCGGTAATCCGTGGCCCAATCCGTGGAATTTTTACTTTCTCCTTGTAGTCGCAACGCTGTAAAATAGGGGTCATACGAACTCCCGGCATTTTCGTTTGTAGCATAGGCCCGGATAAAATACCGGTCTCTCTTCCTGAACTCAATACGGTTTTGGAAAAACAAGATGTCTTTCAAACTAAAACGGTTGTCACCCTGATAGACGGTAGTGCCCGAACCAAAGGAAGAAGACAGGATTAACTCAGGTGATTCGACCCCCTGGGATGGGTTGATGCGGAAATGAAGTGCCGCATTGGCTTTATAATTGCGGGTGTTGTAATCGACGAGGTCTATCTCTTTATATCCAATGCGATAAAAATTGCCGATGCCGGGATCAGAGATTAGATGTGATGCGCTGTTGGTAACGTCGGCCAGCGGATAATATTCATCGCCATAGATATTGACGGCATCAAATCGACCGGGATTGTCTTCCGGCACACGGGTGTCCGTGATAGGGTGATAGTTTTCCGCTTCCCAATCATCGGCACGGAAAGCAAAGAAATTGAGTTTATAGGCGAAAAACTCATGTCCATTTTTATTCTTCAAGGCGTCCGCATACCGAAAAGAAGCTTCCAAAAGGTTTCGTTGGCCGGCGCGTACCATGCCCGAAAGGCCTTGATGGAAAAATGGGCTCTTGGTTTCCATGCTGATCACCCCGTTGAATGCGTTAGGGCCGTAGTATGCGCCACTCGCACCGGAGATGATATCCACTTTGAGTACATCAAGTTCGCTCGATCCCAGGAAGTTGCCCAGGGAAAAATTAAGACCTGGTGCCTGGTTGTCGACTCCATCGATGATCTGCAACGAGCGTACAGGACTGGTGGAATTAAAGCCTCGAGTATTGATGACTTTAAAGCCCAGGCTGGCCGTCGTCATATCCACGTCCTTCATGGCCCCCAGACCATCATAGAAATTTGGACTTGGTGTTGACCGGATCGCTTGCAGATCCAGGGATTCCACGGTAAGGGGTGATTCCTTTTGTTTTTCAGAGATCCGGCTCCCGGTGACCTGGATGGTTTCGATCATCACACTGGTTTCACTCAGTCTGGTCCGGTTAAAGGTGTTGGCATCTGTGACCTGGATGGTGACGGCCTCATAGCCGGTAAACGAAATCACGACAGAAAAAGGCAGGGCTTGATCCGTGACTAATTTATAATGTCCGTCGAAATCAGTCACGGTCCCATGCGTAGTACCTTCAATCACCACATTGGCGCCAATTAAAGGTTCCCCCGTCAAATCGTCAAAAACTTCACCCCGTACGGTGGCCTGGCTGTAGAGAAGAGCAGGTAAACATAGCAGGGCCAGGCATACCATCCTGAAAAAGCATCTTTGCATCGGCGTTTCGAATTTGTTTGCAATGACAGACAACAAGTCAAAGGCCCCTTAGCCCCGGATCGTGTCACATATAGTTCTAGGGTTTGAGAAAGGTAAGATTAATTTTACATTCAGGTAGTAAATTTTCAATGTCAGATTTCGGACCCAACAACCCTTCATAAAAATTAACTAAAGGCTTGTTAATCAGCCCTAAATTAGAGTCCATTGTTTCCTCATGCAGTCCCCTGATCTCCATATCATATCATTTGCAGTGCCCTATCCCGCACGGTATGGCGGTGCCATAGATGTTTGGAACCGGGTTCGGGCCATTTCGCGTGCCGGAATACGGATACATCTCCATTGTTTTGTATATGACCAATTTACACCGGACCCTTTGATCGATGAGGTGGTTGAAGCCGTTCATTACTTTCCAAGAGTGGTATGGCCATCCATTCTATCCGTTGGGCAGCCCTATATCGTAACTTCAAGAAAATGTAGCCAACTTCTCGACCGTTTGAAAGCCGACCAGGCCCCCATTCTCTTTGAAGGGGTTCACACTACCGGGTTCGTTTCTGAACTGACCGGCAGAACATTATTACTCCGAGCCCACAATATAGAGCATCACTACTATAGTGAACTTGCGGAAGGAACCAGCGGGATGAAGTCCCTTCTATTCAGACGGGAGTCCTTGTGCCTCGCTGAATATGAGACTCGATGGGCAGGAGCGTTTAATCAGGTATTTGCCATTTCCCCACATGATAAAGAATGGTATGCAGCGCATGGAGCCAAAACGACTTTTCTACCACCGTTTCATGGCATCCAGGAAGCTGACAATTTGTTAGGCAGAGGGGAATACATCCTTTATCAGGGTGATTTGTCCATCGACATCAATCAGCATGCTGTGTTGGATTTGATGCGCAGATTGCCGTCAATGCCGGGATATCCGATCGTGATCGCGGGCAGGGCAGGGGATAAAGCCTTTGAAGACAAACTTGCTTCGTTTCCCAACCTTCGGAGATGTCCTGATGTTCTTCCTCAGGAGATGCATGATTTGATCCGAAAAGCCCAGGTGATCCTCATTCACAGTCTGCATGGATCAGGGATGAAACTCAAGTTATTCCCTGCCTTGTACCATGGCCGGTTTGTGGCGTCTACCCCATCAGGACTGACCCACACCCGATTGGACAATGCTATGGTAGTCTATGAAAAAGAACAATTGGCGCAAGTCATTGAAACGCTGTGGCAGAAGGAGTTTACCGCAGAAATGATGCATCAACGTCGGGCAGACCTGGCCTTGCTTCCTGATGATGACGAAAAGGCCAAAGAAATCATACGATATTTGTGATATGACAGACGAATCCAATTCCGAGGTGGCGCTCCTGGCCTCCCTCATCCAGCAAGAGCAACTCTCTGAATCATTGCGGGCGGTACAGCAAAAAGTGATGGATGGCAAGAGAATCTCGGATGAAGACGCGTTGCTATTATTCGAAGAGGCTCCATTATCTCTTTTGGGCGTTCTGGCCGATTTAGTTCGTACCCGTAAGCAAGGCAACAAGACCTTCTTTAACCGCAACTTTCATATTGAACCCACGAATGTCTGTATTTATACCTGCAAATTTTGTTCGTATTCAAGATTGATCAAAAATCGTACGGATGGTTGGGAATATACGATGGACGAGATGATGGACATCGTCCGTAAATATGATAATGAGCCGGTGACCGAAGTTCATATTGTAGGAGGTGTATTGCCTCAGTATGACCTTGATTTTTATTGCCAGCTCTTCCGTAACATCAAGGCGCACCGGCCCTCACTCCATATTAAAGCGTTGACACCGGTGGAGTATCATTATATTTTTAAAAAAGCCAAAGTCAGCTACGAGGAAGGGGTACAACGCATTATTGAAGCCGGTGTTGACAGTTTACCCGGTGGCGGAGCTGAAATTTTTGATCCGGAAATCCGTGAGCAGATCGCTTCGGATAAATGTAACGCCGACCAATGGCTTCGAATCCATGAGTTGTGGCATGAGGCGGGAAAAAAATCCAATGCGACCATTCTCTATGGACATATTGAACACTATCGCCATCGGATTGATCATATGCGGCGATTACGTGAACTACAGGATCAGACCGGGGGATTTCAAACCTTTATTCCTCTCAAATTCAGGAATAAGGACAATGAGATGTCCCATCTGGCGGAAACCACCGTGGTGGAAGATTTAAAGATGTATGCGGTGAGCCGGATTTATCTCGACAATTTTGATCATATCAAAGCGTACTGGCCGATGCTGGGACGTCACATAGCCCAGGTCGCCATGTCCTTCGGAGTCGATGATCTGGATGGCACGATCGATGATACCACCAGGATCTATAGTATGGCTGGCGCCGAAGAACAAAATCCTTCAATGAGTACGTATGACCTTGTCACCCTGATCAAAAATGCAGGTCGTATTCCGATCGAACGCGATACGCTTTATCATGAATTGAAAGATTGGAGCCAGGACGAATTTGATGAGGATAAGGAGTTTAAAGGATATATGGCTCTGCCCGTTTTAAATTAGACGACATTGAAGAAACCACGTATAGCCCTGGTAGAGTATCTCAATACGCTGCCTTTTTCTGAAGGGATCAAGAGAACAGGCATAGAAGCTAAAGCGGACGTGCATCGGGTGATTCCTTCGGCATGTGCCAGCCTTTTTGCGAAGGGGGATGTGGATATCAGTTTGTGTCCAATTGGAGCCCTGGATGATTTGCCGCCTTATAAATTGTTGGGTCATTATTGCATTGGTGCAGATGGACGAGTGGAGACCGTAGTCTTGCTCAGCCGGGTGCCCCTGGAAGATATCCGCACGGTCAGGCTGGATAGTCATTCCCGGACCTCCAATTTACTTTTACAGATTCTGGCTGAAAAATTCTGGAAACAATCCTGGATATACCTTGCTGATCCGGAAGCGCACGATGCTGATGCGTATTTAATGATCGGTGATAAAGTGTTCGTGCACAAAACGGAGTTTCCGTATTCATTTGATCTGGCAGAAGCATGGAAACAACTGACGGGTAAGCCGATGGTTTTTGCGGTATGGATTGCCACACCGGAGACGGACGATGTTTGGGCTTCGGTTCTGGATGAAGCTTTTGAGCTGGGGATGGACGCATTGGACCGGGATGCGTTGTCTGTTGAACCCTGGCAAAAAGTTTATTTAAAAAACAATATTTCTTATCCACTGGATGAGGCCAAACTGGAAGCCATGCGTTTATACCTCGAGTGGTCCAGGGAGTTGGTGCCTGCTACGGTTGAAAAATAATACCTCATCATGATTATTGAAGCGCAACACTATGGACTGCATCCGGATGACCTGGCCTTTGTCACCGAATGCCTGCAGAAAGGTAAAGTGGGTATCGTACCTACAGATAGCGTTTATGCTTTTTGCGCCCGGATGGATCAAAAAGGTGGATATGAAGCGTTGTGTAGGCTCAAGCATCTTGATCCAAGGGACGCGATGATGAGTATCGTCTGTCGCGACCTGGCGCAGGCCTCAGCTTATTTTACACAATGGGATACGCCGATATACCGGATTCTCAACAAAAATCTGCCCGGACCATTTACGTTTATTCTTAATGCAGGGCAACAAGCTCCATCGTTTCTTAAAAATAAAAAGAAGACGCTGGGTTTGCGTATCCCTAGCCATCCTGTGATTCATTCGATCATGTCGCAGTTGGATGTGCCCCTTTTGGTGACCAGCGTAGTCAGTCATAACGATCATGAGCCTTACTTTCAGGAAGCCTCTTCGCTGATCAGCCATTTTGAAAAACAAGTAGCCTTCCTGGTGCTGGATGAATCCTATATACAGGAAGAATCTACCGTGGTGGAGTTGACCACAGGTGAGCCTGTCGTCCTGCGGCAGAGCCGGCATATCATGGTGTAATCAGCCGACCAGGCGGTTGATGAGAAAGAGCAATACCATGCTGATCCATACGAGGTCAATGAAATGCCAGTACCACATGGTATGGCGCAATTTCCTGCGGACATGGTCATCTATAAACAGGATGGATGCATAGCCTTGCTGATATGCTGTATGTATTGGCCATAACACCCTGAGCAAAAATGGAATTCCGGCGGCTACGTGCGCAAAATGAAGGATCGAGATCGCGTACAGATAGCCATATCCACCGGAAGAAGATGGTTTCAACTCAATATTTAACAACTGATACCACGCGATGCCCTGAAGCATTAAAAAAAGAAGGGTAGCGATCAGTGTGTAAAATCCCCAACGGATCGCCTGGCGTTCGAGACGAAGCTGATAAAAGCGATTAAACTGATGTATACAAATCCCGGCACCGGCAAGAACCGCTGTGTTGAACACAAACAGCGAAGGTACTGGCACGCTTAACATGCCTTTGTCCGCACGGGTATAGAGGTAGGCCATGACCAGTGCACCAAACAAGGTGGTGATGCCACTAAGGATGAGAACCATCATGATAGAGGACGGATGCACACTATAATGCCGTTCTTCAGGTTCCAGTGCCATTGATCAAAGATATTTATTCTGCCCCCCAATTTATTTGCGTTTTCCGGCAGATTGTGTTTTTCTCAGCGAATACCATGGATTGTAATCAAAGTGACCAAAACATACGGGAGCAGACCCTACCTTTGGCTGACCGAAACACGATAGACATCATGCGAATACATATTTTCTTTTTTCTGATCATGCTTTTCACTTTTGACCTGCTGTCCCAAGAGCGGCTCCGGATTCCTGTGGTGATCGATGGCGAGGAATTAAACATGGATTGGCTGGGTGGATACAACGCCCCACAGTTTTCCAATATAGATCTCAACAGGGATGGCGTAACAGATTTAATATCCTTTGATCGGCAAGGGGATATCCTTCGCACGTATATCCACCTGCCGGCTTCAGGAAGATGGGTGCTGGATTGGAGTTACGGGGCCTCCTTTCCTCCGTTGGTCGATTGGGTCCTTGTGGCTGATTATGATCATGATGGTGTTGAAGATTTATTCACCAGTTCATCCGTCACCGGTGTGGCTGGTGTCACAGTGTATAAGGGCTTTTACACCGATGGCCACTGGAGTTTCAAACAGCATAGAGATCGGGACAGAGATTATCTGCAGGTATCTGCGGGTGGAGGTCTGACCAATCTGTATGTGTCGTGGGATGACATCCCTGCGATTACGGATGTGGACCAGGATGGTGATCTGGACATCCTGGTGTTTGAGCCGGGTGGAAGTTACATCAGCTATTTCGCCAATCAGTCCATGGAATCCGGATGGGGTGATGATTCATTACGTTATGCATTAAAGGATATCTGTTGGGGTAAAATCCTGGAAAATGAATTGAGTGAGACGGTCTACCTGAGCGACAATCCTGATATGTGTTCAGACGGCAATTTCACCGGTGAAGAAGAAATCCTGCCCCGCCATGCGGGAAGTACCATACTGGCTATGGATTATGATGGTGATGGAGATCAGGATGCATGGGTGGGTGATATAGCCTCGAGGCGATTGGTCTTTTTGCATAATGGCATGGATGCACAGCAGGCCTGGATCACTTCGCAGGATAGCCATTATCCTTCGTCAGATACCATGGTGAATATTCCGTTTTTTGTTGCGGCCTATGGCGTGCAACTGGATGATGATATAGAACCGGAATTTTTAGCGGCTGTCAATTCACGATCGCTGACCGAAGACCGGGTGAGTGTCTGGCGATATGATGATGATCCGGCTGCAGGACCCTTGGATTATCGATTGACCGAAAAGGCTTTTTTGCAAAACCAGTCGATCGACCTGGGTTCCCATAGCCGGCCGGCAGTGGCGGATGTAACAGGCGATGGATTACTGGATCTCGTCGTTGGTGGATATAGTTATTCGGAAGGGACACTGACCCGTAAGCCCGCTTTGTGGTTGTTTGAAAACAAGGGCACACCCACACAACCTTATTTTGAGCTGATCAATGAGGATTATTTAAACATGTCCCAATTTGGTGCGTTGCCTACCTTCGATTTTGCTCCCGCGTTTGGAGATATTGATGGCGATGGATCAACGGACCTGGTGGTTGGAGAGCAAAATGGGAAGTTGTTTTTCTATCACAATATGGCTGCACCGGATCAGGCTTTCAGTTTTGAAGTTTTCGTCTATCCATACATGAACATCAGTGTAGGGGTTTCAGCGGCCCCACAGATTGTGGATATCAATGGAGATGGATTGGGCGATCTGGTCGTAGGGGAGCGTACAGGAAATTCGGATAATACGGGCAGGTGTTCTAATCTCAATTATTTTGAAAATGTCGGTAGCGTTGGCAATGCCCTTTTCGGTTCGGATGCCACCTCGGCTCCAAATAGTCAGTGTTTTGGCAGGGTGTTGTTCGATCTGCAACCCGGGCTTCCGCAATTCAGTACCCCTTCGATCTTCCGCACACAGCAGGGACTCGTCATGATCGCCGGTGGTGATCCGGGGACTTTAGCCCTCTATGCAGATATTGAGCAAGGTAAGACGGGAAGTGTGACCCTGGTTGATGATGCCTTTGATGGTATTGACGTCGGCATCCGGAGTGCGCCCACGATGGCGGATCTCAATCATGATGGCGTGTACGAACTCCTGGTGGGCAATCAGCGCGGAGGATTGGAGTTGTTTGGTACAAATATGATCGTTGGATATACTGCTATAGCAGAACCCGAAAAGGAGGTGGATAAACCTTACACCTTGCAGGGTACATTGAGCAATGGAATCGCGGATCTCTATTGGAAGCATGAACCCTATGGGCAAGTGCAAATATTTGATTTGCTCGGCCGTCAATATCCGCACCGATCATTGAATCAAGGTGCAGTGACCCGAATCGATTTAAGTGGATACTCGGGCGGGATCTATTTCCTGCAAATACGTGTGGGAAATGCGGTATGGGTGGAGAAGGTAGTCAACGAGTAAAAATAGTTGGCATTAGGCGGTTAGTGGGTGCTGTCCGGCATTAAGTAAAATGCGGATCGCAGATTACGCAGAAATATTTTAAGCTAATTTTCGCAAATTAGTTTTAGCCTGGATAAAAGTAAAAATGCATATCTGCGTAATCCTGATTTAATAATCTCTGCGAAATCTGCGATGAAAAAGTGGGCAGTGGATAACGGGGAAAATATGGATCGCAGATTACGCAGAAGTATTTTGATCTAATTTTCGCAAATTAGTTTTAGCCTGGATAAAAGAAAAAAGGCATATCTGCGTAATCATGATTTAATAATCTCCGCGAAATCTGCGATGAAAAAGTGGGCAGTGGATAACGGGGAAAATATGGATCGCAGATTAAGCAGAAATATTTTAAGCTAATTTTCGCAAATTAGTTCCAGCGTCGATAAAATCAAAATTACCTATCTGCGCAATCCTGATTTAATAATCTCTGCGAAATCTGCGATCCAGATACAAGTTCCCGGAAGTTTAGGGCATCTCCTTCACCAGTTCGCGGGCGATCACCAGCTTTTGAATTTCTGAGGTGCCTTCACCGATGGTGCAAAGTTTGCTGTCGCGGTAGAATTTTTCCACCGGGAAATCTTTAGTATATCCATATCCGCCAAATATCTGGACTGCATCGGTCGCTACCTGTACACTCACTTCTGAGGCATAATATTTGGCCATGGCTGAAACCTTGGTGCAGTTTTTACCATCGTTTTTCAGGTCAGCCGCTTCGCGCAGGAGCATTTCTGCGGCTTCTATTTTAGTAGCCATATCGGCGAGTTTGAAACCAATAGCCTGGAAATTTGCGATGGGCTGCCCAAATTGCCTGCGTTCGGTAGCGTATTGAACAGATGCTTCATAGGCTCCTTTGGCGATGCCCAACGCTAATGCGCCTATCGATATGCGACCACCGTCGAGGATCTTCATAGATTGGATAAAGCCATCTCCGACCTCACCAAGGATATTTTCGGCTGGCACCCTGCAGTCTTCAAAAATCATTTCTGCGGTCTCCGATGCCCGCATGCCCAGCTTGTTTTCTTTCTTGCCGGCTTTCAATCCCGGGGTTCCGCGCTCCACAACAAATGCGGTCATTCCATGGCTGTCCAATAAGTCGCCGGTACGTACGATGACAACAGCGACATCTCCGGATTTGCCATGTGTGATCCAGCATTTAGTGCCATTGATGATGTAATCGTTGCCGTCTTTTACGGCTGTGCATTGCATCCGCATCGCATCGCTTCCCGTATTGGGTTCTGTCAAGCCCCACGCACCGATCCATTGGCCTGTGGCCAGCTTAGGTAGCCATTTCCGGCGTTGTGCTTCATT
This sequence comes from Saprospiraceae bacterium, assembly GCA_044227555.1. Taxonomy (GTDB): domain Bacteria; phylum Bacteroidota; class Bacteroidia; order Chitinophagales; family Saprospiraceae; genus Opimibacter. The sequence continues at coordinate 13,282 of JBGAWQ010000004.1, read as the reverse complement.
GCCAAAGGTGTAAATATGGTTTGTGCAAAGTGAGTTGTGTGCTGCCAGGGACAGGCCGATCGAGCCACACACTTTGGCGATTTCGGTGATGATGGTAATATATTCCTGGTAGCCCAGACCGGATCCGTCATAGGTTTCCGGAACCAGGATGCCAAGAAAGCCTTGTTCGCCCAATTGGTGCATCAGGTCAATTGGAAAATGCTGGGTTTCGTCCCATTCCATGACGTGGGGAAGAATATGGGTGCGGGCAAATTGACGGGCACTATCGGCAATGATCTGGTGATCGTGTGCCAGATGATGGGTTACAGACATTTGTGTTCAGTTGAGCAAAACGATATTGGGTAAAGATAGCCTAACCGGGATAATCGGCCTTTAAAAATACTCGCCCAGGTTAAGATTCCAATTGAAAGACTCATGCCCCCAGGCAAAGTCCAGGGTAATGTTGGAATCTGATTTCTTATTGAATTTCAAACGCAATCCTAAGCCTGCCGCCGGCCGAAGTTGCTGAAATTCTTGTTCTTCCACGCCAGTTAAGGATTGGAGATTGCCGAATACAACACCGCCCCAAAAGCCATTGCGGGACAGGTCAAATCGATACTCCGCTTCAGCATAAAGCATTTGTTGGCCACGGTATCGGCCATACTTATACCCTCGCCCGGTTCGGCCGGCAAGATCCTGCGCAGTGCCGGGCAAGTTGAGGTATGGAACATCACCATAGGTCCCCCAATACATTACCCAAAAGGCCATGGTGCTATGACGGTCATACCGGAACGGAATATACTTGCGGATATCCACAATCACCGATGACCAGGTATATGTGCTTCCCAGAAATGGAGCGGAGTACTTATACGTGACGTTGGTGTAAAAACCATTACGGGGATTCAGTGCATTTTTGCGACTGTCCCGTACTAAGTTAAAGGCAAGGCCAGAAGACGTCGTAGATCCTGAAGTGCCAATTCCATATTTATGCAGGTCTGTCTCACCCTCCTGTAATGAGGTTTCTGACATATTAAAATAAAGATCCAGATGGTACCCCATCCCCGCAAAGAAATCGCCGAGTACCCGATGGTTGGCACTTCCATAAAAACGAAATTGCTGGAGGTTCAGGATGCTTTGAATATCCGGCCCAGAATTGGTACCAATGCCCCAGGTGTTAAAGTCATTGCTCGCCAAACGCAGTTCACCCGTAAAGTTCCATTCGTTTCGGTTGGACCACAACGTGGGACGAAAGATGAAGCCTAACTGATTGGAAAAATTGGTGTACGGAATGAAGAATACATTGGAAAGATTTGTCACCTCCGGATTTCCAAGATAGAATGCTGCATTGATAGAAGATACCACCACTTTTCCGGAGGGTGCAGAAGCGCCTGCCACCGGAATCAGGGAAAAATTGACTTTTTTGTCCGTTCGGCCAGCTTCGATCTCCGCTTCTTTTTCCCTGGAAGAAAATAAAGAGGAGACTACTTCGATCAGATCCTTTTGAGGAACAGTATCTGTCGTATCCCCATCATATGTCGCCTGGGCATGTAGTCCTGAAGGCAAAAACAGAACGAAACCCCAGTTACATGCCACCCCTATGAGTATCGCTATACAGGTTTTCCGTTTTGCAGGATTTGGCATGGGCCTTTTACTTTTTACTACGATTCTGTCACCACAATGAATAACAAACATACAATAGGGGCAACAATCTGAGCATGTGTATAAATCAATGACCGGAAGCAGGGACTGTTTTTAGCGCTCATGGGATACCTACTGCAGAATAGTACTTTTCAATCTATATCTTCACCATACTATTTCAACCACACCAACCTTACGTTTATGCGGGCAAGCTTGCTACTTCCTTTATTCTGCTGTTTCTGTTTTCAAATGAGTTTTGGTCAAACCTATTCCGGCCCGGGAGGTTTTATCAAAGACGACGGAACCCTCAATGATTTTGTGCTGGAGATTCATGACCTGTCCCCGGATCTCCTCAATGAAGATTTTGGACTCATTCATGTTTGTATTAATGTCACCCACACCTGGATATCTGATCTGGATATCCGGTTGATCAGTCCGTCGGGTGTCAACATGACCCTGATTACCGCATCAGGATGGGATAGTGACCTTTTTGAGAATACTTGCTTTGACATGAGTTCCAATCTGCATATTGTCAGGGCGGGACCCCCATACACAGGCACGTTTCGTCCGTTTTCCAGTTTAGGTAATGCCAACAATGGAACCAGTGGAAATGGCACCTGGATACTGCGGATATTGGATACCTATCCTTATGCGGATGCGGGTGATGTGCTCAGCTGGAGTCTGACGTTCGGAAGCAACCCTGCCTTGCCTGATCCTGATGGAGGTACTTCACTTCCCATTATTTCAATTCATACTGACAACATCACCATTCCCAATGAACCGGAGATAAAAGGAACGATCAGTACCTTTGAAAACGAAACAGGCGGACTTAACTTTTTGCATGATACCCCAACGTTTACTAGTCATCTGTCGATTGATGTACGGGGCTCTTCGTCGCAGAGTTTTCCAAAGAAGGGCTATAGCTTTGAGACCCAGGATGCAGAGGGCAATGATGTGGATACAGCGTTACTAGGCCTTCCCAAAGAAGAAGATTGGATTTTATATGCACCCTATACGGACAAGAGTTTGATGCGCGATGCGCTCACCTACCATTTGGGAAACGAATTAGGCCAATATGCACCGGGAACCAGGACTTGCGAATTTTATCTCAACGGCGACTATCAGGGAATCTATTTCCTCGAGGAAAAAATCAAACGCGATAAAAACAGGGTAGATATTAAAAGAATCACACCTAAGGACACTATTGGTGATGATCTCACAGGAGGATATATTTTAAAGATCGATCGTGACGAAGGCGACGGCTCCTATTTTTTATCCAAGCATGAGGGGACGTATTCCGATGGCGAGATCCGGGTTGTATTTGATGAGCCCGAGGGACCTGAGCTTCATCCTAAACAGAAAAAATACATTGAGGACTATTTCGATGCGTTTGAAGATGCCTTGTACGGTCAAGATTTTGCTGACCCTGTGCTGGGATACAGGAGGTACATTGACATGCCTTCCTTGATTGATTATTTTCTGATCAATGAGTTGGGCAACAATGTGGATGCGTATCGATTGAGTACATTCTTTTACAAAGACAAAAATTCCGTGGATTCGTTGTTTCACTTTGGTCCACTATGGGATTTCAATCTCGCGTTTGGCAATGCGGATTATTGTGGCGGGCAATCCGTAGAAGGATGGGCATATCTCAATAGCGGATATTGCAGCAATACACCTCTTTGGTGGGAACGGCTCCAGGAAGATACGACCTTTCAGAATGAGGTGAGATGCAGATATGATGCGCTTCGGAAAACCACGTTGAGTGTTAGTTCTATTTTCAATTACCTCGATAGTATGTCTATGGATATGGGAGCAGGTATCGACAGGAACTACGATAAATGGCCGATTCTGGGTATGTATGTATGGCCAAATGCATTTATTGGTCAAACCTATGATCAGGAAATGAACTACCTCAAGCAATGGCTGATGGGTAGGCTACAGTGGCTGGATACCAATCTGCCAGGTGCCTGTTCGCCTATATCCGATGTAAGGGACGTGACGGATTTAGATTTTACGATCCTGCCCAATCCCGCAAATCAAACTGTAAGCATCATGTGTCCACCTGCTGGTAATGGTCCTGTTTTGTTGACATTGACTTCAGGTAATGGTATACGATGGTTTGAGAAAAAGGTGTTGGATGCGAAAGAAGATCTTGATCTTTCTGCATGTCCGGAAGGTTTATATTACATAACCTTGACTACCCCTCAGGGGGTTGTCCGGACAGGGACGTTTGTAGTGCAGCACTAAGTACAAAGAACATCAACCTTGTCCAAAAAGATCTTTGTTGAGTGCTTCCAGGGCTTGCTGTTTGTATTTGGAATCGATTAATACCGAGATATTGCTTTCACTACCACCAGAGGCGATCATCCGGATTGGAATGTGCCTGAGTGGATGTAAGACCTGTACGGCTATCCCCGCATCATCTTTTCGGAAGGCGCCTACTACGCAGATGATGGTCTGACCCTTGTCGACGTAGATGGTTCCATAGTCTTGCAGTTCGGCCACAATCTTATCCAGGTGTGTGTCATCATCAATCGTGAGACTGACGGCGACTTCCGCCGTAGTGACCATATCTACTGAGGTTTTGTGATGTTCGAAGACCTCGAAGATTTTGCGCAGGAAGCCGTAAGCCATCAGCATGTGTGACGAACGAATATTGATGGCAATGATTCCATCCTTTGCGGCGACAGCTTTTACGCCTCCTTTTTCAGTGAGGTCTTCACGGTGGATGATGGTGCCTTCTGCATCGGGATCCAGCGTGTTGAGGAGCCTGATCGGCACACCGGCCTCACGTGCCGGCCGGACACACAATGGATGAAGGATCTTGGCTCCGAAGTAGGCTAACTCCGCAGCTTCGGCATAACTCAGTTCATCGATACGGCTCGTCTTCCTCACGATACGCGGATCATTGTTGTGTACTCCATCGATATCGGTCCATATCTGTATTTCCTTGGCTTGCAGGGCAGCGCCGATGATGGTCGCGCTATAGTCACTGCCCCCGCGGCGAAGATTGTCTATTTGTCCATTTTCATTACGGCAGATATAGCCCTGTGTTATGTAGATTTGTTTAGGGCCAATAGTGGTCAGACATTGTGGCAGCAGGTAGCGAATGCTCTCCATGTCCGGTTCGCCTTCCCGGATACGCATAAAGTCAAGAGCCGGGAGATAAGCAGAGTCAATGCCCCGCTCAACCATCAATAGACTGAAGATGGAGGTTGACATCAATTCACCATAGGCCACATACCATTTCTCATCCCTCAATCCGGGTTGGGATATAGCCTCGCGCAGAGCTTTGAAATTAGCCTCAAGAAATTCCTTTGCCGCCTGGAGGCAATCTTCATTGGCTAGCAATTCATGAATGTATTGGTTGTATTGGGCTTCCATGCCCGCGATGATCGTTTCACCTGCTTGCGGCGTGGAGGCTGACAATCGAATCAGGGTATCCGTTGTGCCGGAAACGGCGGATAGCACCACGATTTTCTGCTCTTGATCCCGGGTGATCAAATCAGCTACTGATTTCATGCGCTGCGCATTGCCAAGCGAGGTGCCCCCGAATTTATAAATGATCATGGTCGTATTCATTTTTTGTATTTGTCTCCCCACCATTGACGGAGCCGGGATTCGATTTCTATTTCGTGTTTGTTGTTTGAAGGGGTATAAAACACACTGCCCGCAACAGCGTCTGGCATAAATTCCTGGTTGGTAAAATGGCCTTCGTAGGCATGGCTGTATTGATACCCTTCACCATATCCCAGGTTTTTCATCAGGGTCGTTGGCGTATTACGGAGGGCCAACGGGACAGGCAATGGTCCGGTATTGGTCACCAATTGCATGGCCGCACTTATGGCTTCGTAGGCGCTGTTTGATTTGGGACTGGTGGCCAGGTAGATGACCGCTTCCGATAAAATAATGCGGGCTTCAGGCATGCCTACGAATTGTATCGCATCCGCGCAGGATTGGGCCAGTAACAAGGCATTTGGATTGGCCAGCCCGACATCCTCCGCGGCGAGGATCACCATGCGGCGGGCTATAAATTTGATGTCTTCACCTCCGTGGAGCATCCGGGCCAACCAATATAATGCGGCATTAGGGTCAGAACCTCGAATCGATTTTATAAAGGCTGATATAATATCATAATGCTGATCTCCGCCTTTGTCATAGAACGCAATGTTTTGCTGAATAGCCGACGTTACAAATTCGTCATTGATGACCACATGCGTTTCATCCAGGCCCGTGATCAATTCAAGTGCGGTCAGCAGTTTTCTGGCGTCTCCGCCGGTCAGCATCAGGAGTGCGGTATCTTCTTCGATGACGATCTCCTTTTTCTTGAGTTCTTCATCCTGGCGAATCGCCCTTTGCAACAGGTCCCGCATGGTATCATCCTCCAGGGGTTTCAGCACATAGACCTGGCACCTGGACAGTAGGGCAGGGATGACTTCAAAAGATGGGTTTTCGGTCGTGGCCCCAATCAGGGTGACGGTACCGTCCTCGACTGCGCCCAGGAGGCTGTCTTGTTGGGATTTGCTGAAACGATGGATCTCATCGATAAATATAATTGGACCGGGGCGGTCAAAGAATCGCTGTTTCCGGGCCTGATCAATTGCATCCCTGATGTCCTTGACCCCGCTGTTGATAGCTGATAAGGGAATAAAGGATCTGCCCATTTCGCCGGCTATCACCCTGGCCAGGGTCGTTTTACCTACGCCCGGAGGTCCCCAGAGGATCATGGAGGGTAAACGGCCTGACCGGATCGCTTTCAACAGGACGGCACCTTCGCTCAGGAGGTGTTCCTGGCCAAGAATCTCAGCGATAGACCTCGGCCTGAGCCGTTCTGCCAGTGGAATGGTTGCCATTTTGTGCAAAAATATCAGAAAATTGTCCCGGGAGCCCAACCTTTGCGTCTTCCCTGTCGTATAACCCTATGAAACCGGTTATTTTTAGAAACCAAAACAAATTGGATTGCATATGAAAATCAGAAAACTTTTACTTTTTTCCCTCCTTACCTGTTTTTCCTGGCTGACCGCCATTGGACAAAACGTAGTAAACGTATATGGAACAGTAAATGATGTCAATGGAGCCCCACAGTATGATGTCAACATCCTTATATCTGCTTTCTTTGCGGATTCCACGGCCTACACCACCTCCATCTATACTGGTGTAGACGGGACGTATTCGGAAAATATTCCGGTTCCTGCTCCAAACATGTTTGGTTATGTGGAAGTGAGTATGGTCGATTGCTGGGGTACCCTGGAAACGCAATATTTCACGATCCTCAACGGCAATGAAGTCTTCCAGGCCGATTTTGTCTATTGCGAAGAAATCGTAATGGACTCCTGCTCTGTATTTATCGTAGAGGAATGGAATCCTGATGGCATCCTGCAATTGACCGCGTGGACGCCTCCTGGACTCGGAGCTACTTATTTGTGGAATACCGGGGAAACGAGTCAGACCATAATCCCCCAGGTTTCAGGTGATTTTTGTGTGACGGCCACTTTTGACTCCGGATGTGAGCAGTCGGACTGTACCTATGTATACCTGGATTCAACTTCATTTTGCTTTGCGTATATCGTATCCTATCTGGAAAATGACTCCCTGTATACCCTGGAAGCCATTCCATCCGGGGTAGCACCATATACATATCTATGGAGCACAGGGGCTACAACTTCTTCAATCCAGAATAATCCTCCGGGTACCTATTGTGTGACGGTAACGGATGCAACCGGTTGTGCCTATCCAACCTGTATCATCGTGGACAATATCAATTTCTGCGAAGTGTATATCTATGAAGATCCGGCTACCGGAGGCTTGTATGCGCAGGGATACGGACAAGACCCCATTACCTATGTCTGGGACAATGGGGATACTTCACAAGTCATCTACCCCAATGCCCCTGGACTCTATTGTGTATCGATGTATGATGCTAATGGATGTAGCTCTACGTCCTGCTATCAATATGGTGGCGGATGGGATTCCTGCTTTGTATATGTTTATGCATTTATTGCTGATTCCAATACGCTGGCGATCCAGGCTGTCGGTGGAAGCGCCAATAACAACGTATCCTATCTCTGGAATACAGGAGATACAACAGATATCATCTATCCCACAGATCTATCCCAATCCTATTGTGTGACGATGACGGATGGTGTGGATTGTTCCGCTACAGCTTGCTTCAACCTAAGTGACTATTGCTATGCCTGGGTGGATCTTCAGTATCTGGACACCACTACTGCTAATCTGACGGTATATACGGATCCGATCTTCAACCTGCCCGGACTGCCATCGCCTGAGTATCTATGGTCCAATGGAGCCACGACACAGACCTTGACCGTAGATTCTTCAGGTGAATACTGTGTTACGGTGACCCTTGGCAATGTATGCGTTACCGAAGCCTGCACCTACGTGGATTTCGAAAATCTTGATACATCATGCTCTGCCTGGGTATATACCTATGCGGACAGCTCTGGTCAATGGTATGCCGAAGCTGTGCCATTCGGATGGGGTGTATTTGAATTTAACTGGTCAAACGGCGATACCAATGCTATCACACAAATTGCGTCGCCTAACCATTACACCTGTGTTACAGTGACCTCCAACCTTGGTTGCGAGACTGTAGCCTGCGCTGATACACTGTTCTTCCCGTGTGATGTGGTAGTCAATCTATACTATGTCAACAATCAGGAAGCTATCCTGACGGCCTCTACGCCATGGGATCCAAATCAGAATGCCACCTATGAATGGAGCAATGGAGAAACCGGACCTTCTATCACCGTCAATATTGAAGGAACCTATTGTGTGACCGCAATGACAGCAGGTTGCGCACAGACATCCTGCCTGTACGTCTCTTTCAATCAACCCGACAGTTGCGGCGTCTGGATCTCCGAAGATTCCAGTTCAGGCTCTGGCACGCTATACACGGCCAATGCATGGGGAGTTGCGCCGTTCCAATACCAGTGGTCCAATGGAGAAACCAGTGAAAGCACTTTCGTTGATTTCGGTATTCATGATCTCTGCGTTACGGTGACAGATGCATCAGGTTGTCAATCCTATGCTTGCAACTACCAGGTCGATAGTTGCTATGCGGACATCCTGTATGTTGAAGGTCCAATACCCACCCTGTATCTCCAGACCTCCGATCCGCTGTGGTATGTGACCTGGTCTACCGGGGATTCAACTCCATGGCTGGTGATCACAGATCCGGGTACGTATTGTGCGACAGTCGTCAACCTCAATGGATGTGTGGCAGAGACCTGCATCACGATCGATACCCTGGTGGGTGAAAATGGAGCCAATAGTATCGCGGGCGTTGTCTTTGCAGATTCCCTGAATGCCTTTACCGGTTATGTCAATGCCTACCTGATCGATCCATCCAATGGAAGCTATCCTTTGGCTGATTCTGTTGAAATCGGGGCAAACGGCACCTATGCTTTCGTAGGTCTACCTGATGGTAACTATATTGTAAAAGCTGTAGTGGACAATAATGATCCAAATACACCCGGCTACCTGCCCACCTATCACCTCTACAGTACCAACTGGCAGGATGCATTCCCGAGGACACTGCCCAACTGGTTGCCTACGAATACGGACATCTTTATGATCCGTGCTACAGGATTGACCGGAGGAGGTGTGATTGGTGGCTTCGTTACAGATCCTAACCATCTCGTGGCTAATGAAGAGTCTGAGCAACGCGGACTCACCGGCCTGGGACATGTCGAAGTACTCCTGAGCGATGTAAATGGACAGCCAATGCAGCATTTCTGGACTCTACAAGATGGTAGCTTCCGCTTCCCGGATTTGCCCTTCGGTACCTACAGGCTCAGCTATGATATCCCCGGCATTCAATCACCGGATATCTGGGTGACCCTGACACCGGAAGATCCTGAGCGTTTGCAAGTCACGCTGATTGTCAACCAGGGCACTACATCGGTTGAGGAACCAGTACAAGAAGAACTAAGACTGTATCCTAACCCAGCCAACCAGGAAGTCAATATACCACTGCCAGGCATCAATATGTCGTATGCATTACAAATGGTCGATATGCAGGGCAAAGTGGTCTACACAGGCAGCGCTAAAAACTACAATGGTGTCATAACAGTAAATGTCGGTTCATACGCCCCGGGATTGTATCATCTCAATATCAAGGGCGATCAGGGCATCTACTACGGACGCTTTATCAAGCAAGAATAATGGGCAGTATCCATAAGATCTCTTTTTGAGAAAAGGGCTGCCGGTGAGTCATTTAGAGGGAATGATGAGCCGGCGGCCTTTTATCTTCTGGTATGAATATCGACGAACAACTGATCAGGCATTGTATCCAGGGGGACCGAAAGGCCCAGCTGCGTCTTTATGACCATTGTTACAGTTATATGATGTCGATCTGCATTCGCTACTGCAAGGACAAACAAGAGGCCGGATCACGACTCAACCTCAGTTTCCTGAAAGTCCTCCAACACCTCGACCAATTTGAACCTGGTGGAAATTTCAAAGCCTGGGTGTCGAGGATCACCGTACGCAGTATCATCGATGAGTTTCGATCCCAACAGAAACATTACCGGAATCATACGTATTACGGTCAGATCGCGCAGGAACTGGAATGGCCGCACGAAGAAATCAACCATATCGCTGAAGACATGGATGTCGCCCACCTGATGGCGATCATCGACAGACTCGCCCCAATGGACAAAGAAGTATTCAACCTATTTGCCATTGACGGTTACAGTCATAAGGAAATCGCGGACTTGCTGCAGATATCTGAAGGAACTTCAAAATGGTATCTGCATGAGGCTCGTAAAAAAATCAGAGAGGCATTGTTTAAAGAATCTAAAACAGCATCATTGAAATGAAAGAAAACTTCGATGATATCCTGAAGCGTAAATGGGAGGCGCAATCATTTCCAGTCGATCAGACCGACCGGGAGAACATGATCGCGCTCCTTGACGCTCAAAAACGCAGACGGATCGCTCCGTTCTGGTGGATCGGTGGTCTTGGTATCATGGCCCTTGTAGCAGGTTGGGCCGTCTTCAACCAGACTCAACACCCAGACCAGGAAATCCATGCTCCGATGCCTCAAAAGCAAATTGCAGAATCACCTGCGGCCAATACTATTGCCTCAGATGAGATTTCTGGTTCCTCATCCATTAATACTGAGGCTAAAGCAATATCTAATGACAATACAGTAACGCAAACCACCCCATCACCTGAAGCTTCAAATGATAAAATTGAATCCTCTGCAATTGTTCCAACAACGCTAAACCACACAACTAAGCATTCAACGAAATCCACTCAAAAAACTAATCCACCCTCAAAACCAAAACGTACTGCCGGAACATCAAGTGATAATAACCCTGAACCTAAAGCTCAGGAGGTAAGAACACCAGTGGCTAATACGATGCCTGAAGACAAGAAACATTATCTCGTGGATGAAGAAGCCGCCAAATCATATCAGATTGTTTCCAAACCTGTAGCAGTAATCGTATTGCCGGATGATATGGAAGTAATACCATCCGATCTTGACAAAACCCTAAATGCCCGATCCTCCAAAGTCACTGATTTGTTGCCCAGTCTGGATATGTTGGGCATGACTCCGACATATTCGATACCATTCAAGAGCATTCAGCCCAAACAAGCCTTTCAGTCCTCATTCCATTTATTTGCCGAGGCTGGTATTGGGATGGTGCTGCCTTCTCAACCTGATTACGCTTCAGGATTAAAGCTTCGTGCCGGAGCAGGTATCGGTTATCGATTGAGCCCGAAAATAGCGTTGAGCTTGTCAGCAGGCTATTTGTTGCAAGCGGGTGGATTTGAGTTTCAACGTTCGTCAGTCGTGAGCCAGCCAGGCTTTGGCGTTCGCAGCAGCTTTAATACTCTGACGCCGGACAAGTTGCATTTTGTTTATAGTCGTATTGGGGCGATGTATAGTTTGCGTCGTCATATCCTTGGCGTTCATGGCGGCATGCAATATCTCTATGGGACCCAAGGTGAAATTTCTGTGCAGATACATGATCAATTCGTTCAGGACGTAGAAGAGCAGACCACGTATGCCTGGCTTAAGAAGGACGGATTGCGTGAACTCAGTTGGACCGCGGACCTTTTTTACGGATATCGATTGTCGCCAAGATTAACGGCTTCTGCGGGTACGGATATTTATTTCTCATCATTTACGGTGCCGGATGCATCGCTATCGGCAGATGGTTATTATTGGAATGGTACCTATGCCGCATTGCATCCATTCGTTACCTTAAATTATTTGTTTTATGGCAAGCCTTAAACAACTTAGTGGCATAACCCTGCTTCTGGTGGGAGTAATGACCTCTTGTGTCAAAGATCCCCAGGATATTCCGCCGGGATTTACAGGGGACAGTGTGTTTGGACTGAAAGCCATTTTCGGTGATGAACAAATCCTCCTGCGCGCCGGGTCTGATCAATGGACATGTCAGCCGGTGGTCACACAAGAGGATTCCCTGGTCGTGTATACCTCAGTGTTTAGCCAGGACGGTTGTCTTCAGGATTGTGCTTCTTCATGGACGTTTACGTTTTACCAGGCTCCAGTGTTTGCAACTACACCGGAGGAACTCTTTAACAGCACGATCCATCCGGGTAAAAAAGAACTTATTCTATCTGATGAAGAACTGGATAGTTTTGATGTGGAACTCAGCACCCATCCTGCTTTATTTATGAGTGGGTACAGCTATTGGGAGGATCTCAACAATCAATCTACCACGTTTTTAAATGAATTTTCAACGCAAGTGGGTTACGAGCAGAGTATGGATGTGTGTTTCCAATCTCAGGCTTACACAGGTTGCCAATATTCTCAATGCATTCACTTTGATCCTTCCACCGAAGTGCCTTGCCTGGTGTCAATCGAACCTAAACTTGAAAACCCCCGCTATATGAGCCTTAGTGTTCGGGCTGAAGGGACTCCGCCATTTCAGTTTCAGTGGTACAATGAGTCAACCTCTCCAAGCATTGTGATTCCTGTGCGGGACACCGTAGCTGAAATCTATGCAGCCGTGAAAGTTACAGATGCCCTGGGCAATAGTGCCAACCTTGTCCAGTCCGTCCGGTTGCAAAATGGCGTTGTTGACGCCTGTTATTTTCCGATCCTTTTATCCAGTACGCCGGTTCCGCATGGCACTTCCTCCCATGCGGACCGCGTGGGGATCGTATACGTAGATGAATTGGGGCAGGAATGGCGCAGTGACCTGAAAGCCCAGCCAGAAGAATCAGGGTTGTTTATTGACACAGTAACCTCCTATGGCTTGTCTCCACAGCAACAACCTGCATATATAGTAGAGGGTTCTGTAAGCGCCTTGCTGGTTAATGCCATAACCGGTGAATCGAAACTTTTTACGAGTTCTCAACTTTCTTTGGCGCTGAGTCATCCCTGATTGTTGCATCAGGCTTTATCATCCTTCAGAAAGGTGGGTCCGGATCACCATTGATCCCAGGCTTCTTTTGATACAGGCGCTTTCGGATTCATCCGTATTCCGGCAAGGTATTTTTTTATCTTGCCAGTCGGATTGCGTTGATCCGGCCTATTCCTTGTCTATATGTTGAATATCAAGTACCGCCTGATCATCATGAACTTCCTGGAGTTTTTTATCTGGGGATCATGGCTGATTTCGTTGGGTGGATATATGTTTAGTGAACTTCATGCCACCGGCTC
>JBGAWQ010000049.1:0-19432 GCA_044227555.1 Saprospiraceae bacterium | reverse complement strand
TGAGGCGGGATTGAACCGCCGACCTTGCGATTATGAATCGCACGCTCTAACCATCTGAGCTACCACGCCAAGTAATTTTCAATTTCAAAAAGCGGGATTGGACCGCCGACCTCCCGTACGGGCGCTCTAACCATCTGAGCAACCACGCCAAAAAAGGACTGCAAATATATATGTTTATCCCCAATCCCAAAGGCTCCCGATCAATTTATGCGCTATAACACCTGTCATTCCCCAACCCGGTTGAGGCCGGCCCGCGCCTTCTGGTGCAGTCCGGTACTATAGGTCTCCGGATCCATTTCGAGACACATCAGGTAAAATTTTCGGGCTGTAGGAAGATTCCCCAAAAGTTCATGGATAACCCCACACTGCAAGGCCGCACTGCATGCGTAATAATACTTTTCATACTGACCGGTAGATATGGTCAGTGCCAGATAATGTAATGACTCAGGATATGCTTTTTGAGCCTGCAGGATTCGACCCTTTCGATAGAGATATTCGAGCCGCTGCGCATGCTGATTGAGCGAGCCGTAAAAGGTTTCCGTCAACTGGCCGAGTGCTTTTTCATAATATCCTCCATCATAATAAAGCCTGGCCCTTAAAAGCACCGGGTGAGGAGTTGCATGCGTTTCAGCTTCAATCAAGGCCGCTTTGTCTTCATCGGTGGTGCTGGCCCCTTTAATGAGGATCTGTTGCATGTGATTATAGTACCCATTCCGATCCCCATTGAGCAATGCCTGCCACGCCAGTTTCTGATGCGCCTCCTTGATGAAGTGCTTTCCTTTATGATAGACCAGGAAGTTTTTAAAATAGATATCCGCATCAGCATCACCCCTGAACAACTTGCATTCACCCAACATGAAATCAAGAAATGGAATTCGTTCTGAACCGGCGGTGCCCACGTTTTTACTCAACACACGAATAGCCCCGTCATTGTTGCCATCTGCTATCAGTAAACTTGCCATCATATACTGAACAGCCTTGCTCTCCGGTTCGTGACCAAGATATTTGTAGATCAGATCCAGGGCAGCATGCGGATTGTTGTCAAGCTGCCCCTCTGCCAGCGCAGTGTAGAGCACGGTTTCTTTAAAAAAAATATTGTTGTCCGGGGTCGTGGTCTCCAGGATGCCATGAAGTTCTTTTAACCCTTCTTCAATGGTGCCGGTGAGACTCGTCAGGATAGAGACCAGGAACCGGTACTGATCCGGCACCGCACCAAAAGCAACCTTGAGAGATGCATAGAGTCTCAGGTTAGCCACATCGTTGGGATGAAGTTTCTGGTTTTTACGCAGGAGCTTAAAAGACTGATTGATATCCGTAGCGGCGGCAATAAATTGTCCCTGTTGCAAATGCAATGCACATTGATGGAGTAAGATCTGCCCCTGGGCCATCAGGGAAAGAGGATTGGATTCCGGGACGGCTTCAATTTTGGACTGACGTTGGACTGATGCAGCCAGGAAGGCAGGAATCTTGCGCATATCTTCCTGAACAAAAATCCTCAGGAATTCCGCATAGTCTTCGAGGTAAGGCCAGATGTAATTGTCCGGTTCGGTGATCGCATGCAATCGGATCTGGGTCAATCCTTCATCGACACGCAGGGCAGACACCAATGCATAAGCATCGCGTGCCTCCGGGGTCCAATACATCTTGGGCTCACCGGGAAGTGTTGCTGCAAAGGATAAGGAAGAGGTGCAAAAAAAAATCCAGGCACAAATCAATAGCTTCATTTGTGCCTGGACAGTACGTTTCACAGCTCCAATCGCTGAGGTTATGCTTCTACAGTATACCCGGCGATTTCGCTGTCCACAAGGATGCGTCCACAATGTTCGCAGGCAATGATCTTCTTGCGCTGAGATACTTCAAGTTGGATCTGAGGAGGAATCTGGTTGAAGCAACCGCCGCAGGCATCCCGCTCGATGGCGACCAGAGCGAGCCCATTGCGGTAGTTGTTACGTATACGGTGATAGGCTTTAAGCAGGCGTTCGTCAATCACAGCTTCGGCAGCGCTTGAACTCTTACGCAATGCTTTCTCTTCCTTCTCGGTCTTGGCGATGATCGATTTCAGTTCGTCCTTCTTGATATCCAGGTTAGCCTTTTTGGCTTTCAGTTTTTCCTTGGCTTCTTTGATGACGGTGTTTTTGGCCGTCACTTTGTCATTAATCTCCCGGGCTTTCTTTTCAGCGAGTTGAATTTCAAGTTTCTGCATTTCCAACTCCTTGTTCAGGGCATCAAACTCCCGGTTGTTCTTGACGTCATCCAGTTGCTTGGTGTATTTCTTGATCAGGGCTTCGCCTTCGGTGATTTTGGTCGTAAACTTCTGACCTTCCTTCTCGATATCCTTGACGGTATCGTTAAGGTTTTTCAACCTGGTTTCGAGGCCGGTGATTTCATCCTCGAGGTCACTGACTTCGATTGGAAGTTCGCCTTTCAGCACTTCGATTTCATCGATTTTGCTGTCGATCCGCTGGAGCGCGTAGAGCTGCCTCAGCTTATCCTCAATACTGATTTCGGTAGTTTTTGCCATACGATTTGAATGAAAATCAGGTGAAATAATGAACGGGATTAGTATTAATCTCCGTGCAATGGGCGGCAAAAGTACTAAAATTCCCTGAAATAAGCTCCTGCAGCAGGTTGATTGTATACTGCTCACTTTCGTAATGCCCAATGTCACAGACCAGGAGGTCGTCCCCGGCATCGAAAAACTGATGGTATTTGAAATCCGCGGTCACCAGGGCCTGCACACCGGCTTTTCGCGCATCCTCCATGAGGAAGCTTCCCGAGCCTCCACAGACAGCTATTTTTTGTATTAGCTTGTGTGTCAGCTTGGTATGTCTGATGACCTTGGTTTTCATGAGGTCTTTAAGCAGGTGCAGAAACTGACTTTCTGTGAGCGGATTGGAAAAATATCCCACAATCCCTGCACCCAGGGTAGGATCGACAGAGCCAGGCATAGGACGTAAAATCCCATCGATATCCAGGCCTATTTTTCGGGCGATCCGTTCATTGACGCCATTGGCCAGGGTATTGTCCAGGTTGGTGTGCGCCGCATACAGGATCAAATCATGGCGAATCGCTTTCCGGATGATGTTCTCGGTAGCGTTGCCACCGGTGATCTTCTTGACCCCATAGAAAATGGGCGGGTGATGGGAGAGGATCAGATTGCATTTATTAGCAATGGCCTCATCCAATACCTCTTCGGTACAGTCGAGACAAATGATCGCCCCGGTCACTTCCTGTTCCGGTGACCCGATGAGCAGGCCACTGTTGTCGTACTTCTCCTGGAGATGCAGCGGCGCTACAGATTCCAGAAAGTCGAGCACTTCAGCCACCATTGTTTTCATTTGGGTTCAGATTTACGGTGATGCAATGCAAGGATTTTATTTTCCAGGCTGGTGGTGCTGAATCCATCTACAAACGGGATGACTTCCACCTTTCCTCCCCATTCGATGACTTCACGTGCCCCAACTATCGTTTCCGGGGTATAGTCACCTCCTTTGGCCAGCACATCGGGATGCACGGTATGGATGAGCTCCAACGGTGTGTCTTCACCAAACGGAATCACAGCATCCACGCAAGATAAGGAGGCCAGTAAGTATAGCCTGCTATGGAGAATATTGATGGGTCGGGTAGCCCCTTTCAATCTACGGACAGAAGCGTCATCATTGACTCCAATCACGAGATGATCACCCAGTGCAGCGGCGGATTCGAGATAGCGGATATGGCCGGCATGGAGAATATCAAAGCAACCGTTGGTAAATACAATGGTCTCGCCTTGCTCACGCCACGTCTCGAGTTGGCGCAGGAGAGAC
The DNA here is from genome assembly GCA_044227555.1 of Saprospiraceae bacterium. Taxonomy (GTDB): domain Bacteria; phylum Bacteroidota; class Bacteroidia; order Chitinophagales; family Saprospiraceae; genus Opimibacter. The sequence continues at coordinate 15,626 of JBGAWQ010000049.1, read as the reverse complement.
GCGGTGTTGAAGATCTTAGACTGAGCCGGAATCCGTTTGTGAGACATTGGGTCTGGCGTTCTTGTTGATGATCGGTAATACGATGAGTCCTATGATCCCCATCAGCATACAGCCGAGAAGTTGTACCGAAAAATACTGAATGTTGGCAAATGAAAAGGCATCATCACCGGGTACCCCATAAATAGCCAGGGCTGTGATCACCATAGCATGAAAGGTCCCCATGCCGCCCGGAGATGGAAACACGACTCCAAGTCCGCCAAACACAAAGACCATCAGTCCGGCCATACCCCCAAGGTGAGTGGTGGGATCAAAGGATTTGAAACAAAGGAACATCATCAGGTAGTAGAGGATCCAGATGAGAGCGGTATCCAGTAAGAGTACCCATTTGTTTTCAACGCGACGCAGGCTTCTGAGTCCGTCACGAAAGCCATCGACCAGGTGATGGATGCGCTGGTAGAGGTTCCACTGCTTGATGATGCGACGAAAACGGTAGAGCACTATGAGGAAGATAATACCGGACGCCAGGACGATGTAGAGCCACCATTGCCCAAAAACAGAATTGCCAATCTTGTCACTGAAAAAATCAAATAATACATTGCCTTGCAGGACGATGGCCAGGATGATGGCAAAAAGTAAGCTTAACAGATCGAGGATGCGATCGACAACAATCGTACCCATCACTTTTTCAGGGCCGATATTTTCGTAGCGGGCGAAGAGACCGGCACGCACTACTTCTCCGACACGCGGCAATCCCATATTTGCAAAATATCCTACCATGATGGTGAAAAAAGCATTGGACAACCGTCCATGAGTACCGAGGGTCTTGATCAGCAGCAGCCATCGGTGGGCCCGCAGGATATTGCTCAGGATAAAGGCGCTGACAATAACCACGATCCACCAGTAATGAACAGCGGCAAAGTCTGATTTGAGTTTTTCCATCAGACTACACTGGTCTGCCGGAATCCCTTTGAGGGCACATTCGGCCATATAGGCGGCGTTCTGGCTTTTATAGACCAACACCAGGATCAATACCCCCAAGCCTGTAAACAGGAAGAATTGCAAAAACTCGCGTACACGCTTAGGGATGGCCACCGTCTAGAATTTTATCTTGTTGTTGGCGTCAGGATAGACATTCATGGGTTTGAAATCCCGGGCTTCCTCGGGGGTCATAAAGGCATAAGCCATAATGATGAGCACATCTCCGATCTGGACCTGACGAGCAGCTGCGCCATTGAGGCATATCTGTCCCGAATGCCGCTCGCCTTTAATGACATAGGTTTCCAGCCGTGCACCATTATTGTTGTTGACCACCTGCACACGTTCGCCTTCAATCAGGCCCGCCGCATCCATGAGTTCTTCATCGATCGTGACACTCCCGACATAGTTGAGATTGGCCTCGGTCACATTGGCCCGGTGGATCTTGGATTTTAATACTTGTAAAAACATGGGCGACAAAAGTAAGGGTTATCCTTCAGAAACCGGAAGCCGGTCTTTCAGGCAGACGTTTCTGACATTTCGCATAAAAGAGTACCTTTTCAGGCCATATACCAGCGATCTATTTTGTCCAACAAACACAACGAAACCATCAATGTTCATTCATAAACGGGTTCCCCAGATTAAGGAATGGATTGCCGGTCGCCGGCTGGAAGGTCGCAAGATCGGGTTTGTACCTACGATGGGCGCCTTGCACGAGGGCCATATCTCCTTGGTGCAAAAGAGTCGCGAGGAAGCTGATGAGACCGTGGTTTCGATCTTTGTCAATCCCCGTCAATTCAATGACCCTGAAGATCTCCGCAAATACCCTCGCCCGTTAGAGAAAGATCTTAAGATGCTGTATGAGAGCGGCGCGGATATGGTCTTTTTACCTGAAGTGGAAGACATCTATCCTGCCGGGGATACCCATTTGATCGCCTTTGATCCGGGACCGGCAGCCGAGACGATGGAAGGGAAATTCCGGCCCGGCCATTTCGCGGGCATGGCAGAGGTCGTCTACCGGTTACTTGCGATTACCACTCCGGATAAACTTTTTATGGGGCAAAAAGATTTTCAGCAGTTTTCTATCGTTCGCAAACTGATTGATGATTTCAAACTTCCAATTCAACTGGTGATGTGCCAAACGATCCGGGAATCGAATGGCCTGGCGATGAGTTCGCGAAATGTCCGCCTGAGTGCGGAAGCTCGCCAGCAAGCCGGTCTGATCTATGCCAATCTGGAGTCCGGTAAACTGGCCTTCAATCAAGGGATGTCCACCGCCGCAATCCAAGAGAGCGCTTTTCAATCCATGCGGTCCGCCGGCTTCGACCCTGAGTATTTTGAAATCGTCAATGGATATACCCTTGAACCCGTGACTTCACCAGATGATGCTCCTCAAATTGTAGCCTGCTGCGCGGTCAAAGTAGAAGGTGTCCGCCTCATCGACAACATGATCTGGAAAAATGGATAATTCCCTTAACCCTTTACCCTTCACCTTTAGCCCTTCATGAAAAACATCTACATGGCTGCCTCCAGCCAGCATGTCGGAAAAACCACCTGTACCCTCGGGATCGTATCAGCCCTGAAGAGCGAAGGTTACAATGTAGGGTATTGCAAACCTGTTGGCCAGAAATCCCTGGAAGTTGACAATCTCCGCGTGGATAAAGACACGGTGTTGTTTGCCGACCTGATCAACTTCCATATCGATCCGCGATTGCATAGTCCGGTCATCCTTGGTACCGGAGCGACGACGAGATACCTGGAGCATCCGGATGAATTCAATTTACAGGAAGATATCCTCAATGCCGCGCATGAATTGGATCGCCTTCACGACGTCGTGATTTTCGAAGGCACCGGACATCCCGGTGTAGGGAGTGTGGCCGAGATGTCCAATGCTCATGTCGCCAAACTCGTCAAGGCTCCGGTGATCATGGTCGTAGAAGGGGGTATCGGTAGTACGATTGATATGCTCAACATGAACCTGGCCTTGTTCAGGGAAGAAGATGTGCCCATCCTCGGCGTGATCGTCAACAAGGTCATTCCCGACAAAATGGATCGGGTTCGCTATTACCTCAACAAATGGATGGAACCACGCGGTATTCCTTTACTGGGGATCATCCCCTATGAAAAAAGTCTGGCGTATCCCGTCATGCGCACGATCATGGATTCAATCTCTGGATTAGTGACGCACAATCCGGATTATCTGGACAATAAGGTTGGTGATATCATGGCCGGCTCACTGTTGGATACGCAGGAACTCAAATCTTTTGAAAACATATTGCTCGTCGCCGCAGTTCGACAACTCGAACCGGCATTGGAAAAAATCAATTCCATCACCAAAGTGATGCGTAAAACCAAATCACCGTTGTCAGGTATAGTATTGACCGGTCAGGGCACACCTGAAAGCAGGTCTATTGACTATATCATTAAGCACAAGATCCCGATGGTCCGCACTGAACTGGATACGTATGGTTCGGTACTTCAGATCAGTAAGATTGAAGTTAAGATCAATCGTGACACCCCATGGAAAGTGCGGAGGGCGGTGGAGCTTATTGGCGAATATGTGGACCTGCCTATGCTGATCCAAAGATTGGGTTGGAGTTAAATGGAAGGCAATAGAAATAAAAAAAAGCAAACGAAATAGCTATGCGCTATTTCCTTTGCTTTTTTTTTAAAGTATTTTCCCTTGTAGAAAGGGATTCAAATATTATTTCGCAATCACCACACCTGTCGCCATAAACTTCTTCTCCATCACCGGCTGCGTTATTGCTGCGATCTCCTCTGCAGATTTGCCAGCATCCTCAGCATAATGTTTCAGTTCTTCAACAGTGGTTTCCTGCTTATAGGCTTTGCCCTGGATAATCACTTCCTTCCCGGCAAGATCTTTAGGCATGAAGAAGCCGTAGTCCTGGAATTGGACAAACATCGTATCGGTCGAAGCTCCCGTGGGGTCCACAATATTCATCCAGCAACCTTTGGCCTGGCAGACATCACTCACTTTGCCACGCAGGGTGACATTGGCAGAATCTGCGGTCTCAAGTTGGGCCGTGACCACCGTAAAGGCAAGAGCGGAATCAGGGTTTGATACACCGGCGCCAAAAGAATTTTCTTCGGCAGCAGGGGTGCTGGCAGACTTACAGGCAAACCAGGTTGTAGCTACTGCTACGATCAGTGTCAAAAGAGTAATCTTTTTCATATGCATTTGAGATAATATCCGGGGGCAAAAATAAGTTTTATAATCTGAAACCCGATTTTCCACCTCATCCGAGCTCATAGCGTACCTGTACATCTGCATCCCTTTAGGTAAGTTTTAATAACACTTCGATTTATGATCAGATCAGGTCTAACCCTGGCACTTGTGTGCCTTTCTCTCCTGCTGCCCCATGCGCAGTGCCTGAGCGGCAACTGCCAAAACGGACCCAGCAAATACCGTTTCAGCAATGGCGCCATTTATGAAGGGGAAATGGCGAATGGTAAAATCCATGGCCTGGGTACCCTATGGTTTGCCAACGGAGACATCTACAAAGGCTACTGGAAAGGCAATAAACGGGAAGGGGAGGGCATCCTCAATACCGTGGATGGACTCAGCTACCAGGGTACGTTTGCCAATAACCAGCTCAATGGTACAGCCAGGGTTTATGATGCTGTGGGCGGGTATTTTGAAGGGGTATGGCAGGATGGGGTCAACACTATAGTGGGTACCTATACTTCTTCAGAGGGTCGAAAGGAAAAAGGCTTGTGGACAGCAAGTGGTTTTAAAGCAGGCCAATCTGCACCCCCAAAAACTACTGACACGGCACTAGCGGATTGCAATCTCGTGCCCTGTGGCTCAGGAAAGGGCAGGATGGTATTTGAGGATGGGTCGGTTTACACAGGTTTCTTTATCAATGGGTTGCCGGATGGTGAGGGAGAGTGCCGATATGTCAATGGCGATGTTTATAAAGGCAGATGGAGCAATGGTCGCCCCGCCGGCAAAGGGCAGTATGTCTATTCGAATGGAGTGGTGTTATCAGGGGATTGGAAAGATGGTAAATATATAGATGCCCCAATTCGCCCAGCGTCTCCACGAAGTAATCAGGAGGTCAATATTTATGCGCTGATCGTAGGCGCTTCGAGATACGACCATTTTGAATCACTCAAGTATACAGATGATGATGCCTATCGAATCTATGCCTTTCTACGTAGTCCGGAAGGGGGAGCCGTGCCCGATGATCACATCCGGATCCTGATCGATGAGAGCGCGGTGGCAGACAACATCTTTAAGAGTCTCGATGATATCATTGCCATGGCCGGGGAAGAGGATGAAGTACTCGTTTATCTCGCCGGTCACGGACTACAAGGTGTGTATGTGCCTACAGATAGCGATGGATATCGTAACCAGGTGCCTTATGAGGTTGTCAGGGAACGTCTGGATCGGTGTCAGGCCAGGCAGAAACTGGTGATCGCAGATGCTTGTTTCTCGGGTTCTCTGCTTGCTGTTAAGACTCCGATGTTCGAGTCGGTGGATTTGTTTTATAAAAAACTGATGTCGAGTGGGGGAGGAACAGCCTTCCTTTTATCCAGCAAGGAAGAGGAATATTCCCTTGAATCGCAGGGCCTGCGGCAAGGGATCTTTAGTCATTATCTGGTCGAGGGACTAAAAGGGGCTGCGGATCAGGATGCGGACAAATTGGTGACACTCAACGAATTATATACTTACGTCTACCGGGAGGTCCGGAAATATACCGGCAATCTGCAGTCGCCTGTATTGGCCGGGGATATTGACCGGGACATGCCTTTAGCTAGTGTACGATAATTTTTAAAGGCTCATTTGCATAAATGCCTCTTTTCCTTATCTTTGCCGCCCATTTTGACATAATTGTAATTTTCAAACGCGCTTGCAGCCCTAGGGAGTGTGCAGGCTACAAATCCAAGCAAACGCCATGCGGCATTATGAACTAACCTTCATTGTCGATCCCGTTTTGTCTAATGAGGAGATCCAATCCGTCAGGAAGACTTACGAAGATCTGATCAAAAAACAGGGTTGCACCATCGTCCATGTAGACGATATGGGCCTCAAACAACTGGCCTACGCGATAAACAAACGCAACTCCGGCATCTATTACACCATTGAGTTTGCCTGTGAAAATGGCAATACCATTGCTCCGGTCGAACTGGCTTTACGCCGGGACGAGCGTATCATGCGGTACCTGACCATTGCGCTGGACAAATTTGGTGTCAAGTACAACGAGGACAAACGCAGCGGACTGATCAAGAAAGTCCAGCGTCTGAAGAAAAAGGCTGCAAAACCTGCGGACGTAGCAGCTATTCCTGCAAAAGTGGCTGAAGCCCTTCCTGAAGTGGAGGAGCTCGAAATCACAGAAGACGAATTGTAGACCTCATTTACTGACCTTAATCCAAACAAACAATGGCATCACAGGAAGATATTAAGTTTCTCAGCAACCCAAACATTGGGAAGCAACGTAAGAAATACTGCCGCTTTAAGAAGTTCGGCATCCGTCATATCGATTATAAAGACCCGGATTTTCTCGCCCAGTTCCTCAACGAGCAGGGCAAGATTCTTCCTCGTCGGATCACCGGTAATTCACTGAAGTACCAGCGTAAAGTGTCCGAGGCGATCAAACGCGCCCGGCATTTAGCTTTGCTCCCTTTCGTGACGGACTTATTGAAGTAATCACCAATCAACGACAAAGACATCATGGAAATAATATTGTTAAAAGATATAGATACCCTCGGTGAGCGTCACGAAGTAGTGACCGTCAAGCCAGGTTATGCACGCAACTACCTTATCCCCGGCAAATTGGCCCTGACCGCCAATGCAACCAATCGGGCGAAACTGGAAAAACTTCGTGCTGATGAAGCGGCCCACGAAGCTGAACGCATTGCTGATTTCAAGACCCTTGCCGCCAAACTGGATGGTCAGGTCCTACGCATCGGTGCCAAAGCCGGAACCACCGGAAAGATCTTCGGTAGTGTCACCAACGTACAGATCATGCAGGCCCTCAAAGATCAGATGGGTATCGAAGTGATCCGTAAGAAGATTGAACTGCAGGAAGAAGTTAAGGTCCTTGGTGAGTATACCGCCAATGTCAACTTCCATCCTGAAGTTCACGCCACCATCAAGTTTGAAGTGGTCGAAGAATAGAAACCAACCTGATTTCCTGGTGATAAGCCTGGAAATAACCTATCGAGGTCCGTTTTGAGAATAGCGGGCCTCTTTTTTTTGTCCAAAACCATGGGGGGAAACCCTGAAATATGCCCTTTTTAGCCGTCTAAGGGCTCTTTTTTTCAATGTTGTGTGGTTTCTTACGTTAGAAAGGAATAATTTTAATCATCATTCCCCTCTAGGTGTTGCATCCTTTTGATGTAATCCGATGATTTTTCATTGCAGTCTCTCACCCAATTATTGTTTTTTGTAACATCTTAAACATACCATAATATGAGACTCAAGTTTAATGTATTCAATCTCTCTGCCGCCGTCCTATCGGGCATGATGCTGGCCACCGGTTGTACGACCGATGAAGGCATCAAGCCACAGGATGATTCCCAACTCGAGACCCGCGGACTCATCAGCGGCGGTGCTGCCAATTCTGCCCTGATCGGTCTTTCGGCCAACAATGAACTGGTCAACCTGCTGTCAGGCCCTCCGGCACAAGAACAAAGTGTAATACCCATCACCGGCCTTCGCAGTGAAGAAGTGATGCTGGCTATCGATACCCGTTTGAAGACAAAGCAACTTTATGGAGTATCTGACCAAAGCACCATCTATATCATCGACAAATTCTCAGGTGTTGCAACTCCTTTGCTCGGTGGTTCATTTACACCGTTGATTTCGGGCAACCTGGTGGCTTTTGATATCAATCCAGCGGATGACCTCATCCGCCTGGTGACGGATACCGGACAGAGCCTTCGTATCAGCCCTGCAAGCGGGTCTGTGGTGGGGGTCGACAATTTTGTCAACATCCTCCAGACTGCGATCAACAGCGTAGCCTATCTGCCATTTATCTCCGGTGGTAAATCAGTACTCTATGACATCGATCTGGCAAGCGGTAATCTTTATAAACAACTTACGGCTACCTCTCCGTTGCAATTGGTTGGCAGTACAGGATTTGACTGGCGCACCGAAGGTGGTTTTGATATCACCGCTGCGGGTCTTGGATTTGCAGTACAGACAGGTCATATCCGCGCCGGTGGCGGAGGTTTCGGCAGTGATGATTTGACACAAGATGCCTGCAGGCTCTACAGCATCAACCTCAAAACCGGTAAAGCTACTTCATTGGGCAAAGTAAGACCAATGATCGGACTGACACAGAAATAACCTCAAACCACAACTAGCACCGTATAAAGTGATTTACAGTCTGCCGGGAATCCCCCGGCAGATTTTTTTTGCCCCTCAGCACAATCTTCATACATTAAACATTTTAGTAATATATAGTTGAAATGTTTAATTTTACCCGCATCAAGACCAAATCATCCCTCGCATGAGTCATTCGCAGGCATTTGAAGTAATAGGAGGCCGGACCCTTTCCGGTGAGCTGCATCCGCAGGGCGCTAAAAATGAAGCGCTCCAAATCATAAGTTCAGTGTTGCTCACCTCCGAACCGGTGGAGATCAGCAATGTACCGGACATCATAGATATCCGTATGCTGATCGACCTGCTTAAAGGTCTTGGCGTCAAAGTACAGCATTTGGCTAAGGGGCACTATCGTTTCCAGGCGGATGATATCGACCTGGAGCATTTTGCATCTGAGAAATTTCAGGCCAACAGCCGCAAGATCCGGGGCAGTGTCATGTTAATCGGTCCTTTGTTGGCCCGTTTCCGCAAAGCATTTTTACCCAAGCCCGGTGGAGATAAAATCGGACGCCGGCGACTCGACACCCACTTCCATGGCTTTGAAGATCTCGGTGCCCGTTTTGTGTATGATGAAAAAGCAGACCAGTATTATGTCGAAGCGCCGGATGGATTGCACGGCGGATATGTACTGATGGATGAAATCTCGGTTACCGGTACGGCCAATATCCTGATGGCTGCCGTGATGGCGGAAGGAACAACGACTATATACAATGCCGCATGCGAACCTTATCTGCAACAACTCTGCAGAATCCTTTCTGCGATGGGCGCGAAGATTGATGGGCAAGGTTCAAATCTGCTCATCATCCACGGCGTAAACAAGCTGGGCGGAGCAAAGCACAGGATCCTTCCGGATATGATCGAGATTGGTTCGTTTATTGGTCTTGCCGCGATGACGCAATCCAACATCCGGATCAAAGATTGCCAGGTGCCGGAGCTTGGACTTATCCCAAGGGTCTTTCGTCAACTGGGCGTTCTCGTTGACGTCGAAGGCGATGACCTGGTCATACCGGCACAAGATATCTACGAGATCCAAACCTTTATCGATGGCTCGATCATGACCATCTATGATGCTCCGTGGCCTGGTTTTACACCCGACCTGATGAGTATCGTGCTGGTCGTCGCCATCCAGGCTCGTGGCAGTGTGCTCATCCATCAAAAGATGTTTGAGAGTCGCTTGTTTTTTGTGGACAAACTCATCGATATGGGCGCTCAAATTATTTTGTGCGATCCCCACCGCGCCACCGTCATCGGCCTCGAACGAAAAAATCAATTGCGTGGCATTGAGATGAGTTCACCCGACATCCGCGCAGGCGTAGCCTTGCTCATAGCAGCATTGTCAGCGCAGGGGAAATCTTTGATCCACAATATCCATCAGATCGATCGGGGTTACCAGGATATTGATGGCCGACTCAACGCGATAGGCGCGGAAATCCGTAGGATCGAGGTGTAATGCCCTATCCCTGTTTATTTTTTCCGGTCAATCACATACCCGATCAGATCCTTCATCGAGGTCGTCGCATCTGAAGCTGGAATCGCATTCACCAAATCCAGGGCTTTTTGCACATATTCCTCCATCACCTTCTCCGCATACTGGATGCCACCACTTTCATGGACCTGGCGGATCAGATCACGGACCTTCGTCTTGTCGGTATTGTATTTTTCAACCGTGCGAATCAATTCCCGTCTCCGTGATGCATCTACCTGCTGCAGGGTATAGATCAGTGGAAGTGTCATTTTCTTTTCAGCAATGTCAATAGCCCGGGGTTTTCCGACATCCGCATCACCGTAATCAAACAAATCATCTTTGATCTGAAATGCAATGCCTATAGCTTCACCAAAGGCATAAAATTTACTGATCATCTCAGGATCACCAGTCACGGAGGCAGCCCCGGCAGCGCACGAAGCCGCAATCAAAGACGCAGTCTTCTTACGGATGATATCAAAGTAAACGTCCTCTGTAATATCCAGTCTACGGGCCTTTTCGATCTGCAACAATTCACCTTCACTCATATCCCGCACGGCCCTCGACATGATCTGCAACAAATCAAATGCTCCATGGTCCAGGGCCACCAACAAACCCCTGGATAATAGATAATCTCCCACCAACACAGCTATTTTATTTTTCCACAGCGCATTGATGCTGAATACACCTCGCCGCTGGTGCGCATCATCCACCACATCATCATGTACCAGGGTAGCCGTATGTAGTAGTTCTACCAGGGATGCAGCCGTATAGGACTTAGGTGTGATCTCTCCACACATCCTCGCCGATAACAACACAAAAATGGGCCGCATCTGCTTGCCCTTCCGATGCACGATATAGTGCATGATTTTGTCCAGCAGCGCCACCCGGCTCCGCACCGAATCCCGGAAGTGGATTTCAAACTCCTCCAGTTCAGCGGAGATAGGTGCTTTGATGATGGAGAGTTCCTTAGACATATGGCGAATACAAAGATGATGGAGTGATGGAGTGATTTAGCGATGGGGTGATTTAGTGATGGGGTGATTTAGTGATGAGGTGATGGAGTGATTATTAATGAATAGTATGTTGAAAACGGTCTGGCATCTTTTAATCCGGTATCTGGCATCTAATATCTGGCATCTTTATTTTAATTGCCTGTCGCTTTCTGCCCTTCCACCCTTCTGCTTTTCCGCCCACAATTCATATCCGTACAAAATGACCATCGCTATACTCAGCAGAAAAAACGTCCCCAACTTATCCGTTTCCACAACATCATTGAGGGTGAGAATAAACAGATTACAACAAAAGGAAATCAAGGCGGCCATCAGGAATTGTTTTTTGGGCCCATCCTTCATTTTGTGATAGGTCGTCTCACCGTAGAGCAGGACAGCAATGATCAGCAATAGAAATATCGCAAGACCTGGCAAGCCCTGTTCAACAGCCACCATCAGGTAATAGTTGTGCATGCTCGAATGCTCGGGGTTGTCACTGACATAGGTGGTGAAATGCCGGTCGACATAACTGTGATATACACTATAAAAACTCGATGGGCCAAACCCAGCCCAGGGCCTCGCCTGCACCATGTAATATCCAGCGACCCAACGATAAAACCGCTCGACCGTGGAAATATCTTCCATCTGGTATGTGGCAGATACGAGATCATTAAAATTTTTCTGCGTAATGGTCTTTTCGTAGTTAGGTGAATAGCTGATATAATGATTGTCATACGCCAGCCAGCCCACCAGGAGCAGCCCTCCGGCCAGGGCCAAAGGAATGGCTACCCGCATGAGTTTGTATCGAATGATGAAATAGCTGCCGATACCCAATGGCACACATAACCAGGCTGCCCGGGTGTAAGAAAAATAAATTCCTGCAAGCATCAGGGCGAGGGCCATCCACAAAAACCGCCGGATCCATTTGTTGTCATACCAGCTGCGCATATACCAGGCAAAAGGGAGGAGTATGCCCAGGCTGCAGGCATAGTCTACATGGTTGCGATAGATCGGGATGACTGCATTGTTGATGGTGGAAAACGTAAACCCATATTGGCTATGCCTTGCCAGAATAATCACCACAGTGGCGATCAGCGGGAAAAAAACGACGAGCCCCCAGGTCTTGAGATCCTTAACTTCTCTGAACAATAGGATCGGGATCAATATAAAACAAACCAGGTACCAGGTCTTGGCCAGGGTGAATTTGATCGAAATCATTGGGACGTCGGACAAAACAGTTGCAATGATGATCCAGAAAAAATGGATGATCAGCAGGATCATGACGGGATGATAGACGAACCTGAAATCGATCTCCCTATGCCGGAGATATAAGTAAGCGGGTAGCAACAGGCAAGACAACCACATCAGGAGCTCCGGAGGAAAATCAGTCGAAAGTCCTCCCGGCAGATCCACCTCTATCGCAAAAGGAATAGTAAACCAAATCGCGAGGTAAACCATCCTGAAATCCTGGATACCCCATGCCAGCATCACCAGGCCTACAGGCAGGAGCAACAGGATCCATTCTTCCGTCCACAAATAGCCGGCCAGGGAGATGCCCAGCAAAGCCATCAGGCCAGCTATGACCACACCTGGAACTCCTAAAAGGGACCGCCATCTGCCTGTAATCGTTGACATTCGGCCAAAGATAGAGCATGGCCGCCAATACCCCGGCCAGAGAAGGTCCTCCGCTGCCGGCAGAAAACTCTATTTTTACACCCTTCAACCAATCCGGGAGCCGTGCTCGAATTTTTTAAAAAGAACCATGTCTTCAACAGCCTGCTGCTGTTGCCTTATGCATTGGTGATCCGGAGTGTCGTGATCCTCTTCCCTGAAGCCCGCATCCCTGGCGAAATCAATGGCGTGTGGGGCGGGGAATTAATCACCTCCATCCATGCCTGGGGCGCAGGTGAATTTGTGCTCACGTCCTTCCTCGTCTTTATCCAGGCCGCCATCATCAACCGGCTGTTTATCCGACAGAGCATGATCGGAGAGATCAATCTGTATCCGGGGCTATGCTATATTCTCCTGACCTCACTGCATCCTTCTTTTATCTCCATCTCATCCTTGCTGCTGGCCAATACCACGTTGCTGATCGCCCTGTCATACCTCTTTGATGTTTTGAAAAAAGAACGGCAGGAAGAGACCCGTTTTATGGCTGGATGGTGGCTTGCGGTATCCGGACTGCTCTACACCCCATACATCGCTTTATTGCTTTTTGGGCTGCTGGCCATGAGCATGCTGAAAACCCTTAAACTCAAAGACATTTTTCAATATCTGACCGGATACCTTAGCCCCTTCTTTATCGGATGGCTTTTCAGAGGCATTTTAAAAGATGATTTTAAACCCACCATCCTGCAGGCCTTATCAAGTTTTGGTATGCCGGAAATGACTAAAATCTATAATATAGCCGATGTAATCACTTTGGCGATCATGGGTCTCTTACTGCTGATTACGTTGCTGGGATACACCCAAATCATTGCGCGGAAAAATATCCATGCCCAAAAGAAAATTGATACGATCTACGCGCTCGTATTTTTTTCGATCCCAATGGCCTTCCTTCAACCTGCTGTATCCGTCCAGTACTTGCTGATCCTGATCATCCCGTATAGCCTGTTTATGGCTATCCTGCTGCGTGGTATCCGCCATCCGGCCATTGCCGAATCCCTCCATTTTGTCCTTTTTGTGTCTGCCATTGTCACCCAGTTTTTATTTCTGATCTAAGCCCGGTCAGATATCAGGAATCCGCTTCCGCACGTTATTCCGATTAGATGAATAGACGATTACAGGATTCCTTCGTTAGTGTACCCCGCGGATGAGCCAGATGACCTGGACATACATCGCGGACGATGGCACTCGTCACCGGGTAGGGTTATTTCATGGGGATCAGACCGGTCATCTGCTGGTGTATTGCAATACCCGAATCGTGGTGATTGATTTTTCGGTGACGGAGTCGAAGCACTATACGTTTTTTATCAATGACGAACTCTGTGACCTCAGTGTCGAAGAAGATGATGGTAAGTTTAGCTACGGATTTAAAGTCGATGAGGACACAGACACCCCGCGGAATCGTGGCCGGCAGAAAATGATCCGGACAGAAACCCGCCAGGCCTTGCTCCTGGCCCTGGCCTTCCTGTTATTGGTTAGCCTGGTAGCTTATGTAGTATTTCGTTTTAATAGCTAATTTTGGCGCCCCATGGTGGAAAGACTCGATACTCATATTGAATCCCTCATTTTTGTGGCCCAACAGCCGGTCAAGCGGGAGGATATTAAATACAACCTCGAAAATGCACTCCAGGTCACGATTGACCAGGAGGATATCGATGGCGCCCTGCACCGTCTTCAGGAGAAATACTGGGATGACAATTTTGCGATCGAGATCGTCGAAGTGGCCGACGGTTTCCAATTTGTGACTAAAGGCGCATACCATCATGTGGCTGGAGCGTATCTTAAACAGCTCACCAAGAGGCGTTTATCTAAAGTGGCTCTTGAAACTCTGGCCATCATTGCCTATCGGCAGCCAGTCTCCCGCGCCGAGATCGAACAAATCCGTGGGGTCAACGCCGACTATGCTATCGACAAACTCCTCGAAAAGGAATTGATCGAAATCGCCGGCCGCTCTTCAGGCCCCGGCAAGCCCCTGCAGTACGCTACAAGTGGGAAGTTTATGGATTATTTCGGTCTACGGTCGATTGACGACCTTCCCCAACTCAAAGAATTCCAGGTGCCCGGTGAAGCGATTGGTGAACCTTCTTCCCTGGAAGAGGTTGTATCCTTCGAACTTCCGGAATCCGACCATGACCACACCCTGTCGTATCCTACTGACGAATCTGAATAATAACGCATCATGAGCGACGCCCTCATCAACCGGGTGGCCTCCAGCGGCCTGATTACCCTCAAACCCGAAGAATGGGCTCCGGCCGAACAGCCTGATTCGTTTGATCTCAAGCCTTTCCTTTTTATGAACCTGATCCTGAAAGAACAGGATTTCAGGGAAGCCATGAAAACCTATGACTGGTCTAGGCATAAAGGCAAAGTCCTTTGCGTATACTGCTCCACCGATGCCATCATCCCCAGTTGGGCCTATATGCTCGTTGGATCACTTGCCGCATCGGTAGCCAGCGAACTTTATTTCGGGACGCCGGAAAAATGGATTAGCCACAGATTACTACACCATGTGGACACAATGGATATCACCCCGTTTACGGGTCAGCGAGTGATCCTCAAGGGTTGCAGTGATAAGTTGAACATTGGTCCTGAGGTCTATTTAGCCCTGACCGCAAGGCTGGTCCCTATCGTCAAATCTCTGATGTTTGGTGAGCCCTGTTCGACCGTACCAGTCTATAAGCAGCCCAAAGGCGCCTGATAAAACTGTACCTTCAACCTGTGTATACCGCGCAATCGATTGCCTCTCTTTTTCCGGATGGCCGGCATATCCTGCCCGATCCCGGAGCTCCGGTTCGCCATGTTTGTATCGATAGCCGCAGAGCCGCATGGCAACCCCAGGCTATTTTTTTAGCGCTTCAGGGTGCACGTGCAGATGGCCACCGGTTTATTGAGGATGCCTGGAATCATGGGGTAAAAAATTTTCTGGTCCGGGATGATACGGATCTCCCGCAGTTGCCTGAAGCTAACTATATCAAAGTACCCAATGTCCTCCAGGCATTTCATGTCATGGCAGCTCACCATCGCGATCAATACAAAGGCCAGGTGATTGCGATCATTGGCAGCAACGGGAAGACCTGGGTCAAAGAATGGCTGTACATGTTGATGTACCGTGATATGGCGGTGTATCGTAGCCCAGGTAGTTATAATAGCCAGGTCGGTGTACCCTTATCAGTCTGGAATA
>JBGAWQ010000048.1:0-19647 GCA_044227555.1 Saprospiraceae bacterium | reverse complement strand
AGGGCTCCTACAATACCCAGCGGTACTACCGATAATACTATGAGCGTACTCTTGAAGGTGCGGAATTCAAGCACAAGGATGGCAAACAAACCAAATACGGTGATCAGGATGATGCTCCCCATTCCACCAAAGGATTCTGCTTGTGTTTCTTTCTCCCCGGCGGCTACAAACCGATACCCGGGCGGTAGTTTGATACTTTGGAGTTTGGCTTCGATCTCATCAAACATCGCGAACGTATTGTACCCGGTCTGGACAAAGCTCGTGACATTGGTATACCGCTCTTTGTTGAAGTGACGGATGACATTGGGTGATTCGCCAGGCTGGACTTCGGCGATCTGTGAGAGGGGGATCAAGGCTCCGGACACCGAGGTGACATACATTTTCTTGAATACATCCAGCGCATGGTCAGGATCAAAATCCTGGATGGTCATCTTGATATCATATTCATCACCGTCTTCATTACGCAGGGTTTGGTTGGGAAGCCCCGCAATACTAAGACGCACCGTCCTCGCGACCTCTGCGGGCAATACCCCCATGACCCCTGCTTTCTCCTTGTCGATGATCACATTCAGGTCGGTCTTGGGTAAGCGCAGTTGGTTACCAACATACATCGTACCCGGGGTGGCCTTGATGATATCTTCGAGCAGAAAACTGTATTTCGTCAACGTATCCAGGTTACTCCCCATAATCCTGAATTCAATAGGCGCCGGAACCGGTGGGCCTTGTTGAAACTGTTTGACTTCGATCTTGGCTCCCGGGATCTTGTCATATCGCGCACGAAGCGTATCGGTGAGTGCAATGATCTCCGGTACCTTCATGTCCGGATCGGTCTGCACAAACAGTTCTGCAAAGTGCGGTGTGAAATTCTGCTGAAAGACATTATAGTAGACCCGTGGATTTCCCTTGCCAACATTGGTGCTGACACTCTCGATCTGTCCGCGTTGCAGTAAATCCTGTTCGACCAATCGGGCTATGCGGTTGGT
This sequence comes from Saprospiraceae bacterium, assembly GCA_044227555.1. Classification (GTDB taxonomy): domain Bacteria; phylum Bacteroidota; class Bacteroidia; order Chitinophagales; family Saprospiraceae; genus Opimibacter. Next base: position 18,664 of record JBGAWQ010000048.1, on the reverse strand, counting down.
TTCCTTAAGGCTGGTGCCCGCGGGTGTATGGATCTGCACATTGAACATCGGTTTTTCAGAAACCGGGAACAGGCTGAATCCGATTAACGGCACAAGCCCAAGGCTGCTGATAAAAATTATCCCTGTCAGGCTCAAGGCCATGACCGGGTGGGCCAGCGACCAATTGAGGATACGCTGATAGGGCGCGTTGATATATTTTTTAAATCCTCTGAAAAACATATTTCCTTCGCTGCGCTCATGATTTTTCAACATGATACTGGAGAGGAAAGGGATGATCGTGAGTGATACGAGAAGCGATGCAATGATCGTCAGCAACACGGCCATCGGAAGTGGACGAATAAACTCACCAGAACCTTCTGGCAGGAAAGCTAAAGGCAGGAAAGCAAGTAACAGTGTAGCGGTACAACCGACAACCGCAATCGCAATTTGTTTGGTCGCTACGATGGCAGCTTCCTTTCGTTTATACCCCATCCGCATAAACCGTTCGATGTTTTCCACAATGACGATGGAGTCATCTACCAGAAGCCCGAGCGCAATCACGAGTCCTACAATGCTGAGCTGGTTGAGGGTATACCCGGCGTAATTGAGGAACGCCAATCCGATCGCCAGCGAGAGCGGGATACTGATCATCACCACCAATGCGGCCCGGGTGCCTAAGGGCAGCAGCGTGAGCAGGACAAGGGATACCGCGATGGCAAAATCGGTGCCCAGGCCATACAGGCGCCGCCTGACATTTTTCTCCTGGTCAAAACTGGTTTCCATCTTGATGTGATCCGGTAGTGTGGGCTCGAATTCGTCAAGTGCTTTTTGGACGGCTATTCGGTTCTGCACGATGTTCTTTCGGTCCTTGAGAGCTGTCACTACCCATACAGCCGGTTGGCCATTGAATCTTGCCAGGTGGGTTTCTTCGGCCGTTGACATCCGGATGAGCGCGATGTCATCGAGGTGGACCACATTACCCTGCGGTGTAGGTTTGATGACGATGGACCGGATATCATCGAGCGAATTGAGTTCGCTGTTGGTTTTGATATTGAATCGTTTCTTTCCCAGGTCAACACTTCCGCCCGGGATATTGATGTTATGGGCCTGCACAATACTGATCACCTGGTTGAGTCCGATACCATATGCGGCCATTTTATCCAGTTGCAGGGCAATCTCTACTTCCTGCACAGGTTGCGCCTGCACTTCCACCCATTTGATATCCCGGATGCGTTCGATGAGTTTTTCAAGTTCTTCAGCCTTGTCTTCCAGTTCCTGGGGGCTTGCGGTTGAAGAAACCAAAGCGGTCTGCAGGATGGCAACATCCGAGGATGCTGCGCGGATGACATCCAGCACGACGATGCCCGCAGGCAGGGAGGAACGAATCTTATTGACTTCCCGGATGACGTCATTGTTTTTGCCGTCGACATCTACGCCGTAATTAAATTCGAGTTGCATCAGCATGAGACCATCGCTGCAGTTGGTCTCCATCTTTTTGATGTCATTGAGGTTGTAGAGGACATCTTCGATGGGTTCAGCGACCAGTTGCTCGAGGTCCGCCGGACTGGTACCCGGATAGACGGCGAGGATCACAAAGATGGGCGCACCGAAGGGCGGGTCTTCGCCACGCGGCATATTGATCAGGGCGTTGATCCCCAGCATCATCGCCAGGACGAAGATGATGATGGTGAACTGGTAGTTTTTTACTGAAAAGGAAGTCAGTGACATGATAACTGTTTTGGTGCATTGTCTTTTTTGTAAAAAGACCTAAAAACTTAAATGATTCATGTTACTTTTTTCATTGCCAAAAAAGTAACCAAAAACGCTAGTGCCTCATAAAACTCGCCTTCAGAGCAGAGCATTTATCAATCGTTCTGGTTTGCTTTCACGCTTATTAGTTTTCACGCCTTCTTTTTTTAGGCTTTATGGCCTAAAAAAAGACACCCCATCAGCTCGGACAATTATGAGGCACAAGAATTTACTGCCCGAGGAGTTTTATTTTGAATCTACTTAATTCGGTTCCACGTTTAAAATGTTGTGCCCCTGCGTATTGTCACGCATTATCCTTGCAGGATATTTGCGTTCCGGGCGCAAAATGTTGTGCCCTTACATATTGTCACGCATTATCCTTGCAGGATATTTGCGTTCCGGGTGCAAAATGTTGCGCCCTTACATTTTGCTCTCTGCGCTTCATTCAATCGCAATCGCGTCGCCGTCTTCGAGGAATCCGCTGCCGGCCGTGATCACTTCTGTCACACCTTCGAGACCGGATAAGATGGCTACTTCTTCGCCGTGAAATTCCTGGATGCGGACGATACGTTTTTCGGCTTTGTTGTCTTTGGGGATGTAGACTACGCCTGTGCGACCATTGGAGGAAACAAGAGCTTCGACGGGGATGATGGTATATTCGGATTTGGTCGATGGGATGATTTCTACATGAGCCAGCATCCCTGCGGCAATACGTTTGTCTGCGGTGGGGATATTCAATTCCACATCGAGGGTGCCGCTGAGTGGATTGGCTACATCGGAAAGACGCTTGACTTGCGTCTCGATAGTCCATTCGGGATAAGCATCAAGGGTCACTTTTGCTTTATCTCCGGTCTTGATCTTACCCCAGTTTTTATCAGTGAGTCCGGCAACAAGCTTCCAGTCTGCCTGGCGAACGCCCATGATGTAGTAGACCGGAATACCGGGGCCGGTGATCTCCCCTTCTTCCATCAATTGCTTGATGACTTTACCATCGATAGGCGCATGTACCTGGGAATACGCAACGTTAAACTGCGCGATCTGTAATGTTTTCTTTGCCACGTCCACGGCTGTTGTGGCATTTTGCCATTGTTCGAGAGTGGCAATGCTATCGCGATAGAGATTATCAACACGGCGAAGGTCACGTTCGGCTTTGTCAAGTGCATACTGTGCTTGTGTGGCCTGGGCTTCGATCTCAGTAAGATTAAGTTGCGCGAGCAGTTGGCCTTTGCGGACCATGTCTCCTTCCTTTACGTACATGCGGGCGATGACACCGCCTGTTTTAAAGGATGGTTTCGCTTCAGAATCGGATTGAACAACACCAGTGACATGGATGATGTCATTGACATTGGATTGCTTGATCTGAGCGGTTCGGATATAGAACACATTGAGTGGTTTTGTTGTAGCTACCGGCTCAGGCGTATTCTTATCCTCTGTAGCTCCGCATGCGATCATCAGCAAGATGAATGGGAGCATTAGTAGTTTCATTGGTTTGATCATGATGATGGATTTGATGGTGTGTTATTGGATAGGAGCGCCGGCAGCCATGCGTTCGATCGTGACTTCACGGATCCAGGCCTGGTATTTGGCGAGGTTGAGTTCAAGTTGTGTGTTGGTGACTTCTGTACGTGCATCCAGCAATTCGATGTAGTTGGCGAGCCCTTCTTTGTAGCGGCGCACCGTCTCATCATAGAATCGCTGATTCGCGATAAGGATGTCGGAGAAGCTGTTGTAAATCGCGATATCAGATCTAAGGCTTTCGATTTCGGCTGTGATCTGTGTCTGAAAAGCATCCCGTGTCCAGGCGTACTGCGCGGCAGAAGCTTCGATGCCTGCTTCCCATTCTTTTTGTTTCAGTTGACTTTGTTTGTTGTCCCAGATGGGGATCTCGAGTTGGACGCCGCCAAGCACATATCCACCCCAATCGGCCAGGAAGGCTTGCGAGCCAACGTCTACTTGCAGACCCAGGCGCAGGGCGTGGGATTTTTCTTCGAGCTGAAGCGCAAGCGATTGAATCTGTTTGCCGGTTTCTATTTGTTGTAATTCTTCACGTCGTGTGACATCTATTCCTTCAGGCATTGTCGGAACTCCGATGAATGTATCCCGCATGATTTCGGTGCCCGGGCTGCGGTGGAGGAGGAAATTGAAATGGGAAGCTGCATTCACTTGATTGGACAAAGACTTTTCACGGAGGGCTTTGAGATGTTCGATATCCGATTGGATACGCATCTGTGCGGAGGGAATGGCCTGGCCGTTTTTGATCAGGCTTTCAGTGATGCGTTTATTTTCCTGCAGGAGAATGAGTCCCTGGTCCATGATAGTGATGGCTTCCCCGGCGCGCATCCATTGGAGATAAGCGGTCTTAACCTGGGCGGTGAGATCACGGATCGTTTCGTTGGTTTGCAATTCCGCCAGCGTCAGTTCTTGCTCCTTGATGAGTTTGTTGTATCGGATATCCGGCTGCAGGATAGGTTGCGTGATGCGAAAACGCGCGTCATAAAAGTTGTTGGGCAGCAGGTTGAACTCCTGATTTTCAATCATCGGAAACTGGTTGGTTCCAGTGAGTTCATTGAGTGCGCCATAGACCGGGTTCATGAGATCGCCGATAGGCAATTCAAAGCTTCGACCTTTATAGGCAGTGGTATAGGTTGTAAGAAAGGTGACTTCCGGACCGCCAAGCCGACCCGCATGTTGAAGAGCGTATTGTTGACGGCGTTCGATAGCTTCCTTTTGATCGATCGAGAGATTTTGATCGATGGCCTCACGGACATATTGATCCAGGATGCCTTGAGCGTGGAAGACAGTCGGTGTGAGTGTCAGGATGAGCAGGAAAAGAAAGATGCGATTCATGGTGGTGATTTCGGAGGATCAGGTAATCAGGACAGGCAATTCTGGATCAGGGAGAGGAAGACATCGTAGCTGCGAAACATAAAGGCTTCGCGGTCCGCCATCGGGTAGATGTTGAGACGTTCTTTGTTGTGCAACGATACCAGACCATGCACCTGGCTCCACAGGATGAGCGAGATTTCATCTACGTTGAGGTCTTTGCGGAAATATCCGGCATCCATGCATTCAGCGATGTTTTGTTTGAGCATGTTGATGGCTGCAGCGCCGTCTTGCCAGAATTCTTCTTTAACGGCCAGGGCCTCCATCGTGCAGGAGAGGATAAACATCAGTTCGTAATCCTGCGGGTTGTCGATGCCATACCGGAGGTAGGCGCGCCCAGTGGCTTTGAGGCGTTCCAGGGGGTCGGAGATATTCTGGACCGAGTGAAAAAGGGCTTCGATCTTGCATTCGAAGGCTTTGTCATGGAGGGCCAGGAGGAGTTCGTTTTTGTCTTTAAAGTGGTGGTAGATGATCCCAGGGCTGTATTCGATTTTGGTGGCGATTTTCCGGATGCTTGTGTTTTCATAGCCTTCGGTGAGGAAAATTTCTCGTGCGGCGTTGAGAATCAGGTCTTTAACTTCCTCGCGCTCTCGTTCTTTACGTTCTGATATACCCATTTTGGAACAGTATTTAAATATTTAACACTGCAAAGATAATGAACGGTGTTCAATTTTGCAACGGTGTAATGAAAAAATGGAGCTAAGGGAGCAAAGGGCTAAGGGGATGTGGGCATTAAAGTAAGTAGTGCGGGAGGCCGCCCGTGGATTTGCATGCGCTGGTTTGCGTTAAGGGCAGAAGGTCAGAAGGGAGATAGGGGAAGAACGGATAAAGGACAAAGGATAACGGTTAACGGTACATGGTACACAGTCAACGGTACACGGTCAACGGTACACGGTCAACGGTTAAGGGTGGAAGGGTACTGGGTTTGTCAGGTCTTTGGCGTTTTGACCCAGGCTCCGAATAAAAAAACGAATACGAGTCCGGTCAGGACGATTGGGGGAAGGAAGGTGTAGATGACCATCAGTGCAAATGCAAATCCAAAAACCGCCAGTTGAATCGTCAGCAGGCCGCGCAACATTCGGGGCTCTGCGTTTTGCCGGAGCAGATACCAGTTGATGGCGCCACCCAGGAGATACACCAGGGAAAAGCATGCGCTCAATGCGTTTACAATCTCATGCATGGTTCGCTGATATCCCGCACCCAGGTCCATGGAGTAGTTGTACATCAGATCGATCAGCATTTTTTCCTGATCATTGGTCCCTACCGGATCAGACAAAAAACTCAGGGCATGAACAAAAGCAGTAACGAATTGAAGCAGGATGGCGATTTTGAGCCAGGTGGACGATTTCATACCTAGGAAATTGTGGGTAAAAGATAAGAAGAGGACGGGAGATTAAAGGAGGCTTGGAAAATGGTGAGTGGTGAGGAAGGAGGAATTAGGAATGAAGAATGAAGAATTAGGAATTAGGAATGAAGAATGAGGAATGAAGAATTAGGAATTAGGAATGAAGAATTAGGAATTAGGAATTAGGAATGAAGAATGGGGAATGGGGAATGAGGAATGAGGAATGAAGAATGAAGAATGAGGAATGAAGAATGAGGAATGAAGAATGAGGAATGAGGAATGAGGAATGAGGAATGAGGAATGAGGAATGAGGAATGAGGAATGAGGAATGAAGAATGAGGAATGAAAAGTACGCGAATAAATCATTGTATATTCCGAACGTAAGGAGTACATTGCCTTGAGGAGATGAGGTCACATCCTGGTCTTCCGTTACAACAGATAGAATTCGGGTACAGGAAGAAAAATAATAATGAGCAAAGGAAAGATTTTGGTCACAGGGGGGTGCGGATACATCGGCAGCCATACCATAGTGGACCTGTTGTTGTCCGGCCATGATGTCGTATCCCTCGACAATGGGGTCAATTCATCATTTGATGTGCTGGATGGTATAGAAAAGATCACCGGCCGGAGGGTGATCAACCTTAACGTAGATCTCAGCCAATCGGAAGATACATTGGAAGCGGTGAAGGCCCATGGGCCATTTAACGGCATCATTCATTTTGCCGCATTGAAGAGTGTCGAGGAGTCTGTCTACCAACCCTTGCGGTATTTCCGTAATAATATCGGCAGTACGCTCACGACGATGGAATTGATGGATGCATTGGATATTTCCCATCTCATCTTTTCATCCTCCTGCACCGTGTATGGTACGCCGGCCAGGTTACCGGTAACAGAAGAAACCCCGATGGGGCGCGCCGAAAGCCCGTATGGTGCCACCAAGCAAACCGGGGAAATCCTGTACGATTCGTATTTCAATAAAAAACAAAACAAGACCGGCATTTCACTGCGGTATTTCAACCCTGCCGGCGCGCATCCATCAGCCTTGATCGGAGAGTCGTCGACCAACAAGGCAACCAATCTCGTCCCTGTGGTCACCGAGACAGCGATCGGACTTCGCGAAGAAGTGGTGGTCTTTGGCAATGATTATCCATCAAGAGACGGGAGTTGTGTCCGTGATTATGTCCATGTCATGGACCTGGCACGGGCACATACCCTGGCCATGGATTATCTGCTGGCCCAACGTCAGGAACAACCATACGAAGTGTATAACCTGGGCATGGGTGAAGGGGTGACCGTACTCGAAGCGATCCATGCCTTCGAAGAAGCTACGGATGTTCGCGTCAATTACAGGATTGGGCCCCGAAGGCCTGGCGATGTCCCCATGATCTACGCGGACAATACCCGGATCACCTCCCGGCTGGGATGGACGCCCGAACACGACATCCGATACATCATGCGTACAGCATGGGAATGGGAGAAGGCAAGGCGACAATAATCGCTGTATCTTCAACGACCCAAATCGTCCCGCCATCATGAAAATCTTCAACCTGGTCCTTGCAGTTGTTTTTGGCTTGTTTGCCGTTGTACAACTCAACGACACCCCGGGGGATATCCTCTTCTGGTTCATACTCTATGCGGCCATCGCCGTGATGTCCGCTTTTGCGGCATTTAACCGTTTCCATATGTGGGCTATACTGCTCGGCATGGCGGTCGTGGTATTTGAACTCTTCCGGCAGTTTCCCGGCTTTGCCCAATGGATCGGCATGGGGATGCCAAGTATCGTGGACGAGATGAAAGCCACAACACCTTATGTGGAGTTGGCAAGAGAATATCTTGGCCTGGTATTGTGCCTGGCCATCCTGATCTTTCATTATGTCCGTTATGCCGGACAACGAAAGAAAGAAAGCCCGTTTGTGGAGTAGGCTGTGGATGGTGTGTTGAGAACGTTTAAATCAGGGCCAGTCCGTCCCGTGTTTAGATCGTTTAGTTACTGGAGCTGAATAAATGAAGCCACAGGCCTCATCCGAAAAAAAGAAAACAAAAAAAACAAAGTTGGGCGTAGGCTGAGGTACAACCTCAGCCTAACAGTGTTCTTTTAATGAGGCCTGCGGCCTCATTAGGCTTTTGGAGCTGCTGAATTCCAATGCATTTGATCTGCAGTACGAGGCGGAGTTACAAACTCCGCCGAGCGACCGGGCGAATGCTTGAATGAAACCGCGATTTCTAAGCGCTAAACCCTAAGCGAGCCAGCTAAGGCTGTACCCACCTGGCCATACCTCACTGATTTACCGAATCAAATGCTCCAGCACCCACCAGTACTTATCCCAATTCCACCGCCAGTCCGCTCCGTCCCACGGCCCCGGTAATGTGGTATATAGAAATGAGAGACGGATACCTACGAACATAAGTAGAATCGTAAGGGAAACGAACACGGTCTTAGCCACAGGATGCCAGCGCGTCCTGATCTCATGGTATAAACCCGCCAATGGAATGGCTAGCAGGGTGTAATATTCCACGAAGCACCGGTGACCAAATGCGCCGCCAAACCACCAGGCCCACCAGCTGGCGAATATATACGTAGCCAGCCCGACAATGACAGTCGCTGTCAGGGCCTGGTATTGCCTCCGCCATAATCCAACGCCCACCGCGATCAGCATCAAAATGGCTAAAGGTGAATATAAGAAAAGCCCGTTCTGAGGATCAAATAGCACCGCGGTAATCTTTGGCTCATACCAATATTTGAAACCCTCCTCGGTATACGAGTAGTATAGCCATCGTCCGGTCATCTCATGCCAATAGACCATCTGTGGGATGAAGAATAAACTTGCCGCTGCAATGATCGATAAAATACTCATCGGATGGAGTAACCAAAACTTCAGCCGCGCCCTGAGTTCACTCCAGCGGTATACGTCATACAGCCCAAGGGCCAGCGCCAGGATGATGTTGGTCGGCCGGATCAAAATGATCCATCCCAATAAAACACCGGTCAGCAGACTATTCTTTATCGTTGGTTGGCGCAGTTGTTTCGGCAGGTGATAGAGAAATGCCGCGAAGAGAAAGAAATTGTACGCATGGGACACACTCATCTCTTTGGTCACATAGTGAAAAAGATTGGTGCCGGCGAATATCGATAAGAGGACCCAGGCCGTCACGCCCGGCGAGTGTCTCCGGAGCAGTACCCGTTGTAACAACCACAATCCAAGAAAAGCAAACAGAAATCCTGACAGGGAGATTGCGCGACAATAGACGGGGTTGACATAATCTGCCGGATCATAGCCGAAGCGTTGGCTCAGGAAATAAGCGCCAAAGAAAAACGGCCATTCAAACATCGCCACCCCACAGGTATACTTGTTGACATACTCTCCCTGATCATTGTAGTATGGCCAAATACTGCCCGGAGGCAATTGATGTACATCGCCGATGATAAAGAGGGCAGGGAGATATTGATAATAGCCTTCGGCATCGGACCAGATGACGCCCCTGAGATTGTCCGAGGTTCTCATCATCATCACCGGAAGGCACAGCAAAAACAGGAGGATGAGATAATATCGCTGTATCTGCCTGCCTATCCACCGGCTTGCCAGTCGACTGGCTTGCCATTGGAAATCGGAAATTGCTTCATGGTGGAAAGTTCCCCGGTGAATCATAAAAGTAGAATTTTCTTTCGCCACACGAGCATTGCTGTTTACAAAAGAGTCGCCAGTCCATGCGTGCCACAGGGCATCATGGATGCAACAGGAAGGTTGGAGAATGAAAATAATGGCGCACAAAAGCCGGCCAGTAAGGCAGAGAGGGACTTCCCTTTTGTAGTTCGCCGGAATCAAATCTACGGTTGCAAAAAGGCTATTGCCCAACAATGCATCGCAACGTCTTCTGCTTATCAATTGGAAGATATCAATTGTCAGGAATGCGATACTTCAGGATATGGCATTGTCGGCTGATGGTCAATTGAACCCTTCTTCTTACATTGGTATCTGCATTGCAACACCCAAAAGCGGACCAACCCGTCAGACCATCGCACCAAACCCACATACATGATCAGGCTTTTGCTCACGGATGACCATATGGTAGTGACAGAAGGCATCAAATTACTCCTCAGTGATGTCCCGGATATCCAATGCGTCGCGGAAGCACGCAACGGCCAGCAAGCCCTACAGCAACTTGCGGCCATCCCTGCGGACGTGGCCCTGATGGATATTGATATGCCCATCATGGATGGTGTCAAATGCACCGAAATGATCTCCCAGCAATTTCCGTCGGTCAAGGTCGTGGCCATCAGTATCTATGCGGACTATCCGCATGTACAGTCGATGATCAAGGCCGGCGCCAAAGGGTATCTGCTTAAGAACTGCGGCAAGCAGGAGCTGGAACAGTGTATCCGGAAAGTCCATAGCGGAGGTACGTTTTTCAGCGATGACCTGACAGAAACCTTGCTCGCCGGAATGCAGGGTAAGCTGGTGAAGAAGGAAGGGACGACCCAATTCATGCCCACCCTCTCCCGGCGGGAAAAGGAAATCCTCAAGCTTATCATCGACGAAGCCACCACCTCGGAAATTGCCGAAAGGTTGTTCATTTCGATCGGCACCGTGGAGACCCATCGGCATAACATGATGAATAAGTTGGGCGTGAGGAATACTGCGGGCCTGGTGAGAATCGCCATCACGCATAGCCTGGTCTGATCCTTTGGCGGTCCGCCTATAGGAAAACCTTGATTTTTCAATTTACAGGTTTGTGTAGAACCCCTGTTTACGGGCAGGGCTGACCTTTGACGGGTATTTACTTCATTAGGATACCTCTAAAACTCTAAAGATCATGACCACTTGCGCACCTTTTCTCCGGAAAGCCATGCTTTTCCTGGCCGTCACCATGTTTTACACCCAGGCCATGCAAGCCCAGTTTGTATATGTCAAATCCACAGCCACAGGGCTTGGCAATGGTACCTCCTGGACGGACGCCTATGCCGACTTGCAGTTGGCCTTCAACAATTCGGCCACAGGGGATACCATTTGTGTGGCCGCAGGCACCTATTTCCCTTCCACCTTATTTGGTGGGGGTGCTGCGCGGAATGCAACCTTCCTCTTCAACCGGGATATGACGGTATTGGGTGGATTTTCAGGCGAGCCGGGTACTGAAGGTTTGTTAGACTCGCGGGATCCGGTAGCCCATGTGACTATTCTCACCGGAGATCTGGGTGTGCCGAATGATGCGGCAGACAATGCTTTTCACGTGATGTATATTGACCATGTTTCCGATACCTTCAGGCTGGAGGGATTTCGCATTGAAAAAGGGAATGCGATTGACGGAGGTGGCTTTGAGGCCACCGGTACTGGCATTTTCATCAATGCTGAAAATGGTCGTTGCCATCCCACCCTGGTCAATTGCGAGGTGAGAGATATGGTAGCCGGTGAAAGTGGCGGGGGGATAGAAATGTATGCCAGTAACGGGAAATGTAATCCAAAGCTTACAGGATGCAGTATCATCAACTGTGAGGGCAGTGGAGGCGGAGGGATTTCCATCAATGCAGATCTCGATGGCGAAAGCAATCCGGTCCTGACCAATTGCCGGATGGCCGGCAATACTGCGCGCACAGCGCAGGGAAGTGCAGTTTCAATAGTCGGACATAGCGTCACGGTGTCACCTCGATTTGTCAATTGTATTTTCACAGGCAATTACACACCTAATTCTCAGGCGGTCTCGATCTTCCTGACGGGTACCGGGAGATCCCAATCTGAGTTTATCAACTGTACCTTTTCAGGCAATGCGGGAGGAATCATCCGGTTGTCCAATATTGGCACCGATACCTCTTCCGTGGTGTTTGCGCGTAATTGTATTTTCTGGGGAAATGCAGTACCAGCTATTTCAGTGAGTGGGGGAAATACGGACATCGCGCATTCCGTGGCGGATTTCTTTGGTGTAGGTTTTTTTATGATCAACTTCAATCCCAACTTTGTATCGCAGCCGGCTATTCCTACCAATCATGGGCATACGGATGGCGATGTACACGTGCAGGATGATTCTCCGGCCATAGATGCGGGCCTCAATGCATCAGTACCTGCCGGAATCGACAAGGATTTTGATGGCTTGCCGAGGTTTATCAATCCGTCCAACGGCCTTGCAGGCCTTGTGGATTGCGGTCCTTTTGAAACCCAGGCCTCCACGACTGCGGTTGCTCCCACCCTTGCAGATTCGGACTGGAGCGTATATCCTAATCCGGCAAGTGACAGGATGTATATACACATGAACCAGGCTACGTCATCTGCATACTTGCGGGTTATGGATCTCCAGGGTAAAAGTATCTTTAAAGGTATACCATCCGGCGGTGGTGATATTTCAGTGGATGTGTCTGCATGGCCATCCGGCATGTATGGCGTTCAAGTATCGGTAGATGGAAAAATGGGAGTGAAAGTGGTAGTAATTGATTAATCCCTAAAAACCAAAGTTGAACTGAGGTTGAACCTCAGCTCGCGTACGGAAGGTCAAAAAGAGCATGTATTGGGCGCAAAGCATGTAGGCAGTTTTCCTTTGGATGCCATAGCACATTTCGCGACGGCATCAACTGCAGGGAGAAAGCAGATCTTCAATTTGAGTATAATCATCCTTGCAGTTATAAACTGCCATCGAAAACAATACACTGGCAAAGCCCTCTTTAATCCGTAGCACGCAGGCTGAGGTACAACCTCAGCCTAACGGATTTCTTTTAAGGAGGCCTGCGGCCTCATCCATAAAAAAGGCAAAGTTGAGCTGAGGTACAAGCTTAGCTTAACAGATTTAATTTAATGAGGCCGCAGGCCTCATTGGGCTTTCTAAGTTTCTAAACGAGGATGTTCATACCTACTAGGAATTCACCACATTCTTCAACGCTACATCCCGGTTCCGCAGATCCATTCCACCTCCTTCCAAAATGGATTTAAGGTTAGTCAGGTAAAACGTCCAGCCGGTCTTGCAGCCCAGGTGCCAGTAGTGCATGCCTTTTTCGTCGGTCGGAATATCAGATTGAACCAGTTCCACGACGTTGAGCCCGGCTTCTTCACGGATGGTGACCGCGCAATTCCCCGCCTGGCCAAATGAAAACCGGAAATAATCCGTCTCATTGGTGTCCAGGACCCGGCCAAGTTCTTCGACCTCATCCGGCCATCCATGCCAACGCCAGGTATAAAGGTCCCCCGGCTTGACCAGGGCATCGGAAAGCCTTTTTGCCCCATCCGGTTTTCGGAATTCCGCCATGCGCAGGAACCACGACTCCAGGCCAGCACGAGTAGCCCAGGCTCTATACAGTGTTTCCGTATCCGCATGGACACCAATCCGAACGGTAAATACCGACCAGTCAAATGCTTCCATACCGGTTGGATTTATTGTGGAGGAATAGAATGCAGCGCTATGCGGTTGCCTTCAGAATCCAGGAAGACGCCCATATGTCCATACTCCGGCGTGATTTCGGTTTTGGGGACCAGGACTTTGCCGCCGGCGGCTTCGACACGATCCAGCACCAGCTGAACATCCGGATTGGCATTGAGATAGACGAGCGGACCCTGCGTAGCGGAAGGGCTGTAAAAACCTTCGGCATATACGATCGCTCCCCCGATGCCGGTCATCGGATCATCTATTGGAAACATGCGCATCTGGAGATTGGGCATATCCATGGGAAAGAGTTTGATGCCAAAGATGGTTTCATAAAACCGGGTAGCACGATCGAGATCGGTAGATGGGATCTCAAACCAGGAAATAGCGTGATTCATATATCCGTTTTTAGAAATTCATTTTTTGAAAAGACCTTGAAGCCTTTATTGCCGGAAGGTTCTTATTTGTTTCATCAAGTTAAACAAAGGGAAATAATAGTAGGTGGATCATCGCTGAACGGATGTGATTTATAGACAAAATTGGCCGCGGCAAGGTCTTTGGTAGGAGATGGCAGATGCTGAAGCCAGTTGCGTACCTAAGGTGTTGGATCAGGCACCAGGTGAAGCCAATTTTATATTTGTGTTTTCTACTTCGAACGCTGTCGCAATTTAATATGGAGTTGAAGTTCACCGCCAAGGCCTTCATGAACTATTTTCTGCAGCGTGGAGATCCGAACTTCTTTCACGTCGTTCTCAAGCTTGGAAATATAAGATTTGGTTGTACCGCACTTTTCCGCAAGCTCTTCCTGGGTCATACCTTGCGCATGTCGGGCTTCCTGTATCATGGCACCAAGCTTAAAAGATTCATATCCGGCTTCCAGTTTCTCTCGTTTAGGCGTTCCCCGCTTCCCGAACTGTTCGTCCTTAAATTGTGTCCAGGTCTTTATATTACTTTTTTTCGTCTTCATACTCCTTTTTGATTTTCAAAGCCTTTTTAATTTCTTTCTTAGAGGTCTTCTGACTTTTATTATAAAATCCGTTTGCCAGAATAACCAATTTACCTTTGTCAAAAAAACAAAAGATCCTGATTTCATCATTTCCATGTTGAATTCTTATCTCATAAAGTCCATCGGAATCTTCAAGATGCTTGAGTTAGATTTCAGGTATTCGCTCATGGTTTTCTATCAGGTCAATGGTCCAACTGATCTTCTCCTTTACCTTTATTCTTTGCCGAGTAAAGAATTCGGTAAATAGTCCTTGTATAAGATGACTGTCCGCCATCTTTTGTTTTCAACCATTGGGTAAAGATATGGCTTGTAGCACTAAAGTGCAACTATTTTTTTCGCTTAAGAAGTGGTTATTTTGGCAGCTTGAGTCGTTGAGGAATCATGAATATGCCGTCCCGGCTACCTGCCGGTAGGATGACTACCAAAGGACTATGTCCGGTTTTGAATCTTGAAGATACGATCTGCACTTGCAATGTTGAACCATAGATGAAGCGGTTCAATGTGGTATCGTAGACCATTCTTCTTTTAACAGGAGTCATTGTCAGTATCGTGGTTGGTTATGTTCGCGGAAACAACCCCCCTGACGCTACTTGTAAGTTCAATGATCGAATTCACGCTTGGTGAGGTAGTGCTTGGCTTGACAATCTGGCGGGAAAGCAAGAAGGACAGGCTACATCAATTTGGATTTGGAACTTTGAAATATTGTGACTGGGTTGGGTCAAGATAAATTTTACCGGTGGAAGAAATTCGCCAAACAATAGCTGAGGAATCATTTACGGCTTCAAATGAGGAGCCGGATTGACAGGTTTGAAAATATGTGGAGTCATTGATAAAATAGCCATTTGATCCCCAATAATCCCCTTCATCCCCTCCGCCACTGGCTAAATCAAATTGACCAGATCGTAAAATATTATTCTGGTCAATAATCATCATCGATAGTGTAGACGATATGCCTCCATCCCGTAAGAAGGTCAGATAGGTAAGTCCATTGGAAGCATGGGTGATAGAGTAGTTTCCGGTGGGCAGGTAACACCCATTCAATTTGGCTGCTTCTGCGATGCATGCATAAATGGAATCAGGGAAACTTAATAAATCTTCATACCGGTGACCTATTTCTTCCATATTAAAAACGTTCACATCCTTAAATGGGAAATATTGATCAAGGTATCCGTAAGGTACAGTCAACAATGGCTGCTGGTGCCTGAGGGAGATTATTTTGCTGCGTTCGATCTTCCATTCATCAACAGTATCTCTGGCCGGATAATCATTGATAAGGTAAATATGTTGATCAGCACCAAGCTTCGCTTCTGTACTTTTCCATCGGTCTTCTGAATTGGTGACTTCTACACGTGACATTGATTTCGCATCTTCAACATTTCCATGTTGATCAAAAAGAGCCAGATAAACAAAATAACCACCCCCAAGAACAATCCCGGGTGCAGATCCATCAAATGGAATGCTGTTGAGAATATAAAAAAGATCCATCCAGGGCCCACCCATCAGATAGATATCTCTTGTGCTTGAATTATAGGAATCGGTAAGATATTTCTTGAGTTTGCTTTCCATACCAAGGGGGAGTGGAATGGCTTTCTCCACCATGATGGAATAATCACGCCAGGCTAATACTGAATCTGGTCGTAAGGCCTGGCAATGGACTGCAGGTGAGAAGATCGTATCTGTCCAGTCATAGATTCGTCCGTCCGGAGTAGTATAAATCCGATTGATCTCCTCGATGTCTGTTTGGAATGCGTACCCTCGCTTGCGTGTTGTTGTATGTTGGATCACCTGCAGTGCACCTGGAAGGGCAAAGCGAAATTCATAGGACTTGTTCGTGTCCTGGTTAGCGCATAGGTTGATGGAATCGAGTAATTGTCCAATGGTGTCAAGTGTCATCAACGTATAGGACGATTTGCTGTGATTGTAGAAAATATGCTGGATGTATTCACTGCGTCTCACATGTGATGGTTTTGCGTATTGCTCGAAAGAATGGAACAAGTAAACAGAGTCCGGTACCTGGAAGAGCGACATGCAGGCTTCTTTGGTCAGCATCGGAGCACTGGCTGCCAAAAGGGTATCCGGGTTGAATACCGCTTTAAGGAAATTTTCCCCGTTGTTAAATCGGTACCCGTTACGCCTGCAGTACGAATTGTTTTCGAAGCTCTTTATAAAGTTATAGGCCTCCCTAAGCCTGACCTCTATTTTCACTACGGTATCCACTACCTCTGCGGTATACGAAAACCAGTTCGTCAGATTTGCAGAATAGAAATGACTGGTGAAATCCTTTAATTGGGTTGTTTTCAATGTAAAGGAACAAGGCACATCCTCCATTAGAGGATAAAAGGGAAGCGTTGGATTAATATAAGGTTCTTCTGCTTGTGGAGTGCCACGGGTAAAATCACGGGCTGGAGGAGTCTTAGGTTCCTCGCTTTTGCAGCTCAGCAGGATGAGTAGAATGGAAATCAAAGTGGTTTGGGATATAGGTATTTTCATCGGTGTTAACGACTGGGCTTCACAACGTGGCGCTGCAGGATTTAAACTTTAAGATAGTTGAATCTGGCTGAAGGAAGAAAGTAATGGATATACATATAACCGCCATGGAGGGAAGCTAATGTTATCGGTTGTTGTCCTTAAAGGTTTTTTGATCATCGAATTATAATCTTCATGTGAACCTATCCAAAACCATACCATTGTATCATCTTCAAGAATACCCAATGCACGGTAACCCAAACTTATCCTGACAGCATATATTGGGCTAATGCTGAGAATTTGTTTATGCTGAAGACTTGGATGGGATGGATTTTCTAACCAGAGGTGATAGGCACTAAGGGCTTTTGTTTGAATACGGCTAGGCAGGTTTTCTAAACATTTCCTGAATTTAGATGTGGTAACTGATTTCATTACCAGGACTTATCAGAAGTCTTATCTTCCTTATATTCCTGCAAAGCTTCTTTGGCCAATAAAGCGAGCTGATCTTGACTTTGGAGGATGGTAGCATCCCAGCTAAGTTCATCCTGAATCAGCTTAGCTATTTCCATTTGTTTGCTTTCCGGGAGTTTTTCAATTTGTTGAATTGCTCTCTTAACCTGTTCTATCATGGTGCAGATTTAATATAATATTTACGTAGAGCATGTAAATTAGGGATTTAGAGGGAGATATACAACTGCGCCAAAGGGCTGATTCAGTTACCGCTCTGCATCCACATTGCATTCCAAACTGGTCCAGTTCTTTTTCCCGGTAACTTCAATATCAAAGAAATCAGATGAATCAGCATCAGCAAGTCGAAGGGCAAGCCTGTGATGAGAAAGCCATATATAGCTGGCTGATGTTAGGTTTTTGTCATAGGCAACCCCGACGCTGTGCTCTTTAACCATGCCTGCTGTTTTGACATAAAATGTAATCTTATAACTGTCCTCCACATGGGTGACAAAGACTTCCTTATCTTGGTGATCCTCAGTAAGTGCTACAACGTTCAGGATAGGGATGTTGTAATCGTACTTAATAGATTGCGCCTGACCCAGCATGAAAGCACAGATAAGGAAAGCGGCTGAAAGAATGAGATTTTTCATGGCAATGGAGTTTAGAGTGAAATAAATCGATATTTTGCTAGTAAGATAACGACCAGGGCTTCACGACATGGCGCTCCAGGATTTCAACTTTAAATTAGTAAAAACTGAATCAGTTAGGACTGCATCGAGGCAAGAAATGTCCGCCATGTTGTAAAGCCGATGTGATAGCCAGTGCTCAGTTGTATTTACGCAACCAACACTATTCGACGCGATATTTAATTCTGAACTTTCCGTTTACAATATCATGGAACATGGATTCATCATGATATGGAGTAAATCCTGTCCCACCTATAATTGCTTTGCCTGAAAATATCCCTTCTAGAATATTGCTTTCATTCGAGGTTAGAGTTATGTTATTTTCTCCTGCACTTAATCTGAATGTACAGCCGGAATCATTCCCTTGACAGTTGGGGTTATTTTCGATAAGAGCATCAATTCTTTGATCATACCAAGCAATACCACCTTCTGATTCTTGCAAGGTATAAGGGAGTTCTTGGTTTCTAATATCAATGCCAGATATCCTTATTGTCCAATATCCTTGGTTCTCAGCGATTGAGTCGGTGTAAGCCTGTAACCAAGTCTGCTTATGATCAATAAAATATTTGTTAGATACATTCGTGTATTCATAATTGATTTGCCTATATCTAAGTAATTTACCGTCGAGCTCTCCTTCAATATAAAACTCATAATTTATTACCTCTGGAGTAAAGGCTTTTGTTTTCTGTAGTTGATCTTCACGACAACCAGACAAGAATCCTCCAATTAATACTAGTCCACATACAAAAATTAAAGTTTTCA
>JBGAWQ010000047.1:0-20753 GCA_044227555.1 Saprospiraceae bacterium | reverse complement strand
CCGTACCGAGTGTAACGGCATAAGGGGCTATCAGGGATGCCCCGTTTTCGATTTGGATTTTAGATACAGCACCGGTTACTGACCATGTAGCTGCGGTCGTCATAGTGTGTGGTGTGGTACCGCCATTGCCAGAACCTTGAATGACAAAGATGGTTCCGCTCACGGTAAAGTCTGAGGCAACTGCTGATGTCCCGGTGCCATCGCGGCTGGTATTCCAGTTGGATGCGGTTTCCGGAGCTCCACTGGTGGTGGAATAAAATGTTTTGGATTTAGGTACGATTTCTCCGGAGGCGGTAATCAGCGCACCCTGGGCATAACCGTCAAATTGAATCTGGCTGAGTTGGGTTGATGTGAGATCACTGGTGGATCCCACCTTGATTTTGCCTTCCGAGCCGCTACCTGAAGCATCAATGGTTCCGGTCCATCCGGTGATCGTGAGTACTTTTCCAGAGGTCCAGGATGCCGCAGAGCTATTGGCAAAGGTTAGGGTATGACTGCCTGTACCCAGATGGATGGTGGAATTGTCCAGTAGGGTCAGGATACCCATGGTTTCTGTATACCCTGTTGTCGAGCCCGTGCTAAATGTACCGCCCCCCAAGGTCAAGCCTGATGAATTGGAGATTCGTTCGGCAGCATTTTCGAGGACGATAGTACCCGCATTGATGATTGTGCTACCGCTATAGGTGTTGGCTGCACTGTAGGCCAGGGTACCTGCACCTGCTTTGGTGATGGCAAAGGCGCCGCTGATGATACCACTCATGGTTAGGTCTTTGGCGCTGGTGCCATCATCTGCTATTGTAAATGTCCTTGCTGCACCGAGCGCCACGGGGGAAGAAATGGATGCACCCGCAGTGCCTGTTGTTGCATCATTGACGGTGATATTTCCACCGAGGGTCAGTGTGGAAGAGCCCGTAATGGATGCTCCTGTTGTCGCACCACCGTCCAGGGTCACGCTGGTGGGTGAGCCGAGGGTAAAGGTGGACATCGCAAATGTTGAGCCAGCAGTTACGGTGAGGGCGCCGGTGATGGTAGTGTTGGCGACCAGGGTAACCGTATTACCGGGGTTGTTAATCGTGAGGTTGGCTTTATTGGTATTGGCGAGACCTGAGCCAACATCCTGGTTGGTCGTGCCATTGTAGATGAGATTTGATCCGGCGCTATAGGTTCGACCAGTGGTCCGGATATTTCCCGTAGCCCCAGAGGTAGTGATACCATCTGCTGAAGTTACACCAAGTGTCGCTCCACTGGAGAGAGTAAATGTACCTCCTCCGTCAACTGTTGTAGACGAAGAAGCCATTTGCAGTGTACTTCCACTGTTGACTGTAAAATTGATGATATTGGAAATAGTAGCCCCTGAGGTATACGTTTGCGTTCCTGATTTATTAAACACGATGGCTCCACTGCCGCCACTGGACTCTGTGATGGTTCCACCGGTTGCTGAAAAATCACCTGTAACATTTAACGTACCGATTATGTTACCAGAAGACATCGTCATGGTGCCTCCAGTTATCGAAAAATTACCAGTGACATTCAGTGTTCTCGCTGAACTTCCAAAGGTAAAATCATCGGCAATCGTACAATTACCTGTCACGTTGAGTGGAGTCTGTTGCAACGAAATAGCACCAGATCCTGTATTTTGAATATAGAGGTTGCCGGCGATAGACAAGCCTGTGGACGGCAAACTCAAGGTAGCGGTCATCCCGGAGCAATTGAACGTCAGGTTTCCAAGACTTTGTCCCAAACCGGAAGGAAAAGTGCTGACGGTGCCCGTGACATAACAGGTAGAGGTAGCATCCCATGTTACAGTAGGAATAGTACCGGCCGCCAAAGCATGCTCATAGGTACCATTCGTGCCGACCGTAAAGTTTGCCGCAGAGCAAGTGAGTGTACCTGTTGTTCCACCTCCAGAACCATCATTTTTAAAAAGTCCGGTGACGGTGGTTAAGGAGTTGGTAGCGTTATAACGTCCGCCACCTCCGGTCGCTGTGATGATGAGGCTACCGGCGATATCCATGACGCGGCTGGTCCCGCTAAACGCCAGATTCATATTCAAAGACCCGGATCCATTGAGTGTAAGACTGCTTCCTGAGCCAATGGAACTGGGGGTATCATCAATAGTCAGGGTCCTGTTACTTCCTGAAGCGGTAAACGTCACAACAGCTGAGTTGGAGATGGTGAGGGTATTGATCGTCAAGGTGGGTGTGTTGAGATCAATGGTAGCATTGATATCAATCACTACATCATGTGCATTGGTGGGCACGAGGTTGAGGGACCAGTTGGAGGCTGTACCCCAATTGTTATCTGTGGAGCCATCCCAGGTATTCGTCTGGGCGTGGACATGGGTCCAACCAAGGCAGATGGTGAGCAGGAAGGCATAAAGGAGGAGTCCGGAGGCAGAGCGTAATCTCCTTTCAGCCGGTGAGCAGCTGATGGTGTTCATTCGTCTCATAATGTAGTCGGTGATAAGGCATTACAATTCTGTCATCCTTCTCCGTTTGGTGAATAATCCTGATTTTTCCAATAGGAAATGCTCCTTTTACATGCAAGCATCGTGCCGATCTTGGGGGCAGGATTGGGGGTCTCCCGTGGGCCCTGACGCAGGGTACATTTAAAAAGTGTCGTGGAAAAATCCGTCACCGGGAAAGTGAGGACGGAATATGGTCTACCTGATCATAATGCGTTATAAATTAAAGGGTTGAACCATTAATTCGTTCCGGGTAGATGCAATGCGGAATTAACCCTAAAATTTGGTGATCGAACCTAAAAGTAGAAAATTTCCTTTAAAAAGAGAAGAATGGAGGCGACATATCAGGTAGAGAGTTTACATTTTTGAAATGTGCCATATATACTCCATTGGAATATGAATGATTAAACATATGGATATACCTCTGGGCACTGAATTTTAACTTTTAAAGCAACCTGGCTGGTGGAGGATGCGTTGAGTCTGCGCCCTGTGGAGCGCCGGGGTTGAGTGGTCAGCATTTTGCGACACTGCTGTATAGTTTCCTATCTTTCGAGCATGTCCACCGCTGGAATCTCCCCCTTACTGATCCTCTCCATTGTCGCCGGTTATTTCCTGCTGCTCATCTTCCTGGCATGGGTGACTTCACGGGGATCCACCACGGATGACTTCTTTATCAACCGGCATAAATCGCCTTGGTATCTCGTGGCGATCGGGATGATCGGGAGCAGTTTGTCGGGTGTTACGTTTATCTCGATCCCCGGGGTAGTGGGTGCCGGTGGGCACAATCAGGCCTTCTCCTACATGCAGGTGGTGCTAGGGTATCTGCTGGGTTATATGGTGATTTCGTTGGTATTGATGCCCTTGTATTACCGGCTCAAGCTCGTCTCGATTTACGGGTACCTGGGGATGCGTTTTGGACCGGTTTCGTATAAGACCGGCTCAGCCTTCTTTATGTTGTCCCGAATGATCGGTTCCGCCTTCCGCATGTTTTTGGCGGTCATGGTCCTGCACACTTTGTTGTGTGAACCGTTTGGGATTCCTTTTTATATCACGGTCATCGTAGCCATTTCATTGATCTGGGTGTACACCTTTCGTGGCGGAATCCGCACCATCGTGTTTACGGATACGTTGCAGACGTTTTGCATGCTGGCCGCGGTCATCCTGACCATCGTGGCGATCATGCACCAATTGGATTTATCACTTTACACCTTACCACAAGGCATGCGTGAGGCCGGATTTGCCAAAGTCTTCTTCTTTGAAGGCGGATGGGCTGATCCCAACAATTTCTACAAACAGTTTCTGAGCGGGGCATTGATCACGATCGTGATGACCGGTCTGGACCAGGATATGATGCAAAAAAATCTGAGTTGCAAAAACATCGGCGAAGCGCAAAAGAACATGTTTCTCTTTTCGGTTATCCTCATCATTGCAAATCTGCTGGTTCTGACGCTGGGGGCCTTGTTGTGGATGTATCTCGGTCACCTTCAACTGACCGCCCCTGAAAAATCAGATCAACTCTATGGTTTACTGGCCATGGGGCATTTGCCGCTCTATATCGGGATTGCCTTTATCATTGGACTCGTAGCCTCGGCCTACAACAGTGCAGATGGTACATTGACCGCGATGACGACTACGGTATGCCTTGACTTCCTAGGATTTGATGAGAAGCCTGAATTCAAAGATGAGGCTTACCGAACCAAAATCCGCAGGCGGGTGCACATCGTCATTGCCATCATCTTTGCCATAGTGATCCTGCTATTCCAGTTGATCAACAAAGGTTCCGTGATCAATGAACTCTTCCGTGCGGCCGGGTTTACTTACGGGCCGCTGCTCGGACTATTTGCTTTTGGCTTGCTGACCAGACGAAAACTGAAGGATCGCTATGCCTTGATGGTTTGCCTGGTGGCTCCTGTGTTGTCTTATATCCTCAATGCCTATTCCGCCGAGTGGTTTGGAGGATTGACCTTTGGATTTTTGATCCTTGCCGTGAATGGGCTGATCACGTTTGTGGGGTTGTGGCTGATCAGCGAAAGAGCAGAGAGCAGAGGGCAGAGAGCATAGAGCAGAGGGCATAGAGCATAGAGCATAGAGCATAGGGCAGAGGGCAGAGAGCATAGGGCATAGAGGCATTTCCTAAGGCAGTGGAGATCACGCAGTGTTGTAAAGCCACTAAGTAGGAGAGCAATATGTGATAAAGGGATCGCAGATTACGCAGAATTATTTCTAAATCGATTACGCAGATTCGCTGTCCGTTGCAAAAACCGGTGAACCGGATCTGCGAAAATTAGCTTCTTAATATCTCTGCGTCATCTGCGATCCTTGCATCATGAACAAGAAAAAGCAGTCCATGTGAAAAGCAATGTTGCGTGGAGGTTGACCTCAGTTTAACGTTGATTTTCGCGATGTACAAAACCGGTATCCCCTTTTAGGGGGCAACGGGGGTACAATATTATTTCTGGATACGGATCTCCGTGATTTTTTGCGATGCATCAAAATACATCGTGAGGCGGTAGGTGCCCTGGGCGGAATAGAGATCGCCTATAGAATAACTGGCCCGGCCTTGTTGGGGAGCACTGAGGTGGACGCGCTTGTATCCTTTCACCCCTTGCCTGGTGAAAAAGTCGGTGAGGATTGTGACGGCTTGCGCTGAACTGTAAGAATCATCCGCATCAGGGATGGAGAGATCAACGGTCTTGCTGAAATAATTGCCCCACTCAGCCACGTTGGCCTTCTGGAGGGCGGCATCGATATTGCTCAACTGACCTGAAGCCATAAACGGCATTAAGAACATGGAAAGCAATGCGATGAATTGTGGTATTCTCATATTAGGAGTGGTAACAATATCCGGGTAAAAATAGTTCTTTTCCAATATCCCACTTATTTCTTATCCGGTCATTTCAAACCAGTTCTTTCCGGGTCAGAACACATCAAAAATCTTGAGGACAGACAGAGATACCGCTATAACCAGGACGACATAGGCCACCTTGGATGCCCCCGGAATTTTAGACGCATAATGTGCGGCCAGCCAGCCTCCCAAAAACTGGGCGGCGCCCATCACCATCCCGATCGACCATATGACCTGGTCTGAATACGAAAAGATCAGGACTGCAATCAAGGTAAAGGAGCCCACCGATACCGCTTTGATGATATTGGATTCAATCATCGGCAAGCGCGTGACCAGGACCAGGACCGCCAGGTAAAAAACCCCCATCCCCATCTGGATAAATCCTCCATAAAAACCAAGCAACAGCATGACCGGCCATTCCATCCATGATGGCAAACTACTTTTACCTGCATGCGTGATAAGCCACCGCTCCGGATTGACCAGAATCACGATCAACATCACCACCATGAGTGCCTTGAACACACCCATAAATTGTTCGTTAGTCACCTGGGTAGCGACAATAGCACCCACCACGGCCCCTGTCACCACCGGAATAATGTATCGGAGATACTGCACTACTTTGAGATCCCGCTTACCGGCAAACCCGGTCATAGCCCCGATGGAATTGAACAGCACCCCTACCCGATTGGTCCCATTAGCCATATTGCCTGGAAGGCCCAGCAATTCGGTAAGGATGGTCAGGGTGATCACGGAGCCATTGCCTGCCAGCGCATTAATGATCCCGCATATAAAAGCGCCGCTAAACGCGATGATCAGATGCTCAGTCGTCCAGGGCATCAGAGCTGTCAGCGGGTTCCTGAGGGATAGATTGACACAGTTCGACCAACACCCCGTTGGCAGATTTGGGATGAATGAAACATACCAGTTTATGATCCGCGCCGTAGCCTGGCTCTTCGCTGAGCAGCTGGAATCCTTCTTCTTTTAATCGTTGCATTTCAGCACGGATATCCGGCACTTCGAAAGCGATATGATGGATACCTTCCCCTTTTCGTTCTATAAAGGTGTGAATAGGACTGGTCTCGCGGGTAGCTTCCAGCAATTCGATTTTGGTCTCACCCGCCCGGAAAAAGGAGGTCAATACCCCCTGGTCTTCCACCAGCTCTTGTTTATAGGGTGAGGTATGGAGCAGGCGCTCAAAGAGCGGGTTGCTGGCTGCCAGGGATCTGACCGCAATTCCAATGTGCTCAACGGTATACATAGGTCAGTACAGATAGATTATATATTCGGCAAATTAATTATATTTTTGAGGTCTACGCCAAACCATATCAATTTGACCAAACCTATTACGTCTATGAAGAGGTATATACACACCCTCCTGGTTTTCTTCAGCCTGACGGCTATTTCTCAATCGGTAACTGCACAGGATTACCTGGTCGAACGGACCTACCTGGGCAGCCGCAGCCAGTTTGAATTGCTTATCCTCTTTGGCCAGCCGGTGGAATACGGCGTCGATCTCTACCGTATCCGTTATAAGACGGTGGGATCGGATCAACTCCCGGATACCGCTTCAGGACTCCTGGTGATCCCCCAGGTCCCTGCAGGTACGCAATGGCCCATGGTGGTCTATGAACATGGAACGACCAGCGGCCCAACGGATGTGCCTTCACAGTTGCGCGGAGGCTTTGAAGTAGCGATGGCTTACGCGGCATCCGGGTTTATTACTGCGGCTCCGGATTTTCTGGGACTTGGTGATTCACGTGGCTTCCATCCTTATGTACATGCTGCTACGGAGTCCTCAGCATCCCTCGATATGCTCAATGGCTCCCTGGAATACCTGGACCTCTATGAGCCGGACTGGGATCCCAACTTTTTATTTGTGGCCGGCTACTCGCAGGGCGGACATGCCTCCATGGCGGTGCACCGCGACATCGAAGCGTTTTGGTCCTTTGTCTATCCTGTCACAGCGGCAACACATATGTCCGGGCCTTATAGTATTTCCGGCGTGATGCGTGATCTGATCCTGAGTGATGTATCGTATGGTTCGCCAGCCTATATCGCCTATATCGTACTGGGATACCAGGAAGTCTATGGAAATATTTATAACCAGCTCACCGATGTATTCAAAGAACCCTATGCCACCTATATTGAAAATTTCCACACCGGTGCCATCAACCTGACTACCCTTAACAACCAATTACTGGCTGAGTTGGGTGCCGGAGGAAATACCATTGTCAAACGGATGTTACAGGATGAAATCGTGACCATCCTCGAGCAGAATGACCCGGGGCAGCCTATCATATATGCTATGCAGGACAACGACACGTATGCCTGGGCTCCTGAAGCGCCTACACGTCTGTACTATTGCGGTGGTGATGAACAAGTACCTTTTCAAAATTCGCTCGTGGCTGAAGAAGCGATGAATAACCTGGGGGCTGCGGATGTGCAAGCGATCAATCTCAACCCCACTTTTACCCATGGCCAGTGTGTATTTCCCGCAGTGTTAGCCTCCATTGATTTTTTCAAATCATTTGTACACCCATCCGGTCTGGAAGACCTGGATCCGCATGCTGCTGAATTGCGTGTATCGCCTAATCCGGCATATGATGAAGCGGTCTTGGAGTGGGATCTCGCAGGAGAGGGTATGACGTATACGATCATCAATACCAACGGCCAAACCGTAAAGACCGGTAAAACCTATTTCAACAGGATAGCCATCGGCGACTTAACCTCAGGAGTGTATTCGATTATTTGTACTGCAGGAGGTGAGACCCGGATTGCGCGCTTTGTTCATCCATGAGTATACATATCGATAGATTTGAAGAGGAGATTCATTTCCTGATCGCCGAGCGCGGTAAAGAATACTTTGATGCCCGCCAGGTATTGATGCTGGAGGAAACTCCTGAAGGTTGGAATGCCTCCATTGAAGGCAGTGAAACTTATCAGGTGAGACTGGAAGGACATGATGTCATCTCAGCCTGGCATTGTACGTGTCCCTTTGGACATGGACCGGTATGCAAGCATACGGCTGCGGTCATGTATGCGGTCCGCGAAGCCATACAACTCAACCGGGCCAATGCCAGTGGGGAGATTGACCGATGGATTGACGAGGCTTCGCCCGATGAACTGCGATCCATCCTCAAACTGGAATCCAGGAAAAATGAAGATGTACGTGCCACGCTATACCACCGAATGAAAAAAATGTAGCGTCGGCCTATAACCTGTTTGTTGGAGTCATCACGTTGGCCATGATGTATATGGCTTTGCAAAAATCAAAATCATGAAGACAAAAGCTGATATCGTCAACAACTGGCTTCCCAGATATACCGGGATGTCGCTCGATATG
Source organism: Saprospiraceae bacterium (assembly GCA_044227555.1). GTDB lineage: Bacteria > Bacteroidota > Bacteroidia > Chitinophagales > Saprospiraceae > Opimibacter. The sequence continues at coordinate 12,101 of JBGAWQ010000047.1, read as the reverse complement.
TTTGAAAAGTATATCCTGCTGGTCAACTTTTCCCATTACATCGATGTATTCGCCGAAAAATTTGGTGTTGATGTGTATGGCCGTGGTTTGTCCATGCAATGTGCCACTGCCGAAAACATCACCATGATCAACTTTGGCATGGGCAGTGCCAATGCCGCGACCATCATGGACCTCTTGATGGCGATACGACCGAAAGCCTGTTTGTTTCTCGGTAAGTGTGGCGGATTGAAGCAAAAGAAAAATAAAGTGGGTGACCTCATCCTCCCCATCGCGGCGATCCGGGGAGAGGGTACCTCCAATGACTACTTCCCTTCTGAGGTTCCAGCACTGCCTTCCTTTGCTTTACAGAAAGCGATCTCAACCACCATCCGCGATTACGCGCAGGACTATTGGACCGGTACCGTTTATACGACCAATCGAAGGGTATGGGAGTTTGACCTGAAATTTAAAAAATACCTCAATAAGATTCGTGCGAGTGCCATTGACATGGAGACTGCCACCTTATTCAGTGTCGGATTTCATAATGGCATACCCACCGGGGCATTGTTGCTCGTGTCTGATATGCCGATGGTACCTGAAGGGGTAAAGACTACACATAGTGATGTGACGGTCACCAATACCTACGCGGTATCACACTTGGATATCGGGATAGATTCCCTCCGACAGTTGATCCACAATAAGTTGACGGTGAAGCACCTGAAGTTTTAAATGGAGTGATGGAGTGATGGGGTGATGGAGTGATCAGGAAGGTCATCGCTCCGTGCTCTCCGTGCCTCCGTGTGCAATGTATCCTATGAAGCAAAAGGGGGGAACTCCCTCGCTTCTCCTTACGGGGCAAGCTTTCCCTCTTAAAAGAGAAATACTCCCTCGCTTCTCCTTACGGGGCAAGCTTTCCCTCTTAAAAGAGAAATACTCCCTCGCTTCTCCTTACGGAGAAGCTTTCCCTCTTAAAAGAGGGATTAGGGTTTTTCTTCTGGAGGGGGGGCTTCTTTGCCGAGGTAGCCGGGGAGTTCCATGCCTGCCATATTGAAGAGCTCGCCGAGCGGTGGGACAGACTTATAAAGGTTGGAGATAAAGCGTGAGGTATTGTTGCCGTTTCCGTTGCCGTCTTGCTGGCCGCCTTCCCATACGGTGACCTTGTCGATCTTGATGTTTTTGATGGCCTCGACCTGGGTCTTGACCAGCTCTGGAAGTTTGTCGGCGATGAGCATGAGTACAGCATCGCGTGGATCGCCACCTACCGCTTTAACGATTTCATCAAAACCATCAGCTTGCTTCTGGAGGATCTCATAGAGACCACGGGCCTCGGCTTCTCGCTGCATGAATACCGCATCGGCCTGGCCTCGGGCCACGAGCCGCGAACGTTCAGCTTCAGCTTCGGCATCGATTTCAATACGACGCTTGGCGATTTCTGCTTGTACGATGATGTCTGCTTCTCGTGAAGCGCGCTCACGTGCAGCGCGGGCCATCTCCGCATCTTTTTCCGCGGTGTAGGCTTCCTGCAATGAATTGGCGGCCTGGATTTTTTCAGCAGCAGTTGCTTTCCTTAGTGCTTCGGCTTCTTTCAACCGGCGTTCGGCGTTGGAGATCGCGATGCGTACTTTAGCTTCGTTTTCCCCTTTGATGGCATCTGCTTCCGCGGTGGCCTCCCCTACTTTGGCGATGGCATCTGCCGCACTGACCGAGATTCTTTTTTCTTTATTCGCATTGGCTTCCCCGATACTTCCATCGCGGTTTTTTTCGGCGACGCTTTGCTTGGCATCGTTGATGGCTTTGGCCGCTGCCTCCTTACCCAAAGCTTCGATGTAACCGCTTTCATCCTGGATATCCGTCACGTTGACGTTGATCAGGGTCAATCCGATTTTCTTCAACTCACTGCCTACGTTGCTGCTGACATTGGTCAGAAACTTATCCCGGTCGGAATTGATTTCTTCTATATCCATCGTAGCCACTACAAGACGCAGTTGCCCGAAGATGATATCCTTTGCGGTTTCGCGGATTTCATCCGTGGTTTTTCCAAGCAAGCGCTCAGAAGCTACTTCCATAACACCGGGCTCGTTGCTGACCGCTACCGTAAACCTCGAGGGTACGGCGACCCGGATATTTTGACGCGATAGAGCGCCGCGCAGATCTACATCGATGCTGATCGGCGTGAGATCCAGAAACTGATAGTCCTGGATGACCGGCCAGATAAAGGCGGCACCACCGGCAAGACATTTTGAAGATTGTCCCGTTCCGGTTTTACCATAGATCACCAGGATCTTGTCCGATGGACAACGTTTGTACCTGGAGATAAACCACAGGAGCATGACAAAAGCGAGACCGATCAGGCCGGTGACGATAACGACGAAGGAGCTTGTTAAATCCATTGGTGGGTAAGGTTTAAAATGAGGTGAAGGGTATAGTTTGATTTTACTTCATCATGGTACGTTTTGATGGCTCTTCTGTTTAAAAGCCGGGTGGATCTTCTTCGATTTCTTCCACTACGGATTCTACGAGGAGTACATTGTCTTGTTCTATATCGATGACGCGTACCGGATCACCTGTGCGGAGTTGATCACCTTCGGTCATAGCGTCCATTTCCCGAGCCCGGCCATCGATTTGCAAGGTGATGCGACCGCGTCCTGACCGGTGGGCCGGGATAGGAATATAGACTTCACCCGTCTGATCCAGTGCGTGATAAAGATTGAGCGTGCCGGATTGTTCGAGTTGCGCAAACTTATACATGAGCCAGGCGACTACAAACATAGCCGCGAGACCGGCCAGGCATGAGAGCATGACAGACCACCATACGCCCAGGTGATTGCCCATCGTCAGGACACCGGTCCATCCGAAAAATGTAAAAAACGCGATGATGCTCCTGACCGATAAGGCTGAAAACTCATGGCCTGTTCCGGAGGTATCGACCGTGTGATCCAGGCCATCAGGGCTTTCGGAATCAAGGCCAATCACCAGGAGGACGAGTTGGATAAAAAACAAAACACTGAAGACGATGGCGATAAACCAAAACACCTGGTGCGCTGAAGAGAGCGCATCCCACCACTGATTGATTGTCAATATCCTCATCCTCCGATCCGGTTTTTCAATACCTCCAAAATAACACTAAAACTCCGTCCATGATTCCTTCTTTTAGACCAACAGGCCATAATCATCTATCGCACATGTGAAACCTCTCTATGGAAAGAGATGGTAAAATTTACGCTAATTTTGGCCTTTCAACACAACCAACCACCGTGGACGTCAAACTATTTAGCGGAAAGTACTCAGGATATCTTGCAGAGAAGATAGCGGACTATTATGGATATTCCCTGGGCAAATGGGATCTGCTCAAATTCAGTGACGGCGAAATGCAGCCGGTGATTGAAGAATCGGTGCGGGGTTCCTATGTGTTTTTTATCCAATCGACTGCGGCCCCCGCGGATAATCTGCTCGAATTGCTCTTGCTGATTGATACCGCTCGCCGGGCGTCTGCGGATTACATCACGGCGGTCATCCCGTATTTCGGCTATGCCCGCCAGGATCGCAAAGACAAACCGAGGGTTCCGATTTCGGCCAGGTTGATTGCCAATCTGATTGAAGCGGCGGGAGCGGACCGGATCATGACCATGGATCTCCATGCGGACCAGATCCAGGGCTTTTTTGATATCCCGCTGGACCACCTCAAGAGCAACGCGATCTTTGTGCCTTACCTCGAAGGATTGGACCGCGAGCAGGTCATTTTCGCCTCTCCGGATGTTGGTGGTGTCAAACGCGCACGTAACTATGCCAATCATTTCCAGTGTGACCTCGTCATCTGCGACAAGTACCGTCGCCGTGCCAATGAAGTAGCCGGCATGACGGTCATCGGTGATGTGCAGGGCAAAGATGTCATTCTCGTCGATGATATGGCGGATACCGCAGGTACGCTTTGTAAAGCTGCTGATGCGCTGGTGTCTAAAGGCGCCCGGAGTGTCAAGGCCATCTGTACGCACGCGGTGCTTTCCGGCAAAGCCTACGAGAATATTGAGTCTTCCCAACTTTCGGAGTTGATAGTGACAGACACCTTGCCACTGCGTAAGTCCTCCCCCAAGATCAAAGTCTTGTCTTCCGCGAAGTTGTTTGCCCATGCGATTAGAAATACGCATGAGCATCGGTCGATTTCGGCACTTTTTCTAGGGGACTAGGAAAGGGCGGAAGGCGGAAGGGCAGAAAAGGCTAAAATTGCGAAAGTCCCTTTTATGGGCTAAAGGGGCTTAAGAGGCTTAAAGGGCTCAAGTCCCCTTTAGGCGATGTGCTGAGCGGAGTCGAAGTAGGATTTAGGGGCAGAAGAAGCAAATGAAAAATGAAGATTGAAAATTGAAATACCATTGAGGCGGGTTTGCTCTTGCCTAAAACGAGATGGAATAGACGGGATCATTACTGGGATTTCATATATATCAAATTTACAATCAGGGGGTTAAACATATATACAATCCTAATATTGGACCTTGGTTGGGTTTGAGGGGCAGGATGGAATGGTTCTGAGGAATAATTTTGGTGAGGGTGTCCAAATTTTTAGCTGAATATCATACCTTTGCGTGCCCTAATTGAAAAAGGGGAAAAATAATCCGAATATGGAAGTAATGACACTTAATGCTGTTCCGAGAACAGATCTTGGAAAAACAGCTACCAAAGCGCTTCGCAACAGCAACCGCATACCTTGTGTATTGTATGGTGGCAAACAGATACAGCATTTCACCCTGGCTCCGCTGGAGTTACGGTCACTGATCTATTCTCCTGAATTTAAAATCGTGGAGATCATCCTCGATGGCCAGGCACACCGTTGCATCCTCAAGTCCGTCCAGTTTCATCCTGTGGATGACAGCATCATGCATATTGATTTTCTGCGTCTGATCGAAAACCATCCGATCAAGATTGAGATTCCTATCAGTTTTGAAGGTGTGGCTCAAGGTCTGAAAGCCGGGGGCAAGCTGATCAAGAAAATGCGTAAAGTGAAAATCCAGACGGTACCTGAAAAGCTGATCGACCGGATCGTACTGGATACCACCCCGATGGGTCTCGGGCAGAGCCAGCGGATCAAGGATCTGGCTGTTCATGAAGGCGTAGATATCCTCAACAATGAGAATATCCCCATCGCGACCATTGAGATCCCACGGGCTCTTCGTGGTGCTACTACTGAAGAAGCCACTCCGGCTAAAGGTGCAGCACCTGCTAAAGCAGCGGCTCCAGCGAAAGCTGCAGCTCCGGCCAAAGCAGCGGCTCCAGCCAAACCTGCAGCCAAGAAGTAAGCCATTTGATCTTTTGACTTTCCTTAAGGATGGTCTGTTCATAAAACAAAAAAGCATCCTTCGGGATGCTTTTTTATTTTCATCCTATGTCTGCATCCCTTTTTCATCTCGGCCTGGTTCAGTTTGATATTGCCTGGGAACATCCACAGGCGAATATGATCCGGATTGAACAAATCCTGGCGGATCATCATCGCCTTGACCTCGTGATCCTGCCTGAAATGTGGACCACTGGTTTTACGATGCGGCCCGATACCGCCGCTGAAGTGCATCCAGGTCCTGCGCTCGAATGGATGCAAACTCAGGCTGCGCGATACGATACAGCCGTCGCCGGCAGTATCGCCGTGAAGGATGGAGGACAGTATTACAACCGATGGTATTGTGTCCTGCCGGAGGGTGGGATAACTACCTATGACAAGCGGCATCTGTTTTCCTACGGTCGGGAAGATCAGCATTACACCCCCGGAAATGTCCAGGCTACCCTGACCTGGCGAGGCTGGAAGATCAGGCCCATCATCTGTTATGATCTTCGCTTTCCGGTTTGGATGCGCAACGTTGATGATTATGATCTGCTGGTGGTGGTGGCCAACTGGCCGCAGGCGCGTATACATCATTGGGATGCATTGCTCAAGGCAAGGGCTATCGAGAACCAATGCTATGTGGCCGCGGTCAACCGGGTGGGGACGGATGGTAACGGGCTACAGTACAATGGGCACAGCGGGGTCTTCGATATGAACGGGCAGGGCATCCTTATGTGCGATGAAACCGAAGGCTTGAAGACCGTAGCCATCGATAGGCAGGCCCTTACCGCGTTTCGCGAACAGTTTAGGTTTTTGCAGGATCGGGATCACTTCCGGCTGGAGCCCGGCAATTGATTTAAATTATATATTTTTGTAATATATATTAATGAAGATAATCAATTCCATATATCTAATTCTAGGGTTGCTCCTCGCTACCGGTTGCTCCAATGTCAAGGTCGCCTTGTATGATCATGACAAGCGGCAGGAGGTGGCGATTGAGACCCGGAAAGCCTTTTCCAATACAGAAGCCGGCCGGGAGATGGCCATCAAAAATTCCATGATCGAGACGGCCAAATCTTTAGTTGGAACCCGGTATAAATATGCCAGCACTGACCCGAAGCAAGGCTTTGATTGTTCGGGGCTGGTCTACTACTGCGCAAAAAAGCAAAAAATCGAACTGCCGCGTTCCTCCAGGGCATTAGCGGCATCTGCGCCTCATATCTCCTGGAAAAAAGCAGGTCCCGGAGACCTGGTCTTCTTTGGATATGGTGGACGGATAGATCATGTGGCCATTGTAGAGCGGAATAAAGAAGGTGAACTCTGGGTCGTCCACAGCACCAACCAAAGAGGGGTGTATGAAGAAAATGTTCTCGTCAGTTCGTATTGGAAAAAGCGGGTGCTCTTTGCGGTTGATTTCACGGAGCTTTGTGCCGCGCTGGAGAAAGTAAAAAGCTGAACCACGCTCCAGCCTATTTGATTTCAAACCATACTTGTTCGTCCGGATTGCCTGCATGATAATCTACCAGGATTTCGTCACCCGCCTTGATGTCTTCAGCGGCTTTAAAAATGATGTATTGATTTTTATAATCGGCTTCAAAAAACGCATTCGGCTTTGCGGCATGATTGTATAAAGATCCATAGCCTAAAGCCAGGGCGATACTGTCTTTTTTCCATTCGAAATAATATTCATACAGGATATAACCCCGGACGATTTCGCGGGCTTGCTCACCGGGAATCACCAGAATAGGACAGATCTCAATCACGCTATCCGCGAGGATATCTTCGGTGCAAAACATTCCATAGCGATGTTTACCGCTGGGTGCAAAATATAGGCCCGGGTGTTGTTGGAGCATATCGAATAAAGGTTTGGTCTTTAGATTATTGACGTCGAAGCGAATAGACTGCCGCAATAATAAAACCAAATCCGGCAAGCTGGTACCAGGTAATAGGTTCACCGTCGAGGCTTCCCCATACCAGGGCCATGCAAGGGATGGCATATGCGATGGCAGATCCAAATACGGCGGTGGTGCGTTGGATCAACCAATAAAAGAGGATATTGGCGAGTACGGTGCAGATCAGGGCCAGAGCCAGCAGGGAGGGCATGGAAATCTGCCATACTTCCGGCATCATCATCTTCTGAAAAGTACCATGCATCAGCAGAATACCAAGTGCCACGAAACCGAGGACAGAAAATCCAATCGCGGTGATCGCGACCGGGTGTACGTCCTGACAATAACGCTTGATCAAATTGGCACTCAGTCCGTAACACATCGTCGCGATAATCACAAAGATCACATAGGAGCTGATCCTCCAGTCCTGTTCGCCGATCACCAGTATACCGATACCCGCGCAGCCGAGCAATAAACCGATGAGATAATGTTTTTTAAATGGCGTCTGAAAAAACAACACCCCAATCAGTAACGCAAAGATAGGGGTGAGGCTATTGAGTACGCCCGTGACCGCACTGCCCAGACGAGTTTGAGCCAATGCATAAAGAAAAGCAGGAACGCCGTTGCCGGTCAGCACTACCAATGTAATCAGCCGGATTTTGCCGGTAGGGAAAGGAATTTTAAGTGCAATAAACAGCGGGACAAAGGCCAGGGCGCTGAGGAAGATGCGAAGGGCACCGACTTCTGCCGGCGCAAAATGGAGTAAGCCTTTTTTGATCAGGATAAATGATCCGCCCCAGATAAACCCCAGGAAGATGAAGACGATCCATCCTTTCCAGTCATTTATTTTTTGTATGTGGGCTGTGTTCGTGTTCATCGGGTTGTTGAGGCGGCATTGACAGCGTTCCAAACCCTCCAGGTGTTCAGGTAACAGATCTTGGCGATATCCTCTTCCGTATAGTCTCTTTTGAGGAGTTCATAGATCAGGTTGGGGTACATGCTTACATCCTTGAGGCCTGTGGGAAGCGTATTGCCTACACCATCAAAATCGGAACCTATGCCAATATGATCGATTCCTGCGATATCGCGAACATGGTCGATGTGGTCTGCCACCGTTTTGACATCGGCAAAGACATCCGGATGCTTTTTATTGAATTTTTCCAGGAGGGGTGCTGCCGCGGGGTCATCGGCTTTAAGTCCGGCTTTGGTCAGTTGGGCCTGGAGGGCTGCTTCTCTTTCCTTTCGCCTTTTAACCACGTCCTCATCGAGGAAGTTCGAACCAAAATTGATTTGAATGACTCCGCCTTTCTTAGCCAGCAGGATAATCATATCGTCGCTCATATTGCGTTGCCATCCGGGGGTAAAGGCCCTGCAAGAGGAATGGGTTGCAAGCACAGGCGCTTTCGAAAGCTCCATGACTTGATAAAAGGTCTGGTCGGTGACATGAGAGATGTCGATGATCATACCTACATCGTTCATACGGCGGATGATCTCCCGGCCATATGGACTGAGACCGTCCCAGGTGCCTGTAGTGTCATAGGAACTATCACAAATCTGGTTGTCTCTTGCATGGGTCAGGGTGACATAGCGGATACCCCGGCTATAGAAGTAGTCTACATCATCAAGAGTGATAAGGGGGGCGCCGTTTTCAAGTCCCATGGGAAGGGAGATAAGGCCTTTGACAAAATTGGAATCAATCATGGCTGGCGTATCTCCCCTGGCAAACTTATCAGGGTAGGTGCGAATCATGCCTTCGACGATATGAATGAGATGTTCGGCGTATGATTTGGCTTCCGTCAGATCCTTTTGATAAGAAGATGGCACATAGATGGACATAAAGGGTGCATCCAGGCCGCCCTGTACAGCACGCTGGTAGTCAAAATCTCCGTTGGTGTTTTCAATTAGGACCCCGGGGTCGCTGCTGTCGATGTTGAAATGGATCTCTTCGAGCCATTCAGGCAGGTCGATGTGGGTGTCGGTGATGATATAGCGGTGGGCTAGATCGAGGGCGTATTGGTAGGTATTGTGGTCGGATGGGTGCGTGAGGTTGCGAGAGGATGAGCATGCCACCAGGATGAGGCAAAGGAAAGCAAATGTATATTTCATGCTAAATGAATGTGCCACAAGATAGTAAGATCGGGAGCGGCCTGTTGTGGAAAAATGGGTTGAAAGGAATGTAAAAAAGTGATGGACTTTTGAAAAATAGTTTAGTTTTGCACTCTCTTTCGAGAGACTATCCGGATCGGTAGTTCAGTTGGTTAGAATGCCGCCCTGTCACGGCGGAGGTCGCGGGTTCGAGTCCCGTCCGGTCCGCAAAAAGGTCACCTGTCTCAGGTGGCCTTTTTTGTTTTGTGACTTGTCGTAGGAGATTGGAAGTTTATCCAAAGACTGGATGAGGTCCGGGCAAATTTCACAAATTTGAAAAAGTGTTAAAACCTATTCGTAGGCCCTAACAATCAATATGTTACGACAGTGTGGCACACCTAGGTGTGCCACACTGAATGATTTGGAGGATTTTGGACTAAAATTGGGAAGTCAGGCCAGGTTGTGAAAAACATGCTGGACATCTTCGTCCGCTTCCAGTCTGGCTACCAGTTTAAGGACTTCTTCGGCTTGCTCTTCCGGCAGGTCGACGGTGGTGGAAGGAATCCATTCAAACTGTGAATTGAGTACTTTGATTTCCCGGTCTTCGAGGGCTTTTTGCATCTTGCCGAAATCGGAGAAGTCGACCCGGACCACCAGTACTTCTTTGCCGTCTTCGGTGACCCCCTCTCCCATTTCCTGCAGGCCAAAGTCGATCAGTTCGAGTTCGAGGGTTTCGGGGTCGAGGTTTTCAGGAGAGAGATTGAATACGCCCATTTTATTGAACTGGAAACTCACGCTGCCGCTTGTCCCCAGGGCGCCATTGCCTTTATTGAAAGCAGCACGGACGTTGGCTACGGTGCGAACGATATTGTCGGTGGCCGCTTCTACGATGATGGCGACGCCGTGTGGGGCATATCCTTCATACATGACTTCCTCGTAGTTGGCCATGTCTTTGCCCAGGGCCCGCTTGATGGCGGCTTCCACTTTGTCCTTGGGCATGTTGACGCTCTTGGCGTTTTGCATGGCCCGGCGCAGCGACGGGTTGTAATCAGGTTCAGGTCCACCGGCTTTTACCGCGATGGCAATTTCTTTGCCGATGCGGGTAAATTGTTTCGCCATTCGGTCATAGCGGGCAAACATGCTGGATTTCCGGACTTCAAATATTCTTCCCATCGTTTTTGCATTTAGGCGTGCAAAGGTAATGACAATAAGGGTATTAACACAGTTTAACGCCAATGTTATCCGGATTAACACTCCCTGGATTGCGACCCATCCGGATGCGGCCTAATTTTGTGGCATCAAACCTAACCATCTCCAATTATGAAACTCCTCTATCTCCTACTCCCTGTTTTGACCCTATTCCTTATATCTTGTGATGAAGAGTATGGGACTAATCCTATCTCCGTAACATACGAAGTTGCTCCTTTTGCGCACATCCAACTGGAGACCTCTTCTTCGATACGGATTATCCAGGCCAATTATTTCGAAGTGAGAGTGGAGGGCCAGGAACGTGATGTCTACGATACTGATGTCGCGGTTATCGACGATTGGCTGGTGATCACGGAACATGGCCAAATCGCCCCACAGCAGACCATCTATATCTATGTACCGGTCATCGTGGACCTGGAGTCGTATGGAAGCAGTGAGGTGTATGGGGAAAGTGAGTTCCAGCAAAATGAAAACATGACCCTTCGGAATTTCGGATCCGGCAATATGGATCTGTATGTTGATACGGACAATCTGGATGTGTTTGTCTCCGGCTCCGGGGATATCTATCTCGAAGGATTGGCGGACAACACCGATCTAACTCTATCCGGCAGTGGATGGGCTAAGATGTTTAACCTCAGTGCGGATTTCAGTGATGTTCGGATCAGTGGCAGCGGCAGTGCGGAGGTGACGGTGGATAATGATTTGGACGTGATCATCAGTGGCAGTGGGGATTTGTACTACAAGGGGCATCCGCAGATTAGCAGCCAGGTGACCGGGTCGGGGAAAGTGATCAACGCGAATTAGCAGAGAGCAGAGGGCAGAGCGCATAGAGCAAATGGCATAGAGCAGAGGGCAGCACGGAGAGAGGCATATCGTAACGCAGTGAAGATCCTGCAAAATGCGTTGGTTTTGTAGCGGGAGAGCATAGGGCAAAAGCTGCTCCAGCCCTTATCTCCTCAGGAGATGCATATCCTGCCAAATGGCTTCTTAAATTTTCATTTATCAATTTTCATTCACTTCCTCTGCCCTTTGCACTCTGCCCTATGCCCTATGCTCTCTGCGCTATGCCCATAAATCTTTCTATTTTCGTAGTCATCTCAATTGAAAATGGCGAAGAAAAAGAAAGCAACGCCGGTCTTGCCGGATTGGATAAAGCATGCATGGTGGCTGGTGCCTTTACTGGCCATCCTGGTTTATCTCCCGGCCTTTAATGCTGATTTTACGTTGGATGATGTGCTGATTGTGGAGGAGAATACGTATGTGCAGTCTACTGATAAGATTCCTGATATATGGACCTCACACTACTGGGCCGGGAAAGCGGATGCCAATGATACCGGACTATACAGGCCACTCACACTTACGACGTATAATCTTCAATACGCCATCACCGGAAAAAATCCTGCCGCATTTCACATCCTGAATGTGTTGCTTCATGCGCTGGTGTGTTTTGTGTTGATGCGTATGATCCGGCTTGTTTTTGGTGAACCGAGGTTAACTATTATAGCCGGGCTATTGTATGCCCTGCATCCGCTGCATAGTGAGGCCGTCGCCGGTATAGTAGGGAGAGCTGAAATTTTAGCAGCATTGTTTATCCTGACCGCGATGATCTCCTATCATCATTGGCGCAAAGGGGG
>JBGAWQ010000046.1:0-21383 GCA_044227555.1 Saprospiraceae bacterium | reverse complement strand
ACGAACAGAACTTGCCGTGACACCGGCAGCACCCGACAAAGTCTATGCACTGGCCACCGGATCTGCCAATGGCGGCAGCGGTCTCTATGGTGTTTATGTAAGCTCGGATGTCGGCAGCACATGGACCTTCAGATGTTGCGGACCCCAACCTGCAGGGCCACCCAGCGCCTCCAATCCCAATCTCATGGGCTGGAGCGACCAGGGCCTCGATGATGGCGGCCAATACTACTATGATCTTGCCTTCACCGTCAGCCCGACCAACAAGGATAGTATGTGGGTCTGCGGTGTCAATCTCTGGGTATCAGCCAACGAAGGCGTATCCTTTGTATGCCCTGCCGCATGGAGCCATTCCTACAAGCCCAACTACGTGCATGCCGATATCCACGACCTGGTCAAGATGAAGACCACCAACGAACTCTGGCTCGCCGGTGATGGAGGCATCTTTTATTCCAATGACGGCGGTGCCAATTTCAACAGACGCAATGTGGGTATCGCTGGCTCTGACTTCTGGGGCTTTGGTATGGGCCATTGGTATGGCGATGTGATGATCGGCGGCGCCTATCACAATGGCACACTGATGAAAGAAGAAAATACCTACATCAATGGATGGATCTGCACCGATGGCGGTGATGGCGTAGGCGGATATGTCAATCCCGGTTTCGATCGGCAGGCCTACAGCAATTACAATATCAAACGTCTGAAAAGCAACCGTACGATCTCGCCAATCACCAGAGATTTTCTGTATCAACCCAACAGTACGTATATCACCGGCAAATCCAGCGACCTTCTCTTTCATCCGCATTATTATGGAACATGGTATTCCGGATCCGGCACTAAGCTTTATCTCACTCGGGATAACGGGTATTCCTTCGAACAGATCTATGATTTCGGAGTAGATGTAGCCGCAATGGACCTTTGTATGTCTGATCCCAATGTGATATATGCATGTACGTTTCCCGATTGGTGGGGCACCAAACGCATCTACAGGACATTGAATGGAGGCTCCACCTGGACCGAAGTCACACCACCGGCTTCGGTGCTCAATAATGGAAATACATGGATACCTTATGATATCGCGGTAGATCCTGATGATCCGATGAAAGTCTGGATTGTGCGTACATCCATGTACGGAGATTATCCTGCATACAACGGTTACACGGTATACAAATCCATCAATGGCGGAGCTACCTGGACCAACATCAGCGGCACCGCCCTCAATGGCCAATACCCCACGTGCCTCATGCTGCAGGAAGGCACCAACGAAGGCATCTATATCGGCACTACCAAAGCCGTGTACTATCGCAATGCCAATATGTCTGATTGGGAACTCTTCAATACGGGACTTCCAGCCAGGACCCACAATGTCAAGATGCTCCCATGGTACCGTAATGGAAAGCTCCGCACCGCCACCGATCGTTCCGTATGGGAATCTCCATTTTACGAAGCATCACAACCCAAGTCGATCCCCGGTGTGCAGAAACAATATTTATTCTGTGATCGCGATACAGCCTATTTTACGGATCTGTCGGTTTTGAAAGAAACCGGAGCCACCTGGACCTGGAATTTCCCCGGAGGATCTCCGTCGACCTCAACGATACGTAATCCTAAAGTGGTGTATCGTAAACCAGGCATCTATGATGTATCCCTCATCGTGCATGATGTCAATGGCACCGATACCGCAGTAGTGCAAGGCATGATCATCGCGGACAACCGCTGTGCGATCGATACGACGCCCGGTAGTCTGATGCACATCTCAGGACACCCGGGTCACTTCAAAGGCGAAGGCCTGGGCCTCACGACGCAAACGCTCACCATCACCGCATGGGTCAGACCCGAAGGCATACAGTCCGATTACTCCGCGATCTGGATGAATGATGGTACCGCCGCCGGTTTCAATTTCAGGGAAGGAAACAACACCCTCGGCTATCACTGGCCCGGGGGCTCATGGTCGTGGGACAGCAACCTCATCGTGCCGGATGGACAATGGTCCTATGTGGCTATGGTAGTGACACCCTCATCAGTCACCCTGTATGTCAATGGCATCGCTGCGGTTCACAATACATCTATACAATCAGCTGCGCTAAATGATTTCCGCATCGGTAGCTATCAGGGTTGGTCCGGCCGCACCTTCAAGGGCGATATCGACGAAGTCTGTGTATGGAACCGCGCCCTCACTGAAGATGAAATTCGCCTGCAGCGGCATATCATCAAGAATCCATCGGTGGATGGTACGATCGTCACGTATTACCAGTTTGATGAAGTGGCTTCCGGTGAGATAGTGGATAAAGCCAGTGGCATAGACGGATCATTGACCGGCAATGCTTCTACCATACCATCCGATGCACCTCTGGGCGCAGGCACCAGTCAAATCGTATTAGTGCAAAGTACCGGCAATATTCCCTTTACCAATGGCGGGGATATGTCCATTGGATTTAACAGCCCTAATCCCAATGGCAAGGTCGTCGTGAGCCATCTGCACGTGGAGCCGGATACACTCCCATCATATCGTATGCCGCAGGGAGGCTATTGGATTGTCAATAATTACGGAGCCAACCAATCATTTTCCGGGCTGGACAGCATCCTCTTTTATAATGCCGGTGCCTTAAGCCAGATGATGGCGGACAGTTTTCAATATACACTTCATGCCCGCGGCGCTAATATCTTCGGTCCGGTGTGGACAACAGTACCGCAGGATACCATAGTGCCGATAGAAGGAATTCATGCGCAGATCCGCGCGCTCACGCTGACCGGCTATAAATTTTTCGGGCAGTTGCTCCTGATGCGCGATACGGTGCAAACCGGGATTGCCGATGTCATCATCACTACACCGGATGAACCAAATCCAGTAGTGCCTGGAGGTGAAAGTATCAGCTTGCTGATCCACTCCGATCATCAGGCCATGCAGTTGCCGGTGTTAAATGCCGCGGCGCTCAATGCACTGGGTACTCCTGTCGCGGGACAACTTGCCTTTCTTTCTGACAGTGCCGCGATCGTTTATTTTAATGGATCGCAGTGGAAGAAACTTCGTCACGATCCTGTACTCCAATATTCCGCGACGTCGGCACCCTCTCCTTTGGGCTCAGTAACCATGCCGCAGGGCACTGCAACACCAAGCAGTCTCGTCAGTTTTGATGACGGGCTGATACGTTTGCCGCTATACACCAATACCCAGATTCCAAATATTCAGAACCTTACACCAGGCATGCTCATCTTTGACGGCTCCGCCAATGTCATCCGGTGTTATAATGGCCAGGACTGGCAGGCCTTGTCGGCTACAGCATCGGGTCTTACGGTGTCCGCAGCGCCTGCTACGCTGGTCCCCGGCCTTGCGATCAATCAAAATTCCAAGCAGGCCTCATCGGTGGTGGATATCAGCACCTCGGGAAACAAAGCCTTAGTGCTGCCGATCGTGGATCCGGTCAATATTTATACTCCGGTCACCGGGCTGGTCTGTTTTAATCCGACTCTCCGGAGGTTGATGGTATACGATGGTTTGCGGTGGAATGTAATGGATTAAGCTTATGGAGCTTATAAAGTTTATGGGTTTATGGGTTTATAGGTTTATGGAGGTTATTAAGTTTATAGACCTAAAAGGGTTTAATGCGTTTCCTATACTTAATACCTTTGAAGAATTATTAACTCATACCTTTTAAATCAAAGCAGGATGATGTTACACACCTTTCTCAAAACCAGAAATCTCTAAACTCAAAACAATCATAAGCTTCATAAACTCATAAACCCATAAACTTTATAAACTCAATAAGCCTTTTAACCTTCATAACCTCCATCAGCCTATAACCTTCATAACCTACCTCAACCGACAGATATGCTCTATCCTCAACTATACATTAACGGCGAAATCCTCCCCCAGGAAAAGGCTCAAATCCCTGTCTACGATCTCGGTCTCCTGCGCGGCCTGGGCATCTTTGATTTCTTCAGGGTCCTGAAGGGCGTCCCGGTATTTGTCGAGGACCATATCGATCGCCTGGAACATTCGATGGCCATGGTGGGGTTTGACACCGGGCTGAACCGGGCGGATTGGATCCGGTTGTTTTATCAGCTCATTGAGGCTAACCAGGTCGATCGGGCCGGCTTCCGGGTGGTGGTCACCGGGGGATTTAGTGATGACGGGTATTCGATACCGGCGAAGAAAAATGTGTACATGATGTTGCATCACCTGCCTGCCAGTGATCCGAAGCAGTATGAGCAAGGGGTGGAGGTGATGACCTCGCATTACCGGAGGGATACGCCGGAGGCGAAGACCACGGTGTACATCGAATCCATGAAAATGCAGCCTGCCCTGAAGAAAGCCGGGGCTTTTGAGGTGCTCTTCCATTGGAAAGGCGTGATCTCCGAATGTTCGCGCTGCAATATGTTTTTCATTGATCCGGAGGGGGTGATCGTGACGCCGTCTTTCGGGATGCTCCGCGGCATCACGCGCAAACAGGTCTTAACCATCGCGGAGGACTACCAGATGCCGGTGCAGGAGCGGGATGTCCACATGGAAGAGATTCCCTGGATGGCCGGCGCTTTCCTGACCGCCACGACCAAAGGGGTGCTACCGGTAGTGCGTATTGATGGCCAGCCCGTCGGCAACGGCGATGTGCATCCGCTGGCGAAGCGCTTGCAGGAGTTGTATACGGAGCGGGTCAGAAATTATCTGGCGGATGCGGTGGTGGGGCATCGGCGATGAATATTGGCGCACCTTCTATCAATTTACATATAAAAGATTAGTAATGGTCAATTCCAGAATTTGTCTAGTAAAACTATCTAGTAAACTGGGAAAGTTTTTAAAATGGGGAAGTCTTCATTTATTTGCAATGCTGCATTTTCATCCTGGTGGTCAAAAAAGATTGGGTTGATTGCGGTTCTTCATGTCTTTTAAGATACAAAAACTTGTTCATATTATGAAAGAAATGGGTGGGTTTTTAGAGAGGTCCTTAAGTTAGTTTTTGATAAAGGCGAATAGAAGGCTATTCTCGCAGTTCAATTGGATGATTGCATTTGGTTGTAATTCAATATGTTATAATAATTTTTGCTTGATTTGAGTCCCCTTAATATGTCGGTCAAACGTTAAAAGTTTGCTTTTCTTTTGAAAATTTCCTGAATTGTAATAAATTAGGTCACCGCTGAGAACCGTCACTGTGCAGTTTCAACCCCCTTTTCTCAAAAGAGATTGTTTCTATTTTGATTGGTTATTAGTTGTGCCCTTTAGTATTGATCTGCTCAAAATCAAAATACATCAGTCATTTTTGTGTACGAAATTATTGCCAGAAAGCAAATTTGTCAATTCATACCCCTTTTTAAATACTCATATTATTTTCACTTAAAAAACCTATTTGTCATGAGAGTAAAATTATTTCTTTGGCTTCTTGGCTTAGTTTCATGCTTAGCCCACACCCCCGCTCAATTTGTAATCAATCCCGATTGTGGGACAACGGAGGATACTCTTTCTGAGGGTTCCTCAGTTTCGCAGACCTGTAATAATAACTTTTCTAATTTTCGTACAAATCATGCTGATGACATGGTCCCACAGGGAATTGATAGAACGTTGAAAATAAAGACAAATGTCATCTTTGTTCAGGATGATAATGGCAATGGAAACTACTCTATTTCCAATCCTGATCACATGGATTATTGGCATAGAGTATTTGACTCAATGAATCTACAACTGAAACTTTTAGTTGAGGAAAATTGTAATTGCCCAACAATGCCTTATCATTATTCGAATATCCATATTGAATTTGTTCCGAGGTTTGTAGAGATACAGAATAGCTATTATTGGAATCACAGGCATGATCCTGATTCAAATATAACCGATTCCTCTAACAAACCATATCTAAATGCTATCCACAATTTGGCCACTCAAGTTCCTGGGTATGTTGATGGTTTTGATTGGATTATCACAACAGATAGTGTCTTTTGGTATCGCTGGCTTGCTGTGGGTGGTGCAGTGCCAATATGGGAATATGGATATGATTGCGTAAATGGCCCTGTGTATACTGTAGATTCTTCTTGTGTTAACTATTCTGGTTTTCCATCGTATGATTTGAACAGACCTGCAATGTGGCATTCTCCCGACAAATATCTTATACATGTAAATGCCTATAATCATGTTTGGCCCTATGGACAAGATATTATTGATCTTTACATTAAATCAACAGCGGAAGGTGCTTTACATGAATATGGCCACTATTTCGGGTTAAGTCATCCTCCAAATCAAAATACTTGTCCGTCAAATATAATGCAGCCAGGAGGTGGCTCAGATAGAACTTCATTCTCTGGTTGTCAAGTGAGAACTATGTATGAAACCCTCATGACTAAAAATTTGCGAAAGTATGTTATATGCGAGGATAAATTGGATTTCAGTATAGTGGTGAATTCAGATGAAACCTGGGCAATTAATACACGTATTTTCGGGGATATAGAAATTAGGGATTCATCTACTCTTACAATTACATGTAAAATTGCAATGGATCCAAAGTCAAGAATTATAGTTGGAAGAGGAAGCAGATTAATTGTGGACGGGGGATTAATCACATCAGATTGCTCAGAAAAATGGAATGGAATAATTGTAGAGGGAGATGTGCCAGGAAAGCAATCAAATTCCGGTAAAGTAGTACTTAAAAACATGGCCATAATTGAGCTTGCCAAAACAGCAGTCTCCATGAATCCGGTACATTTACCTTGGAACAATGGAGAACAACAAGAATATTACGCTGGAATAATTGAAGCAACAAATTCAATATTTCGTAATTGCAACACAGCTGTTGCGTTCATGAAATATGATAGTATTGGATTAAAAGATATCAGTTATTTCGATAAAGTAAAATTCGAAAATCTTATAACCGGGGTCACTCTGTGGGCTGACGATGGAGTTAGATTCGATAGTTGTAAATTTGTCAACATTCAAAAAGCTGGAATTTACTCTATTGATAGCGAGCTATTAGTTGGAGAGAAAAATACTTTCGACACTATACCAGTAGGAATAGATATTCTAACCGCAAGTCTGAGACCATTCTCATCAAAGATCGGGAAGGAAAATGGTGTACCAAATGTGTTCCGCACTGCAATTGGAATCAACATACAATCGACTTCAAATATTGAACCTCTTACAATAGTGAATAACTATTTTGAAGGAGTCAATAGCTCAGATAAGGGAATTCATTTAAATGGTAATTCTTTCTTCCTCTTCCAATTTAATAGCTTCATGAATGAACGAAAGGCTATTGAGGTCTATGAATCTGGAAAAGACTTTAATCAAATACTGAATAATGAAATTGATGATGCCTGGATTGGTGCTCATTCAATAAAAGATAATTTAGGATTACATTACATAGACAATTGTTTCACATCAAGTTCATTAATGGATATAGCTGTCACTATGAAAGGCATTTTTCCTTTCCAAGGTAATTCAAGTTTGGCTGCGGGAAATTGCTTTACTAAGAATAGCATTACAGAAGTTTATAATAGCAGTTCCGACCCAATAGAATACTTCGTAAAATCCGGCACTTCTCATTCTTCATGCAACTACCCCAGATATCTATACAATGTCTCATTGGATGCTAATGCTACAGACCAAAATTCCATGTCTTGTGGAACTTCATTAGACTCAATAATTAGTCCAATCGTGCGATGTGATATTAATCCAAATCAAACAATATCACAACTTAAGACCGAAAGGAGTGGTCTTATATCAGCCAAATCAGGCTCTACAGTTGGATCTTACAACTTCAAGATGTATGAGCAATGTATCGAAGTTTGCGAGGGGCTTATTACAGGGAAAATGTTGGATAGGAATTCAATGGATGCAAATGCTGGCATAGATAATGCAGTCACCTTCCTTACAGGAGCAGGAATGAATTTTAAGGATAGTACGGCAGCCTTTGGTATTTTGGTTAGCAATGGCGACGTTTCAAGAGCAAGAAATCTATTAAATTCAATCACACCTCGAAATTCAGAGCAGACTAATTTTATAACAGTTCAGAATATTAACCTGGATTATTTAGAAGACCCAACCTCTTATGAGATTTCGTCGCAGGATGAAGAAGATTTATACGATATTGGAATTACTGATGGCCCATTCAATGGTTATGCTCGATCTTTGTATGAAATACTCACTGGAGAAAGGATTGAAGTAGAAGTGCCTTTGGAATGGAGAAGCAATTACTCCACGTCTTCAAATGAAGTAAAGCACCCTGTAATTAATGTGTATCCTAATCCTTCAAAAGGCAATTCATTCTATGTTGATTTGTCCCAATTGGAAGATGGTGAACACAATATCAAACTCACTGATCTTCTGGGCAGGATAATTGCCGAATTAAAAATACTAGGAGAGGGGATATATACTTTTGATAAAGAATATGTTCCAGATGGGATATACTATGTATCTATTTGGAATATGAACAATACTTTGATTGGCTCTAAAGTGCTGATTGCGAATTAAATTAGTACGTCGCCGGTAGATGCATTTCTGCCGGCGACAAATATTTACTCATATGAGACTTGCTATTATTCTGCAATTGTTGTTCATTTTTGATTATAGCTTTTGCCAACCTTGGTTCTCCCGAACATATGATGTAACTGGTGGTCAGGAGGTAGCTAAAGCATTGGCTTTAGACGGAGACTCTATTATTATACGTGCGACTCATGTTTGTGATACTAATTTATGTAGCATTTTAGGAGTATTTAGTCATAGTGAAAATATTTTTCTGAAATTGAATGAATATGAAGGAATCCAAACAGGATCTAAGAATATAATGTTAAACGGTAGTGACATTTATATTACATCAGAAGAGAGGAATCTTAATAGAAATGTTACAATAAGTAAAATTAATAAGGGTACTTTTGAGTTAAGTGAACATATTGATTTGAGTATAGATTCAAGTAAGTATTATAACTATACCATTGGCCCTTCTATAAGATACTATAATTTATTAGTTGTTGGTTCTAATGCTTTAGATAGTTCAAAATTTATTGGGTACCAAGGATGGAATAATTACCAAGAGAAAACAATACTATTTATTCTTGATGGAGAGCTTATTGTTGATACCATACTTATAATTTCCCCTTCCTCGGGCGCTTTCTTGAAAGTTGAAGACATGGCTATTGGGCCAGATTCCACACTTTATATTTCCTTTTATGAAAAATATTTAAAGCAAGGTAATCCAGACAAGTACTTAGAGATTAGAAAAGTAATTTATGGTTATAATCCTAAGTTTGAAAGGGTATTTCAGTGGGTAGGGCCAGATTTTGATGTGCCTGAATCAATAACTTGTCTTACTATTGGTGACGATAGTATAGTGTATTTTAACTATAAGCATGACTTTAAATCCTATATCGGTGCCTTGAATACTGATGCTTCTTTGAAATGGGAATGTCTATTTGATTCAAATCCAGGAGCGTACTTATATAATATACGGAGAATTATTAAAGCTAAAAATGGGGACATCGTGGGTGTAGGAACAATTTCATCAGTGATTGATGAGCTTGGTGAATCTGGGTTTATTTTTAGGGTTGATCCGGATGGAAATTTAATATGGAAAAGGGCAATTCGTATTAACAAAGGAATGGACTTGATTTTGCCACCTGAATTTCCATTTCAATCAAACTTAGAAGATGTTGTAGAACTTCCAAATGGAGATTTAGTTGCTACAGGATTTGTCAATAAGTATGTTGGTTACGACTACGTGGGCGGCCCTTACAATTTTGACGTATGGATACTGCGTACAAATGAAGATGGATGCATTTGGCCAGAATGTTCTTTTATACAAGATATCGTATTTAAAGATCAATATATCAAATTGGTTACATCCAAAAATGAATGGGTGGTAGATGCTGCTTTACCAAATCAATCAACAATAATACAACGATTCAGCTTTGATCCAGATTCTGTTTCAATTAACAATTTTGTCTACTATGAAATGATTTTCACCCCAACAGTTTCAAGTCCTTGGCAAGGTACAGGCAGATTTATGAGGGAAAAAAGTGGAAGAGTATATGAATTACTAAGTGATTCCTCAGAAGTACTTCTATACGATTTTAACTTTCAAACGGGGGATACAATGGTTTTGCCTAGCCTGGGTGCAATTGGAAATAGGAAAGTATTGAATGTAGCGACATTAAAACTTGCTGATGATATTGCCCGAAAGTCGATATCGTTAGTTTGCACTTCTGATGCACATTCTCCAGATACAACAACCTGGATAGAAGGAATCGGAGATATTGAGCGTTTATTTTGGACAAAAACGTTTTGTTCCCCGGAAGATGAGAATGTTGAGATAAGGAATGTACGGTGTTTTCTTATAGATAAACAAGTTCAGTATTCCAAGCCTGGACTTGAAGGATGCTATATTACTTCAGTAAATGAATTACATAAAAGAGAAATAATCGTATTTCCAAATCCTGCCAATAGCACAATACATTTTGATGTCGATGAAAGACTTATTTTTAATAAAGTCATTCTTTATAATTCATTAGGGCAAATTGTGATTTCATATGATCATCTACCCTCTGACAACACACTTGATATACAAATGTTACCATCAGGGATTTATTTTGGGGCCATATACTTTCAAGATAATATACCTTTGATATTCAAGGTATCTATTTTGTGAGTATTTTAATTAAACTGCGTGTTCATTCAAATTTGAATCCTCCTTATCAAATCCTCAATGTAATATCCTTAGCCAATTAAATTTACCGATAAATATCTATCCCCATCAAAAGGAAGTTCGGGGAAGTCGACATCATTAGCAAAGTCTTTTTTTCCTAGAACAGAATGTTAGGATTAGTTGATTCTTAAGTTCTCACTCATCAGCCCATTATTTCCTTCTAGCATGACTACCTGGACAGAAATGTAAAATATCCATCCAAACTAACGATTTCTCAGCCATCAGACCTAAATTTTGGATTCCTTTACCGGGGCAAACCGGGGAGGATACCCTGATTTCAAAGCCATACAATGATGAATACTCTACAAGGATTTCCAATGCCAAAACGCCTTTTACTATACTTCATAGGGCTGATCTCCATCCACACCTATCCTTGTGCCCAAGTTGTGGAAGTCGTCCCGGTCTTCCCTAAAGTCTCAGACAACGTCACCATCGCTTTCAACGCAACGGAAGGCAATGGCGCCTTGACTGGCGTCTCCCCGGTATATAGCCACACCGAAGAGCAGAATTGATGGCGGTTAGGACCTACTTAGTTAGATGGGTACAGGATGCGTTCTGTTTAAGTAAATCCTGCAACCAGCCTGAGAAAAGGAGTGGAAATAGATAAAAGTGTTAAATTTTGAGTTTTCTCACCAGAACTGGTGAGACAGGGTGTAGAAAGTTCATATATTTTTGTTGTGAATATCTTTGCACAGTATGGAGTATTGTGCGAATAAGTCTTACTTAAGGGCATAAAACAAAAAATTATTTATAACCCGATGTCACATTGATGTCTAAAAATATGAATGCGACAATCAAAAAACCTGAAGCTATGTCAAATTTCCATTATTCTCCCTTATTGGTATTGTTGCTTTTTTCTTTGTTTATAATGGCCTGCGAAGATCAAGAGCCAACGCAAATGGAGTCTACAGCGATAAGTAATCGTATTGAAAACAGAAGCCCTGACCCCGGTTGTGAGGTTTGTGACAATTTATTGGTTGACCATTGTTGCTGCTTTGTTGAGTCCAGAGAATTGAGCGGACCTATTGAGATGCACGTATGTGGAGTATTGGCGCCGACTAATGAGTCTTGTTCGATGAGTACTGGCCTTGGGTGTTATAATATCGGAACCAATGGAATTACGAGAACATTGAATTATTTAGATCGGATTTATTTTTGTGTCGGACCAAATTCTTCATTCACTTTATATAATGCAAATGGCTCAGGAGATGGCAGAGTTGCATATGGATGCAATGGGAATAATATGCCTGCGGGTGATATTGCGCTAAATTTAAGCTATTCAAATGGCTCCTACATTGCTTACATCCCCAATAACGCCTGTGAAGTAGACTTTCCATGCCCTAATTAGAATACCTCCTTAAATAGGCTCAATTGGATCTTGCTACTGAGCGGAATTCGGGATAGATTTGTTACATTGATATCTATTGAATCAAATGAAATGCAACAGATAATTATAAAATATATTTTACTATCTGCTCTTTCACTATTTTATATCCATGTACTATTCAGTCAGGGCCAAAACAACATCTGGTGCTTTGGTAATCATGCCGGACTGGATTTTAATGGTCCGAATGTGTCCTCTATTCAGAGCCAGGTACAAACCGTCAGTAACACAGTATCTGTTTCAGACCCTCAGGGCAACCTTCTCTTTTATACAGATGGAAGAACGGTCTGGGATCGGAATCATCATATTATGCCAAACGGAGCCGGGCTTAAAGGAGGACAGTATACAACTAACCCGGTTTTAGTGACTCCTTTTCCACAGTCAGATTCCAAATATTACATATTCACTATTGAGGATCGATTCGCAGATTTTGCCTTGAGATACTCTATTCTGGATATGTCTTTGAATGCTGGTTTTGGAGATGTTCTGGCATTACACAAGAACATTTTGGTCATGGATAGCGTTGCCGCAGGCATTACCTCCATTCTTCATCAAAATGGAAGTGATATTTGGATTGTGGGTCACAAACTGAATTCAACAAATTACCTATCCTATTTATTAAACGGTAATGGGCTTTCACCTGTTCCTGTGATCAGTTCGATCGGAAGTACAATTACAGAGGACCAATTGGGCGGGTATATAAAAACTAGTTCGGACTACAAGAAACTCCTCCATTCCCGACGAAGGGATTTGGAAATGTTTAGTTTTAATAGTGCTGACGGAAAACTCTCTGGCTACATTGACCTCGAACCGCTGTTTGTAGGCGTTGATGAGTTTGATGATATTGCGTTTTCTCCGAATGATAGTTTAATCTATGTGGTAACATTTACGGAAGGCAGTTCCTATAGCCGTCTTTTCCAACTGGTTTTAGCGACCTCTCAAACTACATTACTGAATTTAAATCCATTTAGTTTTTTTGGATCTCTGCAGTTGGCTTCCAACAATAAAATCTATAGCACAAATCCAACTCAACCCAACCTGGCTGTCATTCAGTTTCCTAATCTCGTGGGTACGGAATGCCAATTTGAAGAGCATGGGATTGACCTGCATCCTGGCACCCTGTGTCTGGCAGGACTGCCACTCCCCATTCTTTATTCTTTTCCTCTGGACAGTTCTGATTTGCCTGGTTTAGGAAGGGATACTTTCCTTTGTTACGGAGACTCCATACTTCTAAAGCCCAACGTTCCTGTCAATTGTGATAGTATTCGATATTGGTGGAGCAATGGAAGCCAGTCCAGTCAGTTGGCGGTGAGCACGCCAGGAGCCTATTGGGTAGTGATCACAAGTGATTGCGGCACGTACATTGACACCGTTCAAATCGATTTTGGTCCATGTGATGCTCTCGTAGAATATAACCTTGAAGGGTGTTCTTCCAATATGAATACCGGCACCAATATGGATTATTCCGAGTTTGCGCCTGAATATCCAATAGATCTTAATTGTGCCGGCCTCAACGCTACAAATGTCTTCCGGACTCCACCGACGGAAAACAAACATTCCTGTACACCCGGGGTCAACGGATCAACGGCGATGTGTATAAGCTCTTCACCCTCCTGCTCATATGAGGAGGGGAGTGCTGCCTCCCTGATATTTGAGATTTCTTTTCAACCTGGATTGGATTCAATCGTAAAACTCACCTCGATAGAGTTTTACGAGCGTTCCCCTTTGATTTATGATTGGATCCAGGGAAGCAGTGGCTTGAATAATTATCCCCAAAAATTTGGAGTCAGGATCCTAAAGAATGGGAATCTCATATTCAAACAAGCGGAAATCGTTTCGCAACGAGAATGGACATTTGTCAAATTTTCGTTTGGCAGCGATACTGCATTTACAATACGCGAAAACACATCCCTTAGATTTGAAATATTGCCATACTGTCCGATTGGAAATTCCAGCCAGGTTTCGGCCTGGGATATTGACGCTATTCGCATTTCCGGAGGTTGTGTCCGGGATCTAAAGGCAAACCAAGTGTCTGGCCATATCCAATCAGTAACCGGTCACTACATGCAAGGAGTTGAGGTTCAATTGTCTCCAGACTCCTTGTTTCGAAATTACCTTGTGGATTACACCGATTCAACAGGGTATTATCAATTCAATAATCTGGCTGCAGGTCAGTCCTATTGTATTCGAGGCTTTAAAAATGATGACGTACTCCAGGGTGTAAACCTCCTGGATGCATTGGATATCCAGAAATACCTGTTAGGCAAGTCTCGGTTTAATGGGTATGACCAATACATTGCAGCTGATATTAATCACAGTGATCGTATTTCGGTCATGGACTTGGTATCGCTACAGCAAGTCATGCTCGGAAAGCTGCGTCATTTTCCCAATAATTTGAGCTGGAGGTTTATCTCCCTGCAGGATGCTGTGGATCCGATTGAATTGTCCGAATTTCAGGATTATACGCGCTTTACTATAGATAGTTTCGAAAATTTGCAACTGGATATGATCGGCGTTAAAATAGGTGATGTAAACCGGGATGTCCAGATTGATTAGATTTAAACAGATACGCCTTTCCTTTTTTCTATTGAAATAAGTATGAATCAGATGATTGTTTATTTCTGACCAATCATCCCTTTATTCCCTCGTATCGTCACCTCCTGTACAGAAGTCTAAAATCTTCCTCCAAACCAACGATAATCTCAGCCATCAGGCCTAAATTTAGGACTCCTTTACCGGGCCAAACCCGGGAGGATACCCAGATTTCAAAGCCATACAATGATGAATACTCTACAAGGATTTCCAATGTCAAAACGTCTTTTACTATACTTCTTAGGGCTAATCTCCATCCACACCTTTGTCCAGGCCCAGGTCGTCGAAGTCCTCCCGGTCTTCCCCAAAGTCTCAGACAACGTCACCATAACGTTTAATGCCACAGAAGGCAACGGCGCCCTGACCGGCATCTCCCCGGTATATGCCCACGCCGGACTCATCACCTCCGAGAGCCAGACCCCAAGTGACTGGAAACACGTGCAAGGCACCTGGGGCACCGCCGACCCGAAAGTACTCATGACCAACCTGGGGAATAACCGCCATTCGATCAGCTACAATATCCATGATTTCTATGGAGTCAACGACGGTGAAGAAGTGGAATCCCTGGCTTTCGTCTTTCGCAATGCCAATGGCAGTATCGTTGGACGCGCCACAGACGGATCCGATATTTTCTATCCCGTCTATCCCGAAGACGTAGCCTTCCAGTCCGTCTTGCTGGCCCCGGAATCCAATTCCCTCGCGCTGTTCCAAAATGAAGTCCTCCATATCAAGGGCGCCACCAGCCAGGATGCCGATCTCTACCTGCGGGACAACAGCAATTACCTCTATCACACCTTTGGCAACCTCATCGAATTCAATCTTAACATCCATGAAACCGGCAATCACGAAGTATGCTTCATTGCCATTCGTGGCACAGATACGCTTACGCAGTGCTTTAATTACACCGTGATCATCAATGTTCAACAAGAAGATCCGCCCCCGGGCCGCGAATATGGCATCACCATACTCAATGATTCGACCACCTATTTCCAACTCTACGCCCCCAATAAGTCTTTCGTACACCTCGTCGGAAATATGAACGACTGGAACCTCCGTGAAGATTTCCAGTTGAAGAAGTCCCTGGATGGGACCACCTGGTGGATTGAAGTGACGGGACTTCAAAAAGGATCACGCTATGATTTCCAGTATGTAGTCGATGGAACCTTGCGCATCGGCGATCCCTACAGCACACTGATCCTGGATCCGTTTAATGATGGCGCCATCACCGGGGAGACCTATCCCGATATACCCCAATATCCCTATGGTAAAACAACAGGCAATGTCAGCAGCTTTGTCCTCGGACCCATAGCGACGACCTCCCCGTTAAATACTAAACCAGAAAAGAAGGACCTGATCGTCTACGAACTCTTGCTTCGTGATTTCCTCGCGGCACATTCATTCCAGGAACTACAGGACACGCTCGACTATCTCCAGCGACTCGGCGTCAATGCGATAGAACTTATGCCGGTCAATGAATTTGAAGGCAACTCCGGCTGGGGATACAACCCATCCTACCACCTGGCCCTGGATAAATATTATGGGTCGTCCGACGCTTTCCATGATCTCATCGAAACCTGCCACGCGCGCGGTATGGCCGTCATCCTGGATGTGGTCTATAATCACGCATTTGGTCAATCCCCATTGGCACAGCTATACTGGGATGCAGCCAACAACCGACCGGCGGCTGATAACCCCTGGCTCAACCCCGTCGCCAAACATGATTTTAATGTGGGCAGCGACTTCAATCATGAAAGCCCGCAAACCAAATATTATGTCAAACGCGCACTCTCCTGGTGGATGCAGACCTATGGGGTAGATGGATTCCGCTTTGACCTCTCCAAAGGTTTTACACAAAAGAACACGCTGGGCAATACCGCCGCCTGGGGACAATATGATCAGTCCCGGATCGATATCCTGGAAGACTACGCCGATCATATCTGGTCTATAGACCCTGATGCGTATGTCATCCTCGAACATTTTGCCGATAACAGCGAAGAGAAAGTACTCTCAGACTATGGCATGATGCTGTGGGGCAATATGAACGGTGCATATCGCCAGGCCTCTACCGGATATGGTGGCAGCGATCTGAGCGGCACCTGGTATGTACAGCGCGGCTGGTCCAATCCGCATCTCGTCGGCTACATGGAGTCCCATGATGAAGAGCGATTGATGTATAAAAACCTCACCGCGGGCAACAGCGCTCCCGGTTATAATATCAAAGACCTCGATGTGGCCCTGAGCCGCATAGAACTCGTCTCCGCTTTCTTCTATACGATCCCCGGTCCTAAGATGATCTGGGAGTTCGGCGAACTCGGATACGATTATTCCATCAACACCTGTGTGGATGGTTCGGTCAATAACAATTGCCGTCTCGATCCGAAGCCTATCCGTTGGGATTACAAGAATGTCTTCCTCCGTCAACGGATCTATGACATAGACCGTGCCCTGATGTTGCTGCGTCAGGAGCCTGCACTTCGTGAAGGCAATCTCCAGATCAGTCTCGCCAATCAGTTTGAAAAGAAAATGCAGTTTACTCACCCGGATATGGATGTCGTCATCGCGGGCAATTTCTATATCGGAGCGAGGGATGTCGCTCCGGGGTTTACTAAAACTGGTCGTTGGTATGATTACCTGTCCGGGGACAGCCTTGAGGTGTCGGATCTAAATATGACCATGCCTTTTACTCCGGGTGAATACCACATTTTTACCACCCGCCGGATTCCCATTGATTTTGAAATCACTACCTCATTACATCAAGCTGTATTCTCCTCCCTTCCCCTGCTCCTGTATCCCACGATCAATGACGGTCAGTTTGACCTGCTGATTCCCGAAGCCATTACAGAGGATATCGTGATCAGGATCACTGACCTTTCCGGCCGACCTGTTCTCTTTGATCAGGTACTGGGGAGCGATCACGTGAGCGTGACCTTGCAGCATCCTGTTGCCGGAGTCTATCTGGTCAACCTGATTTCCGGGCGCAACGTATACGCAGGTAAAATGATCGTACAATAATGGATACAGAATGATTTGGCCATGGGATAACCAATGACTTCAAAAGCGGACATTTTGAAGGTGCTGATCGTCAACGATTATAGTCTGCTCGAAGGTGGCGCCGAACGATTCATTGAAAACATGCTCCTTGAAGCCAGTCACCTGCCGTTAGCCTTTACCAGAATCAATATGGCTGACCTCCTTCAGCAAAAGGGCCATACTCTTCCAATGGGCAAGTGGAAGTACCGGCTATGCAGCATCAGGCTTTTTCCGGATATCGTGAATGATCTGTTGAACCGGATAAAATCAATTCGCCCTGATCTCATACACCTCAATACCTGCCATCTGTATACGCGCAGTGTCTGTCGCGCACTGCGACAATCAGGAATTCCGGTGGCATGCTTTGTGCATGATTACTATACACTTCGCAGACTGAGGTCCCTGTGGATGCGTGGGGAAAGCAAAACCTTTATCTATCTCACCCATGCTCAGGATATCCATGCCCGGCTATTGGATGAAGGTCTGCCCTCCTATCTGGTCAGGGTTCCATTTAATCCTTCCTGTTGGTCCGGCAACAGCCATGATGCCCTGGATACGTATCACTTTGACCTGTTGTACGTGGGCAGGCTTAAAAGGGAAAAGGGAATATTCACTCTTGTCCAGGCTGTTGACCTGATCCGCCGGCAGTTACCTGAGATCAGCCTGGCCATTCTTGGCGATGGGCCGTGTCACCATGATCTTGTGGCAGATGTCAGAAACCGAGGGTTAGAATCGAATAT
The DNA here is from genome assembly GCA_044227555.1 of Saprospiraceae bacterium. GTDB lineage: Bacteria > Bacteroidota > Bacteroidia > Chitinophagales > Saprospiraceae > Opimibacter. The sequence continues at coordinate 2,964 of JBGAWQ010000046.1, read as the reverse complement.
CAAAATCAAAGGCAGACAGCCGGATACTGAGATCATCAAATATTATCAAAATGCCCGTCTCGTGGTCCTGCCATCCCGGCAGGAGACCCTCGGGTATGTGGGATTGGAAGCGCAGGCCAGTGGGATCCCCGTGATGGCTTTCCGCAATTCGGGGACCGACCGGTGGTGCAAGGATGGTATTAATGGATTTTTGGTCGATACCCACACCCCGGAAAAACTGGCGGAGAAAGTGGTGGAAATCATCCGTGATGATGTAATATTGCGGCGAATTTCAAAGACGGCCCGCGAGGATATCAGACTGGAAGCCTACAATGCCTCGCAACAACCCATCACAGATCTCTATAAAGCAATGCTCTCGTGGTAAAGAAGGATGACCTACGACTTTTATTTTTCCTTTCTCAAAAAGTAAAATCTATTTTTTCTGGGCTGTCCATGGTGGAAAAGCCGGAAGGGCAACGAGTTCTGGTCATCGCCCCTCACCCTGACGACGAAGTCATAGGTTGCGGCGGCACTGTACGCCTGCATCGCCAATTAGGCCACACCGTCTCCATCCTCTACCTCACCGATGGAGAGCGCGGCATCAAAAACATGAACCCTATCAAATGTGCTGAACTGCGCAGGGTGGAAGCCGTCCGGTCCGCGGGACACCTCGATGTGCCGGAAGAAAACCTTCACCATCTCCATCTCCGGGATGGGGACCTCATCAACCAATCCGGTACCAACTATGACTTCAGGGACATCCTGCAAAGGGCTGATCCGGACATTATCTACCTCCCGTCTTTTATCGAAACCCATCGCGACCATTACGCCGCCAATATCCTCCTCAAAAACAATCTCGTCAAGAGCGCCACTATCTGTGCCTACGAAGTATGGACCCCGCTGATCCCCAACCGCCTGGTCAATATCTCCAATGTCGTCGAAGCCAAGAAAAACGCATTGATGGAGCATGCCAGTCAACTCAAGGAACTGGATTATCTCGATGCGGCTATGAGCCTCAACCGCTACCGCGCGGCGATGTATCGCAAAAGCTCCCAGTTTGCGGAAGCCTTCATCTACTGCACGTCAGTGCAGTACTTTGAGCTAATGATGTCTGTAGAATAGTTTAGGGCTTAGAGTTTAAAGGCTTAGGGGCTTAAAGGTTATAGGTTTATAGAGGTTATAGAGCTTATTGAGTGCCCAGTTGATCTCGTTTAATCTATGAATGTCCTTGCGGAATCTTCGCTGTGCTAAGATTTGCCCTATGCTCTATGCTCTCTGCTTAACCCATTTCTTGAACAACCTCCTTCACTTGAGGGATCATCCGCTTGAGCATCGCTTCGATGCCGGACTTCAGGGTGACGGTACTGGAAGGGCAGCCGCTGCAGGCGCCTTGCATGGTGAGGGTCACCACGCCGTCGTGATAGGATTTGAATTCGATATTGCCGCCGTCCATTTCGACTGCGGGCTTGACGTAGGTGTCGATGAGTTCGCGGATGCGTTTCACCATTTCGCCGTCATCTTCGCTGTAATTTGTTTCGGAGTGCCGTTGTTCTTCGAGAGCGGTCATGGCTTCCGCAAAACCTTCGAGGATGACGGGTTTGTCTTCGGCTACCCAGGCTTTGATAAAGTCCTTGGTGCGGATCATCAGGTCATCCCAGGAATAATTCATCTCCTTGGTGAGGGTGACGAAGTTGTTGCAGATATACACTGACTTGACATAAGGCAGGTCAAACAGTGCCGCAGCCAGCGGGCTGTAGGTATCTGCCAGTTCGCGGGTGCGGAAGTCCGCGGTGCCGCTATAGAGCATCCGATTGGTCACAAACTTAAGTGACTCAGGATTAGGGGTTTGTTCGGTATAGATGAGTACCGGATTTTTGATGGCCGTGGTCGATTCCATGGATGTATTAATGCGAAAAAGCTAAAAATTGTTCAATATTTCAGTGGGGGAGGGCAAAGATCGGGAATTACTCCAACATCCAGATTTTGTCGGTGGATTTTCCCCGGTCCGGACATTTGACATTGGTCACATAGGTATTAGGAGACGAACTGGCACCAATAGCCACGGCAACCAGAACTTCAGCTGCCCCGATGCCTGCCAGGAGGTCTCCGTTTTCACCGGCAAAAGGGATGGACGCCAGGTGGCCCAGCCCGAGCAAACCCAGGCAAGTCGCAATGGTTTCACCGGTCGTACGATCTTTCATTTTCTTTTTGCCGATTTGTTTAACGGACAGTATATCTCCTTTTGCGACTTCAAAATTGGATGGCATCATTTCTTTGGTATAATTCGTGATCCGGTAACCTAGCGTCGTACCATCCTGGGTGAGTACTTCTTTTTTCCCAAAGAGCTGTAGCGTCAATAGTCCATTTTGGTAGGAAACCAATTTCCCTCTCAGGACATTGTAGGAACATTTTTCACAAGGAGCAATGCCTGGTGAAGGGGTGATGACTTCAATGAAAGTTCCGGTTTCAAAGGTTTTGGTTTTGTGTTCAGAAGTAAGATGCAGATCCTGGGCGTTTATTCCAGGGATGAAACATAGTAATACGAGGAGTATAAAGAGGGTTTGAGGTTGTTTCATAAGAGGGTAAAATAATGAATATCATCAGGAGTATGATTATTTGAGCGGCGTAGCGTCATTCGGTACAGATCAGGACCGGATTTTTGATGATCGTGGTCAATTTCATCGATGTGAGAATGCGAAAGGGTCAGAAAATGGTCCACATTTCGGTGGTGGACGAACAAGGATCGGGGATTTGTTTTAAACATAGAGAAATGTTAAATCCCGGAACCGTAACCTAATGGAGGCTCCGCGGATGGTCAACGTGATGTAGGAACGCAATGCATTGCGTTCCTACATCACGTTGACACGGATTTGTGGGAGGCGACAGAATGAAATGGGATTTTTGGATGACATCACGTTGACACGGATTTGTGGGAGGCGACAGAATGAAATGGGATTTTTGGATGACATCACGTTGACACGGATT